>CAWCUX010000017.1:0-81609 GCA_963798885.1 uncultured Actinomycetota bacterium | reverse complement strand
GTGCGGCTCGAGCGTTCGTCGGCGACTCGGGTGCAGCCGCGGTTGCCTCCCGTGATCCGTGCTGAATTGGGGGCGGGCCTGGCCATCGGAACGTCTCAGCTGACTCCCGCGGCATTGTCGACGTTCAAGCACGCTGCGTCGATGGTGAACCCGAAGTTCTACGAACTGCAGCGCCTGAGGAAGTGGACGGGAGACACCCCACGATTCGTCCAGGGTTACGACCTCACCCTGGACGACCGACTCGTCATGCCGCGCGGCCTGGCGCATCGGATCGCCGCCATCGTCGAACATGCGGGTTCGCGATTGGACATCACTGACGTCCGGAACAGCGGGCAGGAGATCGACGTTGCCCTCGCCACTGACCTCACCGGGGCTCAGGCCTCGGCCGTGGGGGACCTACTGGCCCACGACGACGGCGTCCTGGTCGCGCCGCCGGGGTCGGGAAAGACGGTGATGGCCTGCGCGATGATTGCCGAACGTGGCGTGTCGACACTGATCCTGGTCGACCGGAAGACATTGGCCGAACAGTGGCGAGCCCGCGTCGAGCAGTTCCTGGGGGTGCGTGCCCGGGCAGCTCGGTGGTGGTCGCAAGAAGCTCAGGGGCGTCATCGACGTCGCGATGCTTGCGTCCCTCGCGCGCCGCGGCGGAATAGCGGAACTGACTGAGGGCTACGGGCAGGTGATCGTCGACGAGTGCCATCACCTGGCTGCGGCGGCCTACGACCATTCGGTCAAACCCATCGCGGCACGCTACTGGCTGGGCCTGACGGCAACGCCCACCCGACGCGACGGGCTGGGTGGACTGGTCGACTGGCAACTGGGGCCGATTCGGCACTCCTTCGACTCCGACGAGCATCTCGGAACGCTGCTCGAGAGCGCCGATGGACTGTCCGGCCCCAGGCGGGAACTGCATCTCCACCAAACCGCCTTCACCTATGGCGATGTTGACGTGTCCCAGCCGCGCAGCGCTCGCTGAGGTTCAGCGAGCGACTTGGCCGCCGACCCCACGAGGAACGCCCAGATCATCCACGACATTCTCGAAGCGCTCGGGCGAGGTCGAAACTGCCTCGTCCTCACCAGACGAGTTGCCCATGTTGAGGAGCTCGCGACCGCATTGCGCGACAAGGGTCACCCTCCGCTCGTGCTGCAGGGCGGGATGCCTGCCTATCAGCGCCGCGATGTTGTGGAGCGCCTCGCCGATGCTCACGTCGGTGAGGGTGTTCTGGTCATCGGGACGACTCCCTTCATCGGTGAGGGTTTCGACGCGCCTGCCTTGGACACCCTCTTCCTTGCCGGCCCGATCTCCTTCGACGGCCTGCTCGTCCAGTGCGTGGGCCGGGTCGTGCGCGCGTCGGCCGGCAAGGACCTCGCCGAGGTGCACGACTACCACGATGTGAACACCCCGATCCTTGCCAACTCGCTCCAGCGGCGGCTGCCCGGATACCGCTCGCTCGGCTTCGTCAATGCTTCTGACGGTCGGCTGGCCTAGTTGAGCGCGGCCGCGCCGCACTAGCGCTCGCATGCGGGCAACCCGATGGGGGCTACCCGCTCCGGGTGCGTCGGCATGCGCCCCCTGCTGGACGTCGGCAACTCGGCCGGGAACTGTCAGGTTCCAGCCGCCGCGATGTGCCGGACGAAGTCGTTGGCCCACGCGACAGCCTCCTCGACGGTCGGGAGGACGTCGAGGCCCTCGGCGGCTTCCGCGTAGAGCGTGTCCCACTGGTTGCCGACGACAATGGTCGGCGGCCACGCCTGCTGGCGGCGGTAGTCGAAGAGCCGGACGCACGTCGCAGCGACCTGTGCGACTTCGAGGTCCTCACCCTTGTCGAGGAGTTGGAGGTCGACGAGGTCGCGCGCCCGCTCGCTCCCCTCCCCAGAGGCGGCATGGAGTTTCTGCGCGACCTGGTGTTCGGCGCGCATGACCGGGACAGGCCTCGGTGCTTCCAGGCCGACCTCCGTGAAGAGTTCCGCGAGGTCTGCCGCCAGTTGGTAGTCAGGCTCGTCGGCGTCACCGATCTCGTTGTGGCCCAACTCGAACTTCACCGTGCACCAGGGTCTGCCCCGGTAATCGAGCTTCACGTCGAAGGGTTGCATCACGTACGCCGTCGGCACGGCCGATGGGCGCGGTGCGGCCTTCTCGACGAGCCTCCCCGTGAATCCCGCCCACCCGTTGGCGAGCGAAGTCTCGAAGACGGTGCGGAATCTGGCGAGTGGCTGGATCCGGGCCGCGTCGAGGTCCCGGGTGAAGCGTGTGGCGCGTCCGTAGCGCAGGGCCATCGCACTGCCGCCCTTGATCGCACCCTCGGGCAGCATCTGGCCGACCACGACCAGCGCCATCCCGATGCGACGCCGAAGGACCAGCCCGTCGCTGCCTTCCGCATTGCGGATGCGCTGCTCCAGCGAGCGCACAGTCGTCGGCGGGCCGGTGTAGCTCACGACAGAAGTCCCTTCCTCACGCGCTGCCACTCGGCAGTGGTCAACAGTCCTTCGCTGCGCGCCTGTTTGGCCGCGGTCACGAGGCGCTCGGTCTCGAGGCGTCCGCGGCACTCAAGGATGGCCTCCGCCACCGACTGCGCTGCCAAGCCCTCGTAGGACGTCGTTCGAACCTCTCCGTTCACCCGACTCAGTTCCATGAACGGTGGCAATGTGGGACGAGCGCGGCGGCGGACAGCCACCTTGATCTGCCGCGGGTTGACGTCGGCGAGCCCGAGCAGGGCGAGCACGGACTCCCCGTGGAGGTAGGCCCCCTCGCCTGCCCGGAGTAGCGCCTCGGCGAACTGGTCGTAGGCAGTTGGCGGGATGTCCGGCACCCTGTAGAGACCGTAGGCGACACTCTCCAGACCGCCTCGTGCGGCAAGCTTGGGCAGCTCGATCGCCGGGACGCCGGCCTCGGCCGCTTGTCTCGTGGTGACGTAGCCGTAGTGATCCAGCGCGATCTCGCGCACGATCTCCCGGTACTTCACATCAGCAGGCATGTCACAACTCTACCGAAAAAGGTATAGTTGTGGCACCTTCGGAAGGTATCGCAGAGCCTCCGATCAGCGGACTTTTCTCGACCGAATCGGTGTCAAATCTAGCGCACGAAACCGGTTACGGATGCGTAGGATACCTAGTCAAAGTGCTGTTGAAGGCGGACTTTTAATCCGCGGGTTGTGGGTTCGTCTCCCAGTGGGCCCACCAGTGGTTTCCGGGTAGCGACTGGCTCTCGTCGTCGAAGGATCCCCGGCACTGGTGGACGGATCGGGGCCCTAGCGGCGGACTTGCGCCGACATGCGGACGACCCGGGCCTCCGATGCGTGGATGGGGCCATCCGAACGGAGACGGCGATGATGTCGGCGCTGGACGCTGCGCAGGCTGGGCCACAGGTTGGTGATCATCGCGTGGCGTGGGCAACTGGATCGCTGGGGCCGGCCCGACCCTGTCGGTCCGCCCAGTTCTTCCGAGGTCTTGATTGCTCGTCGAGATGTCAGTACATTCTCACAGGTGGGCAGCGGGGCCTATCCCAAGTGAGACCGGCTCGGACCGACTCGTGGCCTCAACTGGCTACCCTGCAGGTGTCCAGGCCGCCAGGCCGGATATAGCTGATACGAGTTCCCGAGAGGACAGCACATGAAGCACTCACGTCGGCTCGTCACAGCCGTCGCAGTCGCAGCCGCCACCGCCCTGACGCTGACGGGCTGCGTGCAGAGCAGCAACGGCTCGCCGGGCGGGAGCAATTCGACGGGCACCGGCAGTGCCGGCGCCAGCAAGACCCTCACTGTCTTCATCAGCGCAGACACCAATATCCAGAACCTGTGGCAGAACACGTTGATCCCCGCCTTCGAGAAGGCGAATCCGAACTACACGGTCAACATCTCCTTCGATCTGCACGGTCAGCACGACCAGCAGACGATCGCGAAGCTCACCGCAGCGACCGCGCAGAAGAAGGACCCGGGATACGACCTGGTCGATGCGGGCTTCGTCTCGCAGATCGCCGCGAGCGGGCTCCTGACGAAGGTGGACACCTCCAACGTCCCCGAGTTGAAGAACGTTCCCCCGGCCACGGTCGAGGCTGGTGGCAACGGCGGCATCCCCTACCGCGCCTCCTCGGTGCTGATCGCCTACAACAAGGACAAGGTCACGACACCGCCGAAGTCCCTGGATGATCTGCTGGCCTGGATCAAGGCCCACCCTGGCAAGTTCACCTACAACTCTCCCTCAACCGGTGGTAGCGGGCAGTCCTTCGTCACCACCGTTCTCGACAAGTACCTGTCCACCGCCGACCGGAAGACGCTGGAGACGAGTTACGCGCCGAACCTGGAGTCGAAGTGGAGCCAGGGATTCAAGACGCTCGCGTCCCTGAACCCCTACGTCTTCCAGAAGGGCGTCTACCCCAACGGCAACAACCAGGTGCTCGACCTGCTGTCCAGCGACCAGATCTGGATGGCCCCGGTGTGGTCCGACCAGTTCATCACCGGCCAGAAGAACGGCCAGATCCCCGCGAACATCACCTACACGCAGATCACGAACCCATCCCTGACCGGTGGAGCGGCCTACCTCGGAATCCCGAAGGCGTCCCCGCGGCAGCAGGGAGCCCTCAAGCTGGTGTCGTGGCTGCTGAGCCCGGACGCGCAGACGCTCATCTCCAACCAGGTGGCCGGGTACCCGGTGATCAACCTCAGCCTGCTGCCCGCCAGCGTGCAGCAGAAGTTCAAGAACGCGAACATCGGTAACCTGCGTCCGCCCTACTTCGCTTCCACCGCGTCCGACATGAACAAGATGTGGTCCGAGAAGGTGCCGGGCAAGTAATGACGGTCAGCTCAGACGCCCCGGCCCGTACTGCGGGCCGGGGCCGGGGAGCCAGAAAAACTGCGAGGCTGTCGACCCTCGGCTTCGTGATGGCTCTGCCTCCCATCCTCCTCGTGCTGTTCTTCGTCGGCGTGCCGGTCGTCTCCGCGCTCGGGTTCAGCCTGGGATTCACCGGTGGCCTCAACTCGATCGTCTCGATGATCGGGTTGAAGGTTCACAAGGCGGATCACTGGTGGGGCACGCTCAGCGCGTACCAGGATGTCTTCCGCAACTCGCAGTTCATCGCCGACCTGACCGTGACTCTCATCGTCACGGTGCTCAGCGCCGCGATCGTGCTCTTCATGGCGCTGGGGATCGGGTTGTACCTGCGGATGAGAGGCGGCTGGCTCGCGAACCTGCTGTCGGGGCTCGCGGTCGTCCCACTGTTCATCCCGGTCGTGATCGCCTCCTGGGCGATCCTGACCTTCTACTCCGGCGACGGGTTCCTGCGCAGCGTCTTCGCTCAGATCGGCGTGCACTGGCCGGCGTTGGGCTACACGGTGACAGCGATTGTGATCGGCTCGGTATGGACCTCGCTTCCGTTCGCCGTGCTGATGATCTCCTCGGGGCTGCAGGCGATCCCGGACGCCATGATCGAGGCCGCGACGGGACGCCGGCGCCGGCTTCCTGCGGATCGCGTTCTCGATCATGATGCCGATGGCGTTCATCCCGATCGTGATCGCCGGCACGTTCACCGCGATCGGCGTGATCGGTTCGTTCACGGTGCCGTACTTCACCGGACCGAACGCGCCGACGATGCTCGGAGTGACCCTGACGGACTACTTCACCTCGTACAACGAGCCCCAACAGTCCGTCGTGATGGCGTTCACGATCTTTGCGGCCGCAGGTGGGATCGGCGCGTTCTACGTGTGGGCGAACTTTCGCAGCGCCAAGGAACAGGGGCGAGTGTGAGCGGCGTTCCCGGCAGTGCCGCCGCCCCGGCGGCGACCGCGCAGCAACCCGCCCGGCTCGGCCAAACGGCGGGGCTACGGCCGTCGAACCGCTTCGCCGGCCTGCTCGGCAAGATCCTGCTGGGCCTGTTCGTGGTGTTCATGGCGCTGTTCATCCTGGGGCCGCTGATCTGGATGGCCGTGCACGCGTTCGCGAAGAGCTGGACGTACCCGAATCTGCTGCCGAACGACTGGACGCTGCGCTGGTGGCATGTGGTCTTCGGCGACCATGCCCTCCTGGTGGCCGTGCAGAACTCCCTGGTGATCTCCCCGCTCGTGGTGCTCTTCTCGGCCGTCGTCTGCCTGCCCGCCGCGTACGCGTTCGCGCGCTACGAATTCTTCGCCAGGCGCACGTTCCTGGTGGGCCTGTTCGCGACCAACGCGTTCCCGAAGATGGGACTGTTCGCCACACTGGCGACGCTGTTCTACACGCTGAACCTCATGAACACGGTGTTCGGCATCGTCATCGTGCAGGTTCTCGGCACGATCGTGTTCATGACCTGGATCCCCGCTGCCGCGTTCGCGTCCGTGCCCCGCAGCCTGGAGGAGGCCGCGCGCGACGCGGGTGCGTCGAAGCTTCGCGTGTTCTTCAGCATCACCCTGCGGATGGCCATGCCCGGCATCCTGGTGGCCGCGGTCATGTCGTTCCTCGCGTCGTTCGATGAGGCCCAGGGCACCTACCTGATCGGCGCGCCGCAATACTTCACCATGCCCACCGAGATGTACACGCTGGTGCTGAATTACCCGCCGCAGGTGGCGGCGGTGTTCTCCATCCTGTTGTCCATTCCCTCCGTCGTGCTCATGCTCGCCGCCCGCAAACACATCATGGGTGGCCAGCTGGCCGAGGGCTTCCAGATCCGATAGAACGGCGCATGATGAGCACACCACATGACACCGCTCAGGCTCCTGTGAGCGAGACCTCCGCCCATGGCGACGACGGTGGCCTCGAGATCACCGGCCTGAACAAGATCCTCGGCGGCCGCACCATCATCGACGACCTCAACCTCACCGTGCGTGAGGGGGAGCTGGTCTCGCTTCTCGGTCCGTCCGGCTGCGGGAAGACGACGACCCTGCGGATGATCGCCGGGTTCCTCACCCCGGACAGCGGCCGGGTCCGGGTGGGTGGGCGCGACGTCACGGCCCTTGGCGCCGAGCGACGTCCGAGCGCGATGGTCTTCCAGAACTACGCCCTGTGGCCGCACATGACCGTGTTCAAGAACGTGGCGTTCCCGCTCCGGCTGCGCAAGCTGCCCAAGCAGGAGATCGCCGAGAGGGTGAACCGGGTGCTCGAGCTGGTGAACCTGCTGCACCACCGCGACTCGAGGCCCGGGCAGATCTCCGGCGGTGAGCAGCAGCGCGTCGCCCTGGCCCGGGCGCTGGTGCAGGAACCCGACCTGCTGCTGCTCGACGAGCCCCTCTCGAACCTCGACGCGAAGCTGCGCGTGCGGGTCCGCGAGGACATCCGCGAGATTCAGCAACGGCTCGGGATCACCACCCTGATCGTCACCCACGACCAGGACGAGGCCATGTCGGTGTCCGATCGCATCGCCGTGATGAACGCCGGGCGGATCGAGCAGTACTCGACACCCGGCGAGCTGTACGACCACCCGAAGACGCTGTTCGTCGCCACGTTCATCGGCACCATCAACCAACTCGAGGGCAACTACCGCGACGGCCTCATCACCCCGGGCGAGGAGGTCACCGGCGTCCGGCCCGAGGACGTGCACTTCACCCGCGATCAGGTGCCCGGCAGCCACCCCGCGAGCGTCGAGCGGATCATCCCGCGCGGGCACTTCCACGAGGTGTTCCTCGCGCGGACGGACGCGATGCTGCGCTCCTACATCTCCGGCGACGTTCCCCCGCTCGGCTCCCAGGGCTTCGCCCGGATCTCCAAGGCGATGACCTTCCGCGACGGCGTGCTCGTCGCACCGGAGAACGGCCGGTGAGCGTGCAGGAACGAGCGGGCCGGCCGGCCGCTCGCCGGAGCGTCGGGCGCCTGCAGGCGTCCGCTCACCGAGGCGACTCGAGCCGGTTTCGCGAGAACACCCTCCCGGCGATCCGATCGGCGATCGCCGCAGGCGCGGAATTCGTCGAGATCGACGTTCGCGTCACCTCGGACGGCTTCGTGATCGTGCTGCACGACCCCACACTGCAGCGGCTGTGGGGACTGCCCGTGGCGGCAGCCGATGTGCCGTTGGCGCGGGTGCAGGCGCTCGGCGCCCAGGACGACCGCCCGCCCCTGCTCGCCGAGGTGCTCGCGCTGTTCCCCGGGACGGCATCGACCCTGCTGATCGACATGGACGACCCAAAGCTCGCGGAGCCGGCGTTCCGGGTGGCTGCCGAGGCGGGAGCAGGCGCGTCCATCGCGTGGTGTGGGCACCTCGATGGCATGCGCATCATCCGATCGCTCGACCCGGCGGCCCGTATCTGGATGCCGTGGGCAGCCGATCGTGCGCCGACACCGGCGGAGATCGAGGGGTTGCGACCCGAATGCATCAACTCCGAGGTGCTGACGATGACCGCGGACATGGTGGAGCAGATCCACGACCTCGGGTGCTCCGTGACGGTGTGGACCGTCGACGACGAGTTCACGATGCGCTGGGCGAAGACGATTGGAGTGGACACGGTGACGACGAATCGACTCAGCAAACTCCAACACGTCGCGGACGAGGCGCCCCACAGCCCGGCACCCCGGGGAGAGGACATGGACCTCGAGGCAGCCCTGGCCGTGGCACGGGGCCTGGGCGAGTGGGCGATCCAGTACTCGTCGACCGCCGACCCCGGTCAGATCGACACCAAGAAGGACGCCGCGGACCTGGTGACGCAGGTCGACATCGCGGTGGAACGTCATGTCCGCGAAGTCATCGGCCAGCGCTTTCCCCACCATGATTTCGTGGGTGAGGAGATGGGCGGGGCCGCCCGCCCCGGAGTGCCCTGCTGGTACCTCGACCCGGTGGACGGCACCGCCAACTTCGCGAACCGGATCCCCTGGAACGCGTTCTCGCTCGCGCTCGTCATCGATCGGGACCCTCAGGTCGCCGTGGTTGCCGACCCATGGCGGGGCGACCTGTTCGAGGCGGTGCGCGGTGGGGGCGCCCGCCTGAACGGGATGCCGCTGCGGTTGCCGATTGCGGACGACCTCAGCGATGACGCACGTCAGGACTTAGGTGATGCCCAGTCGCCCACGGCCCCGGACCCGCTCAGCGGGCGCATCGTGAGCACCGAACTGGCCGACCAACTGCCGTGGCCGGGAATGATCGACATGCTGGGGCGACTCGGCTCCCGGTACTGCACCATGAGAATCATGGGCTCGGGAACGATGTCGCTCGTCGGTGTTGCCGCCGGCCGCGGAGTGGGGGCGGTGATCGGCAAGTTCGGGCCGGTGGATCACCTCGCCGCGGCGCTGATCGTCCAGGAGGCAGGAGGCGTCGTGCTCGACTCGCGCGGGGAACCCACCCTGTTCCCCGTTGACGGCGGCATCATGGCAGCCAGCCCCTCTGCCGCGGCGACGCTCCATGAACTCTGGCAGGAATCGGTCGCAGTGAGCCGGGGCGACGGGACACAGCCGGATTGAGCCCCGTGACGGGTTGTCACTGCAGGGCCCCCTCCGTGGAGCCGGGTGTTGGCCGGGGCGGTGCCGCTCTACACCAGGATTGTGCGCGAGGCGAGCGGCCAAGTCGAGAAGGTGCGGGCTCATGCGGAGAACGATCTGAGTAGCCGGCTGGTGATCGACGCCGTCTGTGTGCGCCTCTCCGCCGGCTCGGAGTCATGCAACCGGCGTGACGGGGAGGTGATCGAGGGGTTCCTCCGATGGTGCGCCTTATAGTGGGAGGGTGAGGCTGGTCACGATCGCGATGGTGGCGGCGGTGGCGGCGGCAGGCTGCTCGTCGGGTCTCTCGCCTGCCCACTCCACGGCCACCGACTCGCCCGGACAGTCGGTCTCCGCCCGGGCGACCACCCCGGCCGCGGAGGATGCCACGCTCACCGGCACCCTGCGCGAGTACGGCGGTCCGATGGATCCCCGAACGAACAAGCAAACCCTCAATGGGGTCCCGATGCCGGACGTGGCCGTGACGGCGGCGGGCAGCGATGGGATCCGGACCGTCGTGCGCACAAACCACAACGGTGAATTCGCCCTCAAGCTGGCCGCCGGCCGCTACACCCTTTCAGCCACCTGCTCGGTCATCACGACCGTCGTTGTTCGACCGGGTACCACGGTGCACCACGACATGATCTGCTCGGTCCCCTGAGCGGCCCCGCGGGGATGCCGGCGCTGTGACGTCATGCCCTGGCACGCACGCGCTAGGCGATCATCCGCCGGACCAACGACGCGAAGCGCCCCCAGACACGCCAACGCCGCATCGCCGACCATCTGGACATGCCCCGTCGCGGGCAGCGCTTGCACCCTTGAATGCCGCTGTGTTCGGCGTCCCTCCGGTGTGCGTCTAGGCTCGGGATCATGTCTGACAAGCGTCGCTACGTCATCATCGGTACCGGTGCCATCGGTGGCACCATTGGGGGGCGGCTGGCCCAGCACGGCGTGCCCGTGGTCGCGGTCGCGCGGGGCGCGCATGCCGACGCCATCGAGTCCGAGGGGCTGCTGCTAAGAACCCCCGACGGTGATCATCGCATCCATCCCGAGGTGTGGCGCTCGCCCCAGGATGCCCGGCTGCGCGCCGGTGACGTGCTCGTGCTGGCGGTGAAGTCCCAGCAGGCCCAGGACGCGCTGGCGTCGTGGGCGTATCTTCCAGTGTCGGGTACCAAGGGCATCGCCGGTGAGGTGCTGCCCATCCTCACTTGCCTCAACGGTGTCGCGGCCGAGGACTTCGCCCTGCGTTACTTCCGCCGCGTCTATGCGGTGTGCGTGTGGGCGCCCTGCGTCCACGTCGAGCCCGGGGTGGTCGAGGCGTACCTCGCCGGGGTGTCGGGCATTTTCCATCTTGGCCGGTACCCGGTGGGGCTCACCGATGTCGACGACCGGGTGTTCCTCGATTCGGTGCGCCGCGACTGGGCTGCGGCGCAGCTGAGCGTGGTGCTGCCCGAGGACGTGATGGCGTGGAAGTATCTCAAGCTGCTGGGCAACCTGGGCAATGCCTTCAACGCGTTGGCCGGGCGTGGGGACGGGCTGGACGATCTCGTGGCGAAGGCCCGGGACGAGGGCCGCGCCGTCTTGGACGCCGCCGGGGTGCCGGTCACCCCCGAGGAGGTGGAGGCCGAGGCCCGCGCCGCCGGTCCCCGGTTCGGTGAGATCCCGGGTGCCTCGCATGTGGGGAGTTCCTCGTGGCAGTCGCTGGCCCGCGGCCACGGCGACATCGAGACCGACTACCTCAACGGCGAGATCGTCGCGATCGCTCACCGGCTGGGCATGGACGCCCCGATCAACGCCCGGATCTGCGTGCTGGCCCGGGAGGCCGCCGAGTCCGGACGCGCCCCGGGCTCGTACACGGTGGGAGAACTGGCGCACGCCCTCGGACTGACCAGGGCATAGCACCGGGCGAGGTGGGACCCGATGGTCTCGCGCCCGCCCGCAGCCGGTGGGCCCTGGTTTCCCGGCGATCCGGTCGGCGACTGCCCGGTCATCGGGGAGGCCGGTGTGTCCGAGGGTGAGACGTGCGGCCCACGCCCGGCGGAGACTGCTCGTCCGGGCCGGGTCGCCGCTACGTGCTCGGGTCGCCCCTGAAGATCCACTGGACGCCGTACCGGTCGTAGAACTGGCCGTAGACCCCGAACGGCATGTCGTGCAGTTCCTGCAGTCGCTCGTTGTTGTCGCCGTCCCTCAGCGTGTCGAAGGCCGGCCTCAGCTCGTCGATGCTCGCTCCGGTCAGGTAGATGGCATAGGTGTTGCCCCTTACCGGGTCGAATTCGGGAGAGGCCATCCAGTCGGTGGCGGAGATGTCGACGTCGCCGCTGGTGAGGCGGGCGTTGATGATCCTGTGGTGTTTCTCCGGCGGGAACCAGTCCTTCATGGGGGTGTCGGCCAGTCGGGTGAGGGTCAGCTCGCCACCGAGGCAGTCGTGGTAGAAGGTCATGGCCTCCGCGCACTCGCCGTCGAACAGCAGGAAGGGCGTGCTCCGCAGCATGAGCGGATGCTACAAGGACCCGGCGCGCCCCTCAACGGTTCCATGCCCCGGGGCGAGTTCCATCGGCGGTGTGGTGGCGTCCTGGTCGTCGCGCACCCGGTGACCCCACCGCGCCGGGATCACCGGGCGAGCCGGCGCCGACCATGTCATCGTGATTTCCCAAGTCGGCGGACTTCACGCCATCCCCGTGCACCGTCACCGACCGGCAGGAGGGGGAGCCCCGACGTCCGGGGCACCCGCCGCGGGCTGGGCCGCCGACTCGGGCCGACGAGCACGGCGACGGCAGAGCCGATCACGAACGCGGCGCGCAACCAGGCCTGCCCGGTGACACCGACCACGGCTGCGACGGGGCCCAGCGCCGGCACGAACAGCATGAGGAAGCCCAGGAGGCTCAACGGTGCCCGCAGCGCGGTGCGATCATCCGACCCGCCGGCCCGCCACAGGTCCCAGGTGAGGGTGCCGACCAACAGCCAGGCCGCGTAGTAGGTGTTCACGCTGGGGTCGAGCAGGATCCGCGCGTCGACCGCGAGCAGCAGGACCGCCGGCCATCGGCCACGACGCACCGCGACCAGGCCCAGTACCAGCGCCAGAAGCAGCTGGGCCGGCCGGTCCCACGACGGGGTGGCCGTCGCCGTGACGCCGAACAGCCGCAGCACCGAGCCGGCCTCGATCGGTATGCGGAACCCGCCGGCGGCCGACAGCGTCCGCGGGGCGGCCACCAGGAACGGCGCGGCCGCCAGCCCGACGACCGCGGCCCCCGCAACCATCGCGCGCCACCACTGGCGGCGGGGCAGGACGAGCACCAGCGGGATGAACGCGATGGCGACCGGCTTGGCGATCACGGCCAGGCCGAGCATCAGTCCGAGCCGAACCGGTCTCCGGGCGGTCGTGGCCCGCACCGCGAGCACCGAGAAGGCAAGGGCCATCGCGTCGTCCAGGTGGCCGTACCACGCGGCCAGATCGACCCAGGCCGGCACGAACACCAGACCGAGGACGAGGGTGGCGGCTCCGATCCGCGTCCGCGCCGGCGGCCCGTCGGCCAGGTCGAGCGCCCACCCCTGCAGCAGGCGCAACACGCCGAGCCCCAACAGCGTCATGGCGATGGCCGCGATCTGGAAGCTCATCTCCAGCCCCAGGGGGATCAGCGGGGCGGCGGCCAGGAAGGTCAGTGGCCCTGTCTGCAGTCGGGGCTCGCTGGCGTAGATGTGCAGTCCGCCCGGTCCCGGTAGGTGGGGTGGATGGCCTCCGAGGAACAGCTGGGTTCCGGCGTAGAAGAGCTTCCACGACCAGCCACGGGCCTCGAGCGCAAGGCAGGCGCCCGCCCACAGGGTCAGGATCCACCAGCGATGGCGTACCAGCAGGTGCCACGCCCGGGACCACACGCGTTCAGTCTGCTCGAACACGTCTGAGCGGTGACTGAAGGAGATCGACGGTGCCTCGCTCCCGGCCCCTCACCCGCAGCCGGTGGGTGCGGGTTTCCCGGCGATCCGGTCGGCGATCCAGGTCAGGATCTGCGATTGGGCCTCTTTGAGGACGCCGTCGTGGGTGGCTCCGTGGTAGACGGTGTAGGTGAGCCGGTCGGGTTGGACGGTGCAGAGGTGGTGCACGAACGATGTGGTGTCGGCGACGTTCACCTCGTTGTCTGAGCTGCCCTGGACGATGAGGATCGGGGCCTTCGTCGGGGTGGCGCCCGGGGTGTTCGCCCGGCCCAGTGCGTCGAGTACCCGATTGGTGGAGGCCGCCGGCAGGAAGATCGCCGATGACGGGGTGTGGAGGTATGCCTTGGTGACGGCGTCGTCGCACATCGAGGTCAACCGGCCGATCCCGGTGATGGCCGACGGGGTCAGCAGCTTGTCCAGTGGCAGGCCGGGGTAGGTGCGCGACCAGGACACCACCAGGAGCAGCAGGTCGGAGTTCACCGGTGCCGAGCTCGTGGTGGCGGCGGAGGCGATGCCGGTGAGCCAGGTCACCGGGGCGGCCGCGACGACCCCGACGATCCGCTGTTCGGGGGTGTAGCCGGCGGCGAGTTGCCCGGCGAACAGGGCGGAGTGGCCGCCTTGTGAGTGGCCGAGGATCACCGCGGTGTGGGACGCGTGCCAGTCGGGCATCCCCTGCGCCGCGCGGATGGCGTCGAGCACCGCGTACCCCTCGGCGGGTCCGGAGTAGTAGCCGAGTGTGCCCTGGGTGCCGAGGCCGGGGTAGTCCGCGGCGGTGACGAGGTAACCCCGGTCGACCAGCGTCGCCAGGTAGGGGGCGAGGATCAGGTGCCGGAGTCCGCCCGGCAGCGTCGTCGAGAACAGGGACGGGGCGCAGGCCCGGGCCATGCCGGTGCTGCCGTGCGCCCACGAGATGACCGGGTAGCCGCCCGCCGGGGCCCCCTGAGCCGGGACCGCGACGTACCCGGAGCCGAGCACCGACGTCCCCGTCGCCGACCGGGTGAGGTAGAGGATTCGCCACAGTGTTGCGCCGGCCTGCGCGCCTGGGACCGGTCCCACCTGCTGGTAGCGCAGCAGTGTGCCGTGCACGGATCCGGCGGGCACCGTGGGCGCGTCGTAGAAGGCGAAGGGGGAGGCCCCGGCCGACGGCGTCCACGCCTGGGGTCCGCTGGGGGTGGGGTCCGGCGACGGGGTCGGCGTCGGGCTGCTCGTGACGGACGCACTCGCCGAGGGCGTGACCGCCGTGGTGGCGAGCCCCGGGGCGGTCGACGCGGCACTGCCCGTCGTGCTCCTTCCTCCGGCCGCGTCGGGCAGGAGCCCGGCCGGGGCACACGAGGCGAGCAGCAGTGCGCCGACGACCAGCAGCAGGATCTGTCGGATCGGCTGCCAGGCCCGCCGCCGCGCTCGGGGTCCGGCCGGGCCGGTCGCTGCCACCACGCCTGCCAGGATGGCACACCGGGCATAGTCGGGCAGCGGACCGACCGGTTCGGACGGCAGACGAGCCGCAGAGTCAGCTCGCCACAGATTCTCAGACGCGGCGTCAGCCGGGGGACGCAAGCTGCCCGGGGGTGTTCGCGGACAACGAGCGACACGGGGAACAGCATCCCGGACAATCGCCGGCCGACGCTGTCCCAGCAGGCACAGCCGGTAGGCGAAGCGTCCACGGGCAGGCCTGGAGTGTGGCGCACATCCCGACTGGACGGGCCGTCGAGTAGGTCGGCTCCCTGCCGGGTTTGGGGTCCGCCGCCGAAACCAGTGCACTCGTCGGAACGATGCCCGCGCCACCGCGAACGCGGGAAACGGACACGGACGCGGTGAAGTCCCAGTCAAACGTTGTTTGGAGGCGGACCTCCGGTCCGCCGGGTCCGAGCCAGGTTCCCTGAGACCATTGCGCGGAATCAGCGGGTCGCTGAGGGGCGTCCTGCTGCCCGCCGTATCCCGCGGGGCCGGAGGCGGGTTCCCCCCACAGCGCTCCGCGGGTCGTGCCGGCCCGAACTGTGCCGGCACGACCCGCATCGGTGGGCGTGGTCAGCTGGCCGCGATGCCTTCGACCGGCATTCCCGACGCCGCGCCGAGCCCGGTGTCGACCATGCCGATCGCGCTGAGTGAGCCGTCGGCACCCCGCATGTACTCGTCGACCTGCCCCGATCCGCCGGTGAGCTGGTAGACGAAGCGTCCGTTGGTGGACGCCGCCATGTCGATCGGCCCGGCTCCCGTGGTCGCGGCCACGGCGTCAGCGGTGGTCAGGACGCCCCGGTGCTCGGAGAAGGCCGTGATGCTGTTCGACCCGGCGTTCGCCGCGTACAGCGTCCCGCGGATCAGCACCGTCCAGCACGCCGCGGCCTGTCCCGTCGGCCCGGCCGTCGAGTCGAGGCTGAGGGCGGCGCCGGCACCGACCGTGTACGAGGAGGCGTACCCGGTCGCGTCGACGACGAGCAATCTGCCGGAGTGGTCGAAGTTCAGGGTGAAGGGCACGGTGCCCGACGGCGTGCTCACCGGCGAGGAGGCCGGACGCCCGTCGGCGCCCAGCGCGTACGACAGCAACTCGCCGTGGGTCTTGGTGGCGACGACCAGGGTGCGGTGATCGGGGGAGATGGCCACCTGCGACGGGGTCTGCAGGAACTCCGGGGTGCCGTTGGGGGTGAGGCCCAGCGTCCTGGTGGAGCCGCTCAACGCCTCGACGTGTCGGCCGACAACACGGAACCCGCTGATCGACCCGCCGCCGCGCGCGTTGAGCACGTAGACGAGATTTCCGGACACGCCCACCGAGACCGGCAGGTCGCCGCCGCTCGGCAGAACCTGGCGGCGCGTGAGCTTGCTGCCGTCGACGCCGAAGACGGTGACGGTGTCGCTGCCGCCGTTCACGGCGAACAGCAGGTGGTGGGCACGATCGAGGGTCAGCGCACCCTGGGACGCCAGCGGGTCGACGACGGCCCCGCCGAGCACGGCGCCCTTGCCGCCGGTCGCGTAGGTGCCGGCCCGCGTGAGGTGCCCGTCGGCCGCCCGGTCGTAGGCGATCACCGCGTTCTGGGCGAGGCCGTTGGTCTCGACGAAGACGGCACCCGGTGCGTGCGGGCGGGCGGACGCGGCGGCCGACGGTGCGGAAGCGACGGCAAGCCCGCCGGCGGCCAGCGCCGCAACGAGGATCGTGGACAGTCGTGGGTGTTTCATGGTGGCGCTCCCTTGGTAGGTGGTGCTGACATGCGCCACTCAACGCCCCGCCGGGAGGCCGCTCCAGAGGGATTTGCTTACCCTTTCCTTACGAGAGTGTGACCCGCCCTCCGGGGCGCCCGCGCGGCGCCACCGGCCATCGAGCCCTCGACGGGGTCCGCCGCGGGGTACCCGCCTCACCGGCCTGGGTGGCCGCCGCGGTTTGGATGCTCGCCCGCGGTTGGTCGCCACGAGCCTGGCGTGCCGCGAACTCCCGGGGATAGCCTCACGTATGGCGTTCTGGTTGTTGAACTACGTTCCGGGTGACGACGACGCCGGCACGGTGTTCGAACGGGTCGGACGGCTCCTCGACGCGGCGATCTGCGGCGTCCCGGACGACGATCCGCGACGCGATTCGCTCGCGGTCGGCGACCTCGTGCTCGTCTATCTCGGCGCCCCGGCGCGGGTGTTCCTGGCAAGCGCCGAAATCGCCTCACCGGTGCGGCGATGGACCGCGGGGGAGTCACCCATCCCCGGGACGGAACTCAGCGGCGTCCGGGTCGGACAGGTGGCTCGCTGGAACCCTCCCGTGGCGATGGCCGCCGTCCTCGCGCGCATCGATCCGGCCAACCGGGCGAGGGCCGATTTCGACCGGGCCGTCGTCGGCATCACACCGGACGAGTACCAGGCCGCCGTCGACGCCGCGGAGTCCGGCGGGCCGTGACCGGCCCGGCTCAGCCGACCTCGAGGATGGTCTTGCCCGTGGTGGCGCGCCCCTCCAGCGCTTCATGCGCCGCCCGGGCGTCGGCGAGGGGGAAGCGGGTTCCGATGCGCACCCTGAGGGTGCCGGCGAGCACGGCGGCGAACAACTCCTCGGCTCGCGCGCGCAACTCCTGGGTCGTGGCGGTGTAGTTGTCGAGTCCCGGACGGGTCAGATACAGGGAGCCGCCGGCGTTGAGACGCTGGATCTCGAAGGGCGGCACGGGCCCGCTGGACGCGCCGAAGAGCACCATCAGCCCCCGTGGACGCAGGCAGGCCAGGGAGGCGTCGAAGGTGGTGCGCCCGACGCCGTCGTAGACCACAGGCAGGCCGCCGCCCGCGATGTCGCGGACGAGCCGGGGGAGTTCGGTGGTCATGTCCCCGAGGCGGTCGTAGCGGATCACCTCGGCCGCGCCGGCCTCCCGCGAGAGCTGCTCCTTGGCCGCGGTCGACACGGTGGTGATGACGCGGGCGCCCCGCGCCGTCGCGAGCTGGGTCAGCAGCAGCCCCACGCCCCCGGCGCCGGCGTGCACCAGGACCGTGTCGCCCGCCTGCACCGGGTAGGTCGAGGTCGCGAGGTAGTGCGCGGTGAGCCCTTGCAGGGGGAGCGCGGCCGCGACGTCGAGGCCGACGCCGTCGGGAATGCGCAGCGCCCTCGCGGCCGGGACGACGACGAGTTCGGCGTAGGACGCGGGAGCGTCGGACCACGCGATCGTGTCCCCGACGACCAGGTCGGTGACGTCGTCGCCGACGGCCACGATGACCCCGGCGCCTTCGCTGCCCGGAACATGGGGGAACGGCATCGGGTACATCCCACCGCGACGGTAGGTGTCGACGAAGTTGATGCCGGCGGCCGCCGTCTTCACGAGAACCTCGCCGCGACCGGGAGTGGGGTCGGGCAGGTCGACCACTTCGAGAACCTCGGGGCCACCGGCCCGCATGGCTTGAATAGCACGCATGATCCGAGGCTAGTCCGCGTCCCCCGTCGCCGGGAGGATGGGTCGCGAGGTAGCCCAACTCCACGAGGACTTTTCCGGCGGTGGCAGCCGGGGATCGGGTCGCGAGGAGCGGAACTCGGCTCGCGTCGGGCCCCGCACGTCGGTCCACGACGATCTACCGACCTGAGGCTCAGCGACGCGCCTTCCCGCGGGCACCTGTCGGGGACGCCGTCTAGCATGGCCCGCGTGTCCACTCCCGTCGCCGCCCTCGATGTGCTGCGTCTGACCTTCGGTTACGACGCGTTCCGCGGCGCCCAGGAGCAGGTGATCAGTCACGTCGTCGGGGGCGGCGATGCTCTCGTCCTGATGCCGACCGGCGGCGGCAAGTCGCTCTGCTACCAGATCCCGGCGATGATCCGGCCGGGTGTGGGCGTGGTGATCTCGCCCCTCATCGCGCTCATGCACGACCAGGTGACCGCTCTCGACAAGCTGGGGGTGCGTGCCGGGTTTCTCAACTCGAGCATCTCGCCCGACGAGCGGCGCGCGACGGAGCGGGCGGCGTTGTCCGGTGAGCTCGACCTGCTCTACCTCGCGCCCGAGCGCCTGGGCATGGAGTGGACGCAGGAGTTCCTCGACCGGCTCGAGGTGTCGGTGTTCGCGATCGACGAGGCGCACTGTGTGTCCCAGTGGGGCCACGACTTCCGCCCCGACTACCTGCGGCTGTCGATCCTGCACGACCGGTGGCCGACGGTCCCCCGGATCGCGCTCACCGCGACCGCGACGCCGGCCACGAGCCGCGAGATCGTGGAGCGGCTCGGCCTGCAGAACGCACGCAGGTTCGTCGCGAGTTTCGATCGTCCGAACATCCAATACCGGATCGAGTCGAAGCAGCAGCCGCTCCAGCAGCTCCTCACGCTGATCCGCTCCGAGCACGACGGTGACGCCGGGATCGTCTACTGCCTGTCGCGCAAGTCGGTGGAGAAGACCGCGGAAGCGCTGAGTAACCAGGGCATGACCGCACTGCCCTACCACGCCGGCCTGCCGTCCGCAGTTCGCTCGGCCAACCAGACCCGCTTCCTGCGCGAGGACGGCGTGGTGATGGTGGCCACGATCGCCTTCGGCATGGGTATCGACAAGCCCGATGTGCGCTTCGTCGCTCACCTCGACCTGCCCAAGAGCATCGAGGGCTATTACCAGGAGACCGGGCGCGCCGGTCGCGACGGGCTCCCGGCCACCGCCTGGATGGCGTACGGACTCGCCGACGTGGTGCAGCAGCGGCAGATGATCGAGGGCTCGGACGGTGACGCACACCACAGGCGGCTGCTGGGTCAGCACCTCGACTCGATGCTCGGGCTGTGCGAGACGCTCCGGTGCCGACGGCAACTGATCCTCGACCACTTCGGCGAGGCCAGTGAGCCCTGCGGCAACTGCGACACCTGCCTCAACCCGCCCGACGCGTGGGACGGCACGGTTCCGGCGCAGAAGCTGCTGTCGACCATCGTGCGCCTGAAGCGGGAACGCAACCAGCAATTCGGGGCCGGGCACCTGATCGACATCCTGCTCGGGAAGCGCACCGAACGGGTCGAGCGGTGGGGCCACGACGGCCTCAGCACCTTCGGGATCGGCACCGACCTCACCGACCTGCAGTGGCGGGCCGTGGCACGCCAGCTTCTGGCCAACGGCCTGCTGGCCGTGTCGGCCGACGGCCACGGCACGCTGGTTCCGACCGAGGCGTCGTGGCCGGTGCTGCGCGGGGATCAGCAGGTGCAGCTGCGGCGTGACACCCTGACGCGGGCCAAGCGGTCAGGGCGCAGGTCCGCCGGCACGGGCACCGACGGAGCCCCGCGGACACGCTCGTTGGCCGCTGACATGCTCGACGCGGGTGACCGCGAACTGTTCGAGCAGTTGAGGTCGTGGCGGGCCGAGACCGCCCGAGCGGCGTCGATTCCGGCCTATGTCGTGTTCCCCGACGCCACGTTGACCGGGATCGCCCAGTCCCGACCCTCATCGCTCGAGGAGCTGATGGCCGTGAACGGTGTGGGCGTGAAGAAGCTCGAGCAGTACGGGGACGCCGTGCTCACCATCGTCGCCACCGCCTCGGCACGCCCGGGGAACCTGGGCGTCGACGCCGAGGCGGATCCGGCGCCGGGTTGACCCGTCGGGGGAGGGTGCCGGGTTGAATGTCGCGCATCGCGCGGACCATCAGCCGGTGATGCCGACCCATAGGCCGTCGCGCGCCCGCGTCATCGCGACGTAGAGTTCGCGTCGGGTGAGATCCCACCGCTCGCGGTCGGTGTCGTCGGTCGGTGGCTGAATGCTTGTGTGTTCGGGTCGAATGTCGGGGATGAGCACCTGCTTGAACTCGAGGCCTTTGGCGCGCTTGATCGTGCCGACCTTGATCGCGTCGATCGGGCGTCCGCTGTACTCCTCCAGGTTCACGACCGGGAACCCGGCAGCGACAAGTGCCGCCGCGGCGTCCGTCGCGGACCTGCGCGTGGTGCACAGCACGGCAACATCGCCTACGCCGGTGCCGATGTCCCTGGTGACACTCGTGATGCGCTGAATCATCTCCTCGTTGAGCCCGCGGCGATTCGGGCAGTGAGAGATCACCGGATCGGCGCCGGCTCTGGGCACGCTCGAAGGCACATCCCCCCGGGCGAGCACACCTTCGATGTCGGCGTACTCGTCGCCGGCGACAAGGCGCTGGGCGAAGTTCACGATCTGTGCCGTATTGCGGTAGTTGATGTCGAGGACGACTCCTCGGCCGGCCACCGAAAGTCCGGCTTCGGCGAGGGTGTAGCCGCCCGGGTAGATCGACTGCTGGCCGTCGCCGATGAGGGTGAAGCCGTCGGGCTCGTCCCCGACGAGGGAGTGCAGCATCCGGACCATCGCGCAGGACAGATCCTGTGCCTCATCGACGATCACCGCGGAGTAGACCCCGTCCATCGGCTCGCGGCGCAGTTCCGCCTCGGCGAGAAGCACCAGATCGGCGAAGTCGTTGATCCCGCGCCGCCGCAGCTCCGCGTCGTAGGCGCAGTACAACTCCCAGACCGCCTGCCTGCCACGTGAGTTGAGCGGATGCCGGCGTCCGGTTCGGGTCAGGTCGGCGTACTGCTCGAAGCGAGAGATGCCGCGTCCCTTGATGACGTGCTCGATCTCGTCGGCCCAGTAGTCGTGATCCTTGGTGCCGTTGCCGAGCACGGAGTTCATGCCCACCTTGCGCCAGGCGACATCGAAGGCTCCTCTGCTCTGAGCGGGATCCAGTGTGAAGCGAACCCCACGGTCCTGGAGGACGCGGCGGGCGAAGGCGTGCGTGCCGGAGAAGTCCACGCGGTCTACGGCGTCAGGCGCGAGCCTGCGCAGCAGTTCGCGAAGCACCTCGGGCAGCGTCCGAACGTAGGTCGTGACGAGGACTCGTCCCGTCTTGACCCGGGCGAGATGGGCGGCGCGATGGAGTCCGACCACCGTCTTGCCTGTACCGGCCGGTCCGCGGACGCGCGACGGGCCCGGGAAAGAGCGGCGGACGAGCTTCGCCTGCTGCGGATGCAGGAACGACATCCATTCCTCGATCGGCTGGGCGAGCGCACCCTGGAGGAGGGCATCATTCACCTCCTCCGGACTGAGCAGGGCATCCTGCTGCACCTCGCGAGTCGGCAGGGGCATCACGGGCTCCGGAACGGCCGCCACGATCGGGGCGGGAGCACCGAGCTGCGGGAACAGGGCAAGAGCCCGCGCGAGCACGATGTCGACCTGAGTCGGCGTCAGCCGGTTACCGTGGCCGGCAATGCTTCGCAGCAGATCCCGCTCTCCCACGACACGGACGCCGTTGACTGCGGCGTCGATACCGCTGCGTCCAGCCAGAGCAATGATCGGACGCACCTCGCCGGGGGCCAGCCCGACCTCGGCGAGGTCCGCTTGTGTGACGTCTGCCAGGCCGGCGAGTCCGAGGAGGTCGTCCGTCACGTCGGCGTCGCCGCGGAAAATGCGCTCACCCTCAATGGCGACCTCGGCCCAGGCTTTGGTGTCGACAATGAATACGCCGCCGGGTCCGATGACGATGAGGTCGACCTGTGCGCGCCGAGTTCCGGGCCAGCAGCGATCGGCGAGCAGAAAATAGCCGAGCCCGGCGAGCGGTGCCAGCGTTCGGGCCGTCTGCTTCTCGGTGACTTCGGCGATTCCGAAGCGGCCTGCGGCTGCACGGGCTTCGGCGGCTGCCTTTTCGTGGGCATCCGCCAGAGCAAGCTGTCTACGGGATTCAGCGCCGGCGGAGTCACCGGCGACCACGATGCAGTCCTCTCGGAATGGGCTGTGGTTTCACCTGAGGCCTTCGGGATGGGGTCGACGATTCTTTCGAGATCGTAGCGACCGGTTGGAATGACTTGGCCCAGGCTGGCCGGCGCGCCCGGCCTCTGCGCCGCCGGCGCTGGATGAACCGCTATTCGAGCCGCGCCGCGTGGCCGCCATCGAGCGCCGGCCACGGGATCGGAGGGTGGCTCAGCGTCCCGTCGAGACCGAGGTGATGACCGGTCCACTGCCTTCCTCGCCCTGGCCGGCGATCGCGGCCCAGGCGCCGTCGGCCCGGACCAGCACGAGCGCGAGGACGACGCCGAGCGCGACACTGCCGATCAGGGCCACCGCACGACCCTGCCATCCGGGCACACGCTGCCTGCTCCGGGTGCCTTCGCGGACCGTGAGCAGCGCGGGCAGCAGCCGCGTCAGCACGTGGGCGGCCATCACGGCGAACCAGAGCACGAAAGTGACCTTGTGCAGCGCGAGCCAGATTCCGCCACGGTCGGTGGGGCCGACGACGATGAGCATGACGCCGGTTCCCAGCACGGCGAGGGTGGTGAGGATGACGAAGGGGCCGAGGAGTCGCAGCAGCAGCGGCGGGGGTCCGGCCTGCACGTAGGTGCGGCTGCCGGTGTAGTAGAGCAGGATCCGCCAACTTGTGGATGCGGTCTTGAGCAGGGCGATCGGGATGAGGATCGCGCCGATGGCGATGTGCCACGTCAGCAGCCCGCGGACGCTGAGGATGGTGACCCCTTCCGCGGCGAACAGGACGAAGAGCAGCAGTCCGGTCCATGCGGTGAGTCGCGCGTTGCCCCGCGGGCCACCGAAGGGTCGCTGGACGGCGTCCTCACGCCTGATCCTGCCGAGGCCGGCCGCGACAGCGTCGAAGACGGCCTGGGAGGCTGAGGGCGGGGTGGCACGAGTCATGGTGATCTCCTTCGCTCCGCAAGCGTGGTCCGTCGCGCGTCGGGGCGGCTCCGCCGCCGGGTGGACACGGCGGCCGGGACGCCAACCGACTCCCGACCGGTCCCGAGGTTATCGTCGCCTCGCTGAGCGGGCGCTGTGTGCGAGCGGGCGGATGGTGGACGATGCCGACTCGCCGGCCGCGGCGCGCCGGGATCGCGTCGTGTCACCGGAATCGACGCAATGCCGGCACAGGCCGGTGGGTTGCACGGCGTCGCGTCGCTTCGTCCGGGAACCCGGTAGCGTCCTGGCATGCGGGTCATCCACTCCTCCTCCAGCGCGGCTCCCGATCCCGACGAGGCGGGGGCGATGATGCGGCGGTTCTCACCTCCCGACAACGAGGTCGCGGCCACGGTGGAACTCGATGCCATCCTGGTCAGGCACGACGACCTGAGCGTCGCACTCGAGGGGGCCAAGGTATACAGCACCGGGGTTCTGTTCACGCTGCGGGTGCTGACCCGCCGTGACCGGCCGGACGTGCAGGGCATCTTCTTCGGCGGCCGGCCGGACGCGTTCCTGTTCGGTGTCGAGTTCGCCGACGGGAGCCGGGCGGTGAACACCGGATCGCCCGGGGGACGGTGGTCGTCGGTTCCGGGCCTGCCGATGCTCGCCTCCCACGGCGGTGGAGGTGGCGATCGGTCCGTCCGGCAGGAGTACTTCCTGACACCCGTGCCGCCGGCGGGCCCGCTGACGTTCTACGTGTACTGCGATGCCCTGGGCATCGGGCAGACGTCGACCACCGTCGACGCCGCACCCCTGGTCGAGGCATTGTCGCGGGTCGCCGAGCTGTGGCCCTGGGAACCGGCGAACCCCTCGCCGACACCGCCGGAACCACCGTCGTTACCTCCGGGCACCTGGTTCGCCGAAGAGGCGTAGACGGGTGACGGCGGCCGGCCCGCCGGGCTCGAGGACAGTCCCGCGGGCGGGTGGCCGGCGGCCTAGAGCCACAGCCCGGCGAGCCAGCCGGAGACGGTGGCGGTGACGAGCAGCGTGGCGATGACGAGTGCGACGATCCGCCAGCGGGCGATGAGGAGCATCCCGCTGATCGCACCCACGCTGGTGCCGGCTCCCGTGATGAGGAACGCGATGCCGGCGCCGGGGGCCATGCCGCCGCGCAGGAGGCCGGCGACCAGGGGCAGGGACGCGTCGGAGTTGATGTACACCGGTATGCCCAGCACGGCGGCGAGCGGGGCCGACCAGACCGGGTTGCCGGTGCCGAGCCACTCGGTGAGTACTCCCGCTGGCAGCACGCGGATCACCAGATAGCCGAGCGTGGCGAACGACAGGAAGTAGACGGCGATCCGCCGCGCATTCATGGCGAGGGCGTCGGCGAAGCGGCGCAACGTCGTCGGCTGCACGGACGTGGCGGGCGGGGTGACGTCGATGAGGGTGAGCAGTCGGGGACGCTCATCCCCGAGCCTGACCTCACGCGCGTCCGCTCCGGACGCCGCGGCCGGGCACGCGCACTCCGATGCCGGGTCGGGCGCCGCCATCCGCGCCTGCCCGACGAGCAGCCCGCGTCGCTCCAGCCACCAGGCGGCGGTGCCGCCCAGCAGCCCGACCACGATGGCGGCCACGAAGAACGTGATCGCGAACGCCGGCCCGAACAGCCCCAGAGACAGGACGAACTCCCCGGGGCTGGTCAGAGGGGACGAGGCCAGGAACGCGACGATCGGCGCCCAGGGCACCGAGGAGGCCATCGCGCCCAGCACGATGGCCGTGGTGCCGCAGGAACAGAAGGGCGTCAGAGCACCGAGCGCGACGGCGCCGACGACGGCGACCCCCGCACGCCGGCGCAGCCAGGCGGAGAGCCGGTCGGGACTGACGTACACCTGGATCAGTGAGGCGGCGACCACGCTCGCGACCAGATAGGGCCAGTTGTGGACGATCGTCGTCCAGACGTCTCCCGCGACGGTGGCGGCGAGATGGGTGAGGTACTCGGGCATGACTGACTCCGATAACACATAGATGGATATCTATGAATAGATGATGATCGATATGATAGACATATGTCTATGGATCTTCAAGAGATGCCGCGCACGACGCAGGTGGTCAGTGATCTGTGCTGCTCTCCGGTGTTGCAGTCCGAACTCCAGCCGGACGAGGCCCAGGTGCTCGCCGGCGCGCTGAAGGTGCTGGGCGATCCGGCGCGACTGCGCCTGCTGAGCCTCATCCGGTGCGCGCACGGCGGTCGCACCACGACCGGGGTGCTGGCCGATCGGCTCGGCCTCACGCAGCCGACGGTGACCCATCATCTCGGCGCCCTCTTCGACGCGGGCTTCGTCGAGCGGGAGCGCGACGGCCGCCAGACCTGGTACTGGGTGAACACCGACGGCGTCCAGGCGATCCGGCAACTGCTCGACCCGGTGTCGTCGGCGTCTGAGGGTTGAGAACGCCGCGAAGCGGGCACGGTCACGATTGGCGGCTTGCGGTCGCTGTGTCGGTCGCGGTCGGGAGCGCGGCGGGCGGATCAGCATGTCGGCGGGCCGATCACCGCCTCCATGTGAGACTTTTCGCAGCGTCAAGGGGGACTTGCCGCGGAATCCGACCGGAAGTCCGCGGTGAGGAGTCGATTTCTCTCACTTGTTCGCCGCCACCCCGTCGCTCTGAAGGTTCGCGCGCCGACGATCTGCTCCATGCGCGTCCCTCCCGCTGTGATGGGCCAACACCACCCGGGCTGCGCTCTAGTCGACCGGCCGTCGACGGGCCCTGTCGCCATGGGATCCCCCGGTGATGAACCGGTAGACCTGGTCGGTGTGATCCTCGTGAGCCATGGCGCCGGCGAGGCGCTCGGCGGCGGCCTTGTAGCCGGGATTGGTCACCAGGTCGCGGAGCTTGCCGGTGAGGACGTCCTCGCGGAGCCTGGTGACCGGGATGCCGCGGGGCCCGGCACCGGATGCGTGAATGAGGTCGTCCCACAGCGGCTGGTCGGCGGCGTGGGGCACGGCCATCGTCGCGCATCCAGCCCGCAGTGCGGACTGGGTGACGCCCGCCCCGCCGTGGTGCACGACGGCGTGCACCCGGGGGAATGCCCAGTCGTAGGGAACCGACGCCGTGAAGTGCACCATCGAGGTGTCGTAGTGGTGGGGGACGGCGAAAGCGCCCCCAGCGACGTTGATGATCGCCGGGATCCCCAGCCTCGACAGCACCCGCAGGAACAAGGCCGTCCGACCCTCGGGGTCGGCCGCGGGGATGCTGCCGAACGTGACGAACACGACCCGGCAGTGGTCGGCGAGGAAACCCTCGAGCTCCGGGTCAGGGGAGAATCCCGCCGCCTGGTCGCGCGGCCAGAAGCCCGCCACGATGGCGTTCGTCGGCCAGGTCGGGGGGCGCGGGAACAACGACGACGAGACCGCATGGGCCACGGGGATCCTCAACAGGTCACGTGCGATCCGCCGTCGCGTGGCCAGGCCGGGGAAGTACTTGTTCACCGGGATCATCACGGTGAGTGAGGTGGCGAACCTCACCAGTTGGTAGGTCAGAGGGGTCAATGGGCCCAGACCGTGATTGACGCCGACGCTCGAGTGCCCTCGCACCGGGTGCAGGAGGCAGGGAACGGGGGACAGCATGACGGCCCGTCCGCGTCCGGCCATGCTCCACGGCACCGGGTAGGTCACCATCGGGTGGAACACCATGACGTCGGGACGCACGTCGGACACGATCGCGTGTTGCCGGTCGATCATCCGCCGGTGGGCCGGTGCCGAGTTCCGGAAGAACCGGGCGGTCGCCGCGAGCGTGACCAGCCTGTTCCCGCCGCCGCCCAGGGCCAGGTGGGCGACCCTGGTGTCGAGCAGGTCGAGGAACTCCGGGCCCAGGGACCGGAACTCGAAGCCGGCGTCCTCGGCGATCCGGCGGTACTGCTCCGGAAAGCTGCACACGACCTCGTGTCCGCGCGAGCGGAGCATCACCCCGACGCCCAGGAACGGCTCGCAGTCTCCCCGGGTGCCGATCGACACGAGCAGGATCCTCACCCGCGCCGGACTCCGCAGGAGTCGTGAGTGCGCGCGACGCCCGGCCTCACCGCAGGCTGCCCTCGCCGGCCAGGTCGGGGGTGAGGATCCACGCCACGGCGAAGCCGGACGCGTCCTGCCGTGGCACCAGCTTCACCAGCCCCGCGTTCCGGAAGTGAATGGGCTGGGCCTCCTGGTGTCCCACGACGAGCAGGGACGCCAGTCGATCCAGGAACGGCAGGTGGCCGACGATGACGATCGCGCCGTCGGGTTGGGCGGACGCCTCCGCGCTCAGCCAGTCGGCAACCGGCTGCACGGGATCCGACGGGTTGAGACCGGCCTGGGACTCGACCCGCGCGCCGAGCGCCCGGCCGATGATCCCGGCCGTCTGCTCGGCCCGTAGTTTGCCGCTGTGAACGCAGCGTGCGACGCGGACGCCGGCGGCGGCGGCACGTCGGGCCACCCGTTCGACGTCGCCGCGTCCCGACGGGGTGAGGGGCCGCGCCGGGTCGTCCTCGGCGGACGTGGCCACGCCATGCTGCATGAGGTAGATGTCCATGGGCACTCCTCCTTCGTCGCCGTAGGAGTCGTTCACCATCGAACGAGCCCCTCATCACGGCCAGCGTAGGTGTGGCCGGGGTCCCTCGCCGTCGCGCCTCGTCGACGCCCGTGGCCGGGCTGTCGCGCCGGGTGCCGCCGTCCCCGCCCGCTCGTTCCCGAAGCAGCGCTGTGGTGTCGTCATCGGGTGGTGATCGTGACTTCGCTCCAGAGGTCGTCGTGCACGACGACGTCGGGGGCGGGGCTGGGATCATCGGCACGGGTGACGACGTGCTGGTGGGCGTCCAGCGCCTCCAGGAGTTCCCGCTTCGGGATGCTGTCCTTCCAGCGCGTCACCATGCCGTAGGGAAGCATGGCGTGCCCGCCGTCGTGCCAGATCTCCTCGACGAAGCTCTTCGGGGTGGCGTTGTGCGACCCGTGGTGGCCGATCTTGTAGAACGCTGCGTCTGCCAGCAGCGCGCGGTTCGAGGGGGTGGACAGCACGTGGTCCCATGCGCCGTACTGCGCGTCGCCGGGGAACACGAGTCGGGTTCCGGCCACGTCGAGCACCAGGAACAGGCTGGTGTTGTTGACCGCGCGCTCCAGGATCGACGCCGCACTGAGCAGGCCCGCATCGTTGTTGAGTTGATGCAGGCGCAGGGAACGGCGGGTCTGTTCGAGGGATCCGGGCAGCTGCGACGGATCCTGCACCTCGAACACGGGGTCGAACAGGGGCGTGCTCCCGGTGTCGCCGCCGAGGGGGGCGTCCGGGTCGAGGGCGAGCCAGCCGGCCTGAGCCGGCGGTGACATCCGCTTGAGTTGCTCGGGGTCACGGCTGGGGCCGAGGACGTGCGCCAGGCCCCCGATGCCCGGCAGCGGGATGGGGGTGTCCGGGTCGTCCCTGTCGGGCAGGAAGACGATTCGGGGCGTGGTGGCGAAGTGCCGGCCGTTGCGGCACAGCAGAAGGTCCATCGCGTCGGCGTTGCTGAGCGAGTTCAGCGCGAATGCCTGGGCGGTGGCCAGCGCGGGTGGCCACTGGTCGGCCGCCAGCCCGCGCGTTCGCTGGGCGATGTGATCCAGCAGAAGCCGGGCCGTCTCCTCGTGCCGCAGCGATCGGGTGTCGGGGTCCTGGTCGTCGGCGACGAAGGGCAACCAGACCTGTGCCACCTCCACCTCGGCCCAGGAGTCGATCGAGAACCCGGAGATGTGGTCGGCGTGGCGGTGGGTGGAGGCGATCACGTCGAGTCGTGGGACGCCGTCGTCCGCGGCCGCGCGCAGGTCGGCGATGACGGCGTCCACGACCTCGCGGATCGGGCGTGCCCGGCCCTGGTTGTGCACCCCGCAGTCGATCAGCATCCGCCAGGTGGCGTCGTTGCGGCGGACGGTCACGAGGAACGCGTCACCGAACCCGACGTTGTACATGCGGACCGTCACCGTGCCGGTCATGACAGGTCCTGCTGGTGGAGGGCCGCGAAGTCGATCCGGGCCGCGGCGGGCTGGAGGGTCCACGGCGAGAGAGCATCGGAGACCTCCAGTGCGCCGAGCCACTGGTTGAGCGCTTCGAGCCGTCGCAGGCCGGCCGCGTGGTGGGTCTGCGCGACGTGGTCGTCGGGAAGATCCCGGCGAGTGTCCGCGTCGAGCGGGAGCGGCTTGGTGATCAGATGGGCGACGGTGCCGTCGACGGCCACGATCACGGTGGTGCCGGCGCGCAGCGGAGTGCGGACGTTCTCGTCGACGTCCTGGTCCTCCAGGTCGCGGCGCCGTTGGGCGAGTTGCACGATGATCTCGGGTAGCGGTTGCCGGTCCTGCATCTGGCGGTAGGCGACGTGGAGGCCCGCGAGCTGGATCGGATGGCCCGGATGCAGTCCGATCTCGAGCGCGTGCCTCCCCGCCCACCGGGTGACCTGTTCGAAGACTCGCCGGCCCTTGACGCCCGCGGTGCCTGTGGGATCCAGATTCCTCGTCGCGGTCAGGATGAACGTGGAGAGATCGACGGGGTCGTCGTGTTCGGTGAGGCTCAGCGGCTTGGAGGGGCTCGGCCAGATGAGCGCCTCCTCCGCGAGGGACGTGACCCGGTCGGGATGGATGCCGCGACTGCGCATGCGCTCGACCAGTGCCGCCCGTAGGTTGATCGCGTCGTCGGGGTAGAGGCGGCGGTCCGCGGTGACGATGGCCCGCACGACGTCTCCGAAGGTCACGTCGACCACAGGAAGATAGTCGAACGCGCGGACGATCATCCCGAGCAGCCGATCGGCCGAGGCCACGGCTTCGTCGGCCACCCGTCCGACGAGGTCGGCCGAAATTCGCCCGGCCGGGAGGATCCCGGTGCCGCCCGTGGCGATCCGGAGCAGGTCGGCGATCGCGCGCTGATGGTCGTCGAGGAAGGTATCGAACACTGCGGCGACGAACATGGCGCCGCGGGCGTGGGGCTCGACGGTGCCGAGGAACGCCTGCGGGTCGGGTGTGGTGCCGATCGCCGACCGGAGGGCTTTGCCGCGACCGGTCGAGCGCCCGAACTCGAGGGCCAGGTCGAGCAGGCCGGCACTCCGCCGGAGGTTGGCCGACGAGGCGGCGACCGCCTCCCGGACGACATCGCGGTGCACGAAGTGCTGAAACAGGGCCACGAGATCCGCGAATGCCTCGTGCCAGGCGTAGACGTCGGGGTTGGTGGCCTCTGAATAGTGTCGGCGCACCCGATGGATGATCGCGTGCGTGACTTCGTGGGCGATGATGTCGTTCGACAGGCAGGTGAAGATCACCTGACCCGGGAGATTGGGCCCGGGGTCGCGACGGTCGGCCCGGTAGTAGCCGAACAGGACGGCACCTCGGGTCGGGTCGAAGTAGGCGTTGCGTCCCTCGAAGGCGTGCGGCACCAGACGCAGACGTGCCGACCCGCGCCAGCGGAAGCGGCGTCCGAGGAAGCGCTCGAAGCGTTCCAGCACGCTCGAGGTCACGGCGTACACGACCTGCTGGTGGGCTCGGGGATCGTTCTCCACCGGCCGGAGCCCGTCCTGGGCGAGCATGGCGGCGTCGTTGAGGTCGACGGGCTGGTACCAGCGCTTGCGAACGGGGTCGTAGTCGACGACGACGACGAGTTCTCCCTGCGGCCCAGCACCCAGGCCGGGTTCGAAGGGGACGTCGACGGTGAGGAAGCGGCCCGAGAGCCTGGTCGACATCGGGTCGAACGCGTAGGTCCGTAACCGCCGGCGGGCGGGAAGGGGGACAGCCGGTCGATTCGCCGGTGTCGTGGGGCTCGCCGGGCGGGGCGTGCCGTCGAGTGCCGACGGGTCCTGCTCGGACGCGGGCTCCCCGCCCAGGATGTCCGAGTCGGCGAAATCGCTCCACAGCGACCGGACCCGTTCCGCGGCCTCGTCCGAGATGCGGTATCCGGAGTAGTACATCTTGTTCCACGGCGCATCCGGAACCTGGTCGAGCAGGAGCGCGGTCGGCAAGGGGGTGTCGATGTCAACCGCCGCGTCCCACTCCACATCCACGAAGTGCGTGGCCCGTTCCGAGGGGTGATGGGCCTGGGCTTCCCCGTCCTCGCCGTGCCGGTGCCCCGGCTGCCCGAAGCCCTCAGCGGTGTACGGGATCGATGCGACCCGGCCGATGGCGATGATTCCCCGTGGTTCTGGCCCCTGCCGCAGCAGGAGCGCGCCGTCTCCGACAGCGGCCGTCAGGCTGTGCGTCGCCCAGGACTCCCTCGGCGTGCCACCGGACTCCAACGTGGCCGACTCCTCGGGCCACATGTCCGCCAGTTCTGGATACCTGTCGGGGTTCCATGTGAAGACGAAGGTTCCCATGGGCGTGCCTCTCCTCCGGATGTCTGGGCGCGGCCACCGAGCCGCTCAGCCCGGGCTGATGGGTACTTCTTCCCTGGTCACTGCATCCACGATTCCAGGTCCGCCAGCGTGGGGATGGGTCGAAGGGGATAGTCGAGCAGCACATGGGTGTTGGCCATGGTCAGTGCGTAGGCGTGTCGGACCAGCCGGGCCGACACCTCCGCGCCGAGGGCGCTGAGGTTGGTGGGGATGGCGGCGCTCGCGGCGGCGTCGGTGGCCCAGGTGTCGCCGCCGTACTCGTCCAGCATCGTCAGCACGGCCCTGGCCCGGGTTCCCTTCTCGTCGTCGACCTCGGCGAACGATCGGGGCAACTCCGTGGCCGGCCGGTCGATCTGGATGATCGCGCCCCGCCGTTGTCCCTCGGTGAAGCTGCTGTAGAGCCAGCGGCGGCGGACGGCCGTCGTCTGGTCGTAGGTGGTCATCAGCACGGCCATGAGTTCCGCGAACTCGCCCACGACAGGGATGCGCAGCAGTGGCCGTCGCACGATGTCGGGGGCGGCCGAGGCGTTGACGACGACCAGTTCGTCGGCCTGGCGGCTGGGCGGATCGTCGGGTCGACCGCCCGTGAACCACTCGGTGGCCATGTTGTCGTAGACGCCGCCGTCGGACAGCAGCATGCTGCTGATGACATGGGGACGCGGAAAGCCCATCGCCTTGATGGACAGTCGTCGGGGGTAGAACCCGCCCGGGAAGGCGGCCGAACTCTGGACGGCGCGCGACAGGCTGACCGGGTCGGGCCGTCCGATGCCGAGCCGGTAGGACCGCACCCACGTGCCGGAGAAGTAGACGTGCTCGCACGTTTGCAGGTCGGTGGCGCACACCACGTGGTCGATGCCGGAGTTCAGGCGCTTCAGGGGTGCTCCGTGGAACAGTGTCTGGTCGAAGGTGATCTCGGGCAGCCAGCCCCGAAACATCAGCAGGCCGCCCACGACCGCCAGGGTGACGAGGACGAGCAGCGGCGCCCACCACCCGCCGAGCACGAAGGCGTTGATCAGGCCCACCAGTGTCACGATCCCGACCACGCCCAGATAGGTGTAGGTGATCCCGCCGGCGAACAGGGTGCCGGTCGTGGCACAGGCCCGGGCCAGCGGGCGCATCCGTTCCCGGAACGACGTGGGCGATTCGGTGCGCAGGTCGCCCAGGCCGGAGTACGCGTTGGTGAGCGACCCGCCCGAGCATGACGTCACCGCGGCGACCTGAGGTGCCTTGTCGGCATCGACGAGGTAGAGCAGCGCCCCGAGTGCGAACAGCGCGGCCCGGTGGCCGCCCCCGGAGAACGCCACACCGATGTGTTGGCGGGGTTGCGTGGGTGTCGCCATGGCTCACCTCCGGGGGAAGGACGCCTTCCTCACTAACACGAGACTGCCCGAAGGATGCCGACACCGGGGGAGAAACCGACAACTGCCCGTCGATGGCCGATCGCATCCCGACGCCGACCCGACCCGCCGACGACGCTCGGGCATCCGCCCCCGCGTGGCGGGGTGTCTGCCCTCCGGGGGCGCACCCTCCGCCGGATCGTGTCGGGAGATCGTTCACCACCAGGGCTGGTGGGTGATCTCCACGGGGCGGTCCTCGGCGGCGGCCCGCTCGATGGCGAAACCCACGGCGGCGTCCTCGAGGGCCTCCCGCAGGGGGTAGGGCTCGGGGCCGTGGCCGACGACCCGGTCGGCCATGCCGGCCAGCATGGCCGCGGTGGCGTGCTGGTCATCGGCCCAGTGCCGTCCGGGCCACCGGTTGCGCCACAGTACCGAGTCGCCGTGGCTGATCGTCTCGGAGTCGAAGCCCGACATGTCGAGGTCGTGGCCGGACTGGCGGCGTTCGAGGTGGGAGGTGAGGATCGTCTCGGGTCCTCCCCAGCGCACCAGCATGTCCCCGTCGAGCTCGCCGTGCGTGCCGCGGACCACGAGCCGCCGCCCCCGCAACAGGTTGCGGGTCTGCTGGTCGGTGAAGTCGTACACCCCGCTGTGCCCCGAGCCGAAGTCGATCACCGCGTGCGTGGTGGACGCCCGGACCGGCTCGGTCGCGCCCGTCCATCCAGCCCGTGACAACGGCTGCAGGAGGGGAGCGGAGACCGTGGTGGCGCGCACCGTGGCCGGCCCGGGCGGCGCCCCGAGATAGGCCCGCATCAGCGCCACCGCGTGGTACAGCTGCGTCGACGACACCTGCACCTGGGTCGGGGCACCGAGGGTGCCGCTGCGTACCAGCGCCAGCCGGGCCGCGTGCGACGGGTAGTGCGGATACTGCTCGGCGACCTGTACGAGCCCCGACGCCCCCACCTCGACCCACAACCGTCGCAGGGCGTCCGCGTCGGGGGCGGGCGGTGTTTCGGCGAGCACCGGAACACCGCGGTCGACGGCGTCCGCGATCACACCCGGCGCGGAATCCCAGCCGACCGACGACACGACGAACCGCGCGCCGGTGGCGTCCAGCGCCCCGCCCAGCGAGGTGTACGCGGGCACGGGTGTGTCCCGGGGAGTGCGCACCACGATCCCCACGCACGCGACCCCGTCGACGCCCCGGCTCGCCTCGATCCAGGCGCGGGACCGGTAGCCCCACCCGACGAGCACGAACGGGACGGGACCGGAGAGCTGGGTGGTCATGACCGAAGCGTAGTCAGCCGCTGCCGGTCGACTCATCCCCGCGGACCCTCACATTGTGGGCTTGGCGGCGACGTAGCGGTGCACGCTGCCCCACCCGCCCACGGCCTCGTCCTCGACGTCGAAGCCTTCCGCGGCGAGCAGGCTGCGCACATCGCGGATGATGTCGCCGGAGTGCTGCCAGACGCAGCGGACGAGGGCGGTGCCCAGCCGGTTGCCGTTCGGCGGATAGTTGACGTCGACCATCACCAAGCGTCCCCCGGGCTTGATCACGCGGGCCAGTTCGGCCGCAGCCCTCGCCCCGTCGGGATAGCCGGTGAAGGCCATCGTGCAGACCACGGTGTCGAACGTCGCATCGGGGAACGGCAGAGACTCGACCCAGCCCTGGAGCAGGTCTGCCCGGACGCCGGCACGCGCGAGATTGCGGCGGGCGACGGCGATCAGTGCCGTGTTGGGGTCGATGCCGTCGACGTCGAACCGGGCGGCGTAGCGGGTGAGCAGCCATCCGGTGCCGAAGGAGACCTCCAGCACCCGTGGTCCGCGGATGGCGGGCAGCGCCGAGGAGAGCCAGCGCCGCCACACCGGTAGCGACCTGACCGCGACGTCGTAGAGCCGCGCGTAGCGGGTGTACAACCGGTCGTGCTTCGCGGTGTACCCCGGGCGGTCGACCGGCTCGGATGAGTATCGCGGTTCCACGCGACGATCATCTCAGCGTGCCGCCGCAGCCCGGAGGTCACCGCGTGAGCTCACCTCGGCCGGTGCGAGGGCACGCCTCGATCGGTCATCCCCGTGCCCGGCGGACGACGCCCGGCAAATGGTCCATCCGTGTCGGGCGGAGGGGTCATCCGAGCGCCCGGCGGACGAGGTCGGCCACATGAGCCTCGACGTCGTCGTTCCACTCCAGGACCGCGAAGGCGGTCGGCCACATGGCGCCGTCGTCGAGCTTCGCGACGTCCTGGAAGCCGATATGGCCGTAGCGGGTCTTGAACTTGGCGGCGAACTGGTAGAAGAACACGATCTTGCCGTCGCGCGCATAGGCAGGGTAGCCGTACCAGGTCCGGCACATGAGGTCCGGGAATTCACGCCTGACCAGCGCATGAAGACCCTCGGCGATCGGCCGATCATGGTCGTCCATGGCCTCGATCGCCGCCAGCACGTCGGCCTCGCCCGCCTTGCCCTCCTGCTCGCGCTTGCGCTCCGCCGCGTACTGCTTGATCGCGGCGCGCTCCTCGGCCGACAGGCCGCTGCCCTTGGTTGCCATGGGGCGATCCTGCCACGCGCCGCCTCGGCGAGCCACGGTGCCCTCAGGGTGCGGCGTCCACCGGTCGAGACCGCGGAATCCATGGGACACCCGTGGTGTTGGGGCAACCGTGAACAGAACAGTGATGGCGGAGTCGTTCGGCGGACCAGAGGTCCTCAACGTGCGTGAGGTGGCAGTGCCGGAACCCGGGCCCGGATGCGTGCGGGTGCGGGTGACGGCGGCCTCGCTGAACCCGGTCGACTGGAAGATCCTCGCGAACGCGCAGACCGCCGCGGCGTTCGGCGTGAGCCTGCCCGCCGGGTTCGGCAACGACTTCGCCGGGGTCGTCGACGCGCTCGGCGACGGGGTCACCGATTTCGCGGTCGGCGACCGCGTGTTCGGCGGTGCGTTCGGCCGCGCCCTGGCCGACCACGTCGTCGTCGATCCGTCCGTCGACCGGATCCGGCACACCCCCGACGGGCTCGACGACGTCACCGCGAGCACCCTCGACATCGCGGCCAGAACCGCCGACGCCGCGCTCCGTGTGATCGGGCTGGCGGCCGGTGACACGCTGCTGATCGGTGGCGCCGCCGGTGGGGTTGGTGTGTTCACCGTCCAACTCGCCCGGCTGGCCGGCGCGCGGGTGATCGGCACCGCGTCCGAGGCGTCGTCGGAGTTCCTGCGGAGTCTCGGGCGCCGAGCCGGTGGTCTACGGCGAGGGGCTCGCCGACCGCGTGCGCGCGCTCGCCCCCGACGGGATCACCGCCGCCACCGACCTGCACGGCACCGAGACCGCCACCGCCGCGTCCGAGTTGGGTGTGCCGGCGGAGCGGATCTCCACCATCGCCGCGCACGGTGTCGACCTGCCGGCGACGGCCACCGGCGCCGGGGCCTCGGATCCCGGAACCCTCGACCGGGTCGCCGCACTGATCGTCGACGAAAAGCTCATGGTGCCGATCGCCGCGGTGTACCCGATCGATCAGATCAGGGACGCCGTCGCGCTGCAGGCGAGCGGACACGTGAACGGCAAGGTCGTCGTCACGCTCTGAGCCGTGCCGGGGCGCTCACGGCGGTGAGTTCTGCCCGTGAGCCGGTCGACGGGCGGGTGCTGCGTCAGCGTCGAATACGGTTCTCCGCATGTCGTCGACCGCGGGAACGCCACAGATCCGGTTGACCAGCCGGGGCTCCACCTGGCCCGGTTCACCATCGGCTACAACGTCGTCGAGGGCGTGCTGGCCGTGGCGGCCGGCGCGTCCGCGGGCCTGGTGTCACTGCTCGGGTTCGGGCTCGACTCGGCCATCGAGTCGATCTCGGCGGTGCTGGTCGCGCTGCGCCTGGGGTCGAGGCTGCGCCACGGCGTGATCCACGAGGACGCCGAGAGGCGCGCCCTGCGACTGGTGGCCGTCAGCTTCTTCGTGCTCGCCGCCTATGTCCTGGTGCAGGGTGTGCGCGACCTCATCGCAGGAGCCACTCCCGAGACGTCGGCGTTGGGCTTGGTGGTGCTCGTCGCGTCGCTGGTCATCATGCCCCTGCTGGCGTCCGCGAAACGCCGCGTGGGCATGGCGTCTGGGTGGTGACCCGCTGATCCTCGCCGACGCGGCCGAGACCAGGCGTCTGCATGCTGCTGAGCGCGTCCACGCTGGCCGGGCTGGTGTTGTTCCAGCTCACCGGCGCCGCCTGGCTCGACCCGCTGGCCGGTTTCGTCATCGCCGGCTTCGCCGTGCGGGAGGGCCTCGAGGCCTGGCACGGCGAACTGGTCGAGGGCGACGAGGAGGGGTGAGGTCGCCGGGGCCGGTCGCCGGGTACGGATCCCGAGGAGTTGGGTCGGCTGAGACCGGCCCCGGGGTCAGGGCCCCGGCGAGGGTGTCGGCAGTGACACCCCGGTGTACTCGGCGAGCGATTCGAGCAGTTCGGTCTGGAACTCCTCATCGCGGGCGGACGGGTGCGGCTCGGCTCGGCGTTGATGATGCCAGTAGCCGCCGCTCGTGAGCGCCTCGGGATCGCTGCTGGTGGCCAGCCAGTCCTGGGTGAGGTGTCCGAGCCGCAGGTCGTCGGGAGCCCCGGGGCCGCCCATCCGGGTCGGCACCCAGCCGGGGTCCACCGCGCTGCTGACCACCGCGGGCCACAGGCGTGCGAGCGCCAGGGCCAGCGCGGTGACGAACAATTTGCTGTCGGAGTAACCGCCCCGACCCCGCCGGGCCGACCAGTCGACCCGACCGAGGTCGGCGTGCCCGCCCCGGTGCATCCCGCTGCTGAGGTACACCAGCCGATCCGGACGCCGCATGGTCGCGGTCAGCAGGTAGGGGGCGACCACGTTGACCGGCATGATCGCCGGGCCCGAGTTGACGCCCGCGTTGTGGATGACGGCGTCCATCCGGCCCAGCGCGTCGGCCTGCTCGGCGAGCGATCGGGTCTGCGCCGGGTCGGCGAGGTCGCCCACCACCACCTGCGCGCCGCGCTCGAGTAGATCGTGCACGGCGTCCAGTCGCTGCCGGCCGCGGACATGCACGACGACATCGTGGCCGGCGTCGAGCAGGGTCGCGGCCGACAGACGGCCGAGGCCGTCGGCGGATCCGGTGACCAGCACGCGCATGTGGCGTCCTCTCGTCGTTCGGCAGGCGTGATGCGGTCGCACCTGCAGTTGCGAGTCCCAACCTCACCCTATGTCAGACACGCACTTGTCCCGCGGCCCTCGTCGGCATGCGGAGCGCACCCCATGCCCACCTCACATCGCCGGTCACGCCGAGAGCCGTCCGGTGAGCCGACCTGCCCGTAATCTGTTCCTCCTCGGTGAACCATTTGTTTAATAGCATCCCCAAACAAGTTGCGTCGAGGTCAGGCGCACCGTCTCTCCCAAGGGTGTGGGAGTCGATCACAAGGAGTGTGGACCATGTCAGCGAAAATCTCTCGCCGAAGCCTCATCGCAGCCGGTCTGGGGGTCACCGCCGTCGGCGCCCTCAGCGCGTGCGGCACCTCGGGTCCGTCGTCCAGCGGCTCGGCCTCGGGCGGCGCCGGGTCGGCCAGCATGTGGGGCCTGTCGGGCCAGCCGAATCAGGGGATCCTGCAGAACTCCGTCGATGCCTTCAACAAGATGGGTGAAGGCACCGTCAGCGTCACGTTCTTCCAGAACGACGCCTACAAGCAGAAGATCCGCACCGCTGTCGGGGCGGGCCAGGCCCCGACCCTCATCTACGGCTGGGGCGGTGGCATTCTCAAGGGCTACGCCGACGCCGGCCAGGTGATGGAACTCACCGACTGGGTCAACTCCAACACGTCGTGGAAGGACACCTTCGTCGACTCCACGTGGGCTTCAGGCACCTTTGGCGGCAAGATCTACGCGGTCCCGACGAACAACACCCAGCCCGTCGTCATGTACTACAACAAGAAGTTGTTCGATCAGGTGGGCGTCAATCCTCCGCAGACGTGGGACGACGTGATGACCCTGGTCGACAAGTTCAACAGCAAGGGCATCGCTCCCTTCTCGCTGGGCGGTGGATCCAAGTGGACCTCGATGATGTGGCTCGAGTACCTGTTCGACCGGATCGGTGGGCCCGACGTCTTCAACAACATCTTCGCCGGCAAGTCGGGCGCCTGGGGTGATCCCTCGGCGATGAAGGCCTACCAGATGGTCCAGCAGCTGATCGACGCCAACGGGTTCATCAAGGGCTTCAACACGATCACCGCCGACAGCAACGCCGACATCGCCCTGCTCTACACGAACAAGGCCGCGATGCTGCTGCACGGTGGGTGGGCCTACGGTGCGATGAAGGCCGCCGAGCCCAACTTCGTCAAGTCCGACCTCACGTTCGGCCCGTTCCCCGCGGTGACCGGTGGCAAGGGTGATCCGAAGAACGTCGCCGGCAACCCCGCCAACTACTGGTCGATCTCGGCGAAGTCGTCGACCTCCGAACAGGACGTCGCCAAGTCGTGGCTGAAGGACGGCATGTTCACCGACGCCACGATCAACGCGTTCATCGACAGCGGTGGCGTGCCTGTCGTCAAGGCGGCCAAGGCCAAGATCGCCTCCTCGCCCGACAAGGACTTCCTGAGCTTCATCTTCGACCTGATCACGAACGCGCCGAACTTCCAGCAGTCGTGGGACCAAGCACTCAGCGCGTCTCAGGCCTCGGCGCTGCTGAACAACATCTCCCAGCTGTTCAGCAAGCAGATCGGCCCCGACCAGTTCGCGTCGAACATGAATGCCACGATCGGCAGTTGAGATGGCGCAGGAGACCAAGGGGCCGCGGTCCCGCGATACTCCGCTGTGGTTGCTGGTCGTCCCCGGGCTCGTCTTCTTCCTGGCGTTCGCTGTCGTGCCGCTCATCGGTGTCCTCTTCTTGAGTTTCACGCGGTGGGACGGCATCGGAGCGATCCGCTACAACGGATTGGGTAGCTGGACCCGGGTGCTGCAGGACAGTCAGACCTGGCACGCGCTGTACCTCACGCTGTTGACGATGCTGTTCACGTGGCTGATCCAGACGCCACTGAGCATGCTTCTCGGCACCTTCGTCGCGGGGCACCAGCGCTACCGGGAACTCCTGGCGGTCATCTTCTTCCTGCCGCTGCTGCTGAGTTCCACGGCCATCGCGATCTGCTTCCGGGCCCTGCTCGACCCGAACTTCGGGCTGGGGGCCGGACTACACCTCGGGTTCCTCAACCAGGACTGGCTCGGAGTCCAGTTGGCCTTCCCGGTGATCCTCGCGGTGATCGCGTGGCAGTTCATCCCGTTCCACACCCTGCTGTACCAAGGTGCGGTGCGCCAGATCCCCAAGGCCCTGTACGAGGCGGCGGAGATCGACGGGGCCGGCAGGGTCCGCATGTTCCTCGACATCACGTTGCCGCAGTTGCGGTACACGATCATCACGTCGTCAACCCTCATGCTGGTCGGGTCGCTCACCTACTTCGACCTGATCTTCGTCATGACGGGTGGTGGTCCCGGCAATGCCACTCGGATCCTGGCCCTCGACATGTACATCCGAGGCTTCCAGGCCAACCAGATGGGTGCGGCCAGCGCGATCGCAGTCTTCCTGGTGGTGCTCGGGCTCGGGTTGGCCATCGGGATCCAGCGTCTGGGCGGTCGCGATCGCACCGCTAGCCAGTTGGAGGGAATGTGACTGTCGGTCAATCAAGGGTCGGCGATATCGCGATCACCGGTATTGGCGGCGGCGGTTCCACTGGTCGACACCGGCTTCGCCGCCGTGCCCGGTCTGCCAACTGGATCGGGGGCGTGCTGGGATGGTTCTGGTTCCTCGTCGTGGCGGTCCCCATCTACTACGTGGTCGTCACGTCCCTGAAGGCGCAGGGGGCGTACTTCACCTCGAATCCGCTCGCTCTGCCGCTCCCGCCCGACGTCACGCCGTACAAGGAAGTGTTCGCGAACCACATCGGGCTGTACTTCCTCAACTCGGTGATCGTCACCGTCGGCGCCGACATCCCGATCGTGTTTCTGTCGTTCATGGCGGCCTACGGGATCGTGCGCGGACGCGGGACCTTCCTCAACATCGCGAACAGCCTGTTCCTCCTGGGGCTGGCCATCCCGATCCAGGCGACGATCATTCCGATCTACCTGATCATCACGAAGATCTCGCTGTACGACAGTCTCCTCGCGATCATCCTGCCGTCCGTGGCCTTCGGGATGCCTCTGTCGGTGCTCATTCTGCAGAACTTCCTGCGGGACGTGCCCAACGAGCTGTTCGAATCGATGCGCCTCGACGGGCTGACCGACTGGCAGATCATGTGGCGGCTCGCGTTCCCGCTCACGAGTCCGGCGCTCGTGACGGTGGCCATCTACAACGGGCTCAACGTGTGGAACGGGTTCCTCTTCCCGCTCATCCTCACCCAGAGCCCCGACCGTCGGGTGATGCCGCTGGCGTTGTGGGCGTTCCAGGGCGAATACCAGGTCAACATCCCCGCAGTGCTGGCCGCGGTCATCATCAGCACTGTGCCCATCCTGCTGCTGTACGTCGTCGGACGCCGTCAGCTGCTGAGCGGCCTCACCGCGGGGATCGGGAAGTAGCTGCCGAATGAGGCGTTCCCAAGCAGCCGGCTGACGGGGCGTCCTCAACCTGCCGGCCGGCGGGGCGTCCTCAACCGGCCGGCCGGTGGGCCGTCCGGCGGAGTGCGGCCCGGGTAGGGGCGAGCGTGTGCGCGCGGTGGTCCACCCGAGGCGCTGCGAAATGCACCCCACCTGCCACACCCACCCTCCGACGTGCCGGGTGTGGCAGGTGGCGCATGTCTTGGGGGATTCCCGGGTGGCCCGGGGCGTCCTCCCGCATCGCTCCCCCCGCCATGGCACGCTGGCACCAGTGGCCCGTGAGGGCAGGTGTCGGCATCACCGGGGCAGGGGGACAGGTGGCCACGTCGATTCCCGACCAGCCGGCGTTCCAGACGGCGTCCGAACGCGAGGTCTGGCAGCGCCTGATGCATCAACTCGACGATGCCTGCGTGCTGTTGGCCAATCATCGGCTCTCCGACACGAGCAAGGACCACGAGGCCGACATCGTCGCACTGATGCCCGATTCGGGCATCGTGGTCGTCGAGGTCAAGGGCAGCCACGTGTGGGTCGAACCCGACGGACGCTGGATGATCCAACGGCACGGGCACGCAGAGCAGATCCACCCGGTCGACCAGGCACGTGACGGCACCTACGCGTGCCGCCACTACGTCGAGAACGACCCGCGGTGGGGGTCCCGGGGCCGAGTCCGGTGGAGCCACCACGTGGTGCTCGCGCACACCGAACTCGACCCCGACTTCGCGACGCCCGACTGCCCGCGCTGGCAGGTCAGCGGCGCCAACGATCTCGAGGCCCTCGGCCGACGCATCTGGGACACCACCTCGTGGCACCGCTCGGACGCCCGCCCGCCGACGCGCGACGACATCGACCTGATCCGCGAGATTCTGGTTGGGCGCAACCTGCCACCCCGCGATCCCACCGCGATCGCCGACGACCGGGCCACGCTGGCCGACCGGCTGACCATGGAGCAGGCCCAGCTCCTGCGCGTCACCCGGCTGCTCAACCGCATCGAGATCCGGGGCGGAGCGGGCAGCGGCAAGACCGTACTCGCGATCCGGCAGGCCGCAGACCTCGCGAGCGGCAGGGTCACCGGCGTCCGACAGCGCGTCGCAGTGGTCTGCTACAGCTACGGATTGGCCTCCCACCTGCGTCGGCAGCTGATGACCGGCTCGACGGCCAAACGTCCGGCGTTCGTGGGCAACTTCGAGGATCTCGCCCGCAGCTGGGGGATCGGGATCACCGCGTCGCGCAACGACTCGGAGTTCTGGGAGTATCGGCTGCCCGTGCTGATGGCCGAACGCGCCCGCGACCTGTCCGACGCCGAGCGGTTCGACGCCATCGTCGTCGACGAGGCGCAGGACTTCGCCGACGACTGGTGGACGCCGCTCGTCCGGGCGTTGCGGGACGAATCCCTCGGCGGCATCTTCGCCTACAGCGACGAGCGGCAGCGCGTGTTCGCCCGATTCGGCCGCCCGCCGATCGCCCTCGTCCCGCTCGTGCTCGATCACAACCTGCGAAACACGGTGCAGATCGCCGAGAGCTTCGTCCCGCTCGCGCCGGCGTCCATGGTGCTGCGCGGGGGAGAGGGCCCCGCGGTCGAGTTCATCGCTGTGCCCACTCGCGACGCCCTCGGGGTCGCCGATGACCAGGTCGACCGGCTCCTCGACGAGGGCTGGCAGCCGCGCGACATCGCCCTGCTCACGGTGGGGGAGCGGCATCCGGTGCAGGCGGAGCGGCAGGAATCGCTGGGGTTCGACGCCTACTGGAACGACTTCTGGTCGAACGACGACGTGTTCTACAGCCACGTGCTCGGGTTCAAGGGCATGGAGCGCCGCGCGGTCGTCCTCTGCCTCAACGAGGAAGGCACCCGGGATCGCAGCCGCGAACGCCTCTACGTAGGCCTGTCCAGGGCCACCGACCGACTGATCGTCGTCGGCGACCCTGACGTCGTGTTGCGTGCGGGCGGGCCCGACGTGCTGGAGCGACTGCAAGGACGCTGACCCCCGGCGCAACGCTGACCGCCGGGGAACGCTGACCGGCGCAGGAGACTGCCGGCCACGGGGAACGCTGACCGCCGTGGGAGACTCGCCCCCGCGGGAGACTGACCCCGGGTGGCGACGCTGATCGGCGAGGGAGACTGGCCCCGCGGGAGACCGCCGGCCGCGGGCCCGGTGCTCCGGACGCTCATGATGACGACTCTGTTGCCCCATCCCCGTGGCGTCTGGGGCGGACGCCACGGGTGCGGACCCCTGGGAGTGCAGATCCGCGGGTGGTGCAGAAGGTGTCAGTCCCGCGCCGCCTGCCGAAAGCTGTTCGTGGTGTGGACTCTCTCTGCGCGGCGTCTGCTGCCTCGACGTACTGGTGGTGTCAGCGACAGGTGGTGTGGACTCTCTCTGCGCGGCGTCTGCTGCCTCGACGTACTGGTTGTGTGGAGCTGTTGCTGGTGTGGAGCTGTTGGTGGTGCCGAGGCTCACCACCCGGAGTCGCCCGTCCGACGGAACCATCCCGGCAAGTCCGGAGTCTCTGGACACTCCGGGACGCTTCTGACCAAGTGACCCGCTCACGCTTGGGTGCTCGGCTGGTGGGTGCCGGCGTCCGAGGGGTGCTGGCGTTTGCTGCGGTTGTGCTGGCGTTCGCGTCAGTGGGGCTGGCGTTCGCTGTCATTGTGGTGTTGTGAACGCCAGCCCTCGTCGCGAACGCCAGCCCCTGGCGAACTGGCGCGGGAAGCGCCAGCCCTCGTCGCGAACGCCAGCCCCTGGCGAACTGGCGCGGGAAACGCCAGCCCTCGTGGTGAACGCCAGCCCTGGGGGAACTGGTGCGCGGGACCCACAGACGCCGGGGTCGCCGCGCGGTGGAAACGCCAGCCCTCGTCGTGAACGCCAGCCCTGGGAACTGGTGTGCGGCAACACCAACCCCGTCGTGAGCGCCGCACCCGGGAGCCGCTCCCAGGAGCCGCACCCGGGAGCCGGCCTCAGGAGGCGCCCTCGCGACGCCGCCCCCGGGCACTGGCCCAGGAGGCGCCCTCAGGAGGCGCCCTCGGGACGGCGCCCCCGGGACGCGGCCCCCGGGCACTGGCTCAGGAGGCGCCCTCAGGAGGCGCCCCCGGGACGCCGGTTCCGGGACGTGGGGTGCGCGACTCGGGGGCGCGAGAGCCGCCCGAGTGCGGGGCGGGTGGGGCGGATGCGACGCCGGCTCAAGGCCCCTGGACGCGGCGTCACGGGGTGGGGGCGCCGCGGGCGATGTGGGAGGGTGGAGCATGACGTGGGCAGACTCGGTGATCTGGTGGCACTGCTACCCGTTGCGCTTCGTCGACGCCGAGAGCACGGCCGTCGACCATGTGGAGCATCGGCTGGGCAGGTTGGTGGGCTGGCTCGACTACGTGATCGACCTCGGCGCCAACGGGATGCTGATGGCGCCGATCTTCGCGTCGCGAACGCACGGCTACGACACCCTCGACCACTTCCGGATCGACCCGCGGCTCGGGGACGACGCCGACTTCGACGACCTGGTTCGACAGGCGCGCCGGCGTGGCGTCCGGTTGTTGCTCGACGGCGTGTTCAACCACGTGTCACACGAGCATCCGATCGTTCGCCGAGCGGTCGCCGAGGGGCCGGGCTCGGAGCCCGGGGCATGGATCCGCTGGGTCGACGGCTATCCCCGTGGTTTCGAGGGCAACCTCGATCTCGTCGAGCTCGATCTCTCCCACCCGCCCGTGCAGGACTACGTCGTGCGGGTCATGACGCACTGGCTCGACCGGGGAATCGACGGGTGGCGGTTGGACGCGGCCTACGCGCCCGGACCCGACGCCTGGCGTCCGATCCTCCAACGGGTGCGGGCCACCCATCCGGACTGTTGGATCCTGGCCGAGGTGATTCACGGCGACTACGCCGATTTCGCCGCCCGTTCGGGTGTCGACTCGATCACCCAGTACGAGCTGTGGAAGGCGATCTGGAGCTCGCTGAACGACCACAACTTCCACGAACTCGCGTGGACGCTGAGCCGGCACGCGGCCTTCGCCGAGGCATTCCGTCCGTTCGTGTTCGTCGGCAACCACGACACGACCCGGATCGCCACCCGACTCACCGACCCTCGGCACGTGGCGCTCGCGGTCGCACTCCTGCTGCTGGTGCCGGGCGTTCCCGCGATCTACGCCGGTGACGAGCAGGGCTTCACCGGCGAGAAGACCGATGGGCCGAGCGGCGACGCCGCCGTGCGCCCGCCGTTCCCCGCCGACCCGTCGGGCCTCGTATCCCTGGGAGCGGACATCCTTGGCCTGCACCAGCACCTGGTCCATCTGCGCCGCACCCACCCGTGGCTGGTATCGGCGACGCTCGGCGTCCGTGACGTCACCAACGACACCATCGCCATCGACCTGGTGGCCGGGGCCGACCGGATGACCCTCGCACTCAACCTCGCCGACGTGGATGCCGAACTGCCCGGCGTCCACGGGCCGGTGCCGGTGGGCGCCCACGGGTGGGCTGTCGGCTGAGCCGGGGGCGCGTCGACCGGCCGCCGGCGACTCAGTGGCCGAACGTGTCGGAGTCGGCGAGTTCGTAGTCGGGGTTGGTCAGTTGCGACAGCGCCGAGATCTCATCGGCGTCGAGCCGGACGCCGAGCGCCGCGAAGTTCTCCTCGAGACGTGCCCGGTTCGACGACTTCGGGATCGGCAGCAGGCCCTGCTGGATGTGCCATGCGAGCACGGCCTGCGCCGGGGTGACACCGTGCGCCGCGGCGAGCAGTTCGACCACCGGGTGTCCCAGCAGTCCGTTGCCGGCGGCCAGCGGGGCCCACGACTCGGTGACGATTCCGCGTGCCGCGTGGTAGGCGCGTTCCTCGGCCCGGTCGGTGAACGGGTTGCACTGGATCTGGTTGACCTCGGGGGCGACGCCGGTGGCCGCGATGAGCCGGTCGATGTGCGCGGGCTTGAAGTTGGATGTGCCGATCGCCCCGACGAGGCCGCGCTCGCGGGCGGTGATCAAGCCCTCCCAGGCGCGGACGTAGAGGTCCTGGTCGGGGTTCGGCCAGTGGATGAGCACGAGGTCGGCGTAATCGAGTCCGAGCCGCACGAGATTGCCCTCGACGCCGGCGACGGCGTCGGAATGCCACCGGCGGTTGATCTTGGTGGTGACGAAGATCTCGCTCCGCGCCAACCCCGACTCGCGGACCGCCTTGCCGACCCCGGTCTCGTTGCCGTAGTTCTCGGCCGTGTCGATGAGCCGGTAGCCCACCTCGAAGGCGGTGAGGCACATCGCGGTGACCTCCCGGTCGTTGAGGGGCCAGGTGCCAGCGCCGATCGCCGGGATGGTCGTGCCGCCGGACAGGGGGAGGGTGGGAGCCAGAGTGGTCATAGGCCCCATTCTTGCCGACGCCGTCGTCCCCGACGCGTAGGGACGCCGTCGCGGCGCCGCGCGCGGCGGCCTCGTGGCGACGGGTCACGTGGGCGACGGAAGCAGTTCACGCGCTGGTCAACGGCTCGTTGCCTCCTCGTCCCCTGAGGCTGCAAGGGTCGAATCGGCTGTTGGGACCAGCAGCCTTGACACCATCCGGCCCATGCCTAGGAGGGCATCAATGTCCCTGACCGGACGCATCAACCGCCGATCGATCATCGCGGTCGGCCTGATCGGACTCATTCCTCTCGTCGCCGCGTGCAGCACCCCGAGCGCGGCCTCGACCACGGTGCCGAGCGCGGCGTCGCAGGCGAGCAGTGTGGCCCCACCGGCCGCCGGCGGCTCGTCGTCCGCTGCCGGGTCCACCGTGCCCCTCGTCGTCTACTCCGCCCAGGGCTACGACTCGGCGGTCACCAAGGCGTTCCAGAACGCCACCGGCATCCCCGTCAAGCTGGTCGATGATTCGACCGGCCCGCTGCTCACCCGGGTCGCCGCGGAGAAGAACAACCCGTCGTGGAACGTGCTGTGGGTCGACGGGGACACCGCCTTCGCCGCACTCGACCAGCAGGGCATGCTCGCCGATGACACCCCGCACGCGACGTTCACGCCCGCGGGACGCGAAACTGCAGCCCGGCGACCACTCGTATGTGTCGGTCAGCACGACCGTCATGCCGGGCATCATCTACAACGCGGCCCGAACCAGCACGGTGCCGTCGTCGTGGCAGGACCTGCTCGGGTCCGCCTACCAGGGGCAGGTCGGCATGAACGACCCGGCACAGTCGGGCCCCACGTACCCGTTCGTCGCGGGGATGATGAACCTGCTCGGGGGCCAGAGCAACGGCGAGGCGGCCGGCAAGGCCTACTTCTCGAAGCTCAAGGCCAACGGGTTGAAGGTGTTCGCGACCAACGGCGACACCCTGCACGCGCTGGAGACCGGGCAGATCAACTACGGGCTGATCCAGTCCAGCGCCGTCGCCGGTGAACTGCTCAAGGCGAAGCGGACCGCCGCAGTTCCAGCCGAAGGCGATCTACCTGCCCAGGGCCACCCTGCTTCCGGGTGTCGTCGGAATCGACAAGGCCAACTCGCCGCAGGCGATGAAGGAGGCCCAGCAGTTCGTCGACTACGTGCTGAGCCCGGCGGGGCAGAAGGTCATGCTGTCGGCCGACGCGCAGGGTGACTCGAACTTCTGGCCGATCGTCCAGGGCGTCCAGGCCAATTCCAACCTCGGGGCCCTGCCCGACAACCAGCGGATCGACCCGTATTTCTGGGGGCCCAAGGAGGGCGAGATCAACTCCTGGTTCGACCAGGCGATCAAGCAGTGACGAGTTCGCTCTCGTGGTTGAGGCGGTCGTCGGGCGGCTCCGCCTGCGGACCGGGTCGTGGCGGAGTCTGCTCCGCCTCGGCCCGGCGTCCGCCGTGTGGGCGCTGCTCGTGGCCATTCTGGTGCTGCCCATCGCGATGTTCCTGGTGATCGCGGTCAGCCCGCGGCTGCTGGGGCAGGGGCGGCAGTGGTTCACCCTCCACGCCTTCGCCCAGGTGCTCTCACCGAGCCTGCTGCCCGCCCTGGGCAACTCGGTGGGCGTCGCCCTCGGCGCGGGTGCCGGGGCGGTCGTCGTGGGCGCGGCGATGGCCTGGCTCGAGCAGCGCACGGATCTTCCCGGACGCCGCGTGTGGTCGGCGATGATGTTCTCGCTGATGCTGGCACCCTCGTACCTCATCGCGCTCGGCTGGGAGCGGTTGCTCGAACCCGCCGGCGTCCTCGACGTGCTCGGGTACCACTCGGCGTGGCTGCGGCACCACTTCTACGGCCCGCTCGGGGTGACCGTGGTTCTCGGCGTCAAGGGCCTGCCGTTCGCCTACCTCGCGATCGCGGGTGCGCTGCGAGGTCTCGGCGACGAGTTCGAGGACGCCGCCCGCGTGCACGGCGGCAGCCCGGCCACCGGCCTGCGGATCTCGGCATCCCTGCTCGCCCCGGCCTTCTGGTCGGCGTTCGCGATCGTCTTCGCCGAGAGCGTCAGCGACTTCGGTGTCGCCGACACTCTGGCGCACGACGCGCATTTCCCGGTGCTCACCTACACCCTCTACACGGCGATCGACGCGTTTCCCGTCGACTTCCCGGTCGCGGCGGCCATCGGTTGGGTGCTGCTGGCGCTGGCCGGCCTGGCGATCATCGCCCAGAACCTGGCCATCCGCGGGCGCGCCTATCAGGTGCTGGGCGGGCGCACGCGGCAGGTACGACGTCGGCATTTGCCGCCCTGCCGCGGTTCTGGCGTTGGGTGGTGCCGCGGTCGTCGGGCGCCGTCGGGGTCGGGGTACCGTTGCTGGGCGCGCTGGCTGCCAGCCTGTTCGTCGGCATGGGGACGCTGTCGGCCTCGCCCACGCTCACCCTCGACAACTACCGGCGGGTGCTCGAGTCGCCCGCCCTGCACGGGCCGCTCGCCTTCTCGGCCGAGATGGCCCTCGTCACCGCGTTCCTCGCTGTCGGCCTGGGGCTGGTCTGCGCGAAGGCCCTCAGCGGCACCGGCAACCGCCTGTCGGGGCGGATCCTCGACCTCATGCTGCTCACCGCCGTGGCGCTGCCGGGCATCGTGTTCGCCGCCGGCTACATCTTCACCTACAACCTGCCGATCATGAATCGGCTCGGCATCCACATCTACGGCACGTCGCTGCTGCTCCTGCTCGGCTACATCGCCACCGCCCTGCCGTCGACCGCCCGGGTGCTGGTCGGCAGCGTGTCCCAGTTGCAGTCGTCGATGGCACAGGCGGCGCGGGTGCACGGCCGGCGCGTGCCGGGCCTGGCTCTCGTCGTCCCTGCCGCTGCTCGCTCGGCCGATCATCAACGCCTGGCTGCTCAGCTTCAGCGCGACCCTGCTGGAGTTGCCGGTCAGCCAACTGCTCTACCCGCCCGGCAACCCGCCCGGTGTCGGTCGGCATCACCAAGGCGCTCGCCGCCTACGACCTCGGCGGCGGCACGGCGATGGAGGTGGTCTCGATCGGGCTGGTGCTCGCCGTCATGGGCATGACCTGGCTCGGCTGGCGACTGCTCGCGCCCCGCGGGATGGAAACGGATAGGAGAAGCACGGTGACCACAGTCCTCAACCACTCGCGCACCCACGAGCGCGGACTCCTCTCCGGCCGGCCACGGAATCCGGGTGCGGGACGCGAGGCGCGCCTACGGGCATCTGGCCGCGCTCGACGGCGTCTCCTTCGACGTGGTGCCCGGTGAGTTCCTCGTGCTCCTGGGCCCGTCGGGGTCTGGCAAGTCGACCCTGCTGCGGTGCCTCGCGGGCATCGAACGGCTCACCGCCGGGTCGCGTGTCTCTGTCGGGCACCACCGTGAACGACGAACGCACGTTCGTTCCGGCCGAACGCCGTGACCTGGCGATGGTTTTCCAGGACTACGCCCTGTGGCCCCACCTCACCGCCGCCCAGAATGTGGCCTTCGCGCTGCGTCGGCGCAGCCTGCACCGCGACGAGAAGCGGCGCCGAGCCCCGTGGGCGCTCGATCAGGTAGGCCTCGCGCACAAGGTCGACCGGCATCCCAACGAGTTGTCGGGCGGTGAACAGCAGCGGGTGGCACTCGCCCGTGCGGTCGTCGCGCGGCCGCGACTGCTGCTGTTCGACGAGCCGTTGAGCAACCTCGACGCGCACCTGCGCGAACGTCTCCGGGTGCAGATCTCGACGGTGACCCGGGCGCACCGGGCCACGGCCGTCTACATCACCCACGACCAGAGCGAGGCCTTCGCCCTCGCCGACCGCATCGGCGTCCTCGACCACGGCAGGCTCGCGCAGCTCGATACGCCGGAGACCATCTACCACCGGCCGGCGTCGGCGTTCGTGGCCCGGTTCACCGGTGTCGAGCGGCAGCCTCGACGCCGTCGCGTGCTCCTCGGCTTCTGCCGGGCGCCGAGTGGGTGACGGTCAGGCTGCGTCGCGGCGAACTCCGGGCCCGGCCGATGGATACGATCGTCGGTGGTGCGACGGTGACCCTGCTCGTGCGTCCCGACGCGGCCTCGCTCACCGCCGACGCCGATCCGCGCGCCATCGCCACAGGTCAGGTCGTCGACGTCGCCTACCGCGGACGCGGCTACGACCACCTGGTGGACCTCGGCGAAGGGCACCTCGCCGGGGTGCACGATCGTCAGGCGCACCCCCGTGGCAGTAGCGTCGGCGTCGTCCTCGACCCGTCGGGTTGTCACGCCACGAGCGAGCCCGGGTCGTCCGACCCCCTGAACGGATCGCCCCGACCGGGGCGCGGCACCGACGCCATGCCGTCGCCAGAGAGGAATCCACCGCATGAACACGACGCTATGGGCCCTGCTCGCAGCGGTCTACATCGCGTGCATCGTCGAGACCGTCGAGGCGACCACGGTCGTGCTTGGCCATGGGCATCACCCGGGGGTGGCGCTCGACGCTGCTCGGGGTCGCCGCCGCCCTGGTCGGTCTGGCCGCCGTCACCTCGATCGGCGGATACGCCCTCGTCCACTGGCTGCCGATCAGCGCGCTGCAGTTCGTGATCGGCGGACTGCTGCTCGCGTTCGGGCTGCAGTGGATCCGCAAGGCGGTTTACCGGTCGAGCGGGCGCAAGTCGTTGCACGACGAGGACGAGATCTTCGCCCGGCAGTTGGCGGCCGCCCGGGCCGCCGGCGAACGCCAACCGTTCGACATGTTCGGGTTCATGGTGAGTCTCAAATCGGTGTTCCTCGAGGGCATGGAGGTGGTGTTCATCGTGCTCACCTTCGGGCTCAACGCGCACCGCATCCCGTCGGCGTCGCTGGCCGCCCTGGCGGCGGTCGTCACCGTCATCGTGATCGCGGTGATCGCCCGGCGGCCGCTGGCGATGATCCCCGAGAACACCCTCAAGTACGGCGTCGGGCTGATGCTCGCGGCATTCGGCAGCTTCTGGGCCTTCGAAGGGCTGGGGGTGCTGCGGGCCGGACACGCCAGTGTCGCGTGGCCGGGGGCGGACTGGTCGATCCTCGTCCTCCTCGTCGCCTGGTTCGTCGCGAGCCGCGTGATGATCCGCGTGCTGCGCCCCGCTCCCGTCGGCGTCACCCTCGACGTCGCGTCCGCGACGGAGGTTCTGTCATGAGCGTGCTGACCCGCCTCCTGAAGGACTTCGCCCACTTCTGGGTCGAGTTCCTCATCGGCGACGACTGGAAGCTGTTCGCCCTGGTGGTCTCGGTGCTGGTCATCGGTGGACTCCTGATCGCCGCCCACGTCGGCGACACCACCGTCGTGCTCACCTGCGCGGGCCTCACCCTGGTCGGCTTCTGCGCCGAACTTGTCGTCGACCTTCGCCTCGAGGCGCGCCGGGCTCGGCGCTGATCCGTCCCGCGCCGGGATCCCGCCGCGGCGACGCCGGGATCGTCGAGGAATACCGGACGGAGTCTTTCACCCGGGTCGGGTGGGGGCGGTTCGGTCACGACGACATCGGCGAGGAGCCCGGAAGATCGGCCGGGGCCCGGCGGGGCGCACGCGTCGGCTCGGGCGGGTGAGCCCCGCCGCCGAGAAGGATCACCCCGGAGGGGACGCCCGCCCCGCACCGCTGGGCGCCGAGACCCCCGCGGTGGCGCGAGTGCACGGTCGAGGTGCTTGTGGCGACTTGTCCCACGGCAGCGGTGCCCCCGTTCCCGTGGATGCACCCACCCGGCGATCCGAGTGTCGCCCGTCGCCGGGGCGTCCGGTCCGCCCGCTATTCAGCGTTGCTCAGTACCGGTAGTCAGTGTTACTGTCTACCGGTAATCAGTAACGCTACATAGCTGGAGATGGTCGATGGCCAATCAGATGACCGAGTTGCTCAAGGGCGCACTCGAGGGAATCGTGCTCGCGCTCGTCGCCGCCCGTCCCGCTTACGGCTACGAGATCACGGCCCGACTGCGCGAGGAGGGCTTCACCGACCTCGCCGAGGGCACGGTCTATGCGGTGCTGGTGCGCGTCGAGCAGCGGGGCTTCGTCGACGTGACGAGGGTCCCGTCAGAGAAGGGCCCGCCGCGCAAGGTCTATTCGATCAATTCCTCCGGACGCGAGCACCTCGAGGAGTTCTGGACCACCTGGAGCGTGCTCGCCGAACGCATCGAACGCATACACCACCCCGAGGAGTGACCATGACCGGATGGATCGAGACCCTGTTGGGTTCCCGTGACCAGAAGAGGCGGTTCAGGCAGCAGCGGGCTCGGATCGAGGACCTGCCCGAGCCCTACCGCGCCGTCGCGAAGGCCCTGCAGCGTTACCTCACCTACTACGGGGGAGTCACCGACGGCGCCACCATCGTGATGATGACGGGCGACCTCGTCGACCTGTGGGAGCGCGCAGCGGCCGACGCGACGCCGGTGGGCGACGTCGTCGGTGACGACCCCGTCGAGTTCGCCGAGACTTTTGCTCAGGCGTACACGGGCAGGCAGTGGATCGACAAGGAGCGCGCCCGGCTCGTGCGGGCGGTCGAGGACGCGGAACGCGAGAACCGGTCATGACCGCCGACACGGCGGTGCGGGTGCGGGGCCTGCGGAAGTCCTACGGGAGCGTGCGAGTGCTCACGGGAGTCGACTTCGAGGTGCGGCGGGGCAGCGTGTTCGCCCTGCTCGGCTCGAACGGGGCCGGGAAAACGACCGTGGTGAGGATCCTCGCCACGCTGCTCCCCGCCGACGCCGGCGTCGTGACCGTCAACGGGTTCGATGTCTCGACCCAGGCCCACCAGGTGCGTGGCTCGATCAGTCTCACCGGCCAGTTCGCGGCCGTCGACGACCTGCTCACCGGGCGGGAAAACGTCGTGCTCGTCGCCAGGCTGAGGCACCTCGACGACCCTCTCGGTGTCGCCGACGGCCTGCTGCGGCGCGTCGGCCTGGCCGAGGCCGCCCCGCGCCGGGTGTCGACGTACTCCGGCGGCATGCGCCGCCGTCTCGACATCGCGATGAGCCTCGTCGGGACGCCTCCGGTGATTCTCCTCGACGAGCCGACGACCGGGCTCGATCCCCAGGGGCGCCTCGAGGTGTGGCGTACTGTCCGCGACCTCGCGAAGCGGGGCACCACGGTGCTGCTCACGACCCAGTATCTGGACGAGGTGGAACACCTGGCCGACAGCATCGCGATCCTGCATCAGGGCCGGATCGTCGTGCACGGGACTCTCGACGATCTCAAGCGCTTGCTGCCGCCCGCGACCGTTGAATACGTCGAGAAGCAGCCGAGCCTCGAGGACGTCTTCCTCGCACTGATCGGCGAGGGCGGCACGGCCGCCGGCGACGGACAGCCGGCGGCGGACACGGGCGAGGGGCAGTGACATGCGCGGCCATGGCCTCGCCGACACGCTCGTCCTCACCGGACGGTCGCTCAAGCACGTGACCCGCAGCCTCGACACGATCCTCACCACGGTTGTCACCCCGATCGGCATGATGTTGTTGTTCGTCTACGTCCTCGGAGGCGCGATCACCACCGGCAGCGCGTCCTACGTCACCTACCTGCTGCCCGGCATCCTGCTGATCACGATCGCCACCGGGATCTCGTACACGGCCTACCGGTTGTTCCTCGATCTGCAGAACGGCATCGTCGGGAGGTTCCGCTCCATGCCGATCGCTCGATCGTCGGTGCTGTGGGCGCATGTGCTCACCTCGCTGGCCGCCAACCTGGTGTCGCTCCTGGTGGTCGTGCTGACGGCCGTGGCGATGGGCTTCCGCTCGGACGCCGGGCCGCTGGCATGGCTCGCGGTGACGGGCATCCTCGTGCTGGTGACCCTCGCGCTCACCTGGCTAGCCGTCGTGGCAGCACTGTCGGCCAAGACGCTCGACGGTGCGAGCGCGTTCTCCTACCCCCTGATCTTCCTCCCGTTCATCAGCTCCGCGTTCGTGCCGACACGAACCATGCCCGGCCCCGTGCGTTGGTTCGCCGAGCATCAGCCCATGACCGCGGTCGTCGACACCCTGCGCGACCTGCTCACCCGGCAGCCGGTGGGGGACGCCGTGTGGGTGGCACTCGGGTGGTGCGTCGGGGTGCTCGTCCTCGCGCACCTTCTCGCGACCGCCATCTTCGGCCGGCGGATCACCTGATTCGCTTCGATGCCTCGTCACGTGGCGGCGGCCTCCGCAGTGCCGGTCGCGTCCGGCATCGCAGGCCCGCCGGCTTGGGTGCATCGAGTAGGATAGGGGGCACCTGTTTCTGGAGACGCCACCCGGGTTCCTCTGTAGGCTCGGGTGGAAGTGCGGAGTCGATGTCCATTCCAGCAACCCTGTTACCTTCGCGCCGACCACGTGGCGCGGCTCGGGCCGATGTGGCCCAACTGACCCGAAGCTTCACCGAACTCGCGCACGATGTGCGCGACAGGGGCCTCAACGACCGGACGCCCTGGTTCTACCTGGCCCTCGGCACGGGCCTGGTGCTCGCCCTCTCCGGCGCTGTCGCCGGCATGGTGCTGCTCGGCGGGTCGTGGTTCCAACTGCTGATCGCCGGCGCGCTCGGCGTGATCTTCACCCAGTTCGCCTTCCTCGGTCATGAGGCGGCGCACCGGCAGGTGCTTCGCACCGGCCCGGCCAACGATCGTCTCGGCCGTGTGGTCGCGAGCTTCTTCGTCGGCATGAGCTACTCGTGGTGGATGACCAAGCACACCCGCCATCACGGCAACCCCAATCGCGTCGGCCACGACCCCGACATCCTTCCCGGCGCGCTGGCCTACCGGGCCGAGGATGTGCCCCGCACCGGGCCGCTCAGTTGGATCAACCGACACCAGGGGTGGCTGTTCTTCCCGCTGCTGCCGCTGCTCGGAATCGATCTGCACCGCGCCTCGCTCGGCACGCTGCTCGGACGTCGCAAGGTCGAGGGCCGTGGCCAGGAACTGGCCCTGATGGGCGTCCGCTTCGCGGTGTATCTCGGACTGGTGTTCTGGTTGATGCCCATCGGCATGGCGTTCGCATTCCTCGGCGTCCAGTTGGCCGTGTTCGGCGCCTACCTCGGCATCACGTTCTCGCCCAACCACATCGGCCGACGGATGGTTCCCGCCGATGTGCGGCTGAGCTTCCTCGACAAGCAGGTGCTCACGTCACGCAACATCGCGGGTGGATTCTGGATGACCGTGCTCATGGGCGGGCTCAACTACCAGATCGAACATCACCTGTTCCCGAGTATGCCCCGGCCCCACCTCCACCGGGCGCGGGCCCTGGTGCGCGCCTACTGCAGAGATCACGACGTCGACTACTCGGAGCCCTCGCTGCCGGCTGCGCTCGGCATCGTGGTGCGTTACGTGCACGAGGTCGGGCTGGCGGCGTCCCGCAGTTTCAGCTGCCCCACGGCGGCCGTGATGGGCAGGTCCTGAGTCCGGACGCGAGTGTGGGGCGGGTCCGAGCACTCGGCTCGGCCCGCCCCACACTTGCGCGTCAGAGAGCGCGGATGTTCGTGGCCTGAAGGCCCTTGGGGCCCCGCTCGACGTCGAACTGGACCTGCTGGCCCTCGGTGAGGTCACGGCGTCCGGTGCCCTGAATCGCGCTGAAGTGCGCGAAGACATCGGCGGAGCCGTCGTCGGGGGCGATGAAGCCGAATCCCTTGTCGGAGTTGAACCATTTGACAGTGCCTGTGGCCATGTCGCTTTCCTTCGTGTTCTCGGACCACAGTTCGCGGTCCTGGTTACCACGCCGATGGATCGGGCGTGGGGCTGTGGGGCGTCCCGAGGGGGACGCGGTGTCCCGCGACACCGTGGGTGTCACGCGGGAAAAGGAGGCACCGATCGGCCTGTGGGGGCCGGGCGCGAGTCGAACTCGGCTGGTGCGGGGAGAGCTTGTGCGAACTGCGATGGTGGTCTTCGTTCCGATCGGGGAGAGTATGGAGATCCGCCGACGGGGAACGGTCTGAGATCGTGCACCATCACTGCGAAGTCCACGGTGTGACCCGTGACATCGGCCTGTACCCCGGGGGATACACGACCTGCGGATCAGCCTACACGCTGGAGGTGGCGGGTGCCAGTTGCCCGGCATGCGATACTGGACGCAGGCCGCGATCGTCGCGGACCGACATCGCACCACTTTCCGCCCCGCGCTGGCTGAGCATCACCGCCGCGTCCGCTGGCGGACTTGGACCGTGGTGAACCTCGTTGAAAGCAGTTCTTCCTTTGTCGCACTCGAACTCTGCCCCCGTGTCCTTCGACGCCCTGGGCGTTCCCGCTCCGCTGGCCGCCACGTTGGCCCAGCAGGGCATCACCTCCCCCTTCCCGATCCAGACGGCCACCCTCCCCGACACTCTCGGCGGGCGCGACGTGCTGGGCCGCGGCCGCACCGGCTCCGGCAAGACACTCGCCTTCGCCCTTCCCCTGGTCGCGCGGCTGGCACGGCTCGTGCCGGTGTCTCGCGACCTGGCGGGGCGCACCCAGCCCGGCCGTCCCCGCGGTCTCGTGCTGGCCCCCACCCGTGAACTGGCCGGTCAGATCCTGGCCACCTTCGAGCCGCTGGCCAAGGCCGCCGGTCTGAGCGTCACGACGATCTACGGCGGGGTCAGTCAGCACCGTCAGGTGCAGGCGCTGCGACGTGGCGTCGACATCGTCGTGGCCACTCCCGGTCGCCTCGAAGATCTCATGGCACAGGGGCACCTGCGGCTTGACGACGTCGTGGTGACCGTGCTCGACGAGGCCGACCACATGGCCGACCTCGGATTCCTGCCCGGGGTCACCCGGATCCTCGCGGCCACTCCCGCGGGCGGTCAGCGGATGCTGTTCTCGGCCACCCTGGATGCCGGCGTCGACAAGTTGGTGCGCCGGTTCCTCGATCGTCCGCTGGTGCACAGCGTCGACTCCGAGCAGTCACCGGTGACCGCGATGACCCACCACGTGCTGCTGGTCGGTGACGCCGCCGAGAAGCGCGAGATCATCCGGGTGCTTGCCGGGGGGACCTCCCGTCGGCTGCTGTTCACCCGCACCAAGCATCAGGCACGCAAGCTCGCCCGGGAGTTGACCGCCGACGGCGTGCCCGCGGTGGAACTGCACGGCAACCTGGCCCAGGGCGCCCGCGAGCGGAGCCTCAAGGCCTTCTCCGATGGCGACGTACGGGTGATGGTCGCCACCGATATCGCGGCCCGCGGCATCCACGTCGACGAGATCGGCCTCGTGGTGCACGTCGATCCGCCCGCCGAGCACAAGGCCTACCTGCACCGCTCGGGACGCACCGCCCGCGCCGGTCACGACGGCGACGTCGTGACCCTCGTGCTCCCCGAACAGCGCCGCGACTTCCAGGTCATCGCCCGGGCGGCGAAGATCGGCGTCCATCCGACGCCGACCCACGCGAGCGACCCGCAGTTGCTGGCGCTCGCCGGTGAGCGGGCCGAGCCGATCGCTCCCGACCAGGCCCCGCAAGCCGCCGCCCGCCGCGGGACGCCGCAGCCGACGCCCGGCCGCTCGTCCCAGCGTGGGGGTGGCCCGCGAACCGGTGGCGCGCCGCGGCGCCAGGTCGAGCCCCGCTCGGCCGGTGCTCGCGGTGGCCGCAGCCGGGGACGCCAGCGCACGGCGGCCTGAGCGTCGTCCGATCGTCGGGGCCCGGGACGGTTCAACCGTCCCGGGCCCCGACGCATGCAGGAATGGCCGACGCCAACCTGTGAATACCGGGCGGGTCCTTATTCCCCGACTCACGGATGCGTAGGCTCGCCGCCATGATGCAACGGATCGTGCCCTGCCTGTGGTTCGACCACACGGCGGAGGAGGCCGCGAACTTCTACGTCTCGGTGTTTCCCGACGCCCGGATCATCGATGTCACCCACTACCCGAGCGAGGGTCTGCCCGACTTCCAGCGGGAATTCGCCGGCAAGGCGCTCACCGTCGACATCGAAATCGCCGGCTACCACATGATCGCCTTGAACGCCGGTGCGGAATTCAGCCCGAACCCGTCGATCTCGTTCATGCTGAACTTCGACCCGCGGTTCGACACCGATGCCCGTGAGCACCTCGACGCCCTGTGGGAGGCTCTCGCGCAGGGCGGCACGGTGCAGATGCCGGTCGGTGACTACGACTTCAGCCCGCGCTACGGCTGGGTCATCGACCGCTTCGGCATCGGGTGGCAATTGATGCTCACCGATCCCGGCGGCGAGCCGCGTCCGTTCGTGACGCCGAGCCTGCTGTTCACCACGCCGGTGCAGAACCGCGCCGAGGAGGCGATCAGGTTCTACGCCGATGTCTTCGACGGTCAGGTGGGCACGCTGGCGCGCTACCCCGAGCAGACCGGTCCGGCCACGGCGGGGGCCCTCATGTACTCGGATGTGCAATTGCTCGGGCAGTGGTTCGCGGCGATGGACTCCGGCGTCGCGCACGACTACACGTTCAACAGCGGCGTCTCGCTGGCCGTCAACTGCATCGACCAGGCCGAGATCGACCACTATTGGCAGCGCCTCAGCGCCGTGCCCGCCGCGGAACAGTGCGGCTGGTGCGCCGACCGGTTCGGCGTCAGGTGGCAGGTCATTCCGGCCGCCATGGGTGAGCTGATGGCCAAGCCGGGCGCCTACGACAAGCTGCTCGGGATGAAGAAGATCGAGATCGCGGCGTTCGCCTGATTCGGGTGGCGCCCCGTGGTGCGCCCGGCACGCGCAGGGAAGCCCTTGTGACAGCCGCGTCCGATCAGGGATGTGCCGCGCTGGTCGCCGGGTCCGGGCGGGCGCTGGGAGCGCTCGTCGGGGCGGCTCCGTGCGTCGCGGGTGGCTTGGGCGGAACCGTGGGTGGCTCCGTGGGACGCACGCTCGGTCGACTCGGTGTGGGTGCGCTTCCGGGGGATACCGGTGTGGGGGGCACGGCGCTCCGACCCGCCGCGACTCCCGACCGGGTCGGTGTCACGTGGGGTCCTGTGGAGGGATGTCCCTGCGGCGTGCCGCTCGGTGGGGTGGCTGGACCGCTCGTGAACGGTGTCGACGGGGGAAGCGCGGCGGGGGAGATCGGCGGGGTTTCGGGTGAAGGAGTCCCGGCGATCCGGGGGTCGGTGCCGGGTGAGGCCGGAACTTCGTGCCGGGCACCGGTGATCGACCCGACGATGATCGAGATCGTGTGCCCCACAGAGTGCCGGAAGCCCTCGTTGGTGGCGGCCGCGGCTGCGGCGCCGACCCCGCTGAGGCAGGCGGCCGCGGTGACACTCGCGAGGCCGACTCGGACCCGTCGGGAGCCCGGACTCCGGCGGGGCAGCGCACGAGGGGTGGCGGCCGCCTCGAGGAGGGTGGCCAGCTCAGGAGAGGGCGGCGGTGTTTCGCCGCGTCCCACCGCAGCCAGGTCGGCCAGTGCGGAGACGAGGGCACCGTCGGGGGCGGCGTCGACGCCGGACTCGGCCAGCAGCGCCTCGAAGCGCTCGGCCTGTGCGGCGGCGTCGCGTTCGCGCCGGGGGTGGTCCTGAGTGGCTATGGCGTGGCCTCCTGTTCCGTGTGGAGCTGTTCTGCGTGGGGATGGTCTCTGTCGCGTTGCTGGGTGTCGGGCTGGTGGGTGGCTGGAGGCTTCGACTCGAGATGGTGCCGTAGCGCCAACAGGGCCCGACGTTGGAGTTGCTTGACGGCCCCTGTGCTGCGGTTGGTGATCGTGGCCGTCTGTTCGAGCGACAGATCGGCGATCACCCTCAAGGCGATCACCTCCCGTTGTTCGGCGCTCAGTGCGTCCAGGAGGGCCAACACCCCGGCTCCCCGGTCGAGGGCCACGTCCTCGGTCGATGGTGCCGACCGGGGCTCGGCCTCGGGGTCGTACTCGACCAGTCGGGGAGCCCTGGCCTGTCGGCGGTGGTGATCCACGGTGCGAGCGTGGGCGATCGTGAACACCAACGTCTTCAACCCCGCGCGACCGCCGGTGACGCTTCCGATCCTGGGGTACAGGGCCATGAACACGTCATGGGTGACCGCCTCCGGGTCCTCCACGCCGCGGGAGCGCAGGTAGCCGAGCACAGCGGGTGCCAGGTCCCGATACGCGTCCGAGAACAGGGAGTCGTCGGTGCGCCGACCCTCGCCCGTGGCGTCCGCGCGTGATCTCAACCCTCACCACCCCTGTCTCCCGAGTGCCCCGCGAGCGGGACGGGGAACACGCGGTCCGTGCGGATACCACCGTACCCAGGAGTCGGCGGGAGCGGGACCACCGCGGACACCGCGGTCAGCGGTGCTGGCGTTACGGACGCCCGTGGGTGGTCGGCGCGTGCGCCATACCCGAGGCGGCCTGCGTCGGGAGGGTCGGGGTGACGCCGACGCCCGGGGCGGCCGGTCGGTGAGCGGTGCCGGCAGAGGCCTGCGTCGGCAGGGCGCTCGGCCGGTGGGACGCCGACTGGCCGGGGTGCACGATGGTGGCGCAGTAGGTCGCAATGTTCGACGCGCCGCCGGCCGCCGAGACGAGCGATCCGTACGCCGTCGAGGAGGCGTCGAGGCCGCCCTTGGTGTAGGCGGTGCACAAGCCGAACGCGGCCGGACCGGACGCGTCGGGCCCGTCAGGCGACTCGCTCGCGCTCGGGGAGACCGAATCGGAGGGCTCGGGGCTCGGGGTCTCCGAGGGATCCGGCGAGGCCGTCTCGTCGGGCGACTGCGTGTCGGCGGGCACCGCGACTCGGGCGTGCGCGTTCTGGATGTGCAGGGTGGGGATCGTGCCCGTGGCGGCAGCCGCAACGGTGCCCCCCACGGCGACGGTGCCGACAGCCACCGCGGCGACCGCGAGCTTGCTGGAGACCAGTGTGGTGAAGAACGACATGTAACCTCCGGGTTGAACGGGATCCGGCATGGCACCGACGGAGGTCCTGCCCCCATTGGTGTCGGGAGATGCCCCCGGCACCTGACCGCGTCCCCTCTATCGACCGACACCCCCTTGGGGTTACGGGCCGGTCGGAAATCCCCCAGGCGATCCGTCGCCCCGACTCGTCAGGTGGCCCTCCGAGCGACCACCCGGATCACGGCGCGTAGTGCTGCACCGAGCGTCCGCTCGACATGTCGACCAGGGCCGCGGCGATCTCGTCCGCCTCGGCGAGGATCTCGTCGAGGTCGGCTGTGACCAGACGCCGGTCGCGCACGACCACCTCGCCATCGACGAGCACGGTGACCACGTCACTGGCGCGCACCGAATAGACCAGCGCGGCCCGTGCATCGTGCAGCGGCCGGCAGTGCGGCCCGGACAGGTCGACGAGCACGATGTCGGCCCGCCGCCCGGGCTCGAGGACACCGGTGGCCTCTGCCAGTCCGGCGGCCGCGGCCCCACCGCGGCACGCGAGCTGGAGTGTCTCGGAAACGCTCAGGCACATGGCGTCGTGCTCCTGGAACTTGGTCACCATCGCGACCAGCCGCAGGGCCTCCCAAACGTCGAGGGTGTTGTGGCCGGCGGCTCCGTCGGTTCCCGCCCCGACGCTGACACCCGCCTCGCGCAGTGCCCGCACCGGGGTGATCGGATCGAGGGCGTGCTTGAGGTAGACCTTCGGGCAGCAGGCGACGGCGGTTCCGGGGTGATCGGCCAGCAGCGGGATGTCGTCGGGAGTGATCCCGCCCCCGTGCGCGATCAAGGTGCCGGCCTCCAGCAACCCGGTGCGGCGCAGCACCTCCATCGGGGTCACGCCCAGGCGCTGCAGCGACGAGCGGGTCTGGTCCATGTTCTCCGCGGCGTGGATGTGTACCCGAACCCCCGACGCGAGTGCCCGCTCGGCGGTGAGCACCAGATCGTCCTCGGTCACCGTGTAGGTGGAGTGGGGTCCGAGGCTGGCCCGCACCCGAGGATTCTCCAGGGCGTTGATGGCGTCCGCCGCGGCGAAAGCCGCCTCACGCCCCTCGGCCCCGCTCGATGAGAAGAACGTGGGCGCGATGTCGGCCCTGATGCCCAGTTCGCTCGCGGCGGCGGCGATCTGGTCGGCGTAGAAGTAATGGTCGACGAACGTCGTCACCCCGGCGAGCAGCATTTCGGCGCACGCCAGACGGGCTCCGACCCGGACGCGCTCCGGGGTGAGGTTGACCTCCATCGGCCAGACGCGGGTGTTGAACCAGTCGGCCACGCTGACGTCTTCGGCGGCCCCCCGCATCATCACCATCGGGCTGTGGGTGTGCGAGTTGGTCAGGCCCGGCACCGCCAGCAACCCGGCGGCGTCGACGATCTCGTCGGCTTCGCGCGTCGTGCCCGACTCGAGGATGTCGACGATCGCACCGTCGGCGATGAGGATCTCGCGCCCGGACCGCACCGAGCATTCCCCCGTCCCGGGTACGTCAAGCACCGAACAGTTGCGAACCAGCCGGGTCACCATCGACGCGCCTCCCTGTGTCTGTGCGCGACACGCTAGAGACGCACGGCGATTTGCACAAGCTCCGGGCCGGGTCGGTGGGATTTGCCCTCGAGGTGCCCACTCGTAGCGGATCTGCCAGGATGACCGACTCCACCGGGTCGGCCCGCCCCGGATGCGCCCGGCGCACCGGCTACGCTGCTGGTGTGTACCGATCCGTGGTCGACGCTCCCGGGCAGCGCGGGTGAGTGGAGCACTCGTCCTCCTCCGGCACGGCGAGAGCAGCGCGAATGCCGATGAGCTGTTCACCGGGCTGCTCGACGTTCCGCTCACCGAGCGTGGCCGTGACGAGGCACGTCGCGCCGGCCGGCAGCTGCTCGCCGCGGGCCTGTGGCCGACCCACTGGGTGTGTTCACCGCAGCTTCGCGCGAGGCAAACCGCCGACGAGTTGCGCCGCGTGGGCCCCGCACCGGGGGAGTTCGAGCTCGACGGTCGGCTGCTCGAACGCAACTACGGGGCGCTCACCCGCCATCACAAGTCCCAGGTGCTCGCCCGCTACGGCGAAGCCCAGTTCCGGGCGTGGCGCCGCTCGGTCGGTGTCGCCCCACCACCACTGGACCCCGCCGAGGTGGCGCGCCTCGAGGAGCCGCTGCGCGGCTATCCGCATGTGCACGTGACGGCCACCGAGTCGCTGCACGACGTCATCGTGCGGGTTGAGCCGCTGTGGCACGAGGTGCTGGTGCCTCGGTTGGCCGGCGGTGATCACGTGCTCGTCATCGCCCACGGCAACTCGCTGCGTGCCCTGTGCGCCGTGATCGATGGGTTGAGCGACGCCGAGGTCGAGTCGCTCAACATCCCCAACGCCCACCCGCTGGTCTACGAGATCGACGCCGACGGCGTCCCCACACCCCGCGGTGGGCACTACCTCGATCCCGAATCGGCGCACGAGGCGGCCGAGCTCATCGCCCGGGCCGGGGGTACCTGAGCCGGCTTGAGTGGTGTACGCGGCGGCTGGGACACTGGGGCATCATGGCTCGCACACGAGGCTCCCGCGCCGACAGGGCGTCGCGTCCCGACCCGCGCATCGTCGAGGCGATCGCCCAGGCCGCGGAGATCCCCGGCGCCGCCCGGGCCGCGGCGGCCGCGGCGGCCACCCGGCCCCGGCACCGGCCCCCCGAAGACCTGTCCCGGTTCGCGGTGCTCAGCATCGCCGCGGCCATCGTCACCATCGCGCTGAAGACCTACGCCTGGCGCATCACCGGATCGGTCGGGCTCTTGTCCGACGCGGCCGAGTCGGTGGTCAACCTGGTGGCCGCGATCGTCGCGTTCGTCGCTTTGCGGGTGGCGGTCAAGCCGCCCGACAAGAACCACCATTACGGCCACAGCAAGGCCGAATACTTTTCGGCGGCGCTTGAGGGCGCGATGATCTTCGTCGCCGCGGCGGTCATCCTCGAGTCGGCCCTGGTCCGCCTGATCCATCCCCGCCCGCTCGAGTCGGTCGGCCTCGGCCTGACCATCTCGATGCTCGCCTCGGTGGTCAACGGCGTCGTCGCCTGGGTGCTCATCAGGGTCGGACGCCGTCACCGCAGCACCACCCTGGTCGCCGACGGGCGTCACCTGTTCACCGACGTGTGGACCTCGGCCGGCGTGCTGATCGGCGTGCTGCTCGTCTGGATCACGGGCTACAACCGGCTGGACGCGATCGTCGCCCTCGCCGTGGGGGTGAACATCCTGGTCACCGGGTGGAAGCTGATCGCCGAGTCGACCGCCGGGTTGATGGACGTCAGCTTGTCCAAGGAGGACAACGCGGCGATCCTCGCGGTGCTCGAGCGCTACACCACCCCCGAGACGTTCTTCCACGCGCTGCGCACCCGAGAGTCGGGCCACCGGCGGTTCTGTGAGTTCCACATGCTCGTGCCGGGGGAGTGGAGCGTGCACCGCGGCCACGACACGTGCGAAGAAGTCACCGCCGCGCTGCTCGATGAGTTCCCCGACCTGCGGGTCATCGTGCACCTCGAACCGATGGAAGACCCCCGGGCCTACGAAGACATCGGCATCTGACCGGCGTCGTCGACGTCGAGCCCCGGCCCACCGTCATGCGGCGCCGGCCGGGGGCCGGGTCGGCGGATGAGTCACGCCACACCGGCGGGTCCGTCTCGCCCCGCCGTCGAGCGCGAGAGCGCCGGCGCGCCGACTCAGACGTCGGTCAGGGCCAGGGACACCAACTCGTCGGATCGGCGCCGCACCACCTCGACGATGCGGTCGGTGAGCGCGGCGCCGGCCTCGTCGCCGATGTCGGTGAACCATCCGCGGAAGTCGGCCTCGATCTCGATCGTCGTGTCGGCCACGGCCCGCAACTCGTCGACGGTGACCGGTACCTCCGCCGTCGCCCAGCCGGCGCACCATCCGGCGAGCAGGTCGGCAGTCAGGGCGAGCCAGCGCTGCTCGCCCGAGGCACCGGCGTCCAGGAGCCGCGCCAGCAGGCTGCCGGACGCGTAGCAGGGGTCGATGAGCCGCGGGCCGATGCTCAGGTGGTCGAAATCGAGGTAGCCGCTCACCTCACCGGCCGGCCCGGTCAGGACATTGCCGGCGTGCATGTCGCCGTGGATCACCTGGACGCCGCACGGCGCCGGCGCCACGCTGGCGCGGCGCACCGGGACGCCCTGGAGCACCGCCTGGTCGGTGTCGATGGCGCGCAGCCGGTGCTGCAGCCGGGCGGCGGCCAGTCCCAGACGGCGCCAGGCGGCCCGCGTGCCGTCGTCGGCGACCGCCGGGCGCTGCGCGATCGCAACGCCGGGGAGCTCGGGGTAGAGCCAGTATGAGAATCCGTCGCACTCGGTGTCCGCCAGGCCCTCGACGGTCCGCGCGGGTACCGTCACCGGGACGCCGACCGAGGCGAGCCGGGCCAACACGAACAGCTCCCCGGAGAGCCGGCCGGGTCCGCGCCGCTTGAGGTGCCAGGCGTGCCCGGCGGCGTCGACCACGCGCAGGCCCGACCCCACCTCCGCGGTGTCGATCGGACCCGGCAGGGGCCACCAGTGCTGCAGCCAGGTGGAATCGGGCCAGTCGTGGGTCACCGGTGTCACGCTACCGTCGCCCGGCGTCGCGCCGCTGTCGTCGCACCCCGACGTGGCCGACGGGCCGGACGGCGCGGAGCCGGGGCGAAACGCGTGCACGGATGGTCTTCGGGGAACGGTGCGCGTGCACGGCCTGCGAGTGCGGTGACCGGTCTGTCCCGCGCCCGTGGTCAGGCGTCGACGCTGCCGTCGGGCTGTACGGTGACGACCGCGCCCGACTGCCACGCCTCCGCCCCGGCGACGCCGGCGACCAGAGGGATGCCCGCCGCCGCGGCCAGGATCGCCCCGTGCCCACTGCGTCCGGGGGCCGCCGTCACGATGACCAGGGTCGAGGCCGGGTCGAGGATCGCCGCCGTCGCCGCGTCGAGCTCCCGCCCCGCCAGCACGTGCGGGGTGCGTGGCGGATGGACGGCGAGGCTCTGATCGTTGAGCGCGAGGATCAACAATCGCGCGATCGAGCGAAGATCCTGGGCGCGTTCCTGAAGGTAGGGATCGGAAAGTTCCTCGAACCTGGACGCCTGCTCGGCGCACCGGGACGCGACGGCCCGGCCCGCGGAGGTTCCGGTCTCCAGATCGCGGCGGATCGACTTCAGTAGCGACCGGTCGGACAGCAGCGCGCGCTGGGCCTCGAAGATGTCGGGGGCGAGCCCCCTCAACGCCCGCGAGGGGTGGCGGGCGAGCGTGGACAGGTATTCGTCGACCCGGCGGTGGGCCGCATCGAAGCGTTCACGTTCGGCGTCGGCATCGCCGACGTTCTCGTCGCCCGTGGTCGCGATCTCGGGGAGGCGCGCCACGGCGGCGGTCACGGACGCCGTCAGCGTGGGGGCCTCGGACGTCGGCGTCGACGTGTCGGTGTCGCCGAACGATCGTTCGGCCAGATCACGCAGTCGTTCCAGCGCGACCTCTGCCTGCGTCCCGCCGGCCGTCGCGAACAGCTCATCGCCCTGACGCAGGTCGAGGGTGGAGATCTGAACGACGCTGCCGGCGTGCGCGGGCCCGAGGCCGCGGGTCTGGTTGCGCAACCGCACGTCGGCGTCGAGGCCGGCGAGCGCCGACACCACTGCGGCGGCGGGGCGCGCATGCAGCCCGTGCGGGTTGGTGAGCGTGTGCCGGAACTCGAGCGTCGGGCCGCCGGGGTCGTGACCGGTATCGGCCTCGTCGGCGCTCCAGGTCGTGCCCGCGTCGGGCGTATCGGTACCGAGTTGGCGTGCCTTGGCCACCAGTCCGGAGCGGGCCTCCCGGTCGACCACGTCGAGGGACGCGCCGGTGCTGGCGGTGACCATGGCCGCGACCAGCCCTTCTACGAGCGGAGCCGGGGTGAGCCTGGCCCGCTCGGCGACCTCGGGGTCGAGGAACTCCAGGGCCATCTCGGCGCTCAGCAGGGCGCTGCCGAGGTCGAGGAACACGAGCACCCCGTCGGGTGAATCGACCTCTGCGATCGCCTCGCTGATCGCGGCGGCATCGGTACCGAAGGTGACAGCATCGAGGCCGGCCGCCACGGCGACGGTCGGCCTCGATTCTGGGGGAACCATCTCGGTGGCCAGGGCCACCGCGGCATTCGCCAGCGCTCGACTGTGTGACACGACGACGATGCCGATCACGGCCTCACCTCCCGGCGCTCATCAGCCCAGGGTGCGGGCTGCCGATTCGATCAACAGGGTGACGCTGCTCGCTCCGGGGTCCTGGTGTCCGGCCGAGCGCTCACCGAGGTAGGACGCGCGTCCCTTGCGCGCCACCAACGGCACGGTGGAGTCGCGACCCTCGGCACTGGCCGCCGCCGCGGCCTGCCAGGCTGCCGAGACATCGTCGCCAGAGGCGCGGAACGCGGCCACCGCGGGCGTCAGGGCGTCGACCATGGTCTTGTCGCCGACCTCGGCGCGCCCCCGCTGCACGATGCCCGCGAGGCCCGCGTCGAACGCGTCGGCCCACTGACCGGCGGTGATCTCCCCGTCGGCCGGCAGGGCGCCCCCCACCCGCAGGAAGAACGTGCCGTAGAGGGGTCCGGAGGCACCCCCGACGGTGGAGACCAGGGTCATGCCGGCCTTCTTGAGATAGGCGGCCGAATCGGCGAACGAGGCGACATCGAGGGCGTCGACCGCGCGCATCCCGCGGTCGAGGTTCGAGCCGTGATCGGCGTCACCGATGGCGCGGTCGAGGTCGGTGAGCCACGCAGCGTTCTCGTGCACCTGGCTGGCGAAATCCGCCAGCCAGGCGTGGATCACGTCGGGGTTGAGAGCAGTCATGCACCCCACCGTAGTCCGGGGGTGAGGACGGGTGCATCCCACAGCGAGAGGAGGTCGTCGTCGGCCTTGAGCAGCGTCACCGACGAGCCGGCCATCTCGAGCGAGGTGATGTAGTTGCCGACGAGATTGCGGGCGATCGTGATGCCGTGCCCGGCGAGGATCTTGTGCACCTCGGCGTACATGATGAACAGCTCGAGCAGCGGGGTGCCGCCCATGCCGTTGACCATGGCGATGACCGGGCTGCCGGTGAAGTCGAAGTCGGCGAGGATCGGCTCGACCAGCATCTCGGCGACCTCCTTGGCGGGTGCCACCTTGCGGCGCTCGCGTCCGGGCTCGCCGTGGATGCCGATGCCGAGCTCCATCTCGTCGTCGCCGAGTTCGAAGGTGGGCTTGCCGGCGGCGGGAACCGTGCAGGAGGTGAGCGCCATGCCCATCGAGCGACCCTGGCCGTTGACCTTCTTGGCGAGCGCGACGAGCGTGTCGAGGTCGCGGCCCGCCTCGGCGGCGGCGCCGACGATCTTCTCCATCAGCACGGTGAGCCCGACGCCGCGGCGTCCGGCGGTGTAGAGCGAGTCTTGCACGGCCACGTCGTCGTCGACGATGACGCTCTCGACCCGTACGCCCGATTCGGCCGCGGCCATTTCGGCGGCCATCTCGAAATTCATGACGTCGCCGGTGTAGTTCTTCACGATGTGCAGCACGCCGGCGCCGCCGTCGATGGCCTTGGTGGCGGCCATCATCTGGTCGGGCACGGGAGAGGTGAACACCTCGCCCGGGCACGCGGCGTCGAGCATGCCCATGCCGACGAAGCCGCCGTGCATCGGCTCATGTCCGGAGCCGCCGCCGGACAGCAGGCCGACCTTTCCTTCGCGGGGGGCGTCCTTGCGCAGAATGAAATGGTTTTCGTAGTCGACCGTGACCAGGTCGCCGTGCGCGAGTTCGAGGCCGCGCAGGGAGTCGGTGACGACATTCTCAACATCGTTGATGAGTTTCTTCATGCGGCAAAGTCAAGCACCCGCTCATGACGTGGAGGAAGGGCTGGCGGGAACGTGTGCACCCTTGACGACCCCTGATTGTCAAGTGTGCACCGGAGGATTTCCCGGCCGCCGACCCGGATTCCGGCGGGCCGGCGGCGGGGGGATCGTCGACAGTGCCGGCGGGCGCTCCGGCCACAGCAGTTCGACGGTGCACGCAGCGTGGTCGAGCACGAAGCGGATCTCGGGGCCGAGACTTCGGGGGCCCAGCCTGCTGCGGTCGCCGTCCCGCGCGACGACGATCCGGTCGGCCCGGGCCGCGGCGTCCACGACGACCCGCTCGGTGCGACCGGTGAGCACCTCGGCGGTGCAGTCGCGCCCGAGCGCCGCGACCGCCTGGTCGAGCAGCTCGCCCGCCTCGTGGGCGCTCAGCGTGGCCCGGGCCGGTGCTCGTCGCCGCGTCGGTGACCGCGTCCGAACAGCGACGCCGGTTCCGGGGGCAGCGCGGCGTCGGGATCGGTCACAACGACCAGGCGGAGCTCGTCGGCGTCGGGCCGTTGCGTGCAGGGCCCGCACGACGGCGGGCCAAGTGCCGGGGCTGATCCAGCCGAGAACACGCATGATGACCTCCTCGTGAACCGATCGCCGGTGACCGGCCCGGTGGCGTTCAGGTGAGCAGCGGTCCCACGAGCCACAATGCCAGGGTGCACCCGACGAGGGCGATGGGTACGGTGCGCAGCCCCAGTCGGGTGAACACCGCGAGGCGGGGGTCGTGATCGTGGTCGGACATGATCCGCCGCCACAGCAGCGTGGCCAGAGATCCGACGTAGGTGATGTTGGGGCCGATGTTGACCCCGATCAACACGGCGAGCACGGCGAGGGGGCCGAGTGGCGCCGCCAGCGGAGCCAGCACCAGCACCGCGGGCAGGTTGTTCGACGAGGTTCGCCAGCAACGCCGCCAGGCCCGTGAGCCACAGCAGGTCGACCAGGCCCGCGGAAGCCGGCGCCGACCGGCTGCGCCGAGTGCGGCATGAGGCCGGCCAGCGCGGAGCCGAGACCGTGGTGGAGTACGGCGGCGACCACCACCGCGAGGCGAGCACGAAGCCGAGGAACCAGGGGTTGGCGGCCCGTCCCGAGCGCGGCCAGCTCGCGGCGGGCGCCGCCCGAGGTGGCCAGCCGCTTCACCGTGATCGCGACCACGCCGGCCAGCGCGGCCCAGAACGGCGTCGACGTGCACGCGGAGCACGCCACGAAACCGGCCAGCACCAGCGCGAGGACGGGATCGCGAACGCGGGCGTCGGGGCGTGGCCGCGACGTGCCGGGGGCGGCACGTACTGAGAGGTCGGGCCCGAAGAAGCGCGCGAATATCCAGAACTCGATCCCGACCGCGACCACCCACGGCAGGGTCATCAGTCCGGCGAACCGGGTGAAACTGAGTCCCGCGCTGCTCAGCGCGATGAGATTCGTGAGGTTCGACACGGGCAGCAGCAACGAGCCCGAGTTGGCGAGGTGGCTGGTGGCGTAGACGTGGGGGGTGGGCTTCATGCCCAGTCGGGACGCGGTGGCGAACACCACCGGGGTGAGCAGGACGACGGTCGCGTCGAGGCTCAGCACCGCCGTGATCAGTGACGCCATGACGAACACGAGGGCGAGCAGCCGCATCGGCCGCCCGCCCGAGCCGCGCGCCACGGCGTCGCCGGCCCAGGTGAACAGCCCCTCCCGGGCGCACAGGTGGCTAAGCATCAGCACGCCTGCGAGGAACACGACCGTCGGCAGCATCCCGGCCACCTGGTCTTCCGCCTGCCGCCAGGGCATGACGCCCAGGCTGACGAGCAGCAGCGCCCCCGGAATGGCCGCCGCCGCCTCGGGCAGATCGCGGGGGCGAGTCACCGCGAACGCCAGCACGATGAGAAGCACCGTGGCGGCGAGGCCTTCGGCCAGGGCGGTGGGCACCTGCCCACAGTAGTCAGGCGAACCAGTGGGGGCCTCACGATCGGCGCGGATGCCGGCGGCGACCGGCCGGGCCATCACAAGGCCGGGTGGTGGTGCGGATCAGGTCCACGGGTGGTGGTCGCCGCCCCGGTCGGTCGACCCAGGACCACAGGCGTCCGGGATGCGCCGTGCCGCGCTCAGGCGGGGCCACCGCCGGCATCGGGACCGAACAGCTTGTCGTCGCGCACGGCCTCCAGCCCCCAGCCGACGAACCGGGTGGCGACGCGACCGGTGCGCAGTTGCAGGTGGTGCAGCAGCGGGCGCCGGTCCAGGTGCAGCATCGACGCCGCCCAGGTGGGCAGCGCCGCCACGGCCCCGGCGGCGAGCAGGCCGTAGCCCGCTCTCGCGCTGCCGGACAGCGGGGGCTCGCGCAGCAGGAACCGTGCGGTCTCGACGGCGTCCGGACCCGCCTCGAGTTCGGGGCGGTACCCCTCGAGCTGCTCGTCGAGCTCGGTCACCGTGGTCGGCAGTCCCGTCGCCCCGAGCAGTTCGCTCGGCCGGCGGGTGTGGTCGACGTAGGTGTCGGCGTCCGCTGGGCTCAGGGGGTGCCGGGAGTACAGGCTGTGCGTCTGCAGGAACGCCCAGGTCTCCGAGAGGTGCACCCATCTCAGCAGGTGCGGGTCGCTCGCCCGGTAGGGACGCCCGCGATAGTCCTTGCCCCGCACCCGCTCGTGGATGTCGCGGATCCGCGCGATCAACTCCTCGGCCGACGGGACGGGGCCGAACGTCGTCATGGCGATGTATTCGCTCGTGCGGGCGACCCGGCCCCAGGGGTCGCTCTTGTAGCCGCTGTGACCCGCCACTCCTGCCATGGCCAGCGGATGCAGGCTCTGCAGCAGCAGTGCGGTGATGCCCCCGACGAACATGCTCGCGTCGGCGTGCACGAGCGCGACCGGGTCGTCGGCCGGGAACCAGCGGGGGCCGGGGGAGCCCCAGATGCGCAGCGCTCGGGCGTCGGCGTCGGTGGCCCGCGACCCGGGAGCGGATCGCCGTGCCCACCTTGAGTTGAACCGTGGCGGCGAGTCGCTGCCCACGCCCCACCGTGCGGTGATTCTGCACCCGGATCCTCAGTCGAGAGCGCGCGCAAACAGGTCGCGCAGTTCGGTGAACGAGCGCTCGGCCGCGCGCTCGTCGTAGCTCGCCGTATCGGCCATCGAGTAGCCGTGGGGGGCACCCTCGTAGACGGCGCTGGTGTAGGCGAGACCGGCCTCCTGCAGCGCCTGCTCGAGTGCGGCGATGTTCTCGGGAGTGTTCGAGCGGTCGTTGTCGGCGTGGCCGAACAGGAACTCGGCCCGAGCTCCCGCGAGCGCCAGGTGCGGGCTCTCGGGAGAGTCGGTGACCAATCCGCCACCGTGGAACCCGCCCACGGCCCCGACCGCCTCGCCGACCTGGCCCGCCGTGAGGATGCCCAAGCGCGTGCCCATGCAGTAGCCGGTGACCCCGATCGGACGCGGCGCCACGCCCTCGATCCGGTGCAGCGCGACGACGTAGGCCCTCAGGTCGCTCAGCAACTGGGGACGCTGCTCGGCGGCGAACAGGTCGCTGAGCCGCGGCGTGAGCGACTGGAAGAACTCCTCCCGAGCCTCGGGAGTGGTGAGCGGGCCCGAGGGGGAGGTCTCCTCGGCCGTGCCGTACCGGTGGAACACGTTCGGAGCCAGCACCACGTATCCCCAGCCGGCGATGCGCTCGGCCATCTCGGCGATTCGCGGCCGCAATCCGATCGCGTCGATGAAGAACAGGACGCCGGTGAGCGGCAGGCTGCCGGCGCTCACGTCGGGCCGCGCGACGTAGGCTTCGACGGCGTCGTCGCCGACCTGGATGGTGGTCTTCTCGATCATGGATCCTCCGTCTATCCGGCCGGGCGCACCTGCGCACCTGGCTGCACCGATCCGACTCTAGCCCGCCGGCCCAGCACCCCCACCGGCAAGCCCGCCCGCTCGTGGGTGGCACGATGTGGGGGTGCGTCCGACCCCCTGCGACCCCGACGAGCTGCCCGCCCTGCTGCGCCGCGCGCTCGATGGTGACCTGGTCGTCGCGCCGGTCGACCCGGCGGCGTCCGAACCGACGCTGCGGATGCTGCGGCCCGACGAACCGGTGACCGAGCCCGACGCCGCGCTGATCGTCGCCACATCCGGGTCGACGGGCACGCCCAAGGGGGTCGTGCTGTCACGCCGGGCCCTCATCAGGGCCGCCGAGAGCGCCCAACGGCTCACCGGCCCGCTGGACTGGACGTTGGCGCTGCCCACGCACTACGTGGCCGGCGCCATGGTCGTCGTGCGTGCCCACGTGGCGGGCACCACCGTGACGATGGCGTCGCCGGACCTGTCCGACCTGGCCGAGCCCGATGGGCCGAGTGCGATCTCGATCGTCCCCACTCAACTGCACCGGGCACTGGGCAGCGATCGGACCACCGCCGCCCTGCGCGCCCACCACCTCGTGCTGCTCGGCGGCGCCGCCCCGCCGCCCGGCCTGCTCGACCGGGCCGCGGATGCCGGCGTCCGCGTGGTCACCACCTACGGCATGAGCGAGACCTGCGGTGGCTGCGTGTGGGACGGCGAACCGCTGCCCGGGGTCGAGGTCGAGCTGGCCGCCTCCGGACGGATCAGCCTGCGTGGCGACATGGTGTTCTCCGGGTACCGCCTGCGGCCCGACCTCACGGCCGAGACCCTCGTCGACGACCGCACGGTGCTCACCCGCGACCGGGGTGAGTGGGAGGGCGGACGCCTGCGGCTGTTGGGCCGACTCGACGACGTCGTGATCAGTGGCGGCGTCAACGTCGACCTGTCCGCGCTGGAGCGGGTGGCGGCCCACCTCACCGGGCATCCGGTGGCGGCGTTCGGCGTCCCCGACGCGGAGTGGGGCACCCGGGTGGTGCTCGCCACGACCGACCCGCGCGACCTCGACGCGTGGCGTGACGAACTGCGCGGACACCTCGCGACACCGGCCCTGCCGAGGCAACTCGTGCGTCCGGCTGCGATGCCCCGCACCACTTCTGGCAAGATCGACCGGCAGGCCCTGATCGTCCGGGCCCGGGAAGGCGAGCGGGAGTCACGTGGCCACAGCCAGTGAGTGGATTGAAGGTGCGCGGCTGCGCACCCTGCCGGCGGCGATCGCACCGGTGGCGGCGGCGTCGGGTATCACCGTGGTCGAGCACGGGTTCGGAGGGGTCAGAGCGGTGCTCGCCCTCATCGTCGCGCTGTCACTGCAGGTCGGCGTCAATTACGCCAACGACTACTCCGACGGCATCCGCGGAACCGACGACGAGCGGGTCGGCCCGCTCCGGCTCGTCGGGTCGGGCGCGGCGTCACCTCGCGCGGTCAAGCTCGCCGCGTTCGCCTGCTTCGGGTTGGCCGCCCTCGCGGGCCTGGCGCTGGTCGCTCTCAGCGGGCACTGGTGGCTGCTCCTGCTCGGCGTCGCGTGCGTGCTCGCCGCCTGGTACTACACCGGTGGTCGGCATCCGTACGGCTACGCCGGCTGGGGCGAGGTGTTCGTATTCGTCTTCTTCGGGCTCGTCGCGGTCGCCGGCACCGTCTACACCCAGATCGGACGCGTGCCGCCCGCCGCCTGGCTGGTCGCCTGCGCGGTCGGTGCGCTCGCCTGTGCGATCCTCGTCGCCAATAACCTGCGCGACGTGCACACCGACGTCGCCGCCGGCAAACACACCCTGGCCACCCGGCTGGGCGAGCACGGAACCCGGGTGCTCTACTGCGTGATCGTCATGGTGTCGCTGCTGCTGCTGGTGGTCGTCGCCGCGCTCACCACGTGGTGGGCGCTGTTGAGCCTGGTCGGGGCCGGGTTCCTCGTGCCCGCCGTCCGCGACACCCTGCGTGGTGCCTCCGGGCGCACGTTGATTCCGGTGCTCAAACGCACGGGTCTCGGCGAACTCACCGCCGCGGTGGCACTGCTCATCGGCTGCCTGATCGGCGTCGCATGATCACCCGCGTCGTGCAGATCCCGATGCGCACCCGGTTCCGGGGCATCACCGCCCGCCAGGCGCTGCTCGTCCGCGGCGAGGCCGGGTGGGGCGAGTTCAGCCCCTTCCTCGACTACTCCGGCTCCGAACTGGTGCCATGGCGGCGGGCGGCGCTGGAGGCCGCGCACCTCGGCTTCCCGGCTCCTGTGCGCGACCGGGTGCCGGTCAATGTCACGGTGCCCGCGGTCGACGCCGCCGACGCGCACCGGATCGTCACGGCGTCGGGTTGCACCACCGCGAAGGTGAAGGTGGCCGAGGCGGGGCAGACCGTGTCCGACGACCTCGACCGGGTCGAGGCGGTGCGCGACGCGCTCGGGCCCGGTGGACGGATCCGGGTCGACGCCAACGGCGGCTGGGATGTCGCGACCGCCACCGACAACCTGCGGATGATCGGCCGGTTCGGGCTCGAATACGCCGAGCAGCCGTGCCGCAGCACCGAGGAGCTCGCCGAGTTGCGCCGCGAATTGGCCAGGCGCGGGATCGACGTGCCGATCGCCGCCGACGAAAGCATCCGCCGCAGCGGCGACCCCGAACGGGTGGTGCGCCTCCACGCCGCCGACGTGGCCGTACTCAAGGTCCAGCCACTCGGTGGGGTCCGCGCCTGCCTACGGCTCGCCGAGACCCTCGGACTGCCGGTGGTCGTCTCGTCCGCGCTCGACACCTCGGTGGGCCTGCGCGCGGGGGTCGCCCTCGCCGCGGCGTTACCCGACCTGCCCTACGCCTGCGGACTCAACACCGCCGCGCTGTTCACCGACGACGTCGCCAGTCCCTCGTTGGTCGCCCGCGACGGCTTTCTGCCGGCGGGTGACGTGCGCGTCGACGACGCGGCGCTCGACCGGCTCGAACCAGATGCCGACACGGTCGCGTTCTGGCGACGCCGGTGGCACGACACCGCCCTGCTCGACACCCCGGCGACCACCGGCGGGTCGGCCGAGCGCACGTCGACGGGGGACGCGCGGTGAACTCTCCGCAACTGGCCGGCGACATCGTGGCCGCGCTGGTCGCCGCGGGCGTGCGCGACGTCGTCGTCGCGCCCGGCTCGCGCAACGCGCCGCTGGCCCTGGCCTGTCACCGGGCCGACGCCGACGGGCTGCTCAGGCTGCACGTGCGCCTCGACGAGCGTTCCGGTGGGTTCCTCGCCCTGGGGCTCGCCCTGGCCACCCGCACCCCGGTCGCGGTGATGACGACCTCGGGCACCGCCGTCGGCAACCTCATGCCCGCGGTGATGGAGGCCGCGGCGGCCGGCGTCCCTCTGGTGGTGGTGAGCGCCGATCGGCCCGCCCGGCTCATCGGCACGGGATCGAACCAGACCACCGATCAGGATCGGCTGTTCGGGGTGCACCTGCGCGGGCACGCCACGCTCTCGAGTTGTGACGCGCCGCCGCACGCGGTGCACGCGATAGTCCAGCGGCTCGCGCACGAGGCGTGGGGCACGCGCACCCGGCACCCGGGGCCGGTGCAGCTCAACGTGCACCTGGCTCCGCCGCTCGTCGGCGCCGCCCCGGTCGATCCGCTGCCCCCGGTGCGCACGCTGAGCGTCGCGGGTCCGGCGGCGACGCTCAGCGAGCTGGGCGGCACCCCGCGCACAGTCGTGCTCGCGGGCGCCGCCGACCCCGACACCGGGCGCCGGGCCCGGACGGCGGCCGAGGCCGCCGGCGTCCCGCTGCTGGCGGAGCCGTCGAGCAACGCACGGTCGGGTTCGCACGCGATCGCCGGATATCGAGTGCTGCTGGGACGCGACGACCTCGGCGGCCGCACCCAACGTGTGCTCGTGTTCGGGCATCCGACCTTGTCGCGACCGGTGAGCGCGTTGCTGGCGCGCGACGACATCGAGCTGGTGCTCGTGGGGGGCAACGCCACCTGGCCCGATCCCGGACACCGGGCGGCGCTGGTGGCCGACGACATCCGGGTCGAGGCGTGCCCCGACCGGCACTGGCTCAATCAATGGCGCACCGCCGACCACGTGCTGCGCACCCGCATCGACCTGCTGCTCGAGCACGAGCGCGAGACGGCCGGAACGACGGGGCTCGACGTGGCCGACCTCGTGACCGCGAGGGTCGGGGCCGGCCAGAACCTGGTGATCGGTGCCTCCAACCCGATCCGGGACGCCGATCTCTCACCGATCGCCGACGCGCCTGCCACCGTCTTCGCGAACCGAGGACTGGGCGGCATCGACGGCACCGTATCGACGGCGTCGGGTATCGCCCTCGGCAGTGGGCTGCCGACCACCGTGCTGCTCGGTGACATCACCGCGATCCACGACGTCGGTGGCCTGTGGTTGGGTGAGCTCGAGCGGCGTCCGGCGCTGCGGGTCGTGGTGCTCGACGACCGGGGTGGAGCGATCTTCCACACCCTCGAACAGGGTGCGTTGCCGCACGCCGACGGTTTCGAGCGCGTCTTCGCCACGCCGCACGCCGTCGATCTCGTGGCGATCGCCCGCGGGTTCGGGTGGGACGCCGCCGAGGTCGGCGACCTGCACGAGCTGGGCGCGCGGTTGCAGGTGCCGCCGAGTTCCCCGCAACTGCTCGTGGTGCGGGTCGTCCGCAGCAACCGCCGACGCCTCGCCGACGCCCTCGGCCGGCTGTGACGGGCGGTGTCGACATGGACGCCGCGCAGACGACCGGCGAACCGCCGACGGGTGATCGGGTGACCCGTGCGCCGATGACCGACGAACCGCCGACGGCTGGGTGGGTGGTCGGTGGGCAGGTGGCCGACGAAGCGCTGACGGGTGGGCAGGTGGCCGACGAAACGATGACGGGTGGGCAGATGACCGAGAACGCGTTGACGGGCAGTCAGGTGGTCGACGAAGCATTGGCCGGTGGGCAGGTGGCCGACGACGTGGTGCGCGACGCACCGTTGACCGGGGGGCAGGGGGCGGGTGTGCAGCTGGGCGATATCGCGGCGCTGCCCAAGGTCGAACTCCACGTGCACATCGAGGGGACCCTGGAGCCCGAGTTGATCTTCGAGCTGGCCGCCCGCCGCGGCATCGTCCTGCCCGACGCGTCGGTGGCCGCATTGCGAGCTCGCTACGCCTTCGACGACTTGCAGAGCTTCCTCGACCTCTACTACGCGAACCTCGCGGTGTTGCGCAGCGCCGACGATTTCGCGCAGCTCACGCTCGCCTACCTGCGCCGCGCGGCGGCCGGTGGGGTGCGCCACGCCGAGATCTTCTTCGACCCGCAGGCACACCTCAGTCGGGGGGTGGCGCTCGCATCGGTGATCGACGGTCTCGCCGAGGGCTGCCGGGTCGCAGAGGCCGAGACCGGGGTCACGAGTGCCCTGATCGCCTGCTTCCTGCGCGACCGGAGCGCCGACGAGGCGCTCGACGTGCTCGAGCAGTTGGTGGCCGCGAAGGCACCGATCATCGGGATCGGGCTCGACTCGGCCGAAGTCGGCAATCCGCCCGAGAAGTTCGTCGCGCTCTTCGCCCGGGCCAGGGCGCTCGGGCTGCACCGGGTCGCGCACGCCGGTGAGGAGGCCGGCCCCAGTACGTGTGGGACGCGCTGGACCTGTTGGGGGTCGAACGCGTCGATCACGGCGTCCGGTCGGTTGACGACCCTGCGCTGCTGCGGCGACTGGCGCGTGACCGTGTCCCGCTCACCGTGTGCCCCTTGTCGAACGTGCGACTCAAGGGTGTCGCCTCCATGGCCGAGCACGTGCTCCCACAACTGCTGGCAGCAGGGGTCGTGGCGACCATCAACTCCGACGACCCGGCCTACTTCGGCGGCTACGTCGAGGACAACTACGCCGCCGCCGACCGCCATCTCGGCTTCGGTGCCACCGTTGTGGCCCGGTTGGCCCGCAACTCGGTCGAGGCCAGCTTCCTGTCCCCGACGCGCAAGTCCGCCCTCGACGAGGAGATCGACGCCTGGCTGCGCTCACGAGCGCAGTGACCGTGTCCCCATGAGGTCTCCCCATGAGGGCGTCTCCCCATGGGGGTCTCGTCACGAGGGGTCTGCCCATGAGGGGGTCTCGTGATGAGGGGGTCTCGTCACGAGGGGGCGTACCCAGGAGCGGGCGCACCTATGGCTATGGGCGAGCGTGCGCGTGGGCGGCGTACGACCTGGTGCCTGCGGCGTACGAGGTGGTGCAGTCGGCGTACGAGTTGGTGATTTTCCGCCTCAGGTCGTACGCCCTCAGACAGGTCGTACGCCGCGGGGTGCCCGGGGGCCGGGTCGCGCCCCAGGGGGTGCTCGAGCGCGTCGGGTCCTACGCCTTCGGACAGGTCGTAGGCCGTCGGTCCCCAGAGACCGGCACCGCCCGCCGTGGGACGCCGTCGGCTCAGCCCTGGCGCATCCAGGCGCGGAGGGCGTGCGTGGCCCGCACGTCGTCTTCGTTGTAGTCGAGGACGCGTTGCCGGGCGGCCCGGCGCACCTCCTCGGTGCGACCTCCGACGGCCTCGGCGAACCAGCGCTGCGAGTTGAGTCCACCGGCCTCGTCGTCGCGCCAGTCGAACCCGGGCCCCGCGCGTGCCACCACCTTGAGCCCGAGGCCGTTGGCCCCGAAGTAGTTGCGGCGCACCACGGTGAACAGGTCGACAGCGCGCGCGGTGACCCGTCGGCCGAGTTCGACGAATTCAGGGTCTCGGCTGCGGGCTGCCAGGCGGTTGATGTGCACCGGCTCGAAGTCGGAGTAGTGGAAGACCAGCGCGTCGGGGGTCGCGGCGAGCAGGCCGTCGAGCCACGTGAGGGCCGCCCGGGCCAGGTCGATCTCGGCTGCCGAGTCGAAGTCGTCGAACCGGGAGAACTCGACGTAGCGCGGTTCGGACGCCCCGTCGTCGACGAGGAATCCCCACAGGTACACCCGGTCGCCGGCGGTGGTCTCGATGTCGAGGTCGATCTCGAGGGTGGACGCCGGCAGCTCGATGGGTCCGTCCGACACCCGTTCGAGGCCGACCCCCGAGACCATGAGCGATGCCCGTCGTGCCGCCAGTCGGAGTCGGCCTTCGGCGCCGTCCCGGTGGCGCACCTCGGGCAGGTAGTCGACCAGCAGGGCGTCGATGTCGGCGCCCGCGAGGTCGGTGATCGTCTCGATCCCCATCGAACGCAGCGTGGCGATCTCGCGTACGTCGAGGGGTGACTTGGAGATCCGAAGGCTGAGGTCGTCGTCGTCGAGTTGGGGGGCACAGCACCGACCACCACAGGCAGTGGTCGCACTCGCGGATGACGATCGGCGAGACCATCGGTGCCGGGTCGTCGGTGTCACCGGTGCGCTGCTGGGCCACCTGGGCCACCTTCACCCGGAATCCGAACTCGTGGTCGTAGCGTTCGAGTGGGCTGCGTAGCCGCCAGCCGTCGGGTGCCTGCCGGGAGAACGTGCGCAGGAACTTCACCCGCAGGTCGAGCCAGGAAATGGCGTGGCCGCCGACGTCGGGCAACTGGTCGGTGCCGATGAGACCCGCCACCGGTTCGCCGGCGGACGCCCATCCGGCGGCGTCCAGTTGGCGCCAGTAGTGGGACATCTGCAGCAGGTCGCCGTCGCGGCTGGACCTCATGGTCCACTCGGGAAGGTCGCGGGCCCGGCGGGCAGGGGTCGCTCGAGGGTCGACACCCGCGCGGGCACGCCGGAGCCGGAGAGCGGCTCCATCACCCGGTGCCGCTTGACTTCGACGGGCAGGTAGCCGGGGCGCCCGTCGGCGCGGTCGGGCCCGCGCAGCAGCAGGTCGGGACGGCCGCTGCGGTGACCCGCCGGGTCGAGCGGAAGTGCGGGTCCGATGATCACCGGCGTCCCCGACGCGATGGCCGTTCGGTGGCCCGCACCCGCGCCCGCCAGGTCGACGGCTCGCGGGAGAACTCCTCACCGGGTCGACGCAGGTCGATCGACCCGGCGGCGCGGGATACGATCTGGGCGAGCATCTCGACCTCGAACGCCTTGCCGCCGGCGAACAGTTCGAGCAGGTGTTCGTCGGCGGTGTTCTCGTCGCTCGACGCGCGGGACCCGCCGAGCTTCGACCCGCGGCCGACGTCGGGCAGGGTCTCGTCGTAACCTGTTGTGGGTTTTCACCGGCAGTGCGGGCGGCGTAGGCGTCCAGGATGATCGGACGCGGTCCGTGGCGTTCTCCCGGACGCCGCGCCCCCGTCAGTCACGCTCGACCGCTCGCCGGAGCCGCCCTTCCATCCCGGGTGCAGAGCGACGATGCCACCGCTGAGGTTGCGCCACCCCACCGCCTTCCATCCCACGTCGTGCATCAGGTCGGCGAGCTGGCGCTGGTCGGGCCAGGCCATGATCGACTG
>CAWCUX010000016.1:0-273375 GCA_963798885.1 uncultured Actinomycetota bacterium | reverse complement strand
TGGCGCAACTCAGGTCCGTGTCGTGGACCAGTGTCCGGCTGCTTGGCACGCTTGCAGATGTCCTCCTTGCCATGGTCAGGCGGCTCGGTGTGGTTGGCGACGTCCTCCGGGCTTCTTGGCCCTGCCGATTGTTCGCCGGGCCAGGGGCTCTCGCTCTCGCTGGAGCTCGTGAGTGCGGCGGCCGCATAGGCCTCGAGGCTAGGGCACTCCTGCTCGGGGACAGGCGAATCCCGTCAGTGCACGTCGGCCCGGTTCGGCGAGCATCTCCACCTCGCCAGCGACCACCGAGGGCGGTACGTGCACCTCCGGGCCGGGCCTGATCACCAGTCGTGCAGCGTGCCGTCGACCTTGCGGTTGACCGGCAGGTATCTCGGGTCGAAAGGAAAGCGCTTGGCGGCCTCCTCATCGATGTCGACGCCGAGGCCGGGAGCATCGTCGAGCACGACTACGCCGTTCTCGACCACCGGAAACTTCGTGAACACTTCGGACACCTGCCCTGGGTAGCCCATGTATTCCTGGACGCCGAAGTTGTGGATCGACCAGCCGAGGTGGCAGTTGGCCGCCATGCCGACCGGGGAGATGTCGCTTGGACCATGGAATCCCGAGCGGACTCCGTAGAAGTCGGCCACACCCATGAGTTGGCGCAGATGGGTGATGCCGCCGCCGTGGGTGACCGGCGTCCGGACGAAGTCGATCAGCCGCTCGGTGATGAGCGTCTGGTAGTCGAACCAGCTGTTGAACACCTCGCCGACCGCGAGTGGGGTGGTGGTGTGCTGGCGGATCAGCCGGAACGCGGCCTGGTCCTCGGTGGGGGTGGTGTCCTCGAGCCAGAACATCCGGTAGGGCTCAAGTTGCTTGCCCAGCCAGCCCGCCTCGATCGGCGTGAGCCGGTGGTGCGAGTCGTGCAGCAGCTCGAAGCCGTAGCCCAGTTCGTCGCGAACTCGCTTGACCAGCTTGGGGACGAAATCGAGGTAGAGCTTGGTGTCCCAGATCTCCTCGGCGGGCAGTGCGCCGGAGGCCGGCTCGTATGCCGCGGTCGCCTCTCCGTCGGCGTGCGCGTGCACGCCGTAGGTCGTGGCTAGCCCAGGGACGGCCGCTTGGACCCTGATCGCCTGGTAGCCATTCTCAAGCTTGGCAGCGGCTTCCGCGATGACCTCGTCGACAGTCATGCCGGTGCAGTGCGGGTAGGTCATGAGGTAGTCGCGGCTGGTGCCACCGAGCAGTCGGTGCACGGGGACGCCGAGTGCCTTGCCGCTGATGTCCCACAGAGCCTGGTCGACCGCGGAGATCGAGGCCATGGTGATCGGCCCGCGCCGCCAATACGCGCCGCGGTAGAGGTACTGCCAGGTGTCCTCGATGCGGGTGGCATCACGGCCGATGAGCAGCGGGAGGAGGTGCTGGAGGTAGCCCTCGACCGCAGACTCGCGACCGTTGACCGTGCCGTCGCCGTAGCCGACCACCCCGTCGTCAGTGACCAGCTTGAGTGTGACGAAGTTGCGGCCCGGGCTTGAGACGATGACCTCGCCGGCGGCGATCCTCATGTGTACGACCTTTCTCCTTGGAAGTGCGGCGGAAATCGAGGTTGGCGATCGGCGCCGGACGTCGATCAGCACACGCCGTCCACCCCCGCTGCGGAGGGTCCCCTAGACGACCCAGCCGCACCCACGATCAACCGGCCCCCTTGCTCGTCCACAGAGTTCGTCTTCTCGAAGAAGTGCGGCGCGCGCTCGACAAGGGTGCCACTGCGGTAGTACGGATCGTCCGGCTGCAGGGGAAAGTCGACGGTCTTGCGTTCGATCGCCGACTCATAGATCGCTGTGACCAGTTCGACGGCATTGCGACCGTCGGCGCCTTCAATGGCCGGACGGCGGCCCTCCCGAACAGCTGCCAGAAAGTCTCCTATCTGGCCGGCGTGACCGGTCTTGGTCAGCGGTTGGTGGGCCTCGGCTAGGGCGTTCAGTTCGGCGATCAGTTCATCGTTACTGCCATGGGGGAATCCGTTCGGCTGGTGCCGATCGGCAGCAACTGCCCAGGGTTGTGAGACTCGGGCATGCTGCCCTTGGATCACGATGGACTGCTGTTCGGCGTGGTGCACTGTCGAACTCGTGAGTTCGGCCAGGCCCCGGCCGTAATGGAGGACGGCGACCGACAGGTCCTCGACCTCCGCATTGTGGTGCTGAGCGTTGCTCATCACAGCGGTGACCGCTCGAGGGCGCCCAAGCAACCACAGCGTGAGGTCAATGTGATGGATGGCGTGACTGAGGGTGCAGCCTCCACCCTCGGAGGCCCAGGTGCCTCGCCACCAGAGGTCGTAGTAGGGCAGTGACCGTGACCATGCGGACGTCACCTGCGCGTGGGAGATCGAGCCGATCAGACCTGAGTCGAGGACCTCTTTGAGTGTCGCCATGTCGTCACGGAAGCGGTTCTGGGCGACGCTGCCGAGGAGTTTCCCCGACGCTCTCGCCTCGGCGATCATCGCGTCGCACTCTTCAAGGGACGGCGCCATCGGCTTTTCCACCAGCACGTTCACCCCGGAGCGGAGCGCCTGGATCGCGACTGTGGCGTGGGCGACGGGCGGTGTTGCGACGCTGACGATATCGAGGTCTTCGGTCACGAACATCCTGGTCGCGTCGTCATAGACCCGCGCTGTGGATAGTCCGAACTCCTCGCGCCGCGCCTCCGCCTTTCGGGGAACGATGTCGCAGAGTGCAACCACCTCGCAGGCCTCGGGGTGGGCGAGGTAACCGCGCAGGTGCGCGGGCGAAATCCCGCCCGTCCCGATGACACCGACTTTCAGCATGATGTTCCCTTTCAGACTGTTCGTGATGATCGTCGGGCGAACGTCTCGGGTTGTCGCATACGGGCATTCACGTGCAGGTCCGGTGCGGAGTGGCAGATTTGGGACCCGCGAGTTGCCTTCGGGGGGCGGCCCGGGTTCGGCCCTGCTCGTAGATGCTTTGGGGTAGCGATGCACTTCCGACCGACGACTTCTTCAGTTTCCCGATGGAGGTCGATCAGCGGGGTCACGTGCCGGGATCCGACGGAGCGATCACTTCGCATACCCCCGCTTCGCGGCCTCCCGCTGGGCGGTCAGCGCGAGCCGCATCACCTCGAAGGTGTGCCGCTGGGGGCAGGCTCTCTCCGAGCGGTGGATGACGTCCTGGACCAGGTCGGCGTAGTAGGGCAGCGCGACCTCCGAGCAGTCGATGCGCTCGACCCCCCCGTCGTCGACGACGAACAGGTGATCGCCGCCGGGCCGTCCAGCGATGTCGACGTACTTTCGCAACTCCATGTAGCCCTTGGTGCCCAAGATGATCAGGCGTCCGTCGCCCCAGGTGGGCAGGCCCTTGGGCGTGTACCAGTCCACCCGGACGAAACCTTGCGCAGCCTCCGAGCGCAGGAGCAAGTCCCCAAAGTCCTGCATCAGCGGCCATTCCGGATGGGTGTAGTTGGCAACGGTGCTTGAGATCACCTCGGCTGTTCGAGATCCCGTGTAGTAGAGGAACTGATCGATCTGGTGGCTCCCGATGTCGGTAATGATCCCCCCGGTTCGCGTGCGGTCGTAGAACCAATCCGGGCGCCCGGGGTCGTTGGCAAGGTGGGCACGGTCACCCTCACGGTGGGGGCCGAGGCCAAGGGTTTGCACCACCTGGCCGATTCGGCCCTCGCGGACCAGTTCCCCCGCCTTGACCGCCGACCGGACTTCGAAGCGCTCCGAGAAGGTGACCGACCAGAATCGGCCCGTCTCCGCAACAGCCTTCTCCAGATCACTCAGTTGCTCGAGCGTGACGCACCCCGGTTTGTCGGCCAGCACGTCCTTGCCGTTGCGGAGTGCCCTGACCGCGATGGGGGCGCGACGGTCCGGGACGGCCGCGGTGACGATCACATCAATGGAGTCGTCAGTGAGCAGAGCATCTTGATCATCCATCCACGGCACTTCAGGCCAGCGTTCCCGGACGGTGCGCGCCACCGCCGCCATCGCGTCGTCGGAGGCGAAACCAACCAGCTGAGCCCCCTCTCGCAGCAGACCGTCGATCTGTCCAAATGCGTGAGCGTGGTCCAAGCCCACGGCGGCGAAACGTATCGGGCGGTCGAAGGAGTTGGGTGCGGTCACCATTGGTCCGTCCTCACAAGGGGATATGCGCGCAAGCGAAAAAGTGATCGATCACTACCCTGGATTCTTGGTAGCTTAGTGATCGATCACTTTGAGTGTCAATGGGCAGGACCACCCGTCTCGAGGGGGCTATGGCGAGCAAGCGAGCGACGATCTACGAGGTGGCCGCACTGGCCGGGGTGTCCCACCAGACCGTCTCCCGATACCTCCGTCACACCGGAGGGCTCAGGTCGGAGACTGTGAGCAGGGTCGAGAAGGCCATTGAGGAACTCCATTACCGGCCGAACCTCATTGCCCGATCCATGCGGACCCACCGGACGGGGCGGATAGCCATCGTGTTGCCCGCGGCGACGATCAGCCTGCCGCTACGGGTGATGTCCGCGGCCGCTGCGGCGGCTCACGCAGCTGGCTACGCACTCGACCTGCTGGGTCTCGAAGGTTCGGGCGAGGAGCGCAGCGCGCGGGCCATGGAAATGATCGATTCCGCACAGTTCGAGGGCATCTTGGCACTCGCGTCCCTTGGGAGCGTCTGTACCTCCAGCTTCGACGTCCCTGCGGTCGTGATCTCCGACTACGACGACGACCTCCGGGGTCTCGGCGCGCTTGCGGACGGTGCGGCGTGCGGCGAAGTCGTCCGAACGCTGGCGAACATGGGCCACACGCAGTTGCTTCACCTCGCTGGCCCCCAGAACTTCGCCTCGGCCCGCAACCGACGAAGCGCGTTCGTGGCGACGGTCGCGAAGTTGGGCCTGTCCGGCACGGTACTGGACGGCGGTTGGAGGGGCGAATCCGGCTATGAGGCGATCATGTCGTTGCCCTCGGACACGCCGATCACGGCAGTCGTCGCGGCCAACGACTACATCGCCACGGGCGCTATCCAGGCAGCTCTGCGACGCGGCTGGAAGGTGCCCGAAGACCTCAGCGTCTTCGGATGGGACGACAAGGAGTTGTGCCGGTTCATCACTCCGTCGCTGTCGACCGTCGCGGTCGATCGGGAGCGCCAGGGCCGCGAGGCCATGGAACGCCTGATCGCACTGATTCGCGAAGTGGAGCCTCCTGCACCTGATCCCACCACACTGCACACTGTCATCGTGCGGGAGTCGGTTGGGCCGCCACGCGGAGCCGAGACGGATGCTCGACCCATGGACGATGAGCGTCGGTCCGCCACGGTGCAGGGCTGATCTGATGGCGAACACCCCTGTGCCGAACAGGGATGGAACTACTTGAGGTACGCATCCGACGTGTGGCAGGAGCATTCCCAGTTCGCGTCCGTCGCACTGTTCGGGACGGGTTCCGATGCCCCGAAACCGGCGGCGCGCGTCGGCCTGCACTGGTGATGCGGTTGCCAGAGCAAGCGGGCCGGCACCAGTTGGTCGAACAACACGTGACCGTCCCAGGCAGGCCCGGCGCGAATGCTCCGGTCAAGATGTCTTCCCGTTCTTGGGGATGGTCGTCGGCGTCATCGGCGGCATCGAACTACTGCGCCGTGCAGGTAGAGGACGCGTCGTCGCCGGGCTCCACGCCCTACGAACTTGGGCGCCGCTGCGGTGGACCGGCTGGCCGCAACGATGCTGCCGTGTACGGGGAATAGGGCGCGGTCCCGCAGTCCAGTTCCGAAGCGGTCAATGCCTCCATGAGGGGGCTCTTCTTCGCCCCTCCATGCCACTCATCCCGACCACCCGGGTGACTCAGTCAGGCCCACTTAAGGGACAGCAGTTCACCTGTCGCATGCCGAGGGCCAGGGCCAGGAGCGGTCGGACACGATCCTGATGTGCCTCCGTGGGGTTGGCGCCCAGCAGTTGGCGTGCCGCGGCCGGCGAGATAGTGTCGACCCCGACGGCCCACATCCTCGCGCACTCTGCTCTTGCACCTGCCCGGCCTGACGCCGGTGCCGACCTTCCACATGCCATCCTCGATGGTCGATCCAGCCTGGACGGTCGTGGTGTTCGCCACGGTCTTCGTGACGGTCGCGGTCTTGGTCACGGTCGCCCTCGCCCCGCTGCCCCCGTCGGTCGCTGTCGCCGTCACCGTGACCGTCGCGACGGATGTCGAGACATTCGAACTGCCGCTATTGCCGGGAAGCTCCGATGCCGGCGCCGATGAGCAGCGCCGCGACGTCGATCACCGGCTTCAAGAAGTACCAGCGCCCACTCGCTTACGTGGGTGGCTGCGACTGCATCACCGGGCAGCCCACTCGAAGACTGCCCCCGACAGTACGTCGGAAGCGGTCGCTGCGGCTCACCCTAGGTGCCCGCCGATCGGTCACGCTCCGACCCCAATCGGCGACCGGGGATCACCTCCCGTCACTGCAGAGGGGTGTCACCCGGGTGACTCGCGACTCTCCGAAGATCCTCCGCCGAGCCGCTGCCACGGAATTCACGCCGACCGCGCCCCTCAGCTCCTTCATCTCAGCAGGCCCGACGGATCTCCGGCGTGGGCGAACACTCACGACTCGGCGGCAATACCGCCCAGGACCTGAAGATCGTGCCGGCCATGGGGTCTCAGCGGGTAGGCCTCGTGGAACCGCCGCTGCAGGCGCGCGGAAATGCAGGGCACGACGTGTCCTCTGATGACTCCCCGGGTGAAGTCCGCCGAGGGGTACAGGTAGCGCCGTCCGTCGAGCCCAGCGAGCAGGCCGTTGCCGTCCACATCGAACTCGAGCGGGTGCAGGTCGACCCATCCGCCCGGCCCGCCGGCCAGTTCCACTCGCACGGGCAGCCATTCCGTGTCCACGGTGAAGCCCAGATCCAGCATCGCGCCCTGGGCTCGCGGAAGGTCCTCAGACCTGACTGCCAGGTCGAGATCGCGATGCCGCCTCGTGACCCGCCCGGCAAGGGCGTCGACACCCCGTCCACCCGCCACCCAGGCCGGCAGTCCGGCCTTCGCCAGCACGTCGAGGACGCTCAACGCCTCATCAGCCCGCATGCCGCTCAACTGAGCCATGGAGGCCCACAGGGGGACGGTGTGAACGTCGCCCGGGTACCGGCATCGGACAGGAAAGCGGCCTGTGCCGAAGCGAACACTTCGGCACAGGCCGCTACTTGCGCGCTCGGAGGGACTCGAACCCCCAACCTTCTGATCCGTAGTCAGATGCTCTATCCATTAAGCTACGAGCGCTCACTCACGACGGCGAACCGTCGACAGCAATCCGAAACTCTACCTCACGGGTGCTCGGGGATGCCAACTCGGCATCCGGGTGGGATCTCCACCGACCCCCTGATACCGTCGGGGCAACGGCGCAACGACGCGTCGCCCTCCCGGCTCAGGTCGGTGGCCCCGCACGACTCGTTGCGCGAGTCGACAACGTCGTGCTGCGGCCGCAGGCGTCCACAGCACCGAGCGAGGGAGCCGCCGTGAGCGTCGCCGTCAGTCCCACCGTCACCGGACACGTCCCCACCTACCGCCCGATCCTCGACTGGGTTGACGAGGTGGTGGCGCTGACCACCCCCGACGCCGTCCACTACTGCGACGGCTCCGACGCCGAATGGCACGAGATGGTCGATCGGCTGGTGGCTTCGGGAACCGCGGTGCGGCTCAACGAGCAGATCCTGCCGAACTCGATCTACGTACGCACCGACCCCGACGACGTCGCCCGGGTCGAGGGCGCGACGTTCATCTGCTCGGTCGACCGCGACGACGCCGGCCCGACGAACAACTGGATGGCCCCGCAGGAGATGAAGGCCATCCTCACCGACCTGTTCGACGGGTGCATGCGCGGGCGGACGATGTATGTGATCCCCTACTGCATGGGTCCGATCGGTGGCGACGACCCCAAGTTCGGCGTCGAGATCAGTGATTCCGCCTACGTGGTGGCGTCGATGAAGCTGATGACCCGGATGGGCGTCGAGGCCCTCGACGCCATGACCGAACGCGAGGCGGGCTTCGTCCCCGGCCTGCACTCGGTGGGCGCACCCCTCGAACCCGGTCAGGCCGATGTGCCGTGGCCCTGCAACCCGACGAAGTACATCGTCCACTTCCCCGAGGAACGACTGATCTGGAGCTACGGGTCCGGCTACGGCGGCAACTCGCTGCTCGGCAAGAAGTGCTACGCGCTGCGGATCGCCTCGGTACTCGGGCGCGACGAGGGCTGGATGGCCGAACACATGCTGATCCTCAAGCTCACGAGCCCCGAGGGACGCGACTACCACCTGTGCGCGGCCTTCCCGTCGGCGTGCGGCAAGACCAACCTCGCGATGCTCGAACCCACGATCCCCGGCTGGACGGTGCGCACTCTCGGCGACGACATCGCCTGGATGCGGTTCGGCCACGACGGGCGTCTGTACGCGATCAACCCCGAGAACGGGTTCTTCGGCGTCGCCCCCGGCACGAGCTACGACACCAACCCGAACGCGATGCGCACCCTCGAGGCGGGAAATTCGATCTTCACCAACGTGGCCCTCACCGACGAGGGCGGCGTCTGGTGGGAGGGCATGACGCCCGAGCCGCCCGCGCACCTCACCGACTGGCTGGGCAACTCCTGGACGCCGGCGTCCGGCACCAAGGCGGCCCACCCGAACAGCCGCTTCTGCTCGCCGATCGAGCAGTGCCCCATCCTCGATGACGAGGTCAACAACCCCGACGGGGTGCCGATCGACATCCTCATCTTCGGCGGACGCCGCGCGTCGACGGTGCCGTTGGTCACGCAGAGCCGCGACTGGACCCACGGTGTGTTCATGGGCGCCACCTGCTCGTCGGAGACCACCGCCGCGGCCACCGGAGCCGTGGGCGTGGTGCGCCGCGACCCGATGGCGATGCTGCCGTTCATCGGCTACCACGTCGGCGACTACGTGCAGCACTGGCTCGACATGGCGGCGTCCGCGCCAGAGCCCGACAAGCTGCCGACGATCTTCTACGTCAACTGGTTCCGCAAGGACGCCGAGGGTCGGTTCCTCTGGCCCGGGTTCGGTGACAACTCCCGGGTGCTCAAGTGGATCGTGGATCGCCTCGAGGGCCGCGTCGCCGCCGTCGAATCACCGATCGGCTTGATCCCCCGCCCCGGCGACATCGACACGTCAGGCCTCGCCATGACCGAGGCGGACATGCAGGAGGTGCTCGCCGTCGTGCCCGAGGAGTGGGCGGACGAACTGCCGCTGCTGGAGGATTGGTTCGCCATCTTCGGCGAGAATCTCCCCCAGGCCATGCGCAGCGAGTTGGAGCGGCTCCGGCGCGCGGTGGTGTGACCCGACCGGCAGGGTGCGACGTGCCGCCGCCCGCCTGTCATCGCTCACCGGTGCAGTTTGAGGACATCAACGTCGAGCGGGCTGCCAACGACCCGTGGATCGCCCACGGCCAGTCGAGGACCGCCGACGCCCCGTTCGCCGGCTGACCGGGAGCCTGCGGCGGAAAATCGGCTGACACCGGTGGCTCCGCACTGTTAGCTTTCGATCGGTACTCCACCGTACTCGAGCCTCGTGAAGGGAGGTCGTGACATGTCACCCGCCGTCGTGGGCTGTTGTCGCCCACCCCTTCCACTCGAGGCTCCCCGCAGCTGACCACTGTCGACGGGTGCCTCCTCAGCAGGAGAATCACCCTTGTCACAACACCATTCGTCCTTCGACTGGGACAAACTGAGCTTCACCCTCCCGTCCGGCGACCTCGCCGCGGGCCAACGCTGGTCGACGTGGGACTCGATCGAGCGGCTGTGCCGCGGCCCCGAGCCACGACCGGCCTGGATCGTCACCTCCGCCGCCGCCGTCGACACCGACCTCGGAATCCTCAAGACCGGGAAGGAAGCCGACGTCTCCCTGGTGGAGCGCGCGGTTCCCGGAGACCCCGGACAGCGCTGCCTGCTGGCGGCGAAACGCTACCGGTCGACCGACCACCGACTGTTCCGACGTGACACCGGGTACACGGAGGGACGCCGGATCCGCAACACCCGCGACACCCGGGCCCTGGCCCGCAAGTCCACCCACGGGCGCGCCGTCGAGGCGGGCCTGTGGGCGCACGCCGAATGGGACGCGCTCGTGCGCCTCGTCACCGCCGGCGTTCCGGTGCCCTACCCGGTCCAGATCGACGGCGCCGAGATCCTCATGGAATACATCGTCGACGGCGACTCCACGGCACCACGGCTGCATCAGACCCGCCCGAGCCAACCCCAACTGAACGCGCTGTTCGACCAGTTGGTCGAGTCCCTTCGCACGATGGCGGCGCTGGGCCTGGTCCACGGCGACCTGAGCCCGTACAACACGCTGGTCTCGGGGACTGATGATGCCGCGCCCCGGTTGGTGATCATCGACGTTCCGCAGATGGTCGATCTGGCGGCCAATCCCCGCGCCTACGACTTTCTCCATCGTGACTGCACCACGATGGCGGCCTGGTTCACCACGAAGGGTCGTCCGGTGGACGCCGATGAACTGTTCGCCGACATCATCGGGTATGCGTGGTGATCCTCGACGCGTCACCGGGAAGATCGGCTGCCGGCGCCCGAACCCTCGAGGGAGGATCCGGGCCGGGGCGACGTCTGGCGACATCGCGTGGCGGAGGCGGCGGGATTTGAACCCGCGATGGGGTTGAAGCCCCAAACCCGCTTAGCAGGCGGGCGCCATAGACCGGACTAGGCGACACCTCCACGCGCAAACACGCAGGGGTCAGCCTAACCGGTTCATGGCGCGTCCAGCAAAGCAGGATGGCAAGGCCGGTTTGGGATGGCTTGGTCTCCGGTGGTGCAATGGATGCGTTCCGTGCGCGCTGATCAGCCATTGTCGACGAGCGGAGGCACGACCCTTTCGACCGAACGGTCCTGACACCAGTGGAGGCAACGTGAGTTCCGACGATCCGTCGCCGTGGCGCCCCCGCCGCGCTGCCGACGGCAACGAGCCCACCCGGCAACCCGCGCGACTCCTCGACGCCCGACTTCATCGAGCACACCCACACGGTGCCCTCCCGCGCCGCGGCCGAGCGCAGCCCGCACGGTCCGCGCACCGACGGATCCCGCCGTCCCGGCCCCGAGTCCACGGCGCAGGCCGATCGGCACCATCCGTTCACCCAGTCGCTGCTGTGGACGGCGATCGGCACCATCGTGCCCGGTCTCGGGTTCTGGCCGACCCGGTTGCGTCGTCTCGGCCTGGCGATGATCGGGGCCGGCGGCCGTCGCGATCCTCTACGTGGTTTACAGGGCCCGCACCAACCTCGGCAGCCTCGCCGCGGTGGCCGTCGAACCCACCTGGCTCACCGCGCTCAGCGTCGGCGCCGTCGTGCTCGGAGTGCTGTGGGTTGTCACGATCGTCGGCACCCACCTGCTGACCAGGCCGCGGATGCTCAGCGGCGCGCAGCGTGTCGTCGGGTCGTTGACGGTGGCCGGGCTGTCGTTCCTCGTGTCAGCCCCGCTGGCCGTCGCGTCCACGTACGCCCTCGACCAGCGCGATCTCATCACCTCGGTATTCAAGTCCTCCAAGGACAGCCGTTCCCAGACCCGTCCCACCGATGTGAACACCACCGCGTCGAACCCCTGGGCGAACAAGCCCCGGGTCAACATCCTGCTGCTCGGCGGCGACAGCAGCGCCCAGCGCGACGCCATCGACCCCACCGAGGGGATCCGCACCGACACGATGATGCTCGCCTCGATCGACACCCGCACCGGCAACACCGTGATCATCCAGATTCCCCGCAACATGTACGACATGCCGTTCCCGAAGGGGTCGGCGCTCGCCGCGGCCTACCCGAACGGATTCACCAACGGCGACCCCAACGGCACCAGCGGCGAGTTCATGGCCAACGCCGTGTGGAAGAACGTACCCGCCAACCATCCCGACCTGTTCAAGAACACCGACTACCCGGGCGCGGACGCGTTGAAGATGGGGATCACCGCCACCACCGGGCTGAGCGTCGACTACTTCCTGCTCGTCAACATCGACGGCATCCAGGCCCTCATCAACGCCATGGGCGGGGTGACGGTCAACATCAATGAGCGCATCCCGATGGGCGGCAACTCCGAGAACCACAACCCGTTCGGCTGGCTCGAACCCGGACCCGACCAGCACCTCAACGGCATGAAGGCCATGTGGTACGCCCGCAGCCGCTGGGCCGACCCGAACGCCGACTTCGGGCGCATGGCCCGCCAGAGTTGTCTCGTCGACGCCGTCATCCACCAGGCCAACCCGCAGACCATGCTCACCCGCTACGAGTCGATCGCCACGGCGTCGAAGAAGATGGTCATCACCGACATCCCTCAGGAACTGCTGCCGGCGATGGCCGACCTCGCCCTGAGCGTCAAGGGCGGAACGGTGAGCCGACTGCTCTTCCAGAACGGCGTGAACGGCTTCATCAGCGCCCACCCCGACTACGCGTTGGTGCGTCAGCAGGTGGCCTCGGCCATCGCGAAGTCGGAGAAGGCCCCCGCGAGCGCGACCGCCACGGCGACGTCCGGAGCGACATCCGGCAGCAGTGCGGCGTCGTCGGCGACGAAGACCACGTCGAAGGCAACCGGCTCGACCGGATTCAACTCCGACAACCTCGTCGACGCCTGCGCCTACCACCCTCAGCCCTGAACCAGAGGCCTGCTGGGGAGGGCGACGGAACGGGCCGCCTGACCGATCAGTTGTGGTAGCCCCGGCTGGCGTCGAGCCGCGCCGCGACGTCCGAGGCCATCACCTGCATTTCATCGGTGGGCCCGGGAGCCACGATGTGGGTTCGCCGCCCGTCGCTGTGGTGCAGGGTCAGTCGGACGCCGTCGGTGGCGATCGTCACCTTGCTCACGTCCTGCCACGGACCTCGACTGGTACTCCCGGGGGCACGCACCTCCCAGCCGTCGTCGGTGAGTTCGACATAGGTGCGCAGCCGACGCATCGAGGTGAGCGCCGTGAGCAGCAGGAGGACGCCGAAGAGCAACACCACCGCCGACAACCACATCCACACCTGGGAGGCAGCCGTGGCGGCGGCGAGGGTGATTCCGGCGGCACCGGCCATCGACAGCAGGGCGGCGAGGACGAAGGCACGCAGAGGCGCCCTGGGGCGTACCACGTAGGTGGTCATGGCATCTCCTCACCGCCGTCGGCGCATGCGCGGCGAGGGTGGGATTCGAACCCACGGAGAGTTGCCCCTCGGCCGCTTTCAAGGCGGCTGCACTAGTCCACTATGCGACCTCGCCAGGCCCCGATCGAGCCCGCTGGCCAATCGTAGCGAACAAGCAGTTGCACCCTGGAGACGCCGCCGGCCCCAGACGCGCGCGCCGGTGCATCGGTGCCGAGCCACTCTGAGGTGCCGACCCCGGCACTCGGGCGTGAGGGTGAATTTTACTCTCGAACCCTGGGGTTCACTCCACGACTCACCCGGCTCATGCCCCCGATTTGAGCGAAGAGGAACGTGCCTGCAACGGTTTGGCAACGTATCCGAAAAGTCCTCGTGCCCCTCGCGCTGGTGGGCTAGCCTCATGATTTGGGCGTCCGCCAGCAGGACGGACTGCGATAGTCAGGACGCCTCGAAGCGAAGGGAAAACAATGAAGAAACGTGTTGTGAGCGTGGCGGCGTTGGGAGTCGCAGCCTTCACCATGACTGCGTGTAGTTCGGGTTCCAACGGTGGCGCCGCCTCCTCCGGCCCAGTGCCGACGCTGACAGGCGACTGCGCCCAGTACCAGGCCTACGCGGGCCACAGCGGCTCGACGGTGACCATGTTCGGATCGATCCTCAGCCCCGAGTCCAACTCGCTCAATGCCTCATGGGCCGATTTCTCCAAGTGCACCGGCATCACGATCCAGTACACCGGATCCAACACCTTCGAGTCCGACCTGCCCGTGAAGGTCAACGGTGGCAACGCCCCCGACCTCGCGATCATCCCGCAGCCCGGCCTCCTGCAGCAGATGGTCGCGACCGGAACGGTCAAGAAGCCGCCGGCACAGACCGTCAAGAACGAGGACAACTGGAACGCCGCCTGGAAGGGTTACGGCAGCGTCGACGGCACCTTCTACGCCGCCCCCATGAGCGCCAACATGAAGAGCCTCGTGTGGTACTCGCCCTCGTACTTCAAGAAGATCGGGTACACGATTCCCACCACGTGGGCCGAGCTCATGGCGCTTGTCGAACAAGATGGCCTCGAACATGACCGGCAACGCCAAGCCGTGGTGCGGCGGCATCGGTTCCGGCACCGCCAGCGGCTGGCCGGCCACCGACTGGCTCGAAGAGGTCGTGCTGGGTACCTACGGTGGCCAGGTCTACGACGACTGGATCTCGCACAAGGTCACTTTCTCCGACCCCAAGATCCAGACGGCGATGCAGACCGTCCAGGACTGGATGCTGAACCCGAAGTTCGTCAACGGCGGCATCGGCGGGGTCTCGAGCATCGCGACCACCACCTTCCAGAAGGCCGGCTACCCGATCCTCAAGGACCAGTGCGGCATGCTGCAGCAGGCGTCCTTCTACGAGGCCCAGTGGCCGAAGGACACCAAGGTCGGCCCCAACGGTGATGTCTTCGCGTTCAAGCTTCCTGCTGTGAACCCGTCGATCTCCACCCCCGTCGAAGGTGGCGGTGAGTTCGTGACGGCGTTCTCAAACGACCCGGCGACCCAGGCGGTGCAGAACTACCTGTCCAGCCCGCAATGGGCCGAATCCCGCATCAAGGTCGCCCCCGGTTGGGTCTCGGCCAACGAGAAGGTCGACCAGAGCCTCTACACCGATCCGATCGACCAACTGTCGGCCAAGTACCTCGCCGACCCGAAGGCCACGTTCCGCTTCGACGCCTCAGACGCGATGCCCGCAGCTGTGGGCGCCGGCGCGGAGTGGAAGGCCATGGTCGACTGGTTCGCCAGTGGCAAGTCGATCAAGGCCGTTGCCGCGGAGATCGACGCCGCCTGGCCGAAGAGCTGACACGTCACATGTTGTCAAGCTGATGACAGTCGTCGCATCCATGCCCGCGGGCATGGATGCGACGACTGCTCAGCCCTGAAGTGACACCACCGAACAAAGGAGTTTCGTGTGTCCCCGACCCTGATCCCGATGCAGAGCGGCACGAGCGTCGCACTCCTGACATTGCTCAGCATCGTCGAAGCCGTCGCCGGCTTCATTGTGGTGCTTGCCCTCATTTTCCTGGTCGCCGAGCGGGTCAAGGGACGTTTCGAACGTCCTCTGGCCATCCTCATCACCCTCGGCCCGGCGCTGTTGCTCGTGCTCATCGGGCTCATCATCCCGTCGATCGAGACGATCAACCTGAGCTTCAAGAATCAGCAATTCCTGGGCCAGTTGGTCACGAAGTACATCGGTTTCGAGAATTACAAGACGGCATTCACCGACAGTTACACGCTGCAGACCATGGTGAGAACCCTGGCGTGGCTGGTGGTCGTGCCATTGTTCTCGGTGGTCATCGGACTGCTGTCCGCCCTGCTCATGGACGGCATGAAGCGCACCTCAGTGCCCAAGACCCTGATCTTCCTCCCCACCGCCATCTCGTTCGTGGGCGCGTCGGTCATCTGGGGCTACGTGTACAACTACGTTCAGCCCCCCGCCCCCCAGACCGGTCTGCTCAGCGAGATCGCGATCAAGCTGGGCTGGCACCATCCACCGAACTGGATCCTCGACGTTCCCCTCAACACCTTCCTGCTCATGGTGATCATGATCTGGATCCAGGTGGGGTTCGCGATGGTGATCCTCGGCGCCGCGCTCAAGGCGATTCCCGAGGAGATCCTCGAGTCCGCCCGGCTCGAGGGCGCCACCGGGTTCCGGCTCTTCCGCAACATTCAGGTGCCGATGATCATGAACACCATCGTCGTCGTGCTCACCACGGTCATCATCACCACGCTGAAGGTCTTCGACATCGTGTTCACCATGACGAACGGCAACTACAACACCGATGTGCTGTCTCGCCAGATGTACGCCGACATGTTCGTCACCAGCCAGGTGAGCCAAGGGGCCGCGCTCGCGGTCATCATCTTCATCCTGGTCATCCCCCTAATGGCCTACAACGTGCGGCAACTGCGTAAGGAGCGTGAGCACGGATGACCGCTCAGACCCAAACGACCAAGCCGGCGAGCGTCGACAGCGTCGTCGTTCTCAAGAAGGCGCGCAAGCAGCTCAGCGGACCCATCTCGTCCGCCGTGGTCGCCCTGATCGCCATCATGTGGACGATTCCGACCTTCGGGCTGTTCATCAACTCCTTCCGGTCGAAGGAGGACGCCGCGACGACCGGCTGGTGGGACTTCTTCATCCACCCGAGCTTCAGCCTCAGCGGCTACCAACAGGTGCTGTTCGACAACGGTGGCATGGTGCAACCGTTGATCAACTCCTTCGCGATCACCATCCCGGCAACGATCATCCCGATCTTCATCGCCTCGATGGCCGGGTATGCGTTGGCCTGGATGCGCTTCAAGGGCAGCGACGCGATCTTCTTCACGCTGTTCGCCCTCCAGGTGGTGCCACTACAGATGGCCCTGGTGCCGCTGCAGCAGTTCTACCACAAGGGGTTGCAGTTCTTCGGGGTGACGATCCTGCCGGCACCTCCGATCGGACACGGGGTCACCGGCGTCATGGCCCAGATCTGGTTGTCGCACACGATGTTCTCGCTACCACTCGCGGTGTTCCTCATTCACAACTTCATCGCCCAGATCCCGGGATCGCTGATCGAGGCCGCCAAGATCGACGGGGCTTCCGACCTGAGGATCTACCAGTCGGTGGTGCTGCCACTGTCGATGCCGGCGATCGCCTCGTTCGGCATCTTCCAGTTCCTCTGGGTGTGGAACGACCTGCTGGTGGCCAAGACGTTCGGCGGTTCCGACCCAGCCGAACAGCCGGTCACGGCACGAATGCAGAGCCTGGTGGGCAACTTCGGTGCCCACCAGGAGTTGCTCGCACCAGCGGGCTTCTTGAGCATCGTGGTGCCGTTGATCGTGTTCCTCGCCCTGCAGCGGTACTTCGTCCGCGGCCTCATGGCGGGCAGCGTCAAGGGTTGACCGAGCACAGCAGTACCCGCAACACACGGGGGCCGGGACGCAGCACAGCGTCCCGGCCCCCGTGGCATTCCCCGATGAATAGGCTGGACGACATGTATGCGATCACAGTCCCCGAGCCGGGCGGTCCGGAGAAGCTGCGCTGGAGCGAGGTTCCGACCCCGGAACCCGGCCCCGGAGAGGTGCTCGTGCGCACCGTCGCCGCCGGTGTCAACCGTGCCGACCTGCTGCAGCGGCAAGGGCACTATCCCCCACCACCGGGCATCACCGACGTCATGGGCCTCGAAGCGTCCGGCATCGTCGAGCGCGTCGGTCGGGGCGTGACCACCTGGCGGCCCGGCGACGACGTCGTCGCCCTGCTCGCCGGAGGCGGCTACGCCGAATACTTCGTGGCCCCCCAGGGGCAGGTGGTTCGACCCCCCGCCGGCGTCGATCCCGTCACGGCGTCGGCACTCATGGAGGTCGCAGCGACCGTCCACTCCAACATGCGCCACGTGCACCTCTCACCCGCAGAGACGCTGCTGGTGCACGGGGGCGCCGGCGGCATCGGGCAGTTCGCCATCCAGTACGCCCACGGGCTCGGCTGCCGGGTCGCGGCCACGGCCGGAACGCCCGACAAGCTCGACACCTGTCGGGCACTCGGTGCGCAGATCGCCCTCGACTATCACGACGACTGGGTCGCGGGACTGACGGAGGCGACTGACGGCCACGGGGCCGACGTGATCCTCGACGTCATGGGTGCGAAGTACCTCGAACCTAATCTGGCGGCCCTGGCCCCCGACGGACGGCTGTGCATCATCGGCCTGCAGGGCGGTGTCAAGGCCACCGTGAACCTCGCTGCCCTGATGGCCAAACGCGCCGCCATCACCGCCACCGGGCTGCGCGCCCGGCCGCTCGCCCAGAAGGCCCAGATCTGCGCCGACGTCGCGGCCACGGTGTGGCCCCTGTACGAGAACGGACGCATCCAACCGCCGCCGGTCACCCGCATCCCGATGCCCGACGCCCCGAGAGCGCACGAACTGCTCGAATCGGGCACCAACTCGGGCAAGATCGCATTGGTCGCGCCGTCGCACTAGAGTGCGGTTCGGGCCGAGACGAGGATCGGCGGCCGCCCACTTCCCGAGAATCGAGGCTGCTCCGTGTCCGCGTCCGGACAGGGCCTCCTGGCGCCCTACGCCGCCGTGCTGCGCATCAAGCCCATCCGGCAGGCCATGGTGGTCGGCACGCTCTCGCGGGTTCCCAACTTCGCGATCAGCGTGCTCCTCACCCTGCACATCGTGCAACGGCTCGACCCGCGCTATTCCGCGGCGGGCCTGGTGGCCGCCGTGTTCACGATCGCCGCCACGATCTCCAGTCCGTGGCGCGGGCACCTGCTCGACACGCTCGGTCTGCGCCGCACGATGCTGCCGTCGCTCGTCGTCGTGAGCATCTGCATCGCCCTGGCGCCGGTCATGAGCTACTGGTGGCTACTGGCGGTGATGGTGCCGCTCGGGCTCATGTCGTTCCCCACGTTCTCGGTGCTGCGTCAGGTGATGGTGGCCAACGCCCCCGACGAGTTGCGCCGCACCGCGATGTCGCTCGATTCGGTGGTCGTCGAGTTCTGCTACATGGCCGGTCCGACGCTGGGGGTCATCGCGGCCACCCAGCTCGACACCCGTGTCGCGCTGTGGATCTTCGGTACCTGGTGGGTGCTCGGATCGGCTGCGCTCACCTGGCTCGACCCCCAGATCACCCGGACGCCGGGCGGGTCGGCCCCCGCCAACGTCAACCCGCACGAACAGGCGGCGCTCGACCTCGCCGAACCCCTCCCCGGCTCGACGCGCACCAGGTCACCGCTCTCGTGGCTGTCCCCGGGCCTGCTGGCCATGGTCGCCGCCGTCGTCGGCGCGGGCTTCGTGCTCGGAGGCACGGACTTGTCCACCGTCGCGGGTCTTCGAACTCTGGGGCATCCCGAGGCGATCGGGTGGCAGTTGGCGATCTGGGGACTCGGCTCGGCCATCGGCGGCACGATCCACGGGGCGTTGCCGCGTCCCGTACCCGTGGTGTGGCTGCTCATCCTGCTCGGCGCGACGACTGTTCCCCTGGCATTCGCCGGCGACCTGGTCACGTTCGCGGTGCTGCTCGGGGTCACAGGGCTGTTCTGCGCCCCCACGCTGGCGGCCAGCGCCGAACTCATCAGCCGTCAGGTGCCGGAACGCTTTCTCGGGCAGGCGATGGGGTGGCACGGGGCGGCGCTCAGTGCCGGCGTTGCGGTGGCACCGCCGCTGGTCGGGTCGGTCATGGACGCGCACGGCTGGCCGGCCGGGTTCGCGCTCACCGGTGGCCTGGGCGCGGTCGCGGGAATGGCCCTGCTGGTCACCCGGACCGTGTGGCGCCTGCGCCGAGCCTGACACGTCAGGGCGGACCGGTCCCGGGGCTAGTGTGGAGAGGACATGCACCGGCGACGCCGCTCCCACGGTGGCCGTCGCCGAAGGGCGCGACCACGAAAGGGCGAGATGGACATCACCGACAACGGACCGCAGCCGAACAGCTTCGACATCGAGCAGGCCACCGTCGAGAACACGGCCTACCGCACGGTCGCCTGGAGCGGCAAGTACCTCCAGGTGACGCTCATGTCGATCCCGGCCGGCTCCTCGGTCGGTCTCGAGGTGCACCCCGAGACCGACCAGTTCCTCCGCATCGATGCGGGGCAGGGCCGGGTCACCATGGGCCCCGCCGAGAACGACCTGCCCTACCAGCGTGACGTGAGCGACGGGTGGAGCATCCAGGTGCCGGCCGGCACCTGGCACGACGTCATCAACACCGGCGACCAGCCGCTCAAGCTGTACACGATCTACGCCCCGGTGCACCACGCGGCCGGCATCGTCCAGGGCACGTCCGACGACGCCGAGGCCGACGAGAAGGCCGGACGCGACGAACCGCCGGCCTGGAGCATCCAGCCGAACTGATCACGATGCGACGTGTGCGGGGCGTGCCACCCAGCCGCCCCGCATACTTATTCGCTTTCACCAATAACTATGCGGTACGCTGTCCGCGTGTCCAAGGTCCTGAATTCCCTGCCCGTCGGCGAGCGCGTCGGACTCGCATTCTCCGGTGGCCTCGATACCTCCGTCGCGGTCGCATGGATGCGTGAGAAGGGCGCCGTGCCCTGCACCTACACCGCCGACATCGGCCAGTACGACGAGCCCGACATCGACACGGTGCCCGGACGCGCGATGCAGTACGGCGCCGAGCTCTCCCGCCTCGTCGATTGCCGCGAGTCACTCGTCGAAGAGGGGCTCAGTGCCCTCGCATGCGGCGCCTTCCACATCCGCTCGGCGGGCAAGGCCTACTTCAACACCACCCCGATCGGGCGCGCGGTCACGGGCACCCTGCTCGTGCGCGCGATGCAGGAGGACGACGTCAACGTCTGGGGCGACGGCTCGACCTTCAAGGGCAACGACATCGAACGGTTCTACCGCTACGGCCTGATGGCCAACCCGCAGTTGCGGATCTACAAGCCCTGGCTCGACGAGAAGTTCGTCAGCGAACTGGGGGGTCGGCACGAGATGAGCGCTTGGCTCACCGAACGTAACCTGCCCTACCGCGACTCTCAGCAGAAGGCCTACTCGACCGACGCGAACATCTGGGGGGCCACCCACGAGGCGAAGACCCTCGAGCACCTCGACGTGAGCCTCGAGACCGTCGAGCCGATCATGGGCGTACGGTTCTGGGATCCCGACGTGCGCATCGACACCGAGGACGTCCGGGTCGCCTTCGAGGGCGGACGACCCGTGCGGATCAACGGGCAGGGCTTCTCTTCGCCGGTCGACCTCGTCATGGAGGCCAACGCGATCGGCGGCCGGCACGGGCTCGGCATGAGCGATCAGATCGAGAACAGAATCATCGAGGCCAAGAGCCGCGGCATCTACGAGGCACCCGGCATGGCCCTGCTGTTCATCGCCTACGAACGGCTGCTCAATGCCATCCACAACGAGGACACCCTGGCCAACTACCACGCGGAGGGAACCCGGCTCGGTCGCCTGCTCTACGAGGGCCGCTGGCTCGACCCGCAGAGCCTCATGCTGCGCGAGTCGATCACCCGCTGGGTGGCCTCGGTCGTCACCGGCGAGGTGACGGTTCGGCTGCGCCGCGGCGACGACTACTCGATCCTCAACACCACGGGCCCGTTCTTCAGCTACCACCCCGACCGGCTCTCGATGGAGCGGGTCGATGACGCCGCCTTCGGTCCCACCGACCGCATCGGGCAACTCACCATGCGCAACCTCGACATCGCCGACTCCCGCGAGAAGCTCGAGATCTACGCCAGCCAGGGCCAACTCGCCGGGGCCCAGGCCCGACTGGTCGGGCAGATCACCCCCGGACAGGCCGGGCGCATTCCGTCCCTGGGTCGGGTCACCGACGACGAGGAGGAATCGCTCGACCGCGCGGCGATGGAGGAAGGCGTCGACTGATCGACACGGACGCCCTGGGTGGACGAGGGCGTCCGACCCCTGCTCACCCTCGTTCCAGCCGGAGACCTCCCTGGATTGAGGGACTCGGTCGGGGCCACGTTCCAGAGGAGCGCGGTGCTCGGATTCGCCCTGTGGGCCCGGCCATGCCGCGAGACGAACCGAAGAGGCAGGCTGCGACGCCTCTGGCGGACTCCGGTCCATCTATTGCCGCGGGAATGGGTCATGCACTGTGGCCGGGCCGCCTGCGCAGCGGCAATCGTATCCACTACTGTTTGTAGGACTGAGTCAAATCGTTGCGTCGCGGATGGCATGACCATCACCGGCACCGGCTTGGTCCACGGCTCTTCCGCCGTGCGGCAGGACCCCCAGGGAAGGGTTGGAACGACGTGAATCTCACCAGTGCCATCCAGACAGACGCCGACAGCGAACAGGCGGATCAGGTCACGCCGCGCAGCTCCGCTCGTGCCGCATCAGACCCGTCCACGGTGGATCAGGACACAGCCGGGTTGCTCGCCTCCGCCCCACGACGCGAGATCGTGGCACTTCTCGACAACCTTCCGACCGTCCCCAGCGCCGAAGAACCGCACACCCGCGAGAAGGGGCTCACTGCCGCCCACCTGGCGCAGCGACTCGGCCGCCACGTCACCACCATCCGATTCCATCTTGATCAGTTGGTGGCCGGCGGACTCGTCGACTACCACGACGAACGCGGGCGGGTGGGGCGTCCGAGTCGCTATTACACCCTCGCTCAACGCGGAATGGGCCGTTCCGACCCATCCGATGCCTACCGAGTCACGGCAAGACTCCTGCTCGACATGCTGACAACCGGAAGTGACCCTGACGTGACCGCCGCCGCGTGGATGGGGCCGCGTGCCGGCGATCTGTTGACGGCACCGGCCGAACGCTTCCCGGCCACCACCCCCGGCCAATGGCTCGGCAAAGTGGGCGTGGTGATCGATCTCATGCAGCGTTGGGGCTTCAGCCCGACCATCTCGTCGGCTGATGCCGGTCACACCACCGAAATGACCATGGGCCTCTGTCCGATCGGTGAACTGACATCCTCGAGTTCCTGGTGTCGTCTGCGCACTGCACCGCGGACTCATCCGGGAGGCCCTTCGGTTCCTGGGCGAATCCGATGCCTCCGTTCGCCTGCAACGCCCCCCTGGCGAAAGTTCCTGCCGGGTCACCCTGACCACCGGCGCCAGCTTCCCCGCCTATGACGGGCATCGGGCATGATAGGGCGCTAGAGCCCGGGCGATCACCCCGCCCGCGCCCATGGGTCAGGAGGCGCCCGCGCCCATGGGTCAGGAGGCGAAGGAGCCACCCATGGACTTGCCACTCCGCCCGGTGCTGTCGGTCGAGCAGTACCTCGAGGAGTTGCTGGGGCTCGTCGTGCCGCTCGACGCCGAATGGTGCCCGCTGGACGCCGCTCTCGGTCGCACACTCGCGGCCCCCGTCACCAGCCGAGGGGCGGTGCCCGCGTTCGCCAACTCGGCGATGGACGGGTTCGCGGCCCGCGCCGACGACCTGAGGGTGGGGGCGGTGTTGCGCGAGGTCGCCGAGGTCGCCGCCGGCAGCGGTGACGACCCGCGTTTTCGACCCGGGCAGTGCGTCCGGATCATGACCGGGGCAGCGGTGCCCACCGACGCCGACACGGTGATCCAGCGGGAGCTGGTCACCGAGGTGCCCGGCGGCGTCCGGATCGACGAGGCCCCGGCCGCAGGCGCGAACATCCGCCACGCCGCCGAGGATCTCGCGCCCGGGCAGCAGGTTCTCGCCGCGGGCCACGTGCTCGACCCTGCGGCGATCGGGCTGGTGGCGGCCTGCGGCCGGGGCGAGCTGTCGGTGACGCGCCGTGCCCGCGTGGCGGTGGCCGCCACCGGCGACGAACTGGTCGCACCCGGTGGCGTCCTGGGCCGGGGGCAGATCTTCGAGTCGAACGGCCACCAGCTGAGGGCGCTGCTGGCCCGCGACGGGGCCGAGGTGATCCCGTTGGGTGTGCTTCCGGACCAGCCGGACGCGCTCGCCCGGGGCCTTGACGCGGCGGAGGGAGCCGACCTCATCGTGATGGCTGGCGGCGTCAGCGTCGGCGACCACGACGTCGCCCGGATCGTGCTCTCCGAACGCGCCGACGGCCAGTTCCGGCACGTGCGGATGCAGCCAGGCAAGCCGCAGGGCTTCGCCCGGTGGCGCGGGACGCCCGTCGTCGCCCTACCGGGAAACCCGATGAGCGCGGCGATCAGCTATGAGATGTTCGTCCGCGCGCTGCTCGACCACATGGCCGGCCGGCCTCAGCGGCCATGGCGGACGGCGGTCGCTGCGGCCGGGTGGAGTTCCCCCGCCGGCCGTCGCCAGCTCGTGCCGGTCGTCACCTCGGTCGACGACGACGGGTTGCTCACCGCGCGGCCGACCCACCGGCGCGGGTCGGCGTCCCACCTCGTCAGCGCGCTGGCCCTGGCCGACTCCCTGATGATGGTGCCGGAGGAGGTCACCGAGGTGACCCCCGGCGACCGGTTGGCGCTCCGGAGCCTGGCATGAGCCCTGCCGTCGAATTCGACTCCGTCGTGCTGGCCGGCGGGCGCGGATCAAGACTGGGGGGCGTGAGCAAGGCCGACCTCGTGGTGGGCGGCGTCCGGCTGCTCGACCGGGTGCTCGAGTCGGCCGGTCGCGCCCACACCCGCGTCGTCGTCGGGCCGGTCGAGGTGCCCGATGGTGTCCTGGTCACCCGGGAGGACCCGCCCGGAACCGGTCCGGCCGCCGGCCTCGCCGCCGGACTCGCGGCCATCGAACACCCCGCGCCCTGGACCCTCGTACTGGCCTGCGACCTGCCCGACGCCACGGGCGTGGTACCCGCGTTGCTGACCGCGGCGGCCTCCGCCGATCCCGGCACCGACGGGTGCTGCGCGCTCGGGCGCGACGGTAGCGTCCAGTGGCTGCTCGCCCTCTACCGAACCGAAGCCCTGCGCCGCGCGGTGGCCGCCTACGGGGATCCCCGTAATCGGTCGGTTCGGGGCCTGCTCGCCCCCCTGACCCTCCAGCCGGTCGAGGCCACCGGCGGGGTCGCCGACGACCTCGACACCTGGGCCGACCACGCCCGCTGGAACGCCCACTTGAGGAGGAAGAACCGGATGCGCGAACCCGAGGACCGCAGCCAGTGGCGTCCGTTCATCGAGGCCGCCTGCCGTGCGGTCGACATCGACCCGGCGATCGTCGACGAGGACGCCGTGCTCACCCTGACCCGCGAGGTCGCGCACGCCGGCGCGCGTCCGATGGCGCCGGTGACCGCGTTCGTGCTCGGGCTGGCGGTCGGCGCGGCGCCCGATGCCGACCCCGAATACCTGCGCCGGGTCATCGAGGACGCCGTGACCGCCGCTCCCCTGCCGCCGGATGCGTGAGGGGGCCTTACAGGCAGGACCCACGTCGGCAGGTCGACGGATCACCTCCGAATCTGCGGGCAACCGGACGCCCTTCAGCGGCGGTGACCTGGCCAGGTCCCGGTCGCCCGCAGATCGAGAGGTGGCTGCCCGCTGACGTTACCCGCCGATCGCGCTCATCGGCCGCGACGGCTGCAGGAAACCCGGCTCGTTGATCCCGTGGCCGGGCAGCTTGCCCGCGAGGCAGCGGTGCATGATCGCCTCGATCGCCTCGTCATCCGCGCCTGCGCGCAACGGCGTGCGCAGGTCTGACTCGTTGCGGGCGAACAAGCACGATCGCAACTGGCCGTCGGCGGTGAGCCGCAGCCGGTCGCACGCGCCGCAGAACGGACGGGTGACCGAGGCGATGATCCCGACCCGGGCCGGTCCACCGTCGACGAGGAACCTTTCGGCCGGTGCCGCTCCCCGGCCGCTCTCAGGTGTGAGCGTGTGGCGGGCGGCCAACCGGCCGAAGATCTCGTCGGCGGTCACCATGTCCTCGCGTGTCCAGGTGTGGCCGGCGTCCAGCGGCATCTGCTCGATGAACCGCAGTTCGTGACCCGCGCCGATCGCCCAGTCGAGCAGGTCGACCGCCTCATCATCGTTGACGCCCCGCATGAGCACGGCGTTCAGCTTCACCGGACGCAGCCCCACCCCACCCGCCGCGGCGATGCCCGCGAGCACGTCACGCAGCCGGTCGCGCCGGGTGATGGCATGGAACCGCTCGGGCCGCAGGGTGTCGATCGAGACATTGACCCGGGTGAGACCGGCGTCGGCCAGCGGCTCGGCGAGCCTCGCCAGACCGATGCCGTTGGTGGTGATCGCGATATCGAGCGGTTCACCGTCCGGCGTCTTCAGGGCGGCGAGCCGGGCGACGATCTCGACGATGTCAGGACGCAGCAGGGGCTCGCCCCCGGTGAGCCGCACCTCGGTGATGCCCGCCTCGACGCCGACACGCACGATGCGCATCAGCTCCACCGGGGTGAGCAGTGTGTCGCGGGGCAGCCACGGCACGCCCTCGGCGGGCATGCAGTACGTGCACCGCAGGTTGCAGTGGTCGGTGAGCGAGATCCTGAGGTCGCGGTGCACCCGGCCGTGTCCGTCGACGAGGCTCATGTCGCGCTCGCGTCGAGGTTCGACCAGACGGCGCGCCCGTCGGCCTCGAACTGGTGCTTCCAGATCGGCAGCTCGGCCTTGGTGGCGTCGACGACGGCCTGGATCACCTCGAACCCGAGGCCACGGTGCCCGGAGGCGACGGCGACGGCGAACGCGAGGTCACCCACGGTGAGGTGGCCGACGCGATGCACCACCGCCACCCGGACGGCACCGTCGGGGTCGATACGGTCGCACTGACGGGCGGCGATCTCTCCGATCAGCCGGTCGGCGTCCGGGTGCCCCGAGTAGTCGATGCCGACCACCTCACCCCGTGCCTCTGGGTCGTGGTCGCGGATCTGGCCGAGGAACAGGCACACCGCGCCGGCGTCCGCGCCATCGACCGCCAGGACGAGTTCGTCCCGGTCGATGACGGCGTCGCTCACCCGTGACAGCACCACCGGCATCAGTGGTCACCTCCGTCGAGTTGGTCGAACAGATGCGCCAGCAACGGGAGCAGCACCTCGAGGGACTCCCGTGACGGCGCCGGGCTTGCCCGGCAGGTTGGCGACGAGACTGCGTCCGGTCACCCCGACGATCCCGCGGCTCAGGGCAGCATGCGGGGAGGCCTCCAGTCCGCGCATCAGCAGCAATTGGGCCAGTCCCGGCAGCTCCCGCTCGATGACCCGTCGGGTTCCCTCGGGTGTCCGGTCGCGCGGACCGACGCCGGTGCCGCCCGACGTGACGATCAACCGGACGCCGTCGGCGAGCGCCTCGCGCAGGGCGGCCTCGACGGCCTCCTCACCGTCGGGGATGACAGTGGTGGTGACCTGGCAGCCCTGGCCTTCGAGGAGTTCCCGGGCAGTGGGCCCGGAGAGGTCCTCACGGACGCCGGCGGCGCTGCGGTCGGACACCGTGATCACCCGCGCCGACAGGTGCGGTCGCGCGGCACCGTGGTCACCGGGTGGGGTCGTCACCGCTCCACCGTACAGTCCGCGGCCGCGACGATCACGCCCCGATCCGGGGCCTCACCCCTGGTCAGGCACGGCGGCGTCAAGGACGATGGCACCGTCGAGGCTCACCGCCGGCAGGTCGAACCAGCGCAGCGCCTCGCTGTCGCCGGTGAGGCGTCCCTGCATGGCCCGTTCCGCCGCGGGCGTGGCCTCCGCGAAGATCCGAGCCGCCTCGGCCAGGTATCCCTGCAGGGCCTCGACCGGGACGCTGTGGTGGTGGTGCGGGTAGCTCATCCGTCCGCCCCGGTAGTCGACGTCCGCCAGCCGCATCGGGGGTTCCGCGGCGCCACGGCCGTGCCGCCACAGCCCCGTGTGCGGATCGAAGCGGTACTGCGACAGCAGTTTCCAGCCATCGCGAGCCACCATCCTCACCGCCTCGATGATGTAGTCGGCCACCGCATCGTCGATGAAGTAGTTGAAGTTGACCCTCACCCAGCCGGGCTTGATCCCCTCGCAGCCCGTGACGATCTGCTTCTCGAGGGCGTGCGAGCGGTCGATGCCGATGCCGAGCAGTCGGTGTCCGTAGGGCCCGGCGCACGAACAACCGCCGCGGGTCTGGATGCCGAACAGGTCGTTGAGCAGGGCGACGACGAAGTTGTGGTGCAGGCTGAGACCGCTCGAGGTGCGGATGACGAAGCTGACGATCGACAGCCGCTGCGCGTCGAGGTTGCCGAGGATCTCGATCGCCGGCTCGCGCACCCACGCATTCACCGCCCTGCTGAGCAATTCGCTCTCGCGGCGCTCGATGAGGTCGGTGCCCACCGCTTGCTTGAGCTGGAACACCAGGCCGGCGCGGATCGACTCGACGATCGCCGGGGTGCCACCCTCCTCCCGGTGGGCGGGATCGGACAGGTAGATGTGCTCCGCCTCGTTGACGTACATCACCGTGCCCCCGCCGGGACTGTCGGGCACGCGGTTGGTGAGCAGTTCGCGCCGCACCACCAGAACTCCCGGCGTGCCGGGGCCCCCGATGAACTTGTGGGGCGACAGGAACACGGCGTCCTTGTACGCACGCGCGTCCACACCCGGCGGCGGAGTCATCTCGATGTCGACGTAGGGCGCGCAGGCGGCGTAGTCCCACAGCGACAGCGCGCCGTGTTCGTGCAGGAGGGCGGCGATGCCATGGGTGTCGCTCCTGATACCGGTGACATTGGACGCCGCCGAGAACGACCCGATGATCAACGGCCGGTCGGCGAAGCGTTCGAGTTGACTGCGCAGCGCATCCTGGTCGATGTGGCCGTCGGAACTCTCCGGGATGGTGACCACGTCGGCGATCGACTCCCGCCACGGGAGCTCGTTCGAGTGGTGCTCGAAGGGGCCGATGAACACGACCGGACGCCGATCGGCGGGGATCGACTCGCGCACGTGGTGCCTGTCGTCGAGCGCCGCGGGCAGCCGCAGGCCCAGGATTCCGATCAGCTTATTGATGGCACCGGTCGATCCGGAACCGGTAAAGATGATCACGGTGGAGTCGTCACCGCCGACAGCGTCGCGGATGATCCGGCGCGCCTCCTCCCGCAGGTGGCTGGTCTGGCGACCGGTGCTGGACGCCTCGGTATGGGTGTTGGCGTAGGTGGGCAGCACCTCGGTGCGGATGAAGTCCTCGATGAAGCTGAGGCTGCGACCCGACGCCGTGTAGTCGGCGTAGGTGACCCGCCGGGGCCCGTAGGGCCCGGGCTGTTCGAGGTCGTCGCCGATCACCGCCTCGCGGATCAGGGCCAGCAGGGCCTGCCGATCGCCATCGGTGAGCCGATCCGGGCCACGCCCAGGTGCGGGAGTCACGACCTCTCCTTCGCGGCGTCCGGCTCGGGGCGCCCACCCCGGGAGCCCGCCGTCCGACCCTGAAAACGAACATAGTCCCCGGTGGGCGCAGGTCTGGCCCGCACCTCCGGGCGGTGTTCGCCCACGGCTCAGCGCCGGATCGTGACTCCCCGCCCGCTCACGGTAACCTGAGGTGGATCGCCTCGGCGGCTCGGCGCAGCCCGACCGCGCGCCTCGGCGTTTCGTCCCCGTCTCTTGCCACCGCACATCGAGGAATCATGACCGACACCGCTTCCGCCACCACGTCCGACACCGACGACCGACTCCTGGTCAACCGGGGGCTGGCTCAGATGCTCAAGGGCGGCGTGATCATGGACGTCGTCACGGCGGAGCAGGCGAAGATCGCCGAGGACGCCGGCGCGGTCGCGGTGATGGCGCTCGAGCGGGTGCCCGCCGACATCCGCGCCCAGGGTGGTGTCGCCCGGATGAGCGACCCCGACCTCATCGAGGCCATCATCGATGCGGTGTCGATCCCGGTCATGGCGAAGGCCCGGATCGGCCACTTCGTCGAAGCGCAGGTGCTCGAGGCCCTCCAGGTCGACTACATCGACGAGTCCGAGGTGCTCTCCCCCGCCGACTTCGTGAACCACATCGACAAGACCCGGTTCCGGGTGCCCTTCGTCTGCGGGGCCACCAACCTCGGTGAGGCCCTGCGCCGGATCACCGAGGGCGCGTCGATGATCCGCTCGAAGGGTGAGGCAGGCACCGGAGACGTCTCGGAGGCGATGAAGCACCTGCGCACCATCCGCGGCGAGATCCGTGGGCTCGCGGCGAAGTCCGATGACGAGCTGTACGTCGCCGCCAAGGAACTGCAGGCCCCCTACCAACTCGTGTGCCAAGTGGCCCGGGAGGGCAGGCTTCCGGTCGTCCTGTTCGTCGCCGGCGGCATCGCCACCCCGGCCGATGCCGCCATGATGATGCAACTCGGCGCCGACGGCGTGTTCGTCGGCTCGGGGATCTTCAAGTCGGGCGACCCGGCCAAGCGTGCCGCGGCCATCGTCCGCGCCACCACCCACTTCAACGACCCCACCGTCATCGCCGACGCCTCCCGCGGTCTCGGCGAGGCCATGGTCGGCATCAACGTCGCCGATGTGCCTGCTCCACACAGGCTCGCGGAGCGTGGCTGGTGACGACGATCGGTGTCGTCGCACTGCAGGGGGCGGTGAGCGAGCACATCGCGATGCTCACCGGCCTCGGGGCGCAAGCCCGCGAGGTGCGCACCCCCGGCCAGCTCGAGGGTGTCGACGGAGTCGTGCTCCCGGGCGGTGAGAGCACCGCCATGGCGCGCGCCGCCGCCAAGGTCGGTCTCTTCGATGACCTTCGGGAGCGCGTCGCCGGGGGACTCCCGGTGTTCGGCACCTGCGCGGGCCTCATCCTGCTCGCGGAGCGCGTCGAGGACGGTGCCGCACTCGCAGGGTTCACCACCATCGGTGGACTCGACATCACCGCTCGTCGCAACGCCTTCGGTGGCCAACTCGCATCGTTCACCGAGCGGCTGGACATCGCCGGGCTCGACGGGCCCTCGTTCCCGGCCGTATTCATCCGAGCTCCCCAGGTGGTCGCGGTAGGTCGCGACGTCGACGTGCTGGCTCGCACGGCGTCCGACGGCCCAGTGGTCGCGGTGCGTCATGGTCGGCTGATGGCGACCTCGTTCCACCCGGAACTCACGGCGGACACTCGCCTGCACCGGCTGTTCGTCGACATCGTCGAGCACGGCTGACTCCCACGACTGGGCGTGCCCCGCGGCTCACGATGCGAGCGGTGCCTCGCCCCGGGGTGCCTGTCGACGAGGTGACGATCACCGATCCGGAGCCGGTCACCCATGCACGTGAGGGTCGCCGTCCGCGCCACTCGGGCACGAGAGGCGCAGCCGGCTCGTCGAGCCTTGCGGCCTGGGGTCATGAGGAAGCCCCATCACCACGATGAGGATCATGAGTGGCACAACGACGTCACGGAGGACGAACTGGGGCACCAGGCCGGAGAGGCCGGCGGCGAGCACGACGAGTGCACCAACAAGGAGGCGCTGCCACGCGATGAGGCACACCGCGACGACGAGGAAGAAAGCGTGGTGATCCCAGGTGGCGACGGTGACAAGGTATCCAGCGACCTCCACGACCACCACCGAGGCGACGGGCCGGCCTGCACGGAAGAGCCCGCGTGCTCGCCACATGGCCGAGACAACCCCGACAATCGAGACGGCGGCCCACGCAAGCGTCAGGTCTGTACCCGAAAGGCCCATCCCCGACAGTGCTCCGTAGGCCGACCAGTTGTTCGACCGGGACAGTCCTCCCAACGATCCCGCGACGACGCTCGGGTGCAGCCAGTACCGCACGCTGTCCGACCAGCGGAAGGCAGCCCCGACGATCGCGCCGATACCGAACACCGCCGTGGCGTTGAGCGCAGCGCGCCATTGCCGGGTCACCAGGTAGTAGGGGACCAAGATCAGAGACGTCAGCTTCACCGCGCTCGTGAACCCGACCAATACCCCCTTCCACCGTGGGGGCAGCATGACTACATCCAAAAGCACCAGCGCGCCCAGCGCGAACGAGACCTGCCCCAGCGCCATGTTGTCCAAGGTCGGGATCGCCATTCCAAGGGGAGTGGCCACCAACATGACCCGCAACCCCCCGACCGACACCTGTCCTTGGCGACGTCTCGATACGTTGATCCGCTCGACGAGAGCCGCGAGTGACGTGAGCACCAGCAAGGTCGTGGTGAGGGCGAGTCCGACCGCGGCCGCGTGCTCGGGAACGAGCGCAAGTGGTGACATCACTAGTGACGCAAACGGTGGGTAGCTGAAGCCGACGCTCGACTTGGCGTAGTCGTTGTAGACGGCGAAAGCGTACACGCTCTTTCCGTGGAGCATCCCTGCTAGCGAGTTCCGGTAAACTTGGAGGTCGAAATTCGCACCACGGCTGTTTTCCATCATCAAGAGCCCCAAAGGAAGGAAACCGACAACGACCAGCAGACTCTGAAGTCTCCTGCTCGCTGTCGACCCGTCGACGGAGGACTGGACGATCATGGTTGGCATCCTTCACTCGGTCGCGGGCTCGGAGAGCACGTGGGCGGTGACCGGAAGCGTACTATCTGCTGGCAGATGTTCCCGCGCCGAAGCCTCTCGGCGGCGGTTGAATCATGAGCCGATTCCGGCCATTGAATTCTGAGCCACAGTGCTTGTGCCTAGTGTTCCCACGGCGGGACTGACATATGATAATTCTCCTTCAACATGACGGAGCCTGATGTGAGCGAAACCGTGCGGGTCGGCCGGCCCGCAATTCGCAACTTGCTGACTTCGGCGCTTGGTCTGGCCCTGCTCGCCGTAGTGGTGATTGGCTGGTGGTCTTGGGCCTTTGCCTCACCCGCACCACGGGCTTTCACCGACCTCAACTACTACCGGGCGGCCACGGTGGCCGCAGTCGCCGGCGATCCCCTCTACGCCGTCTTGCCTTATCCGCCGATCGCCCTTCTGGTGATCGCACCGCTGGGTGGGCTCCCAGCTCTCGTCGGAAACCAGGTGTGGTCTGCGGTCACGATCGTTGTTGGCATCCTGCTCGCATACCTGTTCACCAAGCGCGGCCTGGGTGCACGGGGCGTCCCGATGGGTCGAGAAGCGATGGGAAAGTTCGGTGCGGCCGCAGCCGCCCTGTTTCTCTCCTGGCCCTTCCAATCCCAACTGCAGAGTGGCCAGGTGACGCTGCTGATCGTGGCCCTGACCGTGGCCGACCTCGCCGGGGTGATGCCCCGCCGCTGGCAGGGCGCCCTGGTCGGCCTAGCCGGCGCCATCAAGGTGCTCCCGCTGATCTTCGTCCCGTACTACCTCGTCACGGGCCAGCATCGCCGGGCTGCAACTGCCGCGGGGACCTTCGCCCTGGTCACCGTGATCGGGTTCGCGCTGTTCCCCTCCGATTCGGCGGTGTTCTGGTCCCACCTTGGCAAGAACGATCAGTTCGGTGACCCTTCGCGGCCGGACAACCTCTCCATCCACGCCACGCTCTTCCGGCTGGCCCCCAGGCTGGACTCGGTGAGTGCGATCTGGCTGAGCCTGGCCCTGATCGTCGCCGGGGCCGCGCTGCTCCGCGCGCGGCAGCACCACCGTCGCGGCGAGCAATTCGCCGGCGCCCTCACGGTGGCGGCAGCCTCGACAGTGCTGAGCCCCATCTCCTGGCCGCACTACCACGTGTGGTTGCCGCTGCTCGCAATATGGCTGGTGCTCGCGGCGTCCCGATGGAGACACCGGCTGATCGGGGCCGGGGTCTATGCACTCTACCTCGTGCCCGTCGTGCTTCCCTTCCAGAGCCTGTCGGCATACAAGGCGTTCACGAGCGGGCTCACCCTGGTCTGCGTTCTCATCGGCGTGCTCGGGCTGCCCCACGTGCGAGACTGCCCGGAGAAGCTCAGGGCCGAGTTGCCTTCAGGCTGAGACGATCCGCCCCCAACGCAAGGTAGCTGGCCCGGCGCATCAGCGCGGTCCGGCGGACGTTCAGGTTGCCCACAGCCACGTCCCAGGCACTCACCCGGTCCGGGTGGGCGAGGCGCTCCCTGGTGTGGAAATCGATCGCTTGCCGAGCCTGCTCCGCGAGAAGGTGGAAGCTCAGCTGTCCTCCGTTCAGCCGGAAGGCACCAATCACCTCTGAGAGCGCGACCAGGTCGCCGCGGTGAAGTAGGCGCACAAAGGTGGCCTGGTCGATCAAGTAGGGGTCCGCGGCGTCCCAATAGCCGGCAGAGGCCAACACATGGCGTCGCATCAGGACGAAGGCGGGCTCGCCGAAAAGGTTGGTGCCTGCCCGCACCGTGCGACGGATCGCCTCCTGCCCGTCGACCAGACCCGTCATCCCCCCGAGACCGCGGGCGGCCAGGAACGGGGCGCCGCGCGCGTCAACGATCCTGCGGCGGGAGGCCACCATGACAGCGGATGGGTGTGCGTCGAGTGCCGCCACCTGACTCGACACGGCACCGGGGTCGAGGATGTCGTCGCCACAGAGCAGCTTGAAGTACTCCCCGTGCGCTTCCCGGCTGACCCTGTCCCAATTCCGCACTGCTCCGCCGCCGGATGGAGTCGGCGTCAGAATCCGAACTCTTGTCTGACCCCGGAACCGCTCGAGCAGGGACGCGGTCTCGTCGGTCGAGCTGTGGTCGGCGATCACGACCTCGAAGTCGGGGTAGTCCTGGGCGAGCGCCGACTCCACTGTCTCGACGATCGCGTCGGCATTGTTGTAGGTGGGGATCCCGATCGTTACACGGGGCGTCCACGTACTCATCGCGGCTCCTCGGCCGAGCCCGGGGGCGATCCACCGTCAGCGTTCGTGTCGCGGGGCCTGCGAAAGGACACGTGCTTATGACCGAGGAAGCTGAACACCACCACGACCGCTGTGATGGCCAGCTGGCTCTCGATGCGGGGCCAGCCCAGCACGTCGGAGGCGAGGAACAGCGCGCTCACGTCGACGCCGAACGTGCCCGCGTTCACCAGCACGAACCTTCCGAAGTCGAGCAGCACGTGCCCCCGCACCCTGAACACCAGCCAGCGGTGCGGGAAGAAGACGCACAGCAGCGAGATGATCCACGCCAGGCCGAGCGGCACGAACGAATAGACCCGGTCGCCGAACCAGAGTTGGAAAGCGATGAACAGACCCGTGCTCAGCACGGTGTTGATGCCACCGACGACGACGAACCGCACGCGTTGGTCCGTGACCAACCGGCGCGTGAGACCGCGGCTAGGTCCGGACAGCAAGGGCGGCCTCCCTCGTGGCGGGCGCCAGGACGAGCCGAGTCGCGATGTCGGCGGCGGTGGCCGAGATGCCCGACGGCAGGGTGCGAAGGAGTCGTCGATCCAGTTCGGGCCGTACAACCGAACGGACTCGCAGGTCGCCGGCCTGCCGCGCCGCTTGCGATGACGCACCGAACAGTACCCGGATCGGACGCCGGAACACGCGTTGGGCCTGCATCACCACCGCGGCCACCGACACCGAGCACTGCGAGGCGAGGATCTTGACCGAACTCAAACCGGGCTGGTTGACCACAGACTCGAGCAGGTCGAGTGTCAGCGCGGCGGCATCGTCGACGAACAGGTAGTCCCGCAGGGTGTCGAGGGGCACATAGATGCTGATGGGTTGTCCGGTGACATGGGCGCGACACAGATGGGAGATCAGCCCCTGCGGCTTGGCGAGGTTCTGGCCAGGCCCGTAGAGGTTGGTGAGTCTCCCGGCGACCACCTTCACACCGCTGCTCTCGGCCAGCGCATCCAGCCGGCTCTCAAGGGCGAGCTTGCTGAAGCCGTAGGGCGAGAGCGGCGCGGTGTCGCTGTCCTCGGTATAGGGGGGATGCCGCACCCCGGCGTACAGCGCACCCGCAGACGAGGCCAGGAACACCGCGCCCCGGCGCGCGTCCAGCCTGGAGTCCTGGCACAGCCGCGCGATCACCGCGGCGAACCCGTCGAACAACGCGACTTCACGATCGAACGTCGCCGCGCTGGTCGCGGTCACTCCGACGCCCGCACACCAGGCGACTCGCCAATCCCCCTCGCCGGCGGCGCTGAAGGCGGCCAGTTCCCGCTCGAGGTCGGCCACCGTGCCCCGCTCCCAGTTCACCCGCGCGTGCATGGCCGGGCGATTGCGGCGGGCCAACTCGCGCAGGACCGCTCCGCCGAGCAGTCCCCCACCAACCACCAGCGTGCGGACGGCGGAGTGGTGCTGTTCAGGCATTGTCGCGCCCGAGTGGGCCGGACTCAGGGTCGCTGCCGATCAGGTAGAGCGGCTTGCCCATGGCCATGTTCACCGACGCGCCGAGGTACTCGGCGATGATGCCCAGTGAAAACAGGGTCGCGCCGCTGGTCAGAAGCATGATCACGATGGTCGAGGCCCAACCACGCACCTCGGTCGCGTGACCGGTCGCCACCGTGGTGGTGAGCCAGAGTGCGCCCGCGAAGCCGATCACTGCCAAGGCGAGCCCGAGCAAGCTGACGACCCGCAGCGCTCCCGTTCCGCTGCTGATCACCAACCGCCAGTAGTGGGACAGGAGGGACCGGAACGTGTAGCCCGACGGGCGTCCCAGGACACTGCGAGGGACCACTGGTGTGGCCGTCACATCCTGGGTGACCCAGCCGAGGGCGACGTCGAGGTACACCCCCGAGCCGGCATACGCGGCCACCGAGCGTGCGATCTCGCCGATCACCAGCCGGAAACTCTGGAATCGTCTCGGGTCGTTGCGACCGACGAGACCGCCCACCGACACCTTCGCCAAGCGGGAAAAGACGTTGCGGATCGCCCCATGAGGTGTTGGCCCGAGCGGCGCGGCATAGACGACGGCCGCATGCTCGGCCAGCGCGCGATCGAGTAGGGCCGGAATGGCCGTGACATCGTGCTGCCCGTCCTCATCAATGGTCGCCACCCAATCGCCCCCCGAACTGGCCATGCCGGCCAACGTGGCGGCATGCTGGCCGAAGTTCCGGGTCAACCAGATGGGGCGCACCCGGGAGTCCCTCTCGGCCAGTTGTCGGATCACGCGGTCTGAGCGGTCCGGGCCCCGGTCCCAGACCAGCAGGATCTCGGTGATCGACAGCAGGTGACCGTCGGGGCTCCGCCAATCACGAGGCAGGTCGAGCAACTCGGCGACCACCCCGGCAAGCGTCGTTTCGCCACTGAAAACAGGGATGACCACGCTGATACGGTGCGGGGTGCCAACCTGCATGGTGGGGTGCTGCACAGCAGTTGAGCCTACATCGACCTCCCCCGATCCCCGGGGCGGCACACACGGGCTCGAGGACATTGCCCAACCTCACAACCCGAGTACATCTGCGGGCGCTAGCCCACGGCGCCAACACCCGCCACTCAAGACGCTCGGCCGACGCACGCCAGTCGAGGTCTTCCGGCAGGGCGTCACCTCGAGTGCACCTGGCAGCGTTGCGGTCACCACGCGAGTCCGACCATGAGCGCCGCGGCGAAGCGCAATCCCGTCAACGAGTTCAGCGCGACATAGCCTCTTTCGCGATGCCCAGCGTTCCCGGCGAGGAGACTCAGCCGGTCGAGGTGCCCGACCGCCCAATGTGGTTCCCCTCACGCCAACCACACCATGGCAGTCCACGCCCCCACCGCCATCATCGGGCCGTAGGGGTATTCGGTCTTCAACCCGCCCCTGTGCGACAGGATGAGAACCAGGCCCACCAAACCCCCCAGTACCGCCGCGAGGAGTGTCCCCCAGAGCACGTGAAGCCAACTCTCCCAGCCCAACAAGGCGCCGAGCAGGCCGGAGAACTTCACATCGCCCAAGGACATGCCGTTCGGGAACACCAAGGCGTTGAGCAGGTAGAACACGATCAGGACCAATCCGCCGAGCAAAGCCCTGCCGAGGCGAGGCCATTGGCCCGTGCCCGCAGCCGCCACGGCGAGCAGAACGAGGAACAGGGGGTAGGCCCAGATCATGATCGGGTCGGGCAGCCGAAGGACGGCGACGTCGCTGGTCACCAGCAGACCGCAGAACACCGCGAGCGACCAGAACGCGGGGACTTCCCACCATGAGCGGGCCACCAGCAGGGCCACGACGGCGAGCGCGCCCGAGAGGGCCCCGATCACCCAACCTGCGAGCCACCTGTCGGTCGAATCACACACGCGACGCACCCACGGGGAGAGCGCCCAGCCCGCAACGAGAGCAGCAAGAACGACGGTGGAGTCGGCGGCGGCAAGAGCCCCTGGGCTCAATGCCCAAAGCCCTTCGCAATGTTGAGCCCGGCAGGGCCGAGGATCACGATGAACAGCACCGGCAGAATGCAGAACACCAAGGGAAAGATGACCTTCACAGGGATCTTCTGCGCCTTCTCCTCGACACGTTGGCGTCGAACGAGGCGCATTTCCGCGGCCTGCGTGCTCAGCACGTCGCGCAACGCGAGACCGCTCTGCTCCGCCTGGATGATGGCCCGGACGAATCGACCGATTTCCGGCACCCGAGTGCGCCGCGCGAGAGCGAGATAGGCATCACGGCGGGGTTGTCCGACCTGCATGTCCTGGGCCGTCCGCTTCAGTTCGCCTGCCAGCACTCCGCTGCTGTTGTTGGACACCCTCACCAAGGCGGCCTCGAAACCGAGCCCGGCCTCCACCGCGATGCTCATCTGGTCAAGGATGTCGGCCAACTCGTTCGTCATCGCCTCGCGCCGCTCCATACCGATACTCCACAGTCGGAGTTCGGGCAGGGCATAGGCAATCACCACGAGCGCCACCCCGATCAGCAGGCTCCGCACTGACGGGCTACCCACGAGAAACAGCATCGCCAGCACCGCGCCAATGACCGTGAGCAGGAGCTTCACCGAGATCACGCGCGAGATCGGCCACGCGCTCGGGCGACCGGCTTCCGACAGAAGCCGGTCGATCAGGCGAAGCTCTCCACGAGGCACCCATGAACCGGCCGCCGCACGCCGCGGCACTGATCCGGACAGGTTCCGCCCCTCGGCGGACTGCACCACCGCCGATACCTGGCTGCCCTGCGTGAGATTGGCCAACGCCTTGCGCCGTACGGGGTCGGCCCCGGCGAGGCTCACGTAGACGAGAACCGCAACGGCGATGCTGCCCAGAATCGCGGAGATCTCCACATAACTCGGCATGTCGGCCCCCTAGTACTTGATCTGGATCATGAACCGCAACCACACGGCGCCAATGATCAGGAGAAGGACCGCCACCCCGATGAGCAGCCATCCGATCGGATTCGAGATCATCGGCGCGAAATACTGCGAGTTGAGCAGATAGACCAGCAGGAACACACCGATCGGGAGGGCCATGAGAATCCATCCCGACAGGCGGCCCTCCGCGCTGAGCGCCTTCACCTGCCGGCGCAGCCCAGCCCGCTCGCGCATCGTCGCCGACACCCCGTCGAGCACATCAGCGAGGTTGCCACCGACCTCACGATTGATCATCACCGCCTGGGCGACCCAGGAGAAGTCCTGACTCTTCATCCGTTGGGCGAGATCCTCGAGCGTGGCGCCGATTGAACGCCCGACCCTCATCTCGTTGCTGACCCGGGTGAACTCCGTCTTGGTCGGCTCGTCCCCCTCAGCCGCCACGACCTGTATGGCTTGGGGCAGTGACGAGCCGGCCCGCAGGCTGCTGGCAAGCACCTGCAGCACCTCGGTGAGCTGATCGGAGAAGTCGGCACATCGCTTATTGGTCCGAACCCGCAACAGGATCCAGAAGCCCACCGGGAACAGGATGGCAAGCAGAATGCCGAAGAAGGCATCGACCGCAGCCAGCCCCACCACGAATGCGGTGACGGTCGCCGAACCGATGAGCACCACGACGTCGCGAGCCTCCGCCTTGATGCCGGCCATGGTCAGCGCTTCCTGCAGGTCGTTACCGCGACCCGACATCAGCCGACCGGCGCCGGTGGTCGCAGCCGCGCTCACGCGGTTCAGCACCCCTGGCGGGGGCGGAACGTCGGGACGGCGCCGCGACATGGGCAATTCATGGCGTCCCGGCACCGCCGCGAATACGGCCAGTAGGGCGGCCAACGCCAGGAGGACGAACCCCACCCACTCTCCGAGAGAAGAACTCGACAGGCCCATATCTACTCCCTACCGGCCCACATAGGCACCGAACACCGCAGGTGAGAGCGTGATCCCCACGTCTTCGAAGCGATCCATGAACCGCGGTCGGACACCCGTGGGACGCAACTTTCCCCGGAACCGTCCGTCGCGGTCGACACCGGCGGAGTAATCGAACTCGTAGACGTCCTGCAGGGTGACGGTCTGCCCCTCCATGCCCAACACCTCGGTGATGTTCGTGATCCGGCGCGTACCGTCACGCAGTCGTGACAACTGCACCACGAGGTCGACCGCCGAGGAGACCTGCTCACGAATGGCGCGCAAAGGTAGTTCGATCCCGCCCATCATCACCAAGGTTTCGAGGCGGGCCAACGAGTCACGCGGTGAGTTCGCGTGGATGGTCGACAACGAGCCATCGTGACCGGTGTTCATGGCCTGCAACATGTCGAGAGCCTCAGCGTCACGGACCTCACCGACGACGATGCGGTCGGGGCGCATACGCAACGAGTTGCGCACCAACTCGCGAATCGTGATGGCGCCCCGACCCTCGGTGTTCGCCGTGCGTGATTCAAGACGCACGACGTGGTCCTGCTGCAACTGCAGCTCGACGGTGTCCTCAATGGTGATGATCCGCTCGTCGGCGGGGATGAATGACGACAAGACGTTGAGCAGCGTGGTCTTGCCGGTGCCAGTGCCACCGGACACGATGATGTTGAGGCGGGCCCGGACGCAGGCATTCAGCAGTTCGGCCGCCTCGGGACTCAGCGTGCCGTACCCGATGAGGTCGGGCACGGTCAGCGCATCCTTGGAGAACTTCCGGATGGTGAGGGTCGAACCACTCACCGCGAGCGGCGGGATGATCGCGTTGACGCGCGAGCCATCCTCGAGGCGCGCGTCGACGAGTGGCGTGGCCTCGTCGATGTGGCGTCCGACCCGGCCGACGATGCGGTCGATGACCCGTCGAAGGTCACCCTCGTTGGCGAAACGCGCATTGACGCGGGAGAGCCGACCGGAGCGTTCCACGTAGATGTGATCAGGCCCGTTCACCATCACCTCGGTGACGCTCTTGTCGCCGAGGAACGGCTCGAGGATGCCGAGCCCAAGAACCTGGGCTTGCACCTCCTCGATCACTTGGCGCCGTTCGGCGGCGCTGAGCGGCGTCGTGGCCGACTCGACGATGCTGTCGAGTTCGCTGCGAACCAGCTTCTGGAGGGCGACGTCATCGACCTCGTCATCGCTGATCCTCGCGCCCAGGCGCTTGTAGAGCGTATCGGCGGCAGCCGCCTTGAGCGCGGCCAGCGGATCGGACGTGGCAGCGGTGGCCCGCGGCAGCTGGGGACCGGCGAGCGCCTCTGTGGTCGCCCTGGTCGGCGGCGCCGCCGGCGTGGACGCCGGCGCTGCCGCTGGCGCGGCCGGCTCTGCGATGCCACGCGTCGGCGCGGCGGCGGGCTCAGTTTGCACTGAAGGGGACGCGGGCGACTGGGTCGAGCGGGATGCCGCCAGCCTGTCGGACAGTTTCACCGCTCACCTCCGGTTGCATTCGCGCCTGACGATACGACCGACCTGTCGGAACCCACCACGAGATCGACCAGCTGCTGGAGTTGCTTCGACACGGAATCCTTCGCTTTGCCCTGCAGCAGGGGAACCCCCTGATTCATTGCCATCGGCATCTCCTTTGCCACCGGCAGGGACACATCGACCTTTTCGCCGATGTTAGCCTCGACATCCTTGACGGTGATACCCCGGTGACGGTCGGTGAAGTTGAGCACGACGAAGTGGCTCGGCAACATCAGATCCACCTGACGTAGAGTCTCGATCTCCTTCCGCAACCCCCTGATGCCGGGAACGTCGAGACTGGTGACCAGTACAAGATCGGTCGAGCGGTCGAGCGCCTGCAGCGTCTCTTCGGCGAGCCCCGGCGAGGTGTCGATGATCACCCAGGGGAAGGATCCCGCCAAGGTGTGGAGGAGCACGCCCACCTCCCGCGCACCGACAGCGTCGGAGGCACCTGGGGAGTCGGACCCGGGCAGCACGAGCAGTCCACTGCTGTGTTGGGTCAGCATCGTCTTCAACGCCAACGGATCGGCGGGAGTATGTCCGCGAGTCGCGTCGACGAGGTTGTACTGCGGACTCAAGCCCAGGGCCGTGGCCACGTCACCGAACTGCACGTCGAGGTCGACCAAGACGACCGCATGGGGAAACCGCCGAGCCAGACCGACGGCGAGGTTCGTCGCGACCGAGGTCTTGCCGACACCACCCTTCGGTGAGGCCACCGTGATCACCCGACCCTTCGGTGCCTGCTGAGACGGCGCGAGCATTTCGGGGACCGCAGCGGCGCGATCGGCAACGATCCGGTCTGCCCGCATCAGCGAGGCACGCAGCTCGGGCGCCGACGCCCATACCGACACCGCGTCGGCCGCCCCCGCCTTGAGGGCGGCGAAGCCGATCTGCTCGGGATCGTCGGAAGCCAGCACCACCACCATGCCGGCCGCCGTGCATGCGGCCGTCAACCTCAGTCCGGCGTCGGGGTCGGCTCGTGCATCAATGACCGGGATGACCGCGTCGCCACCATGGCCAACGATCTCAGCGAGTTCTGATGGCATCGGGCTCGCGGCGACTGTCTGGACCTCGGCACCGGCGGCATACGCGACACTATGGGCGAAATCCGAGGCATCAGTAACGACGACGAACCGGCTCATTTGTTGTAGTTCCCCGGATTGACCACGGCGGACCCGGACGTGTTCGTGTTCTTGTTCTGCAAGGAGAGCCAGATCGTGCCGTGCTCCGCCGTCCAGACGATCTGCTCGGCCTGGTGGGTGGTCAGCGCGAAGGTGATCATCACGTTGGCGTCCTGCGCCGCCCCGCCCGACTGCGCCTGCGACGAGCCGACGCCGCCCGACTGGGCCGGAACCGCCCCATTACCACCCGCCACGCGGGTGATCAGCACATCATTGAACACGAGCTTCGTCGAGTCTCCGCTCGTCAGAAAGACGCCCACCTTGTCGCCGGCCTCAGGGTTGCCACCGTAGACCTGCTTGCTCGAGAGCATCACACTGACTTCCTGCATCCCCTTGGGGATGGACACACTCTGCAGGGACGTCGGCATCGACGAAGCGCGAAGTCAACACCTGCTCGCCCGGAACGAGGTCGACAGACGCCACGCGACTTCCCAGATCGGCGAGGCTGCTCACAGCCCCCTCGGCGATCGCGGTCTTCGGCAGTTGTTCCACTTGGACACTGCTACCCAACGCCGTGGCCGCCGTGCCCTTCGGCACGGGCGCGACCACCACGAGAACCGGAACGGGGTCGAGCGCGCTGCGTGCTCGTTGATCGGCTCCGTTCACGTACGACACCAGGATGAGAGCCGCCACGATCGCCATGAGGGCAGCGACCACCGCGGACACGATGCGACGTCTCGACATGTACTTTGGTTCCTAATCCGCCAGAAATACCCGATTGGTGCCCAGATCGGGCGCGCCAGGCGACGATTGTGATGAATTGTCAAGATAGGTGAAAGACACGAAATACCCGCTGATGAAGTGGCTGGAATCTTGCCCGGTGCACTTTGAGTGGGTCGGATACTGGTCTCCAGGGTGGAAACAGTAGTCCTCGATGAGGAAGCTGGCAATCGCGTAGATGTGGTACTTGCCGTTGGCGCCCTGCCCCTTCTGCGCATCGAAGACCGGGATCTGAATCGTCTGACCATGCAGCACCCCACCGCTGAAGTCACAGCCCTTGGGAACATTGCCCGGCTGGGAATCGACCCAGTTGTCGACAGTGACGCTCACGTTGCAGCTATGGTCACTTGCACTGTTGGCGATCCAGTTGAAGCCGCCGGGAGGGGTTGATCCAGCGCCCGAGCCACAGATACCCGAAGGATCCTGGGAGATCGGTAAGCCAGAGTTCAGCGCCGTCCCGTAATAGATGTCCATCGGAGTATTCGTGGTGATCGGCGAACCCACGATCGCGGACGACTGGGCGTAGAAGGCGCACAGTGAGATGACGAGCGGAAGAAAGACGCCTCCCGAGATGCCCCCCCACTGCGCGGTGGCACTGGCCGATACCTTGGCGCTCTTGATCCCGATGACCGGCGCGAACCACAAATTCCTGGTGTACGAGTCGGTGACCGTGACCTGATTCTGCGCCGCGTGGAGCTGAGCCGCTGCGGTCACCGTGTGGGTGGTGTCGCCGTTGGACTTGTTTTGCTCGGCGTAGTCGAGTGCGGTCGAATTGGCGGAGGTCGCCGCCGAGGCGGTGCCACAGTTATTGGGGTCTTTCGCGCAACTTTGCGCGATGGCCAAGGCGCCGGCGTCCGCACCGTTCTGGAGTTGCTGGTGGTCACTCCACAGAGTCACACCGTCGACTCCGAATGACGTGAAGCCCAGCAACACCACCATGCTGATGCCGACGAGGACGGCTGTAGCGCCGCGATCGTGCCGTCGATGACGAACTAGCCACCGCATCTCATCACTCCTGTACCTGAGATCTTGATCCCACTGGGCAGTAGACCTGCAATGCCGCTGTACGGGTAGCTTATCTTTACCGTCACCGCGGCGGAGGGATCGGGAGTGGCTGAGCACTGACTGCTGTCAGCCGAGATTTCCGATGCCTGGAGAACAACCGCCGGGAGAGCGGCCCTCGAGGCGGCCTGTTGGGCGGATGCCGTACTGTTCGAGATCGCAAGGGTCCTGGCACCCTCGCGGGCCGCCCCGGATATCGTCGCCTGAACGTACATCCCGTATCCGAACTCGATGATGCCCAGGAGCAGCGCCACCAGGATCGGCAGGACGAGCGCGAACTCGACCGCCGCCGCGCCACGGTCACGACGCTTATTGAACATCAGGCCTCCTCGCTGGGCCGTCGTCGGGCATTGAACGGCTTCGACCGATCCCCGACGACGGCCTTACGAGAGACCGGAGATGTGGCCTCGAGCCAACGTCACAGGTTGCTGGACACGCTGGTGAACAGGGACGCGATCTGGGGGCCGAGGATGAACAGGGCGGCCAGCACGATCATGGCGATCAGAGCGACCAACAGGCCGTACTCAACCATTGTGGCACCCTTGTCGGACTTCTCGGTGCGCTGCTGCAGCATCATGAGGGCGGTGGAAACGAAGGCAGCGAACTTGGTCATGGAATTCTTCCTTTTCATTCGTGTCAGGCGCCCGGATCTGAACCCCCGACAGCCCTCGGGCGGGGCTATGTGGGAAACTCTGTCGTGACTGCTGGCTCACTGTCAATCCCCGGAACCTCAAGCTAAACCACACCTATACCTGAGAATTTCACAGGATTGACCTGGATATCCTTTCAAGCCAGTCCGATGCTAATGTGCCACTCGCACGTTGGGATCGGGGAGGTGGGCATGGCGCAGCCCGAGTGGCCCCGTCGCGTCTCGGGAGCCACGCTCACGCTCATCCTGGCCCCGTTCTTGGCTCTTGCGCTCTTGGTGAGCGCACCCGCCGCGTCGGCGGCTCCCCGGCAGGTGAGCCTGGCGCAGGTATTCGCGACACTCTCCATCACTGCCCAACCGAGCGACTACATCGTGATCGTCGACACGTCGGCGTCGATGGTCGATCAGGGACGCTACCAGCTTGTCAAGTCCGGGTTGTCCCGAATGGCGAAGGCCCTGCGCCCAGACGACCGGGTCGCCGTCATCACCTTCGACACCGGCCCGACGGTTCGTCGCCCGCTCAGCAGCGTCGGATCCAAGCCCGACGCCATCGCGTCATCGCTGCCGGGAACCCCCAACGGGCAGGGCACCGACATCGGGAGCGCCCTCAACGCCGCCCTGAACCTCATGCAGGGCACGAGTCTCCGTTCCAGGGTGGCGGTGCTGCTGTTCACCGACGGCAAGATCGACACACCTCCGACGTCGCCGTATGCGACGGCGAGTTCTCCCGGCTGGGCCGGGCTGCACGAGCGGGCGGCGACCCTGCAGAAGACCCATGACATCGCCCCACTCGCGATCGCGTTGACATCGAACACAGATGCCGCCGTGCTCAAGCAGGTGTTCGCCAATGTCACCGACGTGCCAGCGACGAATCTCGGCAACTATCTGGCCCAGGTGTCGACCACGGTCATGAAGGCCTCGGCCACCAGGAGAATCCAGCCGGCAATCTCAGAGCCGGTCACCGCCTCGCTGAGCGGCCTGACGTCTGCACCATCACCGGAACCCGTCGCCGTGACGATCTCCATCCACAATGCGGATCCACTCGTTCCGGTACAGGTCACCGGACTCGGACTCGCCGCGGATCCGGCGCGCGCACTCGTTGTCTCCGACGCTCCGGCCAGCGTCGATGTCGCGGCCGGCGCCACGACGACGGTCAAGGTCAAGGTCAAGGCCACGGACACCCTGCAGCCTGGCACCAAGACCACCTATCGGGTCACCGGTTCGGTCACCAGCCCGTGGCAGAACGTCATCGTCCACGATCTGGGGCTGACGTGGAACCCCACTCTCGCGACGACGAAGGTCTCGTTCACAGAACCAGCGGCCACTGCTTCGTCAGCCCCGGCGGCACCCGTGGCGGCCGCAAGCGGAGCCCCGAGATGGGACATGCCTCTGGTCGGAGCGATCGGTCTCGTTGTCGCCGGAATCATCGCGCTGCTCCTGGCCATCCGCGCGGTGTGGCGCTCGACGCGTCCGCCCCTCATCGGCACCGTATCGATCCTCCGCGACGGAGAGGTCATCGAAGAAAGCCTGCTGCGCGGACGAAAGATGTCGGTCACGCTCAGCGACCCGGCAGTCTCGATCGTTCTGACGTCGACTAAGAACTCTCAGAAAGAACCCGGCGTTCGCCTGCACGTCACGACCGGTAAGAATCATACAAATGGGACCCTCTTTGAGGCCCAAGAATTCGCGGTCGACGCCCTGACCATCACCTACACCACCGACCGCACTCGCATGCTGCGCTTGATCGGGACCGAATGAGCATGCCCCCTCAGGAACTTCCGACAACTCCGGCCGAACTAATCGAGCATGACCGCCACCTCGTCGGTGAGCATGGTGAAGCGCCGGTCGAGTCGGTGGGAGCGGGTATGGATGGCCGGAGGATTCGGCTCAAGGGACACCCGATGCGTCGGGAGATCGACGTGCGAGAGAGGCTGTTCCGCGATACCGCCTGGATCTACGGACTGTTCGAATCGGGGTACCTCATCTTCGTCCTCGCCACAGGTCGGATCGGTTTCGGCGTGGATTCGCACGCATACTGGCTGGCCTGGCGCGGGCCGATGTACACCACCGCCCCCGGAACCGCGAACGCCTACCTGTACAGCCCCCTTTTCGCTCAGGTGGTTTGGCCCCTCGCCCAGCTGCCCTGGCCCTTGTTCGGCATCATCGTCTCCACGGTGGATGCGCTGCTGCTCGCCTGGCTGCTCCGACCTCTCGGCTGGAAGTGGGCGACGGCCTTCTGGCTTGCCGGCCTCCCTGAGATCGTCGGAGGCAACATTTCGATCCTGCTCGCGGTGGCAGCGGTCTTCGGGTTCAGACGTCCCGCGACCTGGGCTCTTTCCTCCCTCACCAAGATCACCCCGACGCTGGGACCCGTCTGGTTCCTCGTCCGGAGGGAGTGGCGGGGGCTGGCGCTGACTGCCGTCGCGACCGTGGGGTTCGCCCTTCCCTCTGTTGTCGCAGCACCACACCTCTGGATGGAGTGGTTCGACTTCTTGCGGAGCCACCTCGGCGAATCCACACGCCCCACCGGGATGGCCTTCCTGGGGCCGATGACCCTCCGGGTCCCGATCGGTCTCGCGCTCGTCGTCTGGGCGGCGTTGAAGAACCGCCGCTGGTATCTCCCTATCGGCATGTACCTGTGCTATCCGGTGCTATGGGTCGGAGCGTTCACACTCCTGGCCTCAATTCCCAGGATCCGCCTGGAGCAGGGCCAGACCCCTCTGCCGCGGTTCCCCTGGGACCAGGCAACTCAGATCGTGCGTGCACTGCGTGGCCGACTCGGGAGAATTCCCCTGCCTGGTCCGCGGGCGAACAGCGGTCGCTGAGAGCCATCACACCTCATGACCCCCTCCCTCCCCACCGCGCTGGGTCACCGCGTGGCGACCGCGCGCTTACGGAACGATCGAACGACCATCTGGTGGCTCTTCGCCATCGCACTCGTGATCTTCGCGCTGGGCGTGTCGCTCATCGAGGTGTGGGCGCTTTTCTGGCGACCGAAGCCTGGCCCCGTGCCGTACTTCGGTGACCTCGACATCTACCGTTCGGCCGTCGTCTACTGGCTACACGGTGGGGATCTCTACGCATTCGTGTACCCCTACCCGACCATCCAGCAACTGGGGTTCACATATCCCCCCTTCGCGGCGTTCGCCTTTCTTCCCATGGCGCGGGTGCCCATGAGCATTCTGGCGCCGGTCTGGACCGCGGGGACCTTCATGCTGGTCGGAATCCTCGGCCTCGTGGTCGCCGAGCACGCGCGAACTGCCAATCATTGGGGTGCGCGTCGCGTCAGGGATCCACGTTTCGTCTTCGTCGGCGGGCTGACTTGGGCAGTGCTGCTGCTCTCGTACCCTGTGTTCAACAACCTGGGCGTGGGGCAGATCAGCCTTGCCATTACGACGTTCACGCTATTGGACGCCATGGGAGTCGTGTCCCAGCGGTTCCAAGGCGTGCTCACCGGGCTGATGGCCGCGATCAAGCTGACGCCGCTCGTCTTCATCGCATACTTCGTCGTCACTGGGCAACGTCGGCAGGCGCTCCTCACGAGTGGAGCGTTCGTCGCCGCCACGGCCGTCAGCTTTGCGCTGGCACCGCACGAGTCAATCGCCTACTGGGGCAATGACGTCCTGGAGACCTCCCGGGTCGGACGGACATCCTGGGTAAGGAACAAGTCGCTCATGGGGCTCCTGGCCCGGTGGGGAGCCGAGGGTCATACCCTTGTCGCCCTCTGGCTCGCGCTGGGCCTTGGCATCTCGTTCGTTGCTCTGCTCCGCGCGCGGCAGTCGTTCGATCGAGGGATGACGCTGGAAGCGTCCCTGATCATCGGCTCGCTCTCGGTGGTGGTCTCGCCGATCTCATGGCCACACCACCAGACATGGGCCGTGCTCGTGGGCGTTCTACTGCTCTTGGCACGGGGCCACATGAAGACGGTCGCGGGCATTGCCGTCCTGGCGATCTTCTGGCTGGCTTCGCCCTTCTCGGGCTTGACCGAGCCGCAATCACTGGCGATGCGCCTCGGCAACGAGTTCCCAACCTTGGCATTCATCGTCATCTGCACCCTGGGCCTGCGAGGCGCCGCCTCGACCTCGACCCGCTCAAGTGGGACGACAGAGCCAGCGGAGGTCGACCCCAGCACCGCGCGAACGACTTGAGGCTGATCTGCTGTCAGCCATCCGGCAGCATGTCATGGGCCACGGAACCACACCACCTTGACGAAAGGGCCCCGGTCGCAGCCCACCGTTGCGCAACGTGATCCGCAGTTCCCCCGACTCCACCCCACCGCTCCACCCTCCGACGCGCACGATCGGCCCAGATCCCGAGTCCGGATGGTGCGTGGCAAAGGCCAGCAATACGAGCGAGACGACGAGGGATCCCGTGTATACCCTCCTTCTCCATGGGCGCACACACCAGGCTGTCAATGCGGATGGGAACTGGGAACAGCGCCGCGGTGTCGCGTGCGAGCCACATCCAGGTCATGTTGCTCATGAGCTTCGCCTCGGCTTCGCTCATGACCGGCAGATCCACCATGAGCAACAGCCGGGTGGGCGAACCAGGGAGTCCGCGACTGCGCATGCGCCGGTGATCCACCACACTCCGCTGCGTCCTCAATGCCGTGCGGCGATGGCGTGGGCCAACAGTGGCTGCTCGGAATGTGACGTGTGCAGGTCGAGGGCGTACGGTGCGAACCTGACTAGGGACGAGACACGCAAACGTGTTGGCACTCAAGAGAAGTAACCCGACCTGGCCATCGTAAGGAAATGCTCGGAGTCCCAGGCGAAGAGCAGTCGACCAATGCCCGTGCCGCCGCCCAGGCCCCGCCGCGACATCAGTGCAATCACCACGACGAAAGTGCTGGAGGCTAGCCACACCGAGGTGCCGCCGACCACCGATCGGGTCCAGCCACCGAGGACTCGATGGTCGCGCAGGCCGGGAAGCGTCTTCGGGCCAATCCCGCCCTCTGGCACTCCGCCTGCCGAAATTCTTCGTGAACCACGAGCGAGGACAGTTGTTGGGGTGAGTCCTCCCGGTGAGTAAGCCGCCTGACGCTCCCAGCAGCCCCTATGGTTTCATGGGCGGCCAGGTTCAATCTCGACAGAGGAGCCCCCGCAGCTCGCGGCGGGGCGCTGGAGAGGCATCGAGCACGGAGGATCGGCATGAGTGAGGAGTTCGAGAAGGCTAGGAGCAGCTGGCCACTCGCCCTGACGCTCTGCCTCATAGCTGTGGCCGTCCTGGGCGTCGAGGCATACGAATTCCTTGTCGCACCCAGGATCACCAACGCACCCGCCGTCTTCAGCGACCTGAAGATCTATCGAGGCGCCGTTGACTACTGGTGGCACGGAGGGGCGCTCTACAACTACGCGTCCGACAACCCGAAAGCCACGGGACTCGGGTTTACCTATCCGCCTTTTGCGGCGGTGGTGTTCCTGCCGATGCTCATCCTTCCGCCGCGCATCCTCGAATGGCTATGGACGATCGCCTCCTTCGCCCTCATCGTCAGGCTGGCACTCAGTTTTGCGCCCGTCGATCACGTCGGCGGGACTGAGGCGCATCCGGCCGCGAACACATCCGCCCGCAAGGTGGCTCGCGTGGGGCTGGCGGTCGCGGTACTCGGACTGTCGTACCCGGTGTTCTTCAACCTGATCCTGGGCCAAGTCAGCATCTTCATCATCGCGTTGGCCTTCTTCGATGCGGCGGGCTTGCCCCGACCGCGCATCCGAGGAGCCCTGGTCGGGCTGGCCGCCGCGATGAAGCTGACCCCCTTGATCTTCATCCCGTACTTCCTGGTGACACGGCAGTGGCGGGCTGCGGCGACTGCATCGGTGACGTTTGTGGCCGCGGGGGTGCTCGCCTTCGTCATATCGCCCTCGACGTCGGTCATCTACTGGAGCAGGAACGCCACGAACACCGCGAGGATGGGACAGATCTGGCTCCCGTGGAACAAGTCGGTGCTTGCGCTCATCACCCGCTGGCACGCCGGAGGTTCATGGCAGGCAGCCCTGTGGGTTACTTTCTGCCTCGTGCTGGCCTTCCATGCATTCATGCACTCTTGGCGCCACCATGCCGAAGGCGACGACCTTTCGGCTGCAATCCTGGTCGGCTGCGCCGCCGTCGTCGTCTCCCCCATCTCCTGGAGTCATCATCAGACGTGGGGCGTCCTGGCGACGATCGTTCTCGCCACCAACCCGCGACTTCGCCAGCGGCTGGCGGGCTTGGCCCTGTTCTGCGTCTTCTTCGTCGGCCTGCCCCTGTCCGGACGGACGAAGTACCTTGAGGGCCCGATGCCCATGTCCTGGAGAATCGCGATGGAGATTCCGGTACTCGCGTTCGTGGCGATTGTGGTGCTCGGCCTGCCGTCCAGGGCACCTGCGAACGTCACGGATGGAGCGGCGACATCCGCGGGACGGTCAGGGAAACTCCTGAGCGCACGATAGAGCCGCGTACTCAGCAGATCGGGCAATTTCCCTCATGCGGTGACGCGAGTGGGGCTGTGAGAGTTGGGGTATTGCGCCGGTCGACCGCTCCGGCGCCCCAGTCGAGGAGACTCCATGAGTACGACCTTGCGCCCCCCCGCCACCGTTGGCGCTCCCACGTGCGCGGGACGCTCCGACCTGTTCCACCATCGACTTCTCGAAGAAGGCGGAGCATCGACGTCTGAGGATCGCCGGAACCAGCGAATCCTGCAGCGCGAGGCCGGCCTCGTCTGCGCAGGATGCCCCCAGATGGCCGACTGCCTCTATCGCGCCGTGGTCGACTGCGACGTGGCGGGCTTCGTTGCCGGCACCACCGAGGCGCAGCGTCGCGCGATCCGTGACCGGCTCGGCGTCCGAGTCACTCCCGAAGACCTCTCCTCCCTGCTCGGCGTTCGGGATCGCCACCACCCGATCAACGGCGACGACGTGCTGAAGGCCCGGGCGGCACACCCTGACGAATCGCTGCGGGAACTCGCCAACCGCTTCGGCTGCTCGGTGTCGTCGATCAAGCGTCACCTGCGCGGCCAAGCGTCGAGCACTCCGCGGGCGACACCGCGGCCAGCGACCCCGCGACCCCGGCTGCACGACGTCCTGGTCGCCTTCCGTGAGGTGTTGTCGGAATCCGCGTCACACCACCGCGCCGCCTAATCGCCATCGCCGGTCGGAGAGTGGGGCTTCGCCCCCGCTTTGATCGTCGCCTCGTCAGAGGTAGGGCAGAACCGACGTGTACAGGCTCTTGACGACTGGACCGAGCAGGAAGAGCGCACCGAAGACAACCAAGGCGATCAGGGTGATGAGCAGGCCGTATTCAGTCATGGTGGCGCCCTTGTCTGCGGCCCCGACGCGATCCCGCAGCGACGACATCGCGGTCAAGACCGACTCGGCTGGCTTTGCCATGAAATCACCCTTCGTACGGGGCACCCGAACCCGCGCGCCGGGCGGCCCAGGGCCAAGTATTGGCAAAACTCTCCCCCGTCGCGACAGGTCATGTCAATCATCGACGGCATTCCTCGCGAGATCCGACGTCGAGACATTCAGCGCCGCTGGGGTTCGCGGGGTCCACGATTGAACCGCCGCATGCGAGGCGGCACGCTCCGAACGTGACCGCACGATCGCACCGGGCCACTTCGCACATCGCGCCGGCGGAACCTCGATGCCCGTCCACCGGCCAGTGGCGTGACCCCTGCCGGGTGCGATGTGCGGCGCCCCCTGCGTCCCAGTCGACCAACCGGACAACGACCCCTTCCCAGCACGTGACAGGGTGGGGTGGTGAGCAACAGCTTCCGCCCACGGCTCGTGGCCCTGGACATCGACGGCACCGTGGTCGGACACGACAACTCTCTCAGCCCCCGCATCCGCGACGCCGTGCACCGCGTGGTCGATGCGGGGGCCCACGTCGTGATCAGCACCGGCCGTTCGTGGCCGGGAACCCTGGAGGTCATCCGACGGCTCGGGTTGCCCCCCGGGCTGGCCGTGATGAGCAACGGCGCCGTGGTCGCGGCCACCGACCCGTTCGACGTGGTGCGGCAGGTGACGTTCGACGCCCGCGCGGTCGTCGAGGCCGCCCTGACGCTGCACCCCGACGCGATCATCGCCGTCGAGGAGGTCGGATTGGGCTATCGGGTCAGTCGCCCCTTCCCGGAGGGGGAGATCACCGGGTCCATCACCGTCGAGTCGGTGGATCAGCTCGTGGCCAGGCCGGTCACCCGCGTCATCATCCGCGACCCGGCTGCCGAGAGCGACGACTTCGAACTGCTCGCGGACGCGCTGGGCTACCACGGCGTCGAATACTTCGTCGGGTGGACGGCGTGGCTCGACATCGCCCCCCGGAACGTCAGCAAGGCCGACGGGTTGCAGGTGGTGTCGGAACAACTCGGGGTGAGCGCCGCGGAGGTCCTTGCGGTGGGCGACGGCCACAACGACATCGAGATGCTGCGCTGGGCGGGACGTGGGGTGGCGATGGGGCAGGCGCCGGGTCCGGTTCGCCAGGCGGCCGACGCGGTCACCACTGCCGTCGAGGTCGACGGGCTGGCGCACGAACTCGACCGGTGGTTCGGCGGCCGGTGACCCGCCCTGCATCGTCGACAGCGCCCGCTCACCGCGACTGCCCATCACGCCACCGGAAGTGCGCGAATGTTGACCCGACCAAGGCCCCCACGACTAGGAACGTTCCATGATCCATTTCGGCACCGGCGGCTGGCGCGAGATCATCGGCGACGGCTTCACCCGCGACAACGTCCGGCTGATCTCCCAGGCACTCGCCGACCGGATGCGCCGCGAAGGGGTGAGCGAGCGCGGACTGGTCGTCGGCTTCGACCGGCGGTTCCTCTCCGAGGAGGCCGCGTGGTGGGCGGTCGAGGTGTTCGTTGGCAACGGCGTCCCCGTGACGATCATCGGCCGTCCGGCACCGACACCCATGTTCATGTGGACCGTGCGCAACCTCGGCTGCGCCTACGGCATTGCGGTGACCGCGAGCCACAACCCCGCGCTCTACAACGGCATCAAGCTGTTCACCGAGGGTGGCCGGGACGCCGACATCGAGGTGACCGACGACTTCACGACCGCGGTCAACGCCCTCACCACCGCCGATGTGCGCTCGGTGGAGCCCGACGAGGCGAAGGCGTCTCCCCTGGTCACCGTGCAGACGTCGCTGAACTGGTACATCGACTCGATCATCGACCAACTCGACATGGACGCCATCCGGCACCGGCACCTGCACATCGTGCTCGACCCGATGTTCGGCGTGGCGCAGACCTGCCTGCAGACGGTGCTCATGACGGCACGCTGTCAGGTCGAGGTGATCAACGAGCGCCACGACGCGCTGTTCGGCGGAAGGGTGCCGTCGCCCACGGCGGGTGCACTCGACGGCCTGCGCCGCACCGTGCTCGAGCAGCACGCCGACCTCGGGATCGCGACCGACGGGGACGCCGACCGGCTCGGCATCATCGACGACACGGGGCGCTACCTGCACGCGAACGAGATTCTCGTGCTGCTTTACCACTACCTACTGGCGGTGAAGGGGTGGACGGGGCCCGCCGTGCGCAACATGTCGACAACGCACCTGCTCGACCGGGTGGCCGCGGCCCACGGTGAGCAGTGCTACGAGGTGCCGGTGGGCTTCAAGCACATCTCGGCGAAGATGGCCGAGACCGACGCCGTGATCGGCGGGGAATCGTCGGGAGGCCTCACCGTGCGCGGACACATCGCCGGAAAGGACGGCGTCTACTCGGGATCGTTGCTCGTCGAGATGGTTGCCGCGAGCGGCAAGTCGCTCAGCGCCCTGTCGGCCGAGATCACCGAGCGCTACGGACGCCTGGTCATGGTCGAACGCGGCTATGGGTTCAACGCCGCCCGCAAGGCCGAACTGGAGCAGCAGATCTTCACCGACCACGACCTCCCCGCATTCGGTGTCGACCCTGAGCGGATCCGTTGGGAGGACGGGTGCAAGGTCTACTTCGCGAACGGCGGCTGGGTCACCATCCGCTTCTCCGGCACCGAGCCCCTGCTGCGGGTGTTCTGCGAGATGCCGACCGAGCAGGAGGCCGAGGAGGTCGCGGCGCGGGTCGCCGACCACTACCGGCTCTCGTGACCCGCGACAACCGAGCCCGCATCACCCACCACGAGTGAGGACGCCGATGAGCCAGGAGACCACCGGGACCGCGAAGATCGTTGTCCTGGCCCGCGGGCTGGGCACCCGAATGCGCGCCGACACCGGCGTGCCGCTCGACGGCGAGCAGCGTCGGGTCGCGGCGTCCGGGGTGAAGGCGATGATGCCGATCGGCCGGCCGTTCCTCGACCACTGCCTCAGCACCTACGCGGACGCCGGCTTCCGCGAGGCCTGCCTGGTGATCGGGCCGGAACACCGGGCGATCCGTGACTACTACGCGAAGCTCGCCGCCAGCCGGATCACCGTCACGTTCGCCGAACAGGGCGAGCCCCGCGGCACCGCCGACGCCGTGCTCGCCGCCGAGCACTTCGTCGGCGACGACCGGTTCGTCGTCGTCAACGGCGACAACTTCTACACCGCGGCCACACTCCAGACCCTGCGCGCGGTGCCCGGCACCGCGGTCGTCGGCTACCACCGCGGTGGGCTCCTCGAGATGGGCAACGTGCCGGCCGATCGGGTGCGCGCCTTCGCCCTCATCGACGCCGGCCCCGACGGGCGGGTGCGCGACATCGTCGAGAAGCCGTCCCCCGAGCAGGTCGACGCCCTCGGACCGGATGCCCGGGTGAGCATGAACTGCTTCGGGTTCACTCCCGAGGTATTCTCGGCCGCCCGACGGATCGCGCCCTCCCCCCGGGGTGAACTGGAGATCACCGACGCGGTGCGCAGACTCATCGCCGATGGCACCGACGTACGGCTCGTGCCGGTGTACGACGGCGTCCTCGACCTGTCCCGCCGTGACGACGTGTCGTCGGTCACCCGGGCCCTCGCGGGCCACGAGGTGCGGCTGTGACCGGCTGGTTCGTGCCGGGACGCATCGAGGTGCTCGGCAAGCACACCGACTACGCCGGGGGCCGGGTGCTGGTGTGCGCCATCGACCGTGGCGTCACCGTCGACGCCGCGCCCGACACCGGTGCGGCGATCACCGCGACCAGCGCGCACGGCGAGCCGGTGACGCTCGTCGCCGGGCACGATCCTGGGTTGCCGGCGGGTCACTGGGGGCGCTACCTGCAGACCGTCGTCGACCGGCTCACCCGAAACTTCGGGCCGCTGCCCGGATGCCGGCTGAGCATCACCTCGACCCTGCCGCTCGCCTCCGGGATGAGTAGTTCATCGGCCCTGCTGGTGGGCTGCGCGCTCGCGGTCGCCGATGCGGCCGGGCTACCCGACGTACCGGCCTGGCGGACCGCGATCGGGTCCCGGCTCGACCTCGCGGGGTACCTGGCCTGCGTCGAGAACGGGAGCGCGTTCGGGCCGCTCGTCGGGGACGCCGGTGTCGGAACCCGGGGCGGATCCGAGGACCACTGCGCGATGCTGTGCGGCGAACCGGACAGATTGGCGCGATTCCGGTTCGACCCGATGGCCCAGGACTCCTCGGTCGACTTTCCCCCCGGGTGGGCGTTCGTCGTCGCCTCGAGCGGGGTGCGGGCCGAGAAGACCGGAACCGCACGCGAGGCGTACAACGCGGCGTCGGCGGCGGTGGGCGAGATCGTCCGGCGCGCGCGGGCCTCCCTCGGGTCGCACGAGCGGACGCTGGCCGGCCTGGTGCGGGTCGAGGGCGTCGAGGCGGTGCTCAAGACCGTGGCCGACTCACCCGCACTCGCCCGGCGGCTAGAGCACTTCCTGGCCGAGTCGGAGCGCCTGGTGCCGGCCGGCGCCCGGGCGGTCGCGGCCGACGATGCCGAGACGCTGGGTGTGGTGGCGGCCGAGTCGCACCGGCTGGCGTCCGACCTGCTCGGCAACCAGGTTCCGCAGACGAACCACCTCGTCGCCTCGGCGCGGCGGCTCGGGGCGCCGGCGGCGTCGGCGTTCGGCGCGGGGTTCGGCGGCAGCGTCTGGGCGCTGCTCCCCCGGCCGGACGCCGAGGAGTTCGCGCGGGACTGGCTCGACGAGTACCGCGACAGCTTCCGCACCGAGGCGGAGGCCGCCGAAGCGATCATCACCCGGCCCAGTGTGGCGGCACACCGGCTGGTCTCCTGACCCCGAAACGTCCTTCACCTGCCACACCGTCCCCTGGGGTCGGGGTGTGGCAGGTGAGGTCAATTTCGCAGGATCCGGGGGGCGTGAGCGCGAGCCGGGACACCGAGGCCGGACGCCGGGGCCGGGACCCCCGCTCAGCTCGTCCAGGCCCGCCACAGCGCGGCGTACTCGCCGCCACGGGCCATCAGCTCGTCGTGGCTGCCGAGTTCGGCGATCCGGCCGTCGACGACCACCGCGATCCGGTCGGCGTCGTGGGCGGTGTGCAGACGGTGCGCGATCGCGACGACCGTGCGTCCGGTGAGCAGGATCGCCATCGACCCCTCGAGGTGCCGGGCAGTGTGCGGGTCGATGAGCGAAGTGGCCTCGTCGAGCACGAGCGTGTGCGGGTCGGCGATGACGAGCCGGGCCAACGCGATCTGCTGGGCCTGGGCCGGGGTGAGCGCCTGGTTGCCCGAGCCGATGAGCGTGTCGAGTCCCTTCGGCAGGCGCTGCACCCACTCGAGGGCGTCGACCGCCGCCAACGCTCGGCGGACCTCGTCGTCGGTGGCGGTGTTCTCCCGGGCCAGCACGATGTTGTCGCGGATGCTGCCGACGAACACGTGGTGCTCCTGGGTGACCAGGGCCACCTCGGTACGCAACAGGTCGAGCGGCAGGTCCATGACGTCGACGCCCCCGACGCTCACCCGACCGGTGCGGGGTCGGTTGATGCCCGAGATGAGTCGCGACAGCGTCGACTTGCCCGACCCGGACGGGCCGACGATCGCCAGCCGCTCCCCCGGCCGCAGCGCGAGGTCGATGCCGTGCAGCACGTCGTGTCCCTCGCGGTAGGCGAAGCGAAGGTCGCGCCCGACGACGTCGGTGCCGTGCGGACGCCGATCGCCCTCGACCCGGTCCGCCGGAACGTCGGCGATCCCGAGCAGCCGCGTGGTCGATGCCATACCGACCTGGAGCCGGTCGAGGGTTTGCACGAGCCGATCCATCGGCTCGACGAGCTGCTGGGTGTAGATGGTTGCCGCGGTGATCTGGCCGAGCGTGACCCAGCCCTTCGCGTAGCCCCAACCGCCGAGCAGCAGGATCAGCACCAACGGCCCGTTGTAGGCGAAGTCCATCAGGAGGAACATGAGGTTGCGGAGCGACATCGTGTAGCGCTCGGCCTGTGCCGAGACGGCGATGTCGCCCTCGGTCTGGGCCAACCGCAGCTCCTGCAGGCCGAGGGCCTCCAGCGTCCGGGCGCCCTCGACGGTCTCGGTGAGGGTCGAGTTGATCGTCGAGTAAGTCCCTCCCTCGGTGATGTAGCCCATCGGGGCGCGCGCCAGGTAGTGGCGGACCGAGAAGAACAGCACCACCAGCGACAGCAGCGAGGGGATCGCGAGCAGCCAGGCGTTGAAGATCATCGCCACCAGGGTGAGCACGGTGAGGGTGAACGCGATGACGAGCTGCGGCAGGGCCCACCGCACCGCGCCGGACATCGTGCTGACGTCCCGCGTCACCCGGGTGACCAGGTCGCCCGAGGATGCCTGTTCGACCCGCGACAGGGGCAGCCGCAGCACCGTGCGGACGATGTACTCGCGGGCCTCGGCGAGCAGGTCCTGGCCGAACACCGCCGACATCCACCGGGCGAGGAACGTGAGCACCGTCTGCACGATGACCACCCCCGCCACGGCCAGGGCGATCGCGTTGAGCGACCCGGCGAGGTTGCCGTGCGAGCCGCCGGACGCGGCCCGGTTGACGAGGTCACCGAGCATGCGCGGGACGATCAACCCGGCGATCGCGGCCGCGATGTTGGCGACGACCAGGCCGACGAACACCCGTCGTCGGGTGCGCATGAGCCGGGAGAGGAACTCGATGACCGACCGGCTGGCCGCAACGGGCAGTCCCCGCTCGGGGTTGCGCGACTGCGCGTAGACGTCGCGGGCCCGCTGGGCGCGCAGGGCATGGCGTGCCCGCCAGGCCGCGAACCGCTCGGCGGGGCCGCCCCGACGCTCGGTGAGCAGGGGCGGCACGCGCGGAGCGTCGTCCACCTGCTCACGCCAGGTGGCGGGCGAGCTGGCCAGCGGATCCTGCAGCTGGATGCTCATTCGCTCACCTCCCAATGGTCGTCGCGGACACGGTCGGCCATGGGCACCGGGCCGTACGGTGCGACGAGCTGCGGCTCATCGACGAGCACCGGCTCCACGTCGCCGTCGGGACGCCGCGAGGTGGCGTCGAGCCGAGCCGGCCGGGCCGGGGCGGCGTCCATGCCCCGGGCGACGATCCCGCGGTAGTCGTCGTTGGCTGCCAACAGGTCCTGATGGCGGCCCCGGGCGACGGCGAGACCGTCACGGACCAGCACGACGGTGTCCGCGTGGTGCAGGACCAGCGGGGAAACGGTCGTGGCGATCGTGGTGCGGCCGCGCCGGTGGCCGGCCAACCGCTCGGCGATCCGCGCCTCGGTGTGCGCGTCGACCGCCGAGGTCGGTTCGACCAGCACGAGCACCTCGGGGTCGCTGAGCACCGCGCGGGCGAGCACCAGTCGCTGGCGCTGTCCGCCCGACAGCCCACGCCCGCGCTCGTCGAGCACACCCTGCCATCCGCCGGGCAGGGCGTCGTAGACGTCCTCGGCGTTCGCCACCCGGATCGCCTGCTCGGCCTGCTCGCGGGTGCGGCGTGCGTGGGGGTCCAGCAGCCGCTGCAGCGTGCCGGCGAAGACCAGCGACGACGTGTCGCTCACGACGACGCGGGAGCGCAGTTCGCCGAGGTCGAAACGCGACACGTCGATCCCGCCGATGGTGACGCCCCATGGCCGGGCGGCCCGCTCCTCGTCGGCGCGCGCCTGCTCGGCCCGCCGGCGGGCGCGCTCCTGTCGGGCCCGGCGCGCCGCCCGCCCGGACAACTCGTCGCCCACCTCACTCGACACCGGTTCGTCGGCCGTCGCGAGGTAGCGTCCGAGCCGGTCGGCGATGGCGGCCGACTCGTCGGGCACGGCACTCACGATGACGGTGAATTCGCCCGGCAGGGCGCGGAACCCGGAGGCCTCGTCGACGATCTCGGCGTCCGCAGGCAGGGGTTCGGGGTGCTCGACGCCCGCCCACGGCGGCTGCTGGCCGAGGACGGCGAGGGTCTTGGCGGCGGCGACGAGGCCCTGGATCCATTTCTGGGCCAACTCGAAGAACGTCTGGATCGGCCACACCATGAACACGGCGTACCCGAAGAAGCTCACGAGCTGGCCGAGGCTCAGGCGTCCGGCGAGCATCTCGCGGGTGCCGAGCCAGGTCAGGACGACGAGCAGCAGGCCCGACAACAGCGTGCCGAGGGCGTCGACGCCCGCCTGCCACACGCCGGCCCGCACGCCCGCCTCGCGGGTGCGCTGGGACTGCCCGGCGTAATTGTCGCCGAAGGTCCGCTCGCCGCCGATGCCCCGCAGGATCCGAAGACCCGCGACGATATCGGTGGCCATGCCGGTGAGCTCGCTCGACCGGGTGCGCTCGAGCGCCTGCGCCCGCTGCAGCGGGCGCAGCAGCGGGCTGGCCGCGCCGACCAGCAGCGGGGCCGCGATGAGCGTCACGAGCCCGAGAGTCGGCGACTCACTCACGACGATCGCGGCCACCACGAGGAATGCGAAGGCCGCGGCCACGGCCCGGGCGACGACCTCGGTGAGCGCGCCGAAGGTGTCGGAGTCGCTCGAGGCGACCGACAGGATCTCACCGGTCGGGGTCCGGCGCGGCAGCACGTGACCCATCTGGGCGACCTTGCGGGCCACGAGCAGCATCGTCTTGTACAGCGCGACGACCCAGCCCGACACCGCGGCGGTGTGCATGCCGATCCCCGCGAACACGCCGACGGCGATCACCCCGAACAGCAGGGCCGCCCAGGTGAGGGTGGCTCCCGGATCGTGGGCGAGGATGCCCCGGTCGATCGCCTTGCCCATGATGTAGGGGCCGACGGCGCCGGGCAGGAACCACAGCAGGCCCACCCCGGCGTTCACGCCGAGGATGCGCCACTGGTCCCTCAACAGCCAGACGAGGAATCGGGTCGGCGTCCGCGTGTCGGGGTCGCCGGACGCGATCGCGGACCCACGGGTGCGCGACCTGAAGGCGCCGACTGACGGCGGGAACACGGCCACCCGAAAACCATAGGGAGGGCGACGGGTCAGTCTCCACCGGTTTTCCGGGCGATCGTCCGACATGAGAGAAAATCGTGCGTCAGTGGGCGGTTCACGTCGTTTCAGCGACGGAACCCCTGTTGACGCGCCGATCCGTCTCAACCGGACGCGCCACGGCGGCGGTTCACCCCTTCGGGCGCAGGAATTCCTGACCACCGAGGTAGGGGCGCAGCGCCTCCGGCACGCGCACGGACCCGTCGGCCTGCTGATGGTTCTCGAGCAGCATGATGATCATCCGGGTCATCGCGCACAGCGTGCCGTTCAGCGTGGCCAGCGGCCGGACGCCGTCGGCGAAACGGCCGCGGATGTTCAGTCGGCGTGCCTGGAACTCGGTGCAGTTCGACGTCGACGTGATCTCGCGGTAGCGGTTCTGGGTGGGCAGCCAGGCGTAACAGTCGTACTTGCGGGCCGCGCTGAGCCCGAGGTCGCCCGCCGCCACGTCGAGCACCTGGAACGGCAGCTCGAGCGCCTCGATGAACGACTTCTCGTAGCCGAGCAGCCTGTCGTGCCACGCCTCGGCGTCGGCCGGGTCGCAGTAGACGAACATCTCGACCTTGTCGAACCAGTGCACCCGGAAGATTCCCTTGGTGTCCTTGCCGTAGCTGCCGGCCTCCCGCCGGAAGCAGGGGCTGAACGCTGTGTAGCGCATCGGCAGGTGCGTCGCGTCGAGGATCTCGTCGCTGTGGTACGCGGCCAGCGCGACCTCGGACGTGCCGACGAGGTAGAGCTCGTCCTTCGGCAGGTAGTAGACGTCGTCGGCGGCCTGGCCGAGGAAGCCGGTGCCCTCCATCGCCGACGGCTTGACCAGCGCCGGCGGGATCATCGGGGTGAAGCCCCATTCGCCCGCCTTGGCCATCGCGAGATTGAGCAGCGCAAGTTCGAGTTGGGCGCCGACGCCGGTGAGCACGTAGAAGCGCGAACCCGAGATCTTGGTGCCGCGCTCCATGTCGATGGCACCCAGCGACTCACCGATCTGCAGGTGGTCCAGCGGCTCGAATCCCTCCGCGGCGAAGTCGCGGGGGGTGCCGTGGGTTTCGACGATGGTGAAGTCGTCCTCGCCGCCGGCCGGGACGCCGTCGATGACGAGGTTTCCGAGTTGCTTCATGAGTTCGTCGAAGTGGACTCGCGCCTCGTCCGACGTCGCCTGGGCGGCCCTGACCTCGGTCGCGAGCTGCTTCGTGCGCGTCAGCAGGGCCTCCTTCTCGTCGCCGGTGGCACGAGCGACCCGCTTGCCGAGGTCTTTCTGCTCGGCGCGCATCGTCTCGAACTCCTGAATGCTCGATCGCCGCTCGGCGTCGGCGGCCAGCAACCGATCGACGATCTCGTCCGACTCACCCCGCGCCCGTTGCGAGCGACGGATGCGGTCGGGGTCGTTGCGAAGCACCTGCGGATCGATCATGGCTCACGATCCTAGCGAGGCCACGGCGTGCGCCCGGCCCCGTGGACGCCGCAACGGCCCGCGCACCCGCCCATCCGGTCCTCACGGGAGCGCACCGGGCCCGGTTCACAACCAGCCGAGCCGGGCCTCGACGACGTCGGCGGCCCGGGACGGGTAGGCGTCCCACCCGGGCTCGAGCAGCTCGCGGGACAGGGCGAGAAGGCTCCGCGCGCACGACTCGAGGTCGTCGTCGAGGGCCGCGGCGATCCGGGCCGCCGGGCCGGGAAGGGCCTGCTCGATCCGGCGGAACGGGTCGAACGGGCTGCGGGGGGACTCGGGCGCGAGCCGCCGGCGCAGTGCCTCCGCCAGTCCGGTGAGTGCATGGCAGCGGATGTGGGCGTTCGCCGCCACCCGCTCACCGCGTCGCAGGCGCCCCATCCCGATGTAGAGCTTCGCGAGGAACAGCCGCACCGCCTGTGCCGGATCGGGCGGCTCGGGCGGTGGGGTGAACCTGAGGTCGCCGCCGTCGATCAGCACGTCACGGTGCGGATCGCTCACCGGCCACGGCGTGCCGGCCCCGAACTCGTAGAGCATCCCGTCGTCGTAGATGACCACGCCGCCGTTGTCGTTCTCGCGGGCTTCCAGCACGACGTGGTCACGGTTCGGGAGGAAAGCCCACGACGCGCGCAGGTCATCGTGGCGCTCGGGGCTCAGGAAGACGCAGAAGTCGAGGTCGGACCACTCGTCGCGACGCACCGCCTCCGACGACGCGGTGCTGCCGAACGTCGTCAGGCTGGTGACGCCGTCGGTGCCGCGGCAGGCCCGGGTGAGGGCGTCCAGGTGCTCGTCGAAGCGCATGCGCCCCATTCTCGGGCGACGGCTGCACTCCCGGCACACCCGGGGGTCGGGTGACGGTCGCCCGGGATCAGGCGGTCACGACCGGGATCAGGCGAGCATCGGCCGGGCGACGTCGAGCTGATCGTGGTCGATGAGCCAGGCGATCGCTTCGTGCACGGCGTCCTCGGGCTCGTAGGCCGGCTGGTAGCCGAGGACGGAGCGGGTGTCGTCGATCGACGCGTAGTGACTGCGCCACAGGTGTTCCCAGCTGGTGTCGGCGTGCTGGTCTCCGACGTGGGCGCGGAACTCGTCCCAGCTGACCGAGCGCAGCCGGGCCTCCTGCCCGAACCAGCCGGCGGCGATCTGCACGAATCCCCGGGCGGTGAGCGCCGACGGCGCGACGACGTTGAACGACCCGCCGGCGGCGGCATCGCGGTGCTCGAGCGCGAGTTGGAACGCCTGGGCGACGTCGTCGGCGTGCACGTGATGCATGAGTTCGGCCCCGAGCCCGGGCACCAGCAATTCCTCGCCCGCCGACAGCGTGTGCCACACGCGCGGATCGAGGTTGCCGAGCGGGCCGATCGGGTGCCACCCGGGGCCGCTGATGTGACCGGGATGCAGTGTGGTCGTGACGAGTCCACCGGACGCGGTCTCGAGCTGCAGCAGCTGGGTGATCGCCTGCTTGCCCGTTCCGTAGTCGCCGACCGGCGGAGTGGTGTTGGCGTCGGTGACCGGCACCTTGATGCTCGGCCCGTAGCGCCAGATCGTGCCGCAGGTGACGAGGTGGCCGACCCGGCCGCGCAGTGACTCGACGAGGGCGGAGGCGGACTCGGGGGTGAAGCACACCATGTCGACGACGGCGTCAGCGCCCAATTCCGCGACCCGGGCCCCGAAGGTGCCCGCGGCGTCCTCGGCCTGACGGTCGGCCCGCACCTGGCGCACGTCACGCCACGCCTCGTCGTCGACGTAGGCCGAGCGCTTCCCCCGGCTGATCGTGACGACCTCATGACCGGCCCGCACGAGCCGGGGCACCAGGAACGTGCCGACGTGACCACTGCCTCCGATGACGACGATGCGCATGGCCCCCACGCTACCGGCGGTCCGGGCCCGTTGCCCCGACCCAGCGGGCCGTGACCCACCCGGAAGTCGCCGCGCGGGTGGCTCCGAGAGGTCACGCCGGGCTGCCACTCCGCGGGTTGTTCGGCGTCGGGGACCCCGGGCTGGCCCCGATAGTCTGGCCGCATGCGAACCCGTGCCGACATCGACTGTTGGCTGACCGACATGGATGGGGTCCTCGTGCACGGCCACCAGGCCCTGCCGGGAGCTCCGGAGCTCATCCGCCACTGGCTCGCGACCGGCACCGAGTTCCTCGTGCTGACCAACAACTCGATGTACACCCCTCGCGACCTGGCGGCCAGGTTGCATTTGTCTGGCCTCGACGTGCCCGAGGAGCGGATCTGGACCTCCGCCCTGGCCACGGGAGATTTCCTCCGGGCCCAACAACCCGGAGGCAGCGCCTACGTCATCGGTGAGGCCGGGCTGCTGACCGCCCTGCACAGTGCCGGATTCGTGATGACCGACACCGACCCCGACTTCGTCGTCCTCGGGGAGACCCACACCTATTCGTTCGAGCAGATCACCCGGGCGATCCGGCTCATCGCGGCCGGGTCGCGGTTCATCTCGACCAACCCCGACTCCACCGGGCCCAGCGCCGGCGGCCTCCTGCCGGCCACCGGCGCCGTCGCGGCGATGATCACCAAGGCCACCGGACGCAGCCCCTACGTCGTCGGCAAGCCCAACCCGATGATGTTCCGCTCGGCCCTCAACCGGCTGCATGCGCACAGCGAGGTCACCGGGATGATCGGTGACCGGATGGACACCGACGTGGTGGCCGGCATGGAGGCGGGGCTGCACACCATCCTCGTGCTCAGTGGCATCTCGACCCGCGACGACATCGCCCGGTTCCCCTTCCGTCCCGACGAGGTGCTGGGCGGCGTCGGCGACCTGCTCGGATAGGCGTACGACCCGCTCCGCCCTGCGTACGACCCCCTCCGCCCGGCGTACGACCCGCTCCGCCCGGCGTACGACCTGGACGAAATGCGCGACATGTCGTACGCCCTCAGCCAACTCGTACGCCGACACGGACGGACCGAGCGACACGCCGGGCTGGACAGAGCGATGCGACGGACCAACCGGGCGACACGCCGGGCCGGATCGAGCGACACCCTGGGACGGACCGAGCGATGGGACGGGCTGACCGAGCGATCCGCCGGGCGGAGGTCGTCTCCGGCCGGGCGTCCCGGCGGCGCACCGCCCCGGCAGCGGCCACAATGGTCGGGTGAGGTTCGGACGCTGGCGGCACGCGCGCGGCGTGCTTGTGCTCGTCCTGGGCCTGGCGTTCACGTTCTGGTCGTGGCTCACCCTCTCCGGGCGCCTGCCGCACTGGGTCGACAGCAGCCAGCTCAATCTGCACCTCCAACCCGACACGCAGTGGGCCGAAGTCTTCACCACGATCGCCCTCGACACCCACCCGCTGGTGCTCACGGTGCTGCTGGCGGGGCTCGCGATCTGGGCCTGGCGGCGACGTCTGCGCAACATCAGCGTCGCGATCGTCATCGGCGTTCTGCTGGCCTGGCCCCTCGACACGGTCATCAAGGCCCTGGCACGGCGTCCCCGCCCGCCAACGGCACTCGAATCGCTCACCTTCCACGGCTACTCGTATCCGAGCACCCACATGTCGATGGGCACCGCGGCGGCCATCCTGGTCATCGCCACCACCACGACCACCCGCCAGTCGCGGGCCAGCGTGTTCACGTGGAGGCTGATCGGCGTCCTCAGCGTCGCGATCATCGCCTACGACCGATGGCTCACCAACGCGCACTGGGTGTCTGACATCATCGGCGGCTCGCTGCTCGGGCTGTTCGCCGCGGTGACCGGACTCGTCGTGGCAGGCGTCCGGATGCTGCCCGACCTCATCACGCCGCCGAAGGTCGCCGGCGAGCGTCCGGTCTGCGCGGTGATCCACAACCCCACGAAGGTCACCGACATGTCGACCTTCCGGCGCCACATCGACTGGGAGCTCACCTCGCGGGGCTGGTACGACGCGCTGTGGCTGCAGACCACGCGCGACGACCCCGGCGTGGCGATGACCCGGCAGGCCGTCGAGGCGGGCGTCGACCTGGTGATCGTGGCGGGAGGCGACGGGACGGTGCGGGCGGTGTGTTCGGGGCTGGCCGGCAGCGGGATCCCCCTCGCCATCATCCCCGCCGGAACGGGCAACCTGCTGGCACACAACCTCGGCATCCCGCTCGACGAGCCGACCGCCGTCGACGTCGCGTTCGGTGGCGTCACTGATCGGATCGACCTCGTGCGGGTGCGGATCGACGACCTGGAACCCACCCATTTCGCGGTGATGGCCGGGCTCGGCATCGACGCGCGGATCCTGGCCGCCACCAACGCCGAACTCAAGCGCGCCGTCGGCTCGGCCGCCTACTTCCTCGCCGCGGCCCAACAGAGCCGCATCCCGGCGACGCCGCTGCGCTACCGGGTCGACGACGGCCCCTCAGTCGAGCAGGACGCCTCGCTCGCCCTCGTCGGCAACGTCGGCCTGCTCCAGGGCAACATCCAGCTGTTCCCCCGCGCCCAACCCAACGACGGTCGGCTCGACGTCATCGTCACCGCCACGAGAACCCGGCGCGACTGGGCCGAACTGGTCGGGCGGGTGCTGTTGCGGGTCCGGCGCAGCGATCCGCGGGTGACGGAGTTGTCGGGGCGGCACGTGAGCTTCGAACTGAGCGAACCGGTGCCGTTCGAACTCGACGGCGACACCGGCGGCCTCGCCACCCGGTTCGACGCCACGATCGAACCGGGGGCTCTGACCATCCGGCTGCCGCGACGCCTGCCCACCCCGGTCGGGGTCCTGCGCGGCACCGCCGCCCGGCGCCCGAGATCCCGGAGCAGAACACGGGGTTGAGAGGCCGTTCGACCGCGGATCATGGCCAGATGCGCCCGGGGGGAACCCGGACGTGCCGGCGTCCAATACGATCGGACCCGTGCTCGGATACTTCGGCCCAGAAGGCACCTTCACCCATCAGGCGCTGCTGAGCCTCGGCATCGACTCGCCCGCCCGCCCCTACCCCACTGTCGTCGCGGCGATCGACGCCGCCCGCCGGGGCGAGGTCGAGTCGTCGTTGGTGCCCATCGAGAACTCCGTCGAGGGCGGCGTCTCGGCGACACTCGACGCGCTGGCCACCGGGGAAGTGCTCACCATCGAGCGTGAGGTGCTGCTGGCAGTGCAGTTCGGGCTCTACGTGCGCCCTGGAACCGCACTGTCCGACGTGCGCAACGTCATCACCCACCCGCACGCCTACGCCCAGACACGTGGCTGGGTCGCCGAGCACCTGCCGCAGGCCCAGGTCACCGAGGGCGGGTCGACGGCGGGCGCCGCGCAGGAGGTGTCGCACCCGGACTCCCGGTTCGACGCCGCCATCTGCGCCCCGGTGGCGGGCGAGATGTACGGCCTCACGGCCGCGGCGTCCGAAATCGCCGACAACGATGCGGCGATCACCCGCTTCGTCCTCGTCGGACGCACCGGCATGCTGCCGCCACGCACCGCCGCCGACAAGACCACGCTGGTCGCCTACATGCGCCGTGACCACCCCGGTGCCCTGCTCGAGATCCTCGAGCAGTTCGCCGGGCGCGGGGTGAACCTCAGCCGGATCGAGTCGCGACCCACCAAGCACCGACTCGGCGATTACTGCTTCTCGATCGACGCCGAGGGGCACGTGCTCGATGCCAGGATGGGCGAGGCGCTGATGGGGTTGCACCGCATCTGCCAGGACCTCGTGTTCCTCGGCTCCTACCCCCGGGCCGACCGGGTCGAAGCGAAGGTGCCGCACGGGGGACGCGACGTCGACTACGACCGGGCGGCCGCCTGGTTGGCCGGTCTGCGCGGGGAGGCACCGCGCAGCTGAGAGGCGTGCGGGCCGGACGCCGTCGGCGTCCGGGCGGAGCAGGTGGTGCGGGTCGAGGAGGACACGATGGCGACAGCAGGGGTTCGCACCGAGACCGGTCGTCTGCGCACCGTGCTACTGCACCGGCCGGGCGCCGAGTTGAGCCGGCTCACGCCCCGCAACAACGACGCCCTGCTGTTCGATGCGATCCCCTGGCTCGAACGCGCCCAGCAGGAGCACGACGCGTTCGCGCAGGTGCTGCGCGACCACGGTGTCGAGGTGCTCCTGCTCGCAGACCTGCTGGGAGAGACGCTCGGCCTGCCCGAGGCGCGCGAGGACGCGGTCGCCCGCACCGTGTCGGACCTGAGGCTGGGCGACACGCTCCGGCGGCACCTGACCCGCGAGCTGTTGCTGCTGTCACCGCACGACCTTGCGATCACACTCACCGCGGGTCTGCGCAACGACGAGATCGGCGGCGTCAGGAGTCTCGTCACGGCCATGAAGGCACCCGATGACTTCGTCATCGACCCGCTGCCGAACCTGTTGTTCACCAGGGATTCCTCGGTGTGGATCGGCGATCGTCCGGTGATCACGTCGCTGGCGATGCCGGCGAGACGACGCGAGTCGCAGCTCACCGAACTCATCTACACCCACCACCCGCGCTTCGCGGGGTGCCGACCGATCCACGGGCCCGCCTTCGAGTTCGTCGAGGGCGGCGACGTCATGCTGCTGGCCGAGGGGGTCGTCGCGATCGGGGTCGGGGAGCGCACCACCCCAGCCGGCGTCGAACGGCTCGCCGGCACCCTGTTCGCAGAGGATCTCGTGCACACGGTGCTCGCGGTACCGATCCATCAGCAGCGGGCCACGATGCACCTCGACACGATCTGCACCATGGTCGACGTCGACACCGTCGTCATGTACCCCAACGTCGCCGACCAGTTGCGGGCGTTCACGGTCACCGTCGGGGACGCTGACGACCTGCGCGTCAGCGAGCCGGCGCCGTTCCTCGCGGCCGCCGCCCGCGCCATGGGCATCCCTCGGCTGCGCAACATCGACACCGGCCTCGACCCGGTCACCGCCGAGCGGGAACAGTGGGACGACGGCAACAACACTCTCGCCATCGCGCCGACCGTGTGCGTGGCCTACGAGCGCAACGTGCAGACCAACCGGCGCCTGAGCGAGGCTGGCATCACCGTGCTGCCGATCAGCGGCTCTGAACTCGGGTCCGGACGCGGCGGTCCCCGGTGCATGAGTTGCCCGATCACCCGCGACGACCAACCCGGTCCGGCTGCTGCCCAGGCTGAGCCCACCCCGGCATAGGCTCATCTCAACGGGTTGCAGCCGGCCCCACCGGTGACGTCGCGCAAGGGGAGTTCAGATGGGCGAAACGGGCGATACCCGGCACAGGAGCGATACCGGCGCTCAACCCCTGTTGCATGATGCCCGCCGGGTCGAAGCCTGCCACCAGGACATCTACCGCATCCAACTGGAGTTGGGCGAGCGGATCGAGCAACTCCGCGCCGGGTGGAACGGGGCCGGGGACGCCGGGTTCTACGGCGAATACGAGGCCTTCGACAGCGCCATCGAACACATCAAAGAATCCCTTGATCTCCTGCACGGACACCTCGTCGCGGCACACCGGGCGAACGACCGGGCGGGAGCCGACCAGTGAACCTCGCCAACTGGTTCCGACGCCCCGGCATGCCCGGTGGGACACCCGCCGACGACGGCTCCATGGGGGCCGAAGAGCGGATCACCGCCGGCGTGGATGGCCTGCTGGCCGCCCAGCAGCGCATCATCGCCGCGCTGGCCGCGCTCAACGGCGACCTGCAGGCATCGCGAGGCCAGTGGGACGAGCCGACCCGGGCCGCTTACCAGCGAATGCAGCAGGAGTGGCAGGCGTCGTTGCAGCGGATGGACGCCACGATCGCCCGGGTCCGCAGCGGTTCCGACGACTGAGCCGTCGAGGTCAGCGCCGACGCCCGCCGGGCGCCACAGATCACCCGGTCACGCGCTGTAGCGGCGCAGCAACTGGTCGAACGGCACCACCGCGGCGTCGACCCCCTGCGACTCTCCCGACCGGTCGACCACCCCGGGCAGACGCGCGGCGAGCTCACCGGCCGCCCGGTCGACCCGGTCGCCAAGCCCCTCGCCCCCGCCGAAGTCGGCGGTCGCCGCGAACACCCCGGTGGGCACCGGCTCGGCGCCAAGGTAGGCGAACAGCGGGCGCAGGGCGTGATCGATCATCAGGGAGTGCCGCTCGCTGCCGCCGGTGGCGGCCAGCAACACCGGGGTGCCCCGCAGGGCGTCCCGCTCGATGAGGTCGACGAACGACTTGAACAGGCCGGAATAGCTGGCCTGGAACGTCGGGGTGACGACCACGAGCGCGTCGGAGCAAGTGACGCGCTCGACGACCACGGCGAGTTCGCCGGTGGGGAAACCCGTGAGCAGCGCGTCCACGATCGGGTGCGCCAGAGTGCGGAGATCGACGATCCCGAGGTCGACGCCGGGCACCCGGACGCGCAGGGCGTCCGCGAGACGCTCCGCGAGGAGCCGCGATGACGAGGGCACCCGCAGCCCGGCGTTGAGCACGGTGACGGTAGGTGAGGACATGGCCACCTCCTGGCGGCTGGAACGGGTGGGGGGATCAGCTGGGCTTGAGGACGTTGCCGTCCTCCGCCCTGGTGCCGGTGTGGTGGTCGGCGCTCGTCGTGGGAGCCGGCGCGTCGGTCACCGCGGGACGCCGCGACGCGTGCGTCGGCGCGTCGGGCACGTCGGCCGGGCGCAGCGCGTCGAACTCCCGGCGCAGCACCGGAGCAACCTCGGTGCCGAGCAGTTCGATCTGCTGCAGCACCTCCTGCAGGGGCAGGCCGGCATGGTCGACGAGGAACAACTGACGCTGGTAGTCGCCCACGTAGTCACGGAAGCCGAGGGTGCGCTCGATCACCTGCTCGGGAGTGCCGACGGTGAGCGGGGTGGCCCGCGTGAACTCCTCGAGGCTCGGCCCGCCGCCGTAGACGGGAGCCTCGTCGAAGTACGGGCGGAACGCCCGCACGGCGTCCTGGCTGGTCCTGGCCATGAACACCTGGCCGCCGAGGCCCACGATCGCCTGGTCGGCGCGCCCGTGACCGTAGTGCTCGAAGCGACGCCGGTACAGGCCCACCATCTGCTGGGTGTGTTCGGGCGGCCAGAAGATGTGGTTCGCGAAGAAGCCGTCGCCGTAGAAGGCGGCCTGCTCGGCGATCTCGGGGCTGCGGATCGAGCCGTGCCACACGAACGGCGGCACGCCGTCGAGGGGGCGCGGCGTCGAGGTGAACGACTCGAGGGGAGTTCGGTGCTTGCCCGACCAGCTGAGGTTCTCCTCACGCCACAGCCGGTGCAACAGCGCGTAGTTCTCGATGGCCAGGCCGATGCCGTCGCGGATGTCCCGGCCGAACCACGGGTAGACCGGGCCGGTGTTGCCGCGTCCGAGCATGAGGTCCATCCGGCCGTCGCTGAGGTGCTGTAGGTAGGCGTAGTCCTCGGCCACTCGCACGGGGTCGTTGGTGGTGATGAGGGTGGTGGCGGTCGTGAGCACGAGACGCGTGGTCACGGCCGCGAGGTGCGCGAGCAGGATCGGCGGGTTGGCCGGCGCGGCGAAGGGCGGGTTGTGGTGCTCGCCCGTCGCGAAGACGTCGAGGCCCACCTCGTCGGCCAGCTTGGCCATCTCGAGGGTGGCCTTGATCCGTTCGTGCTCGGTGGGGGTGCGACCGGTCGTGGGATCGGTCGTGACGTCGCCGACGGTGAAGATGCCGATCTGCATGGTGAATCCCCAATCTTTAATTGACTATTCAACCACTAAGTGGCGAGAGGTATTCCCCGTCACGCGTCGCCGAGCGTGAGCGCCGCTGCCTCGACCTCCGAATCGACGTGCTCGGCACCATGCCCGGGCGTCGCATCGATCGCGCGGATCGCGGCCCGGGCCGTCCACAACACCGCCATCGCCGCCACCACGGCCACCGCACCGACGTAGAACGGCAGGTGCACCGACGTCTCGCCGAGGCGTCCGGCCAGCCAGGGTGCGATCGCGCCACCGATGAACCGCACGAAGCTGTAGGCCGATGATGCCACGCTCCGCTCGACCGGCGAGATCTTCATGACGGTCTCGGTGATGAGGGTGTTGTTGACGCCGAGGGCCGCGCCGGCCAACACGGTGCACGCCACCAGCACCGGCCGATCGCCGGTGTATCGCCCCATCACCGCGAGCAGCACAGCGAACGTTCCGAGCGCCCCGACGAGACCGACCGCCGTTCCCACACGACGCTGCACCCACGGCGCGACGAGCACCGAGGCGACGGCGAGCAGCAGCCCCCAGCCGAAGAACACCAGGCCGACGCCGTGGGCGTCCATGTTCAGCGGGAACGGGGTGAACGCGAGCAGCGTGAAGAAGCCGAAGTTGTAGAGGAACGCGGTGAGCCCCACGGTGAGCAGGCCCCGGTGACGCAGTGCCCGCAGGGGCGCCGAGATCGGCGTCGGAACCCCGCCCGGCCGGGTGGCCGGAAGGGTGAGGGCGGTCGCGACCAGTGCCAGTGTCATCAACGCGCTGACCCCGAAGAACGGGAAGCGCCACGACATCGCCCCGAGGACGCCGCCGAGCAGCGGTCCCGCGGCGATCCCGAGCCCGAGGGAGGCCTCGTAGAGGATGATGGCCTGGCTCACCGAGCCGACCGCCGACGAGACGATCGTGGCCAGGGCGGTGGCGATGAACAGGGCGTTCCCGAGGCCCCAGACCGCCCGGAACGCGACGATCGCCGGCACACTGTTCTGCGCGCCGGCCAGGCCGGCGCCGACGATGATGACCGCCAGGCCGAGCAGCAGGGTGCGCTTGGCACCGATCCGACTCGACACCCACCCGGTGATGAGCATGGCGACCGCCATCACCGCGTTGTAGGACGTGAACAGCAGCGACACCTGCGACGGGCTCGCGCCCAGTTCGTCGGCGATCGGCTTGAGGATCGGATCGACCAGGCCGATGCCCATGAAGGCGATGACGCAGGCGAAGGCGACCGACCAGACGGTGGCGGGTTGGCGGGTGTGCACGCGGGAACTCCCAACGGGATCGGGGTGGACAGGTGGCCGGGGGCCGGATCGTGGGGTGACCAGGGTCAGCGGTCGGAGCGGGAGCCTTCGGTGGACTCGGCACCGATCCCGTCGACGAGCGACGACAGCACCTCGTGGGCTCTCTCGACCGCGGCGAGATCGTCGTCGTTCAGGCGGGCCAGCGCCGGCGCCAGCATCGCGGCACGCTCGAGGCGCGTGCGGCGCAGCACGTCTCGACCCAGCGGGGTGACGTGGACCCGATGGACGCGCGCGTCGCGATCTCCGGGCACGCGCACCACCAGCCCCGCGGCATCCAGCCGGTTGACCTGGGCGGTGATGCCGGGCTGGCTGGTGTGGTCGGCCTGCGCGAGGTCGGTGATCCGCACCGGTTCGAGCTGCTCGATGAGTGCCAGCAAGCGCATCTGGGCGGCCGGGAGTTCCCACGCCGCATGCATGTTGGCCCAGCGGTTCAGGCGCGCCACCGTTCGCAGCACGGAGTCGGCCAGCTCGTCGGGGGTCATCACATCAACAAACTATATATGTTCGTTATGTATTTCGTCCACCGGGCGATCCCCGCATGACGACCGGGACGCCACCAACCCACTGTCCGGGCCGAATGTCGGTCTCGGCCAGTAGCCTGAATCCATGCTGGCGCACCTGTTCGGCCCGCCCGACGAGTGGCCGTCGGCCGACCTCATCGCGTTCAGCGACGAGTTCGACGCGGGGCTCGCCCTGGCCGCCTACCGCTCGGGCGTGTTCCCCATGCCGTTGCACGTCGGCGGATTCGACCAGCAGATGGGCTGGTGGTCGCCCGCCCATCGAGGGGTGCTGCCGCTCGGCGGCGTCCGGGTCAGCCACAGCCTGCGCCAGTCGGTGAAGAAGTACCGCACGAGCGTCGACACCGCCTTCGACGAGGTGATCCGCCGCTGTGCCGATCCCCGGCGTCCGGGCGGGTGGATCGACGAGGCGGTGATCGAGGTGTACACCGAACTCTTCCGGGCCGGGCTCGTGCACTCGGTCGAGACCTGGGACTGCGAGGGGCGCCTGGTCGGAGGGCTCTACGGGGTGGCGCTCAACGGTCTGTTCGCCGGAGAGTCGATGTTCCACGACCCGGTCCGGGGCCGCGACGCCAGCAAGGTGGCGCTGCTGCGGTTGGTCGGCGTCTTGTCCGACGGCCACAACCGCCTACTCGACGTGCAGTGGTGCACCGACCACCTGGCGAGCCTCGGAGCCGTCGAGATCCCCCGCGACACCTACCTCACCCGACTCGACGCCGCCCTCGACCAGCCACCGGTCGACTGGCCGCCCCCCGATCCGGTCACCGGCGAGGCCTGACATGCCCGAACTCCCCGAAATCGAGTCACTGCGCGGGTTCCTCGAACCCCGGCTCGTCGCACGCTCCATCGCCCGCGTCCACCTCAGCGCGTTCACCGCCCTGAAGACGGTCGATCCCCCGCTGGAGGCCCTGCTCGGCCTCGAGATCGACGCCGTCGAGCGCCACGGCAAGTACCTCGACGTCGGCGCGCAGGGAGTGCACCTCGTCTTCCACCTGGCCAGGGCCGGCTGGCTGATCTGGAGAGACCCCATGCCCGACGCGGTTCCCCGACCCGGAAAGGGGCCCCTCAGCCTGCGGGTGGTGCTCGACGACGGTGCCGGTTTCGACCTCACGGAGGCCGGCACCCAGCGCAAACTCGCCGTCCACGTCGTCACCGATCCTCGCCAGATCGAGCGCGTGCGCACGTTGGGGCCCGACCCCCTGTCACCCGATTTCACCCCCGAGGTGCTCGGTGGCATCCTCGACGCGTCCGGACGCGCACAGCTCAAGGGCGTGCTGCGCGACCAGCGGGTGATCGCCGGCATCGGCAACGCCTACAGCGACGAGATCCTGCACGCGGCGCGGCTGAGTCCCTACCAGCCGGCATCGGCACTCGATCCGCAGCGCCGCGCGGTGCTGTTCGACGCGATCCGGTCATGCCTCACCGAGGCCATCGTCCGCGCCGACGGGCTGGCGGCCAAGGACCTCAAGGACGACAAGCGCGGCAATCTCGCGGTGCACGGACGCACCGGCCTGCCGTGCCCGGTGTGCGGCACCGCGATCGCCGAGGTCAGCTTCGCCGACTCGTCGCTGCAGTACTGCCCCACCTGCCAGACCGGGGGGCGCAAGCTCGCCGACCGGCGGATGTCACGGCTGCTCAAGTAGCCGACCGGCACAATCACACGGGTCTCGCCCACCCGGCCCCCATGACCGACGACCCGTCGGAACCCGCGGCGCACGACCCTCGGAACCCGCGGCGTACGACCCTCGGAACCCGCGGCGTACGACCCTCGGAACCCGCGGCGTACGACCCGTCGCCTCCGGCGTACGAGATGGTCGCCACGGCCGACCAGGTCGTACGCCCTCGGCCGGGTCGTACGCCGACCGCCAGGGGTCGGAGGTTCCGCGCCGCCTCAGCGCCCGGAGCGGGGCACCCAGGCCTGGTCGGCGGGGCCGGTGTACACCTGACGCGGGCGGTAGATGCGCTGGCCGGGATTGTCGTTGACTTCCTTCCAGTTCGCGATCCAGCCGGGCGTGCGTCCGATCGCGAACATCACGGTGAACATGTCGAGCGGGATCCCCAGGGCGCGCAGGATGATGCCCGAGTAGAAGTCGACGTTCGGGTAGAGCTTGCGCTCGACGAAGTAGTCGTCGCCCAGCGCGGCCTCCTCGAGTTCCTTGGCGAGGGGCAGCAGCGGGTCGTTGATGTGCATCGACTCGAGAAGGTCGTCGGCAGCCTTCTTGAGGATCCTCGCCCGCGGGTCGAAGTTGCGGTAGACCCGGTGCCCGAAACCCATCAGCTTGAAGCCGGAATTCTTGTCCTTCACCTGGGCGATGAGGTCACTGACCGGAGTCCCCTCGGCCTGGATCCGCTGGAGCATGCGGATGACCTCCATGTTCGCGCCACCGTGCAGGGGGCCCCACAGCGCCGACACGCCCGCCGAGCAGGCGGCGTAGAGGTTCGCCTTCGACGAGGCGACCATGCGCACGGTGGAGGTGGAGCAGTTCTGCTCGTGGTCGGCGTGCAGCACGAAGAACAGGTTGAGCGCCCGGGACGCCTCGTGGCTCGGCTCGAACTCGTTGTAGGGAACCGAGAACATCATGTGCAGCAGGTTGCGCACGTAGCTCAGGTCGGGACGCGGGTAGACGAGCGGCTCCCCGATCGAGGCCTTGTAGGACGCCGCCGCGATCGAGCGCACCCGACTCAGCAACCGGGCCGCGGCGAGCAGGAACGTCTCGTCGTCGACGACCCGCGGGCGGTGGAAGGTGCCCATCGCGTTGATCATGCTCGACATGATCGCCATCGGGTGTCCGTTGGCCGGGAACGCGTCGAAGTGCTTGTTCATGTCGTGGTGCAGCGCCGCGTTGTCGGAGAGCAGGGCGGCGAACCGGGTGCGCTCCTCCTCGGTGGGCAACTTGCCGAACATCAGCAGCCAGGCGGTTTCGACGAACGAGGAGCGGTTCTCGGCCAGTTCCTCGATCGCGATCCCCCGGTATCGCAGAATCCCCTTCTCACCGTCGATGAAGGTGATGTCCGACGCGCACGAGCCGGTGTTGCCGTATCCGTCGTCGAGAGTGATGAGGCCCGTGTCGGAGCGCAGGCGCGAAATATCGATGGCTCGTTCCCCCTGGCTCCCGATGATGACGGGCAGTTCGTGGACGACACCGTCGATCTCGAGCTTCGCGGTACCTGCGGGGGTGGGTGCTGCCATGTTTATCGGCCTTCCTGAGCATTCTGGACCGGGGTCGGCCCACCCTCATCCTGTCCGCCCGGAGGGCCGCAAGCGCGCACGGTCCGCGATCCGGGCACCGCGTCCGCATCCCGATCACCCCCATCCCGAGCGCCGGCACCCCCTGGGCCCGCCCCACCGGCTCGACCCGAATCAGGGACGAGCGGGGGTCGGCCGTGCTCCCGCGCCGAATACCCTGGAAGAGCACCCGGGCACGACCGTGGGACGCCGCGACGCCGCGGCCGACGTGTCCGAGCCGCACCACCCGAAGGGATCCCGATGGCGAAACTGTCAATGAACCGGCAGACGGTGACCGGCCTGGGCAAGGCACTCATCGCTGCCGCACCGGCGATGGCGCCCGCCGTGGCGGTCAATGCCCTGCGCCGCATCATCGACCTGGGGATCGACGGGTACTCCCGGTTCCCAGGGGCCAAGCAGGCTGCGGCGTCGGCGCTGCAGAGGCACAGCTCGAGCGAACCGGCCATCGACGCGCTCGTCAAGCAGCACCTGGCGCTCGCCGGCGCCCAGGGGTTCGTCACCAACCTCGGCGGCTTCGAGGTGATGGCGGTGACCATGCCCGCCAACGTCACCGGGATCGCGATCGTGCAGTCGCGGATGGTCGCCTGCGTCGCCCACCTGCGCGGCTACGACGTCGACGACCCCCGGGTGCGGGGAGCGGTGATGATGTGCCTGCTCGGCGACAAGGGCGTCAGTGAACTCGTCGACAAGGGCGACCTGCCGAGCCCGATGGTGGTGGCCACCGCACCGGTGCTCGACGACTCCCTGCACGCGACCATCGCCGAGAAGGTCACGGCAGCCCTGGTGGCCAACGCCACCGGACGCCGGATGGCGGTCGCCGCCACGAAGCGCGTACCCGTTCTGGGCGGCGGCGTGGGCGCGGTGGCCGACAGCTGGTCGACCTACACGATCGCGCAGTTCGCCAAGCAGCAGTTCGTCACCCGTCGCCGCTGATCCCGGACACCCGGCCCCCACCGACGTAGCGCCGGGTCACCCGCGGGGTGATGAGGCAGGTGACCTCGTAGGGGATGGTGCCCATCGCGGCGGCGGTCTGCTCGACGCCCAGCGACGCCTCCCCCATCACGACGACCTCGTCACCCACGCGCACGCGTGGCCTGTCGGGGCCGAGGTCAAGCATCGTCTGATCCATGCAGACCCGGCCGACCACGGGATAGGCGTGGCCGTCGATGCTCATCAGCCCGCGGTTCGACAACAACCGCGAATAGCCGTCGCCGTAGCCCACGGGCACCGTGGCGATCCACGTGTCGTGGGGTGCGGTCCACGTGCGGCCGTAGCCGACTGTCTCGCCGGACGAGATCGGTTTGAGGAAGCTGACCCGGCTCCTCAACTCCATCGCCGGTCGTAGCACCACACTGCGCTCCGCCCGGGGATCGGGGTAATAGCCGTAGGCCATGACGCCGGGGCGCACCATCGTCATGCCGGTGAGGTCGTGGCCGAGCACCGCCCCGGAATTCGACGAGTGGACGAGCCGCACCGGTCCGCGGGCCGTCACGACATCGGCGACCGCGCGGCGGAACCGCGCCAGTTGCCCGCGCGTGAAGTCTTCGCCCTCGGGCGCGTCGCTGATCGGCAGGTGGGTCATGATCCCCTGGAGATCGAGACCGGCGGCATCGATCCGGCGCGCGAGTTCGACGGCCTGCTCCGGTTCGGCCCCGATGCGACGCATGCCGGTGTCGAGCACGAGATGCACGGCGGTGCCCGGCACCGCACGATGGGCCACGTGGTCGATGGAGCCGGCGTCGACGACCGTCAACGTGATGCCGGCCCCGAGCGCGGCGTCGACCTCGCCCGGTGCCGCGTGCGACAGCTTGAGGATCGGCAACCCCACGCCCGCCCGGCGCAACGCGATCCCCTCGGGCACCGTCGCGACCCCCAGCCAGTCGGCCAGCCCCTCGGATTCCAGGAACCGCGACACCTCCACGGCCCCGTGCCCGTAGCCGTCGGCCTTCACCGCCACGAGCACAGCGCGCTCGCCCACCCGGTCACGCACACCGCGCAGATTGTGCCGGATGGCGCCGAGGTCGATGACGGCGTGAGTCGCGTAGAGCACGCGGACATTGTCGCGCACACGGCACGGCCGTGCGATACACCGACCATCCGGGCGCACGCGGGGCAGAATAACTGCATGTCCACCGAGAACTGGAACCAGAACCCCAACGATCCCAACGCCCAGCGCCCCTGGGGGTCGTCGTGGGACGCCGTCGGGCAGCCGGGAGGGTCGGGGCCGGAGCAGCCCGGAGGCCAGCAGCCGGGCGGCTCGCAGCCGGGGCAGCCGGAACGGCCCACCGGCGCCTTCGGACCCCAGCTCTCCGGCTCGGCGAATCCGCCGGGCGCCCCCGGTGCGCAGCAGGGCACCCCGGCGTCCCAGCCCAGCGCGCCACAGCCGACGCCCCCGGGCTGGGAGAACTCCGGGTGGGGAGTCCCGCCGCAGGGCCAGTGGCAGACGGGCTGGAACAGCAGCACCCAGTACCCCGAGCAGCAGCCCCCCGGCTGGCAGCAGCAGGCGCCGACCGGCCAGGGATTCGCCGGCGGCCAGTGGGCCCCGGCGCCGGCGCGCCCGCCGCGCGGAACCGGTGCGTTCGGCCTGTTCTTCAAGGCGCTGTTCGACTTCGATTTCCGTCGCTACGTGACACCGCAGATCGTCAAGATCCTCTACATCTTGTCGATCATCGCCGTGGGCATCTACTGGATCGGGTCAGTGTTCGTGCTGTTCGGCTCGGCCCGCAGCACCTCGGTGTTCACCGGCCGGTCGAGCACCAACGGCGCCATCGTCTTCCTCGCGGTGCTCGACCTGCTGTTCGGTTGGATCTTCGCCCTCGCCGCGATCGCGCTCGTGCGCATGCAGTACGAATACATCCTCGCGCTGATCCGCACGAGCGAGTACGCGCGCGACATCCGCGCGCATCTCGGCGCGGTGGATTCCACCGATCACGGCGACGACACCGACGCCCAGTCCTGAGGCGACGGCCCGACCGGGGGCCGCTCAGTACAACAGCGCCGCCGCTCAGTACAACAGCGCCAGCGTGGGGTCGTTGAGGATCGCGGCGACGTCGTAAAGGAACTTCGAGCCCTGCTCCCCGTCGATCAGTCGATGGTCGAACGACAGTCCGACGGTGGTGACCCACCGTGGTTCGACGCGCTCGTCGGCGCCCTCACCCACCACCCACGGACGCCGCTGGATCGCGCCCATGCACAGGATCGCCGACTCGTTGCGGTTGATGATCGGCGTGCCGGCGTCGATGCCGAACACGCCGACATTGGTGATCGTGAACGTGCCGTTGGCGTAGTCGGCGGGCTGCAGCTTGCCTTCGCGGCTCACCTGCACGAGCTGGTTGGTGGCGCGGGCCAGCTCGAGCAGCGACATCCGCTGGGCCCCCTTGATGTTGGGCACCATCAGCCCACGGGGGGTCGCCGCGGCGATGCCGAGGTTGACGTCGTCGTGGTAGACGATCTCCTGGCTCTCGTCGTCCCACGAGGCGTTGACCACCGGGGTCGCCTCCATCGCGAGGCAGACCGCCTTCGCGTGCAGCAGCAGCGGCGAGATGCGCAGCCCGGCGAATTCGCGGCGGCCCTTGATCCGCTCGACCATGTCCATCATCGCGGTGACGTCGATGGTCACCCACTCGGTGACGTGTACGTGGGTGTTGATCGAGTCGACCATGGCCTGGGCAGTCACCTTGCGCACGCCACGGATCGGCTCACGCCGTTCGCCGCCCGCCGACCCTGAGCGGAACGAGGCGCCGAAGCCGGCATCGGAGCCCGAGTCGTCGGCGAAGGGGCCGCCGAAGCCGGCGTATCCACCGTCGCTCACGTAGGAGTCGGCGCCGATGCCCTGCTCGCCGAACCTCCCACCCGCGTATTCGGAACGGCTGCCCTGGCCGAACTGCCCGTTGGCCGCCGCCTCGTCATCGCTCATCACCCGTCCGGAGGCGAGGGTCTGCATCGCGGCGGCCGCCTCGACGTCGCCGCGGGTGATCCGACCGTCGGGGCCGGTGCCGGTGACCGTCTCGAGGTCGACCCCGAGCAGCTTCGCGAGATGTCGAACCGGCGGCTTCGCCAACTTGGGCCCGGTTCCGCGCGCCGGCACGATGTCGGTTCCGCGGGGCGCCTTGCCCGGCTCGGGCAGGGGATCACCGTGCGCCTCGGCGGTGACCGGGCCACCGGGGATCACCTCGTCGGCGCGGCGTCCGTGCTCGCTCTGCTGGTAGCCCGCGTTGTATTCCTCGTGCACCTGCTGGCCGTCGGCGTCGGCTCCGGCGCGACGGCGGCGCCGACGCGACGCGGACCCGCTCGGCCCGTACCCGACGAGGTTCGGGCCCGGTGCGTCGCCGCCGTCGTCAGAGGCGTCGTGCGCCCGCGCGCCGTCTGCCGGGGACTCCCCCGAGGAGCCGTCGTCGATGGTGACGATGGGTGTGCCGACCTCGACGGTGGTTCCCTCGGGCACCAGCAGCGCGGTGATGGTGCCCGCCACCGGGGCCGGCAACTCGACGAGGGACTTGCTGGTCTCGATCTCGACGACGATGTCGTTGACCTTGACGCTGTCACCCTCGGCGACCATCCATCGGATGATTTCGGCCTCGACGAGGCCCTCCCCCGGGTCGGGAAGTCGGAACTGGAACATCGCTTCTCCCTCGGAGCTCAGTAGGCCAACGAACGGTCGACGGCGTCGAGGATCCGATCGACGTCGGGCAGGAAGTCGTTCTCGACACGTGAATTCGGGTAGGGCAGATCATGTCCGGTGACCCGCAGGACGGGTGCCTCCATGAGATAGAACAACTCCTCCGACAACCTGGCGGAGACCTCCGCGCCGACCCCGAGAGTCTGCACGTCCTCATGCACGACGATGGCCCGGCGGGTGCGCCGCACCGAATGGGTGAGGGTCACCATGTCGATCGGCGACAGGCTGCGCAGGTCGACGACCTCGAGGGACCGCCCCTCCTCGTCGGCGATGGCGGCCGCCTCGACACACGTCTTGACCATCGGCCCGTAGGTGACGAGGGTCGCCTCGGTGCCCCCCCGCACGACCCGCGCCTGGTGCAGCGGCAGCGGCTTCGCGTCGTGCACCACGTCGCCCCTGTCGTGATAACGCCGTTTGGGCTCGAGGAAGATCACCGGATCGTCGGACGCCACCGCCTGCTGGATCATCCAGTAGGCGTCGTTCGGCGAGGAGCAGGTGACCACCTTGAGCCCCGCCGTGTGGACGAAGTAGGCCTCGGGCGACTCGGAATGGTGCTCGATGGCGCCGATGCCGCCGCCGTAGGGGATGCGGATGACCATCGGCACCGGAAAGCGCCCCTCGGTGCGGTTGTGAAACTTGGCCACCTGGCTGACGATCTGGTCGAAGGCCGGGTAGACGAACCCGTCGAACTGGATCTCGATCACGGGTCGGTAGCCGCGCATGGTCAGGCCGAACGAGGTGCCGACGATGCCCGACTCGGCCAGCGGGGCGTCGATGACCCGGTCCTCGCCGAAATCCTTCTGCAGTCCCTCGGTGATCCGGAACACCCCACCGAGCTTGCCGATGTCCTCGCCGTAGAGCAGCACCTTGGGGTTGGCGTCGAGGGCACGGCGCAGGCCCGCGTTCAGGGCCTTGCCGAGGGTCATCGCACTCATCGACGGCTCCCTTCGGTGGTGGCCTCGAACCCGGCGAGATAGGCCAGGTGGGCGTCGCGCTGGTCTTCGGTCTCGGCGGTCGGCTCGCGGAAGAGCATGTCGAACCGGTGCGCGAGGGTTTCGCTCTGCAGCGACTTGCAGGCGGCGCGGACGTGCTCCCCGAACTCGTCGGCTTCGGCGTCGAGGTCGGCCAGCCAGGAATCGTCGATGGCCCCCCGGGCGAGCAGGTAGGTCTTCACCCGTTCGATCGGATCTCGGCGCCCCCATGCCTCGGTCTCCTCGGACAGGCGGTACTTCGAGGGATCGTCGGACGTGGTGTGGGCGCCCATGCGGTAGGTGAACGCCTCGATGAAGGCCGGGCCGTGGCCCTGACGTGCCCGCTCCATCGCCCAGTCGGTGACGGCCTTGACCGCGAGCACGTCGTTACCGTCGACCCGCACGCCCGGGAACCCGTAGCCCCAGGCACGCTGGTAGAGGGGGATCCGGCTCTGGCGGGTGGAGGGCTCGCTGATCGCCCACTGGTTGTTGGTGCAGAAGAACACGACCGGCGCCTGGAAGCTCGCCGCGAACACGTAGGACTCGTTGACGTCGCCCTGGCTGGACGCCCCGTCGCCGTGGAACGCCAGCACGGCCGCGTTCCGCTCGGGCTCCGGGTTGCCGACGGCGCCGTCGTGCTGGATGCCCATGGCATAACCGGTGGCGTGCAGCGTCTGAGCGCCGATGATGATCTGGTACTGGCCGAACCTGGTCTCCTCGATGTCCCAGTCGCCCATCGAGGTCCCGCGGAAGAGACCGAGCATGCCGGCCACCGGAACATCGCGCAGCAGTGCCACCCCGTGCTCGCGGTACGTGGGGAAGATCATGTCGGTGTCGCGCACCGCGTGCGCCGAACCGATCTGGGCGGCCTCCTGCCCCAGCAGCGGCGGCCACAGCCCCAACTCGCCCTGCCGCTGCAGGCTGGTGCCCTCCTGGTCGTAGCGGCGGGCGAGCACCATCTCGCGCAGGTAGCCGGCGATCTCGGCGTCGTCTCCGGTGAAGCTGAACCCGGGATGGTCGACCCTGGCCCCTTCGGGGGTGAGCAGTTGCACCATTTCATCGGACGCGGTGATCGCATCGGCGTGGCTGGTGGCTCCGGGAGGGCCACCCCAGGGCTGGACGGGTTGACTCATCGACATCCTTTCCGGCGGCATCGTAGGCGCGGTGATGACCCCACCCGATCGGTCAGCGGCATGCTGGACCGAGCCTAGTTCCACAATGACCGTCGCCGGGGAGGTAACAACAAACCTACGGCACCGAAGGTTACTACACCGTAACCACCATCGCCAGTGGGCCCGAGTGTCCTGCGGGGGCAGGAGGCTCTCTCAATCCTGAGAACTCTTCAGGTTTCACATACCCGGATCACATCTCGCATTTCCGCGCGAGATCACTCTCACTAGGCGACACGCCGACCCTGTCGGATATGCAGGCTTGTGCAGACCACCCTTTGGGGTGTGTCATCCTCTTTATTAATGGTCGGTCGAAGCGTGCAAATGACATACTCCGATCGTGACCCCGGAACCGACCGCTCTCGCAGCCGCATCCGCGCCCGTGCGGATCGCCATCGTCAACGACTATGAGCTCGTGGTGCAGGGAGTTCGGATGATGCTCGACCCCTGGGCCGATCGCATCCAGGTTGTCGAACTCGACCTCAACTCGAGCGTACGCCGCCCCGTCGACATCGCTTTGTACGACACGTTCGGGCAGGATCGTTCCGCGATCCAGAAGGTGCGTGTGCACCTGCGCGACGCCGGCGTCCAGCGGGTCGTCGTGTACTCATGGCAGTTCAGCCGCGAGACCGCCCAGGCGATGCTCTCGGCGGGCGTGTCGGCCGTCATCTCCAAGCGGCTCCCGGCGGCCCGGCTCGCCAACGCACTGCTCGAGGTCGCGGCCGGACGCACGATCGTGGCCGCAACCGGGTGGGCCGTGCGAGAGTCGGACGGCGCCGCACCCACGAGCGCCACGAACTACGCCGATTGGCCGGGGCGCGAATACGGACTCACCATGCGCGAGGCGGAAATGATCGCGCTCATCACCCAGGGGCTCACCAACACCGAGATCGCCCGGCGCGCATACATCAGTGGCAATACGGTGAAGTCCTACATCCGTGCGGCCTATCGCAAGATCGGCGTGACCCGCCGCTCACAGGCCGTCGCGTGGGGCCTGCGCCACCACATGACGCCCCAGGCGGGCCGGGTGCTTCCCACCCCCGAGTCCCCCACGACCCGCGGAGGGGTCGCCGCGTCCGCTGGGTAGAGTTCCAGCGATGACAACCGAGACAGCCGAGGGCCCGCCCCGACCCGTGCCGCACCGCGTGGTGATCGTGGGGGGCGGCGTCACCGGGCTCGTCACCGCGTGGGGCATTCTGCGCGACCGGCCCGAGGCCACGGTCACCGTGCTCGAGGCCTCCGATCGGCTCGGCGGGCAGGTGCGGGCGATCGATGTCGGCGGGGTCGCCGTCGACGTCGGGGCCGAGGCCATCCACCTCGGCGCGCCGGCGGCCGCCGACCTCGTGCGCACGCTGGGTCTCGACACGACGGTGATCCCCGCCCGGCGCGGGCAGTCGATGCTGCTCACCCGCCGGGGCCTGCGCCCCCTGCCCGCGGGTGTTGGACCCACCGGGCCGACCCAGGTGGGTCCGGTGCTCCGTTCCGGGATCCTCAGTTGGCACGGGATCCTGCGCGCGGGCCTCGAGCCGCTGGCCCGGAGGCCGATCGGCGACGATGTCGCCGTCGGTGACTTCGTCGCGCGGCGCTTCGGCCGCGAGGTCACCGACACGTTCGTCGATCCCCTGCTCGGCAATCTGCATTCGGGTGACATCCACCGGCTGAGCCTGCACGCCACCGCGAAGCAACTCGTGCCCGTCGCGGCGTCCGGGACGTCGCTGCTGCTGCGCGCGCTCAGGCCGAGCACCCCCCCACCCGCGCGTCCCGGCGCGCCCGCGCGACTGCCGATGTTCGCCAGCTGGCCGGGCGGGCTGGGAGCCCTGGTCGACGCGCTCGCGGCCGCGATCAGGGGACGCGCGAGCGTGCACACCGGCGTCCGAGCCGAGTCCATCGTGCGCGACGACGGCGCCTGGCGGGTCGAGACCAGTGCCGACCCGGTCGTGGCCGACGCCGTCGTGGTCGCGGTCGGCCCGGGCCCCGCGACGGCGCTCCTGGGAGCCCACTCCCCCGATCTCATCCGCGCGATGGAAGGTGTCGGCACGGCGTCGGTGGCGACCGTCGTCCTCGCCTACGACAAGTCGGCCGCCGAGCGGAACCCCGTGCTGCGTGACGCCAACGGACTGCTGCTCAACTCCCACCAGTCGGGCGTGCTCAAGGCGATGACCAACATGTCGCGCAAGTGGCCGCTCGACCACCCTTCCTGGCACATCGTGCGGGTGTCGGTCGGCCGGGCCGGTTCCCGGGTGGCACTCGACCTGTCCGATGAGCAGATGATCGAGTCCGCCTCGCGCGAACTGGCCAGGTTGATCGGCCTCGACGCCCCGACAGTGTTCTCGCGAGTGGTCCGCTGGCCCGATGCGATGCCGCAGCTCGGCGTGGGGCATCTCGCTCGGATCACCGCGGCGCGGGCGGACCTGGCCCGCCTCGGCGGGCTCCACCTGGCGGGGTCGGCCGCCGACGGGCTGGGACTCACCTCGACCATCGCCTCCGGCATGGCCGCCGCCCGGACGCTGGGCAGCTGAGGCGGCCCCGCGGGTCGGCGGGTCAGCGGCGACGGCCCACGGCCCCAACCCGCCCACGGGCGTCCGCTCGCGGGAGGCCGGCGAACCCCGGCTCCCGCGCGCGAGTTATGCTCTCCTACACAAAGTAGTTGACGAGCGAACGATCAGCGAGGGTGGAGCCATGAGCACAGTCACCGAGCCGGAGACGCAGGACCCCCAGGACACTCTCGCGTCGCGGGGCCCGTCGCATCACCCGCTGGTGCGCACGATCAAGCACGACATCAACGTCAAGCCGTTCATCGTGATCTGGGAGGTCACCCGCGCCTGCCAGCTCGTGTGCAAGCACTGCCGCGCCGACGCCCAGCACACCCCCGATCCGCGCCAGCTGACCACCGCTCAGGGCAAGGCGCTGCTCGACGAACTCGCCGCGTACGAGGCACCGCGTCCGCTCGTGGTGTTCACCGGTGGTGACGCGTTCGAGCGCGAGGATCTCGCCGACCTCGTCCGCTACGGCACCGGACTGGGACTGAATGTCTCGCTGTCGCCATCGGTCACCCCGCTGATGACGCCCGACCGGCTGGCCGTGATGCGCGCGGCGGGGGCACGGGCCATGTCGGTGAGCCTCGACGGCGCAACCGCCGAGACCCACGACGCGTTCCGCGGGTTCGCGGGCACCTTCCAGGCCACCATCCGCGCGGCCAAATGGATCACCGACGCGGGCTTCCGGCTGCAGGTGAACTCCACGTTCACCAAGGACAACATCCACGAGGCGCCGGCCCTGCTGAAGACCGTGCTCGAGATGGGCGCGTTCATGTTCTACACGTTCCTGTTGGTGCCGACCGGACGTGGCGCCGGCCTGCAGGCCCTCAGCCCCGACGAACGCGAGGACGTCCTGTACTGGCTGCACGACGTGAGCGACCGGATCGCGATCAAGACCACCGAGGCACCGCAGTACCGGCGGATCGCGATCCAGCGCGACCGCGCCCGCGCAGCCGGCGAGCCGTTGCCCCCGCGCGGCGAGCTCTACCACTACCTCACCGAGGAGACCACCCGGCTGCTGGGCGCGCACGCGGAGCGGCCGCGGCGGCCCCGGCCGCCGATGGCCGTCAACTCCGGATCGGGCTTCGCGTTCATCGACCACATCGGTGACGTCTACCCGAACGGTTTCCTCCCCGAACACTGCGGCAACGTCACGCAGCAGCCGTTCCACGAGATCTACCGCGACTCGCCGGTGTTCCAGGCGCTGCGGCGTCCCCAGGAGTTCGAGGGCAAGTGCGGCGTGTGCGAGTTCAACACGCTGTGCGGCGGGTCACGCTCGACGGCGTACGCGCTCACCGGGAACTACCTGGCGTCCGACCCCACCTGCGCCTACGTTCCCCCCGCGTGGGCCGACCGGGCGGTGACCGTCGCGGAGTGAACCGCCTCCGGCTCTGCAGGCAACCGGCCCACTGTCAGTGGGCGTGACCTCGCGGAGCCCCCGTCGCCTGCAGATCCGGAGGTCGGGTGATCGCCCGGGCTGCCGCGATCTGCTCCGCGAGGCGTGCCGGATCGGCGCGGATCATCGCCGGCGTGAGGCCGAGGACGCGGTAGCCGTTCGCCATCAGGAGGGCGCGGCGTCGATAGTCGTATTCGCGATCAATGGTGGTCGTGTGGTGGTCGACGCCGTCGAGTTCGAGTGCGAGGCGTTCGCGGCGGAACAGCGCATCGATGTAGAAGACCGCGTGCTGCACCTGGACGCGAACGTTGCCCTTCCAGCCGGCGATGGCGAACCGGCGCAGGAAATCGTGCAGTTCCGCCTCGCCCGATGACCAGGGATTCTCTCGCGCGCGCCACAACTGCCGCCGAACCACCTCGTTGCCCGCGCGCTGGGGGTGGGCGACCAGAGCCTGCCGTAGCGAGTGCAGGCTGACGACCCGTCGGCGCAGGGCATCGTAGAGCGGCCCCTCATCCCCCTCACGCAACAGATCGATCACCGTCAGGCTGGGGTCGGAGAACGCCAACGGCCCGGCACGACGGATGTAGCGAGGATCGACGATGTCCTCAACGACGCGGAATCCCGGGCGAGCGGCTGTCCGGTGCCCGGCCAGCACGACGGTGTCGACGCGGATGCCGGGGTCGAATCCCCACCTGGCGGCGGCGCGGCGCAGCAGCACGCCGCCGGGGCGCCACAGAGCGGCCGCCCGGATCCGGACGTCGGGATCGTCGGCATGCGACGACGCCACGACCACCCCGGGAAGGGGCCTCGACAGCGTCCCCGCGCGCAGAGCGGCCCGGATGGCCCAGGCGAGTTCGGGGTGGTCGCGGGTTCGCAGGGCTCCACCGCCATGCGCAAGTCGCCGGTCGAGGTCGGCGCGTCTGGTCGTCACGATGGGATTGTGGGCACGGCGGTCGGCCCGAACCCCCCGGGAGGGTGCGCCTGTGGACGGCGAGCGGCATCCGTGCGGCCTGTGGACGACGGGAAAGCCTCCCGATCTGCAGGCGAGCGGACCCTGACAACGGAACCACGGACCAAGCTCGGCCGGTCGCCTGCCGATCGGGAGAGCCGTCAGGCCGTCCGGTTCGCCTGCCGGGACGCCGCAAGGCTGGTGACCGTGGTGATCGCGAGGATCGTCACGATGAGGACGAGCGACCACGTCGTCGGAATCGTCGGCACCCAGTGCCACACGGTGTGCGCCCAGTGCAGGATCAGCTTCACCGAGATGAGGACGAGGATCAGGGCCATGCCGTGTCCCAGGTGCACGAGCCTGCTGAGCACCCCGGCGATCAGGAAGTACAGCGCCCGCAGGCCCATCAGCGCGAACGCATTGGTGGCGAACACGAGGTACGGGTCGTCGGTGATACCGAACACGGCCGGCACGGAGTCGACGGCGAACAGCACGTCGACGGCCAGGATCGCGAGCACGGCGACAACCAGCGGAGTCGCCTGGCGTCGCCCGTCCTCGGTGACGACCATGGCGGAGCCCCGATAGCCGTCGGTGACCGGCAGTACGCGTCGGATCCAGCGCACCACGGCGAGGCCGTTGACGTCGGGCGCATCGTCGTGTCCGCGGATGGCGTCGCGCCACACCTTGGCGGCGCTGGCCAGCAGGACCAGACCGAAGACGAGGAACGTGATGCTGAAGCGCGCCAGCATCACCGCGCCGACCGCGATGAACACCGCGCGCAGCACGAGGGCGCCGGCGACCCCGATCAGCAGCACCCGCTGCTGCAGCGCCCGCGGTACCGCGAAGCCTCCGAGCAACAGCATGAACACGAACAGGTTGTCGACGCTCAGCGACTTCTCGACGACGTAGCCCGAGAGGTAGGCCAGCCCGATGTCGCCACCGAAGCGCACCCAGATCCAGGCCCCGAATGCGAGCGGCAGGGCGATGTAGAACGCCGACCAGCCGACCGCCTCCCGGACGCCGACCTCGTGCGGGCGCCGGGTGATGAGGAAGTCGACGACGAACAGCGCCAGGACACCGGCCACCGTCCACGCCCACACGGTGGGCGTGGCAACGCTCTGCAGCGGCGCGAGACCCGGACTCGTCGTGATGGGGACGCCGACGAGAGGGGCGAGAAAGGGGTGGGCCATGGGGGTCCTCAGATCGTGGAACGCTCCGAGGTCTCCTTCACCACCACCCGATGGGTGGGGCGTCGCCCGGGGCGGTCATGGAACCGTCCGTACTGACCGGGCGAACTTTGAGAAGTACTCCCCTCAAGCAACCGATGATAGCCGAACGTTCAACTTCCTCTCCAGTAGAGCGCTCGCGCGGGGCACATGCGGATCGCGGTGTCGCCGTCCTCGGGATCGACGAGGGCGTCGAGCACGATCGGATAGCCGTGCGCGTCCAGGGTGATGTTGCGCGGCAGGATCTGGGCGCACACGCCGTGACCGGTGCAGGCCATCCGGTCGACCTGCAGCGGGACGACCTCCTCGGCCCTCGTGCCGGAACTCATGCCGACCTCCTCGCGGCGTAGCGGCACCGCCCGGAGGCGTGCTCGGTGATGTGCTCGGCGAACACGGTGAGGGCGCTGCGGGCCACACCCGCGACGCCGTCGGGAAACTTGCACCCGCCGCGTCCGGGCAGCAGCCCGAGATTGACCTCGAGCGCGCGGCGGTGCCGGGCCGAGGGGCTACGCACGTACTGCTGCCACAGCGCCGACAGCTCGGGGACGCCGAACATGCACGGTCCGCACTGGCCCGCCGACTCGCCGGCCGCGTAGGTGAGCAGGTCACCGACCATGTCGAGGGGGCAGCCCCGTGGGTTCACCACCTCGAGGATGCCGGGCCCGAGCCGTGCGTCGAAGCGGGCCAGCCCCTCGCGCGACCAGGGGGCGGACGCGATGGCGGCGATCGGTGCGAATGCCCCGCCCAGGCCGTTGATCAGCACGTACTCGGCGTCCGCCGGGGTGTGCGCGGCGGCGAGCAGATCGCCGATCGGCGCGCCCGCCTGGGTCTCGACGACGACGGGTCGCCCGACGTAGCCACCGATCGACACCAGCCGGGGCCCGGGCTCGGCCACGGTGCCGTAGCGGCGGAACCACTCCGGGCCGTGTTCGGCGATCTGGGCGATCCGCCACACCGTCTCGGCGTTGAGCACGACGCTCGGCGAGATCCGGCGTCCGGTCGAATCCCGGCCGCCCTGGATGTACAGCGAACGTTTGGTCATCGGGCGTGCAAGGCCGCCCTGCGCGAAGTTGATGAGCGAGCTCTCCTCCGATGACACGTAGCGGTGGGGCACGTCGAGCACGTCGACGCCGGCCGCGTGCAGCCGCTCCTCGGTGGCCGAGCCGCGGTGTGCGGCGAAACTCACCGGCCCCCGCGCAAGCCGCCCGACAAGCGTGGCACCCCGCAGCAACTCGTCGCGGTGGTTGGCGACGACCCAGCCGTCCTTGACCGCCCCCAATTCCCCGTCGCAGGCGTTGACGATCACCGCGGTGCGGCGCCGGGTCATCGCCCGGAGCTTCACGGCTGAGGGGAACGCCGCCCCGCCGCGCCCGGTGAGGCCGGCGGCGTCGAGGGCGTCGAGCAACTGGACGCCGGTCTGCTGCCGTGTTGCGGGGGTCATGACCACTCCTGTTCGAGGATGATGTCGCGGCGCTCGCGGTCGTGGTGCCGGGCGTTGATCCGCCAGGCGATGGCCAGGATCCCGATGACGCCGCAGGTGAGGGTGATGAGGCGCAGCACCCACTCCTGGCTGGTGCCGAGGGCGAATCCGTGGATGATGGCCATCGGCCAGAACGCGTACGCGAGCCAATGGACGAGCTTCCAGTTCCGTTCGGGGATCCGGTGGCGCAGGTAGGACGTGGCGACCACCACGACCAGCAGGTCGAAGGCCAGGGTGCCGAGGCCGACCCAGAACGGCGCGTATCCGCTGGTGAACGGGATGACGAAGGAGATCCAGTTGATGTTGACGTAGGTCTCGGCGATGGCCGTGGTGATGTGGGTGATGAGGAACACGACCATGCCGAGCGCGATCCACCGGTGCAGGGCCATGGTGATGGTGGGTCCCGCCGCATGGGGCCGGCGGCGTCCGCTGATGAGGATGCCGGCCACGACGACGTAGGTGAGCAGCACGATGCTGACGATCCCGGTCGCCCGGGACATGTACCACAGGATCTCGTTCATGCCGCATCCTCCTCGGGGCGGGGCCAACCGTTGACAAGGGTGGTGGTGCCGTCGACGCCGTCGAGGCGTGCCGTGACGCCCTTGGCGGTGAGCCAATCGGGCGCGGCGTCCCCGAGCACGACGGCCGCGGTCGACATGGCGTTGGCGACGATCGCCGACGGGGCCGCGCAGGTCACCGAGGCCCACACCGGGGGCGCGGACGCACCGGTTCTCGGGTCGATGATGTGGTGGCGCACCTCGGTTCCCGTCGTCCACGTGCGCAGCTGCGTCGAGGACGTGCACACGGCCGCCCCGTCGCTGCGGATCACCTGCGCCTCCCGGCCGTCGGCGAGTTCGATGCCGATGTTCCACCCTCCCTCCGGCACACTCCCGCTGACCGCGATGTCGCCCCCCAGGTTCACCAGGAAGCCACCGCGGTGGGTGGCGGCGAGCCGGCGGGCGATGGTGTCGGCGGCGTGCGCCTTCGCGGTGGCGCCGAGATCGATGAGCATCCCCTGCGGCACGCTCACGACGTTGAGATCGGACAGGCGGATGCTGCGCCACCCCGGTGCCGGCAGCGGGTCGGAGCCACGCGACGCCTCGCTCGCGCGGATCTCCTCGATGTCGGCGTCGTAGCCACTGGCGACCAGGGCCGCGCCGACGCTGGGGTCGACCAGGCCGTCGGTGAGGTCGCTCATCTCGAGCGCTGCCCGCAGGTAGTCGGCGAGCAGGAACGACACGAGTTGGCTCACCGGTCGACCGGCGGCGCGGGCGGCGAGCCGGCTCACCTCCGAATCCGGGCGGAATCGAGACGCCGCGGCGTCGAGGTCGGCGAGGTGGGATCGGGCCAGTGCCTGGGCCGCGTCGAGCGCTCCGGCATCGGTCACGAGCACCCGGCACGTGGTGCCGATGGCCCGGAACGCGGCGCCGGTGACGACGGGGTCGACGGATGCGGGCGTCATGTCGTCAGCTGCCACGGGTGTTGGTCTGGGCCGGCTGTGACCCGCCGGTCACCGACGCGCCCGTGGCCGGGCCGGTCGTCGAGGACGAGGAGCCCGACGACCCTGGGGACGCCGTGCCGGTGGTCGTCGAACCGCGGGCGGTCGTGTTCACCGACGCCGCATACGTCGACGTCGCGGCGTGAGCGGCTCCGGCGAGGTGGACGCCGATCCCGGCGGTCGCGACGGCCGCGGCGAGGAGCGTCCCCGTCGTCAGGGTCCTGGCGATGGCCAGTGGGGGTCGGGTGGTCATGTCGGTCTCCGGCTTCGGTCGGTGACGTTGCGTTGTTGACCCCTCAACGCTCCGCCTTCATGCTGTGTGGTCCCTGTGAAGCCCGGATGACGCCTCTGTGAGCTTCGCGAGGCGCCCATGGGGCGTTCACCACCAGGCGCGGGTCGTCTCGGTGGGACCGTCGAGTTCGGTGAAGCCGGCGTCGATCACCCGGACGCGACCGGGGTCGAGCGCCCATGTTTCCGGTGGGACCGGCGCGACGTGCACCCGGAACCCATCGGCACGCCAGCGGGCGAGCGTCACGGCGTCCATCGCGTCGCGGGCGAGTTGCGCGGCATGACCGCACTGGGCGGCCGACTTGCCGGTGGTCATGGCGACCAGGGGGCTGATGCCGATCCGCACGATCGCGTCACTATTCGCCGACGCCTCACCGTCGGGCAGTTCGGTGCCCTCCACCTGGAGCTTGGCGAGCGGGCGGGGAAGCGGCTCGACGGGGCCCGGGACGAACGCCCTGGCGGCCGCGAGTCCCTGGGTGACCGTGACGCCGGGGAGCTGTTGCACCTCGGCCCAGCGGGCGCCTCGGGCGCGCCGGACCAGCTTGCGGATGCGCCCGTCGCGCCAGTGCTGGACGGCGCCGTACCACTCACCTTCGCTCGCCCGGGGGTCGTCGAGCAGCGACACCACCGCGCGGGCCGCCGCCTCACAGGTGGCGATGTGGTCGGCGGGGCGAGACTTGTCGACGAGCACGGCGATCTGCATCGCCCACGGCACCGGGTGGTCACCAGGTCCGAGCGAGGCCATCGGCCCTCCTCCGGGTCAGCGTTCCCGCCGCAGTGTAGGGCCCTGCGGGCGGGCTCGGCGATCGCTCACGGACGCGCGCGAGCGACGATGGCGCCGACCGCGGGTGCGTCACAGGTCAGCTGCCCCTGGTGCGGGTCTGCGAGCCGCCGACGGCCCCCGACGAGATGCCGCCCTGGCCGCCGGTGGCGGTCGAGCCCTGGAAGATCTGCCCGAGCAGGCCCCCCGAGTCGTCGCCGGAGTGCTCCGACCTGCTGCGGGTGGGGGCCTGGTTGGTCAGCGACGACGCCTGGGGCGACGACAGGGCCGCGATGTGGTCGTTGGCCAGATGGACGCCGATCCCGAGCGTCGCCGCCGAGGCGGCGATCAGGGTTCCCGTGGTGAGCGCCCGGGCCGCGCTGAGTGCTGCCGACATGGCCACCCCTTCCGATCGAGGATCATTGCTGAACGCTTCGCACTGTCCATCGTCCGCGGTCGGTTGTGAGCAGCCTGTGGATGCGTGCTGACCCCGCTATGAATGGCGGCCGAGTGGATCAGGATCCTTGGGTACGGGTTTGGGCCGGCCGCCGCGCGGGCACCACGGGCTTGCTCGTCGACGTGGTCGCGGTGGCCGTCGAGCGGGTCGCGCGTCGCGTTCCCGTCGGCGACGACCCGGAGGTCGCCTGCGACTGGGGGTTCCGCGTTGCCCGCGAGGCCGCCTGGCGTGCGGTGGCCGCAGGGCTGGATGCCCGGTCGTCGCCGTCGTGCCGGGCGTGGTAGAGGTGGACGCCGACAGCTCCGGCGCCCGCGGTGGCGACGACGAGGGTCGAGGTGGTCAGTGCCTTGGCGGCGAGCAGTGCTCGGGACATGCGGTCTCCTCGGGTCACGGGGGAAGGAACGACGGGAAGCCGGTTCTGGCCGGATCGACCAGGGTCCCTACGTTGCCGCGCCCACCTGTGCGGACGCTGTGACGAGCCGACCCGTAACCTGTGAATTTCTCAGGATTCGCGAGCGACCGCCGCGGGTGCCGGCGTCCGCGAGGCCCGGTAGCGCCAGAACGCCGGGACCGCCGCGGAGGCCAGCAGCACGCCGACGATGACGAGCAGGCCACCTGCCGTGGTGACCGTGGCGTTCCCCCACAGGGCGGCGGCGCCCCCGTGCACCACGTCGGCGACCCGGGGACCGCCGGCGACCACGACGATGAACACACCCTGGAGGCGTCCTCGGATGTTCTCGGCCGAGGCGGACAGCAGGATCGTCTGGCGGAACGCCGACGAGATCATGTCGGCCCCACCGGCCACGGCCATGGCGAGGAAGGCGAGCCACAACCAGGGCGTCGCGTGGCCGTGGGACTTGCCCGGGATCAGGCCGAACAGTACGACCGACCCGCCCCAGACGGCGACGGCGACGACTGTCGCCCGGCCGTGCCGATCGACCCGCGACACCCATCCCGAGAAGACGCCGCCCACGACCGATCCCGTGGGGATGGAGGCGTACAACAGGGCGAAGGCGAGCCCGCCGGTGACCGGTCCTCCGAAGCTGAGATGCGCGAGCGCCGGGAACAACGCGCGCGGCATGCCGAACACCATCGCGATGATGTCGACGACGAAACTCATGAGCACGACCCGGTCGCGGGCCAGGTACCGGAATCCGTCGACGACCGCCGCGAATCCGGGCGCCTTGGCGCCGGTCGAGCCGGAAGCCGGCAGGAACACCGGCAGCCGCCATACGGCGTACAGGGTGGCCGTGAGCGTGACCGTGTCGATGAAATACAGCCAGGGTAGCCGACCAGGGGGATGAGTGCGCCCGCCACGAGGGGCCCGGCGATCGCACCACCGGCGAACACGGTCATGTTCAGCGAGTTGGCGGCCGGCAACTGCTCGAGCCGGTCGAGGATCTGGGGCAGCAGCGCGGTGCGGGCCGGCTGGTTGACCGCGAAGAACGCCTGCTGCACGGCGAAGATCGTCGAGCAGGATCCACACGTTCCGATTGCCCGTGACGGCCTGCACGAAGAACAGCCCGCTCGTCGCGATGAGACCGAGCGTGCTGATGACCAGGAGCACCCGCTTGTCGAGGTGATCGGCGAGGGCGCCCCCGTAGAGGCCGAACAGCACGAGCGGCACCAGTCCGAACAGCCCGGCGAGCCCCACATAACCCGACGATCCGGTGATCGCGTAGATCTGGGCGGGCACCGCCACCACGGTGAGTTGAGCGCCGATGACCGTCACGATGTTCGCGAACCACAGTCGGCGGAAGTGCTCGTTGGCCAACGGGGCGGTGTCGGCGAGCAGTCGTGGCATCGGTGCGGGGTCCCTTCTGGCGTCGAAGCGGATCAGTGCTCGACCGCCGGCACGGCGGGCACCGCCGCGGCGTGCCCCTGCTGTGACCGGGACCCGCGCAGCCGGGTCGCCATGATGATCGCCGTCACGTTGAGCAGCGCCGCGGCCCACAGGGCGAGCTGGACGCCTCCCCGCGTGCCGGCGACGGCATCGAGGCCCCCGGCCATGAGCGAGGTGCGCCGCGCCGCCATGATCGAGATCAGCAGCGCGGTTCCGCCGGCGCCCGCGACCTGCTGGAGCGTGCCGAACAGGGCGCTGCCGTGACTGTACAGGTGCGGCGGCAGGTCGTTGAGCCCACCGGTGAACGTGGGGGTGAACACGAAGCTCAGCGAACCGCTGAACAGCAGGTGCCACAAGACGAGCAGCAGGAGGGGCGTCGCGGGGCCGCTGAAGCCCATGATCACGAGCATCACAACCAGCACCGTCGCCGCCGGAACCACGATCACCCGGGCCCCGAAGCGGTCGAACAGGCGTCCGACCAGGGGGCCCGCCACGCCCATCGCGAGCCCGCCGGGCAGCAGCATGAACCCGGTGGTGACCGGGCTCACCATGCGCACCTGCTGCAGGAAGATCGGCCACAACAACGACACCCCGATGAGCGCGGCGAACGTCACGCACAGGATGCCGAGCGCCAACCGGAAGTTGGGCACGGCGAAGGTGCCGAGGTCGAGGAACGCCCGCTTCTGGCGTACGAGGGTCGCCTGGCGACGCACGAACACGAACAGCCCGACGGCCGACACCAGCAGGGAGACCCCGACCACTGGCAGCGATCCGGTGGGAGAACCGAGTTCGCTGAGCCCGTAGACCAGTCCGCCGAACCCGAGCACCGACAGGCCCACCGACGTGACGTCGAGCGGCACCCGTCGTGGTTGGCCGACGCTCACCATCCGGGTCCACCCCGCCCCGAGCATGATCAGGGCGATCGGGAGCATGAACCAGAACAGCCAGCGCCAGCTGAAGTACTGAAGCACGAATCCGGACACCGTGGGGCCGAGTGCCGGCGCCAACGAGATGACCACCGACGTGAGCCCCATGACCTGGCCGCGGCGCTGGATCGGGACGACCACGAGGATGGTCGTGGTGAGCAGCGGCAGCATGATCGCGGTGCCACAGGCCTGCACGACCCGGGCGACGATGAGCAGCCCGAAATTCGCCGCCGTCGCCCCGAGCAGCGTGCCCAGGCTGAACAGGCTCATCGACAGCAGGAACACCGTGCGGGTCGACAGCCGCTCCTGCAGGAACCCGGTGGTCGGGATCACCACCGCCATCGTCAGCATGAAACCGGTGGTCACCCACTGCACGGTGGTGGCGCTCACGTGGAGTTCGGACATCAGGGTCGGCAGGGCCACCGACATGATGGTCTCGTTGAGGATCACGACGAACGCGGCCAGCAGCAACGTCCAGATGATGAGCCGCTCGGTGCGACGGTCGAGACTCACCACCTGCTCGTCCATGGCATCTCCCGCGCGCAACTGCCCGTGGCCGGACGCCGTGAGTGACTGGTCATGCTACCGAGCGGTAGGCCTGAGGGAAACCGCTCGTCGCGGCGCCCCTGTGCCCCGACAACCGGTCTTCCCGTGACCTCCCGGCGTCCGGCGCGCCCGGCGATCGCCACGCTGCGCTCGGCGACCGCCGCCGAGGTGCTGGCGATCACTGCCGATTCGGCTCGCTTTCGCCATCAACAGCAGCATCTTCGCCGCGTGAACGCCCGCCCTGCGGCCGACCGCCAGCACCGCGGACCGGCCACCATCCGCGGAGTAGCGGTCTCAGGCCAACGCGTCGGCCGCCCTGATCAGCGCGAGGTGACTGAACGCCTGCGGGAAGTTGCCGAGCAGTTCACCGGACTTCGGGTCGTACTCCTCGGCGAACAGTCCGAGGTCGTTGCCCGACCCCGAGCAACTTGTCCATGAGCACCCGGGCGTCGTCGGGACGCCCGCCCCGCGCATACTGCTCGACCAGCCAGAAGGTGCACATGAGGAACGCGCCCTCCTTGCCCTTGATCCCATCACCACCGTCGGTGACGTAGCGCCGGACGAATCCCTCGTCGAGCAACTCCTGCTCGATCCGCGAGACGGTGGCGAGCATGACCTCGGAGTCGTAGTCGACGAATCCGGTCTGGGGAATCTGCAGCAGGGCGGCGTCCATCGCGTCGGTGTCGTAGTGCTGCACGAAGCAGCCGTCCTTGACGCCCTTGGAGAGGATCTCGGCGCGCAGGGCGTCGCGGCGCCGTGCTGCCACTCGTCGACCGGCCCCTCAAGCCCGTGCCGCTCCACCGCCTGGACGCCGCGGTCGAAGGCCGCCCACATCATCACCCGACCGTGTGTGAAGAAGTGCGGGTCACCGCGCACCTCCCAGATGCCCCGGTCGGGCACGTCGATCTGCCGGGTGAGGTGGTCGAGCAGGCTCACCTGCAACTGCCACGAGAAGTCGTCTTCGTCGAGCCCGCGATCGCGCAGCCTGGCGAGGGAGACCATCACCTCGCCGATGACGTCGGCCTGGTACTGGGACGACGGCCCCGTTGCCCGACCCGCACCGGCGCCGAGCCCGCGGTAGCCGGCGAGATGCTCGAGCGTGCGCTCCGGCAGCTCCCGTTCGCCTGCGACGCCGTACATGATCTGCAGGTCCTCGGGGTCGCCGGCGATCGCGCGGAGCAGCCACTGCCGCCAATGCCGGGCGACCCGATGGTGCCCGTGATTCGCGAGCGCCGAGATCGTGAAGGCCGAGTCGCGAAGCCAGGTGAAGCGGTAGTCCCAGTTCCGTTCGCCCCCGATCGCCTCGGGCAACGACGTGGTCGCCGCCGCGACGATCCCGCCGCTGCGGTGCAACGTCAGCGCCCGGAGCACCGCCAGCGACCGGTCGACGGCAGCTCGGAGTAGCCCCCCTCGGAACTCAGGTTGGCCTGCCACTCGCGCCAGTGACCGAGCGTCCGCTCGAGTTCGTCGTCGACGTTCGGGGACATCCGCGATCGGGCCGGTAGGACGCGCGCCAGGTCAGCACCCAGGTGAGCTGCTGGCCGGCCGAGATATGGAAGCGTCCGGAATGGCTGCGCCCACCGGACTGGAGCCGGGGGCCGTACAGCGCCAGCGAATCGCGGCCCGGCAAGCGCGACCAGGACGTGGTCACCCGCGCTCCGTCCGGTCCTGGCGCACCCAGGGCACGACGCGCCCGTAATCGAATCGCATGACCAGCTCGTGGTCGATGTCGACCTCACCCTCGGTGCACTCGATCCGGCGGACGATCGCGACGCGTGTCCTCGAGCGCGGGATCCTCACCCTCGCCCTCGCGGATCGGCATGAAGTCGGTGGACCGTGCCGCGCCGGTGGGCGTCGACCACATCGTGTCGAGCACGAAGCTGCTCTCTCGGTACGACCGCGAGGTCTCCTCGCCGTCGACGGGGACGATGCTCCAGTGACTGGCGTCGGGATCATCGAGCAGCCGGGAGAACACCGACGGCGGAATCGAACTGGGGCACGCACAGCCAGTCGATGCTGCCGTGCGCCAGCAGCGGGCGAGGTCTGCCTGTCGGCGAGGATGGCGTAGTCACCGATCGGTGGTTGCTTTGCTGTTCTGTGGCCGCTCATGGCCTCCACCCTGCCATCCGTCCGGCAAGCCCGGGGGCGATCCGCTAGGCCAGCGACGCCTCCCACGCGTCGTGCAGGGCCGCATAGTGGCCGCCGTCGGCGGTGAGCAGATGCGCGGGCGGGCCCGTCCTCGATGAGCCGGCCCTGCTCGAGCACGAGCACCCGGTCGGCGATCTCCACCGTCGACAGTCGATGCGCGATGATCACCGCCGTGCGGTCGGCGAGCAGCGTCTGCAGGGCCCGCTGCACGAGCCGCTCGCTCGGGATGTCGAGCGACGAGGTCGCCTCGTCGAGGATCAGCACGGCCGGATCGGCAAGAAAGGCGCGGGCGAACGCCACCAGTTGGCGCTGGCCGGCCGACAGCCGGTCGCCCTGCTTGCCGACCGACGTGTCGTATCCGTCGGGCAGCAGCGAGACGAAGTCATGCGCGCCCACGGCCCGGGCGGCCGCCTCGATCTCGTCACGCGATGCCCCCGGACGACCGAACTCGATGTTCTCGGCGACCGTGCCGGCGAACATGAAGTTCTCCTGGGTCACCAGCACCACGGCGCGCCGCAGGTCGGCGTCGCTCAGTTCACGCAGGTCGACACCGTCGAGCCTGACGGCACCCGCGATGGGATCGTAGAACCGCGAGATGAGCTTGGCGATGGTCGTCTTGCCCGCCCCGGTGGTGCCGACGAGGGCGACGGTCTGTGCCGCCGGGATGTGCAGGTCGAGGTCGGGAAGCACCGGCTCGCCCGACCCGTAACTGAACCGCACGTGGTCGAAGTCGATCCGCCCGCGGAAGGCACCGGCGGACGCCGGCCGCACCGGCTCGGGCACCGAGGGATCCTGCTCGAGCACACCCGACAGCTTCTCCAGTGCCGAGGACGCCGACTGGAACGTGTTGTAGAACTGGCCGATGTCCTGCATCGGCTCGTAGAACTGGCGCAGGTACAGCAGGAACGCGGTGAGGACCCCGACCGTCATCGTGTCGTGCATGACCCGGAACCCGCCGACCAGCAGCACGGCGCCGATCGTCACGTTGCCGATGAGCTTCATACCCGGCATGAAGATCGCGAACAGCCGCATCGAGCGCACGTTGGCGGCCGCGTAGCGTCCGGACAGGTCGGCGAAGATCTCCTGGTTGCGGGGCTCGCGACGGTACGCCTCGACCGCGCGGATCCCGGTCATCGTCTCGACGAAGTGCACGATGACCGCCGCCGAGCGCTCCCGGACCTTGCGGAAGACCCGCGTCGACTGCCTCGAGAACCAGCGCAGCAGCACGACGACGAACAGCACCGAGGCGAGGCAGATGAGCCCGAGCCGCACGTCGAGCACGAGCAGCATGACGCTGGTGCCGAGCAGCGTCAGCACCGCGGTGATCAGCCCGTCGAACCCACCGGCCAGGAGTTCGACTGATGGCGTCCATGTCGCTGGTCATCCGGGAGACGACCCGTCCGGAGGTGTACCGGTCGTGGAACGCGACGTCGAGCCGCTGGAAGTGCCGGTAGACCCGCCGGCGCAGGTCGATCAGCGTCTCCTGGCCCACCCTGCCCGACTGGCGCAGGAACCAGATGCGACAGACCGACTGCACGATCAGCGCGACGAACATCGTGGCGATCGTCGTGATGAGCGCGGCACCCGAACCGCCCGCCATGAGTGGTGGGATTCCGCGGTCGATGCCGCGCTTGACGAGCCACGGGATCGACAGGCGGGCGAGGTTCTCGGCGACCACGGCGATCGCGAGGAACCACAACAGGTGGCGGTAGGGGTGCAGGAGGCTGCCGAGCAGCCTGCGGCTGCGGCGCTGGAGGAACACCGACGAGGAGTTGTCGATGTCGCGGTCGCGCGCGTTCTCGGCGGCGACGCCGCGCCAGCGTTCGGCAGGGTCGAGTTCGGCGGGCCGGAGCGCGACGGCTTCGGCCTCGGCCTCGGGGGCGGTGTCGTCACTCATGGCGCTGCTCCTCCCGGTGGTCGCGGGCCATCTCGTCGTCGAGTTCGACCAGGCCGGCGACGATCCCGTCGAACTCATCCCGGTCTTGGCGGGTGGGCGGCGGCTCCGGCGAGTCGGAGCCCCCGTGTGCCCCGTCACCGGCCCGGGCGTTCGGCTCGGCACTCATGAGTTCCCGGTACTCGGGCACGGTGGTGAGCAACTCGTGGTGGGTGCCGATGTGGGTGATGGTGCCGCCCTGCACCAGGGCCACCCGGTCGGCGAGCAGCACCGTCGAGGCCCGGTGGGCGACGACGATGCCGGTGACGCCGGCCAGCACCCGCTTGAGCGCCTCCTCGACCAGTGCCTCGGTGTGGATGTCGAGCGCCGACAGGGTGTCGTCGAGGACGAGGATCCGGGGATGGGTGATCACCGCCCGGGCGAGCGCGAGGCGCTGGCGCTGGCCGCCCGACAGGCTCATGCCCTGCTCGCCGATCCGGGTGTCGAGTCCCCACGGCAGGCTGTGCACGAAGCCCGCCTGGGCCACGTCGATGGCCTCCTCGACTTCGGCGTCGGTGGCGTCGGGACGCCCGAGGGTGAGGTTCTCCCGCGCCGACATCGAGAACAGGGTGGGTTCCTCGAACGCGGTCGCGACGACGCTGCGCAGGGTCGGCAGCGTCAGGTCGCGGATGTCGACGCCGTCGATGGTGATCGCGCCGCCCGTGACGTCGGCGAGCCGGGTGACCAGGGAGGCGAGCGTCGTCTTGCCGGCCCCGGTGCCACCGACCAGAGCGACCGTCTCACCGGGAGCGATGTCGAGGTCGATGTCGTGCAGCACGTCGTCGTCGCCGTCGGGGAAGCGGTAGCTCACGCCGCGGAAGCTCAGCGCGCCCTGCGGGTTCTCGATGCTACGGGTGCCCCCGACGATCGACTCGGCCGCGTCGAACACCTCGCACACGCGGTCGGCGGCGGTCATCGAGTCTTGCGTGCTGGAGAGCAGCAGGCCCAGCGCGGCGATCGGCCACACGAGCGACAGCACCAGCGTGATGAAGGCGACGAGGGTGCCGAGAGTGAGCCGGTGCTGGGACGCCGCCAGCGCCCCGATCCCCAGCACGACGATCATCGTGGCTGTCGGGATGACTTCGAGGAACGTCCAGAAGCTGCTGGTCAGCCGCACCCGGGCCAGCTGCACGTCGAACAGGGCGCGGGCCCGCTCGTCGAAGCGGGCGAACATGTGGTCGGAGCGCCCGAACGCCTTGACGACGCGGTGCGCGTGCGCCGACTCCTCGACCGCGCTGGCGACATCTCCCGTGAGGTCCTGGATGCGCCGGGACAGCCGGGTGTAGCGGCGCTCGTTGACGAGGCTGAGCCAGGAGATCGGCACCACCGACAGCAGGACGACCAGCCCGAGCGGCCAGTAGAGGTGCAGCAACAGTCCGACCACCACGACGATCTGGATCAGCGTCACCATCATGAACAGCAGGCCGAAGCTGATGAATCGGCGGATGGTGCCCAGATCGCTCATGATCCGGCTCAGCAGCTGCCCCGACTCCCACTGGGCGTGGAACCCGAGCGGCAGCCGCTGCAGTTTCGCGTAGAGCTCGGTGCGGATGCCGGTCTCGACCTCGAGCCCGGTGGGTCCGCCCAGCCACCGGCGCACGAACCAGAAGACCGCCTCGAGCACGCCGAGCAAGGTGGCGAGCGTCCCGAGCAGGATCAGGCCCTGGCGGTCGCCGTGACTGATCGGCCCGTCGATGAGCCGCTGGGTCACCAGCGGCACCGCGACGCTCATGCCGGTGCTGATCATGGTGGCCAGCAGCATGATCAACCAGGTGAGCGCCTTCGGACGGGCGTAGCTGCGCAACCGCCACAAGGAGCTGACCCCTCGGGTCAGGCTCGGCGCCGGGGCGAGCGTGGGACGCCGGCCGAAGTCGTCCCACCCCGGCGCCCGGCGTACCACGGGTGGACCGGAATCGTCACCTGATCGATCGGAGGTGGATCGTTCAACGACGCGGGATGACACAGTGCACCTGACGTTTCGGATGGAGGTTTTGGAGGATCGGCTCACCGGCGAGCCAGATGCCCGGGAGCATCTACGAACCTACCCCGGCCCTCCGACAAATCCCAAACAATTAGTGCGGCCGCGCGGCAATATCCTGTTCGCGGTCGACCCGGGGTCGACCCACAGGGGAACCTCCCACGGCGCGGGTCTGCGGGCGCGGCGCCCGATCAGGCCAGGGACGCGACCAGAACGGCCTTGATCGTGTGCATGCGGTTCTCGGCCTGGTCGAACACCACCGACGCCGGCCCCTCGAACACGTCGTCGCTCACCTCGAGGGCGTCCATGCCGGTGGCCTGGAAGATCTCCTCGCCAACCGCCGTGTTGCGGTCGTGATAGGCGGGAAGACAGTGCAGGAACTTCACCTCGGGATTGCCGGTGGCCTCGAGCACCCGCCGGTTCACCTGGTAGTCGCGCAGCGCCGCGATCCGTGAGCGCCAGACCTGCTTGCCTTCGCCCATCGACACCCAGACATCGGTGGCGAGGGCGTCGACACCCTCGACACCGGCCCGCACGTCGTCGGTGATCGTGATCCGCGCACCCGACGTGGCAGCCAGGCGCTCGGCGGCGTCCCGCACCTCGGGGGCGGGCTGGAACTCCTCGGGTGCGACGATGCGCACGTCCATGCCCATCAGCGCGCTCGACACGAGGATCGAGTTACCCATGTTGAACCGGGCATCGCCGAGGTAGGCGTAGCTGACCCGATGGAGCGGCTTGCCGACGTGTTCGCGGAGGGTCAACTGGTCGGCGAGCATCTGGGTGGGGTGCCACTCGTCGGTGAGCCCGTTGAACACCGGAACGCCGGCATGGGCGGCCAGCCGCTCGACCCGCTCCTGCCCGAACCCCCGGTACTCGATGCCGTCGAACATCCGCCCGAGCACCCGCGCGGTGTCGGCGATCGACTCCTTGTGCCCGATCTGCGACCCGGAGGGATCGAGGTAGGTCGTGCTCGCGCCCTGATCCGCGGCGGCCACCTCGAACGCGCATCGGGTGCGGGTCGAGGTCTTCTCGAAGATCAGCGCGATCGCGCGACCGGAGAGCCGTCGCCGCTCGGTGCCCGCCTTCTTGGCCGCCTTCAGCTCGGCCGCGAGGTCGAGCAGATGCGACCATTCGTCGGCGGTGAAGTCGAGTTCCTTGAGGAAGTGGCGTCCGGTCAGCTGCATGTGCCGATCTTGGCAGACGCCACCGGCGGCGGCGAGCGGGATCCCCGCGGCCGGTACCGCCACGCACCGCTCGACGCGCGGTGGCGACGGCGCGGACGCCCCCGGAGGCCGGGCGATCGCTAGGCTGTCGGCCATGATCGCTCGGTTCGTCGCCAACGCCGCGGCCCTGGCCCTGGCCACCTGGCTGATCCCCGGCATCGTCATGCAGGGCGGCAGCTACACCCAGCGGGCCATCACCCTGGTGATCGTCGCCGCCGTGTTCGGGGTGCTGAACAGCTTCGTCAAGCCCATCTTCAAGTTCTTCACCGGCTGCCTCATCCTGATCACCCTGGGCCTGTTCGTGTGGGTCATCAACGCGTGCATGCTCATGCTCACCAGCGTCATCTGCACCCACTTCGATGTCCCGTGGCACGTCAACGACTGGTACTCGGCATTCATCGGGGCTCTGCTCGTCGCGGTGGTGAGCTGGCTGATCGGCTTCACCCTCAAGGACCGCCGGTGAGCGAGGGCGACATCCCCCGTCTCGTGTTCGTGTGCTGGGGCAACATCTGCCGCAGCCCGATGGCCGAGCGGGTCGCCCGCCAGTGGTTCCTCGACGAGGGCGTCGACGCGCTCATCAGCAGCGCCGGCGTCAGCGACGAGGAGGTGCCGAATCCGATGGACCGGCGGGCCCGGCAGGTGCTCGAAGACGCCGGATACGAGGCGGCGGGCCACCGGGCGCGGCAGATCACGGCCGACGAGATCCGCCGTGCCGACCTCGTCATCGCCGCCGAACAGATGCACGCGTCCCGCATGCGTCGGCTTGTTCCGCGGGCCGGCAACATCCGGCTGATCAGCGACTACGATCCGGATGCCACCCCCGGAACCCCCCTGCCCGACCCGTGGTACGGCGGCCTCGACGACTTCCTCGACACGCTCGACGCGATCGAGCGTTCGATGCCCGGCATCATCGACGCGGTGCGCGACCTGCGCTGATCGCTCCCCGACGCGCCGGGCCGCCGCGGCCATAAGCTGGGCGCATGTTGTTCCTTGTGGGAAGTGGACCGTCCGAGAGTCTCGACGACGTGCACGACCAGTTCGTCGAGGAGGCCCGCCGACGCGGCGGGGTGATCGCGATCGCCGCCCTCGGCACCGAGGAGGAAGCCGAGCAGTTCCTGCCCGACTACGCACAACCGATCCTCAAGCGCTGGCCCGACGCCGTGGTCGAACCGATCTTCCTCGACGACGAGGGAGACACCGTCTGGCCCGAGCGGTTCGAGCACCTGGGCGGTCTCGTCGTCTGCGGCGGATGGACACCGGGCTACCTCGACGCGCTGGCGCCCCGACGGGAGACGATCTCGACGCTGGTGCGCGGTGGCATGCCCTATCTCGGCTACTCGGCCGGCGCGATGATCGTGTCCCGGCACGCGATCGTCGGCGGCTGGAAGTTCCAGGGCCGCGTTCTGGCCGCTGAGATCGTCGGCGAGGGGCTCGAGGAACTCACGATCCGCGACGGCCTCTCGCTCATCGGCCCCACGGTCGAGACCCACAGCGACGCGTGGTCGAACCTCGAGGTGGCCCTGGCCTCCCTCGAGGCGTCGCCCGCCCGCGTCGCGGTCACCATCGACGAGGACACCTGCCTGGCGGTCGACCCGGCGTCGGGTCGTACGAGTGTGATCGGCGCGGGGCGCGTGTATTGGCTGCAGAAGGAGGCGACGCACGTGGTGATCACCCATGAGCAGGCCCCGCTCCCGCCGGCCGCCGACCCGCCCGCCCTCGAAGACCCCCATCCCCCGGTGAAGCCGAGCCAATTGCCACGGCATGTGCCGCCGCACCCGTCGGGCGACATCGAGCAGGACACCGAGCGGTCGTCCGAGCATCCGGAGGCGCGTGGGTGAGGGTTCGACGACGCCCGCGGGCATGTCCGGTTCCACACCGCCGCCGACGGGATGGCAAGCTATGAGCATGCACATCCTCGTAGTGGACGACGACCAGGCCGTCCGCGACTCCCTGGCGCGTTCGCTGCAATACAGCGGCTACGAGGTGAGCACGGCGACCGACGGGCTCGAGGCGCTCGCGAAACTGTCCGCCATCCGCCCCGACGCCGTGATCATGGACGTCATGATGCCCCGGCTCGACGGGCTCGAGGCCACGAAGATGCTGCGCAGCACCGGCAACGACGTCCCCATCCTCGTCCTCACCGCGCGCGACGCCGTCGGCGACCGGGTCGACGGACTCGACGCCGGCGCCGACGACTACATGGTGAAGCCGTTCGCCCTCGACGAACTGCTCGCCCGACTGCGGGCGCTCACCCGGCGCCAGCGGCCCGAACGCGATGCCGAAGACCAGACCCTGGCGTTCGAAGACCTGGTCCTCGACACCCAGAGCCGCGAAGTCACCCGGCGTGGGCGCCGGATCAGCCTCACGCGCACCGAGTTCGCACTCCTCCACGTGTTCATGGAGCACCCGCGCCGGGTGCTCGAACGCAACTGGCTGCTCAACGAGGTGTGGGGCTACGACTTCCCCACCACCGCCAATTCGCTCGAGGTGTACATCGGGTACGTTCGCCGCAAGCTCGAGCAGGATGGTGAGCCCCGGCTCATCCACACTGTCCGCGGCATCGGTTACGTCCTGCGTGAAACACCCCCGTGATCCCGACGCGCCCGTTCCGTCAATGGCTGGGCTGGCGTCCGGCCCGCACGCTGCGGCGCACGATCGGGATGCTCATCTCGTTGTGCGTCTTCGGTACCGTGCTCGCGGTCGCCGTCACCGCTTACGTCGTCACCCGCGCCAGCCTGCTCAACCAACTCGACAACGAACTGATCACGGTCGCCGGCTTCATGTCACCCCGGATCGCCAACGATGTCGAGGGCATGGGCGGACTCAACAACGACGCCCTGAACGCCGCCAACGTCGCCCTGTTCGTGCTCAAACCGAACGGTGATGTCATCCGGGTGCAGGACGCCACCATCAACCTCGACCCGGGTGCTGAGGAACTGGCGGTGGCGCGCACCGGCACCGGCACCAGCGCGCGCACCATCGTCGGCCCCGCGGGTGCCCGTTTCCGGATGGTCGCGGTGCCGATCAACCTGGGCGGCAACACGCCCGCGGCCCTGGTGCTGGCCCGCTCGACCGCGCCGACCGACGCCGTGCTCCGGTCGCTGCGCACGGCGCTGCTGATCATGGGTGTGGCCGGAAGCCTGGTCGCGATCGCGCTCGGATGGTCGGCGTCCGACTCGGCGTTGGCGCCGGTGCGGCAGGTGTCCCGAGCCCTCGCCCGGGTCACCGAGACCGATGAGCTGCGCCCGGTCGAGGTCGAGGGCAACGACGAACTCGCCGAGGTCACCCGTTCGTTCAACACGATGGTCAACACCCTGCAGTCGTCGCGTGAACGCCAGCGGAGGCTCATCGCCGACGCCGGCCACGAGTTGCGGACCCCCCTGACCTCGATGCGCACCAACATCGAACTGCTGGTCGCCGACGACCGCACCGGCATGCTTCCCGAGGGGGCGCGCAGCGAGATCCTGCGCGACATCGCCGCCCAGCTGGGTGAGTTCACCTCGCTCGTCGGCGACCTGGTGCAGTTGGCGCGCGAAGACCGCGTCGCCGCCAGTCCCGAACCGCTCGACTTCCGCGACATCGTCGAGGCGGCCATCATCCGGGCCCGGCGGCGCGGACCCGGCCTCAGGTTCGACGTCCAACTGGAGCCGCTATACATCATCGGCGAGCCCGACACGCTCGAACGGGCCGTGACCAACCTGCTCGACAACGCGGTGAAGTTCTCACCGCCGCAGGCCACCGTGCACGTGCACCTGCAGGGCAACCAGCTGCGGATCGCCGACGAGGGCCCCGGCATCGCCGAAGAGGATCTCGCCCACGTGTTCGACCGGTTCTACCGCAGCGACCGGTCGCGCAACACCCCCGGAACCGGGCTCGGGCTGTCGATCGTGGCGCACACCATCCTCGCCCACGGCGGCAGGGTCACGGCCGGCAACGTGCCCGGCGGCGGCGCCGAGTTCGTGGTCGAACTTCCCCACAGCCCCGAGGCACAGGAGGCGCAGTCAGACACCGAGGCCGCGGCGTCGGCGGGCCGGGCCCAGTAGCGCCGGCGGTGCGCCCCCTCAAGCGCCGACGACCCGACGCGGCGGGCGGGAGTCCCACGGCAGATGGGTCGGCAGGCTCCGGCGGGGCCCGTGCCGTTCGACCCGGACGCCGCCCCTGGCGACGAGTTGCTCCACCCGGTAGCGGTGCCCGCGGTACGGCTCGAGCGCCGAGGCCACCTCGGCAGCATCGACGGGTTCGCGACCGAGCAGCGTGCGTCCGATCGCCCCGGGCACGTGGTAGTCGCCGACGCTCCACGCGTCGGGGTCACCCAGCGCCTGCTGCCGGGTGATCGCCGAGGTCCATTCGCCGACGCCCGGGATCGACCGCAGCGCCCGGTCGGCGCCCTCCAGCCCGATCCGCTCGAGGGCGCCGGCGCGGCGGGCGGCCCCGACCACGGTGGCCGAGCGCTTGCGCTCGACGCCGGCGCGCAGATAGTCCCAGGAGGCGATCGCCGCCCACCGCGCCGGCGCGAGGGGCAATCGCATCCCCGACGCCGGATGGCCCGATGCCTCCGCCGGGCCGGGGGCGGGGTCGGCGAACCGCAGGGTGAGCTGCCGGATCGAACGGAACGCCTCGGCTCCGGTGACCTTCTGCTCGATGATCGTGGGAAGCAGCGACTCGCACACGAGGTCGGTGGCCCCGACCCGCATGTGGGGATGGCGCCGCCATGCCTCGCGCAGCGCGGGGTGGCCGGGCACGAATCCGGTGGGGTCGTCGTGACAGCCCAGCAGTCTCGGGCACTGATCCAACGCCCATGCGGCCCCGGGTCCCCAGGCCTGCACGACCACGTCGGATCCACGGGGCGCGAGGTGCAGCAGCACTCCCCCGTCGGGGGTGTTCGACGCCCGCCACCATCCCGAACCCGCGCGCCGGTGCGTGGGGTCGCCCGGGCCCCCGCACCAGCCTCCCGAGCAGGTCGAGTCGCCCGGCGGCGTCCGCGACGATCCGGGCGCGCGGGTCACCTGCCCGCCGGACGGTCACGGCTCGCCGGTGGGGTTGACGACGACCCAGTCGGCGCCGGGAACCGGCGCCTTGCCACACGATTCGGGCAGGTCGGGCGTGCTGCGCGCCCCCACCCGGTAGAGCCAGCGACGTCCGTCACGGTGCGCGACCCGCACGTCGGCGGTGCGGCCGACCCACTCGGTGGCGTCGCCGTCGATGTCGCCCTCGAATGACAGCGCGGTCGGATCCGTCTCGCCGATGGCCCCGCGCAGCGCGACGTCGACCGCCTGCAGCGGGCGCGGTAGGGCCGTGCGGCCCCGCTCGTGGCGCTCGCCCGGCAGCACGAGCCGCCCCGATCCCGCCCCTGCCAGGGCATCGAGGGCGAGCGTCTCGGTGAGCCAGCCGAACATCTGCCCGGTCGGCAGCACGACCCCCGTGGGGGCGAACCGGTGGCCGTTGAGGTGCGACGACTCCCAGACCCGCGCGGCCCCGACCTCACGGGTGGCCGCCTCGGCGATCGGACGCGACTCGATCGCGCAGCACCGGTCGCGCTTGCCGTTGGTGCAGATGAGCAGCACCGGCGGCGCGGGGCGGAACCCCTCCGGCGGCCGGGACGCCGCCGCCAGGTGCGGCAGGTGCCCGATGAGTTCGTCGAGGACGCCGGCCAGATCGGCGAGCGGGACGTCACGGCGTCCGAGCCAGGGAGCGATGAGGAAGTTGCCGGCGACCAGGACGGTGCGGGTGTCGGGTAGGTCGGTGGCCCGCTCCTGCGGGCGTCGGATCAGCACCACCTTGCCGCCCGCGGCTGCGACCGCCGCCTCGAGTCGCTCACCGAGGTCGGCGTCGAGACCGGACTGGGTGAGCGCCGAGCGACCCCACGGCCCCGGCTGCTCGACGGCGATCCAGAATTCCGCCAGGGGGGCGGTGCCCGCCGCCGGGTGGCTGGAACCCCGCCATTGCAGGGAACAACGGGTGACGTCGTCGGCGCACATGCAGGCCATTCTCCCGTCCGGGCAAGCGACGCCCGACCACATCGGCCGGGTGTTGCACTTCCGCGGCGGATAACTTACCATATGGTCAATAGTTGGATCGGGGTGTCGCGTCTCCCGATCCGATCCGCTGCACCGTCGCCGCGAGAGGTTGTCCATGTCTTCCACGCCGTCGTCCTTCGATGTCGAGGCCGTACTGTCCGAGCTGACCCTCGAGGAGAAGGCTTCCCTCACGAGCGGCTCGCACTTCTGGTACACCCAGCCGATCGAACGGCTCGGGGTGCCGCGGATCATGGTGTCCGACGGCCCGCACGGGCTGCGGGCCCAACCCGACACCGGTGACGGGGGCGACCACGTCGGCATCGGCGGCAGCCTGCCCGCCACCTGCTTCCCCACCGCCGCGGCGATCGCCTCGACGTGGAACCCCGACCTGCTGTACCGGGTCGGCGAGGCCCTCGCCGAGGAGGCCCGCGCGATCAACCTGTCGGTGATCCTCGGGCCGGGCATCAACATGAAGCGATCGCCCTTGTGCGGACGCAACTTCGAGTATTTCAGCGAGGATCCGTTCCTCGCCGGCGAACTCGCGGTCGGCATCGTCGACGGCATCCAGTCCCGTGGCATCGGCACCTCGGTCAAGCATTTCGCCGCCAACAACCAGGAGACCGACCGGCTTCGGGTCAGCGCCGACGTGTCGATGCGAGCGCTGCGAGAGATCTACCTTCCCGCGTTCGAGCGGGTCGTCACGGCGTCCCAGCCGTGGACGATCATGTGCAGCTACAACCGGATCAACGGCGTCTCGTCGTCGGAGAACCCCTGGCTGCTCACCGAGGTGCTGCGCGACGAGTGGGGATTCCAGGGGCTCGTCGTCAGCGACTGGGGAGCCGTCTACCACCGGGTTCCGGCCGCGACGGCGGGACTCGATCTGGAGATGCCCCCGGCCCCGGGAAGTCCCGCCGAACTCGTCGCGGCCGTACGCTCCGGGCAACTCGACGAGCAGGTCGTCACCGACCGGGCCCGCGCCGTGCTCTCGCTCGTGGCCAAGGGGTCGCATGTGCTCGAGTTGCACGAGACCGCCGATCTGGACGCCCACCACGCGCTGGCCCGCGAGGCGGCGGCCCAATCGGTGGTGTTGCTCAAGAACGACGACGGCATCCTTCCGCTGGCCACCGACCGCAGGCTCGCGGTCATCGGCGAGTTCGCCCGCACCCCGAGGTTCCAGGGGGCCGGCAGTTCCCAGGTGAACCCCACCCGCATCGACACCGCCCTCGATGCCCTCACCGCCGCCTTCCCCGAAGTCACCTTCGCCGCCGGTTTCGGCGTCGACGACCCCTCCCACGACGACGTCCTGGCCGCCGAGGCTGTCGCCGCCGCCTCGACGGCCGATGTCGTCGTGGCCTTCCTCGGACTTCCGGGCAGCTACGAGTCCGAGGGATTCGACCGCACCCACCTGCGTCTGCCCGAGAGCCAGCTCGACCTGCTGGCACGACTCGCCGCGGCCAACCCCCACCTCGTCGTCGTGCTCGCCAACGGCTCCACCATCGAACTCGGGCAGGTGACGCCGCACGCCAAGGGCCTCGTCGAGGCCTGGCTCGGCGGTCAGGCGTCCGGGTCGGCCGTTGTCGACGTGCTCACCGGCGCGGTCAACCCGTCGGGTCACCTCGCCGAGACGTTTCCGCTGCGCCTCGAGGACAACCCGTCGTACCTCACATTCCCCGGCGACTCGGGCCACGTGGCCTACGGCGAGGGCATCTACATCGGCTACCGCGGCTACGACAAGGCAGCCCGCGAGGTCGCGTTCCCCTTCGGCCACGGCTTGTCGTACACCGCGTTCGACTACAGCGACCTGCGCGTCGCGATGCGGGGCTCGGTGCCCGAGGGCACGCTCGGCGCCAGGGTCGAGGTCACCGTCACCAACACCGGCGACGTGGCCGGCGCCGACGTCGTGCAGATCTACGTGCGTGATCCCGAGTCGAGCGCGAGCAGGCCGGTGCGTGAGCTCAAGGGCTTCGCCCGGGTCGACCTGCTGCCGGGCGCGAGCGAGACGGTCGCCGTGGAGCTCGACCAGCGGGCGTTCTCCTACTGGTCCGACCTGCTCGATCGGTGGGTGGTCGAGGCCGGCGAGTTCGTCGTCGAGGCCGGCCAGGATTCGCGCACGATCGCCGCCTCGGCGGCCATCACGGTCGACGCCCCGCCGGTGGCCGCCCCGCTCAGCGCCGAGTCGACGTTGCAGGAGTGGTTGGCCGACCCGCGGGGCGGCGAGATCCTCCGTTCGGAGCGCCACGGTACGGTCGCGATCCTGGCCGATCCGGAGATGGTCGCGGTGATCGGCAACTTCCCGATGACCGCCCTGGCATCCTTCGGCATGAGCCTCGACAGGGCTCAGCTCGCTGCCGCGCTCGCCGAGCTGGCGAAGTAGCGGCCGGCGTTCCACCACGGGCCGACGTCGCCGACCCGTGGTGGAATGGCCGCATGGACGCCTATCACGTGACCTCCGGCGGGCCGTCGGTGCTCATCGAATTGCCCCGCCTGCACCTGCGCAAGGCCTCGGTCGGGCCGATGGACAACAACGCCTACCTGCTCACCGACGTGGCGACCGGGTCGCAATGTCTCGTCGACGCCGCCGCCGACCCCGGACGGCTCGCCGCGCTGGTCGACGAGGGCACCGGCCGGCTCGACGTCATCGTCACCACCCACCGCCACCACGACCACGTCGGGGCGCTGGCGGCGATGTCGCGGCGGCCCGGGGTCGTCACCGCCGCCGGCGCGGACGACGCCGACGCGCTGCCGGTCACGCCGCAGCGGCGTCTCGGCCACGGCGATTCACTGACGCTGGGCGCATCCACCCTGCGGGTCATCGGGCTGCGCGGCCACACCCCCGGCGGCATCGCCCTCGAGTACACGTGCCCCGACACCGGCGCCGTGCACATCCTCACCGGAGACTCGCTGTTCCCCGGAGGCATCGGCAACACCCGCAACCCCGGTCAGGACTTCGACCTGCTCATCGACGACGTCGAGCAGCGGCTGTTCGACGTGTACCCCGACGCGCACGTCCACCCCGGGCACGGGGATTCCACGACCCTGGCCGCCGAACGCCCGCACCTCCACCAGTGGCGGGCGCGCGGTTGGTGAGCGGGTGGCTGCTGATGGGAATGCGGCGCAGGGCGCCACACGATGGGCAGGATGGCCGGCCAGCGCCCGGACTCCCCCGTGACTCTCCCCATCTGCAGGCAACCTGACGACTCTCGGCAGCCTGGGGTGCGTGAGGCGCCGGTTGCCTGCGGATCTGGAGGCCTTGGCCTGCACTCAGCGTCACCACGGACGCGCGGATGATCAGCACGGTTGCGCGGGTCTCGCCCGGTGCTCCCCCGGCGCGACAAGGTGGTTCCACGCAGCATCGAGCCCAGGAGCCGAACGTGGAAGTCGTGATCTGTGATGACAACAGTCAGGTAGGACGTACCGCGGCGACCCTGATCTCGGAGGTCGTCGACCGCCGCGGCCCGGCGACGGTGCTGGGGGTCGCCACCGGGTCCAGCCCGCTGTCGACCTACGCCGCCCTGTCCGAGCTCGTCAGGGGCGGTCACCTCGACCTGTCCGGGGCGCAGGCGTTCGCGCTCGACGAGTATGTGGGCCTTCCCACCGGGCATCCGCAGAGCTACCACACCGTGATCCGTCAGCACGTGATCGAGCCGCTGCACATGGATCCCGGCCGGGTGCACGTTCCCGACGGCACGGCCGCCGATCTCGATGAGGCGTGCCTCGACTACGAGCAGGCGATCGCGTCCGCCGGCGGCGTCGACATCCAGATCCTCGGGGTGGGGTCGAACGGGCACATCGGCTTCAACGAGCCCAGTTCGTCACTGGCGTCACGCACGCGGGTCAAGACGCTGACCCAACGAACCCGCGAAGACAACCGCCGCTTCTTCGATTCCCTCGACGACGTGCCGACCCATTGCCTGACCCAGGGCCTCGGCACGATCATGGACGCCCGCTCGGTGGTGCTCGTGGCGTCCGGCGCGCACAAGGCCGACGCCGTCGCCGCGGTCGTCGAAGGACCCGTCACGGCGCGGCGTCCCGGATCGGTGCTGCAATTCCATCCGAACGCGACGATCGTCGTCGACAAGGACGCCGCGTGCCGGCTCGAACTCGCCGACTACTACCGGCACGCCTGGGCGGCCAAGCTGGTGCACTGAATCTGACACCCGACCCCGGCATGCGGAGCCACCGAGCACACTTGGTCATGTGATCGTCGATGTCATCCTGGTATTGCTGCTGATCGTCTCCGCCGTGCGGGGATGGCACCGCGGGTTCGTCGTGCGCGCATTCCAGCTCATCGGGCTGTTCGGAGTCGGTGCACTCGCCTACCTGCTGCTACCGAAACTGATGGCGCACATCTCCGGGCTGTCCCACCCGTCGATGACCCGAAGCGTCGTGCTGATCATCGGGGTGTGGGTCGCCGCCCTCGGCGGCGAGGCCCTGCTCACCGCGGTCGGAGTCCGGATGATGTCGGGCAACCACCGGATCGTGCGGCGTGGGGACGCAGCCGCCGGGGCCGTCGCTTCGCTGCTGGCGACCACCATCGTCGCCTGGTTCCTGCTCACCGCGATCCAGCCGTCGCTGCCGACCAGGCTCGCCAGTGAAGTGGCCCAGTCGAGGATCCTCACGACCGTAGACCACTCGATGCCCGAGACCCCCCGACGCTGGGCGGCCGATCTGGCCACGTCGATCAACACCTCCCGCTTCCCCGACGTGTTCTCCGGACTCTCGCCCGAACCCAACCCGTCGGTCGCCGCCCCCGACTCCGGCATCACCGCCGAACCCGCGGTCAAGCGGGCGGCCGCGAGCGTGGTCAAGGTGCTCGCCAGTTCCCGCAGTTGCGGTGGCTCCGAGGGCAGCGGCTGGGTCGTCTCACCCCACAAGATCGTCACGAACGCCCACGTCGTCGCGGGGGCCACCACCGTCGTCGTGCAGGTGCGCGGTGCCGGCCCATACCTGCGGGCCACCGTGGTCGCCTTCGACCCGCACGTCGATCTCGCGATCCTCGCCGTCCCAGGCCTCAACGCCCCGGCCCTGGCCCGGTCGGGCCCGCTCAAGAACGGCGAGTCGGCGGTGGTCGCGGGGTACCCGCTCGACGGCGGGTACCGAGCCGTCGCCGCCCGCGTCCGCGACCAGATCCGGGCCACGGGGCGGGACATCTACTCCAGTGGACTGGTCACTCGCGATGTCTACTCGCTGTACGCGACGGTCGAGCCCGGGAACTCCGGCGGTCCACTGCTCACGACGTCGGGCACGGTGGCGGGCACGATCTTCGCGCGCTCGACGACGTCGAACGACACCGGCTACGCCCTCACCGACTCGACCACGCGCGCGTTGCTCGACGCGGCGCCCGGGCTCACGAGCCCGGTGTCGACAGAGAAGTGCGTGGCCGGCTGACCGTCGCCCTGCCGGCAGGCGAGGGGTCGGCATGGCGCTCCGGGGCGAGAGGGCCTCACCCGTTCCTCGTGGGCGCCGCCGCGGCAACGGGCAGCGGCCGGTATCCTGACAGCGCTCACCGCGCCGGATGGCCGACCCGCCGTCCCACCTCACCCACGGCAGAGAACAGGCAGTCATCGATGAAGATCCCCCGACCCCTACGAGGCCTCCTGGGGAGCGACCGGACCGACGATGAGGCCGCCCCCCGTTCTCCCGCGACGGACGAGGAACCCGACCAGGCCGAGGCCACGGAGGCACCTCCCCGCATCGATCCGATCGTTCGGGTGATCCTCGAGAGTGGGACGTTCGACCTCGAATGGTACGAGGCACAGACCGGATGCCGTTTTCCCGACACCCAGGCGGGCGTCGAGGCCTACCTCGCGCAGGGTCTCGACCGCCGGTTCTCGCCGCACCCCCTGTTCGAGCCCCAACTCACCGACCCGCAGTGGGACACGAGAACCGGCGACCCCCTCGTGCACTTTCTCGCCACCGGCGAATTCCGTGCCCACCCCCTCTTCCAGGACGCCCAACTCGAGCAGCGCCCCGGGGAGCACCAGGGGCGGCGCTGGCAGAGGTGGGTTCAGGAAGCCGGACCGGACACGCCGGTGCCCGGGCAACCGCACACCTGGGGGCAGGTGCGCCCCGCCATGCTGGCCGCAGCCGCCAGGTGGCGTTGCGACGACGACCTCGGCATCGCCACCCGGTGGCTGCACCGGGTGGCCTTCCTGCCGGATCCCCCCGCGGAGACTCAACCCGACAACCCCGCCGCCGAACCCCCCACGAACAAGGGGAACGCGGACAACGGGGAGGACTCCGACGATGGGGACGGAATCGTCGTCGAGGCAGCCGGCATGCCCAGCGCCTCTCTGGTCAGTGTCGTCGTCACGGCGGACGACGACACCGCAGGGCTGGCGGCGAGCCTGCGTTCGGTACTCGCTCAGCACCACCGTCACCTCGAGGTGCTCGTCGTGGTCGATCCCGACCGGAGCGAGCAGGCCGCCGAAGCCGACCGGGCGGCCGAGCGCGATCCGCGGGTGCGGGTGCTCCGATCCCACACCCCGGGTGCCTCCGCGGCTCGGGCCCACGGCCTGCGCGCCGCGACCGGCGACTACGTGGCGTTTCTCGATGCCGGCACCGAGTGGGGGATGTTCCACCTGTTCCACGTCGTGTCGCACATGCACAGCAACGGTTGGGACCTCGCTCACGGGGTCGTCGAGGACGCCGCGACGTCGAGATACCGCGCCTTCACCGGCAGCTACGAGCACCTGCTGCGCGGCAACTACATCGACCTCGCCGCACTGGTGGCCTCCCGCTCGTTGCTCGAGCGGTGTGGTGGGCTTCCCGACGACACCACCGACCCCGACACCGCCACGGTGCTGCGCCTGGCCCGGCACGCGCCTCCCCACCTCGTGCGGGTGCTGAGCCTGGTGCGCCCCTCCGTCGAGCGCAGCAGAGACGACGAGCTGCGCGAGCAGGGCGTCGTCGCCCGTCACCTCCTGACCCACTACGACGCCGGTACACCGGCCCCGGGGCGCATGTCGCTGGTCGTCCCCGCAAGACACTTCAGCCGATCGGTCACGCCGATCGCCGCGATGGCGGGCGCCGACGTCGAGGTGCTGATCGTCGGCAACCACACCCGCGTTCACCGATGCCTGGCCGCCGGCGCGCTGGCCGGGTGGCCGGTGCGCTTCGTCGGATACCCCCGCACCGACAATTGGGCACTTCTCGCCGCGCTCGGAGTGGCCAGCGCCGGCGGCGAGAAGGTGGTGGTCGTTCGGCAGGGGGTCAGACTCACCCGGGAAATCGTCGACCGGCTCGCCGCGGCGCTCGACGAGCCGGGGGTCGCGATCAGCCAACCCCTGTGCCGCCATCCCGACGACACCGTGGCCAGTCTCGGTGCGGGATTCCCCGACCAGATGTCCACGAGGCGCATCGTCACTCCGTTCCCGCTGTTCGACGGGTACGCCGCCGGAATCATCCCGGCCGGATCCCCGATCCCCGTGCCCGCGGTGTGGAGCGACGCGTTCGCCGCCCGCCGCGCCGATGTCCTCGCCGTCGGTGGTCCGGCCGCAGAACTGGGCAACGACTTCGTCGACACCGACCTCTCCCTGGCTCTGGCGGAGGCCGGATGCGGGGGGTCGGTGGGCCTGCCCGACCTGCGACTGCCCGTCACACCCGACGAGCGATTCGGGTTCAGCTCCGACCCGGCGTTGTCGGCCCGCATCCTGCGCCAACGTCACCCGGAGCCACCCGGCGGAACCCGCGACCTCCTGCTCGGGTCGGGCCTGACGATCACCGGCTGGAGCGCCGCGCGATTGTCAGGAGGCTCGGACCCGGGCCGTTCCGAGTGGTCGATGCGGCCACGCCTGGCCCACGGCAGCCGCGTGGGCGTCGTCGAGGGCCTGCCCGCCCTGTGGTGGACGCTGGACACCGCGGCGACCGCCGGTCCGCTCGGCGACCAGTGGGGCGACACCCACTTCGCCGAGTCGCTCGCGGCGGCACTGCGGCGGCTCGGGCAGAGGGTCTCGGTCGACCGCCGCCAGGCACGCGGGCGGGCCACCCGCGCCGACGACGACGTCATCCTGGTCCTTCGCGGACTCAACCGCGTTGAGCCCGCGCCGAACCAGATCAGCGCGCTCTGGGTCATCTCCCACCCGGAGGAGGTGACCGCCCTCGAAGCCGCCGACTTCGATCTCGTGTTCGCCGCGAGCGAGGTGTGGGCCTCCCGTCGGTCGGCCGAGTGGGGCATCCCTGTCCGGCCCCTGCTGCAGTGCACCGACCCCGACCTGTTCAACCCCGGACGTGCCCGGCCCGACACCGGGGCCGAGGTTCTCTGGGTCGGAAACTCGCGGGGCGTGGAACGCCCGCTGCTGAGGATGGCGCTGGCCGGGGGCGCGGAAGTGTCCATCTACGGCTCCGGATGGCGAGCGTTCGTCGACGATTCCCGGGTGATCTCGGAGTTCGTGCCCAACGATCTGCTCGGTGCCCTGTACGCCGGCTCCCGAATCGTGCTCAACGACCACTGGGAGGACATGCAGCGCGACGGATTCCTCTCCAACCGGCTCTTCGACGCCGTGGCGTGTGGCACCCGGGTGCTGAGCGACGAGGTGGAGGGGATCGAGGGACTGTTCGCCGGCTCGGTGCGCACCGTCGCGTCCCAGGACGATGTCGATCGTGTGCTCGCGGGCCCCCTCGACGAGTGGTTCGCCGATCGGGAGACCCGACTGGCCACGGCGGCGCGAGTGGCCGATGAGCACTCATTCGACGCGCGGGCCCGGCAACTCGTCGAGGCGGTGGCGATCACGCGTCAGGACATCGCCCGTCGTCGCGCGTGATAGCCTCGGGCTGGCCCGGCGGGAGCCCACCCACTGATCATCGAAGACCCAACCGGAGACACCATGGCACGGCTCACTCGGCGCGAAACCATTGCCCTTGGCGCCACCACCCTGCTCAGTGCGGCAGTGGTCGTCACGGCCCTGGTCGGCCAGACCCGGGCGGCGCTGGCGCTCACAGGCGTGGTGCTGGGCGCCATCGCGGTGCTGGTCGTCCGCAACAACCGGGCCATCAGCAGAACCCGGAGGGCGCTCGACTGGCTGGCCCGCCCCACCCCGACCTCGACGACGTCGGCCCCGCCCCTGCCCGAGCCCTTCGAGCAGATGCTGGCCGATGTCGACAGTGTCCTCAAGGGCCTGCAGCGCGACCTGGAAACCATCAGGTTCGGCCAGACCGTGCTCACCCAGACCACCGGCGGCGTGGCGCGCGACCTGGCCGACCTGTCCGAACGGCACGACGAGCTCGAGGTCGTCCTCATGGCTCTTCGAGACGCCACCGTCTCCCACGCCGGTGCGCGCGACACCCCCGGGCCCGGCACACCGGTTTCACCACATGACGACGCACGCGGCTGATCCGACTACCGCCCCTCGGGCCGAGACGTCGGGCCGCCGCCGCCCCGACGTCTCGGTGATCGTTCCCGTGCACAACGCCGAGGACTACCTCGAGTTGTGTCTCGACAGCGTCCTGATGCACGCCGACGTCGCACTCGAGATCATCTGCGTCAACGACGGGTCCACCGACTCGTCCCTGTCGATCCTCGAGCGCTACGCCGCGACCTTCGACTGCATCACGGTGATCGACCAGCCGAACGCGGGGCTGTCGGGCGCCCGCAACAGTGGCCTGGCCGCGGCCACCGGCAGGTACGTCTGCTTCCTCGACAGCGACGACTGGTGGCAACCGGTCGATGTCGCCGCGCTGCTGCGCTCGGCCCTCGATCGGGATCTGGATGTGCTCGCCTACGACGCGGAATCGTTCCGCGATCCGGGAGTCACCCCCGAGCAGTGGAACGTGTACGCCACCTACTACCGGCGCTCGAGGGAGTACGGCGTCCCCACCAGCGGCGCACGACTGCTCACCGAGCTCCGCAAGAGCAACGACTACCGCGTCAGCGCGTGCCTCTATTTCGTCAGGCTCGATCTCATCCGTGAGATGGGTTTGTCGTTCACCCTGGGGATGATGCACGAGGACAATCCGTTCACGTTCGAGGTGCTGCTCTACGCGAAGCGGGCCGCGCACACGCAGGTGGCGCTGTACGGGCGGCGCGTGCGTGCCGGGTCGACGATGACGGCCGGCTCGATGGAGCGTTCCGCCAGCGGATACGTGCGGTCGTACATGCTGATGCTCGACGCGCTCGATCGCTGGAGCGGCGACGATCCCGAGGTCGCCGAGCACGTGGGCGGGGTGGTCTACCAAGCCCTGGTCAACGCCCGGGCCCAGCACAAGAAGCTGCCGGGAGCCGACCCTCTGGACGCGATCCGCGGCCTCGAACTCGAACCGCACGCCTACGTCGCGGCATTGCTCATGGCACGGCTCCGCTGAGCAGCGACCGGAACTGCCGGCTCGTCAGCGGCGCGCGGCCGCCCTGCGGACGTAGCTGATGTAGGCGCTGGGAGACAGCGCGAACACCGCGTGCTTGCGGGGCACCGATTCACGCTTCAGCATCGACACCCAGATGATCGAGCGCATGTCACGGATGAGGCCCGGCTGACCCGCCCTGACCTGGGCGAGGATCTCGCGGGCCGGCGTCGTGGTGCGGGCCATCTTCGCGAACGTCTCCCAGAAGTGCGGAAACACCATCCGCTGCACATCGGCGGACAGGTCTCGCACCTGCTCGTCGGACGAGGCCGCGAGCGCGTCGGCGGTGCGCTGGAAGGCGCGCACGTCGTCGAACCTCTTGGGGTTCATGACGTTCGTCGTGCTGCCGGGTCGGATGACGTACCAGCTCAACACCTCGTTCACCGCGGCCACCTGGCCGGCCAGGGACAGCGACGTCCAGTTGAACTCGAGGTCCTGCCCGTGACGACACCCCTCGGTGAAGCGCCTGCGGCGATCACGGAGAAAGCCGATCCGCCAGGCGATGCTGCCGGTCCAGATCCACTGCTTGCGGGCCCGCACGATGCGGTGGAGGGTCTCGGGGCCGGTCGACGACTCCGGAAGGTCGTGCTTCCAGTAGCGGTCGTACTTGTTCAGCCGGTTGCCCGACTCGTCGAGTTGGTCGAAACGCCAGACCACCGCGTCGACCGCCGTGTCGCGCCCATCGAGCGCCTCCCCCAGCCTGCTCACCAGCGCGACATCGACGAGGTCATCGGCGTCGAGGAACAACACGTAGTCGCCGGTGGCGAGGTCGAGACCGGCGTTGCGTGCGGCACTCACCCCGCGGTTCTCCTGGCTCCGCACCGTGACGCCGGACGCCGGTCGACGACTGAAGTAGTCGTCGACCACTCGGCGGGTGGCGTCGGTGGATCCGTCGTCGATGACGATGATCTCGTGGACGGGGCTGCGCTGGTCGAGAAGCGAATCCAACGTTCGGGAGATGTGCGCCTCGACGTTGTACGCGGGCACCACAACGGATAGCTTCATGGACACCTCGGGACTCGTTGGACCACAGCGGCTCGCCCGGTGGTGGCCCGGCAGACCACACGGCCCGATGTCCAGACCACCGGGCCGGCGGCCCCACGATATCAGCAGGCCCAGCGGGGGCCGGTCACCAGATGGGCGGGCGACCGAGCCGGGTCATCCGCCACACGGTGCTCCACCGGATCGGGCGCCGCGGCCCCGGATCGGAGCGCCACCCGTCGGCGAAACCCGAGAACCACACCTTGAGCGCGGCAGGGTCGTGGACGCGAGCCAGCGTGGCCAGCGACCACACCCCGAGGTACACGGGCACCAGTGGGGCGGGCAGATTGCGCCGGGCGACCCAGACCCGATTGCGGGCGTTGGTGCGGTAGAACAGCGCATGCCTGCTCGCGGGCGTCGCGGGATGGCGAACCTCGATCGAGGGGCAGTAGCGGATCCGCCAGCCCCGATCGAGGAACCGCATGGCGAGATCGACCCCTTCGTGGCCGAAGAAGAAGTGGCCGGGCCACCCGCCCACCTGTTCGAAGGCGCTGCGCCGGACCAGGCAGGTGGCCTCCCAGAACACGGCGGCGTCGCCCGGCCGGTCGGTGCCGTCGACCCGCAGCCGGGGAGTCCACCGCCGGGGAGCCGGGCGCCCGTCGGGATCGACACCCTTCGGCTGCACGACGGCCACGTCATCGTCCATGCAGGCAACCATCCGGCTGAGCACGTCGGGGCGCGGGAGCCACGCGTCGTCGTCGTAGAAGAAGATGAACTCACCGGTGGCCGATGCGGCCCCGACGTTGCGGCCCTGCGGACAGCCCAGGTTCTCGGGTGACTCCTCGCTGGTCACCCAGGCGGGGACGCCGGCGGGGTGCCAGCCGTTGCCGAGCAGCACGCAGTCGAGGTTCACCCCCGTCTGCGTGTGCAGGGTCGCGAGCGCCCTGTCGAGTTCGTCCGGGCGGTTGCCCATCGACAACAACACCGCGGTCACCCTCGGCAGCCCGGTCGCCGTGTCGTCGCTCATGGTCACCTCAGCAGCGGACGTCGAATGGGGATCAGCCGGCGACGCGACGCAACGATCGCGCCACCCAGCGGGCCTGGACGCCGGCGGTGCGGAGGTCTCCGCGGCGCACCTGTCGCAGCGCCTGGCGGGCCGCGTAGACGGCACCGAGGGCGGCGCCCTCACGGCGCAGCGCCGGCCTGGCGGCGGCAGGCATATGCCCGAGCATGTGTTCCATCGCCCGGTAACGCTCCTCCATGTTCGCCCCGGTACGCAGCCGCTTCGACGTGTCGTTGCCCGGGTGCACGCGGTACTGCGCCAGCACCCGATCGACGAAGTACAGGTCACCGGCGGTGGCCGCCCTCGCCCACATGTCCCAATCTGCCGCGTGGGGAAGGGCTTCGTCGAATCCGCCCACCGCGGCGTAGGTGGACGCCTTCACCACGATCGACGGCGCGGCGACCCGGTTGGAACTCGCGAGCTTGCGCAGCGCGTCGGCCCAGACACCACCCCCGGGCACGTAGCTCCGGGTGAGCGCGATGGGCGTCCCGTGCTGGTCGATGTGTTGAGTACGGCAGAACGCCGCGGCCACCGTGGGGGCGGCGAGGGCGGCGTCCATCGCCTCGTAGAAGCCGGGCAGCACGACGTCGTCGCCGTGCAGCAGGTGCACGTAGTCGCCGCGCGCCTCGCGCAGACAGCGGTTGAAGTTGGCAACGGCGCCGAGGGCCGTCTCGTTGCGCACCAGGCGAACCCACCCGGCGCCCAGCCTGTCGACCACCGACGCGGGATCGTCACTCGACCCGTCGTCGACGACGACGATCTCCGCGTCGTCGCGGTGGCCCAGCTGGCCGAGCACCCCCTGCAGGCAGGGCACGAGCAGGTCGGCGCAGTTGTGGGCCGGGATGACGACGCTCCACCGCGGATGCGACCCGCCGGCCGCCGGGGCCTGCCAGCTCATGCCCGGCACCCTATCACCGGCCCGCGCGGGGCCGCCGTCGTGCCGACCCGGCCGCGGAGGCGCTGGTGATAACCTCGCAGGCACACTCGTGAGGGAGCTTACCCATGAAGTTCGGAATCGCCGGAGCCGGCTTTTCCGGCGCTGTGATCGCTCGGCGTCTCGCCGAGGCCGGCCACACCGTCGACGTCTACGAATCGCGCGATCACGTGGCCGGCAACTGCCACACCGCGCGCGACGCCGACACCGGCGTGCTCGTGCACAAGTACGGTCCCCATATCTTCCACACCGACGACGAACGGGTCTGGGACTACATCAACCGTTTCGGCGACATGGTGCCGTTCAACCATCGGGTGCGCACCACCGTCGGCGGCCGGGTCTTCCTCCTGCCGGTGAACCTACTGACCATCAACCAACTGTTCGACAAGGCACTGAGCCCTGACGAGGCGCGGGATTTCATCGCCCAGCAGGCCGACTCGAGCATCGACGAGCCGGCCAACTTCGAGGAGCAGGCGCTCAAGTTCGTCGGTCGCCCCATCTACGAGGCGTTCTTCTACGGCTACACGAAGAAGCAGTGGGGAATGGAGCCGACCGAACTGCCGGCGTCGATCCTCAAGCGGCTGCCCGTGCGCTTCACCTACGAGGACTCCTACTTCAACCATCCGCACCAGGCGATGCCCCGCAACGGCTACACCGAGATCGTTGAACGGATCCTCGACCACGACGGCATCACCGTGCACCTGTCGACGCCCTACACCGACGACCTGCGCGGCCGGTACGACCACTCGATCTGGACCGGGCCCCTCGACGCCTGGTTCGACTTCCGCCACGGACGCCTCGGCTATCGGACGCTGGACTTCGAGGAGATCCGCTACGACGGCGACCTGCTGGGCTGCTCGGTGATGAACTACGGCGACTACGAGGTGGCGTTCACCCGCATCTCCGAGCACAAGCACTTCGCGCCGTGGGAGAGCCACGAGAAGTCCGTCGCCTTCCGCGAGTACTCCCGGGAGTGCGGCCCCGACGACATCCCCTATTACCCGATCCGGCTGGCCAACGACAAGTCGCTGCTCGCCCAGTACCTCGGGGCGGCCGAGGGCGAGGAGGCCGTCACGTTCGTCGGACGCCTCGGCACCTACCGCTACCTCGACATGGACAAGACGATCGCGGAGGCTCTCGCCGCCGCCGACGGGATCCTGGAGGCGGTCGCCGCGTCGACACCGATCGCACCGTTCTACGTCACCGCTCACTGAGGTCGTGCGCGCCCCGGAGAGCCGACGGGGGTGCCGACCTCAGGATCTCTGCTCGCGCAGTTGACGTTCGATGCCGTCGAGCCGCTCCTCGAGCACGGCCATCGCGAACAGCAGTTGTTCGTTGGTGACGCCCTTCTGGATCGGGCTCCGGCGTGAGGCGGTGCGACGTTCGATCTGCTGGGCGGCGTACTTGGCGGTCATCTGGGCGGTGCGCTTGGGGCCCGAGTAGCGCAGGTGGTACCAACCACGCACCAGCGGGTTCTGCTTCCTCGTGGTGGCGTCGAGGGATTCGTTGAACGCCGAGAAGCTGTTGCGCAGCACGGCGAGGGAGAGCCGCCTGGAGTAGGCACCCTTGCCCCCCTCGGTGAGGGCCCGGTTGACGTCGGCGAGCGTGTAGTGCGCGAAGACACCCCTCAGGACTTCGAAGAACTGCCCGCGCAGTTGGATCGGGGTGCGACGACTGATCCACTCCATCTGCGAGATCGCCCACGCGAGCAGGGTGGTCTTGTACAGGTCGAGCCGGCCGGTGCTCTCGAGGAAGCGATGGATCGTTTCGTGGTGCTGGAAGATCCGGAACAATCGTTCGTCAGCGGTCTGCATGGTCTGGCCGGTCCGCGCGACCCGGTGGTGGCACAGCACCTCGGGCACGATCGCGATGCTGCCGGCCTGCAGCAGGCAGAACCAGTGGAACGGGTTGTCTTCGAAGAAGTAGTCGCCGACCGGGAAGCGGATGCGGTGTTCCTCGAGGAACGATCGTCGGTAGAGCTTGCGCCAGGGAACGGCCACGAACCGGAGGAAACGGTGTGTGTTCTCTTCGGTGAGGGGATAGACACCTTCGTGCAGATCCTCCCAGCGGCGCTCGTCGGCGGGTGCCACGAGGTCGTCGGACCCATCGGTGAACTCACGGTAATCGCCCATCACCAGGTCGGCCTCGGATGCGGTCGCGGCCCGCATGAGACGTTCGAAGGCGCGCGGAACGAACAGATCGTCTCCGTCGGCGAATCCGACCCAGGGGGAGGTGGCCCGCTCGAGACCCGCGTTGGCAGCGGTCGCGACGCCGCCGGGGCTGTTGGTCTCGAGCAGCACGGGCACGATGCGTTCGTCACGGGCCGCGTACTCGCGGATGATATCGGGCGAGGAATCGCTCGACCCGTCGTCGACGACGATGATTTCGGTGTCGGAGAAGGTCTGAGCGACGATCGAGTCGAGGCATGCGGCCAGGTACGGCTCGATGTTGTAGCTGGTGACGATGATCGACAGTTCGGCCATGCCGCGACCCCCTACCCCATCACCTTGCGGACGATGGTCTGTGCCAGCGAGGGAGCCCGCCGGACCTGGATGTTGTGGAAATCGGTGAGCCTGATCCTCAGCAGGTGCTGCTGCAGCCGGGCATCGAACGCGTCGCGCACCGAGGCGTCGACGCGCGCGCCCGCCCAGCCGGCGACCCTGATGACGCTCGCCCAGTAGATGTGCGCGTAGCGCCGACGGAACTCCGCCCGGCTCAGCAGGAGGTCGTAGGTCTCGTCGAGGGCGTCGAACAGCGTCAGCCGATCGCGACTACTGCGATTGGTGAGGTTGCCGCCACCGGTCAGCACGATGTGCGTGCAGACGTCCTGGTTGATCAGCACGATGCGCTCGGCGAACAGCAGGACGTGCCAGTGACCGAGGATGTCGTTGTTGACCGGGGTCGTGCCGAACCTCAGTCCGGACGCCTGGAAGGTCGCGGTGCGCAGCACCTTGTTCCAGGGGTAGTTCGTGAGATGCAGCAGATCGGACGCCTCCGACAGCCGCACGGTGCGGCTCGACGCCGACCCCAGCACCTCGTCCCAGATGTGCAGGTCGTGGCTGTTCATGGCCACGTCGGTATCCTGCCCGCCGCGCACGTAGCGGTACTTGAGAATGGCGACGTCCTGGTCGCCGCGGTCGAGTTCGCGAACGGCCGCGACGAGGGCCTCCGGGTGCAGGTGATCGTCGGCGTCGAAGAAGATCGTGTAGCGCCCCGCTGCCTCCGGGAACCCGATGTTGCGGGCGACTCCTGCCCCACGGTTGGTGGTCTGGAGCCTCGCCAGCACGTCGGGATGGCGAGCCATCAGATCCTCGAGGATCCGGGGTGTGGAGTCACTCGAGGCGTCATCGACGACGATGACCTGCACGCGCAGATCGGCAATGGCGAGGAACTCCTCGACGAGGTGTCCGATGGTGTCTTCGGCGTTGTGCGACGGGATCACCGCGGTGAGGTCATAGACGTCCACTGCTCGCACTCTCTCGTGGCATGTAGGGCTGGTGGCCGACCTGGCGATGACCGTGCAGTGATGCAGGCTTGCGCGACCGTGGCCGGATTGAGCATAGCCCCCGCCCCCAACACCGCTCCGGGGGCGACTGTCGGCGCGCGCCCGGGCATGGCCCGGGCCGCCCACCCTGACGGGCGGGCGGCCCGGGAGTCGAGGATCAGCCTTGCGGGCCCGGGTTCATCCGATGTTCGGCCTCGTCGAGAGCCTCGGGAACCGGCTCGTCGTGGCCGTCGGGGCCGAGGTTCATCCGGTGTTCGGCCTGGTCGAGGTCTTCGGGAACGGGCTCGCCGGTGCCGTCTGGGCCGGGGTTGATCCGTTCGGCGACCTCTTCCTCCCGAAGCTTCTCAGCCTCGGTCGCTGGGGTGTTGGGGCCGAGGTTCATGGCCTCGGCGCGGTCTTCGCTCATTGGCGTCTCTCTTTCGCACAGCTCTGGGCACTTCCGACGATACCCGCGCCCGATCCACCTGACAGGGTCCAGCACACACGTCCAACCCGACGTCGCGGTCAGCTAGCATGTGTGCTGGAGAGCGTGGGCTCCCCTGAGCCGAGGAGTCCGATGGCCTTCGCGATCGCGTGGGGTTGGATGTGTGGAGCGGTGGGCGTGGCCACCGCCATTCCCCAACTCCTCCAACTCCGCCGCACTCGCACCAGTGCCGGTCTCTCCCTGATCTTCTGGCAGTTGCTGTTGGCCATCGGCGTCCTGTGGATGCTGCACGGACTGCTGACCCGCAACCCGCTCGTCACCACGCCGAACGCGATCATGACCATCGCGAACATCACCGTCCTCGAGTTCGTGCGCCGCGATCGTGGCATCGGCGCGGTGCGCACCTACGCGCTCCCCCTCGCCCTGGCGAGCGGGCTGTTCGGCGTCGATGCGCTGATCGGGTCGCTCGTCTTCGGCGTGCTCATCACGATCCCCCAGGTCTCGAGCGGATTCGGCCAGCTCCGCGAACTGGTCACCAGCACCGACATCCGGGGGGTGTCGCTCGCGTTCCTCCTGCTCGCGTTCCTCCTTCCGAGCATGTGGTGCGTCTACGGCGCCATCGCCCACGAGCAGGCGATCTTCATCTCGGCCGGAGTGACATCGCTGGTCGCCCTCGCCAACGTCTCGTGGGCAACGATGCGCCGTCGGGGACTCGTCGCCGCCCGGGTCCGGGTCGGCGCCTGACCCGGCGGCGGGCCCCGACCCATCCACCACCGCGACCCCCGTTGGTCTGTGGCGCGGGTCTTGATCTACTGTCCTGAGCTGTACGTCGGCGCTTCACGGCCCACCGGGAGCGTCCCGCTCCCAAGCGCCGACGACCAGGAAGGACAACTCCATGGCACAGGAACGGATCCGCGTCGCCGTCATCGGCATCGGCAACTGCTTCTCGTCGCTCTACCAGGGCTTCGAGTACTACAAGTCCAGCGACGCCGAGCACATCCCCGGCGTGATGCACTCCGACATCGGCGGCTACCGAGCCGGCGACATCGACATCGTCGCCGCGTTCGACGTCGACCCCCGCAAGGTCGGCCGCCCGGTCGGCGAGGCGATCTTCAGTGCGCCGAACTGCGCCCGCGTGTTCCAGCCCGAGGTTCCCGCCGGCCCGGTGGTGCAGATGGGCAACGTCCTCGACGGCGTGAGCGACTACATGCGTGAGCAGCCCGAGGAGTACGGATTCCGGGTGGCCGACGCCCAAGCGGTCGACGTCGTGCAGGTGCTGCGCGACACCAAGGCCGACATCCTGCTCAACTACCTGCCCGTCGGATCGCAGGAGGCCGCCGAGTTCTACGCGCAGTGCGCGATCGACGCCGGCGTGGCGTTCCTCAACTGCATCCCGGTGTTCATCGCATCCAACCCCGTGTGGGAGCAGAAGTTCATCGATGCCGGCCTGCCGCTCATCGGCGACGACATGCGCTCGCAGGTGGGCGCCAGCGTGCTCAGCCAGGTGCTGCAGGAACTCGCGTTCGACCGTGGCGCCGAGGTGGAGTTCCACCAGCAGATCAACATCGGCGGCAACACCGACTTCAACAACATGATGGTGCAGACGCGCCTCGAGTCGAAGAAGAAGTCGAAGGAGAACGTCATCCGGTCGCAGAACGACATCCGCAACATCCCGGTGCCCAAGGACAGCCTGTTCGCCGGGCCGAGCACGTTCATCCCCTACCTGCGCGACAACAAGGTCGCCTACCTCAACCTGCGGCTCAAGGGCTTCGGCGGGGCGCCCATCACGATGGACGTCAAGCTGTCGGTGCAGGACAGCGAGAACAGCGCCGGCGTGGTCATCGACGCGATCCGCTACCTCAAGGTGGCCCGCGAACTCGGCGTCGTGGGAGCCCTGCGCGGGCCGAGCGCCTGGACGCAGAAGACCCCGCCCGAGCAGATGATGTACGCCGACGCCAAGGCCGAGTGCGAGGCGCTCGCGCGCCGCGAACTCACCCCGTCGGTGCTACGGCAGGTGGTGCGCGCGGCGGAGGACGCCGCCGCGAGCTGAGCCCGCTCCGTGCCCGGCAGGGGTGCCGGATAGGTTGCCAGCATGAGCAACGACACCCCCGGCACCCCTGCCGCGACTCCCACCGCCCCGGGCACCTCGAAGCCCGAGCCCGAAGACCGCCTGGTCACCTCCCACCACACGCTGTCCACCTCGGACGGCGAGCTGCGCTACACGGCTCGCACCGGCCGGGTGGTGCTGCGGGAGGAGGAGGTGACTGACGAGACGTTCAAGGGCTGGACGCCACGGGCCGAGATGTCGGTGACGGCCTACACCCTCGATGACGCCGACGTCACCACCCGTCCCATCACGTTCGTCTTCAACGGTGGTCCCGGATCGAGTTCGATCTGGCTGCACATGGGCCTGCTCGGGCCCCGACGGGTCGATTTCGGCGAGCCCGACGACCCGACTCCACCCCCCTACGGGTTGCTCGACAACCCCCAGACGCTGCTCCGCGCGAGCGACCTGGTGTTCATCGACCCGATGTCGACGGGGCACACCCGCGCTGTCGAGGGCGGCAAGCCCGGCGAGTATCACGGCTGGAAGAAGGACGTCGAGCAGGTGAGCGAACTCATCCGGCTGTGGACCACCCGCGAAGACCGCTGGATGAGCCCGAAGTTCCTGTGCGGCGAATCGTACGGAACCACGCGGGCGGTGTCGGTCGCGGAGCACCTGCAGTCGCGCTATTCCATGACCCTCAACGGCCTCGTCCTCATCTCGAGCGTGCTCGATTTCGGCACCCAGGACTTCGAGCATCTGCGCATCGACGAGGCCTGCGTCAACTTCCTGCCCACCTACGCGGCGATCGCTCACCACTACGGGTTCCATCCCGGCCGGACGCTGGACGAGGTGCGCACCGAGGCCGAGGAGTTCGCGTCCGGGCGCTATCGCTGGGCGTTGGCCCGGGGCACACGGCTGGCCCCCGACGAGCGGACCGAGGTGGCCGAGATCCTGGCCCGGCTCACCGGGTTGTCCCGCGATTGGGTCGAACGGGCCGATCTCCGGATCGAGCACTGGCGGTTCTGCACCGAACTGCTCCGCAGCCGCGGCCTCACCGTGGGTCGCATCGACGCCCGGATCACCGGCACCCTGCACTCCGGAATCGCCGAGAACATGGATGCCGACCCGTCGATCGACGCCCTGGTCGGGCCGTACGCCGCCGCGCTGCACCACTACCTGCGCCGCGAACTCGAGTCGGATCTCGACCTGCCCTACGAGGTGTTCGCCAGCGCGATCACGAAGTGGAGCTACGCGGAGTTCGAGGGCAAGCCGATCAACGTCAGCGACAAGCTCGAGCGGGTGCTGCGGGCGAACCCCCACCTCAGGGTGCGGATCGAGTACGGCTACTACGACCTCGCGACGCCCTACTTCTCGGCCGAGGACATGGTCGCGCACCTGCGGCTGCCCGCGGGTGCCTCCGAGCGGTTCGAGCACGCCTACTTCGAAACCGGCCACATGCCCTACGTCGGCGAGACCGGTCGGGTGGCCGAGGCCGAGGGGATCACGGCGTTCGTCAGGGCGGCCTCCTCCCGCCCCTGAGCGGGTTCGGCGCCGTCGCCGGCGTCCCCGGCCCGCCAGCGCGCGGACGGGGGACGCCGGTGGGCCCCGCGACTACACTCGACCGAGTTCGCAGGAGCCGTCCAGATTCCGAGGAGTCCTATGAAGATCGCCATCGTCGTCGGCAGCATCCGTGAGGGACGGGCCGGCAGCTCGGTCGGATCGTGGGTGGCACAGACGCTCGCCCACCGCGACGACGCGACCTTCGAGCTGGTCGAACTCGCCGACTTCGGGCTGCCGCTGTTCACGTCTCGGACACTGCCCGCCATGGCCAAGGGCACGTACGACGATCCGGCCGCGCAGGCGTGGGGCGACGCGATGGCGCCCTTCGACGGCTACATCTTCGTGACGCCCGAGTACAACCACGGCGTGCCCGGAGCCTTCAAGAACGCCTTCGACACCCTCGGCGTCGAGTGGCAGCACAAGGCCGTGGCCTTCGTGGGCTACGGCGCCAACGACGGCGTCCGGGCCGTCGAGCATTGGCGCCAGATCGTCGCTAATGCCTCGATGTACGCGGTCCGGGCGAGCGTGGGCCTCAATCTGTTCGCCGAGTTCGGCCACGGCGGATTCCACCCGTCGGAGCGGCGCACCGGCGAGCTCATGGCGATGGCCGACCAGCTCGCCGCCGCCACCCGCGCCATGGCTACGCTCCGAGCGAAATAAGTTCGGCGATCGAACTATTCCCTCCGCAGCCAGCCCGGACCCCCATAGGCTGAGGGGTATGCATACCAGAACCATTGGCAACGACACCGTGGGTCGGGTCGAGGTCGGGGCCATCGGCCTCGGCCTGATGACCTTCGACCAGACCGGCCCCCAGCCCCGCGAACAACTGGTCGCCACCGTGCGCGCGGCCCTCGACGCGGGCGTCACCCTCTTCGACACCGCCGACGCCTACGGGCCCGGCGAGCAGCTCGGCGCGAAGGCACAGGGTGAGAACGAACTGCTCATCGCGTCGATCCTCGACGAGCTCGGCGTCCGCGACCAGGTGTTCCTGGCCACCAAGGGAGGCCACGTGCGCACCGACGGTGCCGGCTGGGACGTCGACAGCCGTCCCGAGCACCTGCGCCAGGCGGTCGACGACAGCCTCAAGCGTCTCGGCGTCGAGCAGATCGCGCTGTGGCAGCACCACCGCCCCGACCCGAAGGTGGGCTACGACGTGGTGATCGAGACCCTCGTCGAGATCGCCAACTCGGGCAAGGTGCGGATGATCGGCCTCTCGAACGCGAACCCGGAACAGATCCGCGCCGCGCACGCCGCACTGGGCGACAAGCTCGTCAGCGTGCAGAACCAGTTCAGCCCGAAGTTCCGCAGCAGCCGCCCCGAGATCGACGTCTGCACCGAACTCGGCCTGACGTTCCTGCCGTGGAGCCCGCTCGGCGGCCTCGGGGACGCCAAGGAACTCGCCGAGCAGCACCCGGCCTTCGCCGAGGTCGCCACGGCCCACGGTGTGAGCGCCCAGCAGGTCGCCCTCGCGTGGGAACTCGCTCAGTCGCCGGTCGTCATCCCGATCCCGGGTGCCAAGCGGCCCGAGTCGATCACCGACTCGGCCAAGGCGGCCGACCTGGTGCTCTCCGACGAGGAGATCGCCCGACTCAACCAGGGCTGACCCGCGTGCGGCCCCATCCCGTCGGCCCGCCGCCCGCGGCTGTCAGGATGGGGCCATGCGTGCACTGGTGATGGACCGGATCGCCGGCCCCCTCGAGGTGCGGGAGGTTCCCGACCCGACCCCTCCCGACGGTGGGGTCGTGGTGCGGGTCATGGCCACCGGGCTGTGCCACAGCGATTGGCACGCGTGGGTGGGCCACGACGACATCGACCTTCCTCATGTGCCCGGACACGAGTTCGCGGGCGTCGTCGAAGCGGTCGGCACCGGGGTCACCCGATGGGCGCCGGGCGACCGGGTCACGGTGCCGTTCGTGTGCGGCTGCGGCGAGTGCGAGTGGTGCCTGGCCGGCGAGGCCCAGGTGTGTCCGAGCCAGCAGCAGCCGGGGTTCACCTATTGGGGATCGTTCGCCGAACTGGTGGCCGTGCACGCCGCCGACACCAACCTCGTCGCGATCCCCGAGGAGGTGAGCTTCGAGGCGGCCGCGAGCCTCGGCTGCCGCGTCGCCACGGCCTACCGGGCACTCACCGCGCGGGCCCGGTTGCGGCCGGGCGAAACCCTCACCGTCGTCGGCGCGGGGGGAGTCGGCCTCAGTTGCGTGCAGATCGGCGTCGCTCTCGGCGCCACCGTGGTCGCGATCGACCGCACCCGCGCCGCCCTCGATCTCGCGGCGTCCATCGGCGCCGCCCACACCGTGCTCGCCACCCCCGACACCGACCCGGCCGAGCACGTGCAGCACCTCACGGGCGGCACCCACGTCTCGGTCGACGCGGTCGGCAGCGAACAGGCATGCGCCACCGCCATCTTGAGCCTGCGGCGGCGCGGACGCCATGTCCAGGTGGGGCTGCTGCCGCCGGTGACCGGCCATCCCCGGGTGCCGATGAGCCGGGTCATCGCCTGGGAACTCGACCTGTTCGGCAGCCACGGCATGGCGGCCGCCGACTACCCCGGGCTGCTCGACCTCGTCGTGGCCGGACGGCTGCGCCCCGAACGGCTCGTCGAGCGCGTCGTGCGACTCGGCGACGCCACCACCCTGCTGCCGGGGTTCGACGCGGCCTCGCCAGCAGGCATCACCCTGATCGATCCCCGCCAGTGACATGACACGAGGCCATCCGGGCGTTGTGCCCGGTGACGCCTCATCACCCAGGTTCACGAGAACGAGCGAAAGGGCCCCCATGCCGATCTTCGAACACGTCAGCCACTACCCGCACCCGCGCGACGAGGTGTTCGCGTGGCACACCCGTCCCGGGGGGTTCGTGCGACTCACCCCGCCCGGCATGGCCACCCTGCTCGAGGGCCCCAGCGACGGCATCAACCCCGGCTCGGAGCTACTGTTGCGCATCTCGCATCCGATGCTCGCCGGTCCCGTGTCCCGCGTCGGCGCCCAGTGGCGGGTTCGCCACGTCGAGTTCGAGGAGGGCCGGCTGTTCGTCGACGAACAGGTGAGCGGGCCGTTCCGCAGTTGGCGCCACGAGCATCACTTCGAAGACGCTCCGGGCGGTGGCACGACGATCACAGACCGCGTGCAGTGGGAGCTGCCCCCGATCCCCACCAGCATCGACGAGACGATCGCCACCCGCGAACTGCGACGACTGTTCGCCTTCCGCGAACACCAACTGCGGGCGGACCTCGCCCTGCACGCCCGCCTGCAATCGCCGCCGCTGCGGGTGCTGGTCAGCGGGGCGTCGGGGCTCATCGGAACCCAGGTCACCGCGCTGCTCACCAGCGGCGGCCACGAGGTCACCCGGCTGGTGCGTCATGAGCCACGATCGCAGGCCGAGGTGCAGTGGACCCCGGGCGGGGGCGCCATCGACGAGGACGCCATGGCGCGGGCCGACGCCGTCGTCCACCTGGCCGGAGAGAGCATCGGCGGCCGGTTCACCGCCACCAAGAAGCGGCGGATCCTCAGCTCCCGGGTCGAGGGCACCCGCACCATCGCCGAGTCCATCGCCCGGTCCGGACGCCATCAGGTGCTGGTTCAGGCCTCGGGCATCGGCGTCTACGGAGCCCGACGTCCCGGCGAACTGCTCACCGAGGAGTCCGACCCCGGCGATGGCTTCCTCGCCGAGGTCGTGCGCGAGTGGGAGGCGGCCGCGCGCCCCGCCGACGGGCGCACCGTGTTCCTGCGCACGGGCATCGTGCTCAGCGAAGGGGGAGGTGCGCTGCAGCCGATGCTGCCACTGTTCCTCGCCGGCGCCGGTGGCCCGCTCACCGACCCGCGGGCCTGGATGAGCTGGATCAGCCTCGACGACATGGCACGCGCGTATGTGCACGCCCTGTTGACCCCTGACCTCAGCGGTCCGGTCAACGCCGTGGCCCCCGAGCCGGTCACCGCCGGGGAGTTCGCCCGGGCCCTCGGCCGGGTGCTGCGGCGTCCGGCGGTGCTGCCGACTCCCGGCTTCGGACCGGCCCTCCTCCTCGGGTCCGAGGGCAAGGATCAGCTGATCGACACCAACCAGCGGGTCGGTGTCGGCAAGCTGCTCTCCAGCGGCTTCCACTTCGGTGAGCCCACGCTGGCCGCCGCGCTGCAGCACGTCACGCGGCACGACGACCGCGGCTGATCCGACCGGTCCGGGCCCGCCGATGGGCTGGACAGCGTCCCCACGGGGGCGGGAGGATCGAACAAACCGACCACGCGGAAAGGACAACCATGCAATACACGCACCTGGGCCGCACCGGCCTGGCGGTCTCGCGGCTGGTGTTGGGAACCATGAATTTCGGACCCCACACGGAGGAATCCGACGCCGACGCGATCATGAGTCGAGCCCTCGACGAGGGCGTCAACTTCTTCGACACCGCCAACGTCTACGGCGGGGTCGAGCACCGCGGCTGGACCGAGGAGATCGTGGGGCGCTGGTTCCAGCAGACCGGACGCCGCGACGAGGTCGTGCTGGCCACCAAGGTCTACGGCAACATGTCCGACCGGCCAAACGACTCCAAATTGTCGGCCCTGAACATCCGTCGGGCCGTCGATGCGTCGCTGAAGCGGCTTCAGACCGACCACATCGACCTCTACCAGATGCACCACATCGACCGGCAGACGCCGTGGGACGAGCTGTGGCAGGCGATGGACACCCTGGTCGCCCAGGGCAAGATCCTCTACGTCGGCTCGTCGAACTTCGGCGGCTGGCACATCGCGGCCGCATCCGAGGCCGCCCGGTCGCGCCACTCGCTGGGCCTGGTGAGCGAGCAGTCGCTCTACAACCTGGCGGCCCGCCAGATCGAGCTCGAGGTGCTGCCGGCCGCCCGTCATTACGGGCTCGGGGTGATCCCGTGGTCTCCGCTCGCCGGCGGGCTGCTCGGCGGGGTGCTCGCGAAGGACCGTGCCGGTGACCGCCGCTACGACGAGCGCACCCGACAGCGGGTCGAGGCGATCAAGCCGCAACTTCAGCGGTGGGAGGACTTCTGCGCCGACCGCGGCCAGGAGCCGGGCGAGGTGGCCCTGGCCTGGCTGCTGCATCAGCCGGGCGTCACCGGTCCGATCATCGGCCCGCGCACGATGGACCAGTTCGAGGGGGCCCTGCGCGCCCTCGACATCACCCTCGACGACGCGGCGCTGGCGAGCCTCGACGAGATCTTCCCCGGCCCCGGTGGCGAGGCTCCCGAGGCGTACGCCTGGTGATCCGATGACGGCGCGGGTGATCGGCCCCCCAGGGCACCGATTCGGTCGGCGTGGGGCGCATGACTACAGTGAACAGTTGTGACAACGACGATTTCCGACCTGCCCCTCCTGTTCCGGCCGATCACCCTGCGCCGCCTCACCGTGCGCAACCGCGCCTGGGTCTCACCGATGTGCCAGTACGCCGTCGACGCCCGTGACGGCGTCCCCAACGACTGGCACGTGGTGCACTACGGCAGCCTGGCCGTCGGCGGCTTCGGCATGGTGATGACCGAGGCCACTGCCGTGACCCCCGAGGGGCGGATCAGCCCCGAGGACACCGGCATCTGGAACGACGACCAGGTGCGGGCCTGGCGTCGGATCACCGACTTCGCGCATTCCCGGGGCGCCGCCACGGGGATCCAGTTGGCCCATGCCGGACGCAAGGCCAGCACCGTGCGCTGGTGGCCCACCGAGACACCAGGCATCGTGCCGGCGTCCGAGGGCGGCTGGCAGGTGGTCGGTCCCACTGATCGGGCCGAAGACGGCGTCGAAGGGACCCACCCCGTGCACGCCCTCACCGACGACGAGATCGACGGGGTCGTCGACGCGTTCGCGACCGCCGCCCGGCGCGCTCGCGAGGCCGGCTTCGACGCGGTCGAGGTGCACGCCGCCCACGGCTACCTGCTGCATCAGTTCTACTCGCCGCTGTCGAACACCCGCACCGACCGCTGGGGTGGCGACTTCGACGGACGCACCCGCCTCGTCCGCGAGGTGGCCCGCGCCGTGCGGGCCGAATGGCCCGACGACCTGCCGGTGATCGTGCGCCTGTCGGCGGTCGACTGGCGCGACGACGGTTGGCAGCTCGACGACTCGGTGCGCCTCGCCGCCCGGTTGAAGCAGCTGGGCGTCGACATGATCGATGTGTCCAGCGGCGGCGTCGCCCAGGCCCGGATCACTGCCGGTCCGGGTTATCAGGTGCCGTTCTCCGAGCGGATCCGCGAGGGGGCCGGTGTCGCCACCGCCGCGGTGGGCATGATCACCGAGTCTGCCCAGGCGGAGGAGATCCTCGAGCAGGGCCGCGCCGACGTCGTCCTGCTCGCCCGCGAGGCGCTGCGCGACACCAATTGGCCGTTGCGCGCCGCGCACGAACTGGGTATCGCATCATCGGACGCGCCGTGGCAGCCGGCCCGTTGGCGCGGCGCCTGGCACTGACACCGGGATGGCGCACGACGCGGGGCTCGGCTGGCTGCTCTCGGCGGCGGCCGAGCTTCCGGGCGTCCGGATCGAGGACCGCGAGGCCTGGGACTGCCTGATCCTGTGGGTGGCCGACCGATGGTTCGCGATGGTGATCCCCGACCGGCGCGGTGAGGTACTGGTCAATCTCAAGGGCGATCCCGACCTCAACGCCGCGCTCGTCGGTGAGCACGACTGGATCGTGCCCGCCTATCACATGAACAAACGGCACTGGATCTCGCTGCGCCTCGAGCATCCGGACGCCGACCGGGGACTCGCGCTCGACCTGCTCGAGTCGTCGTGGGACGTGACGGTCGCAGGCCTGCCGCGTCGGGCGTCAAAACCGCTGCTCATGCTGCGGGATCGTCCGGGCGATGATCCGCGCTGAATGCCGTCGCCCGGGCATCGCGGCAGCCGGACAGGCGGGACGGCGGTCGGAGCCGCCGTCCCGCCGCCGTCTCGTCGCGGTCGCTCAGCGACCGAACAGCTTGCTGAAGAACCCTCCACTGGCGGCCTTGGCGGCCGCGATCTCGTCGGCGGTGTGCTTGCCGTTGCACCACTGGTTCTTGGGCACCGACGCCTTGACCATCGAGATGTGCTGACCACAACCGGCCCACGTCGTCTTGCCGCAGACCTTGCACCTGACCGCGTGGCACATATGAACTCCTCCTGGATCGCTGCTGGGAGGGACATCGGATGTCCCAACTCGGGCAACTATACCCCCATGGGTATGTTGCTCACGCCTGCAGCGCCAGGGCCCGGGCCGTCATCGCCGGTCTCGGCTGCGGGTCGAGCCCGGCGGCGGCGACCGCCGACCGCACCATGTCGCGCAGCACCAGGGCGGACGCCGGCCGGTTCCGCGGATCCTTCTCGAGGCATGCCCGCACGACGAAGGCCAGCGACGACGGCACCGTATCGGGCAGGTCGGGAGGCGGAGACATGAGGTGCGCCAGCGCGGTGGCGATGGGGGTGTCACGGGCGAACGGCTTGCGGCCCGTGAGCATCTCGTGGGCGACGATGCCGAGCGCGTACAGGTCGCTCGCCGCGGTGGCGTCCTTGCCCTCGGCCTGTTCGGGGCTGAAATAGGAGGGGGTGCCGAGCACCTCCCCCATCCGTGTCTCGACGATGGCGTCGGCGGCGTGGGCGATGCCGAAGTCGCCGAGCTTCACGAGCCCATCGGAAGTGATGAGGATGTTGCTGGGCTTCACATCGCGGTGGATGATGCCGCGACCGTGGGCCGCGGCCAGCGCGTCGGAGACCTGCGCGACGACCGACCACACGAGGGGCGGGCGCTGGGGACCGTCGCCGGCGACGAGCTTGGCGATCGTCGTGCCGGGCACGAGTTCCATCACCATATAGGCGAGCCCATCGTGGTCGCCGAAGTCGTGCACCCGCACCGCATGCGGGGTACGGAGTTGACCCGAGATCCGCGCCTCCTCGCGGAAGCGCATCGCGAAAACCTGCTCCTCGGCGGTGTACGGGCGCATGATCTTGATCGCGACCCGCTCGCCGGTGAGCTCGTCGACCCCCGACCACACTTCGCCCATGCCCCCGGAGGCGATCCGGTACGAGACGCGATAGCGCCGGCTGAGCACAAAGCCATCACGCAGACGGTGCATTCAGTCCCCTATCTGTTCCCTGAAGGCTACGCCGCGAATCTCGGAACCCACGAGGACGCCGGAGCCCACACCCCCCAAGGGGTGTCTGTCAGGTCGGTTCGCACAGGCCCCGGCGACCCGGAATGACGTGCCGGTGCATCCGACACGGCGGTCGCGCCACGGCGGTCGCGCCGCGCGGGTCTCGTGGGGCCGGCGTCCGCTGCGGTGGGGCCGGCGTCCGCTGCGGGGGGCCGGCGTCCGCTGCGGGGGGCCGGCGTCCGCTGCGGGGGGGCCGGCGTTCGCTGCGGGGGCTGGCGTTCGCGACGCGGTTTCCGCAGCAAACGCCAGCCCCGCGACAACCCCGCTTCGCCGTTTCCCACAAGGCTCCTCACCGCGCCACCCCTCCCCTAGCAGCGACACCCCCGGCGTCCGGGCGTGCCGTGACATCGGCCCACCGATGACGCCGACGGCGCACGATGCCACTTGCCCGTGAACGTGACGGCCACCCCATCCGACACGACCCCCGACCGAGCGACCTTGTCCAAGTCGGGCGGGGGGTGTTGGCTGGGGCCATGAAGTACGTCGAATCGCCCACGGGCAAGCAAGTATCGAGAATCGGCCTGGGCACCTGGCAGTTCGGGTCCCGCGAGTGGGGCTATGGCAACGACTACGACGCCCGCGAGGCCGCGGCGATCGTCGCCCGAGCGCTCGAGTTGGGGATCACCCTGTTCGACACCGCCGAGATCTACGGCTTCGGTCGCAGCGAACGGATCCTCGGCCGTGCGCTGCGCCGCGCCGACGCCGATATCGACCGGTTGGTCGTCGCGAGCAAAGTGTTCCCCGTCATGCCGACCGCCCCGGTGGTGGAGCAACGCGCGGTCGGCAGCGCCAGTCGGCTGGGCGTTGGGCGTATCGACCTGTATCAGGTGCACCAGTCGAACCCGGTGGTCAAAGACCCCACGACGATGCGCGGCATGCAGGCGCTGCTCGACGTGGGCCTGATCGGCGCCGTCGGTGTCAGCAACTACTCACTCGAGCGATGGAAGGCCGCCGATCACGCGCTCGCCGAGGCGTTCTCCCATTCGGAGCTGGCATCGGGGCAGGCCCCGGTCGTCGTGTCGAACCAGGTGCAGTACAGCCTCGTGTGCCGCGACCCGGAATCCGACCTTCTGCCGTTCGCCGCCTCCGAAGGACGCCTGGTCATCGCCTACAGCCCGCTCGCGCAGGGGTTGTTGTCGGGCAAGTACGGACCCGGCGACCGGCTCACCGGCATCCGCGCGGCCAACCCGCACTTCCTGCCCGAGAACCTCGCCGCGTCGGCGCCGCTCATCGACACCCTGCGCGACGTCGCGGCGTCCCACCAGGCCAAGCCGGCGCAGGTGGCCCTGGCATGGACGCTGCGCCACCCGGCCGTCGTCGCCATTCCGGGAGCCTCGAGCGTGGCCCAACTCGAGAGCAATGCGGCCGCGGCCGACCTCGAGCTCACCAACGACGAGTTGCGCGCGCTCACCGAGGCCTCCAACCGCTACCGCCCGGTCACCGGACTGGCGAGCCTGCCGCACCAGTTGCGTCGGATGCGCGACGCCCGCCGCAGCTGAGACACCGTCCAACCACGCCGCTGAGGCACGAGCCGGCCCGGCCGCGGCCTACCGGCGCCCGACCCGTCCTCCGCGGCGACGCGGCTCGGCGGACCCGTGGCATCGACTTGACAATGATTCTCAATTAGATTGAGAATCATTGTCATGAAGAGACTCCTCTGGGCGGTCCCCGCCGCCGTGATATCGCTGGTCGTGACCGGGTGCGGGTCGCCCGCGGCGACGTCGCCCCGGTCCGGGGCCGTGGCCGTGCACGCGGTGGGCGAGCTGTACCCCCTGTCGTGGGTCATCGAGCAGGTCGGTGGTGAGCGGGTTGCCGTCGACACGCTCGTGCCGGTCGGGGCCGAGCCGCACGGATACGAGCTCTCGCCCCAGCAGGTGGCCTCCCTGGGCCGCAGCGACCTTGTCGTCTCCATCCGGACGCTGGCCGCCGCGGTCGACGACGGTGTCAAGGCCGCACCCCCCAAGGCATCGATCGACGTCGCGGACCTCATCACCACCCGCCCGGCCGTCGACGGCAGCACCGGCCCGGCCACCGCCGGGGGCATCGACCCGCACGTGTGGCTCGACCCGACGAACATGCGGAAGATCGCGGACGCCGTTGCCGCCCGGCTGAGCACCCTCGACCCCGCGGGCAAGGACACCTACGCGACGAACGTCGCCAGGTTGGACAGCCGGCTCGAGGTATTGGACGCCGACTACCGATCGGGGCTCGCCCACTGCACGACCCGCACCATGGTCGTCACCCATCCCGCGTTCGGCTACCTCGCCGACCAATACCGACTCACCCAGGTCGGAGTCTCCGGGGTCGACGAGGACACCGAGCCGTCGCCGGCACGGATCGTGGAGGTCGAGAAGATCGCGGCCGCCGACCGGGTGACGACGATCTTCTTCGCGGACACGTCGAACGCGAAGATCGCCGACGTGATCGCCGGCAGCCTGCACGTCACGACGGCCGAACTCTCGGTGATTCTCGGCGCGCCCTCCGGCGGCGACTACATCAGCGCCGCCGAAGGCAATCTCGCCACCCTGCGCTCCGGGCTCGGCTGCTCGTGACCACGAACGGCGACGCCCGCCTCCCCACCACGGAAGGCCGACCCATGACCACCACGCAACCCGTGCTCGACGTCGAGGCCGTCGACGTCGTCCTCGGCGGACTGCGGATCCTCCACGACGTGTCGCTGAGCGTCCAGCCCGGTGAAGTCGTGGCGCTGCTCGGGGCCAACGGGTCGGGAAAGTCGACGCTGGTGCGGGCGTCGCTCGGCGTCATCCCTCTGGCCTCCGGTCGGGTCCGACTGTTCGGGGAACCCCTCGGGCACGCCACCCCGTGGCCTCGCATCGGCTACGTGCCGCAACGCAAACCGGCCCACACCGGAGTTCCGGCGACCGCCCTCGAGGTGGTGCGCGCCGGGCTACTGTCGCCCGGGCACTGGCGCCGCGCGTCTCACGACCGCGCCATGGCGGCGCTCGAGCGGATGGGCATGGCCGACCGGGCCCGCCAGCCCGTGCAGGAGATGTCGGGGGGCCAGCACCAGCGGGTGCTCATCGCCCGGGCGCTGGTGCGTGAACCCGACCTGCTGCTGCTCGACGAGCCCACGACCGGGATCGACCTCGGCACGATCGACGCGTTCGTCGACACGATCGACGCGATGCGCCGCACCGGCACCGCTGTCGTGGCGGTGCTGCACGAGACCGAGGCTTTCCGCGCCATGCTCGACCGGGCGGTCGTGCTGCGGCACGGGCGCGTGGTGCACGACGGCCCGCCGCCTCCGGCGCGCACCGAGCATGCCGGCCCGTGGCACGAGCACCCGCACGGGCACCCCGCACGCGAGGAAACCACCGGCGCACTGGAGTTCGACATGATCGGAGACGGGGAATGATCGACCTGCTGAGCTCACCGTTGATGCAGCGGGCCCTCCTGGCCGCACTGCTGGTCGGCGCGACCGCCCCGATCATCGGCACCTACCTGGTGCAGCGGCGGCTCGCCCTGTTGGGCGACGGCATCGGACACATCGCCCTCACCGGTGTCGCCGCCGGCTGGCTGGCCGGCAGTCTCGCCGGACTGGCCACCCCCGAAGCGTTGGCGCTGCCCGGCGCGGTGGTCGTGTCCGTCCTCGGTGCGGTCGGCATCGAATGGGTACGCGCACGGGGCCGGATCACCGGCGACGTCGCGATGGCGATCCTGTTCTACGGCGGCATCGCGGGCGGCGTCCTGCTCATCAAGATCGCCGGGGGCACCAGCGCCAACCTCATGAACTACCTGTTCGGCTCGATCGCGACCGTGTCGGGAACCGACCTGCTGTGGACGTCGGCGCTCACCGGCCTCGTGGTGCTCGTGGGGCTCGGGCTGCGTCCCCTGCTGTTCGCGGTGAGCCACGACGAGGAGTTCGCCCGCGCCAGCGGTCTGCCGGTGCAGATGCTCACCTCGGTGCTCGCCGCGCTGGCCGCGCTCACCGTGACCGTGTCGATGCGGGTGGTCGGGCTGCTGCTGGTGTCGGCGTTGATGATCGTTCCCGTGGCGACCGCCCAGGTGGTCACCCGCTCGTTCGCGCGCACGATGGCCCTGGCCAGCCTCATCGGCGCGGTCGTGAGCGTCGTGGGGCTCGGGCTCACCTACTGGTACGACCTGCCCCCGGGAGCGACGATCGTCGTCCTGGCGATCCTCCTGTACGGCGCGACCAACACCGTGCAGCAGCATCGACGCCGACCCGACCCGACCCTCGACCCACATCCGGACCTGCGTGACGACGTCCGCGTGGCGGGTGCGGCGTGATGGCGCGCCAAACGCGGCAACGGGCCGCCGTCGCCGATGCCCTCGCCGGCCTCGACGACTTCCGTTCCGCGCAACAGATCCACGACCTGTTGCGCGGGGAGGGGGTCGAGGTCGGCCTCGCCACCGTCTACCGCACCCTGGCGATGCTCGCCTCCGAGGGGGTCGTCGACTCGATCCGCACCGACGACGGCGAGCAGGTTTATCGACGCTGTGCCGTCGCCGGGCATCATCACCACCTCGTCTGCCGGCTGTGCGGGCGCGCCGTCGAGATCGAGGGGCCCGGGGTCGAGTCCTGGGCGGGCCGGGTGGCCGCGGAGCAGGGCTTCAGCGACGTGCGGCACACCCTCGAGCTCACCGGCGTGTGCGCCCAGTGCCGTGACGCGGGTGGGCCGATGGGCTGAGGCTGTCACACCCGTTGGGGTGAGACCGGCTTCAGTGGCCGCCGGCCGTCCCCCGCACGGGTCGAGACTGGAAGAAGTCCACGCCTGACCCGTCAGGATGTGATTTTCTCTGCTGTTCATCCCATCACCCAGCAGTTTCTGCTCCTTCGGGCCAGGCACCCAACCAAAGGAGTCCACGATGGGCAAGTCCAACCGCGTCGTCGTCTACAAGGGCCCCGGCCAAGTCTCGGTCGAGTCGTTCGACTACCCGAAGCTCGAGATCCCCAAGGAGGTCGCCGACCATTTCGGGATCCCGCAGAAGGCCCCGCACGCGGCGATTCTCAAGCTCGTCACCACCAACATCTGTGGATCCGACCAGCACATGGTGCGCGGACGCACCACCGCCCCCGTCGGCCAGACGCTGGGCCACGAGATCACCGGAGAGGTGGTCGAGGTCGGCGAGGACGTGCTGTTCGTCAAGGCCGGGGACATCTGCTCGGTGCCGTTCAACATCGCCTGCGGACGTTGTCGGATGTGCAACGAGGGCAAGACCGGCGTCTGCCTCAACGTCAACCCGGCCCGGGCTGGAGCCGCCTACGGCTACGTCGACATGGGCGGATGGCTCGGTGGCCAGGCCGAATACGTCATGATCCCCTACGCCGACTTCAACTTGCTGAAGTTCCCCGATCGCGACCAGGCCCTCGAGAAGATCCTCGACCTCACCATGTTGTCCGACATCTTCCCGACCGGCTACCACGGCGCCTACACCGCCGGGGTGACGACCGGTTCGACGGTCTACGTCGCGGGCGCGGGTCCTGTCGGCCTCGCGGCGGCGCACTCGGCCCAGTTGCTCGGCGCCTCCGTGGTCATCGTCGGTGACATGAACCCCGACCGCCTGGAGCAGGCTCGCAGCTTCGGATGCGAAACCGTCGATCTGTCGACCGGCGGGGCACTGCCCGACCTCATCGCCGAGATCGTCGGCGAACCCGAGGTGGACGCCGCCGTCGACGCGGTGGGATTCGAGGCCCGCGGACACGGTCACGCCGCCGCCGAGGCACCGGCCACCGTGCTCAACGACATCATGACGATCGCCCGTGCCGGTGCCGGACTCGGCATCCCCGGCCTCTACGTCACCGGTGATCCCGGAGCTGTCGACGAGGCTGCCAAGATCGGTCAGATCGGAGTTCGTCTCGGACTCGGCTGGGCGAAGTCGCACTCCTTCACCACGGGCCAATGCCCGGTGAAGAAGTACAACCGTCAGTTGATGAACCTCATCCTGTCCGACAAGGCCCAGATCGCCAAGGCCGTCAACGCCACCGTGATCGGCCTCGACGACGCGCCCAGCGGTTATGCCGATTTCGACAAGGGAGCCGCGAAGAAGTTCGTGATCGACCCGCACGGCATGGTCAAGCACTGACCCGTCCCGGGGGTGGCTGTCCGGCCGCCCCCGGACGTCGTTCGCGGCGCTCAGACGAGGCTCCTGGGCCTCAGCCGAGCGCCGCGTCCAGGTCGGCGATGAGGTCGGCGGAATCCTCGAGTCCGATCGACAGCCGCACGGTGGCCTCGGTGATCCCCACCCGGGCCCGCGCCTCGGGGCCGATCCGATGGTGGGTCGTCGTGGCCGGATGGGTCACCAGCGACTTGGCGTCCCCGAAGTTGTTCGAGATGTCGAAGCTTGTCAGCGCGTTGATCGCGGCGAACGCCTCCGGTCGTCCACCCTCGAGCGAGAACGTCACGATGGTGCCGCCGGCGCTCATCTGCCGGCGGGCCAGCTCGTACTGCGGGTGCGACTCGAGGTGGGGGTAACGCACCCACGCCACCCGCGGATGCGCCTCGAGGCTGCGGGCCACCGCCAACGCCGTGGCACTGGCGTGGGCCACGCGTAGCCGCAGGGTCTCCAGCCCCTTGAGCGCTACCCACGCGGTGAAGGGGCTCATCGTCGGCCCGGTGTTGCGGATCAGCGCCTTGACCGGGCCGTTGACGATGTCGGCCGGGCCGAGGATGGCACCGCCGAGGGTGCGGCCCTGCCCGTCGATGTGTTTGGTGGTCGAATACACCACGATGTCGGCACCGAGGCGGGTCGGGGTCTGCACCGCGGGACTGGCCATCGCGTTGTCGGCGATGACCAGCGCCCCCGCCGCGTGCGCCAGCTCGCAGATCGCCCCGATGTCGACGATCTCCTGCATCGGGTTCGACGGCGACTCGAAGAACACTGCCTTGGCGGGACGCCGCAACGCGTCGGCCCACTGGTCGAGGTCGGTGCCGTCGACGAACTCGGTGACGACCCCGAACCGCGGCAGGATGTCCGACAGCACCGAATAGCACGAGCCGAACAGGTTCCGGCTGGCCACCACCCGGTCTCCCTGGCCGAGCAGCGCGACGAGGACGCCGAACACCCCGGCCATGCCGCTGGCAACGGGGAAGCAGGCCTCGGCGCCCTCCATGTCGGCGAGGCGCTCCGCGAACGCGGTGACTGTCGGGTTGGTGAACCGCGAGTAGGTGTAGCGCTCGACGGTGCCGTCGAAGGCGGCGGCGGCGTCCTCGGCGCGGTCGTAGACGTAGCCCGAGGTCAGGAACAGCGATTCGGACGTCTCCTGGAACCGGCTGCGCTCGACGCCGACCCGCACCGCCCGAGTGTCGGGGCCGCTCATCGCACCCCCGCGGGCAGCACCACGGCCTGGGCGGTGACGACCTTCGCGCCGTCGAAGGTGACGGCGGGCGAGCCGTGCAGAACGTAGCCGTCGGCGATCGCCGCGCTCACCTTCTCGCAGAACGCGCGGTCGTCGGTGCCGGTGAGCAGGCGGTAGGGCAGTCGGTCGTCGGGCATGGATCCTCCTCCGGTGTTGCCGACAGGCTAGGTGCGCAACGCCCGCCCAACCACCCCCCGTCGGCCCGTGGACGGCGGGGGGCACGCCTCAGGTTCCGGCCGGCGCCATCTGGCAGTGCGGGCAGTGGTGCAGCACCCGCCGCCTCGGGGCCTCCCCGACCTCGGCGGTGGTGATCGCCGTGCCACAGCGGGGGCACGGCCGACCCGCCCGCCCATGGACGAACAGGGGACGCCGCGGGTTGCCCGTCGACACCGATTCCCGGTACGCGAGGGTGGCCGTGAGCAGCCGGCGGGCCCGGTCGAGGATCCCGTCGAGGGCGCCCGTGTCCAGGCGGCCCACCGGCGTCCACGGGGACACCCGTTCGAGGAAGCAGATCTCCGCGCACCACATCGTGCCGATACCCGCGAGATTCGTCTGGTCGAGCAGTGCCGCCCCCAGGGTGCGACCCGGGTGCCGGGTCAGGTTGGCGCTCGCCCGTCCGGCGTCCCAGTCGGAGCCCAGCAGGTCGGGGCCGAGATGTCCGACCACCTCGGACTCGCGCGCGGTGGGAACGAGGTCGAGCATCCCGAGCCGGCGTCCGATAGCAACCGCCGACGAGCATCCGAGCAGCGCCCGGACGGACGGATCCGATCGCTCACGGGCGCCGAACCGCCCGGGCGCGACGACCGCCCACCGCCCCTCCATCCGCAGGTGGGAGTGCAGGGTCCAGCCGTCGTCGAGGCGTTGCAGCAGGTGCTTGCCCCGCGGCACGACCTCGATCGTGGTGCGCCCCCGCCGGTCGGAGCCGCCCAACTGACCCCAGCGCAGTTCCCACATCGTGATCTCGCGCCCGGCCAGCGCGTCGTGCAACCGCCGCGCCGCCCGCCAGACCGCATCGCCCTCCGGCATGAGCCGATCCTAGGCACCGCTCGCGCCGTGGTGACCCTGCAAGCGCCGCGTCACCGCGGTGACAGGATGGTCGGGAACCACCGGCACATCTCGAGGAGGAGACATGGGCAAGGGCAACGGTTGGCGCGACGATCCGCGAGACCTGCTCCGGGTGGGGCCGCACTTCTCACTGGACGGGTTCGACCGCCATGGCAAGCCGGGCTTCCACGGCGGGAAGTCCGACGGGAAGGCCCTCAGCAGGGAGCGGGGCGCGCTGCTGTCGGAACTCCAGGAACGGCTGTTCGCCGAGGGGCGGCTCGGCGGCAACCCGGTCGGTGCTGTGCGTCGTCCAGGGCCTCGACACGGCGGGGAAGGGTGGTGTCACCCGGCACGTGATGTCGATGGTCGACCCGCAGGGCGTGGCGCTGCACTCGTTCGGACCGCCCACCGAGGAGGAACTCAAGCACCATTTCCTCTGGCGGATCCGCCGGGGCCTGCCGCGCCCTGGGTTGATCGGCGTGTTCGATCGCAGCCACTACGAGGACGTGCTGGTCGTGCGGGTCGACGACCTCGCACCGCGCGACGTGTGGGAGCAGCGCTACGACGAGATCAACAAGTTCGAGAAGGACCTCGTGGATTCGGGCACCGTCGTGCTGAAGTTCGCGCTGCTGGTCTCGCGGGACGAGCAGGGCGCCCGGCTCATGGAGCGTCTCGACCGTCCGGACAAGCGCTGGAAGTTCAGCCGCAACGACATCCGCACGCGAGGCAAGTGGGACGCCTACCAGGAGGCCTACCAGGCGGTGTTCGAGCGCACGTCGACGCAGTGGGCCCCGTGGTACGTCATTCCCGCCGACCGCAAGTGGTACTCGCGCCTGGCGATCACCGAGATCCTTGCTCAGACGATGATCGACATGGATCTCGGATGGCCCCAACCCGACTGGGACCCGTTCGACATGCGCGAGCAACTCGCCGCCGAGATGAGTTCGGGGTCCCTGCGGAGCGTCGCTGGCCGACACGATCGACACTGTCGAGAAGGCGGTCGCCGACGACGCCAAAGTGCAGCGTGACGAGATCGAGGTCAAGGTGGAGGATGGTGACATCGACACTGCCGCGGCGGAAGCCGAGGAGCGGGCGGCGCTGGCCGAGGTGAAGGCCGAGAAGGCCGCCCACATCGCCGAACTGATGCGAACCAGAGAACAGAAGGAGCGGCTGGTCGAGCAGGCGCGGGCGCGGGAAACCCTCACCTGAGTGGTCCGGTCGAGGTGCCGGGGGGATCGACGCCGCGAGCCCCTCAATCCTCGAGTCTCAAGTGAAGGTTGATGCGCGACCCCGCGTGGAGCCGTCGTTCTGCTTGATGTGGGCCTTCGAGCGGTGCTTACCATGCGCGGGCAGTGCCGCAGAGGGCGTTGACGCATCTGTGGCAGACCAGCACCGAAAGGATCGGCATGCGCACACACCTCGACGGCGCGGTCGGGCGTCTCCCGGTCTTCCGGGCCGCGTGGCGCGGCATCTGCGCCTCGGCTGTCGCCGTGACTCTCGCCCTGATGACGGTTGCTCCCGCGTCGGCCAACTCACTGACCGACCGCCAGAAGCAACTGGCCGCCGCCATCGCGACGTCGAACAAGGCCCTCAGCCAGGCCGCGACCACCGTCGACTCGGCGACCCAGAAGCTCGCCGAGTCGGAGGCGACCCTCAAGGCCCAGCAGCAATTGCTGGCCCGGGCGACGGCGGCGAAGGACGCCGCCGAGGTGCGCGACCAGCAGATGGCCACCGCTCTCCAGGCCGCCGAGCAGCAGCTCGCCACCACTCAGGCCGCGGTGCGCATCGGCCAGCAGCACCTCACCGAACAACGCAGCCTCGTCGCCCTGAGCCTCAACCAGAACACCCAGCAGAACAGCCAGCTGCAGCAGCTGGCCGTGCTCACGACCAACCTCGGGGTGGGCGACGTCAACAACCGCATCCAGTGGGCCACCGAGGCCCTCACGATGACCCAGACCGAACAGCTGCGGCTCACCGAACTGCAGAAGGAACTGGTGGCCGCCCAGCAGGCGCAGGCGCGGGCCACCACTGCGGTCGACGAGAAGCGCCAGGCGGCCAGCGCTCACCTCGCGGTCACCCAGACGCTGCAGCAGGAGGCGCAGGCAGCGGCGGACGCCGTGGCCGCCACGGTCAAGCTGCGGGCCGCCGCCGCCGCGGATGCGAAGGCGCAGCTGCAGGCCAAGCAGCAGACCAACGAGTCACTCAAGGCGCAGAAGGCGAAGGTCGACAAGCAGGTCGCGGCCGCCAAGGCCGCCGCGGAACGTGCGGCTCGGGAACGTGCGGCCAAGGCCGCCGCGGCCCGCCGTGCCGCCGCGCTCGCCGCCCAACGCGCCGCCCAGGCCGCGGCCCAGGCCGCAGCCAACGCCCGGAACGCGAGCAACGCGTCGTATTCGACGTCACGCTCGTCCAGCCGCGGCTACAACGGCAGCAGCTGGACGCCCGGAAGCTACAGCAGCGTCCCGAACTACGGCGGCGTCGACCCGTGGGGCTTCTACTGGGGTGAATGCGTGTCCTACGCCGCCTACATGGTGCGCAGCCGCACGGCGTGGTCGGACTTCGTCAACAACTACACCGACCGCGGCACCAGCGTGCACTTCGGCAACGCCGTGCAGTGGGGCGCCGCCGCCCAGGCCCTCGGGATCCCCGTCGACACCCACCCGAGCGTCGGGTCGATCGCCTGGCGCACCAGCGGATACGCCGGCCACGTCGCCTACGTGACCGCCGTGCACCCCAACGGCACGATCGACGTCGCCGAGTACAACTACACCTACTACCACGGCTTCGACGTCAGGAAGAACATCGCCTGGTGGAACGGCGAATTCGCCGGGTTCATCCACTTCGAATCAACCCGCCCCTGAACCTCGGCTCGACTCCGAAGGCCCCGGCGCCCCCGCCTCACATGTCGCGGTAGCGCCGGGCCTTCGCGAGCAGTTCACGGATGAGCGTCGACCCGGCGGGGCGGGGCTCCGGGTTGTCACCGCCGAGGTCGGCGTAGGGCTGGACGTAGACGGGCGTGTCCCGCTGCGCGCGCCAGCCCTCGGCCAGTCGCCCGGCGTCGACCGAGTCGTAGCCGAGCGAGTCGAGCAGTTCGATCACCGTGGCCTTCGCCCGGTCGTCGTCGCCGGCGATGGGCAGCGCCGTGCGGTCGGGATCACCCGTGGGCCTGGCGAGCGCGCCGAGCGCCCTGAACCCGATGTTGTTGAAGGCCTTGACGACCGTCGCCCCCGCGAGGTGTCGCTGGACGAGTTCGCTGGTCGTGATGACCTCCTCCTCCAATTCCTGGATCTCGCCGTCACGCCCCGGGTAGTAGTTGCACGTGTCGATGACGAGCTTGCCGGCGAAGGCGGCGGGCGGGAGGGCATGGATGGCGTAGAGCGGAACCGTGACCACCACGACGTCTCCGGCGGTGGCCGCGGCCGGAACGTCAGCCGCCCGGGCGTGGGGTCCGAGCTCGGCCACCAGCCCGCCGAGCGTCTCGGGGCCCCGCGAATTGCTCATCACCACGTCGTAGCCGGCGGCGACCGCCAACCGGGCGACGGTGGAACCGATGTTGCCGCTGCCGATGAATCCGATGGTCCGCACGGGACCCGCCTCGCGTTCGTTGCTCATACCGGCAACAACGCGGCCCGCGCACGGTGCTATTCCTGCCGCTCGGGAGCGGCGCCCACCGGGGTCGGGTTTCCCCGGAGGTGGCGAATCGTCCGGCGCACCAGCACCGCGGCGGCCAGGATCCCCATGCCCGCGACCAGTCCCCCGATGACGTCGGTGAACCAGTGATCCGCGAGATAGACCCGACTGGCGGCCATCGCCACGCTGACAACCAGCCAACCCGCGACGATCGCGACCCTGGCCCCGGCAGCCGTCCACGACCGCCACAGCAACAGGCCGATGAGGCCCGCGAACACCGTGGTATTGAGCGTGTGGCCGGAGGGGAACGCGAAACTGTGGCTGATCGCCCCGATCACGTCAGTCGTCGGCCGGGGGCGGGCGAAGGCCAGCTTCATGACGATGGTGATGGTCGTCGACGCCGCCATCGTGACCGCGACGAACAGCGCCTCCGCACGGAACCGGCGCACCCACAACCACACGACGCCGACGACGACGAGCACCGGGAGGCCCCGCGGACCGCCGACGACCGCCAGGTCGGCGGCCCAGGGGGTGAGTTGCGCGCTGCGTTCGCCGACGAACCAGCGGCCGATCGCCGGGTCGTACCTGGCGAGGTCGCCGTGCTCGAGCACGGCGTCACCGAGCATCGCGACGACGGCCACGGCCAGCGCCAGCGCCACCACCGGGCCCCGCCACCACCCGCGAGGAGGCCCCGACGCCGCGGGGACTGTCGCGTTCCGTCGGTCCATGTCGGTTCCTCCTCCCCACCGTATGGTCCCCAGCATGAGGTCCACCGGATGAATGCCTGCTGAGCCCTCACCCGGTGCCAAGCGTCCGGTGCAGCAAGATGGTCCCATGAAGTCACTGCGCCGCATGTGGGCGGACTGGTCGTTGGGGCGTCGCGTGGTCGTCGCCTCGGCGGCTGCCCTCACCCTGGCTCTCACCCTGGGGGTTCTCGGCTTCTCCTGGGCCCTCGACCACATCCTCGTTCAGGACGCCATCAGCCAGGCCGAGGCGCAGGTGTCGCAGTTGACCGCCCTGGTGACCACGAGCGAGGTGACCCTGCCGCAGGCCGTCACCAACCTGCCGACCCAGGGCGCCGAACTCCAGGTCATCGACAGCAGCGGCGCGGTCGTCGCGGCGTCCGACCCCGTGGCCCTGCGCCGTGCGTTCGTCCCGGCGCCACTCGATCCCGGCGTCGAGACGGTCGCCCACAACGGCGCGATCGTCAAGGACCAGGACTACATCGTCGTGGCCCGGGGCATCACCGATGCCGACGGCAGCACCTACACGCTGGTCGTCGCCCGCACCCTCGACCTCGAGTCGCGGGCGGTGTCGACCGCCAACCTGTTCGTCGTCATCGGCTCGGTGCTCCTGGGCGTCGGCGTGCTGGTCGCCATGTCACGGATAGTGGCCGGGGCGCTGCGCCCGGTCGAGCGGATCCGCAGCGAGGTGTCGCGGATCAACGCAGCGGGGGCCACCGAGCGGGTCACCGTGCCCCGCGGCAACGACGAGATCTCCCACCTCGCCGAGACGATGAACGAGATGCTCGACCGGCTGTCGCAGTCGGACGCCGCGATGCGCCAGTTCGTGTCCGATGCGTCGCACGAACTGCGCAGCCCCCTCGCCACCCTGCGCACGCACCTCGAGACGGCGCCGCGCGACCCCGCGGGATCGATCGGTCTCGACGCCGACCTCACCCGCGGCGAAGTGCTGCGCCTCCAGGCGCTGGTCGAGGACCTGCTCACACTGGCCAAGGCCGACGACCAGGGCGTCCCCCTCGCCGTCGACGAGGTCGACCTCGATGACATCGTCGACGTCGAGGTGAGGCGACTGCGGGCGATGGGCCGCTGCCCGGTGCGGGCCCGGATCGAGCCGGCCCAGGTGCTCGGCGACGCCGGCCGCATCGCACAGGCGCTGCGCAATCTCGTCGACAACGCCGTGCGGCACACGACCAACGAGGTGGTGGTGTCGATGGACCTCTCGGCGCCCGGACGGGTCAGCGTCCACGTCGACAACGACGGCGACCCGATCCCCGTGCCCGACAGGGAGCGGGTGTTCGAGCGGTTCGCCCGCCTCGACAGCGCACGGGCCCGCGACCGGGGTGGCAGCGGCCTCGGATTGTCCATCGCCCGCACGTTCGCCGAGGCCCACGGCGGAACCGTCACGACGTCGGGGAGCCCGGAGGGACGCTGCCGGTTCACGCTCACGCTGCCGACGATCCCCTGACCGGCCGCGGGGTCGCTCCCGCTCAGGGGGTCGTCTGGCTCTTCAGCCGGTAGCCCATACCGCGCACGGTCTCGATCGAGTCCCTCCCGAAGGCCACGTCGAGCTTCTTGCGCAGATAACCCATGTAAACCTCGACGATGTTGTCGCTGCCGTCGAAGGCGGGGTCCCACACGTTGTCGAGGATCTCGGCCTTCGACACCACGTCGTCGGGATGGCGCATGAGGTAGTGCAGCACGGCGTACTGCTTGGCGGTGAGCGACACCGGCTCACCCTTGCAGGTGACCAGCCGCTTGTTCGGGTCGAGGGTGATGTCGCCGACCGTGAGCACCACCGGGCGTTCCGGCGCACCGCGCCGGGCCAGGGCCCGAAGCCGGGCCACGAGCACGACGAAGCTGAACGGCTTGGTGAGATAGTCGTCGGCCCCCAGGTCGAAGGCGTCGGTCTGGTCGTAGTCGCCGTCCTTGGCGGTGAGCATGAGGATCGGCGTCCAGATCTTGCGGCGGCGCAGGTTGGTGAGCACGTCGTAGCCGTGGCGCCCGGGCAGCATGATGTCGAGCACGATGACGTCGTAGGGGTTCTCGGTGGCCAGCCATTGGCCGGTGATGCCGTCGTTGGCGATGTCGACGACCATCCCCTCACCCACCAGGCCACGGCGGATGGACTCGGCGAGCGGGGCCTCGTCCTCGACCAACAGGATTCGCATCGGGTTCATCTCCTTCACCGGCAGCTACCTCCCAGTCTTGCGCACGGTGCGGGGCGAGTGGTTGGGCGCCGCGCCGGGGCTCAGGCCACCCGGCAGAACCATTCGCGGCCGAGGACCAGCCGGGCCAGCGGACGCGGCAGTCCGAGCAGCAGGGTGATCGTCCGCGGACCACCCTTGCCCTGCGACGCGTGCGCCCGGAGAGCGGCGAGCTTGGCGTCGAGGTGGTGGTGCACGTCGATGCTGTGGGTGATCTGCTCGCTCGGGGCGAAGATGTCGGTGCCGTCGGGAATCCGGGGCACCGGAAGCACGTGGCCCGCCAGCCCGGAGCATCCCCAGCACGGGCAGGATGTAGCGCCGGTCGACGGTGGCCTCGAGCAGTTCGGGGGTGCCGGCCAGTTCGGCCGCGCGACGGGCGACGACATGCACCTGACGGTGGTCGGGGTGGCCGTATCCGCCGGCGGCGTCATACCCGGTCAACACGTCGGCGTGTTCCTCGATGAGGATGTCCGCGAGCCTCCGCGCCGCCTCGTCGACGTCGGCGGAGGCGAACGGCACCATCCCGTCGGGGGTCGCGTCGGCGCCGAGGCCAGAGTCGGCGTAGCCGAGATGCCTGAGCCTGGCCACCCCCAGCGCCACCGCGGACGCCTCCAACTCCCGCCACCTGCGGGTTCCCAGCGCCCCGGTGCCAGGCTCGTCGTCGCTGAGGCCGGCCTCACCCGACGTGGCGACGACCAGCACGACCCGATGACCGGACGCAGCCGCCTGGGCCAACGAGCCGCCGGTGAACAGTGCCTCGTCGTCGGGGTGGGCGTGGAACGCCACGATCGTCTGGGGCACGCGGCCCGTGACGAACCGGCGCTCCCGCCGGACGCGGGTCATCTGCTGATCGCCATCCGGGGCGACGCCGACACCGCGACCGGGCGGGTGGCCCGGCCCGCCTCGGTGGCGGCGAGGGAGTACAGCGTCCGGGCCACGCGGGTGGTGTAGGCCCAGTCGTGGCGTGGCGCGACCTCGCGGTTGTGGGTGGCGATCCGGCGGCGCAGCGCAGTGTCGGTGAGCAGGTCACCCAACCGCGACAACATCCCGGCGTCGTCGGGGGCGAGGTACCCGTCGACGCCGTCGGTGATGAACTCGGTGAGGCCCGACAGGCTGCTGCCGACGACCGGTAGCCCCATCGCCCGCGCCTCGAGGGCGGCGATCCCGAACGATTCGCGCTCGGCGGGGGCGATGAACACCGACGACCGGGCCAGCTGCGCGTGGATCTCGTCCTGGGGCAGACGGCCCGGCAGCGCGATCACCGCATCGAGGCCGCGACGGGCGACGAAGCGGGCGGCGGCGGCGCGCTGCGGCCCGTCACCGACGATGATCGCGCGGGCGCCCGGGGCGACCAGCGGCAGATCCGCCAGCATCCTGATGAGCGGCATGGTGCGCTTCAGCCGGGTGAGCCGCATCACCGCGAGCACGGTGGGCACGTCCGGTTCGACGGCGTCTCCGGGATGCCACCGGTCGAGATCGACCGCGTTGGGCAGCACATGAACGGGAGTGTCGGGGCCGAGCATGCGCTGCAGGGGCTGCGCCGCCCGCCGGCTCACGGCCGACCAGACGACCGGTAGCCCGCGCAATCCGAGCCCGATGCCGGTCATCTCGGGCAACGGCCCGAGCCCCGACCACATGGAGTGCATCGTCACCACCACGGGGACGCCGCGGCGCGCCGCGGTTCGCGCGGCGAGCAGGGCGAACGGGGAGATGATCGACGCGTGCACGTGCACGACGTCGGGACGCAGCTCGGTGATCGCCCGCTCGATGGCGACGCGTCGATCGTCGAACGCGGCCGGGCGATCGGCGCTCACCCGCCGCACGCCGTCGACGTGCGGGCCGGGCGCCGCGGTGATGAGGAACGCCTGGTCTCCCGAAGCCCGCTGGTGTGCCATCCGGTCGCGCACGTGCAGTTCGATGCCCCCGACCTTGGGCAGGTAGCTGTCGGCCGCGTGCAGCACTCTCATCGCACGCCCCCGACCGCTCGCGCCACCGCCGGCGCGGCGACCCGACGATGCCGCCATTCCCACAGGGCCAGCCAGACGCCGCCGACCGGGATCTCCATGGCGAAGGTGAGCGTGCGGTAGAGCAGGATGCCGGCCGTCACCGCCAGCGGGTCGCCGCCGGCGGCGAGCAGCACGGTGGCGATGCCGAGCTCGACCAGTCCGGCGCCACCCGGGGTGATCCCGCCCAGGGTGAACAACCGGTCGAGGGCGAAGGCCGCGACGATCGCGACCAGGGGGACGCTGACCCCGGCGACGTGCAGTGCCGTGAACAGCAACACGAACAGCATGACGATGTAGCCGGTGACGCCGACCGAGGCCTGGGCCCAACCCCGACGGACCACACCACGGGTCTGCTGCTGCGCCGCCGACACCTGCTCGCGGAACGACGGCCGGCGGGACGACCCGACGAGGCGGAACAGGGTCGCGACCACCCGTTCGGCGATGATCGCGAGCCGTGCGCCGAGGACGGGACTCGCCAGGGCGGCGACCGCGAGCCCCAGGACGACGGCCGCGCCCACCGCGACGATGAGGGCGGTCGTGGCCACGTGTCCGAGCACCGCCGAGCCGGCCAGCGCCACCCACGGCAGCACGACCGCCACCAGCACGAGCTTGCCCAGCACGTCCCAGATGTTGCTGACGACCGTGTAGGTCGCGACGTGCGAGCGTGAGTATCCCCACGTGCGCAGCATGCGGTAGTTCAGCGCGATGCCGGCGGCTCCGCCGAGCGGCATGACGTTGGCGACCGCGCTGCCGGTGAGACTGAGCGTCAGCGCACGCCGTGAGGTGAGCGTCGGCAGCGACGCGCGCAGCACCAGGGTGTTCACCAGCAGGCCCACGACCCAGATCACCACGAGCCCGGCGAGCCACCGGGCGGGTACGGCGGCGATCGCCTGGCCGGTCGCGGTCCAGGGCACGCCGGTGACGGCCGGCAGCCCGAGACCCAACAGCGCCACGGCGAGCACGATCCCCGCGAGGGATCGCACCCGTTGGCCCACCGTCGCCTTCGGCCGCGTCCCCTCGGAGGGGCCCACGGCCGGTCGGGCGACGTCCAGGCTCAGGGTGGTCATGACAATATGATCGCCCCGAATCGCTGAACCCACCCTGAAATCGTCTCAGCTAGCCGGACGCCGCAAGAAGTCGCGGCGAACCCCCGAGTTCAGCCCAGGGCCCACCGCAGGGTGACGATCTGGAAGGGACGCAGCACGATGCCGGCGCGCCGATCGTCGACACTCAGCGGTGTCTGGTCGTCGAGGGGGCGTTCGAGCAGGTCGGTGAGCACGACCCCGCGGGTCTCGGCGTCGAGCGTGACGCTCACCCGGGCGCGCGTTCCCCTTGACTCGTAGAGCCGCACCACCACGTCGTCGGAGTCCTCGGCGAGCTTGACCGCCTCGACGACCACGGCGGGGTTGTCGACCTCGACCAGCGGCCGGGCGGCGACGCCGGGCGCGGCCCGCAGCGGCAGGTTGCGCCGGTAGCCGTGGGCGATGGCGTCGGCCACGGTGGCACCGGCGACGACGCCGAAGCTGAACTCGTGGTCGCCCTGATCGGCGTCGGGATCGGGGAACACCGGAGCCCGCAGCAGTGTGGCCCGCACGAGGGTGGTCGTGCCGCCGTCGTCGCGGGTGTGCCGGGTGATGTCGTGGCCGTACGACGACGCATTGGTGAGGGCGACCCCGTAGTCGGGTTCGGCGACCCGCACCCACCGATGGGCCGCGGTCTCGAACCGGGCGGCGTCCCAGCTGGTGTTCACGGCGATCGGGCGGTGCAGGTGACCGAACTGGATCTCGGAGGTCGCCACATCGGTGCGCAGGTCGACGGGCACCGCCAACTTGAGCAGCCGGTTGCGCTCGTGCCAGTCGACGTGCACCCCGATCGTCAGCTCGGGGTCGCCCGGTTCGAGGCGGTATTCGAGCACGATCGTCGACGCCGCCGTGTGCCGGTGCACCGACACCACCGCCGCGACGCCCTCCCGCCGCACGTCGACTCCGTCGGCGTCGTCGAGGTCGACGACCCGGTTGCGGTAGTGGTCGTCGATGTCCCACGCACCCCAGTTGACCGGCCGGTCGTCGTGCAGCTGGAGCCGTCCGATGGCCTCACCGGGAGCGACCAGTTCGCGTCCCGCCCGCAGGTCGAGCATCGAGACGACCAGTCCGCGCTCGTCGACCAGCACCCGCACGACGCCGTTGTCCAGCACCGCACCCGCGTCGGTCCGCTCGAGCGTCACGGCGTCCCGGTCGGTGGGAACGCCGATTCCGAACGCCGGGATGCCGCGGACGGCCACCGGGGCGGGATTGGCGAGCGCACCGGCGTCCGCCCCGCCGCCGAGGCGCGCCAGCGATCCGGCGATCAGGTCCTGCAGTTCGGCGGTGATCGCCGCGTGGGATGCCTCGGCCTCCTGGTGCACCCAGGCGATCGACGAACCGGGGAGGATGTCGTGGAACTGGAGCAGCAGCACCCGGCGCCACAGCCGGTCGAGCGCCTCACGCGGGTAGGCCGCCCCGGCGCGCACGGACGCCGTCGTGGCCCACAGTTCGGCCTCACGCAGCAGATGCTCGTTGCGACGGTTGCCCGCCTTGGTGCGGTGCTGGCTCGTGTAGGTGCCACGGTGCAGTTCGAGGTACATCTCGCCGCTCCACACCGGCGCGTCGGGATACTCCGCGATCGCCCGGTCGAAGAAGCGCTCGGGCGTCGACAACTCCACGCGCGGGGCACCCTCGAGATCGGCGAACCGGCCGGCCGCCTGGAGCATCTCCCGGGTCGGCCCCCCACCGCCGTCCCCGAAGCCGTAGGGCGCGAGCGACACGGTGGCGCGGCCACGCTCGGCGAACGTGTGCTCCGATCGCAGCAACTCCTCCGCCGACAACGTCGCGTTGTACGTGTCGACCGGCGGGAAGTGGGTGAAGATCCGGGTGCCGTCGAGACCCTCCCACCAGAAGGTGTGGTGCGGGAAGTGGTTGGTGTCGTTCCACGAGATCTTCTGGGTGAGGAAGTACTTCTTGCCGGCCAGCCGGGCGATCTGCGGCACGGCGGCCGAGTAGCCGAACGTGTCGGGGAGCCACACCTCCCGCGGCTCGACCCCGAACTCGTCGAGGAAGAACCTGGTGCCGGTGAGGAACTGGCGCACCAGTGCCTCACCACCGGTGAGGTTGATGTCGGATTCGACCCACATGCCGCCGACCGGGATGAAGCGACCGTCGGCGACCGCGGTCTTCATCCGCGCCCAGATGTCGGGATAGCCGTCCTTCATCCACTGGTATTGCTGGGCCGAGCTGCACGCGAACGTGACGTCGGGGTCGGCGTCGATGAGGTCGAGCACATTGCTGAAGGTGCGCGCGCACTTGCGGATCGTCTCTCGCACCGGCCACAACCAGGCGGAGTCGATGTGTGCGTGGCCGACGGCGTGGACGGTGTGTGCGGACGCCGACGCGGGCCGCGCGAGCACGGGGGCCAGCACCCGCCGCGCGGCCGGGGCGCTGGCGTGCAGGTCGTCCCAGTCGACGACGTCGAGCATGTCGGACAGGGCGGCGACGATCTCGCTGCGCCGGCTGCTCTCGGGCAGGTGTTCGGCCAGTCCGCGCAGGGCCTGGATGTCGGCGACCAACTCCCACACGGTGAGATCGCGCAGGCCGAGATCGAGGCGCTGCACCCGGTAGATCGGATCGGTTCCGGCGGTGAGCTTGTCGCCCATCGGTGTGGGGTTCACCCGACCGTCGGAGGTGACCCCGGGGTTGGACGCGGCCTCGAGGAACACCTCGAAGCTCTCACCGGGGGCGCCGACACGCAGCCAGCGGTTCTCCGGCTCGATGGCCTTGATCGCGGTGCCATCGGGCCTCCAGGCGAGCGCCTCCGCCTGGAAGCCGACACTCGCGCCGTGGAATCCGAGGTCGACGACCAGCTCGGGGCTCGCGTCGGGCACATCGGCCCAGGAGGCGGGCACCTCACCACGGACCCGGAACCACGTCGTCCCCCACGGGCGTCCCCACGGGCGACCGACCGGGAACGGGTCGTAGGCGGCGTCCCTCGCGGTGGCGAACGGGACGGGCTCGTCGGGCACCTCCCACGCCGACACCTCGACCGGGACGCTGTCGAGGTGGAGATCGTGCGGCAGGTGATCGCGCAGGAAACGATCGAGACGGCGCAGGGTCTGGGGAGACCGGTCGAACACGGGGACTCCTGGGGGTAGGACGCGGACGTGGACCGTCATCCACCCAAACACACCCCCGGGCGCCTGGACAGGGACACGCTTGATCGTCCCGCCCCTCGGGCGCCCGGCGGCCCAGGGGCGTACGACCCGTTCGCTCCGGCGTACGAGTTGTTCCCTCCGGCGTACGACCTGTCGCCCACGGCCCTCCACCTCGTACGCCGTCGGACAACTGGTACGCCGGGGAACTGCGGCCTCGGACTTCTCTCAGGTGACCGGCATGTCGCGACGCCGGAAGCCGACGACGGCGCAGCCGAGGAGGACGACGGCGATGGCCGACAGCACGAACTCCGGCGTCCAGGCCATCGGCTCCACCGGGATCTTCGGGGCATGGGCGAACGGGGAGATCTTCAGCGTCCACTCCGGCAGCCCGATGAGTGAGCCGAGCTCTCCGAGCACGATGACACCGGCGAGCAGTCCCCAGCCGAGCCAGTCGGCGCGAGGAAGCCAGGCGACGACCACCGCGACCGACGCGGTCATCACCCAGATCGCCGGCAGGTAGGCGAGGGCGGGCGAGGCTTCCCGCCAGAACCCGGTAGATCCCGTGAGGTGAGCCGCCGCCATGGTCGCGCCCAACAACGCGACGAGCAGGGTGGCGCCCGCGAATCCGACGACCAGGTGCGAGGCGAGGAACCGGTCGCGGGTGACCGGCGTGGCGAGCAGGCTCTCCATGTGGCCGCTGGCCTCCTCAGACCGCAGTCGCATGAGCGCCGAGACGCCGAACGCCGCCGCACCGAAGGCACCCATGCCTGCCACGAGCGTGAGGTAGACGTCGTTGAATGCCCCGACACCACCGAGCTTGCGCAGGATGTCGCTCGCGGAGCCGGTCATGAAACCGCTCACGGTGTTGATGATCGACCCGAACAGGACGCCGAGCACGGCGAAGGTGATGACCCAGCCGAGCAGACCGCCCCGGTGCAGCCGCCAGGCCAGGCCGGCGGGGGTGCCGATGGTGCCGTGAGCGCTGCCTGCCCGGTCGGCGAGCAGTCCGGCCCCCAGGTCGCGTCGTGCCTGCAGCCGGCCCGCCACCGGCAGGCACACGGCGAGGAAGAGCACCGGGACGACGAGCGGCCACGCCCGGTCGCCGTCGAAGTAGCGCACCTGCTGCCCCCAGCCGAGCGGCGACAACCAGCTGAGTACCCTGGCCGGCCGGTTCCACGACACGTCGCCGATCGTGCGCAGCACGAAGGAGACCCCGAGCGCACCGAAGATCCAGCCGCCGCACGCCCGGTTGCTGCTGGACAGTTGCACGGCGATGGCGGCCAGACCCGCGAACGACAGGCCGACACCCGCCTGGGCCAGTCCGAACAGCACCGAGCCGGCCACCGGCCAGCCGCCGGCGATCGACGCGGGAACGGTCACGAATCCCGACACCAGGGCGGTGAGCACGGCGAGCAGCACGGCGGCGCCGAGCGGAGCATGGCGTCCGACGCTGGTGGAGCCGAGCAACTCGAAGCGGCCCGACTCCTCCTCGGCCCGGGTGTGGCGGCGCACCACCGAGATCACGAGGAACGACAGCACCAGGAAGTTCAACATCGCGACCTTGTTGGCGCCGATGCCCCCGACCGAGTCGAGATGGTAGATGTGCCCGTAGATGGCCACGACACCGGTGCTGTCGTTCGCCGCCCGATTGGCCGCGACGAGTTGTTCCGTGGACGAGTACAACGTCGGCATCGCTGCCGCCGAGTAGTAGGTGAGCACCCAGATCACCAGCAGGGACGCGATGATCATCACCCGATCGCGGCGCCAGGCGAGCCGCAGCAGCCCGCGCCAGCCGGTCACCGCGCCACCTCCCCCTCGGGGGTGTCGCGGTACTTGCTGAGGAACAGTTGCTCGAGGCTCGGAGGTTCACTGGTCAGCGAGTGGATCCCGGCGGCACTCAGCACCGCGATCGCCCCGTCGAGGTGATCGGCGTCGACCGAGAACCGCACGCGCCCGTCGTCGCGGCTGATGTCGCTGACGCCGGGCAGGGCGTCGATCTGCGGCACCGGGGTGCGCACCACCGCGGTGACCGTCGTGGTGTGCAGCCGCCGCATCTCGTCGAGGGTTCCGGATTCGACGATTCGCCCGGCCCGGATGATGCTGATCCGGTCGGACAACTGCTCGACCTCGGACAGGATGTGGCTCGACAGCAGGATCGTCCGGCCGTCGGCCGCGATCTGCCGGGCGACCTCGGCGAACGCCGCCTCCATGAGGGGGTCGAGCCCCGCCGTCGGCTCGTCGAGCAGGAACAGGTCGGCCCGCGAAGCGAGCGCCGCCACCAGGGCCACCTTCTGCCGGTTGCCCTTGGAGTAGCTGCGGCACTTCTTCGTGGGATCGAGGTCGAAACGCTCGAGCAGGGACGCCCGGCGCTGCGGATCGAGATCGCCACGCAGCCGGGCCAGCAGGTCGATCACCTCACCGCCGGTAAGGTTCGGCCACAGGCTCACGTCGCCGGGAACGTAGGCGATGCGCCGGTGGATGGTCTGGATGTCGGTCCACGGGTTGGCCCCGAAGACACTGGCGGTGCCGGAGTCGGCACGCAGCAGCCCGAGCAGCACGCGGATGGTGGTGGTCTTTCCGGCGCCGTTCGGGCCGAGGAACCCGTGCACCTCCCCCACCCGCACCGTGAGGTCGAGCCCGTCGAGGGCCCGCGTGGATCCGAATGACTTGGCGAGGCCCGAGGTCTCGATGACGGTGGTCACGATGCCGACGATACGCCGGGCGCGGTGCGTCGTGCGGGTTCGCCACGGCGCCGCAGAACGGCCTTCACAAGCTCCTGCGCCCACAGCACGATCGACGCCATGGCCAGGCAGACGAGCCACTGCGACAAGCTGAGCGGCCGGGTGCCAAAGGCCACCTGCAGCCACGGAACCTCCACCACCGCCACCTGCAGCAGGACGCCGGCGGCGGTGGCGGCCCACAACCACCGATTGACCCACACCCGCCGGAATGCACTGGCGCTCGCCGAGCGGGCGCAGAACGCGTTGATCAGCTGGGCGAACACCAGGGTCGTGAAGCCCGCGGTGCGCGCGGTGGCCACATCGGATCCCCCGGGCAGCAGCCCTCCGGGAAGGAACAGGTCGATGGTGGCGAGGGTGGCCACCGCCATCACCACCCCGACCCACACGATGCGGACCCAGTCACCCCGCCCGATGATGCGGGCGGCCCGGGGGCGGGGGGCGCGGGCCATCACATCGTCGATCTCGGGGTCGACGCCCATCGCGAGGGCGGGTGCCGAATCGGTGACGAGATTGATCCACAGGATCTGGGTGGCGAGCAGCGGCAGTACCAGGGCGCCGGCGGCGTCGCGCAGCCCGAGGCTCTGGGCGAACACGACGCCGGCGAAGACGGTGACCACCTCGCCCATGTTCGACGAGAGGAGATAGCGCAGGAACTTGGCGATGTTGTCGAAGATCACCCGGCCCTGGCGCACGGCCGCCACGATCGTCGCGAAGTTGTCGTCTCCGAGAATCATGTCGGCCGCCTGCTTGCTGACCTCGGTGCCGGTGATGCCCATCGCGACGCCGATGTCGGCCGACTTCAGCGCGGGCGCGTCGTTGACCCCGTCACCGGTCATCGCGACGATGTGCCCGTCGGCCTGCAGCACGCCGACGATCCGCAGCTTGTGCTTGGGCGCCACACGGGCGAACACGTCGGCCTGACCCACAGCCCGGGCGAAGCCCGCGTCGTCGAGGCGGTCGAGCTCGACGCCGGTGTAGGCACGTCGTCCCGGCCCGGTCACCCCGAGGTCACCGGCGATCCGGGCGGCGGTCGCGGGGTGGTCACCGGTGATCATCACCGTGCGGATCCCGGCCCGGTGGGCCTCCGCCACCGCCGCCGTCGCCTCGTCGCGGGCCGGGTCGATGATGCCCACCACTGCGACCCAGGTGAGATGGTGCTCGGCATCCGCGTCGGGGTGGTCGGAGTCGACAGGTCCGGCCGGGTCGAGCACGCGGTAGGCGACGCCGAGCGTGCGGTAGCCGTGTCCGGACAGTTCCTCGACCACCCCGAGGATGCCGGCCCGCGCGGTGTCGTCGAGCACGACGGCCTCATCGCCCACCCGCCAATGGGTGCACCGCTGCAGCAACACATCGGGGGCTCCCTTGACGTGGAGCAGATCGTGGGGGTGGTCGGCGTGGCGACTCACCACCGACATGAGCTTGCGGTCGGAGGTGAACGGCACCTCGCCACGTCTGCGGTGGCCGGCGACCGACGCCGCGACGCCCTCGAGCTTGTGCTGGGCGACGAGGAAGGCCGCCTCGGTTGGGTCGCCACGGATCTGCCAGTCGTCGTCCCGCGATCCGAGAGCGGCGTTGTTGGCGACCGCGCCCCCCACGAGGGCCAGTCGGGTCTCGGCCAGCACGACGTCCGGGTCGCCACTGACGACCGACGCAGAACCACCCGTCGCGTATCCGGTACCGGTCAGCTCGACCCGTCCCGAGGCGGTGACGATCGTGCGCAGGGTCATCTCGTTGCGGGTGAGGGTGCCGGTCTTGTCGGAACAGATGACCGAGGCCGAGCCGAGGGTCTCTACCGAGGAGAGCCGCTTCATCACGGCCCGCTGCGCCGCCATCGTCCGGACGCCGAGCGCGAGCACCAGCGAGAGGATCGCCACCAGCCCCTCGGGCACGGCCGCGACCGCGAGGGACACCCCGAGCAGCAGGATGTCGACCATCTCGGCCGGCGTCGAGGGCCGGCTGATCAGCCACAGCACCGCCATGACGAGCGCCGCGATGGCCATCACGATGAGCCCGAGCGCCTTCGACACTCGGTTGAGTTCGATCTGCAGCGGCGAGGGGGCCTGTTCGGCGGCCTCGAGCATGTCTGCGATCGATCCCATCTCGGTGTCCATGCCAGTGGCCGTGACCACGGCACGGCCACTGCCCTCGGCGACCGCGGTGCCCTTGAACACCATCGCCGACCGGTCGCCGACTGCCAGGCCGGGTTCCTGGACCGAGGGGTCCTTGACGCTCGCGGCCGACTCACCGGTGAGAGCGGCCTCCTGGATCTTCAGCCCGGTGGCCGCGAGCAGCCGCGCGTCGGCACCGACGGCGTCCCCTTCTGCGAGCAGCAGCAGGTCGCCGGGGACGAGTTCCTCGCTCGGCACCGGCCGGGCCGTGCCGTCACGCACGACGGTCGACGTGGCCGCGGTCATCCGGGCCAGCGCGGCCACCGCCTCGTCGGCGCGGTGCTCCTGGACGAGTCCGATGCCCGCGTTGGCGATGATGATCGCCGCGATGACGACGACGTCGACGGGCACGCCGTGGGCCCCCTCGATGATCCACACCCCCAGCGAGATCGCCACGGCGACGAGCAGCAGGTAGACCAGAGGGTCTCGGAACTGGGCCAGCACCCGGCGCCACAGAGGGACGGGCGGTGCCTCGCGCAGGACGTTGCGTCCGTGACGTTGTAGTCGCTCGTCGGCCTCGGAGGCGGTCAGGCCCCGGTCGGCGTGCGAACCGAGCGCGTCGACCACCACGCCATCAGGCACCGCCCCCGGATCGGAGAGGGGAGCTGCGGGGCGCTGGATGACCTCGTCCATGGTCCAGTGTCTCGCGTGGGGCGTTCACCCCGGCTCCCCCAGCCTCACCACGGCGTCCGGCGTACCGTGACAGGTATGCAGAACCCACCTGAATCCGTCCGCACCGAGACCGACAGCATGGGGCCCATCGAGGTTGCCTCCGACCGCTATTGGGGGGCGCAGACCCAGCGCAGCCTCGAGAACTTCGACATCGGCCGCGACACCTTCGTGTGGGGACGCTCCATCGTCTCGGCGCTCGGCACGCTGAAGCTGGCCGCCGCCCGGGCCAACGCCGAACTCGGGCAGTTGGATCTCGGCGACGACCAGATCGAGGCCATCCAGCAGGCTGCCCGCGAGGTGGCCGACGGCCGGCTCGACGACCACTTCCCTCTCGTCGTGTTCCAGACCGGCAGCGGCACCCAGAGCAACATGAACGCCAACGAGGTGATCGCGAACCGGGCGATCGAGATCCTCGGGGGCGAGATGGGCACCAAGTCGCCGATCCACCCGAACGACCACGTCAACCGTGGGCAGTCGAGCAACGACACGTTCCCCACCGCCATGCACATCGCCGTCGCCCGCGACCTGCACGACCTGCTCTATCCCGCCGTCGACCGGCTCCGCGACACCCTCGACGACAAGGCGACGGCCTACGCCGACGTCGTCAAGGTCGGACGCACCCACCTCCAGGACGCCACCCCGGTGACGCTCGGCCAGGAGATCAGCGGCTGGGTGGCCCAGCTGGACGCCGCACTCGACGGCGTCCACGCGGCCGAGAACGGGGTGCTGGAACTCGCGATCGGTGGCACCGCCGTCGGCACCGGCCTCAACGCGCACCCCGACTTCGGACGCCTGGCGGCCACGCGGATCGCCCAACTCACCGGCCTGCCGTTCCGCCGGGCGGACAATCTCTTCGCGGCGCTGTCCGCACACGACGCGCTGGTGGCTCTCAGCGCCTCGTTGCGTACCCTCGCGGTGGCGCTGATGAAGATCGCCAACGACGTGCGCTGGCTGGCGTCGGGGCCGCGGGCCGGAATCGGAGAGATCCGGATCCCGCAGAACGAGCCGGGGTCGAGCATCATGCCGGGCAAGGTGAATCCGACGCAGAGCGAGGCGCTGACCATGGTCGCGACCCGGGTGTTCGGCAACGACGCCACCGTGGCCTTCGCCGGATCGCAGGGCAACTTCCAGCTCAACGTCTACAAGCCGGTCATGGCCCACGCCGTGCTCGAGTCGATCCGGCTGCTCGGCGACGCCTGCCGGTCGTTCAACGACCACTGCGCGGTGGGCATCGAACCCGACCGGCAACGGATCGACGAGCACCTGCGCGCCAACCTCATGCTGGTCACCGCGCTGAACCGGCACATCGGCTACGACCGGGCGGCGGCCATCGCCAAGCACGCCTACGCCCGGGGCATCACCCTGCGTGAATCCGCGATCGACGAGGGGGTGACGGGCGAGGAGTTCGACGCGTGGGTGGTGCCCGCCGACATGACCCACCCGTGAGCCGAGACCGACTCAGCGCCGCCGCTGGTACATGCCCAGCACGTAGCCGATCTGGCCGAGGTGCTGGGTGATGTCGCCGATCACCGACACCAGTCGCACCGCGGCCGTGACGGGTGGGTTCCAGTGCTCGTCGACGACCCGCTCGTAACCCCCGTGGTCGAGGGAACCGAGGATGTCGAGGGTCATCGCGTGCACGGCCTCGTGGTAGTCGAGCAGCAGGCCCGGCCCCTCGATCCTGAAGGCCCCCACCTCGGCGCTGGTCTGCCCGTAGCCCACCGCCTCCGGCGGGTACGGCAGGGCGAAGCGCCCCGAGAACCCCTGCGCCGTGTACACCTGCTCGACGTCGGTGATCCCGGCGACGTGGTCGTCCTGCACGCGGATCAGGTGCCAGGCCAGCCAGCCGACCGGGTTCGCGTCCGGGTCGGGACGCCACAGCAGTGCGTCCTGGTCGAGCCCGCTGAGGGCGTGGGGCAGCGCGTCGTGAACCCTCCCGAAGGCGTCGGTGAGGATGCTCGTCGCAGTGGTATCACTCATGGCTGTCTCCCGTCTGTCGATGCCGTGTCCCTTTCGACCGTACTCGCGCCCGGATCGGTGGTTCGCCGTTCCGGGCGTCGAAAGCTCAGGAGTCCAGGTCGACCAGCACCGGCCCCGGTCGACCCGGCGGCAACTCGACGCGGAGGGCGCGTCCGTCGACCCGCACCGTGGTCCGGGCGGCGTCCCCGCCGACGACCAGCCAGTCGCGCTCCCTCGGCGTCGGTGACCGCGCGCACCCACGATCCGTCGTCGCCCGACACGACACGGCCGATCTGCCGGCGCTCGGCACGACGTCCCCCCAGCCGCCCTCCAGTCGGCGAGTCCCTTCAGCGCCCGCACCTGGATGTCGGGAAGCGTGCCGTCGGCCGTGGGGCCGACGTTGAGCAGGAGATGCCCGCCACGGGACACGACATCGACGAGGTGCCGGCGATGGCGGCGCCACCGATTCACACCGATTCGTCCTCGCCCCGGTTGTAGCCGAACGAGAACCCGACGCCTCGGCAGTTCTCCCACTCTCCCCGGCGTTCGTCGTCGAGTTCAGACTCGTATTCGCTCGTGTCATAGTCGCGGTGGGTGTCGCCGCACCTGTCGTTGACCATTGCCTGCGGCACGGCCCGGTAGTAGGCGGCCCGGTAGTAGTCGGTGAACAGTTCACCGAGTCCGCCGGGCTCGAAGTCCTTCGCGGCGTCGGGCCATTCGAAGTCGTTCCACAAGATGTCGGGCCGGTACCGCTCGATGAGGTCGTGGCAGTGGGCCGACGCGTACACGCCGTAGTCACGGTCCTTCGGCCGGCGGTGTCGTGCACCGAGGCGGCCGACGTGCGCGGAGGAAACGGCCGGACGTGCCGGTCGAGCCCGCCCGAGTAGTAGACGCCGGCTCGCATGCCGGCCCGCCGCGTGGCCGCGACGATGTCCCCGATGAGATCACGTCGCGGGCCGCTGGCGACGGTGTTTCGGTCATCGGTGCGCCAGTGGATGAAGATCTCGAACCTGTCGCGGGTGAACCACTCGGGGGTGGCCCGCCGCGCGAAGACGCCGAAGCCCCCATCGGTCATGTTCCTGCCTCCTTTTCCCGGCGGTCGCCGGGCGATCTGGCGTGTCGGTTGCACCGATCCCGTCCCCGGGAGGGTGCACCCACCGGCCCCACCGCGTCGCGTCGACAATCCCCCGGCTATCGCGGCGGACGGAGCCGGAGCGCGTCCATGCCGCCGTCGAGCGTCGGCCGTTCGCTCATCCAACTGGGGAACGGTGACCGGACGGTTCAGCCGTCGGTCACCTCGCAACCACGAGTGGGGCATCCGTCCCGTGTCCAGAGGTGGACGTGGCCGTCGATCACGGAACACCCACCGTCAGCAGCAGATTGGAGTACGGGCGGACCTCCCCCGTGGCGATCACCACCGACACCCAGGGCGCCTGGCACGCCGCGTAGAACGCGAACCGCTCAGCCCTCCGCCAGGAGATCCCGCGGCCTGCCCCGTGCCGGTGCGTCGCCAGAACCGCCCGGTACTCGGTGACGGCGTCCGACGCGGCGCCCCGCTCATCGGCCAGGTAGAGCGCGGACTCCAAATGACAGGAGTCGGAGAGCAGGTCGACGATGTCTCTCGCGGCGACGAGGCCCAAAGTCAGGTTGAGGTGGATGCGGGTGGCGGACGGGTTCGCCCCGACATCGTCGGGGTACAGGGCGTCGGCCACGAGGATCTGGGACCCGTGCCCGGCACCGGCGAGGGCGGCCAGCAGCGGCGGGTGCAGCAGGCGGCGGCGGATCACGGGACGGTCACCTGCGGGAGCCCCACCTGCGCCGGTCCGCCGGTGTGCACGCCGAGGGATGCCTGGCCGGACCAGTAGCCGCCCTCGGGGAATGCGTAGGTGGCGAGGCTGTCGGCCCTCATCTCGGCGGAGTAGCCGGGTTGCTCGAGCGGCAGGTAGGCGCCGTCGCGCACCACGCACGGGGTGACGAAGTTCTCGTGCAGGTGGTCGACGTACTCGGCGACCCGGTTGTCGAGCGATCCGGAGATGGCGACGAAGTCGATCATCACCAGGTGGTTGACCAATTCGCACGGGCCGACACCGCCCGCGCGCGGACAGACCGGCACGCCGAACTTCGCGGCCAGCAGGTAGACGGCGAGGATCTCGTTGATGCCGGCCAGCCGACACGAATCCGAGCTGGACGAAGTTGACGGCCCCGGCTTGGAGCAGTTGCTTGAACAGCACCCGGTTCATCCCGTGCTCACCGGTGGCGATCTTCGGCCGCACGGCGCGGCGGATCGCCGCGTGCCCCAGGACGTCATCGGGGCTGGTCGGCTCCTCCACCCAGTGCAGGTCGAACGTCGCCAGCTCATCGATCCAGCGGATCGCCTCGGGAACCGACCACACCTGGTTCGCGTCAATCATCACATGAATATCGGGCCCCACAGCGTCCCGGACGAGGTGCAGGCGGTGCTTGTCGCGAGGAAGGTCGACGCCGACCTTCAGCTTCCCGTGCCGGTAGCCGTGTTCCACCGCCTCGCGCGCGAGTCGCACCAACTTGTCGTCGGAGTATCCCAGCCAGCCCGCCGACGTCGTGTACCACGGGTGACCCGTCGCCTCCATCCGGGCGATGCGCTCGGCACGTGAGGGCTCCGCGGCCCGCAGGATGTCGAGCGCCTCCTCGCGGGTGAGCGCGTCCTCGCGGTGGGTGAGGTCGGCCGCCTCGACGAGTTCTTCGGGCGACATCCCCGCCACGAATCGCCACAGCGGTTGACCCGCGCGCCGGGACGCCATGTCCCAGACGGCGTTCATGACCGCGGCCATGGCGAGGTGGATGACCCCCCTTCTCGGGGCCAACCAGCGCAGCTGGGAATCCGATGAGAGCTCCCGGTAGATCGCCCCGGGCGACTCGCAGATCGCCTCGACGCGGCACGTCCGACGAGCCGCTCCGCGATGGCCCTGATCGCGCTGAGACACACCTCGTTGCCCCGGCCGATCGTGAACGTGAACCCGCATCCGCAGATCGCCGGGGTCGTCGGTGTTCAGGCGCACATAGGTGGCCGAGTAGTCGGGATCGACTTTCATGGCGTCGGACCCCTCGACTGTCGACGAGGTCGGAAACCGGACATCGACCAGGTCGAGCGAAGTGGTCGACGGCGCGCTAGGCTCCTCAAGTCATCTGATGTTTTGTGATGCTAGGCGTGCGGACGGTCGACGCACAAGACTCTCCTCCGGAGAATTCACCGACGAGGCGAACAGGAACGCTTGATGGCCAACGGGACGTCCCAGCACCAGCTGGTGGTCAACGCCGTTCAGGACATGATCAGCCGCGGCGAGTTGCGACCGGGGGATCGGCTGCCCGTCGAGTCCGACCTCGCCGCCCTCCTGGGTGTGTCCCGGAGTTCGCTGCGCGAGGGGGTCAGGGCGCTCGTGGCGATGGGCGTACTCGAGACCAGGCAGGGCTCGGGCACCACGGTCACCTCGCTCGACCCGCACCTCCTGCTGCGGCCTCTCGTGTTCTGGGCCTCGATCCAGGCGGACCCGAGCGCCCTCAACGTGCACATCGCGCGACGTGGCCTCGAGGTGGAGTCGGCAGGCCTCGCCGCGGAGTCCATGACGCCGGACGACCTCGGCCGACTCACCGCCCTGCTCGACGAGGCCGACCCCCACATCGCTCGCCACGACCACGAACAGGCCCTGCTCGTCGACCACGCGTTCCATCTGGCGATCGCGCGGAGCACCGACAACCCTGTGCTCGTCGCTCTCGTCGACGTGCTCGGCCAACCCACTGTGCGGTCGCGCCTGTGGCAGTCGGTCAACCGGAGCGGGCGGCTCGAGTCGGCGCAGCACGAGCACCGCGCGATTTTGGAGGCCCTGCGTCGGCGCGATCCGGTGGCGGCCCGGGCGGCGATGCACAGCCATCTGACCCAGGTGCTCACCCACCTCGACGACGACGCGGTGACCCAGCCGCCCGCTTCCCCATCGGCCCCGGATGGATGACCGATCCGTCGCTCACCCCGGTCGGTCTTCTCCGCTGGCCCCCCGGGCGGGAGGGGTCGCACGCCTCCGCCGACTTCTCGTCAGGTTCGCGGCCCCGGCACCGCAGCCGCCCGCGGCGGCGCGGTCGACTGCCGCACCACCAGGGTGGTCGCCAACTCGATGTCGGGCAGGGCGTCCGCACCGGCCAGCAGCCTGCTCATCTGCCGCACCGCTTCGGCGCCGAGCCCACCCAGCGGCTGACGAATCGTCGTGAGCGGCGGAGAGTGCCACAGCGCCATGTACCCGTCGTCGAACCCGATGAGGCTGACATCATCGGGCACCCGCAGGCCCAGCCGGCGTCCCGCCTCGGCCGCGCCGAAGGCGACCAGGTCGCAGGCGGCGAGCAGCGCGGTCGGAGGCTGCGCGAGCCTCAACAGGTAGCGACCCCCCGACAGGCCATCCTCGTAGCGGAACCCACCGTGCACGACCAGGTCTGGATCGACCCCGGCGCCCGCCTCGCGCATCGCCCACTCGACGCCCGCCAGGCGCTCCATCGCCGGGCGCGAATCGCTCGGCCCGGCCAGCACCCCGATGCGGCGATGGCCGAGGGCGAGCAGGTGCTCGGTGGCCTGCACTCCCCCGCGCCAGTTGGTTGCTCCGACGCTGACCGCTGTGCGCTCACCGACCTCGACCGGATCGAGCGAGATGAGATGGAGTCCGAGTTCCCGCGCCCGGCGGATCTGCACCCCGCCCACCGGGACGGTGACCAGGATGACGCCGGTGATCCCCGAGTCGCGCACGGCCCGCAACCACCGGGTCGACCCCGGCTCGAGACCGTCCTCGCGACTGCGCCCTGCGTCCCACTCGTGCAGTTCGACGACCAGGCGCTCCCGCTGCGCCTCCCGCACGAGCCCGTCGAGCACCGCCGGCGTGTAGGCGTTGTCGAGATCGTTGACGACCACCGCCACTCTCCGGGTGCCCCCGTCGACGCCCCGGCGAGGGGGCTGGTAGCCGAGGCGTTGCGCGGCACTCCAGACCGTGCCGCGGGTGGAGGCGGAGACATCGGCCCGCCCGTTGAACACCTTGCTCACCGTGCTGGTGGACACACCCGCGGCCCGTGCCACGTCGTCGGCGGTCACCCTCGACATGCCGCCTCCCGCGCTCGAAACATTTCGAACCACCTAAAAAGTTCACAGGACCAACAAATCGCCCGCACAGCGCTTGCCTCCAGAAGGTACTCGGTTCTACCGTCGAATCTTCACACGATGACGTCGAAATCTTTCGATCCAGACACCTGCTCCGCGGGCAGCATGAGACATTCGGGGGAACCACTGCCGATTCCCCGTCATGGCACCGCGGGCTCGGGCTCGAAGCTCGCCGACGATCAGCAGCCGTTTCATCCGACGAGGAGATCAACGATGACCATCTGGCACGACCCGACCCGCGCCGCCTCCGAGCGGGCCCGGGCCCTCCTCGACGACATGACTCTCGAGGAGAAGACCTTCCAACTCGGCTCGTTCTGGCCGAGCCCGCGAGAGAGCGACGGCGTCATCGAAGGTGACGTCGCCCCGATGGAGTCGGCCCTGTCGGGCGGGCTCAGCTTCGACGACGCCATCCGCCTCGGCCTGGGTCACATCACCCGCACCTTCGGCACCGAACCGGTGAGCGTCGACGATGGCATCGCCGCCCTCCGGAAGGTCCAGGCCAAGGTCGTCGCCAACTCGCCGCACGGGGTTCCGGCCATCGCCCATGAGGAATGCCTCACCGGGTTCACCGCATACGGCGCCACCGTCTACCCGGCGGCGATCGCCTGGGGGGCCACTTTCGACCCCGATCTCATCGAGGAGATGGCACACGCGATCGGCAGCGACATGCGCGCGGTCGGCGTCCACCAGGGACTGTCGCCACTGCTCGATGTGGTCAGGGATTACCGGTGGGGGCGGGTCGAGGAGACCATCGGCGAGGATCCCTACCTCGTGGGCACCCTGGGTACCGCCTACGTGCGCGGACTCGAAGCGGCCGGCATCGTCGCCACCCTCAAGCACTTCGCCGGCTACCCGGCGTCCAAGGGAGGCCGCAACCACGCCCCCGTGCCGATGGGACGCCGGGAACTCGAGGATGTCATCCTGCCGCCGTTCGAAATGGCCGTGCGGGAGGGGCGCACCCGCTCGGTGATGAACTCCTACAGCGACATCGACGGGGTACCCGCCGGAGCGAGCGTGGAGTTGCTCACCACCGTGCTGCGTGATCGCTGGGGCTTCACGGGCACCGTCGTGAGCGACTACTGGTCGGTGCTGTTCCTCGAGATGATGCACAAGGTGGCCGCCGACCTCGCCGACGCCGGCCGGCTCGCGATCACCGCCGGCATCGACGTCGAACTGCCCGGCACCGGTGCCTACGCCCACCTCGCCGATCTGGTGCGCGAGGGCGGGCTCGACGAGGCGATCCTCGACCGGGCCGTGCTGCGGGTGCTGGCTCAGAAGATCGAACTCGGCCTGCTCGACGCCGACTTCGACCCCGCGTCCCAGGGGACGCCGACCGATCTCGACTCGCCGCGCAACCGCGACATCGCCCGCCGCCTGGCGGAGCAGAGCGTGGTGCTGCTCGCCAATGACTCCGGCACCCTGCCCCTCACAGGCGTGGCTCGCGCCGCGCTGATCGGCCCGTGCGCCGGTGACCCGCGCACGTTCATGGGCTGCTACTCGTTCCCCAACCACGTGATGGGCCGCTACCCCGGCCGCTCGCTCGGACTGCCGATCACCCCGCTCCCCGACGCGCTGGCCGCCGAGTTCCCCGGTATCACCTGGGCACGCGAGCAGGGCTGCCCGATCCTCGAGCCCGATCGCAGTGGCATCGAGTCGGCCGTCGCCGCGGCCCGCGACGCCGATGTGGCGATCGTCACCGTCGGTGACCTCGCCGGCCTGTTCGGCCAGGGCACCTCTGGTGAGGGCTGCGACGTTGTCGACCTCACCCTGCCAGGTGTCCAGGCCGAACTCGTCGAGGCCGTGCTCGCGACGGGCACCCCCACCGTGCTGGTCGTGATCAGCGGACGCCCGTACGCGCTGGGAGCCTTCGCGCACCGGTGCGCGGCGATCGTCCAGGCGTTCATGCCCGGCGTCGAGGGGGGCGCCGCGATCGCCGGTGTGCTCAGCGGCCGGATCAATCCCTCCGGGCGGCTGCCGATCGCCATCCCGAACCACCCCGGCGGCCAGCCCGGCACCTACCTGGCACCGCGGCTGGGCTGGTACAGCGAGGGCGTGTCCAACCTCGACCCACGTCCGCTGTACCCGTTCGGGTATGGATTGTCGTTCGGGGCGTTCGAGTTGAGCGATCTCGCCGTGAGCAGCGCCGAGATGCCTGTCGACGGCGTGGCGACGGTGTCGCTGACCGTCCGCAACACCGGTGATCGGGCGGGCGCCGATGTCGTCCAGCTCTACGCCCACGACGAGGTCGCCCAGGTGGTGCGGCCCCTGAAGGAACTGATCGGCTTCCAGAAGGTGGCCCTCGAACCGGGCGCCTCGGCGCGGGTGAGCTTCGAGGTGCACGCCGATCGGTTCTCGTTCACCGGCGTGGACTACCGGCGGATCGTCGAGCCGGGTGAAGTCACCCTGATGGCCGGGCGCTCCAGTGAAGACCTGGCGCTGAGCGCCACGCTGGCGCTCACCGGCGAGACCCGGGTCGTCGCCGAGGGACGCGTGCTGATCACCCCCGTGACGGTCGCCCGGGTGTGACCACCCGCCGCGCCGCCACGCCGGGGACGTGCGGGCGGGGTCGGCGTTCGTGTCGCTCGGGCCGGCCGTTGCGACGAGGGCCGGCGTTCTCTGCGTGTCATGCGCAGCGAACGCGGGCCCCGCACCCGGCTCACCCCACGGCGCCGCGCCGGGGCGCCGGGTGCCCCATGGCAGGATGAGGCCATGTTCGAGCCCCGCACCGTGGCCGTCACCATCTCCGGCGCCGACCGACCCGGGCTCACGGCCCACCTGGCCGAGGCGGTGTCGCGCGGCGACTGCGAACTGCTCGATTTCGAGCAGACCGTGGTGCGTGGACAGCTGAGCATCGGGATGCTGCTGTCGACGTCGGCCGACGACGTCGACGGGCTCGAGGGGCGGCTGCTGGGCATGGGTGAAAGCCTCGGCCTCAGCGTGCGGGTGTTGCCGGGCGAGGGCGACAACCCACCCCGACACGATCGGGCCATCGTCACACTGCTCGGGCGCCCCCTGCTGGCGTCGCACCTCGCCGTGGCCGCACGGATGATCCACGAGTTGGGCGGCAACATCGACCGGGCGCGACGACTGTCCCGGACGCCGCTCACGAGCATCGAGTTGTGGGTGTCCCCCGTCGACGCCGTCACTCTGCGCCGGGTGATGGCGATCGCGGGCGCCGACTCGGGGTTCGACGTGTCCGTGTCCCCGGCGGGCATCGTGCGTCACGGGCGCCGGCTCGTCGTCATGGACGTGGACTCGACGCTCATCCGCGACGAGGTCATCGAATTGCTGGCGCGCTACGCCGGACGCGAGGAGGAAGTGCGCCGGATCACCGATCGGGCGATGCGCGGAGACCTCGACTTCACCGAGTCGCTCACCGAGCGGGTGCGCGCACTCGCCGGCCTGCCCGAAACGGTGTTCGCCGAGGTGCTGGCCGCGATCCGCCTCACTCCCGGTGCCCGCACCCTCATCGCGACACTCAAGGAACTCGGTCTCACGGTGGGCGTCGTCTCCGGCGGATTCGCCGAAGTGGTCGTCCCACTCGCCGACGAGTTGGGCATCGACTACGCCCACGCCAACCGCCTGGAGGTCGTCGACGGGCACCTCACCGGTCGCGTCGTCGGCGATGTCGTCGACCGGGCCACCAAGGCCCGCAAACTGCGCGAGTGGGCCCAGGCCGAGCATCTTCCCTTGTCACGCACCATCGCCATCGGCGATGGTGCGAATGACCTCGACATGCTCGCCGCCGCCGGACTGGGGATCGCCTTCAACGCCAAACCGGCCGTGCGCGCCTCCGCCCACACCTCGCTGTCGTTGCCCTACCTCGACTCGGTGCTGTTCCTCATGGGCCTGAGCCGGGAAGAGGTCGACGACGCCATCTCGAGTTACCACACGCGTCGACGGGCCTGATCCGAACCGGATCCCTGTCGCGACGGGCCACGCTGCGCCACCATGGTCACATGACGATCCGTGGCCGCAACGGACTCCCACCACCTCGGCACGGCCCTCAGCACCCGCGACCCCGAGGGTCTCGCCCGCTTCTACTCCGGCCTGCTCGGCTGGCCCTACCACGTGTCGGACGAGACTTGGGTGACGATGCTCGTGCCCGATTCGCACACCTATCTCGCGTTCGCCCTCGACGATCTGCACGAGCCACCGGTGTGGCCGTCGCAACCCGACCGCCCGGGCCAGCAACTGCACCTCGACATCGGCGTGTCCGACCTCGACGCTGCCGTGCAGGACGCCGTCGGCCTCGGAGCGCGCGTGGCCGACTTCCAGCCCCAGGACGACGTGCGGGTGCTGCTCGACCCTGCGGGCCACCCGTTCTGTCTCTACCGCGAAGACCAGTGATCCCCGACCGGACGGGGCGTCAATTCCCCCGTCGGGCGATGATCGCCTCGACGGCGTCGGGATAGGCCGCAAGCACCTCGTCGATCTCGATACTCGCCGGCAGGTCGGCGGCATCCTGATGTGACAACAGGAACTCGGCCGTCGCTCGCGCGGTGGCCTCGTCGTCGCCGAGGCGCCCGCCGGTGATTTCGGCGACGCCGTCGAGCAGCAGCACGCTGGCGACCGCACCGTCGTGTGATTGCGAGCGCAGCAGGTAGCCACCCTCGGGGTGGGCTTCGACCGCCAGAATGCCGCTCAAGGTACCTCCGCACCATCGATGGGGTCCCGCGCGTCACCCACCGATCAGGCGGACGCCCCGCGGGGTGGTGCGCCACCCGGCCGGCGTCGGCTCCGAGCCCGGATCCGGACGACGAAGCCGGCCACGGCCACCGGCAGGAACAGGGCCGCCGCGACGACCCCGAGGACGCGCAACGCCAACTGCACCGGCACCGGGAGACCCACGAGCCAGGTGAGCACCGCAAGGTTGAGACACACGATACGCGCCACACCCCAGCGTTCGAACTGCCGCTGAACGGCTCGCACCACACTCGGCCCACCGCCGAGCACCACCGGGATCAGGTACGACAGGGCACCGATGAGCATCTGCAGTCCGAACCCGAAGGCCGCCACCGCGGCGATCCTGCCGTATCCGTGGTCGACCTCGACCCACGAACCGGCCCTTCCGATGTGCACGGCGGCCAGCACCAGCAGTACCACCCACCACACCAGCGCCAGCGTGACCGACATGGTCGACACATCGCTCGGTGGCCGGCGCCGCAGCGGTGCGACAAGGGCCCTGCCCCACCAGGCCAGGGCACCCAGGTAGATCCCGAGCGCCGCCACCGAGAGGGGGCGTGAGGCTGTGAGCGGCCCGATCACCAGAAGGGTGATGGCCAGAAGGAAGATCGGCAGCGCCTGGCCGGCCAGCCGCTCCGCGCGGTCATCGATCCGGGTTCGTAGCATCGTGGGCCACAACGTCACCAGGGTTCCGGTGATGGTCAGTCCGATCCATCCCAGCAACAACGACATCGAGTGGGCCACGATCAGCCGGCCGACCCATTCGTCGCCCGGACGCCGGGCCAGCAGCACCCCGAGCGCCGCCCCCACCGGCACCCACGCGGCCGCGGCCAGGTAATAGCGCAGCGTCACCCGGAACCGTCCCGGAAGGGCGGCACGCCACCGGCGTACGAGCGACACGGCGTGCCAGCTCACCGCGATAACCAGCAGCGACCGCCCCGGCCAGCACCAGCCACCACCAGCGTGCGGGCACTCCCGCGATCACCAGGGCGGCGGCGGTCGTCGCGAGCCAAAGCCGCGCCGACTGGTGCGACCGAGGGTCCAGGTCGGGGCGGGTCTTCAGCAACGCCTGGGCGAAATGCAGGCTCCAGACGAGCACCGCATGCGTGAGTGCACCGAGCAGCACGAGGTGCACGAGGATCCAACTGGGGTTCTGAACGTACCTCTGGGCCGCCACGACGATGAGTGCAGCCGTCAACCAGAGCACTGTCGGATAGTCGCGCGCCCCCCAACGATCACCCCGCCGCCGCCGCGCCCCGGGGACCACCTCAGTCATGGGGCTGTGTCGGCGCCATCACCACACCGGTGCCCTCCTGCGCGGGCGTGGCGATCATCCGGGCGTGCGCATCCGGCGTCTGGAGCCACGAACAGGGCGCGCACGACGCGAGATGCTCATCAACCACGGCGACCTCCACTGTTTCGACGATTCCGCTCCCGCGAACCTACGCCGACAGGGTCCCCCGGTCGACACCGCCGACGGGGGCCAGAACCGCACGGCAACTACCGTCTGCGACGAACGGGCTGAGCTCCACCACCTTGACACCGGTGCGCGCGGCGTCCAGCATGCCGTTGAGCACGCCCAGGTGCACACCGCACACCACCTCGGGACTGCGCCGCGCGAGGTCGGCGAACGGACACCGGCGGATCAGCAGTTGGTCGTGCATCTCGCCCGGTACCACCTCGGTGACGAAGCCCATCTCGTCGAGTTCACCGGCGACCGCAACGACCGCCTGACGAGTCCCTGCGGATCCGTCGTCGGGGAAGAGCTGGCGCCCCTTGACCTCCCCGGCGAACCGGGGGGTGACGCCACCGGCGGTGGCATCGGTGAGGACCTCGGCGAGCAGCCGATGGGCACGATCGGACACGGCCGGATCGGGCCCGGCCTCGTAGACCGTACGGGGACGGCCGCGACCACCGGTGTGAACGGTGGAACGCTCGGCCTCGCCCTCATCGACAAGTCCTTCAAGATGAAATCTCACGGTATTGACGTGCAGTCCGACCAGCCTGGCCACCTCGCGCACGTCGAGGGCACGCGGCTGTGCCCGCAGGGCGGCCAACACCCTCGCACGTCCATCACGCTCTGCCATGGCGTCCAGTCTGCCCGATGACAGGGCATTCACCCCGCCAAATTGGTACATATTCGCAAATTCCCAGAAAAGGCAGTCGGGGGCTGGCGTATGTTCGTTCTGCGGCGGCCGAACGCTCCGCGCTCAGCGAACATCTGGCGTCGAGATGGAACGCTCACTCGGGATGATCGCGTGTGGATCCATCACCGACCGGGAGCACTCACGAGCGACAATTCGCCACATTGAATTCCACACTCAACGCTCATGCGTTGTGCGCCCACCCGCGCGGGCAACCCGATAAGACTACGCCTCACGTCGAATTCCACGGTCGACGCCCGCTATTCGGAACGTTCAAATGGGAAGATTTCAGCACCCAGGATATGGCGGTGTCGGATTCGTCTCACCGATTGCCCACGATGACGGCGCACGGCCCGGCCGGCGTCATCATCGTCGACGTTTCACGTGCCGATCACACCCGAATCCGCGCCCGTCGCGACGAATCCGGCCATGGCCACTGGGGGCATGCTGCGGTCGGCGTACGGCGCGACCATGGCTGGAGATGCACCAGGGAGGGGCCCGGAATCCCGGACCCCTCCCTGGTGGCCACATCCTGATCAGCGCGACCCGAGACCCGGGATGATCTGATCAGCGGTGAGTGTGACCAGTGCGTATCACTCGGCCGCGGCAACCTCGACCGGCAGTGCGCGGTGACCGCCTCGTGCAGCTTAACGCCGACGGTGTGGTTGCCGAGGGTCTTGATCGGCTTGGTGATCACGACCGAACGCTTGTCGATCGTCGGGCCGCCCGCCTTCTTGACGGCCTGGGCGACGTCGGCCGCGGTGATCGCCCCGAACAGCTTGCCGGTGTCGCCGGCTCGCGCGTTCAGAGTGACGGACAGACCCTCGAGCTGCACCCGCACCTGCTGGGCGTGCTCGATACCACGGATCTCGCGGGCGTCACGTGCCCGCTTGATGCCCACGATCTGCTTTTCGGCACCCTTGGTCCAGGTGATCGCGTAGCCGCGGGGCAGCAGGTAGTTGCGGCCGTAGCCCGGCTTCACGTCGACGATGTCGCCGGCCAGCCCCAGGTTGTCAACGGCCGCGGTGAGAATGAGCTTCATCGGTGCGTCCCCTTCTCAGCGTGCAGTCGTGGCGTAGGGCAGCAAAGCGACCTCACGCGCGTTCTTGATGGCGATGGCAACCTTGCGCTGGTCCTGGACGGACAGCCCGGTCACGCGACGGGCACGGATCTTGCCGCGCTCGGAAATGAACTTCCGCAGCATGGCGGTGTCCTTGTAGTCGACCTTGCCGATCTTCACCGTCTTGGTGGGTGCGATCTTCTTCTTGTTCACAGGCTTGCGCTGTGGACCGGCCATTGTGGTGCTCTCCTTGTCTTGCGGGGCTCACGCCCCCTGAAAGCCCGGCGGTGATGCCGGAATGTGCCTGGCCCGGGCCGGAAGCCTCCGGACCGGGTGTGCATGGATTGAGGGACGGTCGGCTCAGAACGGGGGCTCGTCGGACTGGGCCTGCGCCCAGGGATCGGTGCCTCCGGACCGGTTGTCGCCGAATCCGCCTTGTGCCGGCTGTGACCAACCGCCCGTGGACCCGCTCTGGGGCGCTCCCTGGGACCCGCCCTGCGACCAACCCCCGCCGCCGGCGCCCCCCGATGAGGAGGACGACGATCCGCGGGTGACCTTGGCCGTGGCGAATCGCAGCGACGGGCCGACCTCATCGACCTCGACCTCGAAGACCGTGCGCTTCTCACCCTCGCGGGTTTCGTAGCTGCGTGACTTGAGGCGTCCGGTGACGACCACCCGCATGCCCTTGGTGAGCGACTCGGCGACATTCTCGGCCGCCTGCCGCCACACCGAGCAGTTGAGGAACATGGCCTCACCGTCCTTCCACTCGTTCGCCTGACGGTCGAACGTGCGCGGAGTCGAGGCCACGGTGAAGCTGGCCACGGCCGCCCCTGACGGGGTGAAGCGCAGGTCGGGATCGGCGGTGAGATTGCCGATGAGCGTGATGGGCGTTTCGCCTGCCATGTGGATCTCCGATGATCGGACGGTGTTGGGTGACGCCCCTGATTGTCTCGATGCCCTCGGACACTGCTGGGGCGTCGTGATCCCGGTGTGGACAACTCGCCGGGATCAGCCGGGCTGTGGACGGTATCGGGCCTCAGTGGGCGTCGGGTCGCAGAACCTTGGTGCGCATGATCGATTCGTCGATCGTCATGAGACGGTCGAACTCCTTGACCACGGCGGGCTCAGCGGTGAGGTTGACGACGACGTAGCTGCCTTCGGACTTCTTGTTGATGTCGTAGGCGAGACGACGGCGTCCCCACACGTCGATGTTGTCGACGATGCCGCCACCATTCGTGACGGTCTGCAGATGCTTGTCGATGAGCGGGGAAACCTGGCGATCGTCAACTTCGGGATCGACGATGACCATGACTTCGTACTTGCGCATGCGCGAACTCCACCTCCTACGGTCTCGGCGGCCACGGGTCTCTCCCGTGGCAGGAGGGCGATGCGGGTGTCCGGGGATTCGGACGTCGGTCGCTCCGGAGCGGAAGCACCCGGCAACGGCCGATCGACAATGCTACCCGCCGGGGGCTCCGAACGCGAACGGAGTGCCCGGCGGCGACGATCCGACGGGCTCAGCGCGGCGTCCGCGGTGGCCCGGGGATGAGCACCTGCCCTTCGGAGCGCCAGGCCGACAGCCCCCCGGTGACGAACTCTGCCCGGTAACCCTGCTCGCGCACGGCCTTCACGAGCTACCCCGACCGCAGGCCCGTGTCGCAGATGAGCACGAAGACGCCATCCGGCTCGGCCAGGGGATTGTCGCCGTGCACGGCGCCGAACGCGTCGCGGGTGAGGTCTTTGGCGTCGACCAGGCGTGCACCTGGGGCGTGCCCGGCCTCGTACTCGGCTCTGGTGCGGATGTCGACCAGAGTTCCCCCGGACGACAGCAGGTGCAGGGCCTCAGGCACGGTGATGCCGCCGCTCGGCATCACCTTCGAACTCAGATAGTCACGAAACCCCATGACTCCATCCTGACACGCCGGGACCCGGTCGCCAGGACCGCCGGAACCGGGCCCACCGGCAGCCCCGGCGCTCGTGGGCGTCTACAGCCGACCCAGCCACATCGGGTTGGTGCGGTTGGCCGCGAGGACGGCCCATCCCGAGGCGCCGACGTGCTGAACCTGGAAGTAGCCGAAGTAGAACCCGGTGTCGAGCAGGCTGGACGCAGCGACCACTCCCCCGCTCACCGGAGTGCCACCGACCGTCTGGCCCGAGCCGAGGTGGGTGCGGGCGATCTCGATCTGCTGGACGAGCTGGACGGCCCTGGCCCGATCGTCGGGCTGGTGCCGGTCGTTGAGCGCACAGGCGAGCTGCGCCGTGCCCTCCAGCCACACGCCGTGCTGGTCGACGCCGATGCCGTTGTAGGACATGGTCGAGGTCTTGCTCGCCGAGCTGAAGGTGACGCCCGAGACGGTGACACCCGCCGGAAGTTGCGAATTGACGGCGTCGGGAGTGTCGGTGACGGCGAGCGCGGACCGGGCCCAGTCGAGAGCGCGGGCGTAGTGCCTGTCGCGCATCGACAGCCAGCCCCACGTCTGGGGATCGAGCGGAAGCGGGTCAGGTGTTGATCGTGTCCCCGTCGTTGGAGCCGGTGTAGAAGTAGCCGCCGTTCGGCTCCCACATCTGATCGACGAGATTCTGGGCCCGCTTGCGCGCCGCGCTCCAGCGGCGGTCGGAGTCGGCGTGTTCGAGCATCCGGAAGAAGGCGATGCAGTCGATGTTGTGCTCGGTGGACACGTTGGGGACGACGGCGTCGCCGGCGTCGACGCCGAACAGGAACCCGCCGAGGCTGCGGGGGTTCGTGGCGACGTCGATGATCCAGTTCCCGATCCGCCGGGCCCCGTCGAGGTAGCGGGAGTCGTGGGTGGCGCGGTGCAGGTGGAGCAGCCCCATCCCGGGCCATGCCATGTCGCCGACCGCGGTGCCCAGGAACCCGAACTGCCAGCCGATGTTGGCCGTTCCGTCGGGGAGCACCAGGCCGTACAAGTTCTTCGAGCCGTCGTAGAACGTGTAGGGGCGCACGTTGTAGCCCTGGCGCAGACGGCCGTCGCTGTACTGGGGATCGTGGTCCTGGGCGAACAGCAGCCCGTCGCCGATGCGCCGGGCGAGCCGCATGCGCCCTTCGGACACGGCGGCGCAGATGGCGATGGCGGAGTCGTACACGAACGCCGTCGAGAACAGTCCGAGCTGGTCGGCGTAGCTCTGCGGCAGCGCCGCGGCCCCGTCCCAGGGTGTCATGACGTGGATGAAGTCGAGGATCCCCTCGATCATCGGCGTGGCCTGGGCGACCGGCCGCGGTGCGGCACTGGCGATCGCGGGGGCCCCCGCCGTGGCTCCGAGGACGGCCGCCCCGAGCAGGAACCCACGTCTGGATGGTGTGAAATCGGACATACCTTCTACTCCTTTGTAGACATGGACGCCCACCTACTTCCTTGTAGCGCGGCGTCTACTCCGCACGATAGGCAACCGGAGCGCTCGCCACAATGGATTCGCGAGATTTTCTTTCCAGTCGGTCAGTTGTGCGGCGTCAGCCTGCCGGGCCGAAGGCGGATCCAGCCGGGACAGCACGCGGGATCCTCCCCCGGCCGGGCGGGACCATCCGGACGGGCCCGGTGCGGATCCTGTCGCACGCCGCGATGAGGGGGTCCGGCTAGGGTGAGCGCGTGGTCTTGCTGGTGTTGCTCGCCGTCGCCTGGCTGCTGTCGGAGGGTGTCCGGCGGCGGTGGCGATGGGTCATCGCGCTCGCCCGGTGGTGGCGGGGCGTGCGCAGACCCCTGTGGGCGTGGGTGCGAACCGCACCGGTGACCAACGTCTACCTGGCGCTGCTCGCGTTCACCACCTGGTTGCTGCTGCGCACGTCGCCACAGTTGCGCACGGCGTTCCTGTCGTCGCAGAGCACCAACCTGCACCAACTGAGCATCAACCCGATTCCGGTACTGCTGCGGAGCGCGTTCTACGTGACGCCCACCGAGTGGATGCTCTGGCTGGTGACGTTCACGCTGGTGCTCGCCCCGCTGGAACGCTGGATCGGATCGGTCCGCTGGCTCGTCGCGTTCTGGACGGGCCACATCGGAGCCACCCTGGTCACCGCGGTGGGTATCTGGTGGGCCATCCGCACCGGCCAGGCGAGCCCCGGCGTCGCGTTCATGATCGACGTCGGCGCGAGCTACGGGTTCGCCACGCTGCTCGGGTTGACGAGTTACTGGTTCGCCGGCCGCGGCCGCTGGCTGTGGTCGATCGGGTTCCTCGCCCTGTGGATCGCCATCGTGGCGTTCGACACCGACGTCACCGAATTCGGGCATCTGGTCGCCTACCTGCTCGGCTTGGCCCTCTACCCGATGGTGCGGGGCCTCACGCCCCGCAGACCGGTTGTCCCCGACGCGGTGAGGTGGTGGGGCCACCCGTCGAGGTCGTCCGGCCGCACCCCCACCGCATGGGTCCCCCACCCGCCCGGACCCCCCGCCGCCCCCGGCCTGACGCCTCCCCACGACGCGTGGTGATGACCGCGGTTGGGCGCGGTGGTCGGCATCTCGACACGCGATGGCGGCCCCGCGTGGATCCTCCACCGCGGGAGCGGGCCCGACACGGCACAGCAGGCTCCGGACGCGACGACCGTCGGCCCCCACATCGCCGCGGCCTGGATGAGACACCTCGCCATCGGGGAGGATCCCGCCAACGGCCGCTGGGACACCACCGGCCCGGATAGGACGGCATCGGCCTGCACGGAGGCCCCACCGACGCGCCGGCCGGTGGACTGGTGTTCGACCAGTCGCACCTGACCTACCTGCCGAAGCAGTTCATCGCCGACTCGGCCACAGTCGACAACAGGTTCGGCCCTGCCCCCCACTCGGTGATGAACCTGTCGTGGACCCACAGCAGTTCGACGACCACGACCCGCACCGTCACACACTCCGTCAACGCCGCCGCATCGGTCGACGTCCCGGCGCCGTGTCGACGAGGGGGTGCTCCTGGCGACCGGGCAGTCGATCGAGGTGCCGTTCACCGCGACCATCACCGTCGGCGGCATCTCTCAGACCTGGTTCGCGAGCCCGATCCTGGGCCCCGACGAGTCACTCGTGCCGGGCGGCACCCTGGTCGCGGTGGTCGACCACTAGGCGTCGGAGCCGGCCGCAGTGACCCGTCGTCAGGCGCGCCGAGGCATCGGGCAGGAGATCTGGCCCGACAGCCGGTAGACGAGCGAGACGACCAACAAGACGATCGCGAGCACCGCCAGCCATGGCTGGATCGGCGCGAAGTAGGTGAGCGCACCGCTGTAGCCGAGAGCGATGAGCGCGATCTTGTTGCACACCGGACAGCCGATGGCGAACCATCCGGTGATCGTGCCCGCCATCCCCAGCCACGAGGTCTTCTCCTCCGGCTCGCGATCCCCCACGCCGGGCGGCGGCGCGGCTGCGGGCTGAGGGCGGGGCGCCGCGGCCGCTGACCGCACATAGGTGGCCACCAGGACGCCGGTGAGCACGGAGGTGGCGATCCACACCGGGTAGCTCCAGGCCGTCGGCGGCACCTCGCGTCCGAACACCGGATTGGGGATCAGCACCGTCACCAGGCCGAGCACCAGCGCGGTGACGACCGAGGCACCCACGGCCACGAACCACTGGCGGGCACGCCAGGCTCCCAGCGCCTGCAGCGACAGCGTCAGCTTGCTCATCACACCGACAGGCTACATACCCCCGGTGGCATCCGTCGAGATCGGGGCCGAGGACCGTACGCTGTGCATGACGAGGGGCGCCGCGTCCCGACCATGGGCGTGAGCCCCGATGGCCTCGCCCCGGCCCCCGCCGGTCTCGTCGTCGGCCCGGTGGTCGTCGTCGGCGGCCTTGCCCCCGGGATACGTCCGTCCGACCCGAAAGGACCCCCATGAGCCTGTTCCCCGACCGTGACGGCGACGCGCTGCTGGTCCTCGGCATGCAGGACGCCGTGCTGGCGCGGACCGTCGCCGGTGACGCCGTGGTGGCCACCGTGGCCGGCCTCGCCGACCGGGCCCGGCTCGCCGGTGTGCCGGTCGTGTGGGTGCTGTACCACGATGACGACCTCGAGTCGGGCAGCCCCGGATGGCAGCTGACCGGACCGCTGAGTCGGATGCTGGGCGAGCCACTCGTCGACGCCGAGTTTCCCGATGCCTTCGCCGGCACTCGGCTGCACGACGAGCTGGCCAGCGCGGGGGCCGCACACCTCGTCGTCGTCGGGGCCCGCAGCGACACCGGGGTGCGGGGCACGGTCATCGGCGGCCTGTACCGCGGCTACGACGTGACCCTCGTCTCCGACGCCCATACGACCGTCGACGACAGCTTCGACGGCGTCGACCTGCCCGCGCCGACAGTGCAACAGGTGATCAACAAGCTCACCTGGACGACTCACCTGCCCGGCGTCACAGCGGGCCTGGTGGCGGCGGCCGACGTCGTGTTCGGGCAACCCGTCGCCGATGCCGACCTGCTGGCGGCATCCGAACTCGACGACGAACGCGACGAGGAACGCGGCGCCGCCGACTGAGCTCGGCCGAACTCAGTGATTCCGGCGCTCGGCGATCCGGGAGTACATCTCGTCGATCAGTGCCTGGAAGCGCTTCTCGACCTCGCGTCGCTTCACCTTGAGGGTGGGGGTCAGCAGCCCGTTGTCCATGGTGAGGTCGTCGGGCAGCACCTGGACGTCGCGGATCTGCTCATGGCTGGGCAGCCTCTCGGTGAGGTGCTGCACCCGTCGGCGCAGTTCCTCGACGATCTCGGGGTGGGACAGCAGGTCGACCGGATTCGACACCGAGATGTTGAGCCTGGCTGCGAGGTCGCGGAGGTGCGGCAGTGACGGTTTGACCAACAGCGTCAGGCAGGGCCGGTTGTCGCCGAGCAGCACGGCGTGCTCGAACAACGGATCCGCGAGCAGCATCCCCTCGATGGGTTGCGGGCTGATGTTCTTGCCACCCACCGTGACGATGATGTCCTTGATCCGGTCGGTGATCACGAGGAACCCGTCGGAGTCGATGTGCCCGGCGTCCCCGGTGCGCAGCCAGCCGTCGTCGAAGGCGGCAGCGGTGGCCTCGGGACTGTTCCAGTAGCCGAGCATCACGTTGGGGCCGCGGTACTGGATCTCGAAGTCGGGGCCGATGCGCAGTTCTCCTCCGGGCATCACCCGTCCGACCGTGCCGAACCGGAACGCGGTCGGCCGGTTGAAGGTGACGAGCGGGCCGGCCTCGGTGAGTCCGTAACCCTGCAGCAGCAGCATTCCGGTGGCCGAGAAGAATTCCTCGATCTCCCGGCGCAACGGGGCTCCCCCGCAGGCCAGAACCGTCTTCTGCCCGCCCATCGCCCGCCGGACGCTCGCGAACACGAGCCGATCGGCGAGCGGCATCTGGGCGCGCAGCGACGCGGAGGGGGTGCGACCCGACCGGTGGGCGTGCTGCACCTGGGCGCCGACGCGCATCGCCCAGTCGAAGATCCGCTGCTTGAGCGGTGACGACGCCACGGACGCGCGGGCGGTCGCGTAGACCTTCTCGTACAGCTTGGGAACACTGACCATCAGCGTCGGGCGGGCGAGCACCATCATGTCGGCGACGTCCTTGGCGTTGGGCACGTAGGTGTTCATGCAGCCGTGGGTCAGCACCACGGTCGTCCAGGCACGCTCGAGCGCGTGCGAGAGCGGCAGGAAGCACAGGCTGTGGTCGTCGGGGGTGATCGTGAAGAACTCGTCGAGCGCGCGCACCTGCGACACCAGCCCACCATGGGTCAGCATGACCCCCTTGGGGTCACCGGTCGTTCCGGAGGTGTAGATGATGCTCGCGAGGTCGGCGGGGCCGGCCGTGGCGAAGCGCTCGTCGATGACCGCGTCGAGGTCGGTTCGGGTGGACGCCCGCTCGCCGAACTCCCGCAGGCTCGGCACGTGGGGATCACCGGTGACCGACAGGGTGACGATCCGTTCGAGACTTGGCGTGTGCGCCCGACGTGCCCGGTCGAGTTCGCTCGCCCCGCCGGCGAACAGCAATCGGGCGGCGGAGTCATTGACGATGTGGCCCACCTGCTCGGGAGTGCTGGTGGCGTAGATCGGCACGGGCACCGCACCCACCAGCAGGGTCGCGAGGTCGGCTTGCGACCATTCCGGGGTGTTCGGGGCGAAGATCGCCACCCGGTCGCCGCGCTCGATGCCCGCCCCGATGAGGGCCCGGGCCGTGGAGCGCACGGCGCCCTCGAACTCCCGATAGGTCTGGGTGCGCCACCCACCACCCTCACGGACGCGGGTCGCGGCCCGTTCCGGATGTTCGGCCGCCGCGGCGGCGAACAGATGCGACACGTGATCGGTCACGGTCGGTCCTCCTCGACGTGCGGCACCGTGCACCTCGACAGCCGCGGCGTCCGCACGACAAGTTTACGGGGCCGTAGCTTCGAGGCCCGGAGGCGGGCCCGAATTCCAGACCGGATCAGCCCCGCAGCGCTTCTCGCAGCCAGGCGATGTCGTCGGCATGGCCCTCGGCGGGGGTCTCGATGACGAGGGGCGCATCCGCCGACCGCACCACCTCGGCGAGCCCGTCGAGGTCGAGGTGACCGTGTCCGATGTTCGTGTGCCGGTCGGCACCCGAACCGAACGCGTCCCGGGAGTCGTTGGCGTGGATGAGGTCGATCCGGCCGGTGATGGCGAGCACCCGCTCAACCAGCCCGTGGAGATCCTCGCCGGCCGCGTGTGCGTGGCAGGTGTCGAGGCAGAAGCCGACCTGGTCGGCCCCTGACGCCTCGCCGACGGCGTCCCACAGCCGCTCCAGCCGTTCCAGCTGACGTGCCATCGCGTTCGCGCCGCCTGCGGTGTTCTCGATGAGCATCGGCACCGCGATGTCGAGCCTTTCGACGCACTTGCGCCAATTGTCGATACCCGCGGCCGGATCGTCGTCGGCCGTCACATGGCCCCCGTGGACGACGACACCCCGCGCGCCCACCTCGGACGCGAGGTTGAGCGTCTGCTGCAGCAGCTTGCGTGACGGAATGCGGATGCGGTTGTTCGTCGAGGCCACGTTGATGACGTAGGGGGCATGCACGTAGAGGTGCACATCGGACGCCTCGGCATCGGCCCTCAGCGCGGCGGCACCGCCCCGGTAGGCGACCGTGGGCGCCTTCCAACTCTGCGGATCACCGAGGAAGAACTGTGCGAGGTCGGCCCCCCGGGCATTCGCCTCGGCGATCGGATCGGCCTGGTCGACGTGGGCACCGATGCGTACGCTCATGCCCCCAGGCTAACGGCGGCGGCCGGACGCCGGTCGGCGCCCGGCCCGCCCGGGCTCACTGCCCGTAGACGTTCTGGTAGCGGTCGAACAGCCGGTCGATGTCCTCCTGGCGCATCGGCACGGGCTCGCCGAGCTGACGGGCGAGGTGCACGGTGCGGGCGACGTCTTCGACCATCACCGCCGCCTTGACGGCATCGCGCGCGTCGGCGCCGATCGTGAACGGCCCGTGGTTGGCCATGAGTACCGCCCGGGAGCGGCTGGCCCGCAGGGTCTCGACGATGCCGCGTCCGATGGAGTCGTCGCCGATGAGGGCGAACGGTCCGACGGGGATGTCGCCGCCGAACTCGTCGGCGATCATCGTCAGCACGCAGGGAATCGGCTCCCGGCGGGCCGCCCAGGCGGTCGCGTAGTCGGAGTGGGTGTGCACGACGCCCCCCACGTGGGACATGTGCCGGTACACGTACGCGTGCGCGGCCGTGTCGGATGACGGCTTGCGCTCGCCCTCGACGAGATTGCCGTCGAGGTCGCACACGACCATCGCCTCGGGCGTGATGTCGTCGTACGACACCCCCGAAGGCTTGATGACCAGCAGGTCGGCCCCGGGCACGCGCGCCGAGACGTTTCCCGCCGTCCACACCACGAGGTTGTTGCGAGGGAGTTCCGCGTGCAGCGCGGCGACCTCCCGCTTCAGCCGTTCCACATCGTCGCGGGCGCTGCCTGGCACCGCCGTGAGCCTGTCTGACACTGGATCTCCACCCCTCGTAGCCGGGTTGCCGTTCTTGGGTCGTTGCACTGAGTGTTGCCGTTCGGGGCCGGCGGGGCCCGCCGCCCCGGGCGCTCCCGCCGACGGATGCCCACCGCCGTACCTCGTCGATGCAATCTCGTGCGGGCTCTCGCCCCAGCCTTGATGTTACCGTTAACATGGTTCCGTCACCAGCCCCGGCATCGCCGCCGAGCCCAGGAGGTTCCGATGAGTCACGTTCCGCAGTCACCCACACACGCCGAGGACGCCGCCCGCGCGGCGATCACGCGGGGCGACACCTCGCTCGGCATCGAACTCGGATCCACCCGGATCAAGGCGGTGCTCATCGGGCCCGATCACCAGCCGCTCGCCGTGGGCAACCACGACTGGGAGAACCAGTTCGTCGAACCGCCTGTGGACCTACTCCCTCGAGGCGGTGTGGACCGGCATCCGGGAGTGCTACGCGTCCCTGGCGGCCGACGTGCGCGCCCGCCACGGGGTCGAGCTCACGACGGTGGGAACGTTGGGAGTCTCGGCGATGATGCACGGCTATCTCGCCTTCCGGGCCGAGCCCGGCGCATCGGACGGCACCCTGCTCACCCCGTTCCGCACCTGGCGCAACACGACCACGGGCGCCGCGGCGTCCGAGCTGAGCGCCCTGTTCGGGCACAACATCCCCCTGCGCTGGAGCATCGCCCACCTCTACCAGGCGGTGCTCGACGGCGAGCAGCACGTGCCGGACATCACCTTCCTCACCAGCCTCGCCGGCTACGTGCACTGGCGGCTCAGCGGCGAGCGGGTGATCGGCGTCGGCGACGCGAGCGGCGTGTTCCCGATCGACACCACCACCGGCGACTACGACGCATCGATGCTCGCCGCATTCGACCACCTCGTCGCCGAGCGCGGCGTCCCGTGGAGGATCGCCGACCTGCTCCCCCGCGTGCTCACCGCCGGTGACGTCGCCGGGCACCTCACCGACGAGGGAGCCCGGCTGCTCGATCCCACCGGTGCCCTCCGGGCCGGCGCTCCCCTGTGTCCGCCCGAGGGGGACGCCGGCACCGGCATGGTCGCCACCAATTCCGTCGCCCCCCGAACGGGCAACGTGAGCGCCGGAACGTCGATCTTCGCGATGGTGGTGCTCGAGCATCCGCTCGCGGCGTCCCACCCCGAACTCGACCTGGTCACCACCCCGGCGGGCGACCTCGTCGCGATGGTGCACTGCAACAACGGCGCCAGCGAACTCAACGCCTGGGCGGGCGTGTTCGGCGAGTTCGCCACGGCGCTCGGTACGGCCGCCGACGCGTCGAGGGTGTTCGAGACCCTGTTCCGCTCGGCCCTCGCCGGGGACGCCGACGCCGGTGGGCTGCTCGCGTACAACTTCCTCTCCGGCGAGCACAACCTCCGACTGGAGGAGGGCCGCCCACTGGTCGTCCGGACGCCCGACAGCTCGCTCACCCTGGCGAACTTCATGCGCGCCCAGCTCTTCTCGATGCTCGGCGCCCTGCGCCTCGGCATGGACGTGCTGAGCGGCGAGAACGTTGCGGTCGACTCCCTGTTCGGCCACGGAGGGTTCTTCAAGACGCCGGGCGTCGGCCAGCGGCTCCTGGCCGGCAGCGCTCGATACGCCGGTGAGCGTCGGCGACCTGGCGGCAGAGGGCGGGGCGTGGGGCATCGCGGTGCTCGCGGCCTTCGTCCGCGACCGCGCGGGGGCGGCGTCCCTGGGCGACTTCCTGGCCGGCAGCGTGTTCGCCGATGCGCGCCTCGAGACGGTCGAGCCCGACCAGGGTGACGTCGACGGCTTCAACCGGTTCATGGAGCGCTTCACCCGTGGGCTGGCGATCGAGCGGGCCGCGGTCGACAACAGTTGAGGCGCGGCGCGGCTGCCGCGGAGCCCCTCGGCGCAGTACAGTCGTGCGGCGCAGGGCTCACCCGTGCCGGCAGGGGGCGTCGGTGGTACGACTGGTGCTGGTCGAGGGACTGCCGGGCTCGGGCAAGACCACGACGGCGCGGATGATCGCCGACGGCCTCACGGCCCGTGGACTCGACGCGCGGTACTTCGGCGAGGGGCGCAGCGACCATCCGGCCGACCTCGACGAGGTGGCCCTGCTCGCCGAGGCCGACATGGAGTCGCTGGCCGACGACCTGCCGGCCCACGCCACGACCCTCACCGACATCGCCGAACGCCACGACGGCTACTGGCTGGTGCGCCACCGCGAGCGTGCCGACTGGCCCGACGAGGTGCGCCGGTGGCTGCGCGATCGCGACGCGTACGACGGACACATCGGGCTCGACCTGCATCTCAGGGCATCGAGCGAGAACTGGCGACGCTTCGCCGGGGCGGCGGCCACCGACCCGGCGGTGTTCGTGTTCGAGGCCGTGGCCCTTCAGAACCCCGTGTGCGCGCTGCTGGCGCGCTTCGACCAGCCTCCGTCAGCCCTGCGGGCCCACGTGCGGCGCCTGGTCTCGACCGTCGCCGACCTGGATCCACTGCTCATCTACCTCGACGGCGGCGACCCGGAGCCGGTGCTCGCCGCCGCGGCGGCCGAGCGGCCTCCCGCGTGGCTCGATGTCGTGATCCGCTACCACACCGAGCAGGGCTACGGCGCCGCCAGAGGGCTGCGCGGGTTCCCCGGACTCGTGGACTTCATGCGAATGCGGCGCGAGCTCGAAGTGCACCTGGTCGGTGAGCTCGGAATCCGGGCGCACGTCGTGGACGTCGCAGCACGCGACCCCGACGCGCACCGTCGCGCGATCGACGCCATTCTCGAGCAGCACCTGGGGCCGGACGGGTCGGCATCCCGGTGAGGTCGGGTCAGAGGGCCGCCGTGGACTCGCGCACGACGAGGTCGGGCACGATCTGCTGCGGAGTCACCAACTCGGACTCCCCGAGATGGTGCAGCAACAGGCCGACCGCCGCCTCACCAACCGCCTGGAAGTCCTGGTGCACCGTGGTCAGCGGCGGACGGAAGTGGGCGCTCTCGGGGATGTCGTCGAAACCGACCACGCTGAGGTCGCCCGGAACCATGAGGCCCCGGTCGGACAGCCCGTGGATGAGCCCGAGAGCCATCTGGTCGTTGGCCGCGAACACGGCGGTGACACCGGGAACGGCGAGCACGGCGTCGGTGGCCTCGTAGCCCGACCCCGGACGCCAGTCGCCCTCGACCACTGGCGGAACCTCGAGCCCGGCCGCCTCGAGCGTGCGGCGCCATTGGTTGCGGCGCACCTGAGCGTCGAACCAGTCGGCCGGGCCGGCCAGGTGGGCGATCGTCCGGTGACCCGCCGCGATGAGGTGCTCGACGGCCAGCCGCGCGCCGAACGCCTGATCGACCCCGACCCGCGGCAGGCCGATGGCCGGACCGGTCGCGTCGACGTCGGGAACCAACGATCCGACGAGCACGCAGGCCGCCGGCAGGCGCACGCGGGCCAGCGACTCGAGAGATTCCTGCTTGGGGGCGATGATCGCGAGAGCGTCGACCCGTTGGTCGCGGAGGAAGTCGATGCCCTCCTCGAACTCGTCGGGTGAGGTGACGCCGAAGGTCGTGGCGGCGTAACCGGCCCGGCGGGCGGCCAACTCGACGCCGCGGAGCATGTTCATCGGGCCGTAGTGCGACGACGACTCCATGAGCAGGCCGATCCGCCGGGAGCGACCGTGGGCGAGAGCGCGGGCAAGACCGTTGGGCCGATAGCCGAGTTCATCGATCGCCATCAGCACACGATCGCGGGTGTCGGAACGGATGTTCGGGCTGTCGTTGATCACCCGGGACACTGTCTGGTGCGACACCCCGGCGCGCTTGGCGACGTCCCGCATGCTCGGCGCATGATCACCTGGTGCGGGCATGTCGGGCCCCCCTCTCACGTCATCGGCGTCATCGGCACCCCCCACGGGGTGTGACGCCGATCGCTCTCGTCGAGCAGATTACGGGTCACACGGCGCCCGGACCACTCCGGTAGGCGGATTCAAGTCGCAGGCCGCGCTCGACGTCGCGTACCGAAGTCTGTTCGTCGATGAGAACCATCTCGACGTCGGCGATCCGGGCGAAGTCGACGAACACCTCGGCACCGACCGCTGTGCTCATCACGGTGTGGTGAGCGGCGCCGGCTGCGAGCCATGACATGGCCGAGGTGACGAAGTCGGGTCGCGGACGCCACAGGGCCCTTCCGACCGGCAGCTTCGGCAGCGGGTGCGGAGGGTCGACGATGTCGACGACGTTGGCGATCAGCCGGAAGCGGCTGCGCACGTCGCTCATCGCCACCACCACGGCCTCACCCGGGTCGGCGGTGAACACCAGGCGGCAGGGATCCTCCTTGCCACCGATACCCAGCGGGTGGATCTCGAGAGTCGGCCTGGCCGAGCTGATGCTCGGAGCGACCTCGAGCATGTGGGCGCCGAGGATCAGCTCCTCACCCGGCGTGAGGTTGTAGGTGTAGTCCTCCATGAGCGTCGCCCCACCCGGCAGCCCTGCCCCCATGACCGACGCCAGCCGCACCAGGATCGCGGTCTTCCAGTCGCCCTCGGCGCCGAACCCGTAGCCATCGGCCATCAGTCGCTGCACGGCGATGCCGGGCAGCTGACGCAGCGTGCCGAGATCCTCGAAGGTGTCGGTGAACGCGACGCAGCCGTGCCCCTCGAGGAAGTCTCGCAGCCCCAGCTCCTCCCGCGCGGCGTAGCGCAGGGAGTCGCGCCGAGCGCCGTCGGCCCGCAGCTCGGGCACGACGTCGTAGCTCGCGTCGTATTCGGCCGCGAGCGCGTCGATCCGGTCGTCGGCGACGGCGTCGACCGCCGCGACGAGCTCGTTGACGCCCCAGGTGTTCACGCTGACACCGAAGATCGTCTCGGCCTCGGTCTTGTCACCCTCGGTGACCGCGACGTAGCGCATGTTGTCGCCGAACCGGGCCACCTTCATGCCCTGCAGCTCGTGCCAACCGGCGGCCGCGCGCGTCCACGTGCCCACCTCACGGGTGACGCGCGGGTCGGACGCGTGACCGATGACCGACTTCCGCCGCACGCCCAGCCGCGACAGGATGTACCCGTATTCGCGGTCGCCGTGCGCCGACTGGTTGAGGTTCATGAAGTCGAAGTCGAGTTCGCCGTAGGGCAGTTCGCTGTTGGCCTGCGTGTGCAGGTGCAGCAGCGGCTTGTGCAGGGCGCCGAGCCCGCGGATCCACATCTTGGCCGGCGAGAAGGTGTGCATCCAGGTGATGACGCCGACGACGTCGGGGGCGGCGTTGGCCTCGAGCATCGCCTGCATGATGCCCTCGGAATCGGTGAGCACCGGCTTCCAGACGACCCTCACGGGAATGTCGTCGGAGGCGTCCAGCAGCTGCGCGACCTGTTGCGACTGCGCGGCGACCTGGTGGAGCACCTCCTCGCCGTACAGGCCCTGGCTCCCGACCAGGAACCACACGCTCAGGGTTGAGAGATCGGGAACGATGCTTCCTCCGGTCATGGGGTTCTCTCCTTCAATGGGGGTCACCACGGGCCCTCCGGCCGTCGGCGGACTTGCTGTGACAGCCCCATGTTAACGGTCACATGGACCGTTAACAAGATGTCCCGCGACCTCGATCGGCGTCACCCCGAGACGATCCCGCCCCTCCCCCCCGTGCACGGCCGGGCTCTGAACTCAGACGACCCGACACCCATTCCCGGCGCCGCCACTCCCGGCGGCGACGTGGATCCTCCCCGGGTCGGTCCCGAGATCGTGAGGTGCCCGGCCCGGACGGGCGTCGCGCCGCCCGCGGCCCGGGTCGAACTCTTACGGAAGTATGACGAAACCTCTTGTCACGGACGCGCGGGCGGGTGACTCACCTACGCTGGAACGATGGCGCGGGTGTTGGTGGTCGACGACGACCGCACGGTGTGCGGCGTCCTGGTCGAATACCTGGGAGCCGCGGGGCTCGAGGTCGACGCCTGCGGCGACGGCGAGACCGCGCTCGAACTCGCCGCGACGCGGCACCCCGACCTGGTGATCCTCGATCTCATGCTTCCCCGCCTCGACGGGTTCGAGGTGTTCCGGCGCCTGCGGATCTCCGGTGTGGGCGCACCGGTCATCATGCTGACCGCTCGCGGCGAGGAGGCCGATCGGGTGCTCGGCCTCGAGATGGGGGCCGACGACTACGTCGCGAAGCCGTTCAGCCCCCGCGAACTGGTGCTGAGGGTGCGCTCGGTGCTGCGACGCTCGTCGAGCGACCCCGAGCCGAGCGCACCGGAGACCCGGGAAGCACTCCGCGACGGCGACCTCACCCTGGATCCCCTCGCCCGGCGCGTCGAGCGTGCCGGCGTCCCCCTGCACCTCACGCTGCGCGAGTTCGACCTGCTCTCCCACCTGATGCGCCACCCCGACGTGGTGATGTCCCGCGACGAGTTGATGGTCGCGGTCTGGGGTTGGGAGGTCGGCGATGCGTCCACGGTCACCGTGCATGTCCGTCGGCTGCGCGGCAAGGTCGAACCCGATCCCGACGAGCCCACCCGGATCGTCACCGTCTGGGGCCGGGGCTACCGGTGGCAGCCGGCCCCCCGGGACCCTGGGGGGCCGGCGTGATCGGTGAACTCACCGCCGCCACCGTGACGGCGGGTGTCGTCGGCGGCCTGCTCGGTGTCGCGATCATCGCCCTGGCGCGTCGATCGGTGCGCACCGCGGTGCTCTTGAGCCCCTTGGTCGGGCTGGTGGCGACGCTGGTGGGGGTGCTGCTCGGGGCCCGCCTGATGGTGCTCGATCCGGCGGGGCTGCACACCCTCGTCCTGCTGCTCGCCGCGACATCGCCGGTGGCCGTGGCCGTGGGTGCGACGGTGTCGGCCCGCGTGCACGCGATCAGCACCCGCGCGGCCCGAGACCTCGAGGAGGCGGACCGGCGACGCGAACTGGAGGCCGGGCGACGCGAACTCATCTCGTGGCTGTCGCACGATCTCCGGACGCCGCTCGCCGGGATCCGCGCGATGAGCGAGGCCCTCGAGGACGGGGTCGCCCCCGATCCGCCACGCTATTTGCGGGCCATCACCGCCGAGACCGAACGAACCTCGGCGATGGTCGAGGACCTGCTGGCGCTCAGCCGGCTGCACACCGGACTGGCGCCAGTCGCCGCCGAGCCGGTCGTGCTCGGCGATGTCGCCTCGGACCTGTCGGGCCAGTTGCACGCCCTCGCCCAGGCCCGCGGCCTCGAGATCACCGGCGAGGCGACGGGCGGCACGCAGGTTCGCGGTGACGCGACCCTGCTGACCCGTGCCCTGCAGAACGTCATCGTCAACGCGATCCAATACAGCCTGCCGGGCGGAAGGGTCGACGTCAGGGTGCACGGGGCGCCCGACCGGGTCGTCGTCGAGGTCACCGATTCCTGCGGCGGCCTCTCCCCCGCCGACCGCGAGCGGATGTTCGATCTCGGCTGGCGCGGCGACCACGCGCGGACGCCGGGCACGACGAGCGGATCGACGGGTTCCGGGCTCGGCCTGGCGATCGTGCGGGCCGTCGTCGAGGTGCACGACGGACGCGTCGACGCCCGCGCGGCACCCGGCGGGTGCACGGTCGCGATCAGCCTGCCTCCCGCTGCCGGCGCCCCGCACCCGCCGGACCGGGCCGAAGCAGACCCGACCCTCCCCCTCCGCGACCGTTGACGACGCAATAACCTGGCCAGGTGAGCACACAGAGCGTCTACATCGCAGCGTCCGAGGGACGGATCGGGAAGAGCGCCATCGCGCTGGGCCTCGTCGAGGCCCTGGCCCGCCAGCTCAGTTCGGTCGGCGTCTTCCGACCATTGGTGCGGAACACGGCCGACGACGACATCACCCGTGCCCTGCTGGCCCAGCCGGCCGTCGACCAGGACTACGAGTCGGCCATCGGCGTCTCGTACGAAGACCTGGCGCGCGACGAGAGCGCGGCCCTCGGCACGATCATCGGCAGGTTCAGCGAACTCAGTGAGAAGTTCGAGGCGATCGTGGTCATCGGCTCCGACTTCCCCGACGGACCGACACCCACCGAGATGACCTTCAACGCGGTGGTGGCCGCGAACCTCAACTCACCGGTGATCGGGGTGGTGAGCGGCGACGGGCGCGATCCGCAGAGCGTCCGCCGCAACGCCAAGAGCGCCCTCGACGACTTCCGACAGCACCACAGCGACGTGGTCGGCATCATCGCCACCAAGTGCGATCCCGAACACACCGACGAGGTCGCCGCCGAACTCGCCACCATCGGCGACGGGCTGGTGACGGCCGCCCTGCCCTCCAGCCTGGTGCTGGCGGCCCCCACGATCCGCTCGCAGTTCACGGCCGCCGACGTGTCGCTGTGGTACGGCAACGAAGAATGGCTCGACCGCGAGTCTCTCGGCGTCCTGGTGGCGGGCATGACACTGCCGCACCTGCTCGAGCGGCTCGAGAACGAGTCCACACTGGTGGTGCCGGCCGACCGGATCGATCTGCTTCCCGGCCTGCTGCTCGCCAACGACGCCGGCACGTTCCCCAACATCGCCGCCATCGTGCTGGTCGGCGGCTACCCCGTGCCCTCCGTCATCCAGAAGTTGTTGCGCGGCGTGCGGATCGACATCCCGATCGGTCAGACAGACACCGGCACCTTCACCACGGCCACCCGCCTGCACGGCATGACCGGCACGAGCACCTCGTCGCCCCGCAAGATCGAGGCGGCGCGGCGCCTGTTCAACGACCACGTCGACGGTGACGCCCTGATGAGCCGCCTCGACGTGCAACGCGGCCAGATCCGGACGCCGCGCATGTTCGAGTACCAGCTGATGCAGCAGGCCCGGCGCACGATGCAGACGATCGTCATGCCCGAGGCGACCGACGATCGCATCCTCGAGTCGGCCTCGATCATCCTGCAGCGGGGGGTGGCGAAGATCATCCTGCTCGGCGACGAGAACAAGGTGCGGATGCGCGCCCACGAGTTGGGCTTCGACATCCAGACGGCGACGATCGTCTCGCCGGAGGATCCCGACCTCGTCGAGAAGTTCGCCGCCGAGTTCGCCCGGTTGCGGGCGAAGAAGGGGGTCACCCTCGACCAGGCGCGCGCCCGGATGAAGGACCTGTCGACCTTCGGCACGATGATGGTGCACTTCGGTATGGCCGACGGCATGGTCTCGGGCGCGGTCAACACCACCGCCAACACGATCCGCCCGTCACTCGAGTTCATCAAGACCAAGCCCGGGGTCACCGTGGTGTCGAGTTCGTTCCTCATGTGCATGCCCGACGAGGTCGTCGTCTACGGCGACTGTGCGGTCAACCCCGACCCCAATGCCGAGCAACTCGCCGACATCGCGATCTCGTCGGCCGAGACGGCCGAGGCGTTCGGCATCGAGCCGCGGGTGGCCATGCTGTCGTACTCCACCGGCGATTCGGGTTCCGGCGCCGATGTCGACAAGGTGCGGGCGGCCACCGAGATCGTCAAGGACAGACGCCCCGACCTGCTGGTGGAAGGTCCGATCCAGTTCGACGCGGCGGTCGATCCCACGGTCGGGCAGAAGAAGATGCCGGGATCGCGGGTGGCCGGTCGCGCGACCGTGCTGATCTTCCCCGACCTCAACACCGGCAACAACACCTACAAGGCGGTGCAGCGCACCTCCGGCGCCGTGGCCATCGGCCCGGTGCTGCAGGGCCTCAACAAGCCGGTGAACGACCTGTCGCGCGGCGCCCTCGTCGACGACATCGTCAACACCGTGGCGATCACCGCGATCCAGGCGCAGAAGGAGAACGCATCCTCCGAGTGAGCGGCCGCGTCGGGGAACCCGCGCCCCTCAGGGTCCTCGCCGTGCCACGTCACTCGGCTGGGCGAGACGACTCGACGCCTCACCGGGCATTTCGGGTCGGAATCGTGCATCACCCCCGGTTGACGTTCGGTTCCGTCTCGCCCGGAACGCGGTCGCCATGGGGGGTGGGCTCACCGGTCGACGCCCGTCACCGTCCCTGGGCCGCCATCTCCTCGAGCCGGGCGATGCGTTCCTCGGTCGGTGGATGGGTGGAGAAGACCTGCGCCACCTGCCCGAACGGGTTGGCGATCATGAGGTGACTGGCACTGCGCAGTTGCGCTGTCTGCGGCAGCGGCCGCGCCTGGACGCCGGAGTCGATCCGGTCGAGGGCCGACGCCAACGCGAGCGGGTCACCGGTGAGGCGTGACCCGTCCTCGTCGGCGTCGAACTCGCGCGTGCGGCTGATCGCCAGCTGGATCAGGGTGGCGGCGAGAGGCGCGAGCAACGCGGCGAACAGCATTCCGAGGCCACCGCCCTGGTTGCCGCGCCCGCGGCCCCAACTGCCGAAGGTGATGATCTGGGCGATGACCGCGATCGTGGTGGCCATGGCGCTGGCGACGGACCCGGTGAGGATGTCGCGGTTGTAGACGTGCATGAGTTCGTGCCCGAGGACGCCGCGCAACTCGCGCTCGTCGAGCAACCGGAGGATGCCCTGCGTGCAGCACACCGCCGCGTGCTCCGGGTCGCGGCCGGTGGCGAAGGCGTTGGGAGAATCGGTGGGCGAGATGTACAGCCGTGGCATCGGTTGCCCGGCCCTGGTGGATAGCTCGCGGACCACCCGGTACATGCCCGGTGCCTGCGCCTCGCTGACCTCCTCCGCGCGCATCGCCCTGATCGCGATCTGGTCGGAATTCCAGTACGACCAGAACGTGGTCCCCAACCCGATGAGGCCGAACAGCCAGATGAACGCGCTGCTACCGGTGTACTGCGCGAGCCCACCGCCGATGAGTAGCAGCACGACGACGAATCCCGAGAACAGCACCGCCGTCTTGAGGCCGTTGTGGTGGTTGTGCACCCTCCCAGTGTGCTCCCACAGAGCCTACGGACGGCGACCTGGACCCTTGCCTGCATCGATGGCAACCCCCATGTCGTAGCGATCGAGTTCACCATGCCGAGGCCCAGGTGCTGTCAGGACCGTCGAGGCCGTGGGCTTCACAAGCCGCGGCCAGTCTCTCCGATCCTGAGACCGGCGTCGCGGCCGATGACGTCTCACGCAGCAGGAACTCCCCCGCGGGGACGGCCCAGTCGCTGAGTGTGGGGTTCCGCGTGCTGGCCCCTGCCGGTCATGGCCCTGCGCGCGACGTATTCACCGGGTGCGAACTTGCGGCGATGTATCACAGTGACGGCGCTGGTGGTCACGGTGGGTCCGCCCACGGAGGCGAGCGTGACGGCCTTGGGGCCGGGGGTGCACCCACGGCGGACACCATGCAGCCCTTGACGCAGAGTGCGGTTCCGGACGAGGCGAGCGACACGATAGCGATTGTGGCCAGGACATCTGTGGGCCATCTTGAACCGGATAGTGTCGCCTACCCCCCAACCGAGACAGGCGGTGCGCTCACGTCGATCGCCTCCAGTCTCGACGCGGCGTCGTTGCCGTTGCTCAAGTTGGTGCCACCTTCTGCCCTAGCGACGGTGTAGTCGGCTTCGACCGCCAGAATCTGAGCGATGCGCCATGCACCCATGTCGTCGACGGGACGCCACGTGAGGTCGCAGCCGTGGTACCGAGGCTGAGTGGATTCCCCTTGGCCGCTGTCGCGCCCCACGGGTCTGTGGACCGTATGTTCAACACCACCCGGCCGCCGTTACTCACCACCTCAGGCCGACCGCAAGCGCCACGATCGCCTCCGTGTGCATGACTGTGACGATGATCGGATCGACCCCACTCTCCGGCGCCGGCCGCGTCGGGAACGACAGGGAACGCCTGAAATTGCAGTGCCGGAGTCGTATTGACGTTCCGGGCGGTGGGGATCATGTTCCCGAACACCGATGTGGTGCCGGGAAAGTCACCCCTCCTGGGGGGAGCCACCCCCGTGAAGCCGGGGCGGGCAAGAATATCCATTGCCGCAACATCGGCGCTTGTCGCGATGACCAGCCTTCGTTGCGGAGGCAACAGGCGTCTCGTCCGGGACCAGCGCGACGGTAGCACCGCCGCGAGTCGACGTGCGGACGGTCGGCATCGGCGAGGGCTCCCGGCAGGAGCGGTCCGCCCTCGCGCTCGTTCACGGCCCGGCAGCCGCTGCCTGGGAAAGTCTCCCCCGGCTGGGGATCGGCGTAGGCAATCCCCACTCCGTGATCGAGTGCCTCCAGTTTCTCGCGCGCCTCGTCGATGGCCGTCCGTGGAGCCTGGACGAGGTGAACACGTGGAATCCGAACACGGTGATGCCGTGGAGGGCCACCGGGATTCGAACGCAGACCCAGGCCACTCCCGGTCGAGCGGCGAGTGTCCGAACACCTCGACGGCGAGCGCGGATGACAGATCAGCCGTGAGACCATCGACGGCCATGTCGGCCGACATCGCGAGGGCGTGGGGACGAACGGCTGCGCAGCACAACCGGATGCAACGTTGTCAGCCTCAGTGCGTGGCAACGTACGTTCACGCGAACGGCCCGAACTCGGCGGCACGTACCACCCTCGTCAGTCATCAGCACGACCGGACGGACGCCGCGGTACCTGCCGGTGAGCCAGATGATGGCTACGACCGCGACCGACGGCAACAGTCATCCCCACACCTCGACGCGGTGGGTCAGCCGACGATGCCATCCCGCGCACGCAAAGATGCAGTCGGCGACGGAATGGGCCATCGGCATCTTCCGGCCCTATGTTACGAGGAACAGGCGGCCTCACCGCACGGGGAGCCCACGGGAAGGTGTGCTGAGGAACACGACATGCCCACGCTGTCGGCGCTGCCGCCAGCCCGAAATTCCTCCAGTCTCCGCAATGGCGGGTATCTTCACCGATGGCTGCCACCGAGAGCGATCCGGCGAGGCCAGCCCATCCGACATCACCGCATCACACTGCGTGATTCGGCAAGCAGGGCATCGGTGAGTGAGCCGCCATACGGAAGGTCCTTCCGGCCCGACGCGGACTCCTTCAGGCCTGAGCGGGTTACGGCTCCTGCTCCACCACCACGCGCGTCTGGGCGGGAACCCGGGACCGGAAATGGATGAGGGCGCGAGTGACTCGCGGGACCGAGGTCCGGCTTGTCGAGTAGACATCCACATGAGCCTCTCCGAGGCCGGCTATCGTGTTCGCGGAGATAGTGCCGACCTTCACCCAGGTCGAAGGTATCGCTTCTCCAAACCAGTCGGTATAGATCATGGCGGCCGGAACTACGCTCGGGTCGACCAGGCCGGCGATCCAGTCGGGGCTCCCCGATAGTCGCGCTCGCAGCGCCGCGTCCGATCCGAGGCCCCACAGATCCACGACTTCGAAAGGGTTGTTGTACGACACTTCTCCGATGTCGTTGACCGCTACAGGGGCACGGAGGTAATCGACAGCGAAGACGTGCATCTGATGCTGCCGGTCGTAGTTGGCCTGAGAAGCCGTCGGCGTGCTGAGGGTATCCAACACATATTGGTGGGCGCCGAACCAACCGAAGGTTGCGCCGATCAGGAGGGTTGCGGTCACTCCGATGGTGCGGAAACTCAGCCTGAACAAGGATCCCAGTGCCCCGAACAGCAGGATGCAAGCGTAGGACAGGGCATAGATCTCATATCGGGCGAACCATCCGTTGTGCCCGAAGGCGAGATGTAGCCCCAGCACACCGACCGCAGCCAACAGCAGGATGGAACGCCTGTCTCGAGACCCTTCGCGCCTGGCTCGCGCGATAATCGCGATCGCGGCGCTGAGGCAGACAGCGAACAACAAGATAACTGGGCTGGTCGACACGATGTTCGCCACGACGTTCAGGGTCACGTCTCGGAGTTGGCCGATCAGGGAGAACCGGCCCTGCGCGGGCCCCCATTTCGCGACCACCGAGTCGGGCAACACCGGTAAGCCCTGAGACACCAGGAACGCACTGAACGCGCCGATCGGCACGACCATGACCGCCCCCACGGCAAGTGCCTGACGCCACCGGCCCAGGGCCACGACGGCGAGCAGGGTCACCCCACTGACCGCGATTCCTTCGTATCGCACAGCAGGGCCCAGGATGAGCGAGGCCCACAACCACCATGGGGCCGTTCCGCGATGAACCAGCAGCAGTAGTCCCGACGCGCAGGCCACGGCCGTCAGCACGTGTAGCGACTGCTCCATCCCGGTGAACGGCAGCCCGAACCAGTTCAGGTACAAGGCCGCCACCAGGATGGCGGCGACTCGCCGGAATCCGGTCGGATCGAAGGACTCCCAGGTGGCGGAAAGCCCACGGAAGGAGATGAGCAGGGCGCCAACCAAGCTGAGGATCGATATCACCAGGGGAACGTATTGGTGGAACCACGTCCCCACGAAGGGAACCAGAAGGAACGGCCATAGGATCGAACTGCTCGGCGACGCCGGCTGGCCCGGGTTGATGCCGTAGGTTCCCGAGGCGATCATCTGGCTGAGGCGCAGATGTATGTACGGATCGTCAAGCGAGTATTCGAAGTGCCCGCGGGTTGCCATCAGGATCCCGATTGTCATGACCGCGGATGCCAACATCGCGACGACCGCGAGCGCCGCGGACGGCCGTAGAGCCCTGACGCCCCTATGCACACCAGCCGGATTAGGCTCGGTCAAAATAGACCCCCAAACGTGGCAGCGGGAGCGTCGTCATCCTCAAGCGCGCCACCCATGGCCCACCCCTTTCCGCCACTCGCTGCGGACACAGAAAACCTCCAGCCGTCTCCAAGCTGGCGTGCGAGCTAGGAATGGTTAAATTTCACGCGAGATTGCATCACTGACGGCTGGTGGCCATTTCAGTCGGAGTGCCAGTCGATCACATGGGCACGCAGAGTCCGCGCTTCTCGAGCGCGTGTCGTGGACATTCTGGGCCGAAGACTCCCGACAGGGTGTGAACCGGGGGCTCCTCGTTGCCCCGGCGTCCCATCGATGTTCTCCCGAGCCGCACGCCACCCGCGTGGTCCACTTCACGTCGCCAACAGGCGCAACCCAAGCCCGCCCCTGGGGCGGCACGAGATGGGTGGACGATGCCCGCGCACCCCGGCCGCGTGATCCGACGGCGTCCGCGCGGGGGTGCGTACGGTGGAGCGATGGCGAACCGCCTCGCCCAATCCCTGAGCCCCTACCTGCGTCAGCATGCGGACAATCCGGTCGACTGGTACGAGTGGGGCGACGAGGCGTTCGCGGTGGCCCGCGACCGCGACCTGCCGATCCTGTTGTCCGTCGGCTACGCCGCCTGCCACTGGTGCCATGTGATGGCCCACGAGTCGTTCGAGCACGAGGAGGTCGCCGCGGCGTTCAATGCCGGTTCGTCGCGGTGAAGGTCGACCGCGAGGAGCGTCCCGACGTCGACAGCGTCTACATGAACGCCACCCTCGCGCTCACCGGGCGCGGCGGATGGCCGATGACCTGCCTGCTCACCCCCGACGGCCGGCCGTTCTTCGCGGGCACCTACCTGCCACGCGAGTCCCTGCTGACCTGCTCGACCAGGCGTCGACCCTCTGGCGCACCCGCCGCGACGACCTCGTGACCCAGGCGCGGGAGATCACCGCGCAGCTCGCCACGACGACCGAGCCCCCCGCCGCACCCCTCGGCGCGCACGAGCTGGACGCCGCAGTGGCCCGGCTCGCGGCCGACTACGACGCCCAGCGGGGCGGGTTCGGCGGGGCCCCGAAGTTCCCGCCGTCGATGGTGCTCGAGTTCCTGCTGCAGGCACGCCGCCCGCTCCGGCTCCGAGCAGGCCCGGTTCATGGCCTTGCACACCTGCCATGCGATGGCCCGCGGGGGCATCTACGACCAGCTCGCCGGCGGCTTCGCCCGCTACAGCGTCGACGCCGGCTGGGTCGTGCCGCACTTCGAGAAGATGCTCTACGACAACGCCCAGCTCGCCCGCGTCTACGCGCACGCCTGGCGGCTCACCGGCGACCCGCTCTGTGCGCGGGTGGCGCTCGAGACGGCCGACTTCCTGGTGCGCGACCTCGGCACCCCCGCGGGTCTCGCCTCCTCGCTCGACGCCGACACCGACGGCGTCGAGGGACTCACCTACGTGTGGACGCCCGCCGACTTGCGCGACGTGCTCGGCGAGGCCGACGGCGTCCGGGCGGCCGGCCTGCTCGGGGTCACCGACGAAGGCACGTTCGACCACGGCGCCTCCACCCTGCGGTTGCCCGACGATCCCGACGACCCGGCGTGGTGGCGGCGATGTCCGCGCGCGCCTGCTCGCGGCCCGCTCGCGGCGTCCGCAGCCGGCCCGCGACGACAAGGTGGTGGCCGGGTGGAACGGCCTGGCGATCGCCGCGCTCGCCGAGGTCGGGACGCTGCTCGACCGCCCGGATCTGGTCGAGGAGGCGCGTCGGATCGCCGCCTCCGTGCTCGACGTGCATGTCGTGGCCGGCCGGTTGCGGCGGGTGTCACGCGACGGCCGGGTCGGCCGCGCCACCGGCTCAGCTCGACGATCACGCCGACCTCGCCGAAGGCCTGCTCACCCTCGCGCAGGCCACCGGAGAACCTCGCTGGCTCGCCTCACGCCGGACGCACTCATCGACCTCGGCCGTCCATCCATTTCCGCTCCTCGGACGGCGAATGGTTCGACTCCCCCGACGACGGCGAGCGGCTGGTCCAGCGTCCCCGCAGCGGTGGCGACAACGCCGAGCCCGGTGGCCTGTCGGCCATCGCCGGAGCGCTGCTCACCTCCTCGGCGCTCACCGGTTCGACCTCGGCCACCGCGAACTGGCCGAGCATGCACTGGCCGCGATGGCCACGATCGCCACCGCACACAGCCCCGGTTCGCCGGTTGGGCGCTCGCGGTCGCCGAGGCGGCGGTGTCCGGCCCGCTGGAGGTCGCCATCGTCGGCGCCGGCCCGAAGGCCGCGGCCCTCGCCGCGCGTGGCCCGCCGGTCGCCTCCCCCGGGCTGGTGCTCTGGCTGGCGAGCCCGATGCCCCCGGCGTCCCGCTGCTGGCCGACCGGCCGCTCATCGGAGGCGCAGCCTCGCCGCGTACGTGTGCCGCGAGTTCGTCTGCGACCTGCCCACCACGTCACCCGACATGCTGCGGCACCGGGGGCGCCCCGGCCCACGGGTCGGGCAACCGTCCTGAACCTCCGGCATCCGCGTGGGCACGGGTCACCGCCGGCGCGCCCACCATCCGGAACGGAGTTGCACTGCGCACCGTGTCACACTTAAGGTGAGGCTCACCTAAGTCATTTCGAGTACGCCTGCGTTGGGAAAACATCGTGATCGGCAACTTCCTCATCGGCCTGCGCGAGGGCCTCGAAGCGGCGCTCGTCGTCATCATCCTCGTCGCCTACCTCGTGAAGTCCGGACGCCGCGACCTCCTGCCGCCCGTCTGGACCGGCGTGGCTCTGGCGGTCGGGATCTCGCTGGGATTCGGGGCCCTGCTGACCTTCGGACCCGAGCGGCCTCGATGACGACGCCGGAGAGGCCATCGGCGGCACGCTGTCGATCATCGCGGTCGGCTTCGTCACCTGGATGATCTTCTGGATGGCCCGCTCGTCACGCGGGCTGTCGGCGGAGTTGAGGAGCGCGGTCGACCGGGCCGCCGGCGTCGGACGGGCCAGCCTCGTCGGCGTGGCGATCCTGGCCGTCGGGCGCGAGGGCCTCGAGACCGCCCTGTTCCTGTGGGCGAACACCCAGGCCGCCACCCACGGCACCGGCTCGGACGCCGGCCCACTCGCCGGCGCGACTGCTCGGCCTGCTCCTCGCCATCGGCATCGCCGATCGCCTGCTACCGGGGTGCCCTGAGGATCAACCTGTCGAAGTTCTTCGCCTGGACGGGTGGCTTCCTCGTCATCGTCGCCGCGGGAGTGCTCGCCTACGGCGTCCACGACCTGCAGGAGGCGGACATCCTCCCCGGAATCGGGGCGATCGCGTTCGACGTGTCCGCCGCCATCCCGCCGGACGGGCTCGCCGGCACGCTGCTCAAGGGCATGTTCAACTTCTCGCCGCGCACGACCGTGCTCCAGGCGATCGTCTGGGTCGCCTACGTGGCCACCGTGCTCACCCTGTTCATCCGGGCGATGCGCCCGCGGAAGGTCGCGGCGTCCGGCAGCACCGCATCGGCCCGGAGCGCATCAACGCCTGAGCCGACCGGGCCGGGCGTCCGCGGCGGGCCCGCTCACGCGCTGAGCGCGCCCGGGACATCCCCTCGGGACCGCCCGGCGTGCCGCGGGGATAGGCTGATCCCCGCACGCCACGCCCGAGGAGAAGCCGATGTCCCACCCGATCCTGCTGCTCAACTGCGGATCCTCATCGATCAAGTACCAGATGATCGATTCCGACACCGAAGCGGTGAGCGCGGTCGGACTGGTGCAGAAGATCGGGGACGCCGGCGAAGGCACCATCGACCACGACACCGGCGGCAGCACCCATCACGGCGAGCAGCACTTCAGCCGACCACACCGAGGCGATCGCCGCGGTGATCGCCATGTTCGCCGAGCACGGCCCCGATCTCTCGCAGGCGATCGCGGTCGGACACCGCACCGTGCACGGCGGCGAGGAGTTCCGATCGACCACGGTGATCGACGAGGGCGTCATCGACAAGCTCGTTGACCTGTCGGGATTCGCGCCGCTGCACAACCCGCCGGGCATCGCCGGCATCCGGGCGGCGATGGCGCTGCTGCCCGACGTGCCGCACGTGGCCGTCTTCGACACCGCATTCTTCTCCGACCTGCCGGCCGAGGCCCACACCTACGCGATCGACCTCGACCTGGCCCAGCAGCACCACATCCGCAAGTACGGCTTCCACGGCACCTCCCACCAGTACGTGTCGGCCAAGGTGGCCGAGGTGCTCGGGCGCGACCTCGGCGACGTCAAGCAGATCGTCTGCCACCTCGGCAACGGCGCCTCGATCTCGGCGATCGACGGCGGCCGCGCGATCGACACCTCGATGGGGCTCACGCCCCTGCAGGGCCTCGTGATGGGCACCCGCTCTGGTGACGTCGATCCCGGACTGCACGCGTTCCTCGCCCGAGAACTCGCCATGACCATCGACGACATCGACACCCTGCTCAACAAGCGCTCGGGCATGCTCGGAATGGCCGGCAACACCGACATGCGTGACGTGTGGGCCGCGGCCGAAGCGGGCGACGAGCGGGCGACGCTGGCCCTCGACGTCTACGTTCACCGTCTGGTCAGCTACATCGGCAGCTACGTCGCGCTGCTGGGCGGCGTCGACGCGATCACCTTCACCGCCGGAGTCGGAGAGAACGACTTCCGCGTGCGCGCCCGGGTCGCGGAGCGGCTGGCCTGGCTGGGCATCACCCTCGACGCCGACGCCAACGCGGCGCGCTCCAAGAAGCCCCGCGCGATCTCGACGCCCGACTCACGGGTCGCGCTGCTCGTCGTGCCGACCAACGAGGAATTCGCGATGGCCCGCGAGGTCGTCCAGGCCCTGTGACCGGCCCGAGCCCTCTGACCGGCCCGAGCCCTCGACGAGTTCAAGCCCCCTGGCCCGCCCGAGCCGTCGCGCCGCCGAGTCGTCTCGCGGCGTACGACCTGATCGCCACGGCGTACGACCTGATCCCCACGGCGTACGACCGGTCCGAATCCGCGTCCAACTCGTACGCCGTCAGCCATCTCGTACGCCGACCTCGGGAAGCCGACCCGAAAGCCGACCCGGAAGGCCGACCGGTCACAGCGCCCCGGAAAAGCCGACCTGGGAAGCAGCCCGGGCGCCGACCCAGGGAAAGCACCTCAGAAAGCCGACCCCCGAAAGCCGACCCACCCCGGACGGCTTCGGCGAGCCCGCTCAGGCCGCCTTGTAGAGGGCCTCGGTGAAGGACGCGGCCTCGGCGAGGGTCTTGGATGCCCGAGCCGGTCACCTGCAGGTAACCGCCGGCCAATTGCCGGATGCACACCGCCGGCTGCGCCTTGGCCTGACCGCAGTAGCTACCCGAGAACTGCTTCATCGTGGTGGGGAACAGCGCCTTGGCGAGTTCGCAGGCGTCCACCGACACCGCGGTGACCTGAGCGGAGTAGATGTCCGTGGGGCTTCCGGTGCGTTGATAGACCCCCTGCAGCTGCGGATCGGTCGACAGGTGGTATCCGCCGACCGCGGAGGGCAGCTGTGAAGGTGCGGGCCAGTTTGTACTGTCCCTCACCGCTCGGCGTGGCCGACGGCACGAACACCGAGGGTGTCGGACTGGCCGATCCGGACGACCGGCACCGAACTCGCCGCTCCCGACGCGGTGCGGTCGCCGCGGGTGTGGCGGACCCGTCACAGCAGCTGGGAGTACGGCTTGGGTGGCGCACCCCGTCGAGCAGGAGGCGCCGCGACGACCACGAATGCCCGGCTCGGGCGGGCGGTGGACACACGGTGGACCAGGGTCATGTGGCACCTTTCGGGCGATGGGACCCCGGCTCTGGGGGACCCGGCGACAACGTCCTCCAGCCTAGGGCCCCGCCCGCCGATGGTCCCCGCTCGTGCGGCAGGGTGTGTCGGTGTCGTAAGTTTGACCCCATGGCAACAGCTCTGGTCACCGGCGGCACCGCGGGTATCGGTAACGCGCTTCGTCCAGGCTCTGGCCAGCCGCGGCGACGACCTCGTGATCGTCGCCCGCGATGCCGAGCGCATGCAGGAGCTCGCCGACGAGCTGAGCGGCCACCTTCGGCGTCGAGGTCGAGTGCCTCACCGCCGACCTGTCCCAACGGGCCGACGTCGACCGCGTGGCCGCACGCGTCGAGGATCCCGACCGACCGATCGAGTTGCTGATCAACAACGCCGGATTCGGGCTGCACTCCCGCCTGCTCGACCCCGACGTCGAGCAGCACCGCCTGGCCATCGACGTCATGTGCTTCGCCGTGCTGGTGCTGTCGGGGGCCGCGGCACGGGCCATGACGGCCCGCGGCCACGGGCGGATCATCAATGTGTCGTCCACGTCGGCGTGGATCATGGCCGGCAACTACTCGGCGATCAAGGCGTGGGTGTTGCGCTACACCGAGAGCCTGTCCGTCGAATTGCGCGGCACCGGCGTCACCGCCACCGCCCTGTGCCCCGGATGGGTGCACACCGAGTTCCACGACCGCGCGGGCATCTCGGCGACCAACCTGCCCGACATCGTGTGGATCCCCGCCGACCGGCTGGTCCGCGACTGCCTCCGGGACGCCGAGGCGGGCAAGATGATCTCCATCCCCACCCTCAAGTGGAAGGCGGCCATCGCCGTCGCCCAGTACGGTCCCCGCAGCTTCGTCCGCTGGTTCAGCGGCAAGCTGTCCTCCTCACGCCACGAGCAGAAGGACCGGCAGAAGGCCAGCATGGCCGAACGGATGCAGACCGCCGCGCAGAAGGCGTCCGACGGCGTCCACCTTGCCGCCGAAACCACTCGTCATGCCGCCGAGAGCACCCGCCAGCGGGTGACCACCGCGCTGCATCGCGAGGGGGGCGACAGTGGCAGCCAAGCCTGACCGCGGACGCTACACCTCCAGGACCAACCTCGTCGCGCGCACCGCCGCGCAGATGCTGCTGCTGCGACCGGTGGTGTGGCGCATCGTCCAGGTCAACGTCCACGGCACCGAGCACCTCGACAACATCGACGGCGCGTTCATCGCGGTCGCCAACCACTCCAGCCACCTCGACGCCGCCCTGGTGTTCGGCTCGATGCCCCGCCGGCTGAGCCAGAACATGGCCACCGGCGCCGCCGCAGACTACTTCTTCGACAAGTGGTGGAAGGCCGCCCCCACGTCGCTGTTCTTCAACGCGTTCCCGATCGAGCGCGGCACCAAGGCGCGCAAGGGCATGGAGACCGAACAGCAGAACCCGCGGGCGCGCCGCGGCCTCGCCGGGCCAGTTGCTGAGCGACGGCGTCCCACTGCTGATCTTCCCCGAAGGCACCCGTTCCCGCACCGGGTCGATGGGACCCCTACGTGCCCGGGGCCGCCGCGCTGAGCATCTCCCGCAACGTGCCGGTGATCCCCATCGCCCTCGTCGGCGCCTTCGCGGCCTGGCCCTACCAGCAGCCCACGCCCCCGCGCGGCCGCCCCCGGTCCACGTCGTCTACGGCCACCCCATGGTGCCGCAGCCGGGCGAGATCGCCCACGCGTTCAACGAGCGCATCCGGCGGCAGGTGATCGAACTGCACGACAGCACCGCCACGGCCTACGGCATGCCGACCCTCGCCGAGTACGCGCGCACGCTCGCGATCGAGCGGGCCCGCCGGTCCGGCCCGCCCGCCATCGGGCCGGGGGACGCCGACCCGTCCGAGCCCGGCGACGAGCAGTCCCCCACCGCCGAACCCGATCCCGACAACACCCCGCCGGAGCCCTCCGACGGGCCGCGCCCACCCGACGCCCCCGAGCGTTGATCCGAGGAGTATCACCGTGAGCACAGCACCGCAGGCGACGATGAGCGCCGCCGACGTCAAGCATCAGAAGTGGTGGGGCTGGGGCCAGGAGGGCATCACCTGGAGCCACGCCGACAAGCCGAAGTTCGCGCCGTTCGTCATCGACAAGCTCGGCGTCGACGTGAACGTTCCGGCTCCCGGCGCCCCGCCCCTCGACGCCGTTCGACGTGCCGAGCAGCCGGCTCTCCGACGACCTGCGCGCCGTGCTCGCGGCGCCGTCGGCGCCGACGAACGTCGTCACCGACGACGAGACCCGGGTCGTCCACGCATACGGCAAGGGCGTCCGCGACCTCGTCCGGGTTCGCCGTGGCAATTTCGGACGCCTGCCCGACGTCGTCGTCTACCCGGGCGGTGAGGCCGACGTCGTGGCGGTCGTCGACGCGGTCGTGGCCGCCGAACGGCGTCCTCATCCCCTACGGCGGCGGATCGAACATCGTGGCCTCGCTCGAGGCGCTGCCCGACGAGCAGCGCCAGGTGGTCAGCATCGACCTCGGGCGGATGAACAAGGTGCTCGAGATCGACGAGCAGTCGGGACTCGCCCGCATCCAGGCCGGCGTCCTCGGCCCCGACATGGAGGAGCAGCTCAACGCGAAGGGCTGGACCCTCGGACACTTCCCCGATTCGTTCATCTGGTCGACGCTCGGCGGCTGGATCGCCACCCGCAGTTCGGGCGCGCAGAGCGACAAGTACGGCGACATCGCCGACATCACCCGCGGCCTGCGGGTGGTGCTGCCGGGTCGAGGTGGTCGCGCTGCGTCCGTTGCCGTCGACGTCGACCGGCCCGAGCGTGCGGGAGATGATCATCGGCTCCGAGGGGCGCCTCGGCATCATCACCGAGGCGTGGGTGAACGTGCACCGCCTGGCCGAGGTGCGCGAGATCCAGGCCTATTTCTTCCCCGACCTACGACGCCGGCCTCAAGGCGGCCGAGCAGGTCATCAGCTCCGGCGCGGAACCCATGCTGTTGCGCGTGTCCGACGCCAACGAGACCCAGTTCTCGATGGCCAACGGCAAGCAGTCGAGCACCGTCGGCCATCTCATGAGTCAGGCGATCCAGCAGGTGATGCTGCGCAAGGGCTGGGACCTCGAACAAGATCTGCCTGTCGTTCATCGGCTACGAGGGCACGCCGTCGCACGTGCGCTACACGAAGAGCCTCGTCGGCAAGATCGTGCGGGCGAACGGCGGCATGGCCGTGGGCAAGGGTCCGGGCACGCTCTACGACCAGAAGAAGTTCGACATCCCCTACATCCGTGACTTCCTGCTCGACCGCGGCATCCCGGCCGACGTGAGCGAGACCTCGACGCCGTGGAGCAAGGTCAAGGAGGTGCACGACGAGACCGTGCAGCGCGCCCAGGAGGCGTTCGACGCCGCCGGGCACCGGGGGTTCATCATGTGCCACCTGTCGCACAGCTACCACTCCGGCGCCTGCCAGTACTTCACCTTCGCGATCGCCGACGCGTCGGAGACCAACCTGCGCAGCTACGACACCGTCAAGCGGGCGATCCAGCAGTCGTTCATGAACCACGGCGGCACGGTCTCGCACCACCACGGCGTCGGCGAGGAGCACTCGCCGTGGATGGAGCAGGACATCTCGCCGGCCGGCGTGCGACATCCAGGCGAAACTGTTCGACGCGGTCGACCCCGGACACCACCTCAATCCCGGCAAGATCGTGCACGAGGGCCGTCCGGGCATCTCCGACGAACAGCGACGACGCCTGACCCCCCCCACGCCGGCGGCCCCGTCCATGGCGTCGGCCGGCGTCTCGCACGCGGCCGGCACCCGACGGGTCCGGCCGTCGGTGCTTTCCGGCGAACAGAGACGACGCGACACCGGCGGCGGCAGGACCCCGGACGGAGCGCGACGTCTCCGGGCTCCGGCCCGAGCGTCCTGCGGGCGGTCGCGGTGAAGCGCACCTGGCCATTTGTCCGGACATATGGTTGACTTACGTGGAGCAGCGGCGCTTCGGAGGAGGATCCTCGGATGGGAACCGGCCAGTCGGTCGTCACGATGGGACGCATCGGGGTCGACCTCTATCCTCTTCAGATCGGCAGGGGACTCGGGGAGGTCAGCACCTTCGGCAAGTTCCTCGGGGGAAGCTCCACCAATGTCGCCGTGGCCGCGGCCCGACTGGGGCACGACGACGTCGCCGCCGTGACGGCGGTCGGAGGCGACCCGTTCGGACGGTGGCTGTGTCAGGAGATGCGCCGGCTGGGCGTGAGCGACCGCTACGTGCAGACCGTCGACGACCTGCCGACACCGATCACGTTCTGCGAGATCTTCCCGCCCGACAACTTCCCGCTGTACTTCTACCGGCGCCCCACGGCCCCCGACCTGCAGATCACCCCCTACGACATCCCACTGGGCGACATCGTCAACGCCGACGTGTTCTGGTTCACCGGAACCGGGCTGTCCCAGGAGCCGAGCTATTGGACACACCTGACCGCCCTGGAGAACCGTGGACGCCGGGCGCATACGGTCTTCGATCTCGACTGGCGTGAGGTCTTCTGGCGCGAGCGGCGGGTGGCCTTCGACCGCTACGCCGACGGCCTCCAACGCGCCACGGTGGCGGTCGGGAACCGCGAGGAGTGCGAGGTGGCGGTCGGTCAGACCGAACCCGAGCGCGCGGCCGACGCCCTGCTCGAGCGGGGGGTCGAGATCGCCATCGTCAAGCAGGGGCCACAGGGAACATTGGCCAAGACCCGCACCGAGCGGGTCGAGGTCGCCCCCACGCGGGCCACGATCGTCAACGGGCTCGGCGCCGGCGACGCGTTCGGGGGCTCGGTCATCGACGGCCTGCTCCGCGGGCTGCCGCTGCGGGCGATGATCGAGCGGGCCAGCGCGGCCGGAGCGATCGTCGCGTCGAGACTCGAATGCTCCACGGCGATGCCCACTCCCGCGGAGATCGACAAGGTCGTCGCCGCGGGCACCACCGACGTGCTCGACCCCTGGGTCCCCCACCTCCACACCATGTGACGTCGGGTGCCGCCGCACCGGCCGCACCCGACCCGACACCATCGAAGGAGTGCCATGACCGACCTGCCGATCATCCGCCACTGGATCAACGGCGCCGAGGACGACTCGGTCGCGACCACCCAACCCGTCTACAACCCGGCCACCGGGAGACGCCATCGCCGAGGTCGCCCTGGGAGGGGTCACCGAGGTGGCCCGCGCCGTGGCCGTGGCCCGGGAGGCACAGCGTGCCTGGGGAACCGCGTCGCTGGCCAAGCGGACACAGGTGATGTTCGCCTTCCGTCAGTTGCTCGTCGAGCACGCGGAGGAGATCGCCGAGGCCATCAGCCGCCAGCACGGCAAGACCGTGCCCGACGCGCTCGGCGAGATCGCGCGCGGACGCGAGACCGTCGAGTTCGCCTGCGGCATCGCCCAGGCCTCGAAGGGCGAGTTCAGCGCCAACGCGTCGACCGGGGTCGACGTGCACAGTTCGCGATACCCGCTCGGCGTGGTGGCCGGGATCACCCCGTTCAACTTCCCGGCGATGGTGCCGCTGTGGATGCACCCCGTCGCGATCGCGACCGGCAACGCCTTCATCCTCAAGCCGTCCGAGCGCGACCCCGAGGCGTCCAACCTGGTCGCCAGGCTCTACCAGGAGGCGGGGTTGCCCGATGGCATCTTCCAGGTCGTCCATGGCGGCAAGGACGCCGTCGACGCCCTGCTCACCCATCCCGACGTCGCGGCCGTGAGCTTCGTGGGATCGACCCCCATCGCCAAGTACATCCAGCGCACCGCGATCGAGCACGGCAAGCGCGTCCAGGCCCTCGGCGGGGCGAACAACCACGCCGTGGTCATGCCGGATGCCGACATCGCCTTCGCCGCCGGGCAGATCGCCTCGGGAGCGTTCGGCTCCGCGGGCGAGCGCTGCATGGCGGTGCCGGTGGCGGTCGCCGTCGGGTCGGCGGCCGAGCCGCTCGTCGCGGCCCTCAAGGCCGAGGCGGAGAAGATCACCGTCGGCCCGGGCGGCAGTGCCGACACCGACATGGGGCCGCTCATCACCCCGCAAGCGTGCCAGCGCGTCGTCGAGTTCATCACCGAGGCCGTCGACGGCGGGGCCGAGGCGGTGGTCGATGGGCGCGGCTTGGTCGTCCCCGGCCATGAGAAGGGCTTCTTCATCGGCCCGAGCGTGCTCCGCGGGGTGCGGCCGACGATGCGCGCCTACTGCGACGAGGTGTTCGGCCCATTGTGCGTGGTGATGGAGGTCGACACGCTCGAGGAGGCGCTCGACCTCGTCAACGCGTCGCCCTACGGCAACGGCTCGGCCATCTTCACATCCAGCGGCGAGTCGGCCCGCACGTTCACCGAGAACGTCCAGGCCGGCATGGTCGGCGTCAACGTCCCGATCCCCGTGCCGGTCGGCTACTACTCCTTCGGCGGCTGGAAGGACTCGCTGTTCGGCGACCACCACGCCCATGGACCCGAAGCCGCCCGCTTCTACACCCGCAACAAGGTCGTGACGACCCGCTGGCCCCACGTGGAGCAGCACCAGGACGCCAGCATGCACTTCCCCGGCAGCAACTGATCCGCGGCATCACCGCTCGGAGCGACGGACCATTCCGGCGGGGGACGCGATGCCCCGCCGGAATGCAGCTCAAGCCAGCGCCCGCAGGGCCTGAGCGACGCCCGGGCATTGTCGATCGGACCCGTGCCCGGCGCCGGGCTCGTCGTCGATCATGATGTCCTGCTCGAGCACGTAGTACCCGTCGAATCCGGCCGCCTCGAGCCTGCTGACGATTGCCCCGAAGTCGATGTCGCCCTGCCCGATCGGGGTGAACATCCCCGCCCGGATGCCCTCGGACCAGGTCAGGCCCCCCGCCGAGCAGCCGATCGCTGAGCTCGGTGCGCACGTCCTTGGCGTGCACGATGTCGACACGATCGGCGAACTCGTCGACGATCGCGACGGGGTCGCCACCACCGCACGTGATGTGGCCCGTGTCGAGGCAGAGCCCGACCGAACTGTTCCGCAGCACCCGGTCGATCTCGTCGGCGTTCTGCACCATCGTTCCCCAGTGCGGATGCAGGCAGGCGGTGACTCCCTGGGACGCACAGACCTCGCTGATCCGGTCGAGGTTCTCGAACAGGGTGCGCCAGCCCGCCTCGTCGAGCACCGGCCGGGCGTCGTAGCCGTCGGTGCCGGAGTGGGCGGCCAGGATGAGGTACGACCCACCGGCGACCCGGAACGCCTCGAGTTCGCGCTGCACCGCCGGGATCGGGTCGGAGTCCGGATCGTGCATGATCGCGAGGAAGAACGCCCCCACGGGGGTGAGCCCGAACCTGGCGACTCCGCGGCCCGCGCCCGGGCCGCCACCGGCAGCCAGCCCTGCGGCCCGAACTCGGTCGCCGTCAGGCCGATCTCCTTCATCTCGCCCAGCACCCGGTCCGGGCTCATCTGGTATCCCCAGTCCGGGAACCTCACACACGCCCCAGCTGATCGGGGCACCGGCAATCTTCACGCCACTCACACTCCATTCGAGGTCCTGCCCGGTCGCGTCGCCCGGACGCGCCACGGATGTCGGGGTGCGTTCACAAGTAGTGCCGCTGGGGACGTCGTCCCTCGAGGTACTCGTCGTAGGCGCGGCGGGTGCTGTCGAGAGCGGAGACGCCCGACACGGGGACGTCCCACCAGCTCGAGCTGGGAGGGTTCGGACCGTAGAGGTCGGTCTCGATGTGGATCATCGTGGGCCGCTCGGAGGCAGCCGCCCGGTGGTACGCCTGCTTGAACTCCTCGATCCCGTGCACCTCGAGCACGTCGAGTCCCCACGACGCCGCGTTGGCCGCGATGTCGACGCCCACCGGTTGGTCGTCGTCGAGGTGACCGCCGGCGCCGCGACGGCGGAACCTCGTGCCGAACCTCTGCGACCCGTGCGACTCCGAGAGCGCGCCGATGGAGGCGAATCCGTGGTTCTGCAGCAGCACGTAGATGACCTTGATGTTCTCCTGCACGACCGTCGCCAGCTCCATGGGCAGCATCTGGTACGACCCGTCACCGACGATCGCGACCACCTCCGAATCGGGCCGGGCGAGCTTCACCCCCAGCGCCGCCGGAATCTCGTAGCCCATTGTCGAGAAGGCGTACTCGACGTGATACTGCACCGGGGTGCGGGCACGCCAGAGCGCCTGGAGGTCACCGGGCATCGACCCGGCCGCATTGATCACGACGTCGTCGTCGCCGAGGAGCTCGTTCAGCGCCCCGAACACCTCGGTCTGGGCGGGGAGCGGCCCGTGGCCGAGATGGTCTGCTGCTCGGTGACGGCGAGCCAGGCCCGCCGCTCGGCCCGGATCCGCTCGCTGTACTCGGCCTCCACCCGATGGTTGTCGAGCAGGCTCGGTCAGCGCGACGAGCGCTTCCCGGGCGTCGGCGACCACCATCTCGGCCGACTCCTTGGCCGCGTCGAAGGCCGAGACGTTGATGTTGACGAAGCCCACCGACGGATTCTTGAACTGGGTCTTCGACGCGGTGGTGAAGTCGGAGTACCGGGTGCCGACACCGATGATGAGGTCGGCCTCGTCCGCCAGGTGATTGGCCGCATCGCAACCGGTCGATCCGACCCCTCCGACCGAGCACTCGTGGTCGGCGTCGATCGCGCCCTTGCCGGCCTGGGTGTCTGCGACCGGGATCCCCGTGCGCCGCGGCGAACTCGCGGAGTTGCTCGGAGGCCTCGGAGTAGATGACCCCGCCGCCCGCGATGAGCAGCGGACGCCGGGCCGCGCGGATCCGTCGCGCCGCGCGCTCCAGCGCGGCGGGCTCGGCCGGTGGCCGGCGCACATGCCAGACGCGCTTGTCGAAGAACTCGACCGGCCAGGTGTGCGCCTCGGCCTGCACGTCCTGCGGCATGGCGATCGTCACCGCCCCGGTCTCGGCCGGGTCGGTGAGGACTCGCATGGCATTGAGCAACGAGGGGATGAGTTGCTCGGGCCGGTTGATCCGGTCGAAGAACCGCGACACCGGCCGGAAGCAGTCGTTGACCGAGGCCTCGAGGGTGGTGGGGTCCTCGAGTTGCTGCAGCACCGGGTCGGGGACGCGGGTCGCGAACCGGTCGGACGGGAACAACAGCACGGGCACCCGGTTGGTCGTCGCGAGGGCGGCCCCGGTGACCATGTTGAGCGATCCGGGGCCGATGGAGGCGGTGCACATCCAGGTCTGCAACCGGTTGGTGGCCTTCGCGAACGCCGCCGCCGCGTGCACCTGCCCCTGCTCGTTGCGGGGCATGATGTAGGGCATCTCGTTCTCGCCGTCGGCCGGAGCGATCTCGTTCTGCAGCAACGCCTGGCCGAGGCCGGCGACGTTGCCGTGACCGAAGATGCCGAAGGCGCCGGGGATGAGGCGGCGTTCGACCCCGTCACGTTCGGAGTACTGGCTGGAGAGGAACCGGATCGTCGCCTGCGCGACGGTCAGGTCGACGGTGCCCCGATAGGCCTCGTTGCTCACGGACGTGCTCCTTCTGGTCAGCGGGTGAAGGGGAGGCGGGGATCGATGTCCTGGTCGTCCCAGGTGCCGCGGATCCAGTGGTGGTGCGGGTCGTCCACCGCGAGCCAGGTGTGGTCATCGGCCGGCCCGGCCATCACGTTGAGGTAGTACAGGTCGTAGCCGGGGGCCGCGACGCAGGGGCCGTGCCAGCCGTGCGGCACCAGCGCGACGTCACCATCGCCGACCTCGGCGAACAGGTCGATCGGTCGCTCCGGAGTGCCGTACGTGCGGTGCAACGCGAACCCGGGTCCGTCGGGCCCGGCGGCGACCTCGAAGTAGTAGATCTCCTCGAGTTCGCGCTCGACCTCGCTGTGCTCCTCGTGCTTGTGGGCGGGGTACGACGACCAGTTGCCACCCGGGGTGAGCACTTCGCACACGAGCAGGTGGGAGGTCGCGACCCCGTTGTTCAGCGCGTAGTTGTTCACCTGCCGTGAGCAGTCGCCGGCCCCACGCAGGTCGGTGCGCACCTGGTCGGCGCCGTAGTGGGACGCCGGCAGGTCGGCGCTCGCGCGCGCCGTGGGCACGGCGAAACGCCCACCCCGCTCCGAGGTGATCGTCAGCGTTGCGTTCCGCGGCACGTAGACGAAGTCGCTGCTCCCTTGGAACACCCCGGGGCGTCCGGCGAGATCGAAGCGTCGCCCGTCGACCACCACCTGGCAGCCACCCTCGAGCGACAGCACCAGCGCCTCGTCCGACCCGGTGGCGAGGGTCGCGGACTCGCCGGCGGCGAGGCTCACGACCTTGAGGCCCGACCAGGCCCATCCCGCTCGTTCAGGGGTGATGTCGACGGCGAACCGGTCATGCGCGCTGCCGCCGGCTGGGACGTAGATGTCGGAATTGGTGTTCACAGAAGTCCTACCGTTTCGTCGACTGCCGCCGCCACATCGCCGGACGGCGGGAACAACAGCGACCGCCCGATCACCAGACCCTTGACCGTGGGCAGGGTGAGCGCGGCCCGCCAGGTATCCAGCGTCTCATCCGGGTCATCGCGAACGGCACCACCGAGCAGCAGCACCGGGAGGGTACTGGCCCGGGTCACGCGTTCCATGTCCTCGACCACGGGGAGCTTCAACCAGGTGCGGGCGGAGGTGCGTCCGAGCCCGGAGGCGATCACGATCGAGGTGATGACCGCATCCGGCGTGAGGTCGTTGACGATCCTGCCATCACGCCACGTGCAGACGAAGGGTTCAACCATCGCCATCACGCCCCGCTCGGCCAACTCGTCGACGGCGTGGGCGCACGCCTCGAGCGTGTTCGCGGTGCCGGGATCGGAGTAATTGATCCGCAACAGCATCTTCCCGCCGTCGAGACCGGCCGACACCACCCCCTGCGCGTCATAGCAGGTGAAGCGATCGTCCATCTCGAAGCTCGCCCCCATCAGCCCCCCGCGGTTCATCGAGCCGTAGACGAGTTTGTGGTCGAGCGCGCCCAGCAGCGCGAGATCTTCGATCATGTCGGCGGTGCCGAGGAATCCGTTGACGCCGGGACGCCCGAGCGCCTCGACGCAGCGGCTCAGCAGTTCCTCCCGCGAGGCCATCGCCATGGCGTCGCGACCGGCCGCGAGGGCACCGCGGGCGGGGTGGTCGCACGCGATGATCATCAGCTTGCCGTTCCCCGACGGCGGCACGCCCCGGGGGCGGGCCGCGAGGGATTCGGCTGACCCGGTCGGGGTGGGATGTCCGGATCTCCACGAGGCGTTCCGTGAGGGACATCGCCATCCTTCGGTCGGCCCCGGTCGTCGACGATCCGAGTGCTGGCCACCAGCGTGCACGCACGTCACTATGTCTGTCAACATATTGACCTGACAAAGCGTCTTCTGGTTGTCGTTAGTCACAAACACCCGAACGACGCATGAGCTTGTTGCCCGGATGTGCGGATTGCTCGCTAGCCTGTTCGGTAGCCTCGCGCACCACTGAAGGAGTGCCAGACATGACCGGCGACGCCTACACCCCCTCGATCAACCTCGACCGCAACAGCCCAGTACCCCTCTACTTCCAGATCGCCGAGCCGATCGCGCAGATGATCCTGTCCCGCCAGCTCGAGACGGGCACCCGGATCGAGGACGAGTTGTCGATGGCCAAACGCCTCAAGGTGTCGCGCCCGACGGCTCGACGCGCCCTGCAGCGTCTCGTCGACCAGGGTCTGGTCGTGCGTCGACGCGGCGTCGGAACCCAGGTCGCACCCCACCTCATCCACCGCCCGTCGGAACTGACGAGCCTGCTGGGCGACCTCACCCAAAGCGGCTTCCACCCGACGACACAGGTGCTCGACTACGTCGAGCGCCTCAGCACAGCCCGGGGACGCCGAACTGCTCGGCGTCCCCGACGACACACCCGATCGTCGAGATCCGCCGCGCTGCGGCTCGCCGACGGCGATCCGATCGCACTCATGCACAACCTGCTCCCGGCGCGCCTGGCGCCGAGCTCGTGACGAGCTCGCGGCGACCGGCCTCTACGAGGGGCTGCGGCAGCGCAACGTGCAGCTTGCTGTCGGCCCACCAGTCGATCGGCGCGCGCAACGCCACACCCGATGAGGCACAGGCTGCTCGGACTCAAGCGCGGAGCATCGGTGCTCACGATGCGCCGCACCACGCTCGACGACGCCGGCGTCATCGTCGAGTACGGCGACCACATCTATCGCGCCGACCGCTACACCTTCGACTCCACCGTGTTCGCAAGTTGAGCCCGCCCACCTCATGAGGGGGCGATCTCACCTGTCGATTCTTTGTCCGGACATATTGTTGACTTTCCCGCCTGTCGGTAATTCAATGAGACCGAAGCGCCTGACCTCCCATGGCGGCATCCAGGCGAGTCCGACGACAGCGCGGCGAGCACCGGCCTCGGCCGACGCCCGACCAAGGAGTTCCCACGATGGCCATCGACTACACCCCCGGGCCCCTGCTCGACGCGGCCCGGCAGTTCCCCACCGTGTTGTGGAACGACTCGGCCGATCCCGGATGAGCTGCGGCAGTCGATCTCGTTCGGCGCCGTGGGCGCCACCTGCAACCCGGTCATCGCCTACACCGCCATCACGCAGAAGCACGAGATCGCTGGATTCCCCGCATCCGCCGGCTGGGCGACGAGATGCCCGACGCGGGCGAGTCGGAGATCGGCTGGCAGGTTGTCCGGGAGTTGACGATCGAGGGCGCGCGCCTGCTCGAGCCGATCTTCCAGGAGCACCGGGGCGTCAACGGGCGCATGTCGGTGCAGACCGATCCGCGGCTCGCCCGCAGCGTCGACGCACTCGTTGCCCAGGCGGAGGAGTTCGCCGCGCTCGCCCCGAACATCGTCGTGAAGATCCCAGCGACGAGCGTCGGAGTGCGCGCCATCGAGGAGGCCACCCGTCGCGGCGTCTCGGTGAACGTGACGGTGTCGTTCTCGGTGGCCCAGGCGCTCGCCACGGGCGAGGCCATCGAGCGAGGGCTGGCCCGGCGCGACGTCGGAGGGTCAAGGACATCTCCCGGATGGGCCCGGTCGTCACGATCATGGGCGGTCGCCTGGACGACTGGCTGAAGATCGTCGCGGAGCGGGACCAGCCTCTTCCTCGATCCGGGACACCTCGAATGGGCGGGAATCGCCACGATCAAGCGGGCCTACCAGGAGTTCCAGCGATCGCGGACTGCGGGCCCGGATCCTGAACGCGGCCTTCCGCAATGTGCTCCAGTGGTCGGAACTGCTCGGGGGCGATCTCGTGATCTCGCCGCCCTTCGCCTGGCAGCAGCGGATCAACGACTCCGGCTACCGCGTCGTCGCGAAGATCGACGAACCCGTCGCACCCGCACATCATGGAGACCCTGCTGCGGATCCCCGACTTCGAGCGGGCGTACGAACCCGATGGCATGACACCCGAGGAGTTCGACTCGTTCGGTGCGACCCGGCGCACGCTACGCGGGATTCCTCGACGCCGACAACGACCTCGACCTCCTGGTGCGAGACGTCATCCTGCCGACGCCCTGAGATCTGAAAGGATTCAGCAAGGCCCACCGGCACGCGACCCGTCGACGCGGTGCGCCCGCTCCGCACTCGGGGCCCGACGAGCGTCCGGAAGGTGCACGCGTATGGTTCTCGGAGCGACCGCCTGGTCACTCATCGTCGTCGCGGCCGTCCTGGTCGGCCTCGCGAAGACGGCGTTGCCGGGAAGCGGCATCCTTCCCGTGGCGCTGCTCGCCGGCGTCCTGCCGGCGAAGGCATCGACCGGCATCGTGCTGCTCATGCTCATCGTCGGGGATGTGGCCGCGATCACGGTCTACCGCCGCGACGCCGACGTCGGAGCACTCAAGAGACTGCTGCCGGCCGTCCTGCTGGGCGTCGCCGCCGGCGGTGGCTACCTGTCGTTCGCCTCCGATCTCGCGACCAAACGCACCATCGGCATCATCCTGCTGGCGATGGTCACCTGGACGGTGGTGCGCCGCCGGCTGTCGCGTCAGCCCAACCCCCACCAGGGCGACGAAGCCAGCATCCACCCGCTCCGCCGATGGTTCTACGGCACCCTGGCGGGGTTCACGACCATGGTCGCGAACGCCGGCGGGCCCGTGACCAGCATCTACATGCTGACGGCCGGTTTCGACGTTCGGCGCTTTCTCGGCACCACCGCCTGGTTCTACTTCGCCGTCAACCTCATCAAGGTGCCGGTGGCCGTCGCAGTGGGAAGTGTGGGGTGGTCGACCCTGACGACCGCGGGTCTGATGGCGCCCATCATCCTCCTCAGCGCCCTCGTGGGCGCCAGGCTGGCCAGGATCATGCCCAAGCGGGTCTTCGACCCGCTCGTGCTCGGGTTCAGCGCACTGGCCGCGGCGTGGCTGCTCGTCTGAGTGCCCGGCGGCCTCAGCCCTCCTTCGCGGACCCGGCACCGCCCGCGAACTCGACCAGAACCGAATCCTCGTCGACCGACGCCTCGGCGCCCACCACGGCACCGGCCCGCCCCGTCCAGACGGCACCCGCGCCCGGACCGATGAGGCAGGCGGCTCCCACCTGACCGCGCGGAGATGGCCGCCAACTGAGTTGCACCCTGTCGTGCGGCCTGGCGCGCTCGAGCATGGCCGTGGCCACCCGGCGGAAACCACCGAGGTCCGCGCCGTCGACCCGGCGTCCGGCGATGGCCACCGTCACGCGTCGCTCCCGCGCCTCGCGGATGGCCGCCGCGAGATCGGGCGTGAGCAGTGACTCGGCGACGAGGTGGTCGCGGGTGGTGCTCTGCAGCAGCGAACACAGCCCCCGATCCTCCGCGCCCAGCGCCTCACCCGCCGCGATCCGGCGCAGCATCGGCACCACCTCGCCGTCGAGCGACGCCTGCCGCCGGGAGATCTCGTCCTCGCGGGCCCGTTCGAGATCACGGTCGCGCTGCACGGCGGCCTGAGCGGCGACCTCGTCGGCCACCTGACGACTCGTGCGGTCCATGAACTGCCGCAAATAGCCGGCGCACACACCCCAGATGACCGTCTGGTAGGTGCCGTCGACGATCGGCAGCAGCGCGAACTCGCCCCTCGGCCCAGGAGCACGAACGATCCGATCGCGGTCGCGGTCACGATGACACCGATCGCCGGTCCGCATCCGCTCCCGGACTGCGATGATCACCACGGCCGGGTCGAAGGCGCTGATGAACCAGGTGCGGTAGTCGAGGATCTGCGGGGCCTTGAGATTGGCGAGTTGCGCCGCCCAGACCAGAGCCACCGCCACGGCCGCGGTCGACCACCAGGGATCGCCGGGTCGGGGCGACCGCGATCGCGAGCGTCACCAGCGGGATGAGCACCATGCCGGCGATCGACAGACCCGGACTCGCCTGGTCATGCAGGTACACCACGCCCAAGGCGATGCCGGCGGCGATCTGGATGGCGGCGAGCACGAATGCGGCCGCCAGAGAGCGGATCCGCCACTGCCGCTCCCGGGCATCGGCGACCGGGGTGGGATCCGCGAGCGGGACGCGCAGGAGCACCTGGGTGCCCGAGCCGGGACGCGACCGCACCTCGGCCCGGCCACCGACCGCTTCCAGTGAGGCCTGCACGCTCGTGCGGAGGCCGAGCCGGCGTTCCGGCACCTGAGCCGGGTCGAATCCCCGGCCACCGTCGACGATCGTCACCTCGAACGCGTCCGCGTCGGTACGGCTTCTCAGCGCAGCAGTGGTGCCGCCGGAGTGCCTCGCCACGTTGGACAGCACTTCGCAGGTCGCCACTTCGAGTGGCTCGCCCGCCGGTCCGGTCGGCCACTCGGGCCCCGCGACGTCGATCTCGAGGCCGAGTCGCTTGGCGTGCGCCCGGACCGTGCGGAGCGGATCGTGGTCACTCGGGCGGTGACCCGCCAGCTGGTCGAGCGCCTCGCGCGGCCAGGCCACGGGCAGCGGTCTCGTCGCCGCGGGCGGCGAGCGTCAGTGAGGCGAGCACCGTGTCGTGGATCAGGGCATCCCACCGCTCCCGCAGCCAGATCCGCTCACGTCCCAACGCGGCCTGGTGTCGCCGTCGCTCGGTGAGCGCGGCCGCCTGCTCCACCCTGTTCACCTCCGCGCGCAACGCGCGGGCGACGATGAAGGCGACGAAGCCACCGGTGCCGATCAGGATCCCCTCGCTGAACCCCTGAACGATCCCGATCAGCTCGGCGCGCCGGATGACGAGGGCCGCCACGTCGATGAGCACGATGGGGATCCCGAGCGGAGGCGTGAGGACAACCCCGACCACGTCCATCCCGACCGCGAGCACATAGGCGAGCGGCGTGTAGGCGCCCTGGCCTTGGCCTGCGTGCGGCATCATCACCAGGACGACGCTCACCACCATGGTTACGACGACGAACACCCTGAGCGCCGTCAGTTGCCGGCGTGGCGATCTGAAGTGAGTGAGCGCGACGACGAGCGGAACCGCGAGCAACGACTGCGCTGCCACAGCGAACCAGAGGGGATAGTAGAGCGGCTGCGCCAGCGTCTCCGCGAGGCTGAGCAGCCACGTGACCGCGAGCGCGACCACGACGACGCGGCGCAATCGATGGGCGAGATCGCGCCCATCGAGCGGATCGTCACCGATGGCGGCGCGCCACATGGCGTATCACGGCGATGTTCGTGGTGGGAGCGTCCACGACTAGGCAGATTAGCGTACCCAGCCACGGCGGGAGCGTTGGGGCACACTCAGTGTGTCGGACGCGGCGCCTCGACGAACCCGTCTTCGATCGCCCGCACGTACAGATCGGTCTTCGTGGCCGCCGGCCGGCCCACCTGGTCGTAGCGCCGGCGCACGCGCATGAGGTAGTCCTTCACGGTGTCGGGGGCGATCCCCATCCGCCGGGCGACCGACTTCATCGGTAGGCCGGTGGCGTACAGGCGTAGGGCCTCGGCCTCGCGGGGTGCGAGGTTCGGGATCTCCTGCTCCTGCGAATCGAGGATTCCGGCCCAATCACCACTGAGATAGGGCTCGCCACCGGCCACGATGCGAACTGCGTCGGCCAACACCGAAAGTTCTTCGGTCTTGGCGACGATGCCGCTCGCCCCGGCGCGGAAGCAGCGGCCGACCACTGCTGCATTCGTTTCCTGCGTATACAGCAGGGTCGGCCACCCCCTCCCGACCAGTGCACTGACGTTGTCGGCTGGGAGGGACCCGTCGCCGAGTTGCAGGTCGAGGACCACGACGTCGTAGGGACCGCCGACGTCGAGAACCTCGTTCACCCGATGCGCCGTCAGCGCTGCTTCGAGCGGAAGGACGGAGGCGATGGCGTCGACAACCCCCCGAAGAATCGGCGGATGATCGTCGATCAGCGCCACGCGCAGACCCACCATCGTCACCTCCGTCCCTGGACGTCGTCACGGGCTGATCGCGGGATACTCCCAACCCGCGAGGCCCGAACTCCGCCCCTCGTAGACTATTGCGCTGTTCCTATCCTCGTGTCGAGCCCCCCATTTGGGGGTGTTTCCGCAGACTGGGCCCACGGCGTGCCGATCCGGCGCCGCCGCTCCTCCCGCACCGCTCCGGTAGCCTCATGGGGTGAGTATCGAGGTTCGCGAGATCAGCCCCGACGAGCATCGTGCGTTCGTCACGTCCGCGTCCGACGACGCTCGACCGAACTCCCCGGTCGTCAGTTTCCTCCAGGTTCCCGCCTGGTCGCGGGTGAAGCCGGAATGGGGACACGAGTCGATCGGGCTGTTCCGAGACGGCACGCTGGTCGGCACCGGGTTGGTGCTTTACCGGAGTCTGCCCCGGGTCCGACGCTCCCTGGCCTACCTGCCCGAGGGTCCGGTCTTGGATTGGACGGCACCCGATGTGCCCGAGGCGCTGCGCGCCCTCGCCCGCCACGTGCATCGCCGCGGCGCTTTCGGCCTACGGATCGGCCCGACGCTCGTCTGGCGACGCTGGAACGCCGAGGCGGTGAAGTCCGCCGTCGCCGATGAGCACACGACCTCACTCGCCGACGTGACCCCCACGGCGACCGACCGCACCGGCACCCGCCTGGCCAACACCCTGCGCCACCTCGGCTGGCGCGCACCCAAGACCGCCGAGGGGTTCGCCGCCGGGCAGCCGCAGTACAACTTCGCCCTGTCGCTGGCCCATGCCGACGGCACACCGAAGACCGACGACCAGTTGCTCGCCGGCATGAACCAGCTGTGGCGACGCAACATCAAGAAGGCCGACAAGCTCGGCGTCGACGTGGCCCCCGGGGGGCGAGCCGACCTCGCGCGCTTCCACGAGCTCTATCTCGTCACCGCCGCCCGCGATCACTTCACACCGCGTCCGCTCGGATACTTCGAGACGATGTGGGACGCCCTCAACGGCGAAACCCCAGACCGGATGCGCGTCTACCTCGCCACCCACGAGAACGACCTGGTGGCCGCCACCACCTGGATCCGGGTGGGCCGTCGCACGTGGTACAGCTACGGGGCCAGCAGCAACGACAAGCGCGAGGTGCGGGGGTCGAACGCGGTGCAGTGGCGGATGATGCGTGACGCCCGCGACGAGGGAGCCACCGTCTACGACCTGCGCGGCATCACCCCGGGCCTCGCATCCGACGATCCGGAGATCGGGCTGATCCAGTTCAAGGTCGGCACCGGCGGTGAGGCTTACAGCTACATCGGCGAGTGGGACCTGCCGCTGAATCGCGCCCTGTACGCCGCGTTCGACCTGTACATGGCCCGCCGGGCGCGCTGACACCGGTCGGCGTCCACCCCGAACCACCGCGTCGGGCGGGGCCCCGGTGGTAGAACGTGCCCATGGCATCGAGCGTCGAGACCGGTACGGACGCCGGCCCTGCCCAGCCCGCACGGTGGCTGCTCGCGTCGCTCGCCGGCTACCGGCGATCGTGGATCGCCACCGACCTGCTGGCCGCGCTGACGCTCACGGCGATCGCCGTCCCCGAGCAGATGGCCACCGCGCACCTCGTGGGAGTCTCCGCGGCCACCGGCCTGTGGGTGTTCGTGGTCGGTTCGGTCGTGTTCGCCCTGCTCGGCCGCCACCGCATCATGTCGGTGGGCGCCGATTCCACGATCGCTCCGATGATCGCCGCCGGGGCGGCCGCCGTGGCGAGCACCGGCAGCCCCTCATACCTCTCGGCCGTGGCTCTCATCGGGGTGTTGGCCGGTGTCCTGCTCGTCGTGGTGGGCGCGGCCCGGCTCGGCTGGGTCGCCCAGTTCCTCTCCCGGCCGGCGATGACCGGCGTGCTCATCGGCATCGCGACCGAGATCGCCGTGCATCAGGTGCCCGCGCTGCTGGGGATACCCGCGACCGGCGGGTCGGTGCCGCACCGGATGATGTCGGCCGCACGACAGATCGGCGCGGCGCAGGCATGGCCGCTCGTGCTGGGTCTCGGCGTGCTGGGCATCATGATCGTCACCGAGCGGTGGGACGCCCGCATCCCCGGTGCTCTCATCGGTGTGGGCGCCGCGACGGTCGTGGTGACGGTCGGCCACCTCGACACGCGCGGCGTCCAGGTACTGGGGGTGATCTCCTCGGGAGTTCCGCGCCCCGACCCCAGCCTGTGGACCCTCGCGACAGCCGGTCGCGTCGCGCTCACCGCGCTGACCATCGCCTTCGTCTGTGTCATGCAGACCGCCACCACCGAGAGGGCCGTCGAGGACACCGCCGCCGATCTCGACCGCGACGTGCTGGCCATCGGGGCGGCGTCGGTGGTGGCGGGAGCCCTCGGCACGTTCGGCGTCGACTCCTCGCCCCCGCGTTCGGAGGTGCTCGCCTCGTCACGGGCCCGCACCCAGTTGTCGGGTCTGGGTGCGGCCGCACTCGTGCTGGTGGTGGTGCTGCTCGCCGGTGGCACGCTGCGACGCGTCCCCGAGGCCGCGCTGGCCGGCGTCCTGCTGTTCATCGCAGGGAGGTTGTTCCGGGTGGCGGATCTGGTGCGGGTGCTGCGCTTCGACCGGGTCGAGTTCGCCATCGGCGTCGTCACCGTCGTGGCCGTCGTCGCCCTCGGCATCGAGCAGGGGATCATCCTGGCGATGGCGCTGTCGCTCATCGACCGCATTCGCCACGAGGCCCGCCCACCGGACACTCTGATGGGTCGGGAGGTGAACACCGACCACTGGATTCCGCTGTACCTGTCCCGGCCGACCCGGCAGATCCCCGGACTGATGGTGTACCTCGTCTACGCGCCGCTGTGGTACGCCAACGCGTCGTACGTGGTCACCCGGCTGCGCCGGCTCATCGCCGCGGCCGACCCCCCGCTGCGGGCCCTGGTGCTCGACGCCGACGCGGTGCCCGACATCGACTACACCGCGGCGGCCGCACTCGCCGAACTCATCCAGGAACTGAACGCCGACGGCGTGCGGGTGGCGATCGCGCGAGCGTCCCGCCCGGTGCACCACGAGTTGAAGCACGGCGGGCTGCTGGCGGCGATCGAGGGCGGCGAGGTCTTCCTGTCGGTCGAGGAGGCGGTCAACGCGGTGCGCCCCGATCGCCCGGAGAGCCCTCAACCCACCTGAGCCCATGGCCGGGAACCCACCGCCCACCCACCCGGTAGCCTCGATGTCGCATCGCGCATCGTGACGCGCGACCTTCACGCCTGGGCCAGGCTCCCTCACCGAACGGGTGGTTCGCATGACTCTCACGCTGCATCTCGACACCGGATCCTGGCGCGCCCACCTTCGCCTGGTCGCCGACACCACGGCCGGGCTGATTCCGGTCGTCAAGGGCAACGGCTACGGATTCGGGCTCGACCGGCTGGCCGCCGAGACGATCCGGCTGGGACTCGGCACGATCGCGGTCGGCATCGTCGAGGAGGTCGCGGTCGTGCGCCGCGCCGGGTTCTCCGGCGACGTCGTCGTCCTCACACCCTGGACACCGGCCGACGGCACCGACGTCCTGGCCGATCCCCGGGCGATCGTCACGGTGTCGCGGCTCGGCGACCTGCGCACGCTGGCGGCCGGCCATCCCGGAACCCGCGTGCTGCTCGAGGTGCTCACCTCGATGCGCCGCCACGGACTCCCGCCGAGCGAGCTCGCCCAGGCGGTCTCGATCGTCACCGGGTCACGGCTGAGGGTGGAGGGGTGGACGATCCACCTGCCGATGGTCGCGGCGGGACGACTCACCGAGGCCCGGGCGTTGGCCTCGGCCGCGCTCCAGCAGCTCCAGGTGCCGCTGTGGATGTCGCACCTGTCCGCCGACGAGTACGGAACGTTGGCGGGCGAAGTGCCGGTACCGCTCCGTCTGCGGATGGGCACCGCCCTGTGGCTGGGGGCCCCGCAGAGCCGGCGGGTCAGCGCCCGGGTACTCGACGTGCATCGAGTCGAGCGCGGCGAGCGGGTCGGATACTGGCAGCGTCGGCTCCCGCGGTCTGGATACGTCGTGGTCGTCTCGGGCGGCACCGCCAACGGAGTCGCGATGGAGGCGCCGACGGCGGCCGTGACCCCGCGGCAGAGGATCGTCGCCGCCGCGTCCGGCTCGCTGGAGGCGCTGGGCCTGGCCCTGTCGCCCTACCGCATCGACGGTAAGAAGCGCTTCTTCGTCGAGCCACCGCACATGCAGTCGTCCCTCGTGTTCCTGCCCGGGGACGCGGGCGTCGCCATCGGCGACGAGATTCCGGTCGAGGTACGACTCACGACGGTCACCGTCGACCGGATCGACGGCTGAGACGAGGTCGCAGGCCGGTCAGCTGGCCCAGTGACCCGAGAAGAACAACCACGACCATCCGACGATGGCCAGGCAGGACGCCATCACCCCCACCGCGATGAACCCACCCCACAGCAACCGGCCGAACTGTGACCGGGGCCGTCGGGACGCGAGATCGCCGAGGATCAGGAAGAGCGGGAACCACAGGAGCAGGGCCCGGTTGCTCGACATCCACCAGTAGCTCGTGACGAACACGAGCACCTGGACGCCGACGTAGGCCGCCTCGGGCCACTCGCGCCGCGCCAGGCACCACACGGTGGTGATCGTGCCGACGGCGATCGTGAGGATCTCGGCGGCGAACATCACGGCCACGAGGTGTTGCCCGGCCGGCCAGTACGACATGTGCGCCGCGTCGAAGGTGGTGCGGAAGGACTCGATCGGCGAGTGGATCCCATGCCGGCTCCACCCCTGGCTCTGCGCGTTGAACCACGCCATCCACGAGCCCGTGAGGGTGTGCAGGTAGGCCAGGTAGCCGGCGACGACCGCCGCGGGCAGCAGCAGCGTCGCGAGCCTCGTCGCGAACCGGCCGCGCTGGTACACCGCCAGGATCGCCATCGCCCCCACGAGGAACACCCCGCTGACCCGGAACCCGCAGGCCACCGCCGCGAGCAGGCCGGCCTGCAGCCATCGACGGGACAGCGCCCGCTCCCATGCCCAGAACGCCGCGGCCGCGAACGGTGCCTCGGTGTAGGGCACGGCGGTGAACACGGTCATCGGCGCGAGCAACCAGAAGACCGCGGGCAGCACGCCTCCCATCCGGTACAGCGCCCACGCCGCGAGCGCCGACCCCGCCAATGCCAGCACCTCGCCGGTGACCAGCATCGGAACGCCGATCGTCGAGAACGCCCGCATCAGCGCCGGCAACGCGGGGAAGAACGCCATGTTCTCGGGATCGGCGTAGCCGTCACGGCCGACCGCGAGGAAGTGCTGCACATCCCATCCGGCGAGCGCATCCGACAGGCGGCGTCCGCTACGGATCATCACGATGAGCAGGGCCAGCAGCACCAGGCCCCGGCTCGCCAGCCATGCCTGCACCACCAGCCGCGGTTCGAGCGTGGTGCGGCGGGTCACCCGATCACCCTAGCGGGGCGGGCCGGTGTTCCCGCGCCCACGCGGAGGCCGCGACCCGTCGAACGCACCGTCGTCGTCTCCGGTCGGGTCGGGAGTCCCGTCCGGAGCGTCGCCCGCGTCGCCCGGCTCGTCCGACCCGGCGGTGGTGATGGCGTCGGGCGCGTGGTCGAGCACTCCGCCGACGGGGTCGTCGACGAACGGGCCCCGCACGGGGTCGTTCCAGGGGCGTTGCATGTCACGCAGCACCCGGGTGGCGATCCACACCAGCACGGAGACCCGCAGCAGGATCGCCAGCCAATACCACAGGTCTTTCTGACCGCCCGTGACCGTGCTTCCGTTGAGGTGACCCCAGACGGCCCAGAAGTAGAGCAGTTCGGCGACGGTGAACGCCGCCCAGTCGAGCATCACCGGGCGCGCGAGCACGAGCAACGGCAGCACCCAGATCACGTGCTGCGGCGGATACCCCTTGTCCCAGACGACCATCGCGGCGACGAGCAGGAACGCGACCTGCCCGACCCGGGGCCGCCGCGGCGCCCCCATCACCCTGCTCACGACGAACGCCGCCGTGGACATCCACAACAGGGCCCCGATCACCCCCGGGTACGGGACCGTGACTCCGGCGTTCTGCAGCACCCACCAGATCGAGCCGAGGTCGGCACCGTTGTGCGTCCAGTTGGTGTACCACTGCAGCCAGGCCGACGGGGCCATGACCAGCACGGGCACGTCGACGACGAGCCATGCCGCCAGGAAACCGATCGCCGCACGCACCGGCGCCTGGCGAAGACCCGCGCGAATGCACAGCACGATGATGCCGATGAGGATGACGACGGGGTAGAACTTCGACCCGGCGGCCAGCCCCAGCAGCGCCCCGGCGAGCACCGGGCGCCGCAACGCCCACGCCAGCAGGCCCAATCCCACGAGGCCCGCCGCCAGCATGTCCCAGTTGACCAGGCCCGCGGCCGCCACGACCGGCGCCCCCGCGACGAACAGCGCGTCCCATGATCGCACCCGCCCGGTGAGACGTGAGGCCGTGTCGCGCGAGGAGCCCCGGCCGAGCACCAGGTGGGCACCGACCAGGGCGACGAACATGGCGAACAGCAGCACGGCGCTGACCAACCACCAGGCGTTGGAGGCGTCGAGCACCTGCTGCTGACTGAGGCCCGGGCGGCTGGGATAGCCGAGCAGTTCGGTGAACCACCGGGTGACCACCATGAACGCCGCGGTCGTCGGCCCGTAGTTGAGCGGGAAGCCGGTGTAGGGCGTGAGCCCGCTCGCGAAGCCGCTGCCCTGGTAGACGAGCGGAATGTCGGAGTAGCAGAGCCGCAGCAGCGCGTTGACCGGGTGCCCGGCCTTCGTCTGCACGCAGGCGTGCTGGTGCCACAGCAGGACCAGCCAGGTCGCCAGGGCCGCGAGGGCTGCCCACGGGATGGGGTCGAACCACAGACCGGCCCGTACGCCGTGCCGGCCGACGGGCCCTCCGAGACGTCGCTCGAGGTCGTTGACGCGGGGCGATGTCGTGGTGTGCTCAGTCATCACAGCACCGAGGCTACGGGGATGACGAGGCTGCCGGCGTGGGAGTACTGGACGTGGTCGGCTTGGGCTTCCCCGGCGGCTTGGTCGTGGTCGTCGACGACGACGGCGGTGGAGCCGGGGTCGTGGTCGAACTGGCGGGTGGCGGCGGGGCCGCCGAGGTGGTCGCCGACGTTGGTGGCGGTGCCGACGTGGTCGCCGACGTGGGTGGCGGAGTCGACGTGGGGGTCGACGTCGGGGTCGAGGTCGGCGTCGACGTGGGGGTCGGTGAGGCGGTCGAGTAGCCGTTGAGCATGGCCGGCGGGTCGAACTTGAGATGCGGCAACCCCTGCATCGCCACCTTCATGTAGTCGGCCCAGGTCATCGCCGGGTAGGTGGCACCGAAGAAGGCCGAGTCGCCGGGGGCCCGGTAGGGGTCGAGGTCGCCGGTTCCGGCGTTGCCGACGACGTACATCACCGCGGTGGAGATCTGCCGGGTGTACGCGACGAACCACGCGGAGTTGATGACGTTGCCGACACCGTTGGTGCCGGTCTTGCCGGCGATGTCGTAACCGAGCGACTTCACCCGGGTTCCCGTGCCCTGGTTGACGACCGACTCGAGCCCGTAGGTGACGTCGCGGGACACATCGTTCTCGATGGTCTGCTTGCCCTGGTATTTGGCCTGGTAGAGCACGGCGCCCGTCCGGTCGGTGACCTTGTTGACGACATGCGTCGGCACGTAGACCCCACCGTTGGCCAGGGTGGCGTAGCCGGTGGCGTTGCTCAACGGGCTCACCTCGGCGATGCCGAGCGGGATACGGTCGTTCGCGTCCCAGCCGGCGGCCTTGGGCAGTCCCGCGTCCTGGGCCGCCTGGATCACCTTCGCGGGGCCGTCGGGGATCTTGGTCACCGCGTCGACGAAGGCCGTGTTGATGGAGTCGGTGAGGGCCTTCTTGAGCGTGACCGGCCCGTAGTCGAAGTGATCCTCGTTGCGGATCGGCGTGTTGTCGCCCGGCGGCGTCCACGTGTTGCCGTTGAGGATCGTGCCGAGGTTGAGGCCGTTGCGCAGGGCGGCGACCGTCGCCCACGCCTTGAACGTCGAGGCGGCCGGACGCGGCGTGGTGGCCCAGTTGCGGGAGTTCTTGACGAAGTCGGGACCACCGTAGATCGCGAGCACCTGACCGGTGCCGACCTGCACCGAGGCGATCGCCGCGTGCAGGTTCTTGGCGTTCTGGCCGGACAGTTTCGCGGACAGGTTCGTGTTGTCCTGGGCCGCCTTCACCGCCGCCGCCTCGAGCTTCTGGTCGAAGGTCGTGACGATGCGCAGGCCTCCACCCTGGATCTGGGAGTCGTCGTAGCCGAGCGAGTGCAGCTCGTTGATCGCCATATTCATGAGGAAACCCTTGGTTCCGCCGAACGTCTGGCTCGTCGGGATGTTCGGGAACTTGGGCAACGCCTTGATCGCCTCGTCGTGCTGCTTCTTGGTGATCGTGCCCATCTGCAGCATGCCGTTGAGCACGTAGTGGTAGCGGGCGGTGAGACGGGGAAGATTGCTCTGCGACACCGCGGGGTCGTACAGCGACGGGGCGTTGAGCACCGAGGCCAGGACCGCGGATTGTGGCAGGGTCAGCTTCGAGGCGTCGACGTCGAAGTACGCCTTGGCCGCCGCCTGGATGCCGTAGGCGCCGCGGCCGAAGTACACCGTGTTGAGGTAATCCCGCAGCACCTGCTGCTTGGGCACCTTGCGGGCGATCTTCACGGCCAGGACGAGTTCCTCGAGCTTGCGACTGATCGTGCGCCCGGAGTTGAGGTACATCAGCTTGACGTACTCCTGGGTGATCGTTGAACCGCCCTGCAACTCACCGCCGCGCAGGATCGTCCACGCGGCGCGCAGGATTCCCTTGGGCGAGATGCCGTTATCGGTCCAGAACGTGCGGTTCTCGGCGGCCACCACGGCGTCCTTCACGCTCTGCGGCATCTTGCTGTAGGAGATCGTCTGCCGGTTCTGCACCGACAGGGTGCCGATCAGGGTCTTGCCGTCGCGGTAGTAGATGTCGGTGGTGTTGGTGAGGAAGTCCTTGTTGGGGTCGGGCAGCTTGGTGTTCTGGTAATAGATCAGGCCGCCGATCGACCCGGCCAGCAGCAACGCCACCAGGGTGATGGCGAGCGTCGAGAAGATCCGCTTGACCCACTTGCGGCGGCGTCGCGCGCCTCGGGAGCGTCTCGCGTCGCCGGATGGGCGCTTCGCGCCGCCCGACGGACCGGATGCGCGGCGCGGTGTAGCGCCGTTCGGGGGATTCGCCATGACTGCCCTCAGGTTCGCCGTGTCAGTAGATGTCCTCGACGGTCTGCTGCCGCCGAGGTGGACGCCGACGGCGTCCGTCACCGAGCACGTAGGTTTCGATCAGGTGGTTCCAGCGACAGTCGGGACAGACCTCGACGACCCGCACGGTGAACTCGCCGAACTGGGTCTCCATCTCCTCGAGTTCCTCGAGCGACTTGATGCGACCCGAGAACTGGCCCAACTGATCCCCGAAAGTGTAGTTGAGCACCAACATGCGCTCGGAGGCGCACACGGGGCACTCCCCCGCGGCCGGAGCCCCGTGGTGCAGCGCGGCCCGCACCAGCATCGGGTCTGCGTCGCACGGATTCTCGGCGCTGAAGGCCAACTCCGGACGCCGCAGCGACTCCAGCGCACGGCGACGCTGCAGCGCGTGGCTCATGACCTGGCGGCGGGTTCGCATTCCCCCAGGGTAGGACGGAGACTACGATCGGCCCATGACCCAGCAGTCGCAGCAGGTGGTCGGCGTGCTCGGACGCGGCGTGGTCGAGCCGCACTCCACGGTCGTCGGCGCCGACGATCTCGGCCTCACCAGGGGCGACGGGGTGTTCGACGCCACCAGGGTGGTGATCGACCGGTCGGGACGCCGGGTCGACAACCTCGAAGCGCACCTGGCCCGGTTCGCCCACTCCATCGACCTGCTCGACGGGCCGGCACCCGACCTCGTCGCGTGGCGTGAACTCGTCGGCGAGGCCGTCGATGCGTGCCCGTTCACCGGTGAGCTGGTCCTCAAGATCATGTGGACCCGCGGCCGCGAGAGCGTGCGCACCGATCCGGTGGGACTGCTCACGATCACCCCCATGACCGATGCCGCGATCGCCCAGCGTGCCGGCGTCCGGGTGGCGGCCCTCTCGCGGGGCGTGGCCTCCGACGCCTACGCCGACGCGCCGTGGCTGCTCGGTGGCGCCAAGACGCTCTCCTACGCGGTCAATGTCGCGGTCAAGCGGGAGGCCACCCGCCGGAACGCCGACGACGTGTTGTTGATGTCGGCCGACGGCTATTGCCTCGAGGGTCCGACGTCGGCGCTGGTCGTGGCCTTCGGCAACCGCCTCGTGACCACACCCCAGGGCGCCACCGGAATCCTGGCCTCGATCACCCAGCAACTCGTCTTCGAGGCGGCCGGGGCGGCCGGGTGGCGCACCTCGTACGAGTTGATGCGCCCCGATCGGCTCGCCGAAGCCGACGGTTCATGGCTCGTGTCGTCGGTGCGGGGCGCCGCCCCGATCGTCGAACTCGACGGGCGTCCGCTGCCCCAGAATCCCGAGCTGACGGCCCGGGTCGTCGCCTGGACCGGCTTCTGAGCATCGGCGTTCGATGTTTTCCCGCGTAGTCGGGGGAAACCTCGAACGCTGTCGCGACGTGCCCGGCGAGGTCACCGCGACGGGGGCCGCGGTCGCGTCCCGGACACGACCCTGTCGATGAAGCGGCCGACACGGGCCCACTCGGAGCCGAAGTGGTCGTCGGTGATCATGTACGTCCACGTGGCGCCCGGCTTGCGCAGGCCCGCCTGGTCGAGGGCGACGTGACCGCTCGTGACGCTCGCGCGCTCGAGGAGTTCGCCGGCCTCGTCGAGGGCGTCGTCGACGAGCGGACGGTAGGCCTCCACGAGGAGCCGGTTGAACTCGTCCAGTGGTTCGAGTCGGGCGAGCGCCCGCAGGTGAATGCCCTCGCGCAGCGCGACGCAGTACGCGATGTGGTCGCTCCAGTAGCGGTCGAGACAGCCCAGGCACGCGGCCCGGGCCGCGCGGAGGAGCTCCGGCGCGGGAACCTGCTCCCCCAGGGCGCCGATGCGCTCCGGGATCCGGGCGGCGAGCTCGGCGAGTGGCCGGTCGGTGGTGAGCAGGTCGACGCGCAGCGCCATGACTTCGTCCCGCTGCAGCGCGGGGAGGGTTCCGTAGCGTCGGGCCGTGGTGCGGAGCTCGCGTTGTCGAGCGTCGGAGATGCGCTGTGCCCGGTCGTGCAGCTTCTGCCGCAGGTTGTCTTCCAGAACGGCACCGTCGGGCAGGACGTGCTGCGGCGGGCGGTACCCGACGTCGTTCTCGACGATGAGCTCGTCGTCGAGACTGGTGAAGAACACCGATCGGCCGGGGTCGCCCTGACGCCCGGAGCGGCCCCGCAGTTGGGCATCAAGACGGGAACCGGGGAATCTCCCCACCCCCACCACGAGCAGCCCGCCGAGGCCGGCGGAGCCCTCCCCGAGCGCGATGTCCACGCCGCGGCCGGCCATCTGGGTGGAGACCGTCACCCGGCCACGGAGGCCCGCGCGGGCGATGATGCCGGCCTCGGCCGCGTCGTTCTTCGCGTTCAGCACCACCGAATCCACGTCGTGCTCGGCCAGCAGCCGGGCGAAGCGCTCGGAGTCGGCGACCGACCGGGTGGCGACCAGCACCGGCTGCCCGTCGGCGTGTGCCGTCTCGACCTGCCGGACGGCGGCGGCGTCCCGCTCGGCGAGCGTCTCGTACAGGCGGTCCGGCTCGTCGATGCGAACGCATGGACGGTTCGGCTCCAGCGCCCCGCACCGCAGCTCGTAGAGCTCCCACAGCTCCTCTGCGGCGGACACCATCGTCGCGCTCATCCCTGCCACCGAGCGGTACAACCCGACCAGGTCGCGAACCAGCAGTTGGTCGAGCACCTCGGTGCTCACGCTCGGCGCGAGGCCCTCCTTCGCCTCGACGGCCTCCTGAAGCCCTTCCGGCCACCGCTGCAGAGCCTCGACCCGGCCCCTCGACTGGCTGACCAGCCGCACCCGGGCGTCCTCGACCACGTAGTGCACGTCGCGGACGAGCAGTGCCTCGGCGTGCAGGGCCACATTCACCCTGGTCAGCACCTCGTGATCGGCGCCGAACAGGTCCACCCCCGGATATCGGAATTCGACCGAGCGCACGCCCCTGTCGGTCAGGTGCAGCGTGCGCCGGTCGTCGTCGACCACGTAGTCGGCACCCTCGCCGAGGGACGCCACGAACTCCGCGATCTCCCGGTCGCCACCTCCCGGCTCGCCCTCCCCGGCCAGCACCAGCGGCACCCTGGCCTCGTCGAGCAATACCGCGTCGGCCTCATCGAGCACGGCGGCGTCCGGCCGGATTCCCACCAGGTCCGCCTCGTCCAGGCACAGCCGGTCGCGCAGTACGTCGAATCCGGCCTCGGTCACCGACACGTACACGACGTCGGCGAGGTAGGCGCGTCGTCGTTGCGCCGGTGCGACAGTGGACGCCACGAACCCGACCCCGGCCCCAACCGCCTCCAGGAGTGGTCTCATCCAGCCGGCGTCGCGCTCTGCCAGGTAGTCGTTGGCCGACAACACGTGGACGCGTCGGCCCGCCCGCACGAGCCCGGAGGCGACGATCGCGCCGACCAGGGTCTTGCCCTCCCCGGTCGCCAACTCGACCGAGATGCCGCGCAGCATCGCCGCCGCCGCCTGCAACTGCACGTCGAACGGGCGCAGCCCCACCGTCCTGGCGGCCAGTTCCCGGGTGATCGCCAGGAACGTCGCCAGCGACCCGTCGTCGTCGATGAACCCGCCGGGCAGAGCCTCCAACCGGGAGGACAACTCCTGGTCGGCCGCCGTCGCGAGAGTCGCGCCCAAGCCGTCCGCCGCCGAGACCACCCGGGCCAACCCGGACAGGTCGACGGTGCCCGGCCGGTCGACCAGCCAGTTCCGGAGTCGGGCCCACCCACTCGCCACGGCTCCCACTCCACCACATCGCGTGCCCGGTCGGCGCTCTGGCCGCGTATCGCCGGCCGCCCGAGTGGCGGCCCGCATCGCTCGCCCGTAGAATCGTGCGAGCATCACGGGGCTATGGCGCAATTGGCAGCGCACCTGCTTTGCAAGCAGGGGGTTAGGGGTTCGAGTCCCCTTAGCTCCACCCCTCCTCCACTCTTCCTCGGGCACATCCGCGGCCGGACCGCTCGCCCGCAGGGGCGAGCGCCACCGCGTCGCCGGTCAGCGATAGTTGAAATCCACATCGATCGAGCTAGCGTTGACGACACACGAGCGGAGAGGACGACGACGTGACGACGACTCTCACCTCTCCCCGGGCCCGCTGGTCGGGCCGTTCCGGGGTCGGAACGGGAAAGCCGATCTGCCAGGCACACGTCGAGAGCGCGTCGCGGATCCAGCCGTCGATCACTGCGATGCCACGCGCCTGAGCGACATCGCCCCGCGCTGGGATCGACACCATTACGTCGACGTGCACGTTCACGCAAGCGCAGCGGGGCCGGAAGCCGCCCTCGGCGTCCTCAGCCCCCAACCCACCCACACCGATCCACCCCTCGCACCGCGAGCCTCTCACCGCGCGAAGTGCACGGTGGGCGGGGCGATCGTCGCCCCTGCTCGCGGGAAGCCCTTGGCCGGGTCGAACACGCGATGACAGCGCGAACGGGTCGTCGCGCCACCCCACTCGAGGTCCACCCCCGCGCCGCGGCCGTCGTCGGACCGTGCCCTGCCCGGCCCATTCGACCGCCGGTCCACGCGGCCGGCCACGGCATATCCGGGGCAGCACAGGCGTCACCCGCCTGACCGGGCTGCCCGCCGCATTCACCAGTGGGTGCCGGCTCGTTCACGAGCCCACCTGGCCCGGGGCCGTCGCCCCAGGGACGAAGCACTCTGCCGGCTCCTCCGGAGTCGCAGGAAGGAGTAACGCAGGCGTACCGTCGGCGCACCCAACCGCTGGAGCATCCGCTCCGCCCGTGCCGGCGCAGCAGAAAGCACAACCCTGACACGGGAAGGAGCTGCAGATGAATTTTGGCGCGACGCTGACCGCCACGTTTCTGGCCTCGGCGGTCGAGGTGATCGAGATGGTGCTCATCGTGGTGGGCGTGGGAGCGGTCCGAGGGTGGAAATCCACCCTGATCGGCGCCTCCGCAGGACTGGTTCTGTTGGCGGGCATCGTGATCGGCGTCGGCACCGCCCTGACGGCTCTGCCGATCAACACCCTGCGACTGTTCATCGGCGCCCTGCTGCTCATCTTCGGGCTGCAGTGGCTGAGAAAGGGAATCCGGCGGGTAGCCGCCAACGGCTTCGCGGGTTCCGGCGAGGAGGATGTCGAGGAACGTGACGAGGGTGATCAGGGCATGGACTGGACGGCCTTCGTGCTCTCGTTCAAGGGTGTCTCACTCGAGGGACTGGAGATCTCGTTCATCGTGGTGTCGTTCGGAGCCACGTCGGGCCATCTGTCGACGGCCATGATCGGCGCCGCGGGCGCGGTGGTCATCCTGGGTGTGGCCGGCGCGGTCGCCCACACCTGGGTGCAGCGCATCCCGCGCAGCGCCCTGCAGCTGGTGGTCGGCACGATGCTCGCCTCGTTCGGCACTTTCTGGGCCGCGGCGGGATCCGGGGTCTCCTGGCCCGGCAGCGACCTGTCGATCCTGTGGCTGATCGCCCTCTACGTGCTCGTCGCGGTGGGATACATCCTGGCGCTGCGCGGGGGCATGCTCGGCGCGAGCGAGGCGGCGAGGGACAACTCGCCTGCAACGGCGGGCGTAGGCAGTGGTTCGACCCAGGGAGGTGAGTCTTGATGGGGAAGTTGTGGTCTTGGCTGAAGGCATTCGGCTGGTTCTGGTACGGATTCATCATCGGTGACGACTGGACCGTCGCGGCGGCTGTCAGCGCGGCGGTGGCCGCCACGTGGGCTCTCGCCCGCGCGGGCGTCACGGCGTGGTGGCTGCTGCCACCGGTCGTGGTGATCAGCGTCGGATTCAGTATCTGGCGACTCGAGCGCCGCAGCGAGAGCTGACGCATCCCGGTGCCGACCTCCGGCCGCGGACGGATCCGTCCGCGGCCGGTCAGCGTCCGCGAGGACGATCGATCTCCGCCTGTGGCAATCGGATGAGGTCGTCGAGGACGGCGTCGGGGATGGAACGCTCGGGTGAGAACCGGATCGTGCCGGTCGACAGGGAGAATCCCTCGAGACGGGGGCCACCGCGGCGATGACCCGTCCGCTGAACGGGTGGAGGGCCAGATGCGTGCTGGTCTGGATCACCGCAACCAGCGGTTTGCCCCGGTGCATCAGCGCCGGCATCTGGTAGCTCACGCCCTCGTCGAGGTCTGGGACGAGCGTGCGCGCTCGGTCGACCACGTGCTGGAGCGGCGGGCCGCACGTGCGCATCGAGACCGTCGAGATAGTCGCCCACGGCACCCACGGGGACGATTGTGTCACGGTGCCGACATGTCGAATCGGCCCGCCGAGGGCTGCCGGTGGGGCGCGCCCCCGAACGTCGCGCCCCACCCCTGTTGTCGAGCCGAACCAGCTCAGTCAGTGTCCCCGGGCCACCCCGATTCGCCCTAGGCGAAGGGCGTCCGATGGAAAGATTGGACCCATGGACACGCAGGACGAGCCGACACCCGAGAACCCCGACTCGCTGGAGGCCTTCCTCGACGACCTGGCACAGTTGCGCGTTCGCGACGGCAACGCCGGTTACAAGGCGCTCGGACGCCGCATGGGCCTGTCCCACAGTTCCGTGCACAACGCGCTCAACAAGCCGGACACGCTCCCCAGCGAATACGTCCTCATGCGGATGATCACCGTCTGGGCCCCCGGCGAGGTCGATGGCTGGCTCACCAGGCGTCGCCGCCTGGCCCGCCGGCTGGAGTCGTCGGCCTCCCCCACCGATGTCGACGATCCTCACGGGCCCCGCGAGTGGGCACGACGCGACATCCGCCCGCGTGAGCACGGGCCGCGGTGGCCGGCCCCGCTGGATCAGGGCCCTTCTCGTCGTGGCGGGAGCCGCGGTCGTGTGGTTGGTGGGCGCGGGGCTGGCCAGCCCGGTGCCGACGGGCGGGGTGAACGTCTTCGGTTTCTGCGCCACGAACTACGACGGCCTGACCGGCGCACCACCCGCCCAGAACGCGACTCACACCTGGTCGGACTGGGTGTGCCTGCTCAAGGACGGCCGGCAGGTGCCTGTCGACATGCAACTCGCCTGCGATCAGCAGCATCCTCCGCTGACACCGCTGGGCCGCACCTTCGCGGCCCACATCCGCGACGACTCCGCGTCATGGCGCTGCTACACCGAACAGGTGCACCTGGGCGGCTGACCCGGCCCCGCCTCGAGCGTGGACTCACGGGTGGGCGGGACGCATCATGCGTCCCGCCCACCCGTGACCACCGCCGTCAGACGTTCACGTCAGCACGGCGACCCGACGCCGGAAGTCACCGGCCCCCGATGCTGAAGGCGTAGAACTTGTGGTTGGGGGAGCCGAGGCCGAGGTGAGCGTAGCCCGATCCCCAATACACGGTGTTGCCCGCGATCGAGGCACCCGCCACCACCGACCCACCGGCGGCGTACCCCCACAGGGTTGCGCCGGTGGCCGCGTTCAGGGCGAGCATGGTCGTGTCGGACGCGGCCCGCGCGGCTGAGGGTGCGAGGACGACCCCGTTGGCTACCGCCATCGGACCGATGTCGATGGCGCCGTTCGGATCGGCCACCTGCCACAGGACCTTGCCGGTCGCCGGATCGAGCGCGGCCCACGTGCCCGCTGCGCCCAGCGAGGGATCGGCGTACGGCATCGCCGTACAGGTTGCCGATCGCGACGTAGATGCGCCGTCCGTCGGTCGCCGATCCCCACTCGATACCGCCGAGTGCCGAGCCCGGACCGACCTGCGTGGCCCAGATGACCTGACCGCTGCTCGGGTCGATCGCGGAGTAGACGCCGCTCTTCTGGCCGGCACCGATGATCTGCTTCGGCCCGTCGGGCGTCTGGATCGTGAACAGTTGCACGCCCGAGCCGAAGTCGAAGTCCGGACCGGCGTTCACCGGGCAGTTGGCCGCCGAAGGGCCCGAGAAGCAGGCGGTCGTCCAGTCGTCACTCGTAGCGAACCTGTCCGCCCACACCACCGACCCGTCGCTCATGCTCAGCGCCAGCACCGAATCGACATGGTTGTCGGGGGAGTCACCCGAGACCGTGTAGTTGTTCCCGGTCGTGGCGTACACGACTCCGCGGGCCGGGTCTGGAACGATCGTGCTGCCCCACACCGCGCCACCGGAGTAGCCGGCCGGCACCGTGTAGGTCTTCCACTGGATCGCGCCGCTCGCGGCGTCCACCTTGAGCACGCTGCCCCGGAACGAACAGCACGGGTAGTTCGGGTTCGCGGCCGCACCCTTCCTCTAGGGAGGCGACACCCACATAGACCGAGCCCTCGAAGACGATCGGCGACTGGGTGTCGATCGCGGCCGGATGGGAGTCGAGCTGGATCCGCCACTTCAGCGCGCCCGGTGGGCGTCGATGGCGAGCAGTTCCGCGCCCTGCTGGGTACCGATGTAGAGCGTCTTGGTCGCGGTGTCGAGGGCGGGACTGGTGCGCGACACGACGCTGCCGGCAGCCTCGCCGAGGTAGGTGCTGGCGATGTCGTTCTTCCACAGCACCCTGCCGGTGGCCGCCTGGACGGCATACAGGTTCCCGGCCCAGTCGGGGAAGTAGGCGACGCCCTGGGCCACGGCGGCGCGGGCCGACACGTCGCCGAGGTGGTCAGCATCCACTTGGGCTTCAGCGAGCCCACGGTGAGGGGTTGATCGCGGTGGCCGAGAGGCTCGCGGTGTTGTCGAGGTTCTGACCGAACATCGTCCACTGGGACCCTCCGGTTCCTGCGGCGCTGCTCGGGCGCGGCGACGGAGGCGGCCAGCAGTGCGCCCGAGGCGAGTACCGCGGCGGCCATGGACGCCGTTCGACGTCCCTGCACGGGCGATGAAGTTCGCATACGTGTCTCCTCACGTGCGTGTCCGCGCTGGGCCGGGAGCACGCCGGGGCGGAGTGTGGATGGGGTGCGCGCCAGTGGCGCGCTGCCGAGAGCACGCGGCCGGTGGAGCTGAGATCCGCCCGCGGCTCCGCCGCCGGGACACCGCCATCAGCCGCAGGTCATGGCCCGGCGCCACGCCAGGGGGCTCACCCGAAGGTGAGCCTAGCCTTAGTAATTCGCAGCGTCCATAGCTCTTATTTTGCACTAATCCACTCTGTCTAGGGGCGGAGCCGTCACGAACCACCCGGGCCCCACCCCTCGCGGTCGCATCCGGGTCGTCCGCGCGCCCGGCGTCGCCGGCGGCCAACCGGGCTACAGGTGGACCGCCCATCCCCTGCGGTCGAGCACAGAGGCCAGGCGACGATCGACGCCGCCGAGGAGGGCGGCCTCGGCAGCGTCAGGACGGCGGGGGCGCCGGCGTACCAGAAGGTGTCGGAGGACAGCGTCAGCGGCGCCAGCATCAGCAGCTGGGCGAAGTAGAGCTGCAGCGGGTGGCGTCCGATCCGTTGCAGCCACATGAGCGACGCCGGGCGCACCCCGAACCACAGGTCGGCGAGGGCGAACGCGAGCAGCCCCAGTCCGAGGCTGAGCAGGATGTAGGTGGCCGACACCTGGTTCTTGGAGATCGGGAACCAGTCCGACAACACGAGCGCGGCGCCGCTCGCGAACATCCCGGACGCCGCCAGCAGCGCGGCCCGGCTCCACCCGGCGAGCGCCCGCCAGCCGTCGGCCACGGCACTCGCCAGGATCATCAGCCCACCCCAGGCCATCGTGCCCGGCAACCCGCCCTGCACCGTGTGCAGCACCGAACTCCCCCACGACCCGCCGAGGATCCCCTGGTAGATCGCCAGCAGCAGCAGGCCGATGACCACCCGGACCCACACCGGGGCCATGATCACGAGCCCGAGCAGCAGGCTGGCGCCCCCGATCGACTGCAGCACCCCCCAGGACAGGTCATGCCGGGCGGGGGCTTCAGGGCGGACTGCCCGGCGCTGATGACCGCACCGATCCCGATGAGCTCCAGGGAGCGGCGGGCGAGCCAGCCGAGCGCCCCTCGGGACGCCGATCCGCGTCCGCCGACGGGCGAGGGCCGGGCCGATCGCGAACGCACTGACGACGATGAAGGTCGGCGCGACGAGGTCGGCGATCGTGTAGCCGACGTCGGGAGTGTGCTTGAGCCAGGCCGGCACCCAGACGACACCGAGCTCGAAATTGCCGAGAGCCATCAGCAGCACCGCGAGCCCGCGCAGCGCGTCGATCGGCGGGACCCCGCGCCACGGCGGCCCGCGAGCCGACCCGCGGCCGAACGTCCCCAGCCCGCGACACTGCTTGCCCGTGTGCTCACATCTACAGTGTGGCCCGCCCACACCCACCCGCGACTCCCCGGCGCGCCGCTCGTCGCGGCGCACCGGCCCTCGCTGACCACGCGCGCCTCGGCGCGTACGTCGTCCCGGGCGAGCAAGGCGTCGATCTGGTTGATGGCCAGGGTCGCGCCCTCCTCCATGCCCATGTCGAGCACGACCTGCAGATCCTCGACGGACGCGTAGGTGCTGCGGAAGGTGGCCAGCGTCCCGCCGCGCCTGCGGCTCGAAAGTGTAGACGTTCCGCGACACCGGAAGGTCGGGGTTCGGGTTGAGGTCTCATCGGCGAAGCCGTCGTCGAAGCCGAACGACCGCGGCTCGTCGACCGACGTGACCTGCCACCAGCCATGGAACCTTCTCCCCCTCGGGGGAGGTCATGTAGTAGGTCATCCGGCCGCCGGGACGCAGGTCGTGGTCGACGAAGGTGGCGGGGTAGGTCGGGCGGGCCCCAGACCAGCTCCAGCTGTCGCGGGTCGGCGTAGACCCGCCAGACACGGCTGACGGGTGCCGCGAACGCGGCGGAGATCGTCAGGGTGCGGTTGTCGATGTCCTTGACGATGTTGGTGACTGGCATGTAGGTCTCCTCGGCCAGTCGATGGTTCGGTGTGGCGTCGGGGTCGATGGCAGTGGCCTTCGTGAGGGCCGTCCCCGGGGTCCGGCCGCGGGTCGGGCGCGGCGACCAGAGCATCGATCCTGGCGATCCGGCCGCGCCACACGCCCTCGAGCTCCTCGAGCATGGCGGCGACCGACCGCATCGCGTCGACGTCGCCGCTGGCGAGCTGCTCGCGCCCCTGACGTCTCTTGGTCAGCAGGCCCGCCCTCTCAAGCACGGCGACGTGCTTCTGCACGGCGGCGAAGCTCATGTCGTACTTGGCCGCCAGGGCTGTCACCGAATGCTCGCCGGCCAGAACGCGGCGAAGGATGTCGCGCCGCGTCCGGTCCGAGAGCGCATGGAACAAGGCATCGACCCGGTCCTCGTCGGCGTCCCCCATGACGCGATCATACAACCATATGGTTGTATATGTGAAGTGCAGGGGCGAACTCGTGTCGCCCGCCGCCCCAGGGGCTGGCGTTCGCCGCGAGGGCTGGCGTTCGCAACGCCCGAACCGCAGCGAACGCCAGCCCCAACGGCGTGAACGCCAGCCCCGGGACCAGACCCGACCCCCAGCCACCGGCGTACGACCTGGCAACTTCGGCGTACGACCTGGCGACTTCGGCGTCCCGACCTGTTCGAGAGAGCCGACATCTCGTACGCCGCCAGCGATTTCGTACGCCGCACGCACTCCGCCCGCCCCGGGAAGACGCCGCACGCACTCCGCCCGCCCCGGAAGCCCCGGAGCCACCGCCCGCGCCCGGGAAGACGCCACAGATAGTCAGCCGGGTTCGACGGAACGCCGTGAGATGACCCCTGGCCGGGGCGATGATGGTGTCCATGAGGTGCCGCTGGATGTGCCTCGCCACCCTTGTCATCGCGGTGACGATCGCCTGTTCGACACCGGGTCCAGACTCGGCGTCGACGGCCAACACCGCGGCCTCCACCGGCTCCAGCCCATTCACCTCGGAAACCACCACCACGCCGAGCACGGCCGCGACGACGACGTCAACGACGACGACATCCTCCACACCGAGCACCACCTCGACGAGCGCGGGCACCACCACCCCGAGCCAGACCACCAGCACCACCACGCGGACGACGACCACGTCCACCACGCGGACGACGACCACGACGACCCGCGCACCTCCACCACGACCAAGACCACGTCGGCGACATCAACGACCACGGCCGTCGACCTCACGGCCTGGCTCGGCAAGGACTGGGAGAGGCTGCCCACCACCCAGAAGATCTTCGCGCTCACCTTCGACGCCGGCGCATCCGACGCCGGCGTCGCCCGGATCGTCTCCACTCTCACCGAGCGCCACGTCCGGGCCACGTTCTTCGTCACCGGCCAGTTCGCCCGCGCCTACCCGGGCGCGGTGCGGACGATCGCGCGGGCCGGATACCCGGTGGGCAACCACTCAGACACGCACCCCCACTTCCCAGACCTCACCAACGACGAGATCGCCGTCGAATTGGCACGGGCCGAGGCCTCGATCAGCCCCCTCACCGGAGGACCACCAAGCCCGTGTTCCGTTTCCCCTTCGGCGATCGCGAACAGCTCGACATCACCGTGGTCAACCGCCTGGGCTACATCCCCTTCCGCTGGACCGTCGATTCGCTCGGCTGGCAGGGCACCTCCTCGACGTCGGCAGGCTCCGCGGCCGCGGTCTGCAAGCGGGTCGTCGACGCCGCAGTGCCCGGCGGGATCGCCCTCATGCATGTCGGCGCCAACCCCGACGACGGCACGACCTTCGACGCCGACGCCCTCCCCTGCATCATCAGCGGAATCGCCGCCAAGGGCTACAAATTCGTCGACATCCCTAGTCAATTGGGATAAATGCGCACCATTCGGGGCGCCCCACCCGAGGTCACCATCAGGTCACGATTCCTCGCATTAGTTGCACGCCCCCCCTGATGACTTGATAGTCTAGTGAATCGAGTTACCCCGAATTCGCGCTCCCCCATGGTGGCTGACTCCCTTCTTTGCGCCGTTGTCGCGTGTGCCCCGCGGGCCATGTAAGTCCGCAGCACGCTGCTGTGTAAGCCGCAGGTGAGTCGTGTCGCCGAGCGTGGATCATGACACCGCACAGTCGGTCGTCACCCGGACGCATGTCCGTGACGACTGTGAGTCGGTCGAGTGAGTCGTGTGGTCGTGTGTTGGGACCAGGTCCGTCCCGGCTTACTGATTCGCGCCATTTCTCGCCGCACAGTGCACAGGACGACAAGGAGTGATGTGGCGGCAATTTCGGCCTCCGGACTGTACAAGATTTTCGGTAAGAGACCCGGCAGAGGTGTGGAGGCACTGCGCGCCGGGAAAACGCGGGAAGAGCTCCTCAAGGAGGGCCTGACCGCGGCGGTGATCGACGCCTCGTTCGAGGTTCTACCTGGTGAGATCTTCGTTGTCATGGGCCTATCCGGCTCGGGCAAGTCGACGCTGATCCGGATGGTCAACGGACTCATCGAGCCCACTGCGGGCACCCTCTCGATCCAGGACCGCGAGATCGAGCACCTCTCCGCGGAGGGGCTGCGCGACGTGCGCCGCAACAACATCAGCATGGTGTTCCAGCACTTCGCACTGCTTCCGCACCGCACTGTCGGAGAGAACGCCGCCTACGGGCTCAAGATCCAGGGCATCAACAAGGCCGACCGCGAACGCGCGGCGACCGAGGCCCTGGAACTGGTCGGCCTCGGAGGATGGGGCGGGCACCTTCCCGGTGAACTGTCGGGAGGCATGCAGCAGCGGGTCGGTCTGGCGCGCGCCCTCGCGGCGAAGACCGACATCCTGCTCATGGACGAGGCCTTCAGCGCCCTCGACCCACTCATCCGGCGGGGCATGCAGGACCAGTTGATCGAACTGCAGCAGCAGCTCGACAAGACGATCCTGTTCATCACCCACGACCTCAACGAGGCGATGCGACTCGGCGACCGCATCGCGATGATGCGCGACGGTCGGATCGTGCAGATCGGCACCGCCGAACAGATCCTCAACGAACCCGCGAACAATTATGTCGCCCAGTTCGTCCAGGACGTCGACCGATCCCGTGTGCTCACGGCGTCCCACATCATGGAGCCGCCTCCCGCGGTCGTCGGTGCGGGGTCCGGGCCCGCAGGCGGCTCACAAGCTCATGCGTGAGAACCAATTGCAGTGGGTTCTGGTCGTGAACCGCGACCGTACCCCGGCCGGGATCCTGTGGGAGTCCGACGTGGCGCAGGCCGTTCGCGACCAGCGCACCGACCTGCCCTGGTCGAGCGTGCACGAGATGCCCACGGTGAACGAGCAGGTGCCCTTGGCAGATTGTTCTCCCTCTCGGCGCAACATCTGGCTCCCGCTCGTCGTCACCGACGAGCGCGGCCGGACGACCGGCGTCATCCCCCGGGTCACCCTGCTCGCCGCTGCGGCCAGCCAGGAGATCGACGGCGCCGACGCCGGCACCAACGCCGAGGACGGTGACCGCTGATGACCACGATCACCCCTGTTCGCCTTTCCCCGGATTCCACATCGGCCAGTGGGTCGCCGACGGCATCGACTGGCTGCAGACGAACGCGAGCGGCTTCTTCGACGCCATCAGCAACGTCATGTCGTTCCTCGTCCAGTCGCTCACCGACCTGCTGCTGGCCATGCCGATCACCGTCGGTGTGATCCTGTTCGTGCTGCTCGCGTGGTTCGTCCGGTCGGTGAGGTTCGCGATCGCCACCCTGATCGCGCTACTGCTCGTCATCGGCATGGACCAGTGGGACAACTCGATGCGCACCCTGTCGCTCGTGCTCATCGCCACCTTGACCGCGATCATCATCGCGGTCCCGATCGGCATCCTGGCGGCACGCAGCGAGACCGCCAGCGCCATCGTCAAGCCGATCCTCGACTTCATGCAGACGATGCCCGCCTTCGTCTACCTCATCCCCGCCGTGACGTTCTTCAGCATCGGCGTCGTCCCGGGACTCATCTCGACGATCATCTTCGCCCTGCCCCCCGGCGTCCGGCTCACCGAACTCGGCATCCGCGGGGTGCCCGAGGAGACCGTCGAGGCGGGCTACGCGTTCGGCGCCAGTCCCCGCCAGATCCTGTACGGCATCCAGCTTCCGCTCGCGGTGCCGACGATCATGGCCGGCATCAACCAGGTCATCATGCTGGCCCTCTCGATGGCCGTCATCGCCGGCATGGTCGGCGCCGACGGACTCGGCAAGGAGGTCGTCTCGTCGATCTCCACCCTCGACATCGCCAAGGGCGTCGAGGCCGGACTTGCGGTGGTCATCGTGGCCATCTACCTCGACCGGCTCACCGCCGCCCTGGGCGACAAGTCACTGCGCCGGCAGTCCCTGCTGGCCCAGTGGCGCCGGCGCCGCGCCACGGCGCTGGCGGCGTGAGCAGCGTCCCGCGGGCCCAACGCCCGGGGACCCCCCGACTGAGCAAGGCTGCCGCCCGCGGCAGCACCCAGACAGAAAGGCACAACCCAATGAAGACACCCCGACTGAAGGCACCCCGAGTGCTGTCGTGGCGCAAGCTCGGCGCGATCGTCAGTTCGCTCGCCCTCGGCCTCACCCTCGCTGCGTGCGGCGGCGGCAACGCCACTCCCGCGAGCAACGGCTCGTCCGGGGCCGGTGGCACGTCTGCCGGCGGGTCGAAGGGCACGATCACCCTCGGCTTCATCCCGTCGTGGACCGACGGCCTGAGCACCGCCTACCTGCTGAAGAACCGGCTCGAGGCGATGGGCTACACCGTCAAGCTGGACACCCTCAGTGAGGCCGCGCCGCTCTACGCCGGCCTGGCCAAGGGCAACGTCGACATCTACCCGTCGGCATGGCCCGAGGTCACGCACAAGGCGTACATGGAGAAGTACGGCGCCAACATCGAAGACCTCGACACCTACTACAAGGGCGCCAAGCTGACGCTCGCGGTGCCGACGTACATGACCAACATCAACTCGATCGCCGACCTCAAGGGCAAGGCGAGCGAGTTCAACGGCCAGATCATCGGCATCGAGCCGGGCGCCGGCCTCACCAAGATCACCAAGGAGCAGGTGATTCCGCAGTACGGCCTGGGCAGCACCTACAAGCTCGTCACCTCGTCGACCACGGCGATGCTGACCGAACTCAAGAAGGCCACGAAGGCCAAGAAGCCGATCGTCGTGACCCTGTGGAAGCCGTTCTGGGCCAACACCGCGTTCCCGGTGAAGACCCTCAAGGATCCCAAGGACGCCCTGGGCCCGTCGGAGGGACTGCACTTCCTCGCCCACAAGGGTTTCAGCGCGAAGTACCCCGAGGTCGCCAAGTTCATCGGCGGCATCAAGCTGGACGACAAGCAGTACGGCTCGCTCGAGAACATGGTCGTCAACGAGTACGGCAAGGGCAAGGAGCCGCAGGCGGTCGCCGCGTGGCTCAAGCAGAACCCGAACGTGCTGCCGGCGCTCCCGAGCAGCTGATCGGCCCGACGTGGTGGGTCACCTCGACCCGCCACGGCTGAACATCGCGGATGGCCCCGCCCGGTTGAACCGGGCGGGGCCATCCGCGTCTTCTCACGTCTGAGCCCGCGTATCGGATCACCGGGCGCCGCCCGACCGGTCCTGCCGGCGGTCGGTCAGCCGACAGGGTCGCTGGGGGACGGAGGCACCGTGTCGGTCGCCTGCGCCCAGGCGGCCGCCTCGGCGCGACGCCGCTGCCGTGCTCGGACGATCATCGTCGCCCCCACGGAGAGCGCCGTCGACAGGGCCGTCAGCAGCAGAAACCGGGTGAACCCATCGAGTCGGTCATGATCGCTCACGGGCGAACTCCTCTCTCACACCCTCGATCCGGTCGAGGCGCAGTTCGTGCCCGTCGGAGCGCACGGTGATCGCGTTCGGACGCCGCGGCACCCTGCACCAGGGCGTGTCGTACCGGGGGTAGTCGCAGGGCTCGGGCACGCCGTCGACGAGGAAGTCCCCCTCGGAGACCAGTTCGTAGCGATGTTCGGTCGTCGCCCACGTGAGCCGCTGGGCACGTCGCTGGAGGGGGTGCCGCTTGAGGGCGTCGACCAGGTGCGCGCAGGGTGCTGAACTCGCTGCGGTCGGTGAGGACGACCCCCCACGCGGTGACCGCGCCGCGCTGCAGCACCTCGGCCTCGGTGACCAGTTCGAGTGCTTCGAGGGCGACGATGCCGATGAAGCTGTCGCCGCGGCGTCCGGCCAGCCACCGTTCGCCGAGACTCGTCTCGTCGAACCTCGAGAACGGGAAGTGCAGGTGCGAGAACCGGTGCCGGAACCCTTCGAGATAGCCCGAGCGCTGCACGGTGTCATAGTCGGCGAGCAGCACGTTGCGGTGCTGGGCGACGTCGGGGTTGATGCCGTTGCCGACCCAGGCCGACGGGGTCGAGGGACGCGCTTCCGTGGCGAGGTGGGAACTTCCGGGATGGGTGCCGAACACCGAGATGTCGCCCGGCAACACCGCTTGCCAGATGTGTTGCTGGTCGCCGAACCGCCCGGGTTGATAGCGCTGCGCGCTCGACAGCAGGTAGTGAGGCGTGCGGTAGGTCTGCACGTTGGCCCGCTGCAGGGCCGCACCCTGGGTGATCGGGTTGACCGCTCGCACGGCCGCGGGCGCGAGCCGCCCGGGGATGCGTCCGAACCGCGCCAGCGGCGCCAGGAAACGGTTGCGGCCGACGCTGCTGCGCCGGAACTCCTCCAGGGTGGGAGCGACGCCCTCGGGGGTCGAGAACGCCTCCATCGCCCACAACAGTCGGATCCGGGCGTCGCGTCGCGCCTCGGGATCTGTGGGTTCCCGGCGGGTGACCTCGGCCTCGACCTCGTCGAGATCGAGGCCGTAGGACGCCCGGACCTCCAGTTCGCCGTCGAACTCGGCGATCTCCCGGATGACCTGGGGCACCTGGTAGACGTCACGCCCGATGAACACCGCCGACAGCTCGTCGGGGTCGAACGCCTGCGGCGTCTCGAACAGCTCGCGCAGGATCGTGGTGATCTCGGCGCGGTGCGGGCGCGCCTTCTGCTGCGAATAGGCGCGCCCGGCCGTGGCCATGAAGCGTCCGCCGAACCGGTGCAGTGAGATGTCGTAGAACGCGAGATCGAGCACCATCATCGCCCGGTTGACCAGCTCGGGATCGTGGGCGTGGTCGACCAGCACCGACAGTCCGATGATGTCGATCTCGTAGTACGTGTTCGACAACCACTCGCTGAACCCGTAGAGGAAGCGGTCGTCGAGCCAGCCGCGGAGCCGGCGAGCCGCCGCGTCTCTCTTCGCGGCGCCCGTGCGCCCGTCGTTGCGGAACCTCCGCTCGGGCAGCGCCTGGCCCGGCGAGATATTCGCACACGGCGAACAGCAGTTGATGGGTTTCGCTCCACGTGCACATCGAGTCGATGCCGGGTTCGCGCCAGTGGTACTTGAAGCCCGAGAACCGTGCGTTCGATCCGTTCCCGCTGCTCGGGAAGCAGCAGGTCTCCCCCGCGCAGGTAGAGCTTCAGCACGCCGAGCAGCCGGTGATCGCTGAGGTCGAGGCGAGCGTCGATGAACTCGAGACGGCGCATCAACCAGGCCTCGTCGCGGCGTCCCTCGGCCACGTCGAGGGCCAGAGTGCGGTACGGCGAGGCGTGCGGTTCCCAGCCGGCAGCGGCGTCGCGGTTCACGGCACTCCCTTCGTGGCCGCCAACATACCCGACTTCCCCGACCGGACGAACTCACCCTGAGCGGGGTGTTCCCGCAGGCTCCCGACGGGCTATGGGGCGCTCCGCCGCCCCCGCCAAGCCCCCGGGAGTATCGTGCGCCTACCCTGGATGCCATGAGCTCAGACATCGTCGCCTGCCCGGCCTGCGGCACCCGCAACCGGGTTCCCGTCTCGGCCTCGGGCACGCCGAACTGTGCGAAGTGCCACGCCCACCTGCCCTGGATCGTCGCCGCCGACGACACGAGTTTCGAGTCGGCGATCGAGGCCAAGGTGCCCGTGCTGCTCGACCTGTGGGCGCCCTGGTGCGCGCCGTGCCGGATGGTCAGCCCGATCCTCGAACGTCTCGCCGCCGACAACGCCGGCCGACTCAAGCTGGTGAAGGTCGACGTCGACGAGTCGCCGCGCATCATGACCCGGTTCGGTGTGCAGGCGATCCCCACCCTGGTCATCCTCAAGGGGGGCGAAGAGGCGTCTCGGCAGCAGGGCGCCGGCAACCGCGCGCAACTGTCCGCGTGGATCGGCCGGCATCTCTGAGCCCGACTCTGCCCGACCGACTCCTGACCGGGGCCGATGCCGCATGCCGGGGCGTCGGTGCGGGCCAACCACCCAGGATCCCGGTGGCGGGCGTCCGGTGCCGGCCCGCGACGATGGGCCGATCCGGCGGGGCCGACGGCCGATCTAGGCTGAACCCACCATGACCTCCGTGCACGAGCCGGCTCGGACACCTGTCGCCGCGAACGCGACGGGGCGTCCGAGGCTGCCCGCAGGGGCCTGGGCGTCCGACATCGCCGTGGCCCTGGCGCTGCTCGCCGTGCTGGTCGTGATCTTTCCCGCCGAGCACCCGCTGACGATCGTCGGCAACTTCGCGATGGTCGCCTCCATCGCGTGGCGGCGGAAGGCCCCGATGTTCATGCTCGGGACCATCACCGTGGGCGGTTTGCTCGTGCTCGCGAGCTCCCACCAGATGGTGCCCGGGGTCGTCGTCGTGCCGCTCGCCGCCTACTCCGTGGCCCGCTGGGTGCCCGGCCGCTCGTCCCGCTGGACCCTGCTGATCGGCGGAGTCGCCTCCGTGCTGGCGCCGATCCGGTGGACCGGCACCTTCGGTCCGATCATGTCGAGCGACACGAGCAGGCTGGTCGCCATCGGCGTCCTGGTAGTGATGTGCGCCGGGTCGGTCATCGCTCCGTACGCGATGGGACGTCGCGTGCTCGAGTCGGTGCGCCTGATGGAGCAGCGCCGTGCCGCCGAGGCCGAGCGGGAGGCACACACGCTCGCCGAACGGGAACAGCAACTGCGGATCCGGGAGGCGCAGAGCCGCGCGCAGATCGCCCGCGAACTGCATGACATCGTCGCGCACTCGCTGTCGGTGATGATCGTGCAGGCCGAGGGTGGCCGAGCCCTGGCCGGCAAGCGCCCCGACGCCGCCGTCGAGGCCCTCGACACGATCGCTGAATCGGGCCGCGAGGCCCTGTCGGAGATGCGCCGCATCGTGTCGGTGCTGCGGGGTGCCCCCGACGGAACCGCCGACTACGCTCCCACCCCTGGCGTCGACGACATCGCCGACCTGGTGAACCGCGCCGGCCTACCCGCCGACTACAGGGTCGTCGGCGACCCGGAACACCTGCCGCAAACCCTCGGCCTCACCGCCTACCGCGTCGTCCAGGAGGCACTGACGAACGTGCTGCGGCACGCCGGGCCGGACGCCGCGGTGAACGTCACCCTCACCTACGCCGCCGGGTCACTCGTGGTCGAGGTCGCCGACGACGGGCAGGGATCCGACGCGACGTCCGACGGCCAGGGAACCGGCCTGCGGGGCATGCGCGAGCGGGTCGAGGCGATGGGCGGACGACTCACCGCCGGGCCGCGACCTCACGGCGGGTTCCTCGTCCGCGCGTCCCTGCCGATCCACGCCCCGACACCCGGCACCCCCCGCATCGCACCTCCTCGTCACGGGCACCCCTCGACCCCCAACCCACCCGGGAGCAATACATGAGCTTGCCGACCCCACCCGACCAGCTACCCACCGGCGCCCCTATCCGGGTGATGCTCGTCGACGACCAGTCGCTGGTGCGCAGCGGCTTCCGGATGCTCATCGAGGCCGAGGACGACATGGAGGTCGCCGGGGAGGCCGCCGACGGGGCCCAGGCGCTCCAGGTGCTCGCCCAGCGTCCGGTCGACGTCGTGCTCATGGACATCCGGATGCCGGTGCTCGACGGCGTCCAGACCACGCGGCGGATCGTCGATGCCGGGCTGCCCGCGCGGGTGCTCGTGCTCACGACGTTCGATCTCGACGAATACGTGTTCGCCGCCCTCAAGGCCGGTGCGTCCGGGTTCCTGCTCAAGGACGCCCGGCCGGCCGAGTTGCTCAGCGCCATCCGCAATGTCGCCGCGGGAGACGCCGTCGTCGCCCCCAGCGCGACCAAGCGACTGCTCGATCAGGTCGTGCCGATCCTCCCGCCGGAACCGCGTGCCGACGACCCGCGGCTCGGGCTGCTCACCGAGCGCGAGCGAGAGGTGTTGCAGGAGATCGCCCGGGGGGCCACCAACGCCGAAATCGCCTCGACCCTGTACATGGCCGAGGGCACGGTGAAGACCCACATCGGCCACCTGCTCGCCAAACTGCAATGCCGCGACCGGGTCGGGCTCGTGCTGTTCGCCCACGAGGTGGGCATGCTCCGCTGAGCCCGGCGCGAGCAGGCTCGATCCGGTTCGAGGGGCTGGCGTTCGCCACCGAGGGCTGGCGTTCACGACGCGGAAAGGGCAGTGAATGCCAGCACCAGCGACGTCAACGCCAGCCCCACGAAAAGGGTTGCGCGCTCAGAAGACGGGCGACTCCACCGGGGGGACGTCGCGCAACGCGCGGACGGTCGCGAGCGCGGCCACGGCCGCCTCGTACCCCTTGTCCTCCCTCGACCCCTCGAGGCCGGCCCGGTCGAGTGCCTGCTGCTCGTCGTCGCAGGTGAGGACGCCGAAGCCGACCGGCTTGCGGTAGCGCACCGACACCTCGGTGAGGCCCATCGTCGCGGCCTCGCACACGTAGTCGAAATGCGGGGTGCCACCACGGATGACGACGCCGAGAGCGATCAGCGCGTCGTACTTGTCGGCGAGGCTCGCGCAGGCCACCGGTAACTCGAAGCTGCCCGGCACCCGCACCAACGGGGCGCCCAGAACGCCGGCGTCCGCGAGGGCCCGCTGGGCGCCGGCGACAAGGCCGTCCATGACGCGCTCGTGCCAACTGGATGCGACGATCGCCACCCGGATGCCGGTCGCGTCGACGGTGAGGGTGGGGGCGCCGTGTCCGGCCATCAGAGTTCTCCGGTGGTGTCGAGGGTGAGCGGGTCGAGAGTGAGGTGGTGACCCATGCGGTCGCGCTTGGTGCGCAGGTAGCGCACGTTGGCAGGGTTGGAGGGCAACTCGATCGGCTCGACCGCGACCACGTCGATGCCGCCGGACACCAGCTCGGTGCGCTTGTCGGGATTGTTGCTGAGCAGCCGCACCCGTGGGACGCCGAGCGCGTGCAGAATCCCCGCCGCGGCACCGTACTCGCGGTCGTCGACCGGCAAGCCGAGTTGCAGTTGGGCGTCGACGGTGTCGGCGCCGGCGTCCTGCAGGGCGTAGGCGCGGAGCTTGTCGAGCAGCCCCACCCCGCGCCCCTCGTGCCCGCGCAGGTAGATGACAACCCCGGGATGATCGGCGATCCGGTGCAGCGCCTCCTGCAACTGGGGTCCGCAGTCGCAGCGCAACGACCCGAAGACATCCCCGGTGAGGCACTCGGAGTGCACCCGCACGAGCGGCGGCTCCCCGTTCTCGCCCAGTCCGCGGGGGCTGATCATCGCGACGTGCTCCGCGCCGGTCAGCAGGTCGAGGTAGCCGATCGTCTGGTAGACCCCGCCCGCCAGCGGTACCTTGGTTCGGGCCCGCTCGCTCACCCGGTCGTGGCGTTGCCGCCAGGCGACCAGCTGGGCGATCGTGATCACCGGAAGGTCGAACTCGGCGCCGAGAGCCAGCACCTCGGGGGTGCGCATCATGGTGCCGTCGTCGTTGACCACCTCGCCGATCGCGCCCACCGGCGGCAGCCCGGCCAGGCGGCACAGATCGACCGCGGCCTCGGTGTGCCCGGGACGTTCGAGGACGCCACCAGCGCGGGCCCGCAGCGGCAGCACGTGCCCGGGTCGGATGAGCGACTCGGGGGTCGCGTCGGACGCCGCCAGCGTCCGCACAGTGTGGGCCCGGTCGGCGGCGCTGATGCCGGTGCTGACGCCCGAGGACGCGTCGACGGTGATCGTGTAGGCGGTGCGCAACGGGTCCTGATTCTGCGGCACCATGAGGGGCAGCGCGAGACGATCGGCCCAGTGCGGTGGCATCGGCGCGCAGATGTAGCCCGAGCTGTGCCGGATCGTCCACGCCATCCACCCGTCGGTGAGGGTGGCGCCGGCGAGGATGACATCGGCCTCGTTCTCGCGGTGGGCGTCGTCGAGGGCGAGGACTGGGCGTCCTGCGCGCAGCGCGTCCAACGCCTGCTCGATCGTGGCGAATTCGGCGGTGGTGGATCCGGTCATGCTCCGGCCCCTTCCTGAGTATCCCGGGCGGCGAGCAGCCGCTCGACGTATTTCGCGAGCACGTCGACCTCGAGGTTGACGGCGTCCCCGAGCTGCAAGCGGCCGAGGGTGGTGAGGTCGAGGGTGGTCGGGATCAGCGACACCTCGAACCAGTCGGGCCCGAGGGCCGAGACGGTGAGGGAGACCCCGTCGACGGTGATCGATCCCTTCTCGACGACGTAGCGAGCGAGGTCGGCGGGCAGGCCGACGCGCACGACCTCCCAGCGCTCGCCGGGGGTGCGGGCGAGGATCCGGGCGGTGCCGTCGACGTGTCCCTGGACGACGTGCCCGCCGAAGCGATCGGAGGCGGCCATCGCCCGTTCGAGGTTGACCCGCGAGCCGGGCGCGAGCTCGCCGAGCGAGCTGCGGCGCAGCGACTCGGCCATGACGTCGACGCTGAAGCTGCGCTGATCGTGGTCGACGACGGTGAGGCACACCCCGTTGACGCTGATCGAGCCGCCGTGCTCGGCGTCGCTGACGACCAGCGGGCCCTCGATCCGCAGGACGGCGGCGTCCGCGGTGTGCTCGATCGACACGAGCGTGCCGAGCTCTTCGACGATTCCGGTGAACATCAGGACTCCTCGGGTCTGGTGAGAGTGAGGCGCACGTCGTCGCCAACGCGCGCGAGGTCGATGAGATTCCACCGGCTGATCCCGGCGATCGTGCCCACACCGAAATCGGCCACGGCCGGGGATCCGGCGCCGAGAAGTGCCGGGGCGATGTAGGCGACGATCTCGTCGACGAGCCCGGCCCGCAGGAACGCGGCGGCGAGGGTGGGGCCGCCCTCGAGCCACGCGTGGTGGACGCCGCGGCCGGCCAGTTCGCGGAGCACGCGGGCTGGAGTGTGATCGAGATGCAGGGTGGGGGCCGAGCCGTCGAGCAGATGTGCGCCGGCCGGCAGCCCTCTGCGTCCGACGACGACGCGGAGCGGCTGGCGTTCGAGCAGGGTGCCGTCGGGCCGGCGCACGGTGAGGTGTGGATCGTCGGCGAGGGCGGTTCCGGTGCCGACGATGATCGCGCCGCACCCGGCCCGCAACCGGTGCACGTCGGCGCGAGCCTTCGGCCCGCTGATCCACTGGCTGGTGCCGTCGGCGGCCGCCGAGCGCCCGTCGAGGGTGGCTGCGAACTTCCAGGTGACGAAGGCCCGATCGTGACGCTGGGCGAAGGCCCAGGTGCGGGTGACCTCCACCGCCTCGGGAATCCGCAGTTCGACGGCGTCGACCCCGTCGGCGCGCAGCCGGTCGCCACCCCCGGACGCAGCCGGGTTCGGGTCGGCCAGCGCGTAGACGACCCGGGATACCCCGGCGTCGAGGAGCGCGACCGAGCAGGGGCCGGTGCGTCCGGTGTGGTTGCAGGGTTCCAGCGACACGTAGGCGGTGCCCCCGCGTGCGGCGTCCCCTGCGGCTCGGAGGGCCTCGATCTCGGCGTGCGGCATCCCGGCGCCGCTGTGGAAGCCCTCACCGGCCACCTCGCCGTCGGCGTCGGTGATCACGCAACCGACCCGCGGATTGGGGTCGACGAGAGGAGATGCGTGGGCGAGATCGACGGCACGACGCAGCAGCGCGACGTCGCGCTCGCTGGTGTGATCGGCCATCTCGTCCTCCGGTGCTCCCTCACGGGTTCCGGGGTGTGATGGCGCGGCCGAGGGAAACGGCCGACAGCGGCGCGCAGGCGCGCGCTCGAGTGTTCCTCCCATCCGGACTCTGACCGTCGGTCCTGGAATTCCACCAGGTCAACCGCTGGCTGGCTGCCAACGGGTCGCGGACTCTCACCGCCGGTTCGGGTTTTCACCGACCCCGGAACACGTCGGCACCCATTATGTCACCCGATCGTGTGGCGCCGCTGTGGCGGGTCGCCGACCAGGCGCCGGTCAGCCCTCGAGGGCGAGGAGGCGTTCGGCAGTGAACTGGTCGGTGATCAGCGTGTCGATCCAGCCGCCGCGGATCGCCCCGACGATGGCCGGCACCTTGCGCTCGTCGAACGCGATGCCGATCCGCCGAGGAACCCTCCGCAACTGGTCGATGCTGAGTCCGACGACGCGGTCGTTCAGAGGGCTGTCCACGGGGTTGCCGTCGGCGTCGAAATAGCGCAGGCACACGTCGCCGACCGCACCGAGCTTCGCCAAGCCCTCCTGGGCGTCGATCGACAGGGTATTGCCGGAGTCGACGAGCAGGGGCGAGGGAGCCACGCTGCCGATGCCGACGAGGAGAACCGAGAGGTTGTCCCAGGCCTGGGTCGCCGGGACGATCTGGGGATCGCCGAGCAGGGAATCCCGGACCTCCGTGCTGGCGACGGTGCCGGGCGCCGGGAGGAACAGCGCCTGAGCGCCCGTGAGGGCGGCCAGGCGTTCGGTGAGCCGCGTCGCCTTCACCTGCACGGTCGGGCGGCCCACGCCACCGAGCACCTGGACCACCTGGGCGACGCCGCGCGATGGGAATGAGACCATCGCCTCCACGACCGCCAGCAGCGACTCCGACCACGACGAGATCCCGATCCGCTCACCCGACGCGAGAGTGGCCTCCAGGTAGGTCGCCCCGGCCGCGCCCACCGCATTGAGCGCGGACAGATGATCGTCGGCGGCGCTGTGCGCCACCACCACGTCGCTGAGCCCCAGGCGGACCTGCACCGCTTCCTCAAGATCGCTGTGCGTATCCGGGGGCGGCACAACGATGGTGCGGATGATGCCGACTGCGGTGGCGTCCCGGAGCAGCCGTGACACCCGCGACTGCGACATGCTCAGGCGTTGGGCGATCTCTGGCTGGCGCAGACCATCCACGTGATAAAGCCTCGCGACCTTGGTCATGAGGGCCAACTTCTCACGGGGGGCGGTCTGCGCCAGGTATTGGGGGGGCATGGACATTCTCCTATGCTAGGAGATGCGGACGCCTCACCAGGACCCGAACAGTGCCTTCTGGGCGATCCTCAGCGCTGTCACGGCGTCATGATTGGCTTGGGCCGTGGCGAGCGCCTCCTCGTCGATCACGTCCAGCGCCCTGCTGACCGTCTTGAGGAAGTCGATCGCATGATTCGCCGCGGCGACGCTGTCCTCGCGGAACGGGAACTGGTCGAGCTGCCAGACTCCTTCCCACCCATTCTTGCGCAGCACGTGGAAGAACTCGAACAGTTCGATCGGATGCACGGTGCCGGCGACCAGATCGTCGTCCCAGCTGCGGAAGTTGTCGTTGACATCCATGCCGAACAGCCGACCGTAGTCGATGGCCAGCTGCGCGGAATCGGCGGGTGACTCACCGCCGTACAGGGCGTGGCCGAAATCGAGCAGGATGCCGACGTTGGGCAGGCCGATCTTCTCGATGCCGAGCAGCGTCCGGCCGACCGAGCTGTAGCTCATGTGGACGCGGGGTTCGCGCGGCTTGTACTCGATCACGAACTTGAGGTCGGGGTTCTCGCTGGCGAGCTGGCCGACGCCGTCCATCGAGTTCTTCCACAGCGCATGGTGGTCGACCTGGAAGGGGTAATCCCACCCGTCCTGCCCCGGCCACAGCTTCACGTAGTCGGCTCCGAAGTAGCGCACCTCGTCACAGGCTTCGGTGATCAGCTCATGCGCACGGCGGCGCACTCCCGGGTCCGGGTTGGTGAAGCCACCCTTGGAGAATTCACGCGTGTACATCTCGGGAGTGATGCCGACGACCGAGAGCTTGTTGCGCTCGAGAGCCTCCTTCACCTGTTCGTTGGTGAAGTTCCCCCCGAAGAAGGGGTAGTTGAGGTCGACGACCGACAGGTCGTTGACCTGACCGGCCAGGTCGATCGCGTCGATGATCGAACGGGGCTCGCCGTAACCGTCGGTCGCGTAGCGATCCACGTAGGTCGCGAAATGCCAGATTCCTGCTCCGAAGCGTTGGGACATCCCTGTCACCTTTCTCTCATTTCAGTAGTCTCTGCTTGTCATCAATGGTGTCGTTCGGAGGTCTGGTGACGTGCAAGATGCACGGCCTCGTGCCAGCGATCGACCCGTTGCGCCGCGATGTCGGCGTCCATGATCGGCCGGAACACGTCCGCGAGGGCCTCGCCGCCAGGGGGTGTCCCCCACACCCCGACCGACCGGCCGGCCATGAGGGCGGATCCCCAGGCCGACACGCCCACTCGCCGGGGACGCCGGACGATCCGCTGCGTGAGATCCGCGAGTCGCTGCACCAGCCTGTCGTTGGCGGACGGGCCGCCGTCGACGAGAATCTCCTGCCGCTGACCCGTTCGAGCGTCGGCGCCGTCGAGCACGTCACTGATCTGCAGGGCGATCGAGTCGAGCGCCGCCCGGGCGAGGGTTGCCCGAGTGGTGGACAGGTCGAACCCGACCATCAGCGCCCGAGCACGGGGGTCCCACCAGGGGGCTCCCAGACCGGAGAAGGCAGGCACCAGATCCACGGCCGGTTCGGGGGCGAGTTCCGCGAGTTCGGCCAACTCGTCGACCGTGACGCCGAGGATCCCGGCCAGCCACACGAGCGTTGCCCCGGTCGACAAGATGTTGCCCTCGAACGCGATGCTCGCCTCGGGGTCGGCCCACGCGAGCGTGGACACCAGTCCGTCATCGGGAGCGGAGTCGTCCCCTGGCTGGACGAGGCCCATGATCGAGGACCCCGTCCCCAGCGTCACCTTGCTCACGCCGGAGGTCCGGACACCGTGGCCGTACAGCGCCGCATGCGAGTCGCCCAGCACGCCCGAGATGGGGGCGTTGACCCCGCCGATGGTCACGGCTGGGAGAATCCGGTTCGAGGCCGAGATCTCCGGCAGGCTCGCCTTCGGGATCCGGTACAGCTCGAGCAGCTGTGGATCCCAGGTGCGGGTGGCGAGGTTCATCACGCCAGTGCGGCTGGCGTTGCCCGCCTCGATGCTGTGGACGCCGGTGAGGCGCTCCACGAGCCACGCGTCGACCGTGCCGAGATGGATCCGCCCGGCCACCGATCGCGCCCGGTCGGGGTCGACCTCGTCGAGGATCCAGCGGAACTTCGGGGCGGAGAACATCGGATCGATCGGCAACCCGGTGCTGCTCCGGACGGCGTCCGAGTGGCCCGCCGCGATAAGTTCGTCGCACAGCGGTGTCGTGCGACGGTCCTGCCAGCCGAGCATCGGCCCCACAGGTTCTCCGGTCGCGGCGTCCCAGGCGACTGCCGACTCGCGTTGGGTGCTCAACCCGATGGCGGCAACGCGCGTGCCCTCTGGAAGAGACGACGCCAGAGTCTCGATGCCGCTCATCACGCTGGCGAGGATCTCGCCGGCATCCTGCTGCACCCATCCGGGCCGAGAAGCCTCCTGGCCGATGGCGATGCTGGTCCGGGCGACAGCCCGTCCGGACTGATCGATCGCGACCCCCTTGGTGGAGCTGGTGCCCTGGTCGAGCGCCAGCACCACCACGCCGTTCTCTGACGCGGGGGTGTCAGCGGACATCGATCAGCTCCGTGGCCACCTGGGCCACATTGGCTGCGGTGATCCCGAAGTACTCCAACAGCATGCTGGTGCTGCCGGTAGGCGCGAAGCCCGTGACCCCGATCATCCGCATCGAGCAGGGGGCGCCGCCCGGCTGCTGGGCCAGTACGGACGCCACTGCCGCGCCGAGCCCACCCGCGACATGGGCCTCCTCCACCGTGACGATCGCCCTGGTCTCCCGGGCGGCACGCAGCAGGGTCTCCTCGTCGAAGGGCGCGAGCCATGCGGCGTTCAGCACCCGGGCCGAGACACCCTGAACGGCGAGCCGCTCTGCGGCGTCCACAGCGATCGACACACCCGTGCCGATGCCGATCAGTGTCACGTCATCGCCGTCGCGCGCGGTGATCATCCGCCCACGCTCCCACGGGGTGTCCGCATCCGTCACGTCCGGCACCTTGTAGCGCCCGATCCGCAGGTACGTCGGACGCGGCTCGGCGACCAGCGCCTCGAGCGCCTGGCGGGTCTGGTGCCGGTCGGCCGGCACCGCGATGTCGACCCCCTCGAGTGGGCGCAGCCAGGAGTAGTCCTCGATCGAGTGGTGGGTGGGGCCGAGTTCCCCATAGGCCATGCCGGGGCTCATGCCGCACAGCACCACGTTGTGCTGGCTGTAGGCGACGTCGGCCTTGATCTGCTCCAGGGCGCGCCCCGTCAGGAAGGGTCCGGCGCCACAGACGAAGGGGATGAAGCCCGAGCTGGCCAGGCCGGCACCGACACCGACCATGTCCTGCTCCGCGATCCCCACGTTGATCAGCCGCTCGGGGTATCGGTCCCGGAACCCCACGAGTTTGCTCGAGCCGACCGAGTCGTTGCACACCGCCAGGACCCGCGGGTCCGCGGCAGCCAGCTCGATCAGCGTGTCGGCGAACACGGTGCGGTTGTCGTAGGTCGCGAGTTCGTTGATGGTGGTCACGATGCGTCCTCCAATTCCAGGAGTGCCTGCCGGACCTGGTCCGCGTTCGGTACCTTGTGATGCCACTCGACCCGGTCCTCGATGAATGAGACGCCCTTGCCCTTGATGGTGTTGGCCACCACTGCGACGGGGCGACCAGTGCCGGGCGTGGAGAACGCGTCGTACAACTGTGTGTAGTCGTGGCCGTCGATCTCGCGCACGTCGAACCCGAACGCGGCCAGACGCTCCGGGAGCGGATCGAGCCCGTTGGTCTCCTCCGTGCGGTCGCCCTGCTGCAATCGGTTCCTGTCGACGATCACCCACAGGTTGGTCAGCCGTCGGTGCCCCGCGAGCATGAGGGCCTCCCAGTTGCTACCTTCCTGCATCTCCCCGTCGCCCAGGACCACGTACACCCTCGAGGGGATGCCGCTCAGCGTTGCCGCGATCGCCTGCCCCACCGCTACGGGCATACCGTGCCCCAGCGGTCCGGTGTTGGTCTCGACTCCCGGAACCTTGTTGCGGTTCGGATGGCCGTTCAGTGCCGACATCGGCTTCATGAACGTGGCCAACTCGGACTCGGGGAAGAATCCCGCCTGGGCGAGGGTCGAGTACAACGATGCGGCGCAGTGTCCCTTGCTCATGACGAATCGATCCAGATGCGGATCGCAGGGACGTTCGGGATCGACCGTCAGCACCGCGTCGTACAACGTTGTCAGGATGTCTGTGACCGATAGGTCACCTCCGATGTGGCCCTGTCCGGCCTCGGCGATGGTCCGCACCACATTGCGGCGAATGTGCCGGGCCCGATCGGAGAGCAATCTGTCCCTCTCGGCCGGAGACGCGGCGGCGATCGAGCTCCGCCAGGACCGCCATACGGCCACTTGGGGCGCATCAGACTTCAGCATGTGCATACCTATTCGCTAACGACTTGACTTGCTATCACACTGTCACGTGTAGCCGCCGGTGTCAAGGATGGACCACGCCCAGTCACACTGTCGGCCCCTACCGCCACGCGGTGCGGATGCCGGTGGTGCGGACGTCGGTGCCGCTCGGGATCTTGACGTTGACGGGAAGCGGGATGATAAGCTTGGCGGAGATTATCTAGTCAGAGGAGAATGGATATGATGCGTCGGAGCGTCATTGTCAACACAGATGCGAAGAACGAGTGCGACGATCAATTCGCGATCGTGCAGGCCCTGCTGTCCCCGAGCTTCGATGTTCGGGGCTTGATCGCTGCTCACTTCGGAAGTCACCGCAGCAACCAGAGCATGCTCGACAGCCGCGCCGAGATCGACCTGTTGTTGAAGCTCATGAACATGGAGGGTCAGGTCCGGGTGGCGAACGGGGCGGAGGTTGCGATCCCCGACGAGAAGACGCCCCAGGATTCGGAGGGTGCGAGGCTGATCATCGAGGAGTCGCTGAAGGCGACCCCCGAGTCGCCTCTCCATGTGGCCTTCCTGGGCCCGCTGACCGATATGGCAAGCGCGATCCTGCTCGACCCGGAGATCGTCAACCGACCCGTTGTGGTGGTGTGGATCGGCGGGCAGGGCTACGACGGCATCGGTGACTCCAAGCGGATGGAGTTCAACCTCTCGAACGACATCGACGCCGCCAATGTGGTGTTCGACTCAGGCATCGAGGTCTGGCAGGTCCCCAGCAATGTCTACAGCCAGATGTCAGTTGGTTACGCGGAGCTGGATGCTGAGGTGGCACCACACGGTGAGCTGGGACGCTACCTGACCCAGCAGGTCAAGGACTTCAATGAGACCGTCGCCAGGCAGCCGATCGAATCGCGGTCGCTCGGTGACTCACCCGCGATCGGGCTGATGTTGTACCCGCGTGGGGGAACCTTCCGGATTCGTCCGTCGGCTCGTTTTGATTCCGAAGGCCACTATGTCAAGGGAGCCGGTCACCCGGTGCGGGTCTTCGAGACTGTCGACGCCCGTTTCATCCTCACCGATTTCTTTGCCAAGCTGCGCCGCTTCGCCAAGGAGAACGCCAACTGATGACCGGGCGCACCGGGCGTGGGTCACCCTGACCCAGGCCCGGTGCGTCACAATCCGCGGCATCGGCCACCAGGGCACCGATACCCATCGGCGGGTCAGGCCCGAGTTCCGCCACTTTGGTGCGCACCCCTGACGGGGAGGGCAGCCAGGATCTCTTGGGCTTCTGGCGGGACGGCCGGCGGGATCGTCAGGGTCTGGGTGCCGGTGTTGACCACGGCTGATTTCAGGGCCGCAGGGTTCGTAGGCACCTCTTGATCGACAGGCCGGTGTGGGCCCGGATCGTGCGCGGAGCCGATGTGATCGATCCCGAGGCGATGCTTACCGCGCCGATACACGATCTGCACCGCCGTCGCCCCCGACGCGGTCTTGACCTTCCGCACGAACGACCCCACCGCGGCAGGCTACCGACCATACTTCTAGTGCACACCGTGAGCCCCTACGTCCCGGCCAGGGCCACCTCGACCACGGGAATCGAGCCAGGTGGCGGAACTCGATGACATCCGGTCGCGTCCGCTCCGGCAGGGATCGTGCGAAGGTCGTCCTCGACAGACTCGTCCTCGGCGCTGAAAACCAGACGGTCGTCGCCGGGAACAAGTGCAGCTCATCTGCCCGATTATCCCCATGTCGACAATCAACCTGAATATCGCAAATTCCCTCGTGGCAATGATGTGGTGATCACTTCTCGTGCAAATTCACATGGCGATGCAGCGATAGTGGCGACGAGGGTGAGAATATTGGGGGGTTACTGTCGGTAAAGAGGCCGATGTTCTAGCTCGTCGGTTTGATTCCCAGACGGGGCTTCGGCACGGTGGTCTGCAATGTTCGGCAGGCGTGCGAACACGGATTGCACCTGTCGCCGCTATTCGGTGCTCCAGCTGAAACAGAAGTAGGAGTGTAGTGAGAAGGACACACTTACAGCCATGCAAAGTCGCAATGAGAAAGGATTTCACATGAGTGAACTGACCAATAATCAATCTGCAGTGAAGCCGCGCATCATCGCTATGACGGATTTTCCGCCGGTTAATGTCATTCCCGGGAGCCTCTTCAAAGAAGGCGAACCGCGAGAAATGTATTCTGACCCGGATGATGTACAAACGATGATCCGCTTTCTCCTATATAGCAATGAGTTGGAAATCGAAGCCCTCATCGCATCCGCGGGCAGCCTCGCCAATATTGCGCGGAAGAGGAATATTCTGGATGTACTGGATCTGTATGAACAAGTGCAACCGAATCTAGCTAAGCATGATACTCGTTATCCCACCGCGGATGCCCTGCGCGCTATTACATTTGAGGGGCGAGATGGTACGTGGGGTTCGCCACACTTTCGAAGCGCAGGATTGCCGCTTGATGACATGTTGGGTGCGGACAAAGACACAGAAGCCTCAAATGCGATCATCCGTATCGTGGATAGAGACGACACCCGCCCTGTCTGGGTCTGTGTCTGGGGTGGTCCCTGTGAAGTGGCTCAAGCCATCTGGAAGGCTAGGCATACCAGAAGTGCGGAGGCGTTCGCTCACTTTCTTGGCAAGCTGCGAATATTCCAAATTGGACGACAGGATAATACCTCGGATTGGTTGCTCGACAATTTCCCGGATCTGTTTGTCATCACTTCTGAGCGCAACTATACGGGGATGTTCGCGAGTTCGCCCGGCTCTCAACATTCACTCTCTGACCTGAATTGGGTTAATGAGAATCTGCGGCAGGGACACGGCCCTTTGGGGGCAGTGTATCCACGAAGCGGATGGAATCATGAAACGCCGGGGGTATGCGAGGGAGACACACCGTCATATCTGCATCTGATCAGTGCCGTACGGGGTGTAAATGATCCTGATAAACCTGATGAAGGCGGTTGGGGCGGTAAGTTTGTTCAGCCCGACCCATCGAAGAATCACTGGTGGGACGATCCCATGGGACCAGAAGCTGTCTATAAATGGCGGCCCGACGTTCAAGCAGAACTCAAACATCGGGCTGATTGGATGTTGCCATGAGGCCAACTCGAAGGCAAAGAAGGGAGTTGGCTCTGGCAATTGCTTCAAGCTGAAGATGGCACATCTTGGGTCCCCACTCCTGGGACACACTTAATCCTCATGTCAGTTGCGGCTGAACGTGAATACCACTCTTGAGCAAAGGAGAATGATCAGTGCGTATACTCATTATTGGTGGCACGGGCATCATCAGCACGGGAATTAGCCGTCTGCTCGTAGAGCGTGGCGACGATGTTGTGCTCTATAATCGAGGTCTAAGACCCTCGCAGATTGAGGGCAATTACACTACCATTACCGGTGACCGCAAAGAGTTTCACGCTTTCGAACGACAGATGCAGGAGATCGCCAGCTTCGATTGCGTGATTGACATGGCCTGCTATTTACCCCAAGAAGCAGAAAGCGCCATCCGTGCGTTTAGGGGTCGCACTGGACAGTACATCTTTTGTAGCACTGTGGATGTCTATACAAAACCAGCCGCCGCCTATCCCATCACGGAATCCGCCGAACGTTTGCCCTCGCGGAAATTTCCTTACGCCTACAACAAGGCGCGCTGTGAAGAATTGCTCTTTGCCGCTCATGAACGAGGTGACCTGGCCGTAACCACCATCCGTCCCGGTCACACCTATGGCGAAGGCGGGAATAACCTCCTGCATTCTCTTGGACGTGGAAATTACCATCTGGATCGCTTGAAGAAGGAGCAAGCCATCATCGTGCACGGTGATGGCAGGTCTTTCTGGCCCACCTGTCACCGCGATGATGTGTCCGTGGCCTTTGTTGGGGCTATTGGGAATGAGAGAGCGCTGGGACGGGGCTATCATGTGGCTGGGGAAGAATGGATGACATGGGAAGGTTATCATCAAGGGCTTGCGCAAGCGATTGGAGCTGAAGCACCGCAGTTTGTCTATATCCCCTCGGACGCCTTAGTGCGCATGGCTCCGCAAGAGGCATACTTGACTGAAGTGAATTTCAGCTACAACAATCTGTTTGACAATAGGTCGGCAAGAGAAGATCTGGGCTTTCGGTGACGATCCCGTGGATTGAAGGTGCGGCTCGGACTATCCAGTGGCTGGGAGACCATGGAATGCTCGAAAAGAGCGAGGACTTTCCATTCTACGACCGGATCATTGAAGTGTGGCGGCAGGCAACTGGTAGTCTGGGAACGGAGCCTGAAGCCTAGTCAACAGATCTACAGCGATTGATTCAACACACTCTGGAGGCAACAGTGACATTGTCAGAATGTCAGGCCAAGGGAATTGGCCGCCACTTGCTGGACGGCGACTTGCAGGGTGAGCCGCTTCACATCCACATTTCGGAGGTCGCTGCCAAGTCGCAAGCGCATCCACCTCATCGGCACGAGGGGATTGAGGCGTTTTATCTGCTCGAGGGCATAGGTACTCTTCAAGTTGACAATGAGATCAATGTCTTGGCCGCGAACGAATCAGCCGTGTTCGATCCACGAAAATTGCACGGACTGCGCAATGACAGCGACCAGCCGATGCGGTACATGGTCATTATTTGTGGAGACAAGAGCTGAGCTGGAAACGATAAGCGGCTCTTCACCCGTGGGGCGGGGGTGTGTCGAGTCCGCCGGTGATGAGGAGCATGCGTAGTCGGCAGTTGTCGCGGTTGCGGAAGCCTCGGGTGATGCGGCGGTGGAGTTCGATCAGGCATTGGTTGGCTTCGGTGCCGCCTTGTTGGCGCTGCTGGTGGTGAAGTAGCCGCGGAACGCCTCGCGCCACTGCCTGAGTGTCTTGCCGAGTCGGGCGCTTTCGGGGAGCGGACAGCTGGGGAAGCCGGTCAGGACGGTCTCGGCGAGGGCGCGTCCCGGGCTGGTATCGGGCGAGGTACACGGCCCGGACGCGTTGTGAGGACTGCCAGGTGACCCACACTTCCTGGTGCCGGTCATCGGTGGCGATCGCCTCTTGACCTTCCGCACGAACGACCCCACAACGACAGGTACCGACCATCTTTCTCAGTGCACACTGCGCACACTGCGAGCCCCAACATCGCAACCCAGGGCCACC
>CAWCUX010000015.1:0-37764 GCA_963798885.1 uncultured Actinomycetota bacterium | reverse complement strand
GGCCTCCGGCCTGATTCGCGTCGGCCGTGCCGCTGCCGCCGTCTACGTGTGTTGGTGCGCGCGCACACGACGGTGAATGACGAGCACCAGTGCGGCCGCCGTGATGGCGAGCACGGTGGTGGCCCAGCCGAAGGCCTGTCGGTGAACCGCGATGACCAGGCCGACAAGTCCGGGGGCGATGGCGTTGCCTATCGAGGAGGCAGCCGCCTGGAATCCGATCACCCGGTCCGCCACCTCTGCCGAGGTGCGTTCGGCGGTGGTGAGGACCAGCAGGGGGTACATGGGCGCGGCGCCCACGCCGAACAGCAGCACCGCGGCCATGGCCGGTATCGGTAGCGCCAGGTTCGCCAGCACAGCGGCAACCAGCAGCAGCGTGACGGCGGCGCCCATGACCCTCCAGGGTCCGATGCGCTCGGCCAGCGACCCGAAACCGACGCGTCCCATGACGAGAGTGAGCCAGTAACCCGAAGCGAACAGGCCGGCGATGACGATGGACACGCCGAGTTCGGTGAGGAAGACGAACGCCCAGATGGCCACGGTTGCCTCGATGCCGTTCTGCACGGCCGCCAGGGCCATGCCCAGACCCGAGTCGACACTCCACACCCGCTGCGTACGGGGACGGGCGGCCGCCTGTTCCGGGACGGGCATGTCCCATCGCCTCCAGGTCACGGTGAAGATGAGCGCAACCACGAGCTGAACACCCATGACGATGGCGTACGCCCAGCGCCAACCCATCCCACCTGCGATAACCGACGTTGCGATCAGGGGCGATGCGGCGGCCCCGAGCCCGTACGAGGCGTGCATCATGTTGATCCGCCGCGGCCCGAACGTACGTGCCGCGAACACATTGAGTGTGGTGTCGACAGCGCCGGCGCCCAACCCACCCACGACGGCGCTCGCGAGGAACTGCCACATGTTCGGGCTCGTCACCACCAGGGCGAGGGACGCGACTGACCCGAACGTGCCGACGGCAAGGACCCGTCCGACACCGAAGCGTCGGACGATGTAGGGGGCGAGGGTGGTCGACACCAGGCCCGCAAGGACGCCGACCGGCGGGACCAGGCCGACAGCACTGAGCGGCTGGCCGAAGGACAGCCGCATCGAGGGCCAGGTGACGCCGAGCATCGAAGGTGGAAGTGCGAGGCTGACGAAGGCGAGGTAGGCCAGAGCAACGATGAACATGATGGACTCTCTGTGTCGGTCGGGCGGGCGATGAGGCGCGCTGACCGTGCGGCGGAGCCTGCTCGGGCGTCAGTGATCAACGGGGGCAGGCACGCGTACGGCCGCAATCAGCGCCGCGTGCCCGGCCGGCCGGGAAGTCCGTTCATGGTCGCGATCCTAGACGAGTCCCACCGGACTGATGTCCCGCGCGGACGCAGCGCGCGCACATCGTTGTGAGCGTGCCACTTCGCCTGCCGTGGTCACCGCTGGACACCAACAGCCACGCCCCCGTGAAGCCCCATCCGAGGTCTGACGTCGTGAGGTGACTGCCTCCTGGGACAGTCCCGACGATCCGCACGGGTCCGCGGTCCATCGCCGGAGCGTGCCGACGCTGACACCGGAGGCGGATGCGGCCTCCGGCAGGGGGACAACATTCGGGAGTACGCCGGGCCCTGGCTCCGAACCGTGCAGGGTTGGCCCTGCACGCCTCTGCGTCGGTCGAGGGCGTGAGGTCTGCTCCCCGAAGGCGAAGGTCGTCTGCGGATCCCACCGGGACGACGTCATCCGTGACGGTGGGCCTGCCCTTGATGGGGCCCGCGAGCCACGGTTAACTGGGACACGGTGATGGAACCCACCCGGGCCGCTCGGCCGTAACCGCATCGTGCTGATGGCTCCTGTGACCGGTCGTCCGGGAGTTGCGATGTCTGTCGTCGAGGTCAGCCAACCCACGAAGAAGTTCGGCAGCATTCTGTTCGGTGAGGCGTCGGCCCCCACGGGGACGCCGTCGCCGCCCGCCTACTTCCCCGACCTCAACCTCGACCAGGTCGAGGCGGTGCTGACCAAGGGCCGCGAGGAATACCGGTTGGACGAGTTCTTCCGGGCGCGGCTCGACGATGCGGACGTCGTGCGTTACCGCCAGGACGTCTTCCGCGACCTCGAATCCGGTGCGGTCCGCGGCGTGGTGGACAGGTTCGCGGCGTCCATGGCCGAGGTGCGGCTGCGGTTGGCGCGGGCCCGTGAGCGCTACGAGCACTACGAGCGGTCACGGTGGTTCCTGGACGCCGCTCGCGAGTATCTCGACGCGGTTCGGCGGCTCGCCGACGAGCTCGAGCGCGAGGAACCCGACAGCGACGGCCTGCGCCGGTTCGCCGACTACCTCGGCGACTACCGGGACGGGGAGGAGTTCCTGCGCCTCCACCGCGACGCCGGCACGGTGGCCGGCGATCTGGCCGGGATCCGCTACAACGTGTGGCTGCGCGGCTCCCGGATCACGGTGGCGCGCTACGACGGGGAGACCGACCTCGGCGTCGACATCGACACCACGTTCGCCCGGTTCCAGCGGGACGCGGACGAGCAGCCGGACGACCGAGCCCACGGGTCGGCGTCCCAGCTGGACACGTTGGAGAGCCGGATCCTCGGGCGGGTCGCCCAGGTGTTCCCGGGGGAGTTCGCAGCGCTCGACGATTTCCGGCGTGCGCACGCGGACTTCATCGATCCGGTGATCGGCCGGTTCGATCGCGAGGTCCAGTTCTACCTCGCCTACCTCGACCTGATCGCACCCCTCCGGCGTGCCGGCCTCCACCTGGAGCTACCGCGGGTGAGCGGCGGATCCAAGGACGAGCAGGTGCGCGACACGTTCGACCTGGCGCTGGCGCTGCAGCTGGTGCCCGACCAGCGGCCGGTGGTGCCCAACGACCTGTCCCTGTCGGGGCGCGAGCGGATCTGGGTGATCACCGGTCCGAACAACGGCGGCAAGACGACCACCGCCCGGGCGATCGGCCAGGTGCACCATCTCGCCGCATTGGGCTGCCCGGTGCCCGGGCACGCGGCGTCGCTGTTCCTGGTCGACCAGATCTTCACCCACTTCGAGCGGCGGGAGGATCCCTCGGCGCTCACCGGCAAGCTCGGCGAGGAACTGCAGCGCTTCGCAGCCGACTTCGCCCGCGCCACCTCGCGCAGCCTGGTGATCATGAACGAGATGTTCTCCTCGACCGCGGCGTCCGACGCATTGGAACTGTCGCTGGCGATGCTGCACCGGATCGACGAACTCGACGCGATCGGGGTCTGCGTCACGTTCCTCGATGAACTGGCCGACATCGGCCCGAGCGCGGTCAGCATGGTCGGCGGCGTCGATCCCGACGACCCGGCGATCCGCACGTTCCGGCTCGAGCGACGACCGGCCGATGGGCGGGCCTACGCGCGGGCGCTCGCCCACAAGTACGGGCTCCGCGGCGACCAGATCGGACGGCGGGTGCGCTCATGAGGGTGCAACTGCTGTTCGACGACCATGATGTGGCGCCGATCGTCATCCCGCGCAACGTGCAGACGCTGCGCCAGATGCTCGCGGAGACCGGGGAGCCGGTGGTCGAGGATGTCATCCACGACCTGGATCTGCCGACGATATGGCAGGCGATGGCCGGTGACGACCCCGTGCTGCGGCTGGCCGCCCGACGGATTCTTCTCGCCGGCCCGCTCACGGTCGACCAGGTGCGCTACCGGCACGAGGTGCTGCGCGACGCGCTCGCGAACCCCGACGCCGTCCGCCGCCTCTACGAGCTTGCCGGCGAGGCCCTGGCCGCGGAGCGGGAGATCTACCGCGGTGTGCTGGAGCACCGCGGAGAGCGGCTGGTGAACCGCTCCGTGCGCGTGCTCGACATGCTCGTCGACAGGCTGCGCAAGCTGCGCCGATTCAGTGCCGACCTAGCGCCCCGGTTCAGGTCGCACGGGTTCACCCGGCTGTTCGCCGAGATCGACGACCAACTGGGCGAGGCCTACCTGCGGGAGGTGGAGCGCCGGCTCGCCGACCTCCGCTTCCCCGAGGGGCTGATCCTCAGCGCGCGTCTCGGGCCGGGCAACCGTGGCACCGGGTACGTGCTGCGCCGTCCCGCCGACCGGAACAGGACCGGCCTGTTCACCCGCAGCATCGTGAAGAAGCCGTCGTTCGCGTTCGTGCTCCCCGACCGCGACGAGGCCGGCTTCCGGGCCCTCGGCGAACTGCACGACAAGGGACTCGAACGCGTCGCCACCACCGTCGGCCGGGCCGCCGATCACGTGCTGGGCTACTTCTCGGCCCTGCGCACCGAACTCGGGTGGTACGTCGGCGCGCTGAACCTGTACCAGCGACTCCGCGACCTCGGACGCCCCACCTGCCTGCCCGAACCACTGCCACCCGACGACACGACCCTCGAGTTCCGCGACCTCTACGACCCCGCGCTCGCACTGCGACTCGACGGACAGGTGACCGGCAACACCATCGGACGCCGTGACGTGCGGTTGCTCGTGGTCACCGGCGCCAACCAGGGGGGCAAGTCGACGTTCCTGCGCAGCATCGGCCTCGCGCACCTCATGCTCCGGGCCGGGCTGTTCGTCCCCGCGGACACCTTCACGGCCGGACTGGCCACCTCGGTGCTCACCCACTTCCGCCGCGAAGAGGACGCCACCATGACCTCCGGCAAGTTCGACGAGGAACTCCAGAGGATGAGCGACGTCATCGACGCCCTCAGTCCCGGCGCGGTGCTGCTGAGCAACGAATCATTCGCCTCCACCAACGAGCGCGAGGGCAGCCAGGTCGCCGCCGAGGTGATCGACGCCCTGCGGGACACCGGCGTCCGGACACTCGTCGTCACCCACCTGTACGAACTGGCCCACCGCTACGAGGCCGAGGGCGACCCCGGAACGCTGTTCCTGCGGGCCGAGCCGGGCGAGGGAGGCGTCCGGGACCACAGGTTGCGCCCCGGACCTCCCCGGCCCACCAGTTTCGCGGCCGACGTCTACCGCGCGGTGTTCGACCCCGCGCCGGCACCCAGTCCGCGCTCAGCCGCGCCCGTAGGGCAGTTCGGTACGCATCGCGGCGATCTCGAGCAGCCGGTTGTACTTGGCCACCCGCTCCCCCCGCGCCGGCGCCCCGGTCTTGATCTGCCCGCACCCGGTGGCCACGACGAGGTCGGCGATGAACGTATCGGGTGTCTCGCCGGAGCGGTGCGACACGAACTGGCCGTAGCCGGCGTCCGCGCAGATGTTCATCGCCTCGATCGTCTCGGTGACGGTGCCGATCTGGTTGAGCTTGATCAGCGCGGCGTTGGCGATACCGTCGTCGATCGCCTGGGCGATGATCGTCGGGTTGGTGCAGAAGTTGTCGTCGCCGACCAACTGCAACCGATCCCCGAGTTCGCGGGTGAGCTTCTGCCAGCCGTCGTGGTCGTCCTCACCGAGGCCATCTTCGAGCGACCACACCGGGTAGCGTCGCGATCATCGCCCGGTAGCGCTCGATCATCTCGTCGCTGCTCAGCGACGCGCCGTTGACCCTGTAGCTACCGTCGGCCTGACGGAACTCCGACGCCGCCGGGTCGAGCGCGATGCCCACACCGTTGCGTCCCGGGCTCGTAGCCGGCGTCGACGATGGCGTCGACGATGGTGGCCAGCACCTCCTCGGGTTCGGCCAGGTCGGGGGCGAAGCCGCCCTCGTCGCCCAATCCGGTCGGGTGCCCCTGAGCGGCGAGTCGCTTGCGCAGCGCGCCGTACACGTCGGCACCCATCCGCACCGCGTCGGCCATCGAATCGGCGCCGAGCGGGCAGATCATGAACTCCTGGAAGTCGAGCGGGTTCGCGGCGTGCGCGCCCCCGTTGAGCACGTTGAAGCACGGCACCGGCATCCGCCGGCGCTGCCCATGGACGCCGGGGAGCCACTCGAACAACTCGGCCCCCTCATCGGCGGCCGCGGCACGGGCGAAGGCCATCGACACCCCGAGGATCGCGTTCGCCCCCAACCGGGACTTGTTGTCGGTGCCGTCCAGGTCGATGAGCAGGCGGTCGAGCTGCTCGAGCGAGTCGAGGCGGCGTCCGACGACCGCTGTGGCGATCTCACCCTTGACGTTCTCGACCGCGTGCAGCACCCCCAGACCGCCGAACCGGGTCTTGTCGCCGTCTCGCAACTCGACCGCCTCGCGACTGCCGGTGGACGCCCCGGAGGGCACCTGGGCCTGGGCGATGATGCCGTTGGTGAGGGTGAGAGTCACCGACACGGTGGGACGGCCGCGCGAATCCAGGATCTCCAGGGCCGACAGGGAACGAATGATGAACGCCATCGCGCATCTCCTCAACAAGGATGGAGCGCACGGGGTGGAAGCCGTACTCCACACCCGCACACTCGGTTCGGGCAGGAGCCATCAGCCAGGAGGCGGGTCGCACCACGAAGCGGTGCCGGCGGGGTCCATCGCCGTTGACGATGCTAGTGCGCTGCCACTGTTCCACGCGGCCCGGGTCCGGGTTCTCCGTGAGTAGGCGCCTGCTATGGGGGCCTCGGCAACCTGCGAGCCGCGTTCCCCGGCGACCGCCTTGTGCTGTCGCCATCGCGAGCAATACTTGCACTCATGCCCGAAAGTGCAACCACTGAGACCCGGCGGGGAACGGCCGCCAGGATCACGCGGTGCGCGCGCGACCTCGCCGAGGCACGCGGTGTCGACGGGTTCACCATGGACGAGGTGGCCGCCTGCGCGGGCGTGTCGCGACGCACCCTGTTCAACCATGTCGCGGGGAAGTTCGACGCCATTCTCGGTGCTCCGGTGGATCCGGACCCGGCCGGCCTCATCGTGTTCCGCCGCGGTGGCCCCTCCGGCAGGTTGCTCGACGATCTCACGACGACAGTCACCACCGCGCTCGACCGGAAGGATTGCGACCCGGACGAGACGGATCGGATCCGCGGGCTGATCGCCTCGGACGCACGGCTCCACAAGGCCCTGCACGACCGGTTCGCCGCACTGGCCGAGATCTTGGCCATAGCGATCGTCGAACGCGAGGGCGAGGCGTTCGGCACGTTCCGCGCCGGGGCGATCGCGGCTGTCACGCTGTCGATGTTCGACGTCGCGATCAGGGCGTTCATCGCCGACCCGACGACCACCCTCGCTGAACACTACGGGCGGGCCGTCGACGCCGTGGTCCTGCTCGTCGACGACCGCCGACGCGACGTGGCAGGGCCCGAGCCCCCACCCGGGCCGGCCTGACCCGACCTCCCCACACACCCGCCGACCAACCCTGGAGCATCGATGAGCAGCACCACCGCTGACCAGTCCGACAAGCTCGATCGCGCGACCATCGTCACCGGCCTCGTCATCGTGACCGGCATGATCATGGTCGTTCTCGACACGACCATCGTCAACGTCGCCCTCGACGCGCTGAGCTCCGATCTCGGTGCCGGCCTCAGCGCCACCCAGTGGGTCGTCACCGGTTACCTGCTCGCCGTGGCCATGGTCATCCCGGTCACCGGATGGGCGATGGACCGCTTCGGATCCAAACGCACCTGGATCACGGCGGTGACCCTGTTCGCCCTCGGGTCCGCCCTGTGCGCGAGCGCCTGGTCGATCGACAGCCTCATCGCGTTCCGGATCCTGCAGGGCATCGGCGGAGGCATGCTGATGCCCGCCGGCCAGGCGATGATCGTCCGGGCCGCCGGACCGCACCGGATGGGCCGGGCGATGGCGATCCTGGGGGTCCCGATGCTGCTCGGGCCGGTGTTCGGTCCCGTGCTCGGCGGCCTGCTGGTGCAGTACACCACCTGGCACTGGATCTTCCTCGTGAACGTCCCGGTCGGCATCCTGGCGGTGAGCCTCGCGGTCTGGAAGCTGGAGAGCGGGGACGCGAAGCACGACGCCGCACCCCTGGACGTTCGGGGGCTCGTGCTGCTCTCCGGCAGCTTCGCCGCCCTCCTCTACGGCCTGTCCCAGGCCAGTTCCCACGGCGGCTTCTCCGACTGGAACGTGCTCGGTTGGCTCATCGGCGGGGCGGTCGGCCTGGCCGTCTACACCGCGCACAGCCTCTCCCGCGGCTCCGCCTCGATCATCGACGTGCGCCTGTTCACCGACTTCCGCTTCGCCAGCGGCTCGATCGCCGTCTTCCTGGTCGCCATCGGCCTGTTCGGAGGCATGCTCCTGCTCCCGCTCTACTACCAGACCGTCCGCGGTCAGGGCGCGCTGAACGCCGGCCTGCTGCTCGCACCGCAGGGCCTGGGCGCCATGGTCGCCATGATCATCGGCGGGCACCTCACCGACCGCTACGGAGCCGGATACGTCGTCCCGTTCGGCGTGATCATCGGGCTGCTGGGCACGTACCCCTTCACCCAGGTCGGCGTCGACACCTCCTACGTGTGGCTCAGCCTCTCGCTGTTCGTGCGGGGCATCGGCCTGGGCGCGGTGATGATGCCCACCATCTCCGCGGCCTACAGCAGACTCAGCCCGGCCGTCGTCTCCCGCGCCGCACCCACCATCACGGCCATTCAGCAGATCGGCGGCTCCCTCGGCGCCGCGCTGCTGGTCACCGCCCTCACCCAGCACCTCACCGGCCAGCTGGCCGCCCGCGGAATCCACGCCGGCAGCGCCGGAGTCGGCCAGGTCACCTCGATGCCCGCGGCCGCCCGACGCGTGATCGGACCGATCCTCGCGGACTCGTTCGGCGTCGCCTTCTGGGTGGCGCTGGCGCTCACGGCGGTCATCATCATCCCCGCGTTCGCCCTCCCCCACCACCCGCCGCAGAAGTTCGACCACGAGGAGGAGTCCGAGGCCCCCGAAGCGACGCTGGTGGGATGACCCGGATCCCGCCACCTGGACGCTCACCTGAGCCGTCGGGGACGGGCTCGGCTCAACTCACGACGTCCTTGCGGTCGAAGTGCCACCATGCGAGGGTCAGCAGCACCAGGGTGAACCCCAGGCTCCACAACACTCCGCGGGCCATGTTGTCCCAGACGATCGTCTCGCCGAGGGCATCGGACCATGCGAACTGGTAGTGGGTGGGGAGTACCTGACGCCATGAGCCCAGCGCAGTCACCGCGTCCAGGATGTTGGAGACGATGACCAGCAGGACGGCTCCACCGACGGCCCCGAGGGGAGCGTCGGTCCAGACGCCCAGCATGAACGACAGCGCCGACACGAACAGTTGGGTCACCGCGAGGTAGCCCACCACGATCCCCAAGCGGACCAGCGAGTCGCTCACCGACAGCGAGACACCCAGCGGAGTCCGGGCGGGAGCCCAGCCGAAGAACAGCCCACCCGCCAGAAAGCTCGTGACCGGCAGGAGAACCAGCGCGAACCCCGAGAACAACAGGGCCACGACGAGCTTGCGCCGGAGCAGATGGCTCCGCGGCACCGGTGCGGCGAGCAGGTACCTGAGGCTCGACCAGCTGGCCTCGCTGGCCACCGCGTCGCCCGCGAACAATGCGAACACGACGACCAGCAGGAAGCCGGTGGAGGCGAACAGCACGAACAGGGTGAAGTTCGCCGCTCCGGTCGTCGCGAGTTGCACCAGGCCGGGCGCGCCGTTCGACGGGTGGTTCCCCCCCAGCTTGAACGCCGCCACCAGCAGGAACGGGAGCACGACCAGGAATCCCAGGGTGAACCGGGTGCGCCGTCTCGACCACTGGCGCCTGATCTCGACCGTCACCGGCAGGGTGCGGCGGGAGTCGTATCCGATCACCGCTCCGTCGCTTCGGACGTCGAGTGAGGGCGCCGCCGCGTGCTCGATCCCTTCGTGCGTACCACGGCTGGGCATCAGTGCGCCCCTTCCTGCGTCAGATTGAGGAAGACCTGTTCCAAGCCCCGCTGGGCGTACACCTGATTCACGCCCAGCTCCGGCATCGACGAGCGCCCGCACCAGTTCGGCTCGAGGAGTGCCGACGAGCCGCAGGGTCAGTCCCGTGGGCGTGAGTTCGACGTCGGTCGCGCCCTGCACCCTACTGGCCACGTCGAATGCCCGCGCCGGGTCGTCGACGTCGACGGCCAGCGTCGTCGCACTGGCGAGGAACTCCGCCACGGGGCCCTGAGCCACCAGGCGCCCCTGGTGCATGACGATCACGTGGCTGCAGGTCTGCTCGACCTCGGACAGCAGGTGGCTGGATACCAGCACGGTGCGCCCCGTGGCCGCGTACCGACCGAGAACCTCGCGCATCTCGCGGATCTGTGGCGGATCCAGTCCGTTGGTGGGCTCATCGAGCATGAGCAGGTCGGGCAGACCCAGCATGGCCTGGGCGATTCCCAGCCGTTGCCGCATCCCATGGCTGTAGGTCTTGACCAGGCGGAGGGCGTCGTCTCCCGAGGCCGGCGATCTCCAGCGCCTCGTCGAAGCGGGCGTCCGCGGCGGGGCGGCCGGTCGCCGCCCAGTACAACCGAAGGTTCTCCACCCCGGACAGATGGGGCAGGAACCCCGGGCCGTCGACGAACGCCCCGACGCGCGACAGCACCGGAGCACCTGGCGTGATCGTCTGCCCGAAGATGCGGGCCCGACCCTCCGTCGGGTGGATCAGGCCCATGAGCATGCGCAGGGTCGTGGTCTTTCCGGCGCCGTTGGGGCCCAGCAGGCCCAGCACCCAGCCCCTCTCGACGCGGAAGTGGAGATCGGTGACCGCCCGGAACCCGTTGTCGTAGGCCTTACCCAGCCCCTCGACCGCGAGCGGAACATCCTTGCGGCTCACGGTATCCGAGTCGCGGCGCGCGGCCCTCCCGCGTCCAGCGCCGCCCGGCGAGCACCGCGGCCACCGCGACGAGCAGCGCGAGCGCATACGGCCACAGGCCGGCGACGCCGCTGCCACCGACCGAGGTCATGGCGACCTCGGGCACCACGAGGTGCAGGGCCGACCCCGACGGCGCCGACACCGTGTACGGCTGGGCCTGGTCGGCATCGCGTAGGCCTGGTTCGTCGTCGTGATCACCAGGCGAAGCCGATGGCCGGCCGGGATGTCCCGAACGACGGCGGGCGTGGCGATCGTCACGTCCCTGCCCTGCGGCGACAGCGACGGCAGGTAGATCGGCGCCGTCAACCGCTCCGGCAGGACGGCCGCTCCGCCCGGACCGACGTCGTACAGCTGCGCGAACAGGGTCGCGTCCGACGCCGGTCCCGGACACGTGCACGGTGACCCGCGAACTGCCGACCAGCTGCAAGCGACGCGACCAGGGGTGCGGACTCGAAACGGCGCTCTGCCCGGGCAAGGCACCGAGCCCGGAACCGCCCACCGCGTTCAATGCGCTGAGTCGCCTGCCCCAGCCCCGGAAGGATCGTCACCGCCGCGGGCGACCCGCCGGGCGGCGCCAGGATCGTCTGGGCGCGGCCCCATCAGCGCGACCGACCGGCCCCACGGCGCAGCCGCTCCGGTGACGCCCGGTTCCGCCGGCGCGGTGCGGAACTGGACCAGGGCTGGCCCTGATCGTTGGCCGCCGCCGTCGAGGGAAATGACACGTCGAACCCGGCATTCCCGCTCGCCTGGGCGCCCTTGAGGTAATGGTCGAGCCAGTTGTCCGTCGCTGCGTCCTGATCCGCTGCGTCTCCGCGCTTGTCCCGACGCCGCCGTCATGGCCGCCGCTGAACCAGACGACCTTCACGGGAGTGCCGTTCGCCGCGATTCCGCGGGCATTCGCGTCGGCCTCGCTCAGCGGGAACAGCGAGTCCGCCTCGCCCTGGATGAGCAGGGTGGGCGCGGAGATCCGGTTCAGCACGCTCGAGGGACTCGAACGGGCGAGCAGCGAGAGCATCGCCGACGTCGGGCGACCGGTGACGGCGGCGCCCTGGTAGTCACGGCAGAGGTCGACCGCGAACCGGCCGCAGCCCGGCGGATCGGCGGAACCGGACGGCGGACGACGGGCTCGGGCCGACGACCGGCGCGCCCCCTCCCTGGCCGGGGGCCGCCGCCGATCGAGCTTCCCGACGGGCTGAAGAACAGGCTCGCCCAGTCCTTCTTGAAGACCCCGGGGGTGCTCACGGGGTCGAGCCCGGCCGGCGACCGCAACGGTCGTCGAGGCCTGCGCCGATTGCGGGAAGAACGCGTGGCCCAGGTCGTTCCACGTGACCTGAGGAATGATCGCGTCGATCCTGTGGTCGTAGGCGCCCAGCAGCAGCGCGAGGGCGCCGCCGTAGGACGCACCCGCGACGGCCACCCGCGGATTACCCGGGACCGTCGAGTTGGACCTCCGGCCGGGTGGCGAGCATGTCCACCAGTCGACTGGCGTCGGCGACCTCGTAGTCGGGCGAGTCGAGGTGGATCAGTCCGCCGCTGCGGCCGAATCCCCGCGCCGTCCAGGTGAGCACGACGTAGCCGCGGGCCGCGATGCGGCGAGCCTCGGCGTCCATGTCGGCCTTGGTACCGCCGAACCCGTGGGCCAGCATCACCGCCGGCTCCCGGGGAGCGCCCTGAGGCAGGTACAGCGTGGTGTCCAGCCGGACGGGACCCGAATACGGGCCCCGTCCCCGGCTCCGGCGTGCCGTTCACCCACAGCTGCTCGGTGCGCACCGCATACCCACTGTTGCGGGTGGACGCGGCCGCCAGCGCGATCCCGCCGATGCGCGACCAGCACCACGACCGCGCTCACCAGGAGGCGCCGACCCGTGCTTCGGACCATGGCCACCCTCCACCTCCCGACGTGCGGTCGCTCCGACCCTCACGGTGACCCCATTTCACCTCACGGGGGAAATCCGCGACGGAACGGCCGGAGGTGGCCACAGCTTCGCAGAGCCCGGGGACGCGGCCGACCATGACCGGTCGGCTGGTGTGTCTCCTTCGATCCGGGCCGGGTCGGCATGGCGACAGCCCGAGTCCGGGAGCCCGCCTACCCGACGGGGCGCCCTCCTCCGCGGTGAGGAACTCGTCGAGGTCGGCGAGCAGGCTCGGGTGCGTCGGGCCGCCAGCCGAACCGTTCCTGGGTGAGCGTGCTGGACGCCGGCTGGTCGACGGCGAAGACGCTCCCGAGGAACCCGAAGGTGTCGGCGCGGGACCGTCTCGACGGGCAGCGCGAGCCGATGTCCGATGACCTCGGCGATGTCGCGCACCGCGGTCGCCCTCGTCGCCCACGGCGTGCAGCACCGTCCCCGGCTCGGCCGACTCGAGGGCCAGGCGGAACAGCTGGGCGGCGTCCAGCGCGTGCACGGCGGGCCAGCGCTGCGTGCCGTCGCCGGGATAACCCGCGACGCCGATGCGCCGTGCCGTGCGCACGAGCATCTCGGCGAAGCCACCCCGGCCCCGGTTGTGCACGGTCCGGGGCAGCCGGACGATGGACGATCGGACACCCTGCTCGGCCAGATCGAGCACCGCGCGGGCGTTGCGCCCCGCGCATCCCCAGGGGCCCTTCGGTCGGCGTCGGGTCGGTCTCGGTCGCGGCCCGACCGGGGACGGCGGGGGTCCCCGAGGCGACGACGAACGGCCGGCCGCTGTGGGCGAGCGCCTCACCGACGGCGGCCACCACGCGGCCCTCCTGCGCCGCGGCGGCGTCGAAGGCGCTGAAGTCGTGACCGAAGGCGAGGTGGATGACCCCCTCGGACAGCTGGGCGGCCTCGCGGATGACGTCGAGGTCGTCGAGGGAACCGCGGACGACCGCGGCCCCGGCGGCGGAGACCGCCGCGGCCGAGGCATCCGAGCGGGCGAGCGCGGTCACCGCGTGACCGGCGGCGAGGAGTTCGGGCAGGACCACGGACCCGATCGTCCCGGTGGCACCCGTGAGGAAGACCTGCATGGGAACACTCCAATCGTGATGAGACTCTTGTCCCATCACTATACCCGCGACGGGACAAGAGTGCCATCGCCTAGCATGTCGGCGATGGCTCGATGGGAACCGGACGCGCGCGAGCGGCTCGTCCTGGCGGCGCTGGACCTGTTCACCGAACAGGGCTACGACGCCACCACCGTCGCCCAGATCGCCGAACGCGCCGGCCTCACCAAGAGCACGTTCTTCCGCCACTTCCCCGACAAGCGCGAACTGCTCGTCGCCGGCCAGGAGACACTGAGCCGACTGCTCGCCGAGGGCATCCGGGAGGCACCACCCGGACACCTCACCGCTCGACGCGGTCGCCCGGGGCCTCGAACGCGCCTCCGGGGCGATGACGCCGTTCAACCACGAGATCGCCCCACGGCTCAAGGCCGCGGTGGCGGCCAACACCGAACTCCAGGAGCGCGACGCCCTCAAGAGCGTGGGCATGGCCGCGGCGATGACCGAGGCCCTCACGCGGCGTGGAACCCCCGAAGCCACCGCCCACCTGGCGGCCGAACTCGGCGTCCTCGCGTTCAAGCTCGGCTTCGCCCGATGGACGGCCACCGACGGGAGACGCGGGCGAGCTGGGCACCCATACCCTGGCCGCGCTCGTCGAACTCCGGGCCGCCGCGGCCGGGCTGGGCTGAGTCGGGCCCCAGCGGGCGACGGTGAACCCCCGGGCGAAACTGACCGGCCGCTAAGGTTGGCGGAAGATCTCGTCGAGGAGACAGCAATGGCGCACCGCTTCCACAACCCCGACGGCCCCGACATCTCGACCGCCACGGGTCGGGTGATCACCGTCGACGGGCTCCACTTCCGCGATCCGGCCGGCACCGGCGAGTTGCTGCCGTACGCCGACTGGCGCCGAGACCCCGACGAGCGGGCTCGCGATCTCGCCGCGCGGATGAGCCTCGAGCAGATCGCCGGGCTGATGCTCTATTCACCCCACCAGATGGTGCCGACGCCGCCCGGCGGCCCGTTCGCCGCCAGCTACGACGGCATGGCGTTCGACGCCGCGATCCACGACCCCGCGATGCTCAGCGACCAGCAGCGCGACCTTCTGCTGCGCGACCACATCCGCCATGTGCTCGTCGTCAACTACGCCGACGTCGACACCGCCGTGCGGTGGCACGACGCGATGCAGGAACTGGCCGAGAGCGAGCCGCTCGGCGTGCCGATCAACTTCTCGTCCGACCCGCGGCACGGGGCGTCCGACTCGGGTGCCGAGTTCCGCAGCAGTGGCGTGGCGGTGTCGAAATGGCCCGAGGGCCTCGGCATGGTCGCCACCTTCTCGGTCGACACCTGCCGCCGCTTCGCCGATGTGGTGCGCCAGGAGTACCGCGCGCTCGGGATCACGACGGCGCTGGGCCCGCAGATCGACCTGGCCACCGAACCGCGGTGGATGCGGGCGATCGACACCTTCGGCGGCCAGGTCGAGCAGGCGACGACCCTGGCTCGCACGTTCTGCGATGCCCTGCAGACCACGCCGGGGTCGGCCACCGGATGGGGCCCGGGATCGGTCGTCGCGATGGCCAAGCACTGGCCCGGGGGCGGCACGGGCGAGGGAGGACGCGACGCCCACTACCGGTTCGGCATGTACAACGTCTACCCGGGCGGCCGCTTCGCCGAGCATCTGCGCCCGTTCACCGAGGGCGCCCTCGCGCTCGACGGCCCGACCCGCGCGGTCGGGGCGATCATGCCCTACTACTCGGTCTCGGTCGGCCAGGGCGACGACGAGGTCGGCAACTCCTACAGCACCCGGATGATCAGCGACCTGCTGCGCGGCGGCTACGGCTACGACGGCGTCGTGTGCACCGATTGGGGCATCACCGGCGACGCCAGCGGTGAGCTCGACGGGTTCGAGAGCCGGTGCTTCGGCGTCGAGCGGCTCACCGTCCCCGAGCGGCACCTGCGGCTCATCATGAACGGCGTCGACCAGTTCGGCGGCAACAGCGACGCCGGCCCGGTGCTGGAGGCCTATGCCCTCGGGTGCGAGCGCTACGGCGAGCAGGCGATGCGCCAGCGCTTCGAGCAGGCCGCGGTACGGCTGCTGCGGGGGATGTTCCGCGTCGGCCTGTTCGACGACCCCTACCTGGACGCCGAGCGCAGCCGGAGGGTGATCGGCTGCGACGAGTTCGTCCGGGACGGCTTCTCGGCCCAGCTCGACTCGATCGTCGCGCTGAAGAAGTCCGGGGTCGTCCCCCGCGGCGCCCGGGTGTGGATCCCGCGGCGCCACATCGACGAACACAAGGGCTTCTTCCGCCGGCCCGAACCGGCGACCGACCTCGCCGGGCTCGATCCGGCGATCGCCGGCGACTACTTCACAGTTGTCGAACGCCCCGAGGACGCCGACGCCGCGCTGGTCGTCATGCACTCGCCGATGAGCGATCCCTACGTCGACGGCTTCCGCCCGATCAGCCTGCAGTACCGGCCCTACGACGCGCCGACCGCCCGGGAGCACTCCCTCGCCGGTGACCGGTCGTACCGCGGCCGGGAGGCGGTGGTCGCCAACACCACAGATCTGGCGAACCTCGAGGCCGCGCGGGCCGCCATGGGCGACCGGCCGGTGGTCGCGGTGGTGGAGCTCGCCGTGCCGGTGGTGATGGGCGAGATCGAACCTCTCGCCGATTCGCTCTATGTGCACTTCGGGGTCTCCCAGCGCGCCCTGCTCGACGTCGTCTCCGGCGCGGCCGTGGCCGGCGGACGCCTGCCGGTGACACTGCCGAACGACATGGCCACGATCGAGGCCCATTGCGAGGACGTGTTCGACGACTACGACCCCTACGTCGACACCGCAGGCAACCGCTACGAGTACGGCTTCGGCCTGCGCCGGTGATGCCGGCGCTCAGCCGCCGCTGGTGAACCGGTGGACCCCGCCGCCGACCCGGTGCCGCGCGCCGTCGGGCAGCACGACCTCGGCGTCCACGCCCTCGGGCACGCTGACCTCGACGACGATCGTGTCGCCGTCGCGACGCCAGCCCGACTCGACGTGGCCGTGCGGGGTGTCGAGCCCCGCCCGGGCGTGGTCGAGCCCGGGCCCGGGGACGGGCTGCAGCAGCAGCCTGCCGTAGCCGGGGGCCGCGGGGCGGATGCCGCCGATCACCTGGTAGATCCAGTCGGCGACAGCCCCGAGGGCGTAGTGGTTGAACGAGGTCATCTCGCCGGGGTTGATCGTGCCGTCGGGCAGCATCGAGTCCCAGCGCTCCCAGATCGTCGTCGCACCCATCGTCACCGGGTACAGCCAGGAGGGACACGAGCGCTCGAGCAGCAGGCGGTAGGCGTCCTCGACGTGGCCGGTCTCCGACAGCGCCCAGGTCACGAACGGTGTCCCCGCGAAACCGGTGGTGACCACGTAGCCACGTTCGGCGACGAGCCGGGCCAACCGGTCGCCCGCGCGGGCCCGCCGGTCGTCGTCGAGCAGGCCGAAGCAGATCGCCAGCGCGTACACGGTGGCACAGTCGGAGCGCACGATGCCCTCGTCCGACACGTAGTGGTCGACGAATGCCTCGCGGGTGCGCTCGGCGAGCCCGTTCCAGCGGGTGGCGTGATCCTCGTAGCCGAGAGTCGACGCCGTCTCGGCGGCGAAGCGCAGCGATCGGTACAGGGAGGCGGTGGCCACCACCCCCGGGTCGGCCTTGGCGTTCGCCGGCTTGTCGGGAGGGGCGTCGGGGTCGAGCCAGTCGGCGAACTGGAATCCGGTGTCCCACACCCGCTCGGTGACAGCCGCTCGAGTAGCCGTCGAGGTGCAGCACCATGCCGGGGTAGTGCTGGGCGAGCCGGTCGAGATCGCCGTAGGCGTGCCACAGCGCCTGGGGCACCCACACCGCGGCGTCGCCCCAGATGCGGTGGGCCCCGCCCACGACGCGGCCATCGCCCGGCGCTCCTCGGGGAAGTCGGCGTACTTGAGCACGTCGGGCACGACGTGCGGCACCCAACCGTGCTCGCTGTGTCGTGCTTCGTCGGCCAGGTCGAGCAGCCACTTGTGCAGCACGTCGGCGCAGTCGAACTGAAAGAGGCGGTGGGGGCGAAGGCGGCATGTCCCCGGTCCAGCCGAGCCGTTCGTCGCGCTGGGGGCAGTCGGTGGGCACGTCGAGGAAGTTGCCCCGCATGCCTCCAGCCACGTTCTCATGGAGCCGGTCGACGCGCGGGTCGGAGCAGGAGAACCGCCCGTGCGCCGCATGTCGGTGTGCAGGACCTGCCGGTCGACGTCGCCGCCCGCAGCGGTCCGCCGAATCCGGTGACCTCGGCGTAGCGGAACCCGTGGAAGGTGAGCGGTCCGCTCCGACCTCGGCGTGCCGCCGCAGAGGATGAACGGTCGGTGGCCTGCGCCGACGCAGCGGCCGGGTGCCGAGCTCGCCGTCCTGGAGCACCTCGGCGTGGCGGAGCATGACGGTGTGCCGGCCGGCCCGCTGGTACGCAGTCGCACCCACCCGGTGAGATTCTGGCCGAAGTCCACCAGCGTCCGGCCGCTCGGCGAGGTCCAGATGCGTCGCGGCCGGATCACCTCGTGCCGGGTGACGGCCGGGCCCACCTGCGGCACGAGCGTCGACCGGTCGAAGGCGACTTCCCGCACGGGCAGCGGCTCGGACGCCGCACCGCGCCGTCGCGCGTCGATCGTCTGGCCCTGGTAGAGCGAGTTGGTCAGGTGTTCGCTCGCGGTGGCGGTCCAGGCGGTCGAGGTGGGGATCGACTGCACGCTGGCGTCGGCGAACGTCACCACGAGCTCGCCGATGACGCCGATCTGTTCCCCGTAGTTGGCGTGTGCGCCCGCGAAGCCGAGGTCTCCCCGGTACCACCCGTTGCCCAGCAGCACCTCGATCCTCACCCGGTCGGCGAGCAGCCCGGTGACATCGTCGTCCTGCACCTGGAGTCGCCATTCGTACGAGGTCCACCCGGGCGAGAAGACGGCATCCGACACCGGGCGATCGTTGATCCTCGCCTCGTAGATTCCGTGCGCGGTGGCACGCCAGACCGCCGATCGGACCTCGGCGCTGGATCGCTCGAGCTCGACGGTCGTCGCGAACCGGATGGCCCGGTTCCGGTCGGCGTCCGCGGTGATCATGACGGCGGTGTCGAGCACGAAAGTCTCCTCAGTGAGTCCTAGTGGGAGCCTAGCCGCGCCTGAATCGATTCACAAGCGCTCCGTCCAGGTCCGAGCCCTTGCCCGGACGGGGGCGGTCGTGTGACCGGTTCCGGTGCGTCGGCCCCGCTGAATCGTGACCAGCAAGGCCCCGATCACTGTACGGTGTTCCCTCAGGAGCCCGCGCGGAGTGTCCCGCCGTGGCAAGGAGGCAGATCCGATGCCCGATCGGGGGAATGCGTCGCTGCGCGACGTGGCGGAGTTGGCGGGCGTGTCGGTGGGCACGGTGTCGCACGTGTTGAATCATCCCGAGCGGGTGTCGCAGGCGATGCGCGAGAAGGTGACGGCGGCCATCAGCGAGTTGCACTTCGTGCGCTCGGGGGCCGCCCGCCAGCTGCGCCAGGGACGCTCGAGCATGGTGGGCCTGGTCGTGTTCGACATCGGCAACCCGTTCTACACCGACGCCGCGCGCGCCATCGAGGACACCCTTGCCGCGTCCGATCTCGCGCTGGCGATCTCGTCGTCGGACGCCGAGCCGGCACGCGAGGAGCGGGTGTTGCGCACGCTCATCGAGCAGCAGGTGCGCGGGGTGATCATCACCCCCTCGGAGGGCACCGCGGCGCTGCTGCCGACACTGCGGGAGCGGGGGATCCCCGTCGTCCTGCTCGACAGCCCCGGCGACATCGAGGGCTACGCGTCGGTGGGTGTCGACGACGTGGCCGGCGGCGCGATGGCGGTGCGTCACCTCATCGAGCGTGGCCACCGGCTGATCGCGGTGATCACGGGACCGATGACGGTGCGCCAGGCCCGCCAACGCCTCCGGGGTGCGCGGCAGGCGGCCACCGCGGCCGGCCTCGACCCCGACACGGTGCTCGTTCCGGTCGAGACCGAGGCGTTCACCGCCAACGCCGGCGAGGCGGCGATGAGCCTGCTGCTCGAACGCCGCGAGGTGCCCACGGCGACCTTCGCCGCGAACGACGTGATGATGATCGGGGCGATGCGCTCCCTGCGCCGCCAGGGCATCCGGATCCCCGCCGAGATGGCGCTGGTCGGCTACGACGACATCATGGTGGCCTCGGAACTGATCACCCCGCTCAGCTCGGTGCACCAGCCGATGGCCGAGTTGGGGCGCACGGCGGCCCAACTGTTGCTCGACGACGGCGCCGAGCAACGCCACGTGCTGTTCCAGCCGACCCTGGTCGTGCGCGCCTCGAGCCGCTGACCGGGCCCCGCAACGATCGGGGTCCGGTCAGCCGCCCCGAATCAGCGCAGGAACGCGGCGGCCACGCCCGCGTCGACGGGGATGTGCAGGCCGGTGGTGTGGGTGAGGTCGCCCGCGGTGAGGGCGAACACCGCGTTGGCGATGGTCTCGGGCAGCACCTCCCGCTTGAGCAGGGTGCGCTGGGCGTAGTACTTGCCGAGGTCCTCCTCGGGGACGCCGTAGACCTTGGCCCGGGCGGCGCCCCAGCCACCGGCGAAGATGCCCGAGCCGCGCACCACACCGTCGGGGTTGATGCCATTGACCCGGATCTGGTGCTCCCCCAGCTCCGCGGCCAGCAGCCGCACCTGGTGCGCCTGGTCGGCCTTGGTGGCGGAGTAGGCGATGTTGTTCGGACCGGCGAACACCGAGTTCTTGCTCGAGATGTAGATGATGTCGCCACCCATGCCCTGGGCGATCATCACCCGCGCGGTCTCCCGGCTGACGAGGAACGACCCCTTGGCCATGACGTTGTGCTGCAGGTCCCAGTCGGCCTCGGTGGTCTCGAGCAGCGGCTTGCTGAGCGACAGGCCGGCGTTGTTGACGACGAGGTCGACCCCGCCGAACGCGAGCACCGCCCGCCTCCACCATCGCCTGCACCGCGCCGGCGTCACTGACATCGACCCGGACGCCGATGGCCTTGTCGGGCCCGCCGAGTTCCCCGGCGACGGCGGCCGCGTTGTCGGCGTTGAGGTCGGCCACCACGACGCACGCGCCCTCGGCGACCAGCCGCTCGCAAGTGGCCTTCCCGATGCCCGACCCGCCGCCGGTGACCAGCGCGATGCGCGTCGCCAACGCCTTGGGCCTGGGCATCCGCTGCAGCTTGGCCTCCTCGAGCGCCCAGTATTCGATCCGGAACTTCTCCGACTCGTCGATCGGCGCGTAGGTCGACAGGGCCTCCGCGCCCCGCATGACGTTGATCGCGTTGACGTAGAACTCCCCGGCCACCCGGGCCGTCGCTTTGTCCTTGCCGAAGCTGAACATCCCGACGCCGGGCACCAGGATGATCGCGGGATCGGCGCCGCGCATCGCGGGCGAGTCGGGGGTCTTGTTGCGCTCGTAGTAGTCCGCGTAGTCGGAGCGATACCGCTCGTGCAGTGCGGGCAGGGCGGCGAGCACGTCCTCGACAGGCGTGGACGCCGGCAGGTCGACCACCATCGGCTTCACCTTGGTGCGCAGGAAGTGGTCGGGGCAGCTCGTCCCGAGTTCGGCCAGGGCCGGCATCTTCTCCCGGCTCACGAAGTCGAGCACCTCGGAGGTGTCGGTGAAATGCCCGACCATCGGCCGGTCGACCGAGGCCATGCCGCGCAGCACCGGGAACAGGGCCACGGCGCGGGCGCGCCGGTCGGCGTCCGACAGTGGCTCGTAGCCGGGGCGCACCGCCCCGAACGGCTCGGGGACGCCGTGCTCGTCGATCCAGCGCTGGGCGGTCTCGATGATCCACAGCGAGTTCGCCTCGCACTCGTCGCTGGTTTCGGCCCACGCCGTGATGCCGTGGCCGCCGAGGATCGCGCCGATCATCTCCGGGTGATCCCGCTGCAGATCGGCCGTGTCGAGGCCCAGCTGGAAGCCCGGGCGACGCCACGGGATCCAACCGACCCTGCCCCCGAAGATCTCGGCGGTGAGCCGCTCGCCGTCGGCGGCGGTGGCGATCGCGATCCCGGCGTCCGGGTGCAGATGGTCGACGTGCGGCTGTTCCACCAGGGCGTGCGACGCGGTGTCGATCGACGGCGCCGCCCCGCCCGGACCGTGCTTGCAGTAGTCGAACGCCGCGACCATCTCGTCCTCGCGCTCGACCCCGGGGTAGACGTTCCGCAGGGCCTGCAACCGGTCGAGGCGCAACACCGCCAGGCCCGCCTCCTTCAGCGTTCCGAGATCGCCGCCCGAGCCCTTCACCCACAGGATCGGGGCGTCCTCGCCGGTGACCGGGTCGGTCAGGCGGCCCTTCGCCGAGGTGTTGCCGCCGGCGAAGTTCGTGGTGCGCTTGTCGGCACCCAGTCGGTTCGACCGGGCGAGCAGGTCGCTCACGATGGTCATGTCATCTCCTCGTGGTGGTTGATGGTGGAGGTCTGTGATGGGGAGGCGCCCGATCGGGGGCCGGCTACGCCGTGATCCGCCGTTCGGCGCGCCGCCAGGCGTCCTCGCCGAGACCCGGCAGGGTGCCGGGTCGGTACCTGACGAGGTCGCACGAGGCCGCGGCCACCCGGCGCAGGGCGTCGAGGCCGCCCTCAAGGTGGCCGAGCGCGCGGGCCTGCACGAGCACGTTGCCGAGGGCGGTGCCCTCATCGGGTCCGCCGATGACGAGCAGCCCGGTGGCCTCGGCGGTCAGCAGGCACAGCAGTGCGTTGTTCGACCCGCCGCCGACCATGTGCACGACCGACGACGTCGCGACCGGCCAGTTCGCAGGCCTGACGCACCGCCCGCCGGTGGGCCAGGGCGAGCGAGTCGAGGATGCAGCGGGTGACCTCGGCCGGGCTCTGCGGCACCGGCTCCCCCGCCCGGCGAGCCAACTCGGCGATCCGTGCCGGCATGTCACCGGGCGGCAGCAGCGTCTGGTCGTCGATGTCGACGACCGTGCGCAGCGCGGGCAGCTCGGACGCCGCGGCCAGCAGCCCGGCGAGGTCGGCGTCGAGCCCGGCTTCGGTCCAGGTGCGGATCGACTCGTTGAGCACCCACAACCCCATGATGTTCTTGAGATAGCGCACTGTGGCGTCGACGCCGAGTTCGTTGGTGAAGTTCGCGGCCCGACTCGCCTCGGTGAGCACCGGAGCGTCGAGTTCGAGCCCGGCCAGCGACCAGGTACCGCAGCTGATGTAGGCGAAGTCGGGCCGGACGCCGGCACCGCCACGATCGCCGAGGCCGTGTCGTGGGTGCCGACCGCGACCATCTCGGCGCGCGTGCCGAGCACCGACGGGGCAACCGGCCCGAGCACGGTGCCGGGCTCGACGAGGTCGGGCAGCATGCCGGCCGCCGGGATCCCCCACTGCGTGCGCAGGTCGTCGAGCGTGGCCGGCGACCAGCCGCGGCGACGCACGTCGAGCAGGCCGGTGGTCGACGCGTTGGTGATCTCGGCCACCGCCCGGCCGGCGAGCCACAGGCCGAACAGGTCGGGCATCAACAGCAGCCGGCTCACGTCGTGCCCACCGCGTCGTGCGGGCGGCGGCGACGAGCTGGAAGATCGTGTTGAACGGCTGCACCTGCAGCCCGCAGCGCTGGTACAGCTCCGCCGCCGGCATCCGCGCGAACACCTCGTCGGGCACGCCCCGGGTGCGGGCGTCACGGTAGTTGAACGGGTCGCCGAGCAGTGCGCCCGCCCGGTCGAGCAGTGCGTAGTCGACGGCCCACGTGTCGACGCCGACCCCCTCAGCCCACCCGCCAGGCGAGTTCGGCCTCCCGCAGTCCCTCGCGCACCTCGCGGAACAACCGGGACACGTTCCAGTGCAGCTCACCCGCCACCGGCAGCGGCTCGTGACCGAACCGTCGCATCTCACGCAGGTCGACCCGCGCGCCGCCGGCGTCGGGGCGAGCGCGGCCAGCATCACCCGGCCGCTGGTCGCCCCCAGATCGACGGCGGCGAACGAGCCGACCCCGCGCATCTCAGGCACCCCAGCCGGCCTGCTGACCACCGACACGTTCACGCGCGATCGTCGCGAGATAGTCGGTGGCGAGGAACGCCTTGAGCGGGTCGGGTGCCAGCCCGTGCTCCTGCCGCAGTTCGGCGAGCAGGGGCGCACGTCGGTGTTGTAGGCGTCCATCAGCACCCCGTTCGCCCCGAGCACGTCGCCCGCCGGCTGCGCGCGGCCAGCGCCGTCGCGGTCGACCAGCAGCGCCTTCGCGGTGGCCTCCTGCACGTTCATGATCGAGCGGATCTGGCCGGGGATCTTGTCCTCGATGTTGTGGCACTGGTCGAGCATGAAGTTGACGCCCGAGTCGGGGCTCAGTGCCCCGGCGATGACGATCTCGTTCATGATCCGGAACAGCTGGTAGGGGTCGGCCGCGCCCGACGATGAGGTCGTCGTCGGCGTAGAAGCGGGAGTTGAAGTCGAACGCGCCGAGCCGGCCGAGGCGCAGCAACTGCGCGACGATGAACTCGATGTTCGTGCCCGGCGCGTGGTGACCGGTGTCGAGGACGACGAACGCCTTCTCACCGAGCGCGAGGCAGTGCACGAGCGAGGTGCCCCAGTCGGGGATGTCGGTGGCGTAGAACGCGGGCTCGAAGAACTTGTACTCGAGCACGAGCCGCTCGTCCGTCACCGAGTGCGGCGTACACCTGGCGGAGGCCCTCGGCCAGCCGCTCCTGGCGCGAGCGCAGGTCGTCCTGACCGGGATAGTTGAGCCCGTCGGCCAGCCAGATCTTCAGTTCGTGGCTGCCGGTGGCCCGCATGATCTCGATGCACTCGAGGTGGTGGTCGACCGCCTTCTGCCGCACCGCCGGCGTCGGGGTTGCACAGGCTGCCGAGCTTGTAGTCGTCGTCCTGGAACACGTTCGAATTGATCATGCCGATCGTGACGCCGTGGTCGCGGGCGTAACCGGCCAGATCGGAGTAGTCGTCGACCTTGTCCCACGGGATGTGCAGGGACACCCGCGGAGCGTGCCCGGTGAACCGGTTCACCTGTGCCGCGTCGGCGATCTTCTCGTAGGGGTTGCGGGGTGTGCCCGGGCTGCCGAACACCTTGAACCGCGTGCCGGAGTTGCCGTAGGCCCAGCTCGGCACCTCGATGGTTTGGTGTTCGAGCAGGGCGCGTGCCTCGGAACTGAGATCAGCCAGGCTGGTCATCGGAATCTCCCGTCTTCGTCGACGACGTCTTGAATCGTTTCATCACGAAGGTAGCACCGGTCGGTGCCACTGTAAATCCCTGGGGCCGGTCAGCCCTGTCGGACGCCGGCCGGCTCACCCGCTCGACCGAGTGCATCCCCGGCGACGACCAGCAGTTCGCCGGCCACCGCGAGCGCCACCTCGTGCGCGCCGCGCAGGGTGAAGTGCGTGTCGTCGGCGACGCCGTCGCGCCACAGGTGGTGCTGCCACGGGTCGAGGTGCATGAACAGCCGACGCGAGTCGTCGGGTCCGTACGCCTCATAGATCCGGGCGCTCAGGGCCTCCACGTCGAGCATCGGCACCGACAGTTCCCGGGCGAGGTCGCGCACCACACCCGGGTAGTCGCCGTGCGAGCTCACATAGCCGCCCTCTCCGAGCGTCCGGCGTCCGACCGGGGTGCACAGCACCGGCACGAGATCGCGCTCGAGGCAGTCGGCGACCATCGTGGCGAGGTTGCGCCGGTAGCCTCCGCCGGCCGCCAGCGTCGGCAGCTTCTGGTCGTTGTGGCCGAACTGGATCACCACGACATCGCCCGGGCGCGACGACCACAGCAGCGCGTCCCACAGGCCCTCGCCCCGATGGCTCGAGGTGTTGGCGCCGTTCTTGGCGAAGTTCGCCACCCCGACATCGAGGGGTTCGACACCCTCGGCGCGATCATGGTTGAGCAGGGCGTTGAGGTGCCCGGCCAGGTGCTCCCCCCAACCCGACATCGGCCGCTCGAGCGCCGGATAGTTGGCAACCGTCGAATCACCTGCGAGCAGCACGGTGGTGGCGGCTGGATCGATCATTCCCGACTCCCCTCGTCGACGTCGTCGTCCTCGCGGCAGGCTACCCGATATGGAAAGCGCTATCCAGGCTGTCCGGAGATTCGTGGGCCGCGGTCGCGGATGCGGCGGGCCGGCGGAGGCTCGGCGATGGACCGGCGATCCGACGAGGCCCTAGGTTTCCTCATGGACCCCCGCCCCCACCGGAAGCCGACGATGACCACCATCCACCAGGCCCACCTGCCCCACCACGACGGGTCGGAGCTCTACCGCGGCCCCCAGCACCCCGCCCCCGGGCGGCACGGTCACCGTGCGGCTGCGCACGAGTGCCGCGGCCCCGGTCGACCAGTGCGTCGTGCGACTGCTGAGCGACGGGGAACCGCGCTGGGTCGAGGCACACCCCGAGCCCGGGGAGGCGGGTGTCACGTGGTGGCGGACCGAGATCCCGCTGCACAACCCGGTGACCCATTACCGCTGGCTGGTGCGCGGCGGCCCGCTCGGCTACGCCTGGGTCAATGCCTCGGGCACCCACCGGCGCGACGTCACCGACGCCGAAGACTTTCGCGTCTCGACCTTCACCGCGCCGCCGGCGTGGGCGCGGCAGTCGATCGTCTACCAGATCTTCCCCGACCGCTTCGCCCGCTCGGACGCCGCCGACACCCGGGCCCTGCCCGACTGGGCGATACCCCGAGACTGGGACGACCCGATCGATCCCGACCGCGCGACGATCGGGCGCCAGGTCTACGGCGGCGACCTCGACGGGATCATCGAGCACCTCGACCACCTCGTCGACCTCGGCGTCACGGTCGTGTACCTCACGCCGATCTTCCCGGCCCGCTCGAACCACCGCTACGACGCGAGCACGTTCGAGCACGTCGACCCGCTGCTCGGCGGGGACGAGGCGTTCGCCCGCCTCATCGCCGCCTGCCACGAGCGGGGGCTGCGGGTGCTGGGCGACGTGACCACCAACCACACCGGAGCAGGCCACGAGTGGTTCACGACCGCGCGGGCCGATCCGGCCTCGGAGGAGCACTCGTTCTACTACTTCGACGACTCCGAGGTCGGCTACGTGGGCTGGCTGGGCAACCGCAGCCTGCCGAAGCTCGACCACTCCTCGGCGATCCTGCGGCACCGGTTCTTCGACAGCGACGACGGGGTGATTCGCCGGTGGCTGCGTCCACCGTTCGGCATGGACGGGTGGCGGGTCGACGTCGCGAACATGTCCGGCCGCCACGGAGCCCAGGACGATTACCACGAGGTGGCGCGGCGCACGCGCGAGGCGGCGACCTCGGCCCGGCCGGATGCCTGGGTGGTCGCCGAGCACTGCCACGACCTCTACGAGGAACTCGACGGCGACGGCTGGCACGGCGCGATGAACTACGCCGGTTTCACCCGGCCCGCCTGGACCTGGTTGCGCAGCGCCGACCGGGCCCCGTCGTTCCTCGGCCAGGCGATGCAGTTGCCGCGCCTTCCGGGGGGCGCGGTCGTCGGGGCGATGCGGGCGTTCAACGCGGGCATCCCGTGGACGTCGTACGTGCACTCGTTCGACCTGCTCGGCTCGCACGACACGACCCGGCTGGCCACGCTGATCGGTCGCGACGACGACCTGCTGGTCGCGGCGGCCACGCTGATGTTCACCCTGCCGGGCGTGCCGATGGTCTGCTACGGCGACGAGATCGGCCTCGAGGGGAACTTCGGCGAGGACGGGCGGCGGCCGATGCCGTGGGCCCACCCCGAACAGTGGAACGTGCGGGCGCACGAGACCTACCGCGCGCTCGCCCACCTGCGGCGCGACCATCCGGCCCTCACCCATGGCGGACTGCGGTGGCTGGTCGTCGACGACGACCTCATCGCCTACGTGCGCGAGAGCGCCGCCGGCACCGCCCTGGTGGCCGTCGCCCGCGCGGAGTGCGGACCGGTCACGATCCCGCTCGATGCCGTCCCAGGAGCGGAGCATGGCAGGCTCGCGTTCGGCGGGGGCGTCGCGATCGGGGGCGACACGGTCAGGCTGGCATTCGACCGCGCCGGGGGCGGCGTCGTCGTGTGGTGAGCGGGTTCCGGCCGCCTACACCGAGCCGCGCTTGTACCACCGGAAGGTCGTGACGCACAGCAGGAGCCCGAGGGCGCTCCACAGCGCGAGGCTCAGGTAGATCCCGGTGAGGTTCCAGGTGCCCCCCATCTCCGAGGTGGCCAGGTCGTCGGGGTAGAAGCTCGCCCGCATACCCTGCGCGATCCACTTGAGCGGAAAGATCGACGCGATGGTGCGCAGCCAGCCGGGGACCGCCTCCCACCCGATGTAGATACCCGAGATGAATTGCAGCACCAGAAGTGGCGCGATGACGACGGCCCCGATCGACCTCGACGACGCCAGCGACGAGTAGGCGATGCCGAGCACTGTGCCGGAGAAGATCCCGAGCAGGAACGTGATCGCGAAGGTGACCCACTTCGCGGGGTCGGTGGGCATGGGGACGCCGAACGCCGCCCGTGCGATGAGCAGCAGCAGGGCCAGCTGGGCCAGCGAGGTGACGCCGACCAGCCCCACCTTGCCGAGGAAGTACGCCACCGGTGGCATCGGGGTCGCCCTGATCCGCCTGAGGCTGCCGTCGTCGCGTTCGGTCGCCACCGAGATCGCCATGGTCTGGAAACTCGTCAGCATGACCCCGGCGGCGATCATGCCCGGCAGGAACGCCCAGGCCGCAGTCATCGGCGAGTCGCTCGGGAATTGCCGGGAGAAGATCACCGAGAACAGGGTGAGCAGCATGATCGGGAACAGGAACGAGAAGAACACCGACTCCTTCTCCCGGCTGTACATCTTCAGCTCGAGCAGGGTGCGGTCGAGGCCGAGCGTCAGCACGTTCATGCCGTCACCTCCAACGTCTCCTCCGCCACGTGCGGCCCGATGAGGCGCAGGTAGGTCTCCTCGAGGCTGGGCCGCGTGACGACCAGTTCGGGAATCTCACCGTCGAAGCGGGCTGCCAGCGCGGCGATCTCGGCCGTCGGTGCCGACGTCTGCAGGGTGCGGCGAGTGCCCCCTTCGAGCCACGACACGGTGGCGACCTGTTCGTGGCGCCCCCCGAGATTCGTCGGCGTGTCGAGAGCAAGCAACCGACCCGCGGCGATGACCCCCACCCTGGCGGCCAGGGCTTCCGCCTCGTCGAGGTAATGCGTGGTCAAGAGGATGGTCGTGCCCTCATCGGAGAGGGCTCGGATCAGACCCCAGAAGTCGCGCCGGGCCTGCGGATCGAATCCGGTGGTCGGCTCGTCGAGGAACAACAACTCCGGGTCGTCCGACGATGCCGAGCGCGACATCGAGACGGCGGCGCTGGCCGCCCGAGAGCCCGACGATCCGCGACCCGGCCTTGTCGGTGAGGCCGGTGACGACCATGACCTCCGGCACCGGCCGCGGGCGACGGTATGCCTTCGCGACGCTGCGAAGCACCTCCTCCGGCGTGAGCAGATCGAGACCCCCCGAACTCTGCATGACGATGCCGACGCCGTCGCGCCACCTCGCGGGAGCCCGGTGGGGGTCGGCGCCGAGGACGCGCACCTCACCGGCGTCGCGAGTGCGGAAGCCCTCGAGAATCTCGACGGTGGTGGTCTTGCCCGCCCCGTTCGGGCCGAGGAGGGCGAAGATCTCGCCGGCCTCGACGTCGAGGTCGAGGCCGTCGACGGCTCGCCTTGTTCCATAGGTTTTCGTCAGGCCGCGGATGCGGATTGCTGGTTGCACGCCTCCACTGTGGCCCGGCGATGGCTCATCGACGCAGTCGTTCGGCGAACCGGTCGAGGCTCGCCGCGGTGAGCGGCGACCCCACGGCGTTGAGGTGCCCGTGAGGGACCCCGGCCGCGGTCACGAGCGTCACCTCGACGCCGGCGTCGGCCAGTTGGGCGGCGTAGCGCTCCCCCGTCGCCCGCAGGTCGTCGAACTCGCTGTTCTCGATGTAGGTGGGCGGCAGGCCGGTGAGGTCGTCGGTCTCACCGGGGAAGGCGTAGAGGTCGCGGGCGTGTTCCTCGAGCGGGCCCCCGAGGTAGTTCTCGTTCATCTCGCGGACCCTGTCGACGAAGCCGATGCTGCGCGGCATCCGGGCAACCGCGGCGCGCAGTTGCGATGAGTACTCCGGCAGTGCGGCATGCATGACGGGATAGGCGAGCAGCGACTGCCACGGGAGCAGTCCGGCGTCCCTGCCGTGCAGGCTCACCCCACCGGCCAGATTCCCGCCCGCCGACGCCCCGCCGACCGCGACCCGGGCCGGGTCGACGCCGAGGTCGGCCGCATGCTCGACGGTGTGCCGGAAGGCGGCGAAGCAGTCGTCGTGGGGCACCGGGTGGTGGACGCCCCCCTCACACAACCGGTAGTCGACCGAGACGACCACCGCATGCGTGCGAGTGACCAGACCGCGGGCGACAAGGTCACCCTCGGGCATGTCGAGCGAGCCGTGCACGAAACCCCCGCCGTGGAACCACACGAGGCCGGCCCCGCTCGTACGACCGTCGGCATGCCGGTAGATGCGCACCGGCACCGGTCCGTTCGGCCCGGACACCTCGGTCTCGGTCGTCACTGCGGCGGTGGGTTCGGGGGGCCCGAACGGAGCGGACCAGGCGGCGCTCGCCGCGGCCTGCTCGGGAGTGGCGCCGTCGGCCCCGACCTCCCCGAGACCGGCGAGGTGGTGCAGTCGCTCGGCGTAGATCGGGGCCCACTGGCCGGTCGGTGTCGTGGTGTCGTCCATGTGACTTCCTCGCCCTCGGGTGTCGGTGGGACCGAGCCTGCCACGCACGGCCGAATTCGTCACATGACCGAACGGATCGCCACCGTCGCGCGCTCGAGGAAGTCGTCGACCACCGCCCTGTCATGGTCGTCGAGAGAGGCGTCGAGGGCTCGGAGTTGCAGGAACATCGGTCCGAGCTGCCGGTGGGCCTCGGACCGCCCCTCGTCGGTGAGTTCGAGCACGGTGCGGCGTCCGTCGGTGGGGTGGGGGCGCCGCGCGACGTGCCCGTGGGCGACGAGCCGGTCGATGACCGCCGAGGTGGCCGCGGTCGTGACGCCGAGGCGGCGCGCGAGCTCCGCCGGGCCGATGGGCTCCCGGGAAAGGTGACGCAGGGCGTGCAACTCGGAAGCGCTCATCTCGCTGCGGCGGGCCACCGCGATCGGAGCCAGCGATGCGGCGTCGATGAGCCGCTGCAGCGCGACCATGGTGGGGCTGACGCCCCACTCCGGCGACTTGTCCGCCATCACCCCACCTGCTAAATTGCTAGATAAATGAGTAAGTAAGTGAGTTACCTATATACCTATACTAGCCCGGGAGCCTCACCATGACGACATCTCGCACCGGAGCCCGCGTGACGGTCTGGGCCGTGCTCATCGTCATCATCTGGCTGGCCATCGGAGGTGTCGGGGGGCAGTTCATCGGCAAGCTCTCGTCGCTGCAGAAGAACGACAGTGCGTCATTCCTTCCGGCGTCGGCCGAGTCGACCCGCGTGGCCTCCGAGGTGGCCAAGTTCAGCGACACCACGTCGCTGCCGTTGATCGTCGTCGTCACGGCCCCCAACCAGCTCAGCCCCACCGACATGGCCACCGTGCAGAAGTTCGCCTCCACGCTGCCGGGCCTCAAGGTGAACGGCAAGCAGCTCAGCGACTACCTGGCCAGCCCGCAGGCGACGCCGATCCCCAGCAAGGACGGCCAGGCCGAGATCGTCGTGCTGTCGCTGGCGACCGAGAAGATCGCCACACCCGCGGGCGGCACATCCCCGGTCACCGCGATCGCCGACGCGGTGCGCGCCGCGATCACCTCGCAACTGACACCCGCCGGGCTCCAGGCCCACGTCACCGGACCGGCCGGCTACGTCGCCGACCTCGTCACCGCGTTCGGCGGCATCGACGGGGTCCTGCTGGTCGTCGCGCTCGTCGTCGTGCTCGTCATCCTGCTGATCGTCTACCGCAGCCCGGTGCTGCCGATCGTCGTGCTGCTCACCGCCGTCTTCGGCCTGGCCGCGGCGGGGTTCGTCGTCTACCAGGTCGCGGACAAGGGCTGGATCACGGTCAGCGGCCAGAGCCAGGGGATCCTGTCGATCCTCGTCGTCGGCGCCTCGACCGACTACGCGCTGCTGCTGGTCAGCCGCTACAAGGAGGAACTGCACGACCGAGAGTCGACGTGGGAGGCGCTCTGGGTGGCCTGGCGTGCGTCCGTCGAGCCGATCGCTGCCAGCGGCTTCACCGTCATGCTCGGGCTGCTCGCCCTCACCCTGGCCGAACTCAAGGGCACCTCCGGACTCGGCCCGGTGGGCGCGCTCGGCATCGTCGGGGCGCTGCTGGCGGCCCTCACGTTCCTGCCGGCCATGCTCGTGCTCGGACGCCGGTGGCTGTTCTGGCCAGCGATCCCGCGGGTCGATCACCGGCACAGCGGCGACCGGTTGTCGTTGAAGCTCGGCTGGGGCCGGATCTCGGCCATGGTCGGGCGCCGCCCGAGAACCACCTGGATGGTCACGATCGTCGCCCTGCTCGTCGCGAGCGCCTTCCTGCCGACCCTGCGCGCCAACGGCATCTCGCAGTCCGACACCTTCCTCACCAAGGTCGACTCGGTCACCGGCCAGAAGATCCTGGCCAAGCACTTCGACGCCGGATCGGGCAGCCCCGTGCAGATCATCGCCCCGGCGGCCGACGCGAAGGCCGTGGTGCAGCGCCTCGGGAGTGAGAGCGGCGTGAACAATGCGTTCGAGGGCATGACCCCCGGGCAGCCGGCCAAGCAGGTCGACGGCAAGGTGCTGATCCAGGCCACGCTCACCACCGCGGCCGACTCGTCGGCGTCCCTCGACACGGTCAAGCGACTGCGCACCGATCTGCACCAGCTGAGTCCCGACATCCTCGTCGGCGGGCAGAGCGCCCAGGCGCTCGACACCCGCGACGCCGCCGACCGCGACCTCACGGTGGTGGCCCCGGCGATCATCGCGGTGGTGTTCGTCATCCTGGCGATCCTGCTGCGCTCGCTCGTCGCGGCACTCATGCTCGTCGTGGTCAACGTCTTGTCGTTCGGCGCCACCATGGGGATCTCGGCACTCGTGTTCAACCACGTGTTCCACTTCGCTGGCGGAGATCCGACGACGGTGCTCTACGGCTTCGTGTTCCTCGTCGCCCTGGGAGTCGACTACTCGATCTTCCTGATGACCCGCGCCCGAGAGGAGTCGAAGGAGCACGGAACCCGCGAGGGCATGCTCACCGCGCTCAAGCTGACCGGCGGGGTCATCACCAGCGCCGGCGTCGTCCTGGCCGCGACCTTCGGTGCGCTCACGGTGGTGCCGCTGCTGTTCCTGGCCCAGATCGCCTTCATCGTCGCGTTCGGCGTGCTGCTCGACACCCTGGTCGTGCGCTCGCTGCTCGTGCCCGCGCTCACCGTCGAACTCGGACGCTGGACCTGGTGGCCGAGCCGACTCTGGCGCGAGGAGAACTAGCAGGAGCGGCGTCCAGCAATGACGTTCGACGTTTGCCCGCGTAGTCGCGGAAGAACGTCGAACGTTCTGCGAATCACGTCCCGTGACCCCTCAAAAGTGATATCACTTTAATATCACTTCTCGAGAAGGCACAGCCATGAGCGTGGTTTCAGCAACCGTCACCGGTCCGGTCGGACACCAGGGGGGACGGGTTCAGATCGGCCAACGTCCGGCCCTGGCCGCCAACGGGTGGCTCGGTGTGGGTGTCATCGCCGCCTGCACCTGGGCGGCCATCTGGCCGCTCAGCTCCCACCTCGGTTGGGAGTGGCTGCCGATCCTGGTCGCCGCCCTCGTCGCGACCGGGCTGGTCGTCGTTCCCCCGGGGAGAACCTCGGTCGTCCAGTTCTTCGGGAGCTATGTGGGAACCGTCGTGAGGCCGGGGTTCTGGTGGGTGTTGCCACTCACCAAGCGCCGGACGGTGAGCGTCAGGGTGCGCAACTTCGAGACCAACCACCTCAAGGTCAACGACGCCGACGGCAACCCCGTCGAGATAGCCGCGATCGTCGTGTGGCAGGTGGCAGACACCGCGAAGTCGGTGTACTCGGTCGACAACTACGAGGACTTCGTCTCGGTGCAGGCCGAGTCGGCGTTGCGGCACGTGGCGACGACCCATCCGTACGACGACGCCGGTGACGGCGAGTCGCTGCGGGGCTCGACCGACAAGGTCGCCGGGGAACTCGCCCACGAGGTGTCCGAGCGGGTCGCCATCGCCGGTGTCGAGATCGCCGAGGTGCGCATCTCACATCTCGCGTACGCCCAGGAGATCGCCCAGGCGATGCTGCGTCGCCAGCAGGCCAACGCGGTCGTCGCGGCCAGGGCCCGGATCGTCGATGGCGCGGTCGGCATGGTCGAGATGGCGCTGGCCCGCCTCGCCGAACATCAGGTGGTCGAGCTCGACGAGGAACGCAAGGCCAACATGGTCAGCAACCTGCTCGTCGTCCTCTGCGGCGACCAGCCCCCGTCGCCGGTCGTCAACGCGGGATCGTTGTATTGATGCGGCGGCGTCGATGAGCGAACGTCGACAGGTGCTGATCCGGATCGACCCCGCGATTCACGAGGCGATGGCGCGTTGGGCCGACGACGAGTTCCGCAGCGTCAACGCGCAGATCGAGGTGGCGCTGCGGACCGCGCTCGCCGCGGCGGGCCGACTGCCGAAACGGGCGGGGCCCATTCCTCAGCGCGGACGCCCCCGCAGCGGAACGGATTGACCGCCGGGCACGATCAGGCGACGGCTCTCGTCGGGGTGCGCTGCCGATCAGTCACCTACTGCTCGGCCAGGTGGAGGCCCGCAAGGTGCCCGAACACCATGGCCGGGCCGAGCGTCGACCCGGGGCCGGGATAGGTGCGGCCCATCACCGACGCCGAGCAGTTGCCCGCCGCGTAGAGCCCCTCGATCACCGACCCGTCGGCCCTCAGCGCCCGCGCGTGCACGTCGGTGACGACACCGCCCTTGGTGCCCAGGTCGCCGGGGACGACCTCCAAGGCGGTGAACGGTGGCTTCTCGATCGTGCCGAGGTTGGGGTTGGGACGGCACAACGGGTCGCCGTAGTAGCGGTCGTAGGCCGAGTCGCCCCGGTGGAAGTCGTGGTCGATCCCGGTGCGGGCGAAGCCGTTGAAGCGGGTCACGGTGGCCCTGAGTTCGTCGGCGGGTACCTCGATGTGCTCGGCAAGATCGTCGAGCGATCTCGCCCGCTGCAGGATGCCTGCCGCCATCATCGCCTTCGTCGCTCGGGGATCCACAGCGTACGAGCGCAGATAGCGGTGAGCGTGCCGGGCATCGGTGATCATCCAGAACCGCACCGGCACCGGATGGTCGAGCATGTGGTGGCCGAGGTCGACGTAGCTCTCGGACTCGTTGGCGAACCGGTGGCCGGCGGCGTCCACGATGATGCTGTGCGGCATCGACCGCTCGCTGACCAGGAATCCGGCCGTGGCCTCTGGCGTCACGGGAGGTGCCGAGGCACCCCACCATGCGTCGTCCATGAGGTCGAGGGCCGCGCCGATCTCTTCGGCGGCGGCGATGCCGGTGCCGAGGTTTCCGGTCGACCCCGACGACGCCTCACCGGACACGCCCTGGTAACGCAAGCGCCACTCGGTGTTGTGGTCGAACCCGCCGGCACCGAGCACCACACCCTTGGCCGCTCCGATGGTGATGTCGCGACCCTCGTGCCTGGCCCGGACGCCGACCACCCGGTCGTCTTCGAGCACGAAACCGGTGAGCGGGGTCGACAGCCACAGGCCGACGCCGAGCCGCTGCGCCAGCGGTGAGCAGGGACGCCGCCAGCGCGGCCCCCATGCCGACCAGCCGCTGGCGGCGGGCCAGCATTCCGGCGACCCGGATGGCGACCGCCGCGGCCCGCAGGGCACCGCCGGGGCTCGACCAGGCGCGCTGCAGCAGCCAGAAGTCGTCGGTCTTGACCGGACCCGGCACGCCGTCGCGGCCCCGCGAGGTGGTCCACCAGTCGCCGAGCCGGCGGGCATCGAACGGCTCGACCTCGATCGCACGACCGACCTTGCCTCCGGGACGCTCCGGGTAGTAGTCGGGATAGTCGGCGGCCCTCACGAACCGGACGCCGAGATGTTCCAGCATCCTCACGAGCCCGTCGACGCCGTCGACGAACGCCGCCCGACGCTCGGGGGATGCTGCCGGCCCGGCGTCGTCGCCGACCGTCTGTTGCAGGTAGGCGAGGGCCTCGTCGCGGGAGTCGGCTGCTTCTTCGCGGCGCATGAGCGGGTTGTTGGGCAACCACAGCCCGCCGCCCGACATGGCGGTGCTGCCTCCCCACCGGTCGGTGCCCTCGATCATCACGACCCTCAGACCCCTGTCGGCAGCCGTGATCGCCGCCGCGAAGGCGGCCGCTCCAGACCCGACCACGACGACGTCGTAGCTGTGATCGAACGATGCGTTCATGATCCCTCCCACGGCCGGAAGATCTTCGGACCGGACAGCCCTGTCCGATCCATTCTCGCAGGGCACATGGTCACCCACCGGAGCCCGCGGGGCGCAGCCGCCCCGTCGTCACCGCCGGGTGGGTCGGCGGCTACCGCGGCGTGACCGACAGCAGCACCACCGCGTTGGCCACGTAGGCGCCGAGGATCAGCAGGGCGTCGGAGGCGAGCAGGTAGCGCTTCGTCTGCCGCCCGAAGGTGAGCGCGATGATGGCGATCGCCGACATCGCAATGACCGACAGCACCGTGAACACGTGGCTCGGCGACGCGTTCGCGAGCAGCAACCCGCGCGTGTAGAACAGGTCGTCGATCGCGAGGATCAGCACGTTGAACAGGTTCGACCCCAGGATGTTGCCGACCGCGAGGTCGATCGCGTTCATCCGGATCGCGGCGATCGAGACCGCCAGTTCGGGCAGTGACGTCGACAGCGCCACGAAGACGGTGCCGACGAACGACTCGGCCAGTCCGCTCATCTGGGAGATGGTTTCCGCTGCCGGTGGCAGCAGGATCGCCGCGACCACCACCACCCCGGCGAAGCCGGCGTAGCGGAGCAGCACCTGTCCGAGCGACCGATCGTCGACTGCCCCCTCGCCCGGAGTCGCGCCCGGCACGTCGAGGCCCTCACCCTCGGGGTGGTCGTCGAGCCGCTCTCTGGCGAGCTCATCCTCGATCCGGCTCGCGGCGCGACGGTCCTGGTAGTGACGGAAGATCAGCCGGATGGACACGAAGTAGATGACCAGGAACGCCACCGACGAGCCGCCGATCCACGGGGTCAGCGCCAGGGGCTCGCGGCTGAGGATGCCGACACCCACGAAGCCCAGCAGCACGATGCCCAGCGAGGCCGCGAGCACGTGCGACTGGGACGCCACACCGAACAGCCGTTGCCGGGCGGGCACGAACGCGTCGAGGCTCGCGAGGATCAGCAGGTTCAGCGCGCAACTGCCGAGGCACGTCGCCGACCGCGAGATCGGCGGAACCCACCCACGACACCGAGCTGATGCCGACGACCAGTTCGGGAAGGGAGGTGACCGACGCCATGAGCGCCAAGCCGATCCAGGCGCCGTCCCATCCGCTGAGGGTGGCGATCCGGTCGCCGTAGTACGACAGGCGTCCGCCGGCGAAGAAGATGACCAGCGCACACACCACGAAACCCGCGATGGCTAGGAACTCGGTCATGGCTCACCCCCGATCGGGTTGCCAGTCAACGTACAACGGGGATGGGTCAGCGGGACGCGGGGACTGTGGCGCGATGGGCGGACGGGCCGGCGGAGGGGTTGCCGCCGGCCCGTCCGCCGACCCTCTCGATCATGAGCGGGGATCGCCCGGTAGGCGGTCAGCCCTTGTCGGTGCACTGTTTGCAGCGCCGATATCCATTCGTGCCGGTCCGCTTGTTCAGCGATGTGATCTGCTGTCCGGTTGGGCAGTCGTCGTGCCAGTGGTAGACATCGGGGTCCGACCGATCCGCGGAGTAGTAGTTGGCAACTCGCATGTGTTCACCTCCCTTCGATGTGGTGATGGGGCAGGAACATTGCTCTCTTCCCGCCTGACCGGGGTGGGGCCCCCCGACCCCCACCCCCGGCCCTTCGGCGGAGGGGACAGGATCCGCCGAAGCCTGGCGGCGTCCGACGACGCCGGGTCAGCTGGTGAAGATCGCCGAGTCGTGCGAGAAGTCGGGCGCGATCTCCAGGACGAGGTCCTTGGGGTCGGGCACGGCGAAGGCGACCTTGAACTTCACCTCGCGGCCGGTGAGCAGCTTCGTGTT
>CAWCUX010000014.1:0-59038 GCA_963798885.1 uncultured Actinomycetota bacterium | reverse complement strand
AATGGCCACGTTCGCGGCCTTGAACACCTTGGGGTTGGCCATCGCGACCGGCGCGTTGATGCCGGCGACGACCCCGTACGTGCCCTTCGACGTCGTGCCCATATTGGCCGTGGCCGAGCTGAAGTTCGACATGTCGAGGCCGGCCTTCTTGAGGTCGAGCAGCGTGCCGTTGTTGGAGTACTGAGTGAGGTAGCTCTCGTCCATCTGGATGACGTCGGGAGCGCTGCCACCGGCGAACTGGGTGGCGAGCTTGTCCCAATAGCTGCTCCAGGATCCCGGCTCCATCTGCACGGTGATGTCGGGGTTCTCCTTCTCGAACTCCGCGACGGCCTTGGCCGTCAACGGGTTCCTGACGTCGTTGCCCCACCAGGCGAGGCGGACGACGGTCTTGCCGCCCGAGCTCGCGGCGGCACCACCGGAGTCACCGGTGCCGCAGCCGGCCCCGACGAGAGCGATACCGACGGCCAGGAGGCCGGTAAGGATTCTTGTCCTGCGTGTTGTCTTCATGGGTCTCCCTGTGCGTCGTTGCATTGGACCAGCGCCCTGGGAAGCGCTTCCCGGGAGCCTAGGCTCACCGGTGGGCGGAAGTCAACGCCTGAAACGAATCAAAATCTGCGGAAACGCCGTGACAAGGAGAGATGCCAACCGATAGACGGAAAGCGCTTGCCCATTCGCGCAGAATCCCACACAATGAGGTGAGGCGCGGGGCCGCGCCGAGCGATCAGGGAGGACATACCGTGGAGTCGACAGACAACCCGCCGCGCCCGGGCCAGGGGCCCGGTGACGATCGTGACCGGCGGGTCCCGCGGCATCGGCCTCGGGATCACCAGACGACTGCTGGCCGACGGGCATCGGGTCGTCGTACTGGCCACGCGCGAGGCGCCCGATCGAACTGCTTGACGACCTTGCGCAACCTCGGCAAGGTGACCTACGTGCAGGGCAGTGTCGCCGACCCCGGCGATCACGAGCGCCTCATCGCGGCGACCCTGGACGCCTACGGACGCATCGACAACCTCGTGAACAACGCCGGCGTCGCACCACTGGTGCGCGACGACATCCTCGACGCCGGCACGGAGTCGTACGACCGGGTCATGTCGATCAACCTGCGCGGCCCCTACTTCCTCACCCAGGCGGTGGCCCGGCAGATGATCGCCCAGCGCGGCGACGCCGATCCCCTCACCCTCGAACGGCCCTGCGGGGCGATCGTCAACGTGTCGTCGGTCTCGGCCACACACGTGTCGTTGAACCGTGGCGAATACTGCCTGTCGAAGGCGGGCGTGGCCATGGCGACCCAGCTGTGGGCCGCGCGGCTCGCGCCCGAGGGCATCGTCGTCAACGAGGTTCGCCCCGGCGTGATCGCCACCGACATGACCGCCGGGGTCAAGGAGCGCTACGACGCACTGTTCTCCCAGGGCGTCGCGCCGATGCGCCGCTGGGGACAACCCCGCGACGTCGCCGGCGCCGTCTCGCTGCTGCTCGCCGGTCGACATGCCGTACTCGACCGGCGACGTCATCCACGTCGACGGCGGCATGCACATCCCCACCCTCTAGGCCGCCGGCGACCGGCGTCCCTCGTCTCCATCCCGCACCCAGGAGCCGCACCATGCGCATCAGCACTCGCCGCTTCGGCGCCGAGGACATCCCGGTGGTGTCGGCCAACACGGTGGTGGTCGGCACGGGCGCGGCCGGGTACTGCGCCACCGACCGCCTCGACCAGTTCGGCCAGCCCGACGTCGTCATCGTCACCGACCGGATCCGCGCGGGAGCGTCCCGCAATGCCGGATCCGACAAGCAGACCTACTACAAGCTGACGCTGTCGGGCTGCGAGCCCGACTCGGTGCGCGCGATGGCCGAGACACTGTTCTCGCGGTGGTGCCATGGACGGCGACAACGCCGTGGTCGAGGCGGCCCTGTCGGCCCGCTGCTTCTATCACCTGGTCGAGGCCGGCGTCCCGTTCCCGAGCAATCCGGCCGGCGAGTTCGTCGGCTACAAGACCGACCACGATCCGCGACAGCGCGCCACCTCGGTCGGCCCGTTCACCTCGAGGTCGATGGTCGAGCGGCTCGAAGACCGCGTCCGCGCCCACGGGACGCCCGTCTCGACTCTTGCCGGATCGTCGACCTGGTCGCCCACGAGGGGCGGGTGGCTCGGACTGCTGTGCCTGCGCACCGACGTCCGCGGCGGACGGCCCGACGACGAGGAGGGCCCCGAAACCAACCGCACCGACATGCCGCGCCCAGGCATCGCGGCCAACGCGGAACTGCCCGAGACGGGATCGCGATTCCTGCTGCTGCGCTGCACGAACATCGTCTACGCGTCGGGCGGGCCGGCCGGCATGTACGCCGACTCGGTCTACCCGCACGGCCAGTGGGGCGCCAACGGGGCGGCCCTGCGGGCGGGCGTGCACGGCAAGAACCTCACCGAGTGGCAGTTCGGCCTGGCCTCGATCAAACCGCGCTGGAACGTCTCGGGCACCTACATGCAGGCGATCCCCCGCTTCGTCTCCACCGCGCCCGACGGCACCGATCAGCGCGAGTTCCTCGGCGAGGCGCTGCCCGACTACGGCGACCAGGTCACCAGGATCTTCCTCAAGGGCTACCAGTGGCCCTTCGACGTGCGCAAGGTTCGCGACGGATCCTCGCTCGTCGACCTGCTCGTGCACCGCGAAACGGTGCTGCGCGGACGCCGGGTGTTCCTCGACTTCCGGTCGAATCCGATGGGCCGACCGTTCGACCCCGAGCAACTCGGCGCCGAGGCGCGCGACTATCTCGACCGCGCCGGCGTCCTCGCCGATGCACGAGGGGCTGGGCGGGCGCTTCCACGCCGATCCAGCGGCTGCAGCACATGAACCGGCCCGCCTACGAGTTCTACCTCAACCGCAACCCGGGGGTCGACCTCGAGACCGACATGCTCGAGATCGCCGTCTGCGCCCAGCACAACAACGGCGGGCTGGCGGTCGACGCGTGGTGGCAGTCGAACCTCGAGGGCTTCTTCCCGGTCGGCGAGGCGGCGGGGTCGCACGGCATCTACCGGCCAGGAGGTGCGGCGCTCAACTCGGGCCAGGTGGGGGCCACCCGCGCGGCCCAGTTCATCGCCGCGAACCGGCGCCGACGAACCCGACGCGGTCGACGTCGTTCACGGCGTCGGCGCGGCGGGTCGTCGGGGCCGCCCAGCGACTGCTCGGCGACGCGGCATGCCAGGGCCGCCACGGCCCCCGACACGACCGATGCGATGCTGCGGGCCTGCACCCGCCTGATGAGCGACCGGGCCGCGTTCGTGCGCACCCGGGACGGCGTCCGCACGGCCCGCGACCAGGTGCGCGAGTGGCTCGACGACTACGAGGCCGCCGTCGTGGCCGACCCCACCAGCCGCCGCTCGGTGAATCGGTTGTTCCTCATCCGCGACATCCTCACCAGCCAGTACGTCTATCTCGAGGCGATGCTCGATTACCTCGACCACGGCGGGCGCTCGCGCGGCGCGGTGTTGTACACCGACCCCGAGGGGCACCTCCCCCGCACCCCGGACGGCTCCGACATCGATCTGCCGGGCGAGTACCGGCACCTGCTGGACGCCGGGCACCTCGACTCGGTCGTGCAGGAGACCTGGTGGGGCGGGCACGATGAGCCTCGGTTCGTCTGGCGACCAGTGCGCGAGATGCCACCGTCCGACGACATGTTCGAGACGGTCTGGCGTGAGTTCCGAACCGACGGGAACATCCGGCCGGTCTGAACAGCGTGGGGAAGCTCGCCCCGCTATGACGAGTCGGGGGCCGGGCTGATGTAGCGGTGTCCGGACGGGGTGGTGATGATCACCTGGTGGCCGGCCCCGGACACGGCCGTCGCCGAACCCGCGCCGACCCCATCGTCGTCGGGTCGTTCGCTCCAACCGGGCGCCTGCTTCGCGTGGTTGCACCGCTCGCACAGGCCCTGCGCGTTCGCCGCGCTCGTCGAGCCACCGTCGGCCTTGGCGACGATGTGGTCGATGTGGCGGATCGGCGCGTCGCAGAACGGGGTGCGGCAGATGTCGTCGCGGATGGTGATGAACTCCGCCAGTCCGCGGGGGAACAACCGCCTGCGGGATTCCATCGCGATCAGCCCACCCGACGGAGCGGCGTAGAGCCGTCGCACCCACGAGCCGAGCCGAGGCGCTGCGCCGACCAGGCGGCGCGCCAGGGGCGCCGGCACCGGTCCGTAGCCGAGGAGCCGACCCGGCATCTCACCGTCGGTGCGGATCCCACTGCCGGTGACCGTTCCGGCGTCCCCCGGCAGCAGCATGTGGCCGGGCATGATCAGGTGCAGCGCGATCGGGACCGCCTCTGCCGACGACTGTCCGGTGACCCGCACGACGAGTTCGTCGGCCATCACCTGGCCCCGGGTTCGGGGATCTCCCGCGGCGGCCGCGGCGTCGCCGGCACGCCGCAACGCGGCGAGCACGGACACTCCCTGGGAGACGGGCAGCAGAGCCGACAGGCGGGTCATGCAGTCGGGTGCCGGACGCAGCGACACGAACCGGTCGGACTCCGCGTGGCTGATCTTCGCCACCACCGCCCTCGGCTCTCGCTGGTAGGTCTCTCGGCGGACCAGGTTGCCCAACCGGCGGGTGCCCAGGGCAGCAAGCCGGGACAGGTCTCCGCAAACCACCTCGTCGACCTCCCGGCGGACCTCGCGCGAGACGCAGGAGGTTTCCTGCACCACGATCCGGGCCCGGAACTCGCTCAACACACCCGCCGACATGGCGGCCAGCGTGCGGGGCATCTCGCTCACGAGCATCGCGGCCACGCCGAGGAACACGGCACCCGCGTGCGGCGACTCACGACGGGCCAACGCGATCTGCTCGGCGACCCCGCGACCCAGCCGCTCCGCCGGCACGCCCAGCCGCGCCTGTTCTGCGCGCTGCGCCCGGGCGAACCGCACCGCGGCGACCGCCTGCGCCGCGCACGCGGCGTTCTTGACATCTTCGAGGGCACGGATCACGTCGATGTCGCCGCGAGCCTCGACCCTCGTCGTCGAATGCGTCGGTCTCGGGACCGAGCAACCGCTCGAGCCTCTGCGAGGGCGCCGGAAAGTGCGGCGCGGGCCTGAACCCGGGATTCGCTACGCTCTGACCTATCGTTCATGTGTTCTATTATAGACCTCGCAAAGGCCATCCAGAAGGGATTACACAGGCCAGACAACACCATATATCGAACGCCAGTGCCGCGGCCCCCGCCCCGGAACCGCGCCGTCCGCCAACGAGGGCATGCCCCTCCGGCGTCAGTCCAGATGGGGCGCGATCAGCGCGCGGTAGCGCTCGGAGACCAGCCGCACGATCTCGTCCCCCGGCTGACTCCACAGCTGCTCGTTGAAGATCTCCACCTCGACGTCTCCGGTGTAACCCGCCGCGCGGACCCAGGTCGTGATCGTTGGGAAGTCGATGTAGCCGTCACCCATGAGGCCACGCGAGTTCAGCGGCTCCGGGGCCAACGGAAGGACCCAGTCGCACACCTGATAGGACGCCAATCGACCCTCGCGGCCGGCCCGCTCGATCTGGCGACGGCACTGCGGATCCCACCACACGTGATAGGTGTCGGCGACCACCCCGACGACCTCCGCCGGGAAGGGCGCGGCGAGGTCGAGGGCCTGGCCGAGGGTCTGCAGCACTCCCCTGTCGGCGGCGAAGATCGGATGCATCGGCTCGAGGACGAGGCGCACCGAGCGCTCGCGGGCGTAGGGCACCAGGTCGGCGATGCCGTCGGCCACGCGTTCGCGGGCGGCGACGATGTCCTTGTCGTGCGCGTCGGCCTCGGACATGGGCAGCCCGAGCCGCGCGAACGCGGCGGGCAGCCCCCCGACGACCATCACCAACTCGCTCGTGCCGAGCGTGGCGGCCTCGTCGATCGCACGGCGGTTGTCGTCGAGCGCCTCGCGCCGGGCGTTGCCATCGGTGGCGGTGAGAAACCCGCCCCGGCACAGCGTGGATACCCGCAGCCCGGCGTCGCGGATCATCGCGGCCGCCCGCTCGACGCCGACCTCCTGGACGCGGTCGCGCCACGGCCCGACGGCCCCCCACCCGGCCCGGGCGGCGACCTCGACGCAGCCCTCGAGACTCAGCCGCTTGCAGGTGGCGGTGTTGAGGCTCAGCCGGTCCAACCCGTTGACCTCTGGGCTCACAGGACGATCTCCGGCACCGGGAGCCGGCGACCCTCGGCCGACGACTGCAGCGCGAGGCTGGCGAGTTGGACGCCCCGAGCTCCCGAGAGCAGGTCGTAGCGATGGCTGCGTCCGCGTGGCGACGTCGCCGAGATACTCGCGCCATTGGGCCTTGAACCCGTTCTCGATCTCGGCCACCGGCAGCGGGCTCCACTGCGCGAGATGGTCGATCGGGTCGGGCAGGTCGGGGTTCCACACCGGGGTGGGGGTGTCGGCTCGCGACTGCACCGCGCACGTGCGCAGCCCCGCCACGGCCGATCCGTCGACGCCGTCGATCTGGAACTCGACCAGTTCGTCGCGGAACACGCGGGTGACCCACGATGAGTTGAACTGCACCGTCACCGGGTCGCCCTCGGGAGACTCGACCTCGAAGACCCCGTATGCCGCGTCGTCGGCGGTGGCCCGATAGGGGGAGCCCGACTCGTCGACCCGCTCCGGGATGTGCGTGACGGCCTGGGAGTAGACGCTGCGGACCCGGCCGAGCAGCCCTTCGAACACGTAGTTCCAGTGGGGGAACATGTCGGTGGTGATCGACCCACCGTCTTCGAGTCGGTAGTTCCAGCTCGGACGCTGCGACGGCACGTCGCTGCCCTCCCACACCCAGTAGCCGAACTCGCCGCGCATCGCGACGATCCGGCCGAAGAATCCCTCGTCGACCAGCCTGCGCAGGGTCACGAGCCCGGGAAGGTAGAGCTTGTCGTGCACCACCCCGTCGATGATCCCCGTGTCTCGGGCGATCCGGGCCAGGTCGACCGCCTGGTCGAGGGTGTCGGCGGTCGGCTTCTCGGTGTAGATGTGCTTGCCCGCGCGCATGGCCGCGACCAGCGCGCGGTAGCGGCGCGACGTGGTCTGGGCGTCGAAGTAGATGTCGACCGACGGGTCGGCGAGCACCGCCTCGATATCGGTCGTCCAGCGCCGGATGTAGTGCTGTTCAGCGATCGTCCTCAGCTTGTCGGCGTTGCGGCCGACGAGAACCGGCTCGACCTGCACCCGCTCCCCGTCGGGCAGCCGCAGACCTCCCTCGTCGCGGATCGCGAGGATCGAGCGCACGAGATGCTGGCGATAGCCCATCCGCCCGGTCACGCCGTTCATGGCCACGACGAGGGTGCGGACGTCGCCCGCGGTGTCACCCGGCAGCCCCGGGCCCCCCTGATCGCGAGTGGTGGTCTGTTCTGCCATCGATGCTCCTGTGCACGGTGTGAGTCGGGCGACTCCTTGGAATGCGCTTTCCCGCGGCACCATACTGCCTTCCGTACCTCTCGTCGTCAAGGACTGCCCGGTCCGTGGCCGCCCGGCCCGGACGCCTGGTGGTTCAGCGCCGCGTGGACTCACGGAGCACGACCGAGCCGCCGACACGCACCGTCTGCGGCCCCGACTCCTGGTCGGACAGGGCGAGCCGCACCGCGCGCTCGCCGATGTCCTCGAGGTCGAGGTGCACCGTCGTCAGCGACGGGGTGATGTCCCGCAACGTGAGGATGTCGTCGAACCCTGCCACGCACAGGTCATCGGGAACGCGCACCCCCCGGTCGCGTGCGGCGGCCATCGCACCGACCGCCATGACGTCGTTCACCGCGAAGACGAGGTCGGGGCGATCGTCGCGGTCGAGCAGTTCGACCATCGCCGCGTACCCGCCGTCGCGGGTGAACTCGCCGTGGATGGGCTCGACCGGAGTCGCGCCGCCGGCGAGCATCGCCTCGGTGAATCCGTGCGCACGGGCGGCGGCGGTGAGGTGGTCCCGGGGGCCGGCGAGCACGACGAACCGCGAGAACCCCTGCCCCACCAGGGCCGTGGCGAGGTCGGCGGCTCCGGGCCCGTTGTCGATGGCCACGGTGCTCACGCCGAGGACGGGTTGACCGACATGGGCGACCCCGGCCCCGGTGAGCGCCCGGAAGTCGGACAGGGCGGTACGCAGCCTGGCGAGCTCATCGGGAGCGTCGCGCACACCACCCACGAGAATCAACGCCCGAGGACGCTGTCGCCGAAGCGTCTCGAGCACCTCGACCTGCGACCCGACGTCGCTCCCGGTGGACGCCAGCGTCACGATGCCCCCGAAGGAGCTCGCGCCGTGTTCCACCCCGGCGGCGATCGACGAGAAGTAGGGGTCGGCGATGTTGTGCACGATGAGGGCCACCGAGCGGGTCTCTCCCCCGGCCAACTGCTGGGCGGCCGCGTTGGGCGTGTAGTTCAGCCGACGCGCAGCCTCCATGACCCTGTCGCGCAGTTCCGGACGCACCCGACGATCCCTGCTGCCGTTGAACGCCCGAGACGCCGTGGCCAGGGACACACCGGCCGCCTTGGCGACGTCAGACAGCGTGACCATGCCGACATGCTAGCGGTAAGCGATTCCCCTGAACTGGCCCGGGGCCCGCCCAGGGCCACGCCGCACCCTCACCCGCACGGGATCGCCGTCGCGCGTCAGTGAATCGGGTAAAGTCGCCGCGGTCGCCCACATCCAGGAGACATGTGGACGGCCGACTCCGTGTCGCCCGCCAAGTGGTCTCCCGTGCGCTCACGAACCCGCCCGCCACGGGCTCGCGGAACGGGCACTGACCTGTCCCCGGTTCGCTGCACTGCCGGCGCTGTGGGCGTCCGACGGACTGGGCGTCGACGAGCGGGGCGGCGGCCCGTACCTCGGCAGCGGCACGCTGTCGCCCCCGCGTGGGACTCACCTCCGACGATGTGGTGCTCCTGCGCACGCCGGCTCGACGCCCCGCCGACGACGAACCGACACACCCTGAATCACCCCTGCTCGAAAGGACGCCCCCATGGCCGACCAGTTGACCCGGACCCGCGAAATCCACCTGGCCTCACGACCGGTGGGCTGGCCGACACCGGAGAACTTCCGGCTCGTCGAGACCGCCCTGCCGGAGTTGGGCGACAACCAGGTCCTGATCGAGAACCACTACATGTCGGTCGACCCGTACATGCGCGGCCGGATGAACGACACGAAGTCCTACACCTCCTCCTTCCAGATCGACCAGCCCCTCGAGGGCGGTGCGGTGGGCGAGGTCATCGCCTCCACCAGCGAGCTCGTGCCCGTCGGCGCTACGGTGCTGCACGGTTTCGGCTGGCGCGACCATGCCGTTGCCCCTGCCTCCTCCGTCCGGATCGTCGACGCCTCGCGCGCCGCGGAGTCCGCCTTTCTCGGCGCGCTGGGCATGACCGGCCTGACCGCCTACACCGGCCTGATGTACGCGGGCGGATTCCACCAAGGCGACGCGGTCTTCGTGTCCGGGGCCGCCGGCGCGGTCGGGTCCATCGCCGGCCAGATCGCCAGGGTGTCGGGCGCCTCGCGCGTCATCGGGAGCGCCGGGTCGCCGGCGAAGGTGAAGCGGTTGTTGGAGCTCGGCTTCGACGCCGCCTTCGACTACCACGATGGCCCGGTCTCCGAGCAGCTGGGCCAGGCGGCGCCCGAGGGCATCGACGTCTACTTCGACAACGTCGGCGGCGAGCACCTGGAAGCGGCGATCTCGTCGCTGAACGTGCACGGACGGGTCGCGATGTGCGGCGCGATCTCGCAGTACAACCTGACCGAGCCGACGTGCGCTCCCCGCAACCTCAGCTCGGCCATCGGCAAGCTCCTCACCATCCGGGGCTTCCTCGTGGGCGAGTTCGGCGACCGGGCCGAGGAGTTCGCGACGAAGATGGCCGGGTGGCTCTCGGACGGATCGGTGACCTTCGACGAGACGATCCGTGACGGTCTGGAGAACGCGCCACAGGCGTTCATCGACATGCTGCGTGGCGCCAACACCGGCAAGATGGTCGTCAGGCTCTAGCCGGACGCCGTGAGGCCCCCACCGCGAACGGTGGGGGCCTCACGACATTTCCGTAGCCCCGACGGGATTCGAACCCGCGCTACTGCCTTGAGAGGGCAGCGTGCTAGGCCGCTACACAACGGGGCCCTAGCGTGGTCGTCACAGGAGACCTGCGGCGTCCGCAGGGGTACTAGGACTCGAACCTAGACTAACTGAACCAGAATCAGTCGGGCTGCCAATTACCCCATACCCCTGAGCGATCGGCGAGCGATCACCCGGCGTTGTCCCTCGTGGGGCAACGACTGATCACCTTAGTAGAAATCGGCCCCAACCCCCAAACCGGACGGAGCCACTCTCAGGGGGCCGGCGTCGTGGTCGCCAGGTGGAACCGTCGGGCCAACCACCAGGCCGTGAGGCCGAACAGACCGAACCCCAGCAGGTCCCATCCCGCGCCCGCCCAGCTGATCGTCGTGACGCCCTTGGCCGAGGCCACTCCACCCATGAACAGGGCGTAGCCGAAGGCGAACAGGTTGTTGACGATGTGCGCGGCGATCCCCGCCTCGAGGCCCCCTGTGAGCAGCACGAGGGCACCCGCGAGCAGCCCGAAACCGAAGCGGTCGGCGAACAGTGCGGGGTTCTGGATGCCGTGGAAGACGGCGAACACGAGCGCCGAGGTCACGACCCCGAACCACGGGTTGGGCACGATCGACCCGAGCGACTGCATGAGGTAGCCGCGGAAGAAGTACTCCTCGGCGGCCGCCTGCAGGGGCGACGTGACCACGATGATCACCAGCCACGAGCCGATGTTCGACTGGGGGGCCCACGTCAGCGGCGTGCCGATCCGTGAGACCCACAGCACCGCGTTGAGGACGACGACGGCGGCCAGGGCCGCCACCACCAGGTAGCGCCAGCGCAGGCCCGGCTGCACCGAGTGCAGGTAGCGGGTGCTGCGCCCGTGGATGTAGCGCACGATGATGAGGCTCACCGGAATGAGCATCGCGAGCCCGACCTGGGCGGCCAGCATCCCCGCGGGGAAGTCGAAGGCCAGCCCGGCCGTGTAGTAGGCGGAGAAGCTGCCCCGTCGGCCACGCGCCAACCAGACCAGCGCCAGGATCGTCTGGGCCACGACCGGCACGATGAGCGCGTAGCCGATCAGGCCCGCGAGGATGCCGACGATCGATCGGACGCTGCTCGCCCACTCCCCGCTGAGCACCCGCGGGTAGGTGACGCCTGCGGGGGTTCGGGTGATGGGCCAGCCGCTCGGCGGTCGGGTCGGGACGCTCACTCGGCCTCCTCCGCGGCGACGTCGTCGACGACGATGTTGGCCAGTTCACCGATGCCGCTGATGGCGACGCTGACACGCTGGCCGACCTGCATCGGGCCCACTCCCTCGGGTGTGCCGGTGAGGATGACGTCCCCCGGAAGCAGCGTCGTGAAGTGCGAGATGTAGCTCACGAGCTCGGCGATCGGACGCACCATGAGACCTGTCGTGGAGTCCTGAACGACCCGGCCGTCGAGGGTGGTGGTGATCTGCTGGTCGCCGGCCTCGGCGAGGTCGAAGTGGGTGACGATCCAGGGCCCGAGGGGGCAGAACGTGTCCCACCCCTTCGCCCGGGCCCACTGGCCTTCGCTGCGCTGCAGGTCGCGCGCGGTGACGTCGTTGCCGATGGTGTAGCCGAAGATCACCTCGGCCACCCGATCGACCGGCACGTCCTTGGCGATCCGGCCGATGACGACCGCCAACTCGCCCTCGTAGTGCAGGTCGTCGGTGTCCTCGGGTCGCACGATCGGGTCTCCGGGCCCGACCACCGAGGTGTTGGGCTTGAAGAACAGCAGCGGCCGCTCGGGCACCTCGTTGCCCAGTTCGGCGGCGTGGGCGGCGTAATTGCGGCCGACCCCGATGATCTTCGACCGCGGGATGACCGGGGCGAGCAGTCGGACGTCGGCCAGGAGGTGGCGCTGTCCGGTGTAGTGCACCGGACCGACGAGCGGGTCGCCGGTGATCTCGGCGACGGTGTCGGGGTGCTGGCCACCGTCGACGTCGAGTTCGACGATGCCGAACGTGGGGTCTTCTCCGGCGAGGGCGTAACGGGCGATGCGCATGGGCCACAGACTAGCCGTCGGCGCAGGGGGCACCGGGCCGCCATCACCCCTCGTCCGTCCGGCTGCGATACTGGCGGGCATGAGCGTTGAGACGACCGCTTCCCCGTCCCTCCACGATCGGGCGGTGTTCGATCCGCGCCGGTTCGACGCGGTGCAACTCATCCGGGCCAAACGGGGCGGCCAACGCCTCTCGGCCGAGCAGATCCGCTGGCTCATTCAGGCCTACACGCTGGGTCACGTCGCCGACGAGCAGATGGCGGCGATGGCGATGGCGGTCTATTTCCGCGGGCTCGATGCATCCGAACTGCCGGTGTGGACGCAGGCCATGATCGACACCGGGGAGCGGCTCGACTTCTCGACCCTCGATCGTCCCACCGCCGACAAGCATTCCACCGGTGGTGTCGGCGACAAGATCACGTTGCCCCTTGCTCCCCTGGTGGCGGCCTGCGGCGTCGCGGTTCCCCAGCTGTCGGGGCGCGGGCTCGGCCACACGGGTGGCACGCTTGACAAACTGGAGTCGATCCCCGGCTGGCGCGCGTCACTGACCACCGAGCAGATGCTGTCGCAACTGCGTGACGTCGGCGCCGTGATCTGTGCCGCCGGCTCGGGCCTGGCACCCGCCGACCGGAAGCTGTACGCGTTGCGCGACGTCACCGGCACCGTCGAGGCGATCCCGCTCATCGCGAGCTCGATCATGAGCAAGAAGATCGCTGAGGGCACCGCGAGCCTCGTGCTCGACGTCAAGGTGGGCAGTGGCGCGTTCATGACCAGCGAGGACGACGCCCGCGAGTTGGCCCGGCGGATGGTCGACCTCGGCGAAGCCGCCGGCGTGCGCACCGTCGCGCTGCTCACCGCCATGGACACCCCGCTCGGGCTCACCGCCGGCAACGCCCTGGAAGTGCGGGAAGCCATAGAGGTGCTCGCGGGGGGCGGTCCGGCCGATGTCGTCGAGCTCACCGTGGCTCTCGCCCGGGAGATGCTCGAGTTGTCGGGCATCGACGCCGACCCCGCCGCCGCGCTGCGCGACGGGCGGGCCATGGACGTCTGGCGCCGGATGATCCGGGCGCAGGGCGGCGACCCCGACGCGCCGCTCCCCGTGGCGAGCTTCAGCCACGACGTGCTCGCACCCGCCGGCGGGATCCTCACCCGGTTGGACGCCATGGCGGTGGGGCTGGCCGCGTGGCGCCTGGGGGCCGGACGTGCCCGCAAGGAGGATGCCGTGCAGCCCGGCGCCGGGGTCGAGATCCACGCGAAGCCCGGCGACACCGTGCACGCGGGTCAGCCGATTCTCACGCTGCACACCGACACGCCGGAGGCGTTCGACCGGGCCCTGGAAGCGGCATCGGAAGCGATCGGCATCGGCCAGGTGGCCCCCGCCGGACGGCTCATCCTGGATCGGATCGGTACGGTTCGCTGATCAGGGGGGCGCCGAGGGTCCTCGGCGTCCATCCGACGGCGCGCCGCGGCGGCTCGACCACCGGGCGAACCCAGTCGAACTGGCCGTTCGCCGGGGGCGGAGGCGGCGACGGGGGTGCCGGCACCACGACCGGTGCGCGCCACGGCGGTTGTCCGGGCACGGCCGCGCGGCGGGGCGGCAGCGGCGGCACCTCGATGGCCTCGGGAACGATCCGCGCCCGCACGAGCGGCGACAGGCCGGCGTCCCACGCGAACAGGCCCGTGACCACCAGGCAGACGAGGGTGACGACCACCACCAGACCCACCCGCGGGGCGCGGGGCGCGCTCAACGTCCAGGCGAGCACCATGACCAGGACGCCCGCCACCGCGACCGCAACCCACGACCGGCGGCGGCCGGTGACGACGCCGGCGAGCGCCGAGAACAGCAGGAAATAGGCAATGCCGTACGACGCGGCACGAATGAGTTCCATGGACTTTTCGGGATCGGGTGGGCGGTAGGGACGCCGCCTCAGGCAGCGACCCGATCGTAGCCCTTCAGCAGGCCGTAGAGGTAGCCATCGGCGAGAGCCTCCCAGCTGGCCTCGATGACGTTGGTCCCGACGCCCACCGTGGTCCAGGTGTGCGCGTCGTCGGTCATGTCGATCAGCACCCGCACGATGGCGTCTGTGCCCTGGGTGCTGTCGAGGATCCGCACCCGGTAATCGGTGAGTTCGAAGTCGCTCACCTGGGGGTGCGCCGGCTCGAGAGCCGCCGAAAGGGCCGAGTTCAAGGCGTCGACCGGCCCGTTGCCCTCACCCAGATACCGGTGCGTCTGGCCTCCGGTGGTCAGTTTGACGGTCGCCTCGGAGTCGGTCTCGTTGTCTCCGCGCAGCTCTGTGTGCACCCGCCAGCTCTCGACCTGGAACGGCTTGTCGAGCTGGCCGAGTTCATCGCGGAGGAGCAGTTCGAAGCTGGCGTCGGCCGCCTCGTAGGAGTAGCCGGCGGCCTCCCGGTCCTTGACGACAGTGGTGATCCGCGCTGCGAGGTCGCGCTCGGAGAGGTCGAACCCGAGCTGTTCGCCCTTGATCTGGACATTGGCCCGCCCGGACATGTCGGAGATCAGCATCCGCATGTCGTTGCCGACGAGCAGCGGGTCGATGTGCTGGTAGAGGTTCGAGTCGACCCGGATGGCGCTCGCGTGCAACCCCGCCTTGTGTGCGAACGTCGAGTGCCCCACGTAGGGCTGGCGGGCCGCGGGAGCCTGGTTCGCGATCTCGGCGATCGAGTGCGCGATCCGGGTCATGTTGGCGAGACTCTGCTCGGGTACCAAGGGCCAGCCGTACTTGAGCTGCAGGTTGCCGATGAGGGTGGTGAGGTCGGCGTTGCCGGTTCGTTCGCCGTAACCGTTGACCGTGCCCTGCACGTGCATCGCGCCCGCGTCGACCGCCGACAGGCTGTTCGCCACGGCGCATCCGGTGTCGTTGTGGCAGTGGATACCGATGTCGACGCCGATCTGCGACGCCGCCGAGACGATGTCGCCCATCCAGTTGGGCAGCATGCCGCCGTTGGTGTCGCAGAGCACCACGACCTCGGCGCCCGCCTCGGCGGCCGCCCGCACGACCTCGAGGGAGTATGCGGAGTTGTCGAGATAGCCGTTGAAGAAGTGTTCGGCGTCGACGAACACGTGCTTGCCCTCGGACACGAGGTGGCTCACGGTGTCGCGCACCATCTCGAGGTTCTCGTCGAGCGTGGTGCGCAGCGCGTGGGTGACGTGCTTGTCGTGGCTCTTGGCGACGAGACAGACGTAGTCGGTGCCGGCGTCCCGCAGGGCGGCCACGAGCGGGTCGTCGGCGGCCCTGCCCCCCACCTTCCGGGTCGAACCGAACGCCACGAGCTGGGAGTTCCTGAGGGTCAGCTCGCTGCGGGCCGCCTGAAAGAACGCCGTGTCGTTCGGGTTGGCCCCGGGCCAGCCCCCCTCGATGAACGTGACGCCGAGGTCGTCGAGAAGTTCGGCGATGCGGAGCTTGTCGCCGACCGTCAGCCGCAGACCCTCCTGCTGCGCGCCATCGCGCAGGGTGGTGTCGTACACATGGAACCGTTCCGGACGGACCGGTTGAATCGTCATGACAGCTCCTCGGGGCCGGGTCTCGGGACACGGGCGTCGATGCCTGGGAGTGACGCCCGTCATGGTGGCGCGACGCCGCGCACGCCCGAACCAGTGTGCTGCCTCGACCGGCGTCCGAGACGCCGGTCTCGCGACCTGGATGGTGCCCAGCAACCTCACCCGGCGGGTCGCGCATCAGACCACGCGGTGCATCCACCCGTAGGAATCGGCGCGGTGACCCGACTGGATGTCGAGCAGCCGCTGGCGGATCTCCATGGTGTAGCGGCCGGGCGCGCCCGGCACCCGGATGTCGTCGGCGACCGACCTGAAGCGGTTGATCGGGGTGACGACCGCCGCCGTGCCGCACGCGAACACCTCGGTGACCAGGCCCGACGCGACCCCCTCTCGGAGCTCGTCGATCGACAGCCGTCGTTCCTCCGGCTCGAGGCCGAGTTCGCCTCCCACCTGCAGGATGGAATCACGGGTGACACCCTCGAGGATGCTGCCGGTGAGTTCGGGCGTGACGAGCCGGTCATCGCTCGTGACGACGAACATGTTCATGCCGCCGAGTTCCTCGATCCACTTCTGCTCACGGCCGTCGAGGAACAGCACCTGGGAGCAGCCCTGTTCGTGGGCCTGCTGCTGCGGCAGCAGTGACGCCGCGTAGTTGCCGCCGCACTTGGCGGCACCGGTGCCTCCGGGAGCGGCGCGGGTGAAGTCGGTGCTGATCCAGATGTCGACCGGCTGCACGCCCCCCGTGAAGTAGGCGCCGACCGGCGAGGCGATCACCGAGTACAGCACGCGGTGGGCGGGGCGGACGCCGAGGAAGTTCTCGTTGGCGACCATGAACGGGCGCAGGTACAGGCTCTGGTCGGCCCCGCGCGGCACCCAACGCTGGTCGGCGCGCACGAGGGCCTCGATGCTGCCCACGAAGTCGCCGGCCGCCAGTTCGGGAAGGGCCAGCCGGCGTGCCGACCGGGCGAAACGCTCGGCGTTCTTCTCGGGGCGGAACAGCCACACCGACCCGTCGCCGTGACGGTAGGCCTTGAGCCCTTCGAAGATCTCCTGGGCGTAGTGCAGCACGGCCGAGGCCGGGTCGATCTGGAACGGGCCGTAGGGCTGCACCCGGCCGTCGTGCCAGCCCCGCTCCGTGGTCCAGTCGGCCACCACCATGTGGTCGGTGAAATACGTGCCGAACCCGGGGTTCGCATGAACCGCGGCGATGTCGGCGTCCGAGGCGTGGTGGTGGGGCTGGTGATCCACGGTGTCAAAGGTCAGGGCCATGCACCGTACTTTAGGCGAGCCGGGTGGGACCGGAGGTCCGGCTCCACCCGGCAATCGCCGCGGCGCCCCCGCGCCCGCGCCGGCCTCAGGAGGGCCGTTCGGCGCGGCCGGACTCCACCTGGTGGTGGAATTCTGACACCATGTAGTCCATCAACTCCTCGAGCGAGGTGTCGGCGGTGCGCTGGTCGAGTGTCATGACTCCCCGCTGGATGACCGTGATGCGGTCGCCATTCCAGCCCTACGCAGCACACGTCGACGGGAGGGCTCCACGGCGTCGGCCCCGACCTCGACCCGACCCTCGGAACGTACGTCCGCGTCTTCGTGACCTGCGTGAATACTCATGACTCAGCCTCCTTGCTTCAGGTGGAGCGCGCGAGCCCCCGGGCGACCGCGCTGCCGCCCCGATGAGTGTTAACGTTCACACGTAACGTAGCTCGGTCGTCCACCGACTCAAGAGGCGGATTTCCGAGCGGCGACTCCGCCGCCGGGGCCTCGACCTCGTGGCGGCCCGCGTACCGGCTGACCGCGGCGTCCGTGAGCGTGTGGGGGCCGGGGTGGGGACGCGCCGCTGCCCTATCCTGCTGCGCATGAGCTCTGACGTGACACCCCCCGCCACCCCCACGATCGCCGTCATCGGCGGCGACGGCATCGGCCCCGAGGTGACCGCGGAGGCACTCAAGGTGCTCCGGGCCGCAGTGGGCGAGAACACCTTCGCGTTCGTCGACTACGACCTCGGCGCCGACCGCTGGCTGCGTACCGGCGAGGTGCTCCCCGACTCGGTGCTCGACGAACTGGCTGGGGTCGATGCGATCGTGCTGGGCGCTGTCGGCGCGGCACCGGGATCGACGGAGATCCCCAGCGGACTGCTGGAGCGCGGGTTGCTGCTGAAGCTGCGGTTCGCCTTCGATCACGCGGTCAACCTGCGCCCGAGCAAGCTCTACCCGGGCGTCGCGACGCCGCTCGCCGACGCGGTGGTCTCGGGCAAGCAGATCGACTTCGTCGTGGTGCGCGAGGGTACCGAGGGCCTCTACTGCGGCAACGGCGGCACCGTGCGTACGGGGACGCCGCACGAGCTCGCCACCGAGGTGAGCGTCAACACCGCCTACGGCGTCGAGCGGGTCGTGCGTGACGCCTACGAGCGGGCCATGCGTCGTCGCCGCAAGCTCACGCTGTTGCACAAGCACAATGTGCTGGTCAACGCCGGTCGGCTGTGGAATCGGATCTTCACCGAGGTGGGCCGCGAGTTCCCCGAGGTGAGCACCAATTACCTGCACATCGACGCGGCGATGATCGCGATGGTGGTCGACCCGAGCCAGTTCGACGTCATCGTCACCGACAACCTGTTCGGCGACATCGTCACCGACCTGGCTGCGGCCGTCACCGGGGGCATCGGGTTGGCGGCCAGCGCCAACATCAATCCCAGCCGCGAGTTCCCCTCGATGTTCGAGCCCGTGCACGGTTCGGCGCCCGACATCGCCGGCAAGCAGGTCGCCGACCCCACCGCGGCGATCAGCTCGATGGCACTGCTACTCGACCACCTCGGACGCCAGGACGACGCCCGCAGGATCGAGACTGCGGTCGAACAGGACATCGCCGAGCGCGGCGCCAGCAAGGCATCCACGAGCGCCGTGGGTGACCGGATCGCGACTCGCCTCGGCTGATCCCGGCGGCGCGTCCCCGCTCGCACCTGGCCCGTGCCGACCCTAGGATGCGAGCGGACGAGGGAGAGACCATGGATCGGGTCACGCGACGCACGCTCATCACCGGGTCGCTCGGGCTGGCCGGGCTGGCGGCGACCGGTTGCTCGGGATCGAGCGACACATCGCAATCGGCGGCCGGTTCCGCAGCGTCAACCGACGCCGCCACGCCGAGCGCGACGAGCGCCACCCCCACCCCCAGCCCCACGCCGGCGAGCCCCACACCCAGCCTCGACACCCGTCCCCGGGCGCCGCTCACCGGGCAGTTGATCTCCGACCCGTCCGCTCTCAACCATCCGGCGGTGGCCGTCAAGGTACCCAACCTGCAACGGGAGTACCCCCAGCTGGGCATCGACCAGGCCGACATCGTCTTCGTGGAGCCCAACGGTCCCGCGTACACGCGCTTCTGCGCGGTGTTCCACAGCAGGTTCCCGGCCGGAGTCAACCCCATCCGCTCGGTGCGTCCGGTCGACATCCCGCTGCTGAGCCCGATCCGACCGGTGTTCGCCAACACCGGAGCGATGCAGTGGGTCGTCAACTACCTCCACCACTACGCCGACTACATCGAGGACAAGCCCTATCTCGCGATGCGGGGCACCGGCGCCTACGGCATCGACTCGAGCCGGGTCTACCAGATCAGCGGCAAGTACTACTACGACAAGGCAGTCGTCGCCCACCCGGCGGTGTTGGCGAAGCTCGCCCGGACCATGAAGAAGCCGCCGCAGCCCTACCTGCCCTACGCGTTCACCGACGCCGGCGTGTCGACGGCCCGGGGCAAGACGGCCCGGACGATCTCCGTGCCCTACGGCTCGGGACACACCTACGACATGAGCTACAGCTACGACTCATCCAGCCACAGGTACCTGCGCAGCGAGCCGTGGGGCAAGCACGTGACAGCGAACGGAGTGCGGATCGCGACCGACAACGTGCTCGTGATCCGCGCCCACTGGCACATGGCCAAGATCTGGTCGGGCACCGGTGGAACCGATCCGGTGGTCGACATCGTCAACACCTCGGGGAGCTTCCACTACGCCCACGGTGGCCGCTACGTCACCGGCACCTGGAAGAAGGCCGGCGTCGAGAAGCCGTTCAGCTTCACCTGCTCCGACGGAACGCCGCTGAAGCTCGCCCCGGGGAAGACCTGGATCGAACTGCCCCAGAAGGACGCCGACATCCGGATCACCGCCTGACCCGGCCGTCGCCGCGTCCGCCGGCTCGAACCTGCCGAACCTCTGCGATATTCGCCTCACCTGCCATACCGTGGCGAGGCGGGTATGGCAGGTGGGGTCAATTTCGCAGGAACGGTGCGGCTTGGCCCGCCCGGTGGGGCCGGGCCGGGCGGGCCGACGCGCACGACGGACTCGGCCCCCGGGACGGGCGAACGGCCCCCGGATCACTCCGGGGGCCGTTCTCGTCGGTGGTTCGCTCAGCGCGACGCGGTGCCCTCGACGTAGTCGGAGTCGCTCGACTTCACCCACGCCATCAGCTTGCGCAGTTCGCGGCCGGTGGCCTCGATCGGGTGCTGCTCGCCCTCGGCGCGCAGGCGCTTGAACTCCGGCGCCCCGGCGTCCTGGTCGTCGATGAACCGCTTGGCGAACGCGCCGGACTGGATGTCGGCGAGCACGGCCTTCATCGAGTCCTTGACGTGCTGGTCGATGATCCGCGGGCCCGAGACATAGTCGCCGAACTCGGCGGTGTCCGAGACGCTCCAGCGCTGCTTCGCGATGCCGCCCTCGTACATGAGGTCGACGATGAGCTTCATCTCGTGCAGGCACTCGAAGTAGGCGACCTCGGGCTGGTATCCGGCGTCCACCAGGGTCTCGAAGCCCGACTGCGACCAGCGCCGACATGCCGCCGCACAGCACGGCCTGCTCGCCGAACAGGTCGGTCTCGGTCTCCTCGGTGAAGGTGGTCTTGATGCCGCCGGCGCGCAGGCCACCGATGCCCTTGGCGTAGCTGAGCGCCAGCGGCCAGGCCTCGCCGCGTGGCGTCCTGCTCCACCGCGACGATCACCGGGACGCCGCGGCCGTCGGCGTACTCGCGACGCACCAGGTGGCCCGGGCCCTTCGGGGCGACCATGCACACGTCGACGCCGGCGGGCGGCTGTGATGTAGCCGAAGCGGATGTTGAACCCGTGGGCGAAGAACAGGGCGTCGCCATCCTGGAGGTTCGGCTCGATCGACTCGGCGTACAGCTTCCGCTGGTGCTGGTCGGGGGCCAGGATCATGATGAGGTCGGCCTCCGCCGTCGCCTCGGCGGGGCTCAGCACCCGCAGGCCCTGCGCCTCGGCCTTGGCCCGCGACTTGCTGGCCTCGGGCAGGCCGACCCGCACGTCGACACCCGAGTCGCGCAGGTTCAGCGCGTGGGCGTGGCCCTGGGAGCCGAAGCCGATGACCGCGACCGTCCGGCCCTGGATGATCGACAGATCGGCGTCGTCGTCGTAGAACATGGTGGCCATGTGTTGTCTCCTGTAGGTCTGGGAACTGTGTGATGCTACCGGGGTGTGGAGTGGCTGCGCCGGTGCCGGACGCCGCCGGCGGACGATCAGCTGAGGGCGCGCTGGGTACGCGATTCGGGCCGGTGCGCTCGTCTGATGGTGCGCGCATCCGCGCGCGACCGCGACCTGGCCGGACTGCACGAGTTCGAGGATCCCGAAGGGCTCGAGCATGTTGATCAGCGCGTCGAGCTTCTCGCGGCTGCCCGTGGCCTCCACGGTCAGCGACTCGTGATCGACGTCGACGGTCTTGCCGCGGAACAGTTCGATCGTGTCGACGATCCGGCTGCGGTTCTCGACGTCGGAGCGCACCTTGATCAGCACCAGCTCCCGGCGCACGGACGCGTCGCCGAGCTCGAGCACCTTGATCACCTCCACGAGCTTGTTCAGCTGCTTGACGAGTTGCTCGAGCACGAGGTCGTCGTCGACCGCCGCGACCACCGTCATCCGCGACATGTCGGTGCGCTCGGTGGGGCCGACGGCGAGCGACTCGATGTTGAACCCGCGCCGGCTGAACAGCGCGGCGATCCGGGTGAGGACGCCGGGGTTGTTGAGCACCAGGACGCTCAGGGTATGGGTCTTCACAGGACCTCCTCTTCCCAGTCGGGAGCCATGTCCCGAGCGACCTGAATGTCGTCGTTGCTGGTCCCCGCGGCCACCATCGGCCACACCATGGCGTCCTTGCTGACGACGAACTCGACCACGACCGGGCGGTCGTTGATCTCGAGCGCCTTCTTGATCACCTCGTCGACCTCGATCGACGGTCTCGGCCCGCAGGCCGACGCAGCCCATCGCCTCGGCGAGCTTGACGAAGTCGGGCACCCGCGACGAGTGCAGGTCGGTGTTGGAATAGCGCTTGTCGTAGAACAGCGTCTGCCACTGGCGGACCATGCCGAGCACGCCGTTGTTGATGATCGCGATCTTCACCGGGATGTCGTTCAGCGCGCAGGTGACCAGTTCCTGGTTGGTCATCTGGAAGCAGCCGTCACCGTCGACCCCCCACACGACCTTGTCGGGTACGCGCGGCCTTGGCCCCCATCGCCGCCGGCACGCAGTAGCCCATCGTCCCGGCGCCGCCGGAGTTCAGCCACTTGTCGGGCCGCTCGTGCGGCAGCAGGTGCGCGGCCCACATCTGGTGCTGGCCGACACCCGCCACGTAGATCGCATCGGGGCCGGTGATCTCGCCGATCCGCCTGATGACGAACTGGGGATTGAGCATGCCGTCGTGCTCGGGGGTCACATCGGTCGGATAACGCCGCTTGAGGCTCGCGAGGAAGCTGTGCCACTCGCTGTAGTCCTGCAGTTCGCTGGACTCGAGTTCGTGGCGCAGCAGGCCGAGCACGGCCCGGGCATCGCCGACGATCGGCAGGTCGGCGAGCCGGTTCTTGGAGATCTCGGCCGGGTCGATGTCGGCGTGGATCACCTTGGCGTGCGGTGCGAAGGAGTCGAGGCGTCCGGTGACCCGGTCGTCGAAGCGGGTGCCCACCGCGATGAGGAGGTCGGCACGCTGAAGGGCTCCGACCGCGCGCGACCGTGCCGTGCATGCCCGGCATGCCCATGTTCAGCTCGTGGCTGTCGGGGAACGCGCCGCGGGCCATCAGGGTCGTGACGACCGGAATGTCGGTGAGCGCCACCAGTTCGGCGAGTTCCTTGCTGCCCCGCGCCTTGACCACCCCGCCGCCGATGTAGAGCACCGGACGCTTGGCCGCGGCGATCAGTTTGGCCGCCTCGCGGATCTGCTTGGCGTGCGGCTTGACGGTCGGGTTGTAGCCGGGAAGGTCGATGCCGGACGGCCAGACGAAGGGAGCGCTGGCGGCCAGGGCGTCCTTGGCGATGTCGACCAGCACCGGACCGGGACGTCCGGTCTCGGCCAGGTGGAAGGCGTGCTTGATCGCGGCCGGGATGTCCTCGGCGCGCTTGACCAGGAAGTTGTGCTTGGTCACCGGCATCGTGATGCCCCGGATGTCGGCCTCCTGGAAGGCGTCGGTGCCGATGAACGCCGAGTTGACCTGGCCGGTGATGGCCACGATCGGCACGGAGTCCATGTAGGCGTCGGCGAGCGGGGTCACCAGGTTCGTGGCGCCGGGCCCCGACGTGGCGATGCACACGCCGACCCGCCCGGTGGCCAGCGCGTACCCCTCGGCGGCGTGCCCCGCGCCCTGCTCGTGGCGGCAGAGGATGTGCCGCACGCTCGAGTCGTAGAGGGGATCGTAGAGCGGCAGGATCGCGCCGCCGGGGATCCCGAAGACCACCTCGACACCGAGCTTCTCGAGCGAGGCCACGAGCGCCTGCGCTCCAGTGAGAGTGGATCCGCTGTGCATCGGGTGTCCCTTCCTTCGAGGCCGGGTGACCCTCACCCGGCCGGCGTCCGTGCCGTCCTGCCCGGCGGGCCGGTTCCGCCGGTCCACCACGACCGGTGCGGGCTGTCGGCAGCGCCCGTTCCCGGCCAATAAAAAACCCCCGTTGCCCGACGGGCGAACGGAGGAAGCGCTGCGACCAGAGACTGGACGGAGCGCTCAGACGACTACGAGCACGAACTGCATGACCACAGTCTCCCCGCGCACACGGAGGGCGTCAAACGTCCGGGCGGCGGGTCTCGCCATCTGGACGCCGAGGCGCTCAGCGCCCGACGATCCGGGCGTGCACGGCGTCGAGGTCGTCGTGCGGGTGCGAGCGCATGTTCTGGATGCCGGGACTGGCCGCGTATCGCGGGATCACATGCGCGTGCAGGTGCATGACCTCCTGGCCGGAGGCCGCGCCGGCGTTGCACAGCACGTTGACGCCGTCGGCACCGAGTCGCTCGACGAGCAGCCGGGAGACCTCGCCGACCTGCGGGGCGATCTCGGCCAGCGCCCCGGGATCCTCGAGCAGCGACGCCACGTGCCGCCGGGGCAGCACGAGCGAATGGCCGGTCCCCCACGGCTGGATGTCGAGGAAGGCGATGGTGGAGGCGTCCTCGTAGATGGTGCGGGAGGGCAGCTCCCCGGCGATGATCCGGCAGAACAGGCAGTCGTCCATGCGTCCGACCCTAGCCGGGACCTGTGGCCGTACGCACCGACCCGCGGTCCGATCGCGGCGGCGTACGAGACGGCCGTCGCGGCGTACGACCGGGTCGGATCGGGTGGCACGGTCGTACGCCGATGGCACGGTCGTACGCCGACGGGCACCGGCCGGGGCCGGTCGCGGCCTCGTGGAACCGGCCGACGCGCCTCAGCGCACCTCGATGCCCGCCTCGCGCATCGCGCGCTTCACCTCGGCGACCGTCAGCGTGCCGTAGTGGAAGACGCTGGCGGCGAGCACGGCGTCGGCGCCGGCCCGCGCGGCCGCGACGAAGTCCTCGGGCTTCCCGGCGCCGCCCGAGGCGACGAGCGGCACGTCGACGACCTCGCGCACCGCACGGATCATCTCGAGGTCGAATCCGCTGGTGGTGCCGTCGGCGTCCATCGAGTTGAGCAGCACCTCGCCCACGCCCCGGTCGCACGCCTCCCGGACCCAGGCGATGGCGTCCAGGCCCGCCGAGCGGCGTCCGCCGTGGGTGGTGACGCCGAACCCGGAGGGCGGCCCGGCTCGCGGCGGGCGTCGAGGCTGAGCACGAGCACCTGGTTGCCGAACCGTTCGACGATCTCGTCGATCGCCTGCGGACGCCGGATCGCCCCGGTGTTGATCCCGACCTTGTCGGCGCCGTGGCGCAGCAGGTTGTCGACGTCGGCGGCGCCGCCGACTCCCCCACCGACGGTCAGCGGGATGAAGACGGTCTCGGCGCACCGGGCGACCATGTCGAGGGTGGTGGCACGCCCGTCTGCGGAGGCCGAGATGTCGAGGAAGGTGAGTTCGTCGGCGCCGGAATCGCCGTACAGGCGCGCCAACTCGACCGGATCACCCGCATCGCGGAGGTTCTCGAAGTTGACGCCCTTGACGACCCGACCGTCGGTGACGTCGAGACACGGGATCACGCGCACGGCCACACCCATGCCGGCCATCGTATCGACCGGTCGCCCGTCGGCCCGCCTATCGGTGCAGCGGGTAGTCGACCCAGGCGAACGACGCCGAGTCGGGCGCCCAGCTGTTCACGTTGATCGTGCCCTGCCCCCCGAAGAGCTCGATCGTGCGCACTGGACGCCGCCACTCGGGCGCCTCGATGAGCACGAGCCGCACCGTCAGGTTCTCGGGGTGGCCCTGAGCGTTCCGGCCGGGAAGCTGATGTAGACGCCGTGGCGGCCGTCGGGCGACAGGTGCGGGAACCAGTCGGCCCGCTCGGACTCGGCGAGGCGTTCGAGGCCGCTGCCGTCGGGCCGCACCCGGGCGAGCTGGGCGTGGCCCGCGGCGGTGGTGAACCGCTCGGTGTTGACCATGATCCACTCGCCGTCGGCCGAGTACTCGGCGCCCGTCGTCGTGCCGCTCCGCCGGCCGCGGTGACCGGCCGGTCGTCGGTGCCGTCGACGCCGATGACCCGCACGTGGCCGACCCACACGGTCGGCTCGCCGAGCGTGATCGCCACGTAGGCGAGGCAGTTCGCCGGTCGGGTCGACGCCGTGCAGGAAGTGCAGCCGCCCGTCGTCGGGCGTGATCCGCCGCGCCGGGCCCCCGTGGCGGGGAACCGCGTGGATGTGACCGTCGTTGGCGGACGCGTAGATGGTCTGCACCGTCGGGCGACAGCAGGTGGTCGTTGTTCACCGGGCGCAGGCCGGGGGTCGTCGATGGCGCGCGGCTCGCTCGACCCGTCGAGCGGCAGGTCCCACAGCAGTCCGTCGCCGTTGATGACGAGGTGGCCGTCGGATGCCCAGTTCGGCGCCTCGTAGAGCCGCTCCGACGTCGTGTACAGCAGCCGGTCGCCGTCGCGCGGAACTCACGTGGATGCGGCAGGTCTGCCCGGGCAACAGTTGGCGTCCGGCGGGGCGTGTCGGTGATCGTGTCTGGGTCATGGTAGCTCAATCCTCGTCGATGTCGTACTCGATGACGCCGCGGCGCATCGCCACGACGACTTCCCGGGCGGTGCGCCGCAGATCGCCGGGCCCCACCGCGTCGGCGATCTGGCCGGCGAAGTCGATCACCTGGCGCACCCACCGGACGAAGTCTCCGGCGGACAGTCCACTGTGGTCGAGCACGTCGGCCAGGGTCCAGCCGGATGCCCATCCGTAGGCCGATTCGGCGAACCCGATGTCGGGGGCGGGGGCGCGCTCGACCCGGAAGTCCCGCTCGACCAGTCCCACCCGGCGCCACGTGTCGCGCAGCCGTTGCTGGGCCTGCTCGCTGGCCCGGTCGGGCATCCGCGCCGGCCGCCCGGCGTCGGTGCGGCGCGACTCGTAGACCAGCGAGCTGATCACCGCGGCGAGTTGGGGGTGGGTGAGCCCGTCGAACACCCCGTCGCGCACGCATTCGGCGGTGACGAGGTCGAGCACCGAGTAGATCCGCGACAGCATCCGCCCGGGCTGGGTCACGGTGAGTTCCCCTCACCGGCGGGTTCCCCGGCGTCGGCCGGTTCGAGGTAGCCGAGCGATTCGAGCACGCCGCACAACCGGTCGAAGCGGGTGGCGATCGTGTTGGTGCGCACCTGCGCCTTGGCCGCGGCCTGCGACGTTTCACGCTCGAGCCGCATGGCCCGTTCGGCGAACCGTGCGTGGCTCTCCCGCTCGGGGCAGTCGTGGCACGGGTGGGCACGGATCCCGGCCCGCAGCTCGGCGATCCGTTCGGTGCATCTCCGCGTCGCTCGGCCCCTTGTCGGGGCGCAGCACGGCGGGCTCCAGGGCCTCCAGCTTGGCGAGGAACGACGACGCCAGCCATCTCCGGGCCGCCGGCTCGACGCGGGTCGAACTTGCGTGGGATCCGCAACCTGCCGACGGCCGACACCGGCACGGGGAAGTCGTCGAGGGTGAGTCGGACGAACTCGCGTGCCTCGGTGACGACGAACGGGTGGGGTTCCTGACCGTGGCCGACGTCGAGCACCGCGGCCCATCCCCGGTGCCGGCCGGCGGGCACGTGCACGATGTCGCCCGGCTCGAGCCGGGTCAACGCGTCGAACGCCTCCGCGCGCCGGTCGGCCTTGCGCAGTCGTACCGCCTCGGCCTCCAATTGGTTGGCCTGCTCGCGCAGTCGCGCGTACTCGGCGAAGTCGCCCCGGTCGCAGGCCGCGGCCTCGAGATACTGCGCGATCGCCTCACTGTTCCGGTCGACCGTGCGAGCCAGTCCGACGACCGAACGGTCGGTCTGGAACTGGGCGAAACTCTGCTCGAGCAACCGTCGCGCCGGGTGGCGTCCGACCCGCGACACGAGGTTGACGGTCATGTTGTAGGTGGGGGCGAACGACGACCTCAGCGGATAGGTGCGCCGGGACGCGAGACCCGCCACCGCACGGGGGTCCATGCCCGGCTGCCATACGACGACCGCATGCCCCTCGACGTCGATGCCACGTCGCCCGGCCCGCCCGGTGAGTTGCGTGTACTCGCCGGGTGTGATGTCGGCATGGGTCTCGCCGTTGTATTTGACGAGCTTCTCGATGACCACTGTGCGTGCGGGCATGTTGATGCCGAGCGCGAGGGTCTCCGTGGCGAACACGACCTTGAGCAGGCCGGCCGCGAAGGCCTCCTCGACCACCGCCTTGCAGGCCGGCAGCACGCCCGCGTGGTGGGCCGCCACCCCCCGGCTCAGGGCGTCGCGGAACCGGTCGAGGTCGAGCACGTCGTGGTCGGCCGACACTCAGCCCGCCGAGGTGCCGTTCGGCGATGGCGAGCAGTTGGTTCGCCTCGGCCCGGGTCGTCAACCGCAGTCGCGACCCGACGACCTGGCGGACGGCGCCGTCGCAGCCCTGCCGGGAGAAGACGAACACGATGGCGGGCAGCAGGCGGGCCCGTCTCGAGTTGCTCGATCATCTGCGCCCTGCTCGCGGGGCGGGTGCCGAGTCTCCTCCCCGGCCCGCTCCTGATGCCCGCGCGACGACGCCCCGCCGTAACGCCCGCTGCCGTATGCGACGGCTCTGTTTGCCCTTACCGGAGCGTCCCCTCGGACGCCGGGAACTGTCGCGCAGCAGCCGTGACTCGCGGGTGGCCAACCGCATGAGGTGGGAGTTGACCGGCGGCGGAGTCTCCGACGGGAGGGCGCGTGCCGTGGGCGCCTCACCCTCGAACAGGTCGACGAGCTCGCGACCCGCCAGAACGTGCTGGAACAGCGGCACCGGGTCGGCGTTCGGACACGACCACGCGGACGTCACCGCGCACCTCTTCGAGCCATTCGCCGAACTCCTCGGCGTTGCTCACGGTCGCCGACAGGCAGACGAGCTGCACGTCGGCGCGCGAGCCCGATGATGACCTCCTCCCACACGGCGCCGCGGAAACGGTCGGCGAGGTAGTGCACCTCGTCCATGACGACGTATCCGAGGTTCGCCAGCGTGTGCGAGCCGGCATAGATCATGTTGCGCAGCACCTCGGTGGTCATCACGACGATCTGCGCCTCACCGTTGACCGAACTGTCACCGGTCAGCAGGCCGACCCTGTCGGCGCCGTATCGCTCGACGAGGTCGTGGTACTTCTGGTTCGACAGGGCCTTGATCGGGGTGGTGTAGAAGCACTTGCGCGCGGAGTGCACCGCCGACCACACGGCGAACTCGCCGACCACCGTCTTGCCCGGCGCCGGTGGGCGCCGCCACGAGGACGCCGCGCCCGTCCCGCACGTGCCCGCAGGCGTCGACCTGGTAGGGATCGAGGGGAAAGCCGTATCCGGCGGCGAACTCCGCGGCACGGCCTCCGGGGTGCTGCCGGCTGAGGGCGGGCCCGCGGGCTGGGTGGTGTCCATCACCCCCGAGCCTAGCGGGCTCAACCCACCGGCCCGTCATGCCGGGCCGGCCGGTTCCGCGAATGGCGGCGGTTCCCGTCGGAGGCTCGTTCTTGGAGCAGGTGCCCTTGTCCTCACTTGTCGTCGTCCGCCGGTTCTTAGCGTCTTTGCCGTTCGCCGCCCGCTGCTCCTTGATGCCCTGCGTCTCCTCCTTGAACTCGCGGATGGCGCGGCCGGTGCCCTTTCCGAGACCGGCCAGGCGCGACCCTCCGAACAGGAGGACCACCACCACCAGGAGAACTAGCCATTCCGGACCCATCGGGAGGCCGATCAGTGGATGCATCATGCGGGTACTCGCTTTCGTATCTGGGCTGCGTCGACGGAACCCGTGGAGCGCCCGAGTATAGCTCGAGGGGGGTCGAACACCCCGGGCCGGGGTCGGCCCAGGGTCAGCCCAGCACGGGCAGGATCCCCGCCCGGCAGCTGACGGTGAGCGGCACCTCGCCGAGTTCCTCGCCGTCGGCCATCGCGAACAGCCCGTCGCCGTCGACCCGCACCTCGTGCGCGGTGAGTCGCTCGACGGCGGGATCACGAACGAAACCGCGCCGTGTACATCGCCGGGAGCAGCCGGAGCAGGGTGGCCCGGCTCACCGGGTGGATGATCGTCACGTCGAGGACGCCGTCGTCGACCCGGGCGTCGGGGCACATCGCGCATCCCACCACCGAACACCCCGCCGTTACCGATCGGCGATGAGCATCGCGGGAAGTTCGAGCAGTTCCCCGTCGATACTGAGCCGGTAGGTCAGGGGTTCGAACATCGTCAGTTCCTTGATCGCCGCCCACCCGTAGGCCAGGCTCGCCGAGCCGGCCGGGCATCGCGTTCGCCCGCCTGTTGACCCGGGCGTCGTAGCCGGTCGACACGACCGACCCGATGAAGCGCCGTTCCGCCCCCCTACGAGGTCGACCCGTCACCTGGGCGAGATCGACCCGTCGAACCGCGCCGTCGAGCACGGCCCTGATGGCGTGCGAGGGACTGGTCGGCAGCCCCGCACCGCGGCAGAAGTCGTTGCCTGTGCCGGCCGGGATGATGCCGAGCGCGACATCGGTGCCTGCGCACGCGTTGACGCCGAGATGGGCCATCCCGTCGCCGCCCATGACGAGCAGCACGTCGCCAGGTTCTCCGGGTGCGCTCGGACGCGCCCGGTCGACCGCCTGGATGCAGCGCAGCCGGGCGTCGGCGAAACTGGTTGTGCGGTGCACCCGCAGATGGGCATCGGGCAGGGCCGTGAGCAGGTCGGCGCACACTCCGGGCAGCAGCCGACCGGCGCGTCCGCGACCACTGGTGGGGTTGACGACGAGGGTGACGGTGCGCCCGTCGTAGCGGAACTCGGTGCCCACGTGTCGTCGCGTTCGGGGCGGGCTCAGTCGACGTCGGCGAGTTCGGCGAGTTCGGCGGCCTCGGCCTTGCGCTTGTCGTGGCGGCGGCTGACGACCTCGGCGATGTAGTAGAGCAGCGCCATCGGCAGGGCGAGCGCGGTCATCGAGAACGGGTCGGTCGACGGCGTGACGACCGCGGCGAACACGAAGCACAAGAAGATGCCGAACTTGCGGAACCGTCGCAACTGGTCTCCGGTGATCACGCCGAGGAAGTTGAGCATCACCAGCACGACCGGCAGGAGGAAGCTGAAGCCGAACAGCAGGACGATCTTCATCTCGGTGGCCAGGAAGTTGTTGGCCTCCAGCAGCGACAGCGCATTGGAGTCCTGCGGAACGAAGCCCAACATGAACTGGTAGCCGCGCGGCATGATGAAGTAGCCGACCGCGACCCCCGAGAGGAACAGCGGCATGGCGCTGGCGAGGAAGGTCAGCGCCAACCGCCGTTCACGGGCGTACAGTCCCGGCACGATGAACGCCCAAAACTGGTAGAGCCACACCGGGCAACTGATGATCAACCGGCGATCACCGACACTTCGAGCCGTAGCAGCAACGGTGAGGCGATGCCCTCGTAGCTGACCTTGATGGGCAGGTCGGGCCGGTCCGCTGGATCGCGGTCACCGCCTGGTCGAGCGGCCACATGACGACCCGGAACAGCCCCTGGAAGAAGTACCACGCGACGAATGCCACCATGATCATCGCCGACACCGCGACGATGAGGCGGTACCGGAACTCGCGCAGGTGGTCGACGAGCGCCATCCGCCCGTCCTCGGCAGGCTTCGGTGGCTTCAGCCAGGACAGGTCGAAACGGCGGGTTTTGGCCATCGATGACATCGGAGGTGTCTGATTCGTCAGTCGGTGCTCAGGCGGTTTCGGTCTTCTGGTCGGCCTCCTGCGGGACGCCGGAAGCCTCGGCCTCGGCCGCGGGGGCGGCCGGGCGGGGGTCGGGTTCAACTGCTTCGCTGTCGCCTTGCCCAGCGAACCCGTCTCCTCCTTGAATTCGCGGATGGCGCGACCCGCGCCCTTGCCGATGCCGGCGAGGCGGGTGCCACCGAACAACAAAACGGCCACCACCAGGAGGATCAGCCAGTCGTAGGTTCCTCCCAGCAGTTCCAGGGGATGCAGGCTCAGCCCCACGACGACGTGCGACAACATGTTCAATTCCTTCCTCTCACGGACGGGGATGCCCGTGAGATCTCACACCCTCCCCGGCGGGGATGTCCACCCGGGTGCGAGGCGGCGCGCACGACGCGCCGACCTCAACAATAGCCAACGCCCGGCCGCCCGCAAGAAACGCCCCGGGCCTCAATCCGGACGGCCAGTGAGCCGGCTCGTCTCGGCGACGCCCCGCCGCCCGCCCCATCAGGGCCAGCGCCTCCCGCGCCCGCTCGACGGCATCCCGCTGCGCGCCGCTAGGGTGGACGACCCGGACGTCGTCGCCCAGGCGGAGCAGCAGGGCGGTGAGCCACCGGGGATCGGCCACCGGGAATGTGGCCAGCTCCCAGCCGTCGGGGGCGACCAGGTGGTCGGGCGTGTCGGCCATCGGGTAGTACTCGGTGATCCATCGGGAGGCCGGGCGCAACGCCAGGGTGACGGTGTTGTCGCCGCGCCCGTCGTCGAACCACTGCCGGGCCGGCACGGGCGCCGGGCCGTGATCGTCGACCGGCTCCCCCGTCGGATCGGCCGCGACGATCCGGTCGAGGCGGTAGGTGCGCCAGGCGCGGCGGTCGAGGCTGAACGCCTGGAGGTAGGCGGCACCGTCGCGCAGGTCGATGCGGGCCGGATCGACCTGCGGTGTCGTCGTGCGCCCACGCACCAGTCCGTCGTAGGTGAGCCGCACCCGCACGCCGCGCGAGATCGCCGAGGTCGAGCACGTCACGGACAGGGCTTGCACCGCTCTCGACCCGGATCGCGACCCGGCGGGTGTCGCTCGTCGTCGGTGAGGGCCTCCAGCTTGGCGAGGGCACCGCGCACCGCGTCGGCCGAATCGCCCGACGCCACCTCGGCCACCACCCGCAGCGCCACGACGAGGCTCATCGCTTCGTCGCGGGTGAACCGCATCGGGCGGGACAGGAAGTCGGCATTGCTGAGGACGATCCGGCCGGTGCCCTCGACGGCGTCCATGTCGATCTCGATGAGGTCGTCGGGCAGACCGCCGGGGAGTCCACACATCCAGGCGATCCGCAGGTCGCGGACGATCTGGGCCGGACTGACCGCGAAGGCCGCGGCGGCGTCGTCGACCCGGATTCCCGGGTGCGCCTGAAGGTAGGGGATCAAGGACAGCAGCCGCCCGACCTGGTCTTGTGACGTGCTCACGACGCCACCCCGCTCGGAGGATGCGTGAACCGCCACGACCCCGCGCAGCCGGGCGATCACCGCGTCGCGCAGATGCGGCGGCTCGATCGGCAGCACGTCGGGGGCCGCCGCGCAGATGTCACCGACGAGATCGCCCTGTCGGGCGTAGGGAACTTCGTAGGCCGTGTAACCGGAGGGCAACCCGGCCGGCGGGTCGACGGGCACGCCGCGGCGACGCAACTGGGGGGCGTAGTCGCCGCGCACGGCGATGACGGCGGTCGCATCGGGCTCGCCCGGCTCGAGGCTGCGGGCCAGTGCGGCAAGGTCGATGTCGCTGGGCACCAGGTAGCTGTCGGGCTCACGACCCGGCTCGGGTGCGCCGGTGATGCGGGAGATCTTGAACATGCGGGGCTCGTCGATCCCGACATCGCGGCCCAGCACGTACCAGCGTCCCTTGCGCCAAGTGACGCTCCAGGGCTCGATCTCGCGTCGGGCGCCGCCCCGGTAGCCGAAACTCACCCTGCGGCGCTCGAGGGTGGCCGACCAGATGAGGTCGAAGGCCGGTTCGTCGGCCGTGATCGACGGCTCGATCGCCGCGAGCCGGGTGGCGTCGGGTTCGACGCCGGCGGCCCGCAGCTTCGCCAGCGCCGACGCCGTGGCCGAGGCGGCACTCGCCTCGTGCCACACGCGGGTCGCCGCCCCCAGCGCGCTCAACTCGTCGGGCGTGAAGCTCACCGGCGGCAGCTCGAAACTCCCGCGCGCGATCCGATAGCCCACCTCGTCGTCGAAGAAGCGGTCGTTGCTGCCCGTCTCGATCGGCACGCCCATCGCACGCAGATCGTCCTTGTCGCGCTCGAACGTGCGCTCGAACGCGGCGTCGCTGAGATCGTGGTAGCCCTCGACGGCCTGGCGGATCCGCTCCCGCGACAGGTAGCGACCTGGTGGCCAGCAGGCAGATCGTGAGATTGACGAGCCGTTCGCTCTTGCGCGGCGCCATCCCCCACCTCCCTGACCGTCGCGACGACCCTGAGAGGCTACCAACACTCGCGACCGGTGGCCGTTCGGCTGCGCAGGTAGGGTGCGCCTTGTGACGTCGAGCGGTGCCGGGCGCTTCGCGCCGAGTCCCACGTCGGATCTGCACGTGGGCAACCTGCGCACGGCGCTGCTGGCCTGGTTGTTCGCCCGGGGCGGCGGACTGGGGTTCCTCGTGCGGATCGAGGATCTCGACCAGCAGCGGGTGGCCTCCGCCCCCGGAGTGGCCGGCCGCCAGCTCAGCCGACCTTGCAGCCGTCGGCATCGACTGGGACGCCGATCCGGTGCGCCAGTCGGAGCGCTCCGAGTCTCTATCACGACGCGCTCGGCCGGCTCGACACCGTATCCCTGCTTCTGCAGCCGGCGCGACATCGCCGCGGCGGCCCAGGCTCCGCACGCCCGCCCAGGGATCCCGATGGCGCCCCTACCCTGGCACGTGCTCACGGTTGTCGACCAGCCAGCGGGCCGCGAGGGCCCGCACCCGCCCCGCGGCGATCCGGGTGCGGGCCGGTGGCGTCCATCACACCGTGCACGACGCGCACGCCGGCGACGTGACCCGACTGGTCGATGACTTCGTGCTGGTCCGGGGCGACGGAACCCCGGCGTACAACCTCGCCAGTGTCGTCGACGACGCCCGGCAGGGCGTGACCCAGGTGACCCGCGGCGCCGACCTTCTCGACTCCGCACCCCGGCAGGCGTGGCTCGCGCGGCAACTGGGGTTCACGCAGCCCGAGTACGTGCACGTCGGGCTGGCGCTCAACCCGCTCGGGCGACCGGCTGGCCAAGCGTGACGGTGCCGTCACCCTGCGCACAGCTCGCGGACGCGGGTCACGACACCGCCTCGGTCGTGGCGCGGCTGTTCGTCACCGCCGGCCTTCCGGCACACCGGTCGGCGCCGGACATGCTGGCCGACCTGCTCGCCGGCAGGATCGACCTCGATCGCCCGGGGTATGGCGGTCGTGGACCTGGCCGCCGACGCCCGATTGATCCGCCCGGGGAAGCTCAACCGATCACTGGTAGGCGTACAGCACGTCGATGACGAACACGAGCGTGGCGTCGGCCGCGATGCTCGGCGTCGCCCGGCCGTTGGGGTAGGCGTCCGCTGGCGGAGCGATGATCATCACCCTGCTACCGACGGTCTGCCCGACGAGACCCTTCTGCCACGCGGACAGCAGGGTACCGAGCGCCGCCTCTTCGGGAGCCCCCTCGTAGTCGGACGCCAACAGCTTGCCGGTCTTCCAGTCGTACATGCGGTAGTGCGCGAGGATGTTGTCACCGGCCGTCACCTTGGCGCCGTCACCCTTGATGAGCGTCTGTACGACGAGCTTCGTGGGCGGGGCGCTGGCGGTGTCGATGCTGAGGCTCGGGTAGCCCTTCGAGTCGACGCTCACCGCGGGCAACCCGGCGGGGGGCTTCACGGTGGTGCCGCTCGCCTGGGTGCGGCTCACGCCCAACACGTCGACCACGAAGATCAGCGTGTCGCCGACCTTGATGTCGCCGGACCCGCCGACGGAATCGTAGGCGTCCTTGGAGTTGATCACCATGAGCACCCGGTCGCCGACCTTCTTGCCGACGATCGACTCGGTGAAACCTGGGATCAGCCCGGTCACCGGGGCGGTCAGTGGCGCCGATCCGAACGACGACTGGAGCGACTTGCCCGTGGTGGCGTCGGTGAGGTCGTAGTTGAAGGTGACGTACGACGACTTCTCGACGCTCGCGCCCGAGCCCTTGATCAGCACCTTCGATTGGGTCTTGGTGATCTCGAAGGGATACGGGCCCTTCACCGTCGGCTTCTTCCCGAAGGCCCCGGTGACCGTGACCGCGTCGATGCTGCTCACCGACTTCTTCTTGACCGTCGGCGTCGCCGACGGGCTCGGGGACGCCGAGGCGGCGGACGCCGACGACGGACGCCGCGTTGAGCGATGGCGTGGTCGAGGCCGTGGGACTACTGCTCGTCGAACTCGGACGACCCGCCACAGGCGGTGACCACGGCCAGACTGGCCACGGAGACGGAGGCGAGAAGCACGCGGGCGGGCAGGGTGCGCAGATTCACCAGTGCAGGTTACCCGACCCGAAGCATCCGAGCGCGCCGGCGTCCGGGTGCTAGGGGGTCGGCGTGAACGGACGTGCGGCGCGTGGCTCGCGCACCATCCGGTCGATCAACGCGTCGACCCGCTCGTCGGTCGCTCGCAGGGGGTCGGGACAACTCAGGATACCGTCGGGCAGGTCGTGCACCGTGAACGTCATCCAGTCGACCGTGTACCGGCGCTGGGCGGCCTGAGCGGAGGCGACGAAGCGCCCGCGCAAGGCCGCCCGCGTGTCGGCGGGGGGCGTGTCGACCGCCCTCCCGACCTCGGTCCCGTCGACGACCCGGCGCATCGTGCCGTGCTCCTCGGCGAGGTGGAACAGCCCCTGACCTGGGCGTATGTCGTGCCAGGCGAGATCTAGCTGGGCCAGGCGCGCATCGTCGTCGCCGTGTCGCCGGCTCCACGCGCGCAGCATGCGGTACTTCGCGACCCAGTCGATCTCGGCCTCGAGGAGGTCGAGCCGCCCGTCGGTGAGGGCGTCGAGCACACGTCCCCATGTCGTGTGCGCGTCGCGCAGTTCGTCGGTGTCGGCGTAGCCGCCCACCCTCTCCCAGATCCGCCGCTGCAGGTCGACCGGGGCGAGGTGCCCACCGTCGCGCAGGTCGAGCGGCTCCGGCCCAGCAGGTCCCGGCTCGACGTGCGGATCGCCCGCGTGGGGTCGTCGAGATCGAGCGACTCGAACCCGACACCGTCCTCGATGGCCCGGAGCACCAATTCGGTGCTGCCGACCCGCACCAGCAGGGTCACCTGCGACAGGGTCGAGTCTCCGACGACGACGTGGAGTCGTCGGTGCCGGTGCCGGATCGGCGTGCGGCTCGTCGCGGGTGTTGATGAACGGGCGGGAGCGGGTCGTCGACGACGCCACCGGGTCCCACGTGTGCTCGGCCCGTTGACTCAGTTCGAACCAGGACCCGCGGGGCCCGCGCACCCATCGTCCGGCGCCGCAGATCAGTTGCCGGGTGGCCAGGAACGGGGTCAGTGCCCTGGCCAGGTGGTCGTAGTCGAGGCTCGCGCGCGATCTGGTAGTTCTCGTGGCTGCCGTAGGCGTTGCCGTGCGAGTCCATGTTGTTCTTGAGGATCGTGATCCGCGCCGGCATGCCCTGCTCCTCGAGGTGTCGCAGCGCGGTGTCGGCGAGCCGGTTGACGATGGCGTCGCCCGCGCGATCGTGGGCGATCAGGTCGCGGATCGAGCGGCATTCGGGAGTCGCATATTCGGGGTGGGAGCCGACGTCGAGGTAGAGCCGGCCGCCGTTGCGAAGGAACACGTTGGTCGCCGCGTTGGCCTCGACCACCGGTGCGAACAGCTGCCGGGCGGCCTCGTCGCTGCCCACCCGGCGCCAGCCGTGACCCCCGTCGATCCTCAGGTTGAGGCCGTACTCGGTCTCGATGCCCCGTACCCGAGGACGCCACGTCACATGTCCACGAGGTCGAGCAGCGCCCCCAGCTCGTCGCGGGTCAGCTCCCGGGACGCGCCGACGGCGAGCTGTCCCGCGGCCCGGCCCTCGTTGAGCCGCACCGGGCCGATCGGCGTGCGGCTGAGCCGCCGCACGGGGTGACCGACGGTGTCCATCATCCGGCGCACGATCCGGTTGCGCCCCTCGTGCAGGGTGATCGCCAGCAGACTGCGGGTCTCGGTGCGCTGCACGAGCTTCACCTTGTCGGGCTTCACCGGCCCGTCGTCGAGGGTGACGCCCTTCTCGAGACGACGCAGCATCGAGTTGTCGACCATGCCCTCGACCTCGGCCATGTAGGTCTTCGGCACCTGGTAGCTCGGGTGGGCCATCCGGTGGGCGAACTCGCCGTCGTTGGTCAGCAGGATGAGGCCCTTCGGTGTCGGTGTCGAGGCGACCGACGTGGAACAGCCTCAACTTGGACGCGGGGCAGATAGTCGGTCAGCGTGGGCGCCCCTCGGGGTCGTCCATGGTCGACACCACGCCGCGCGGCTTGTTCAGCACGAGGTACATGTGCCGCCGCGGCGGGGGGATGCGGGCGCCGTCGACGCGGATCCGGTCGCTCTCCGGGATCGACCCGGCGGCCCATCTCGGTGACGATCCGGCCGTTCACCTCGACGCGCCCGTCGGCGATGAGTTGTTCGCTGGCACGGCGGGAGGCGATTCCGGCCGCGGCGATCACCTTCTGCAGTCGTACGCCGTCCGGCTCGGTCTCGGTGCTCATGTCATTCCTCCAGCTCGTCATGGTCATCGGGGCGGCCATGGTCGGTTCCATTGTCGCCCGCGGGGGCCGGTGGTTCCGAATCGTGTCCCCGCCCGGCCTCGGGAAGCGTCGCCGCCAGCGCCGACAACTCCACCTCGAGTTCAGCGCGCGTCGGGCAGCAGCGGTGCGATCGGGGGAAGGTCGTCGAGCCGGGCGAGGCCGAGGCGTTCCAGGAAGTAGCTGGTGGTGCCGAGTTGCACGGCGCCGGTCTCTTCGTCGTGTCCGACCTCGGCGATGAGGTCGCGGGCGAGCAACGTCCGCACCACGCCGTCGACGTTGACGCCACGCACGGCCGACACCCGTGACCGCGAGATCGGTTGCAGATACGCGATGACCGCGAGGGTCTCCAGGGCGGCGTGCGACAGTCGTGACGACTGCCCGCTCACGACCCACCGCCCGATCAGGTCGGCGTGCTCGGCGCGGGTGTAGTAGCGCCAGCCCCCGGCGACCTGACGCAACTCGAACCCGCGTCCGGTGCGTTCGTAGAACTCCACCAGCCCGGCCGAGGCAGTCCTCGACCACCTGCGCGGGGGCACCCACGGCGTCCGCCAGCTCCTCGACCGGCATCGGCTCGTCGGCCATCAGCAGCAGTGCCTCGACGGCGCCGGCGATGTCCTGCCGCGCCGTCGGCATCCTCCGACGGCGTGCGTCCGCGCTCACTCACGCTCCGGTCCTCTGACTCATCTCCCTCTGCTCCCTGGTGGTCCCGTGCTGGTCAGCGCCCTGCTCCGTCGTCGGGGTGCCGGCGCGTCGTCCCGTCCGGGACGGTGCCGTGTAGTCGTCGGTGATCCGCAGGTCGGCGGACTCGTCCCCGCTCCACCGGACGCTGAGTTCGGCCAGTGGCGCCACCTGCTCGAAGGTGACCGCGTGCGAGCGGAACAGCTCGAGCAGGGCGAGGAACCGGGCGATCGCGGTGAGCCGGTCGGCGTCGCCCACCAGCGACCGGAACGTCATGGTGCCCGCCCGGCGCAGTCGATCGACGATCAGCACGGCCTGTTCGGGAACGCTGACGCTGGGGGCGTGCAGGTGATCGAGGGACACCTCGATCACCGGGGTCGGGGTCAGCGCCTGCGCCGCGAGCCGGGCGAGGCCCTCGGGGCCGATCGGAATGCGCAACTTCGGGCATCATCGCGGCGAACGGGGGTTCCAGCCCGCCCGGTCGCGGCGTGCCGCCGCGCCTCGGTGCGTCAGGCGCTCGGCCAGCCAGGCGGCCATCAGCTTGAACGCCCGGTACTGCAGCAGCCGGGCGAACAGCAGGTCGCGGGCCTCCAGCAGCGCCAGGTCCTCGGGATCCTCGACCTCCCCCGACGGCAGCAGTCGGGCCGCCTTGAGATCGAGCAGGGTCGCGGCGACGACCAGGAAGTTGCTCGTCATCTCGAGATCCCAGACCGCGCCGCCCGCCTTGACGTGGGCGATGAACTCGTCGGTGACCTTCGACAGCGCGACCTCGGTGACGTCGAGCTTGTGCCGGGCGATGAGCTGGAGGAGCAGGTCGAAGGGTCCCTCGAAGTTGTCGAGGCGCACGTGGAATTCCGGGCGGCGGGCACCGGCGTCCCCGGGGACTGGCGGCGGCTGGGTGCTCACGTGGGACGCAGGCGCTCGACCAGGGCCGAGGCGTCGCCGCGCTCGGACAGGTCGGCGACGGCCATGGCGATCGCCGCCCGCACGATCCGACCTCGGTCGACGCCGATCCCGTGATCGCGGCGCAGCGCGAGGCGGGCCTCCTCGAGGGCCATCAACTCGTCGGTGCTGACGTAGACGGTGATCTTCTCGTCGTGGCGAACCCGCCCGGTGGCCCGCCCGGCCTCCGGGCGCGACCGGCGCGAGGAACGCCGCTCCGGCGCGGGCTCGTTCGCGGCGTTGCTCGGCGCCGTGCACGAGTCACCGGTTCGTCGTCGGGCGGATGCGCGGAACGGTGGCCGGGTTCTGGACGGTCCTCGTGGTCCTGGGTCGCCCGGAACAGCTCCGAGGCGCCCGGGAGGCTTACGCGCCGGGGCACCGGGCGAGAACCTCTCGGGCCAGGGCCCGGTAGGCGGTGGCCCCGGGCGAGTCGTGGCGTAGGTGGTGATCGGCTCCCCCGCGACCGTCGTCTCGGGGAACTTGATCGTGCGCCGGATGACCGTGTGGAACACGGTCTCACCGAACGCCTGCACGACCCGTTCCAGCACCTCGCGGCTGTGCAGGGTCCGCGCGTCGTACATGGTGCCGAGGATGCCGAGGATCTCGAGGTTCGGGTTGAGCCGGTCCTGGACCTTGCCGATCGTGTCGGTGAGCAGGGCGACGCCCCGCAGTGCGAAGAACTCGCACTCGAGCGGGATGATCACCTTGTCGGACGCCGTCAGCGCGTTGACCGTCAGCAGCCCGAGCGAGGGCGCGCAGTCGATGAGGATGATGTCGTAGCGGTCGCGCGCCTTGTCGAGCACCCGCAGCAGGGTCTGTTCGCGGGCCACCTCGCTGACCAGCTGCACCTCGGCGGCCGACAGGTCGATGTTGCTCGGCAGGATGTCGAGGCCCTCGACACTGGTGGGCGCGATGACGTCGTCGACGCGTGTACTGACTGCTCAGCAGCAGGTTGTAGATGCTCCTCTCGAGGGTGTGCGGGTTGACGCCCAACCCCACCGACAACGAGCCCTGCGGATCGAAGTCGACGAGCAGCACCCTGCCGCCCCGTCTCGACCAGCGCCGCCCCCAGGTTGATCGTGGTGGTCGTCTTGCCGACCCCGCCCTTCTGGTTGGTCATGGCGATGATCAGCGCATTCTTGGGACCCGCCTGCGGGGGCTGGGGATCGGGCAGGTCGGGAAGCGGACGACCGGTGGGACCGAACTCGTCGGATCCCTGCGACCCGCGGCGGGCCAGCCCGCGGCTCGTTGCGGGCACCTCGAACAGGGCGGGGTCACCACCGATGCGCGCGGATGTCAGCTCGAGTGTCCACAGATCCTCCTTGCGTCGGAACGGCCGCTGGCGATCGACGCCGATATGTCGACTTTGCCGCCGTTGGCCGTAGTCTATGCGTCCCGGGCCCGGGGATGCGCGGCTCCGGTACACCTCGCGCAGATGGTCGACCGTCACCAGGGTGTAGATCTGGGTGGTGGTCACCGAGGCGTGCCCCAGCAGTTCCTGGACGACGCGCACGTCGGCCCCTCCCTCGAGCAGGTGTGTGGCGTAGCTGTGACGCAGGCTGTGGGGGCCGATGTGGGCGATCCCGGCGCGGTCCCCCGCCGCGCGGATGATGCCCCAGGCGCTCTGCCGCGACAGCCGCTCGCCCCTGCTGTTGAGCAGCAGGGCGGGGCTCGCGACCCGCGCCCGGCCAGCCCGGGCGGGCCTGCCGCGCACGAGCCACGCGTCGACCGCGGCGCGCGCGTACCGCCGAGTGGCACGAGCCGCTCCTTGCTGCCCTTGCCGAACAACCGCAGCCCGGCGTCCGTGTCGGCCAGCACGCGCATGACGTCGTCGACGTCGAGCCCGCACACCTCCGAGATCCGCGCTCCGGTGCCGTACAGCAGTTCCAGCAGTGCGCTACTCGAGCAGCCCGTCGACGGTGGCCGGGTCGCATCCGTCGAGAAGCGTGCCTGCACCTCCGCCAGTGCTCAGCGCCTTGGGCAGGCGGCGGCCCAGGTGCGGCGGGCTGACCCGCGCGGCGGGGTCGGTGGGGTGATCCGTCGGTGAGGGCGAAGTGATGCAGGCTGCGCACGGCCGCGACGCACCGCGCCACGCTCGACGCCGCGAGCCCCGGCCGATCGGCGTCCCCCTCGGCGAGGTCACGCTGGAATGCGGTCACGTCGTGGCCGGTGACCTCGTCGAGGTCGGTGATGCCGCGGGCGGCGAGCCAGTCGAGGTACTTGCCCACGTCGCGACGGTATGCGGCGATGGTGTTGGCCGAGCGGCCCTGTTCGATCGCGAGATGCGCGAGCCACCCGTCGACGACGGCTGGAGATCAGCCATCGAGCCCGGCGAGCTCCCGGTTGCGCCGCTCCCAGACGCCCCGCGCCGGCCAGGGCGCGTCGGCAGGGCGCAACGCGTCGAGCCGACCCGTGGCCTCGGCCGCCCGCAGCGCCAGAACCCCCGAGACCATGCTGGGTGACTGGACGTCCCCCGCGAACACGGCGTCGACGAGATCCGTCAGGTCGACCCATCCGAGATCCATGTGCGCCTCCTCGTGCTCCACCTCGAACCCGTCGGGACGACCGCACCGGATGCAGGCCACGGGCCAGATAGATGCGGATGCTCTCGGCCACGCCACCGGGGGTGGTGAAGATGTCGACCAGCACCCGCCAGTCGTCGGCCCGCAGCATCGCCTCCTCGGCGAGTTCCCGCCGGGCCGCACCCAGCCAGTCCTCGCCCTGCCATGTCGAGCAGCCCGGCGGGCGGTTCGATGAGCTTCATACGCGACCGGGTGCCGGTACTGGTGCACACCGCCACCCGGCGGTCGTCACGCAGCGCGATCACCGCGACGGCGCCGGGATGCGTGACCCACTGCCGGGTGAACCTCACACCGTCGGGAGCCTCGATGTCATCCTCGACGAAGTCGGAGACCCGCCCGCGGGCCAGCACCCGGTGACTGAGGATTGCCCCAGCTCTCCGGGTGATCGAACGGATCGATGTCGGGTCGGGTCACCGGTCCGTCACTCCTCGACCGGGAGGCGCCGTCGAGCTTGCGCCGCAGCGCCGCCTCGATCAGCCCCTTGAACAACGGGTGCGGCCGGGTGGGACGGGACTTCAGTTCCGGATGCGCCTGGGTGCCGACGAAGAACGGGTGCACCGAGGTGGGAAGTTCGATGAACTCGACCAGACCCGCGGTCGGGCGATGTGCCGCTGATGACCAGCCCCGCCTTCTCCAACCGCTCGCGGTAGCCGTTGTTCACCTCGTACCGGTGACGATGCCGCTCCTCGACCTTGACCTTGCCGTAGAGCTTGTGCACCAGCGTGCCGCGCACGAGTTCGTGCGGGTAGGAGCCGAGGCGCATCGAGCCTCCGAGGTCGCCCCCGCCGTCGACGATGTGTTCCTGCTCGGCCATCGTGGCGATCACCGGGTTGGTGGAGCCGGCGTTGAATTCGCTTGAATCGGCGTCCTCGATGCCCGCGAGGTCGCGGGCCACCTCGATCACCATGCACTGCAGCCCGAGGCACAGCCCGAGGGTCGGGATGGCGTTCTCCCGGGCGAAACGGATCGCGCCGACCTTGCCCTCGACACCGCGGATGCCGAAGCCCCCCGGCACGCAGATGCCGTCGACTCCCGCCAGGGCCTGCCGTGCGCCCTCCGGCGTGTCGCACTCGTCGGAGGCGACCCACCGGATGGTCACCTTCGCCCAGTTCGCGAACCCCCCGGCGCGCAGCGCCTCGGTGACCGACAGGTACGCGTCCGGCAGGTCGATGTACTTGCCGACGAGGGCGACGGTGACCTCCTCCTTGGGGTACTGCACCCGCTCGAGCAGGTCGTTCCACATGGTCCAGTCGACGTCACGGAAGCGGCAGGTTCAGCCGTCGCACGACGTAGGCGTCCAGTCCCTCGGCGTGCAGCATCTTGGGGATCGCGTAGATCGACGACGCGTCGATGCAGGACACGACCGCTTCCTCGTCGACGTCGCACATGAGGGCGATCTTGCCCTTGATCCCCGGCGGCAGGTCCCGCGCCGAGCGGCACACGATGGCGTCGGGCTGGATGCCGACCTGGCGCAGCGCCGCGACGCTGTGCTGAGTGGGTTTGGTCTTCATCTCGCCGGACGGGCCGATGTAGGGCACCAGCGAGACGTGCAGGAAGAAGACGTTCTCGCGCCCGACGTCGTGGCGCACCTGGCGGGCGGCCTCGAGGAACGGCAGCGACTCGATGTCACCCACCGTGCCGCCGATCTCGTGGATGACGACATCGACCCCCGGGCCGCCCATGGCGAGCATGCGGTCCTTGATCTCGTTGGTGATGTGCGGGATCACCTGCACGGTGTCGCCGAGGAAGTCGCCCCGGCGTTCCTTCTGGATGACCGTCGAGTAGACCTTGCCGGTGGTGACGTTCGCCTCGCCGTCGAGGTTGACAGTCGAGGAACCGCTCGTAATGACCGATGTCGAGATCGGTCTCCGCGCCGTCCTCGGTGACGAACACCTCGCCGTGCTGGAAGGGGTTCATGGTGCCCGGGTCGACGTTGAGGTACGGGTCGAGCTTCTGCATCGTCACACGCAACCCGCGTGCGACCAGCAGATTCCCGAGACTTGAGGCGGTGAGCCCCTTGCCGAGGGAGGAGACGACTCCTCCGGTGACGAACACGTGCTTGGTGATTCTGGCGGCTCCCACGGGTCTTCAGCATAAGGGACGCAGGCCCTCCACCCGACCACGGCACTCCGCGGCAGCCCCGGTGGTACATCCGCGGCCCGGGGTGTTCGCGGCGAAGTATCCACCCGGCCGCAGCGATCTTCGAGCATCTCGCGCTTTCGTTGAGCCATGTGCATGGTATAAGCCACCAAGCGCCACAATGACGCTCACGGCGTCGTTCCGACGCCGGCCCTCGGACGGAGAGGACATGGCATGACTCAGCGCATCCACCACACGGGAAGAGCGAGACACGGAGGCCCCGCACCTACACCGTCGGATCGGCCGCATCGGCCTGCTGTTCGCCAGCGTCGGCTCGATCATCGGGTCGGGGTGGCTGTTCGGCGCCCTCAACGCGGCACGCACCGCCGGCCCCGCGGCCATCATCTCGTGGACGCTCGGCGGCATCATCATCATCCTGCTCGGCCTGTGCTTCGCCGAGCTCGGCACGATGTTCCCCCTCGCCGGTGGCGTGGTCCGCTTCCCGCACATCGCCTTCGGGGGGTTCGCGAGCTTCGCCAACGGCTGGATCATGTGGGTGGCGAGCATGGCCGTCGCACCGATCGAGGTCGAGGGTGCCCTGCAGTACGCCACCAAGTTCTTCCCGTTCACCCGGGCGGAAGGTGACGCGCATGTGCTCACCGGCCTCGGGCTGGCCACCGCCGTCGTGCTGATGGCCGTGTTCGTCTACGTGAACTACATCGGCATCAACTGGTTCCAGCGGATCAACAACGTGCTCGTGTGGTGGAAGCTCGCGATGATCATCCTGGTGATCATCGCGTTCGGCGTGACCGCCTTCCACGGCTCGAACTTCACCGCCACCTCGACGGGATTCTTCGCGAACGGCTGGACCGGCGTCTTCAGCGCGATCGCGACCTCGGGCATCGTCTTCTCGTACCTGGGCTTCCGGCAGGGCATCGAACTCGCCGGGGAGACCGACAACCCGAGCCGGAACGTGCCGTTCGCGGTCATCGGCTCCGTCGTCGTGACGATGATCCTCTACATCCTGCTGCAGGTCGTGTTCATCGGATCGATCCCCTCGAACCTCATCCCCACCCACTGGGCCGACCTGAGCTTCACCAACGACTTCGGCCCGCTGGCGGCGATGTCCAGCATCCTCGGCCTGGTCTGGCTCGAGGTGCTCCTCTACATCGACGCGATCGTCTCCCCCGCCGACACCGGTCTGATCTACACGACGGTGACCGCCCGCGTCTCGTTCGCGATGGGCCGCACGGGCGGCGCACCCAAGTCCCTCACCCGCACCACCCCCCGGGGAGCCCCGATCGTCAGCCTCGTGGTGACGTTCATCATCGGCCTGATCCTGTTCCTGCCGTTCCCCTCCTGGCAGCAGATGGTGGGCTTCGTGTCCTCTGCCACCGTCTTGTCGTTCGGGTCGGGCCCGCTCGCTCTCGTGTCTCTGCGCCGCCAGATCCCCGACCAGGCCAGGCCGTTCCGGCTGAGGGGCGTGTGGCCGATCGCGTTCCTCGGCTTCTTCGCCTCGAACCTCATCGTGTTCTGGACCGGGTGGGACACCAACTGGAAGCTGTTCGTGGCGGTGCTCATCGGGTTCGCGCTGCTGGCGATCCAGACCTCCAGCCGCCCCGAACTGCGCGACGAGGTCCGCCGCACGTTCCGCAACGGCTCGTGGGTGCTGCCCTGGCTCGCCGGACTCGCGCTGATTTCCTGGCTGGACTCGATGAACGTGTCGTCGGCGCTGCTGTACGTGCTGACGCTGCTGCTGTCGGCCGGCGTCTTCTGGATGGCCTACTCCCTGCGACTGACCCCCGAAGAGGTCATGGTCAACATCGAGGCGGCCCGCGAAGAGGCACTGGTCGAGGAGGAGGTGTTCGAGAAGGCGTGACGCCACCGCAGTATGGAACTTCCCGTCGACTGGCCCGTCGCCCCGATGCTCGCGCGCGCCGTCACCACCGTGCCCGTCGGCGACTACGCCTACGAACCCAAGTGGGACGGTTTCCGGTGCCTCGCCCTCTCGCTCCGGTGGCAACGTCGAGCTGGGAAGCCGCAACAGGCGTCCGCTCACCCGCTACTTCCCCGAGATCGTCGCCGCCGTCGCCGCTGAGATCCCCGACGGGTGCCTCGTCGACGGGGAGTTGGTGGTGCGGCAGGGGCCGGACGGATCGCAGCACCTCGACTGGGACGCCCTGAGCCAGCGGATCCACCCGGCGCAGTCACGCATCGACAAGCTCGCGGCCGAGACCCCGGCCGAGTTCGTGGTGTTCGACCTGCTGATGGTCGACGGCGCGTCGGTCATGGGCGACCCGTTCGAGTGCCGCCGCGTCCCGGCTCGAAGACCTCTTCGAACAGATCACGGCGGGCCGCGGCATCCACCTCACCCGCGCCACTCGCGACCCGGCGGTCGCGGCCGACTGGTTCGAGCGGTTCGAGGGGGCGGGCCTCGACGGAGTGGTCGCCAAACCACTGTCGGGCGGCTACGAGCCCGACAGGCGCACCATGCTCAAGATCAAGCACCGGCGCACCGCCGAGGCCGTCGTCTGGGGTTACCGCCCGCACAGCCGCGGGACGGGCGTCGGCTCGCTGCTGCTCGGGCTCTACGACGAGCAGGGCGAGCTCGTGCCGGTCGGGGGCATCGGCGCGCTCCCCGACAGCACGCGGCGCGGCCTCATCGAGGAGTTGGCGCCACTCGTCGAGCGTGACGCGGCGGGCGAGCCGCTCGTCGCAGCGAGCGAGCGCTCGCGCTTCTCGTCGTCGAAGGACACCTCGGTGGTGCGGCTGCGCCCCGAGCGGGTGGTCGAAGTCGCGTTCGACCAGCTCGAGGGGCGCCGCTTCCGGCATGCGGTGACGCTGCTGAGGTGGCGTCCCGACCGCGATCCCCGATCCTGCCTGCTCGCACAGGTCGACACGCCGGCGTCCTACGACCTGGCCCAGGTACTCTCCTGAGCGGCCGTGGACGCCGGCGTGCCGGCCATCTTCGGGTGTCAGCCCTTCGTCGCGCCGAGGGTGAGGCCTGACACGAACTGCTTCTGCAGCAGGAAGTAGATGACGATCGTCGGAACCGCCACGATCATCGAGCCCGCCGACACGAGGTTGTTGTCGGTGAAGAACTCGCCCCTTGAGGTTGTTCAGGGAGCTGGTGATCGGGTACTTGCTGCCACTCTGCAGCAGCACGGTGGCCCAGAAGTACTCGTTGTAGATCCAGGTCACCTCGAGCGTGGTGAGCGCCGCGAGCGCGGGGCGCACCAGGGGCATGGTGAGCTGGACATACTGGCGCCAGATGCTGGCTCCGTCGACCATCGCCGACTCGTACAGTTCCTTGGGCAGGGTCTTCATGTAATTGCTCAACACGAAGGTGCAGAAGCCGGTCTGGAATGCCACGTTGACCGCGATCAGTCCCCAGTAGCTGTCGAGCAGGGTTCCCGAACTCGAGAACCAGTAGGGCACCTGGGTGCGCTGGAACAGCTTGAACACCGGGATCAGCAGCGCCTGGGGCGGCAGCAGGTTCGCGGCCGTGAACACGCCCGAGCATGACGATGTTGAACTTCCACGAGAACCGCGCGATGACGAACGCGACGCTCGAGGAGAAGATCAGCGTCAGCACCACCGCGGGAATCGTGATGATCGCGGAGTTGATGAACTTCTGCCCGAACTGTGCCTGTGACCAGGCGTGCACGTAGTTCTTGATGGTGAACCCGCCCCAGGAGACATATCCGTGAGCGGCCGTGTAGCTGTAGTCGCGAAGGCTGGCCAGCAAGGCGTAGAGCAGGGGGAACAGCCAGACGAGAGCCAGCACGACCAACAGCACGTGCAGCGCGACGCGGTAGGCACGCACCGGAGTCTTGCGCTGCGGGACCTTGGCGCCCACAGGCCGTGGCGCAGGCTCGTCGACGAGGTGGCGCTCATCGGGCATCTCCCTTTCATGACGACCCGGAGGTAGATGGCGATGAAGACGCTCGAGATGACGAGCATGATGGTGGCCAGTGCCGAGCCGAAGCCGATGCGTTGCGCCTCACCGACGATGTTCCTGGTCACCTCGGTGGCGATGAGTTCGAGGCCGTTGCGGCCGCCGTTGATGATCCACACGAGGTCGAACGCGCGCAGGGACTCGATGAAGGTCACGACCAGGATGATGATGTTGACCGGGGCGAGCACCGGGAACACGACCCGGAAGAACGTCTGCACCTCACCGGCGCCGTCGATCTTCGCGGCCTCGCGCAGCACCGGGTCGACGCCCTTGAGCCCCGAGAGGTACAGCAGCATGATGTAGCCCGTGTGCCGCCAGCAGGTGGCCACCAATGCCGCCCACAGGTTGTAGTTCGAATCGCCGTACCAGTCGATCTTGGTGCCCAGGATGTAGTTGAGGAAACCCTCGTCACGGGAGTACATCAGCTGCCAGATGAAGCCGATCAGTGCCATCGACAGCACCACCGGAAGGTAGAAGGCCGTCTGGTAGAACTGCGTGCGCTTGCCGAGGTGGTCGATCAGCACCGCGAGCGCCATGCCGAGCGGCGTCGCGACGAAGAACAGCACTCCCAACCAGATGAGGTTGTGCTCGAGCGCCGGCCAGAACGCCGGATAAGTGGTGGCCGCGTAGTCGTAGAATTTGCCGCCGACGAACGGCGCCTTCGAGAACGACGTGAATCCGTCCCAGTCGTAGACCGAATACACCACCGTCGCGACGGCCGGTCCCCAGACCAGCCCGACCACGACCAGGCTCGGGATGAGCACCATCAGCAGAACCGTCAGCCGGTCGCGGCCGGAGAGCTTGGCTCCCCGGCCGCGACCACGCCTGACCGGGCGCGCCGTGACGGGCGCGACAGGCGTCTCGGATGTCACGAGAACAACGCCTTCTTCTGATCCTCGATCTGGGTGAGGATCGTGCTGATGTCCGCGGGGTTCTTGATGTACGACTGCAGCGCGGGGGTGATGACCGTGGACGCGAAGTCGGGCCGCGTGTCGCGATCGAGGAACTGCGCGATGCTCGTCGCCTTGCCGACGAACTCGACCTCGGCCTTCTGCAGCGCCGGTGTACTTGCTCGTGTCGACCTGGGAGTTGGTGGCCACCACCGACGTGTCGGCGGTCACCGCCACCAGCTGCGCCTTCGGGCCACCGAGGTAGAGCAGCAACTTCTTGGCACCCGCCTCGTTCTTCGGCTTCGCGGCCATCATGTAGCCGTCGATCGGGGCGTCGATCGCGCCCGCGCCGACCGAGGGTCGATCTCGGGGAAGTTGAAGAACTTGAGGTCCTGCCTGCTCGGCGGCGGTGAACTGCTGGGCGACGAACGTGCCGAGGTAGTACATGCCGGCCTTGCCCTGCTGCAGCGTCTGGGCCGACTCCTGCCAGGTGCGGCCCAGCGAGTCGGCCTGCTGGTACTTCGCGAGCGAGGTCCAGGTGTCGAACACCTTCTTCACCTTGTCGCCGGTCCAGTCCTCCTTGCCCGCCATCAGGCTGACGTGGAAGTCGTACCCGTTCACGCGCATGTTGATGATGTCGAACGTGCCCATGGCCGGCCAGCCGTCCTTGTCGGCGAAGGCGATCGGGATGAGGCCGTCCTTCTTCATCTGGTCACACAGCGCGGTGAACTCCGACATGGTGGTCGGCACCGTGTAGCCGTACTTGTCCCACACGCTCTTGCGGTAGTGCACCGCCCACGGGTAGTAGGTGCTGGGGATGAAGTACTGCTTGCCGTCGTCGCCGGTGGACGACTTCTTCAGCGCGTCGGTCATGCCGTTGAGGTTCTTCCAGACGTCGGAGATGTCTCCGGCGAGGCCCTTCGACGCGAAGAAGCGCATCCGGTAGCCGGCGAACCACGTGAACACGTCGTCGGGGTTGCCCTGGAGGTAGGTGTTGATGTTGTTCTGGAAGGTGTTGTGGTCGACGGTGTTGATGTTGACGGTGAGGCCGCTGTTCTCGGCCTGGAAGTCCGAGACGACCTTGGCGAGCGCATCCTTCGGCACCTGGTCGGACTGGTTCGAGCCGAGGGTGACGGTGCCCGTGGCCGACGCGGTGCCGCCGGTGCCGGACGAGGCTGTTGTTCGATCCGCACGCGGCCAGGCTCGACACACCCGCGATCGCGGCCCCGGATCCGAGGGCGCCACGCAGCAGGGTACGGCGGCTGAAGCGCGCCGAGGCGGGCGTGAAGGAGGCGAGGTACTCGGCCTCGGTTGATGGACGCGACATTGACGTTCCTTCTCTCAAGTGGGATGATCCTGGGTTCAGGATCTTGAGCGGCGAGGCGTTCGAGGTTGTGCACTCGTGGTCGGGACCAGAGGATTCCGCACATCATCGTGCGACATCGCACGAGCATTCTCGACGATACGCTCAATTTCGTCAAGTACCTGTGACAATATGTGCAAGCCTGTTTACAGAGGTGCACATTGGGTCAAGACTGGTCCTGGCCGTGGCGCGAGGTCGCCGGCAGCGGCAGGAAGGGAATGGGAATGCTTCCCGAACAGCGACGCGCGCGTGTGGCGCAACTGGTGCGCTGCGCGGTGCGATGCGGGTCGCCGAGATCTCCGATGAACTGGACGTGTCGCCGATGACGATCCGGCGCGATCTCGAATTGCTCGACCGCGACGGCGTACTCCACCGTGTCCACGGAGGGCGACCGTCACCGACCATCCCGAGCCGGCGGGACCGAGCGTGCGGGCCCCCTGGCGAGGAGCCCGCGTTCCAGGTCAAGCGACGCCTCGAGGGCGCCGCCAAACGGGCCATCGCGCAAGCTGGCCCTGCGACACATCCAGCCGGGCATGACCATCGCCCTGTCTGCCGGCACCACCACCTTCGCGCTGGCCCGGGCGCTGGCCGGCTTCGCGGGCATCACCGTCGTCACCAATTCGACCGACGCGGCCGACGTGCTGTTCGACGCCCTCCCCCCGAGCAGCCTCGTCGTGCTCACCGGCGGCGTCCGCACCCCGTCGCACGCCCTGGTGGGGCCGATCGCGGAGGCGTCGCTCAAGGATCTCCAGGTCGACATCGTGTTCCACGGCTTCCACGGCATCGACCCGCAGTCCGGGTTCACCTGTCCGAATCTCGCCGAGGTTTCGACCGCCCAGGCGATGATCGCCAGCGGCGACCGACTCATCGTGCTCGCCGACCACTCGAAGTTCGGGGTCCGAGCCCTGGCCAAGGTCACCGACCTGTCCTCGGCCTCCACCCTGATCACCGACGCGCGGATCGCGCCCGATCATCTCGACGATCTCCGGCGGCGGATCGCGTCGGTCGAGGTGGCCGACCCGGCCCCGACGCACCGCGTGCCACGACTGACGGGTCGCGTGGCCGCCGGGTACGCGGCCGCGTCTCAGCGCAGGTCGCGCGCCCATCGGTCACGCTCGGCGAGCAGGTCACGCGCGTGGGCGAGTGCGGTCTCGCTGGTCTCCAACCCCGCCATCATCCTGCGCCAACTCGGCGAGGCGGTCGTCGCCCGCCGACCTCGCGGATGCCCGAATCGGTGACGCCCGCGGCGCTGGCCTTGGCCACCACGAGGTGCTGATCGGCGAAGGCCGCCACCTGGGCGAGGTGGGTGACGACGATCACCTGCGCGTGCCGGGCGAGCGCCGCCAGCCGGCGCCCGATCTGCAATCCGACCGCTCCACCGACGCCCGCATCGACCTCGTCGAACACGAAGCAGTGACCGGGATCGGAATCGGCGAGCACCACCTCCAACGCCAGCCGCACGCGGGACAGTTCGCCTCCCGAGGCGACCTTGCTGAGAGGCGCCGGCTCGGCACCCGGATTCGCACTGAACAGCAGCGTCACCCTCTCGGCCCCGGACGACCCCGGTTCGGGCAGCGGCTGCAGCTCGAAGCGGAGCCGGGCGTGGGGCATCGCCAACTCGGCCAACTCGGCGGAAACCTCCCGCGCCAAGCGTTCGGCACCCGCCTCGCGCCGGGCACTGATCTGCGCGGCCTGCTCGTCGAGGCGCCGGCCGAGTTCGTCGATGTCGGCGTCGAGGGCTGGCGATCCTCTCGTCACCGTCCTCAAGGCTCAGAGCCGCTCCGCGCGATGCCTCGGCCCACGCCAGCACCTCGTCGATCGTGCCGCCGTACTTGCGGGTGAGACCGGCCAACGACGACCGACGCTCCATCACCGCCTCCAACCGGGCCGGGTCGGCGTCGAGGTCGGCCAGATACGACGCCGCGTCGGCCCCCACGTCGTTGAGCAGTTGGCTCGCCTCACGCAATCGGCGCACGAGATGCGTCGGCCGATCCGTCGACCCGGGCGGCCGCGGCGAGCGCGCGTCCGGCCCGAACGATGAGGTCGCGGGCTCCGGGAGCCTCCACGGCGCTGTCCGGGTCGCCGGACAGGGCGGTGACCGCCTCGGACGCCAGCGCCCTCAGCTCGTCGGCGGCCTGCAGCCGGTTCGCCTCGGCGACCAGCTCGACATCCTCACCGGCGTGCGGCTCGAGGGCGGCGATCTCGTCGAGCCCGAAGCGCAGCAGGTCGATCTCCCGCGCTCGCGCCCGCGCCGCACTCCGCAGGTCGTCCCGCTCGGCGATCAGCTCGCGCTGCCGGGCGAAGTCGCGACCGTACGCCGCCACGCGTCCGAGGTGGTCGGCGCCGCAGTAGCGGTCGAGCACCTCGCGCTGACGCTCGGGGGTGCCGAGGCGCATCTGTTCGGATTGGCCGTGGATGGTGGCCAACTCGCCGGTGACATCGGCGAGCGCGCCGACGGTGGCCTGCACCCCTCCCACGAACGCGCGCGAGCGTCCTTGCGCGGTCACCTGACGGGCCACGAGCAGTTCCGCGCCCGGGCCCTCACCCTCGAGGGCCCCGCCCACTGCGGCGACCGTGTCGGCCACTCGGGCGGCGCCGGCGAAGCGTCCCTCGACCACGGTTCGGTCTGCACCACGGCGGACGACGCCGGCGTCGGCGCGGGCTCCGAGGAGCAGGCCGAGTCCGGACACGACCATCGTCTTGCCCGCGCCCGTCTCGCCGGTGATCGCGACGAGTCCGTTGCCCAGCTCGAGGCTCGTCTCGTCGATGATCCCCAGCGCCCGGATCCGCAGTGCACTGAGCATTCAGGCTCCGACGTCGCGGCTACGCCAGCCCTCGACGGGCAAGTCGAACTTCTTGACGAGTCGATTGGCGAACGGCTGCTCACTGGTACGGGCGATCAGCAGGTCTTGTGGCAGCCGACGCACCACGACCCGGCTGCCCCGGCTGACGTCGGTCGAGCGCGCACCGTCGCACCACAGGATGCCCGAGTTCACCTGCGATCCCGACAGGTCGAGGTCGACCCGGGAGAACGGGCTCAGCACCATCGGGCGGGCGAACAGGGCGTGGGCGCTGAGCGGCACCAGCAGCATCGCCTCGACGTCGGGCCAGATCACCGGCCCCCCCGCGGAGAACGCGTACGCGGTCGACCCGGTGGGAGTGCTCACGAGGATCCCGTCACAATGCCAGCGCGACACCGGACGGTGATCGACCGAGGCGAGCACCTCGAGCATCCGGTCGCGGGCCGCCTTCTCGATGGAGATCTCGTTGATCGCGAAGGACTCCCACCGCATGCCCGACTCGTTGTCGGTGACCACCACCGACAGCACGAGCCGGTGCTCGATCGCGTAGTCGCGGCGGACCACCCTGGTGACGAGGTCGGACATGTCCGATGGTTCCAGTTCGGCGAGGAACCCGACGTGACCGAGGTTCACCCCCAGCAGCGGGACCCGGCGCGGCAGCGACCACTCCGCGGCCCGCAGGATCGTGCCGTCACCGCCGAACACCACGAGCAGTTCGGCGGCCCGCTCCCGCGCGTCGGTCCACGGCACGAGGTCGGCGTCGCTGACCCGCGCGGCCAGGTCGTCGATCTGGCCGGGGTCGACGAGGCAGCCCATGCCGGCCGCGGTGATGCCCTCGACGAATGTGGAGGCCACATCGAGAGCCTCGGAGCGTCGGGTGTTGACCTTGATGGCGACTCGGCGGAGCTCAGGCGATGCGGTCACGGTGGCAGCCTAGTCGGAGCGGCGAATGTTCGGTTGGCGCCGGTCCGCGGGCACGTCGCGTTCGAACGCGACGAAGTACTCGACATTGCCCGCCGGGCCCGGCAACCCGCTGGCGGCCTGCCAGGTGGCGATCCATCCCAGCCGGGAGGCGGCCTCGATCACCGACGCGACCGCGCGGGCCCGCAGCCCCCCGTCACGCACGACCCCTCCCGCTCCGAGATGCTCGCGGCCCACCTCGAACTGCGGCTTCACCATGAGCAGGGCACGACCGCCGGGTGCGATGACCGAGAATAGCGGCCGGAGCAGCAGCGTCAGCGAGATGAACGACACGTCGGCGACGACGAGGTCGACCGGACGCCCGTCGAGGTCGGCGAGGCTGAGGTCACGCAGGTTGAGTCGTTCCCTCACGACCACCCGTGGGTCGTGCCGGACGACGGGCGCCAGCTGGCCGTGCCCGACGTCGACCGCGTAGACGCGCTCGACCCCGCGGCTGAGCAGCACCTGGGTGAACCCGCCCGTCGAGGCCCCGGCGTCCAACGCCGTCGCTCCGAGGTCGCGCCAGGGTACCGCTTCGAGGGCACCGAGGAGTTTGTACGCCGCTCGCGACACCCACGGGTCGGCTCCCACCACGCGGATCTCGAGGTCGGGTCCGACGGCCACCGACGGCTTGTCGACGATTCTCCCGTCGACGACGACCCGACCGTCCCGGATGAGCTCCTGGGCGTGCGAGCGGGAGCGCGCCAGTCCGCGTGCGGCCAGTTCCCGGTCGAGCCGATCGGGGCGGGGGGGATCGGAGGTCACTGGACCCGCGGCCCCGGGACGCCGGGGGCGGTTGCCCTCCCACCGTCGCGGGACGCCTCCAACACCTCCTGCAACACCTCCTGCACCCGCTGGATGCGGTCGTGATGCTGGTCGACCGGTACGTCGTCGAGGTCGACCACCTGTCGCAGCGCCTCGTCGATTCATCGGGTTGCCGGTCGTCGGCGGCTCGGGCGGTCGGGGCGCGGGCGACCGCGTCGGGCTCCTCGGTCACGGCACCTCCTCCAGACGATCGAGGACGCCGGCGTCGGCGTCCCGGTGCCGCCATGCCACCTGAAGCACCGCCCACGCGGCGTCGTACTGATCCTCGTGCGCCTCGGGCACGCCCGCAAGAACGATGCGGTCGTCGTCCCCGAGCCGCGCCCGCTGCTTCCCGACCCGACAGGTGTCGCCGTCCCATGCGGCCTCCCGGGCGGGACGCAGCAGGGTGGGAACCCCGTGACCGATCCAGGTCGGGCGCAGCTCCTCGTCGGCGCGCAGCAGGTCGTGCTTGCCGTGGGCACCGGTGAACACGAACAACGAGTCGATGCCCACCCTGTTGGCGGCGAGGATGTCGGTGTCGAGTCGGTCGCCCACGAAGATCGGATGCTGGGCGTGCAGACGGCTCATGGTCTCGTGCAGCAGAGGCGGGCTGGGCTTGCCCGCCTCCAACGGCTCGGCGTCGACGGCGGAGCGCACCACGTTGAGCTGCGCACCCGCCCCGGGCACGAGCCCGAGTTCGGTGGGCCGGGTGAGGTCGGAGTTGGTGGCGAACCACCGAGCTCCCCGCTGGATCGCCAGGCACGCCCCTTCAAGCGTGGTCCAGGCCGTGTTCGGGTCGTAGCCCTGGATGACGGCCACCGGCTGTTCGCGCCAATCACGGGTGACCCGGAAGCCGGCGGCACGCACCTCATCGGCCAGGGCTTCCGATCCGGCGACGTACATGAGGCTGTCAGGGGGAAAGTGGGACGCGAGCATGGCCGCGCCCGCCTGGGCGCTGGTCACGATGTCGTCGAGACCGCACGGCACGCCGAGATCGCTCAGCTGGTCGATCACCACGTGCGGCGGCCTGGCCGCGTTGTTCGTGACGAACCCGATCCGTACCTCCCGGTCGCGCAGCGCGGCGATGCCCTCGACCGCTCCCGGAACGGGCGACGGACCGAGGTAGACGACACCGTCGAGGTCGAACAGGGCCGCGTCGTACCGATCGATCAGGGCGGGCCCCGCCATCACTCGTCCCCCTCGCCCGCTGCCTCGTCGTGGGCGGCGGCGCCCGCCGCCGCGCCGGATCCGGCACCGCCCTCGGCCCGCTCGTCGAGCTCGTCGTCGTCATCGGGCGACAGGTCGAGGGTGACGCCGTCGAGTTCGGCCAGCCGCCCGTCGATCCCGAGCTCATCGTCGGGATCCAATGTCGCGGCGGCCGACAGCCATTGGCGCGCCCCGGTGTCGTCACCCTGGGCCAGCAGCTGCTCGGCGTACGCATAGCGCAACCGCGCCTGGCTCATCGCGGGGCCACGCCGGGCCGAGATGGCCCGGGTGAGAACCCGTGCGGCCTCGGCGTGCTGGCCGATGTCGGCGCGCGCGCCGGCCTCGACCAATGTCACCTCGGTCCACAGCTCGGGATCGTCGAGTGCCCCGGGTGTCTCCTTCGCCTCGGCGATCAGGCGCAGCGCGTCCAGCGGACGCCCCAGGGCGCGCTCACAGTCGGCCATCACTGCTGTGTAGTCGGGCCCTCCGGACATGCGGCGCAAGGCGCGGTATTCGTTGAGCGCCACCGCGAACTCTCCCGCGGCGTATGCGGTCTCCGCGGTCGCCTCCCGCACGATCGGTAGCCGGGCGGCACGACGACGCGCCGCCTCGGCGTGCCGATAGGCCAACTCGGGGTCGTCCTCGATGAGCGCCCCCGCCGCCACGAGGTGAGCACCCACGATCAGCGCCAGTTCCTTGGGCAGCCCCCGCAGCTCCGCCTTCATGGGACGCGGGAAGTCGGCGTCGGTGATGTCGGCGGGCGTCTCGGGCTCGTCGGCACGCCGCGCGAGGCCCGGGGGAATGTAACGTTCCTCCCTGTCGTCCGCGCCGGTCGCGGACCGCACCGGAGTGGGGCCTCGCCGCCCACCCGACCCCGCGCGCTCGCCCGACCCGCTCGCCCGGCCGGGACCGCTCGTGCGCCCCGGCCGTTCACTACGTGACCGGTCGCCACCGGATCGGTCATCACGGGGCCGGTCATCACGGGGCCGGTCGCTCCGCGGACGGTCATCGCGCGAGCGCTCGCTCCACGGCCGATCATCACGCGGACGGTCACCACCGGGCCGGTCGCTCCGCGGACGGTCACCACGGGGACGCTCATCACGAGGCCGGTCACCACGCGGGCGATCATCACGCGGTCGGTCATCACGGGGCCGGTCATCACGCGAGCGCTGGCTCCACGGCCGATCATCACGGGGACGGTCACCACGCGGCCGATCATCACGGGGACGGCCACCACCCGGCCGACCATCACGCGCCCGATCATCACGCGGACGATCATCACGCGGACGATCATCACGACTGCCATCGTTCCACGGGCGATCATCGCGCGGCCGATCGCCTTCCCGTCGGGCCCCCCGATCGTCCGACGGGCGACCCGGGTCGTCTCGTCGCTGCCCGGAGGGCGCACCGCGCCGAGAGTCCGAGCGACCGTTCGAGGGGGTGTACCCACCGTCGCCACGACGCGTCGGCCCGCCACCGCGCCCGTCGCCGGCCGCACCGGAACGCCCCGCCCCCGGTCGGCCGCCTCCGTCGCGTCCGCGACCGCGGTTCCCACCACCGTGCTGGGCCCCGCCACCGCCGTTGCCTCGGGGCGGTCGTGCTCCGCCGTCACCACTGCGCGCCATGCTGTCCATCCTGCCTGATCCGAAAGGTCGGTGCCGCTCGCCGACTCGACACCCGCGCCGGGGCCGTCCCGGGGGAGAGAGTTCTCGGCCCTCGGTCGGCACGGGGGAACGTCAAATCACCCTTGGGTGGGATCACTGCTGATCCCTCCCAAGGGTGATTGATAAGTCCGGCGACGTCCTACTCTCCCACAGGGTCCCCCCTGCAGTACCATCGGCGCTGAAAGGCTTAACTTCCGGGTTCGGAATGGAACCGGGTGTTTCCCTTTCGCCAAGGTCACCGAAACACTATGGAGATATTCACAGGCCACCACCCGAAGGTGACACCCATCATTCAACGGTTCCCGATCATATCCCGGGAACCACACAGTGGACGCGTAGCATCTTTGTAGAAAACAAGCCCTCGGCCTATTAGTATCGGTCAGCTCCATGCCTCACAGCACTTCCACATCCGACCTATCACCCGGTGGTCTACCGGGGGCCTTACCAGATTAACTCTGTGGGAACCCTCATCTTGAAGCGTGCTTCCCGCTTAGATGCTTTCAGCGGTTATCACTTCCCAACGTAGCCAACCAGCCGTGCTCCTGGCGGAACAACTGGCACACCAGAGGTTAGTCCGTCCCGGTCCTCTCGTACTAAGGACAGCCCTTCTCAAGATTCCTACGCGCGCAGCGGATAGGGACCGAACTGTCTCACGACGTTCTAAACCCAGCTCGCGTGCCGCTTTAATGGGCGAACAGCCCAACCCTTGGGACCGACTCCAGCCCCAGGATGCGACGAGCCGACATCGAGGTGCCAAACCATGCCGTCGCTGTGAGCGCTCGGGCAAGATCAGCCTGTTATCCCCGGGGTACCTTTTAGCCGTTGATCTCCGGCGCTTCCATATGCCACCGTCGGTTCACTAGTCCCGACTTTCGTCCCTGCTCGAGATGTCTCTCTCACAGTCAAGCTCCCTTGTGCACTTACACTCAACACCTGATTGCCAACCAGGCTGAGGGAACCTTTGGGCGCCTCCGTTACCTTTTGGGAGGCGACCGCCCCAGTCAAACTACCCACCAGGCACTGTCCCTGATCCGGATCACGGACCTAAGTTAGATAACCAGAACGACCAGAGTGGTATTTCAACGTTGACTCCACGATCACTGGCGTGACCACTTCACAGTCTCCCACCTATCCTACACAAGTCGTACCGATCACCAATACCAAGCTATAGTAAAGGTCCCGGGGTCTTTCCGTCCTGCTGCGCGTAACGAGCATCTTTACTCGTAATGCAATTTCGCCGAGTTCGTGGTGGAGACAGCGCCCA
>CAWCUX010000013.1:0-429727 GCA_963798885.1 uncultured Actinomycetota bacterium | reverse complement strand
TGTTTATGTAATTTTCTCCGGCGAACCGTCGTGCTTCTGGCCTGATGGTCCTGGGGTTGTGCTTCGCAGCCCCGTCGCCCGCTGGCCTTGACGAAGCACTGGTGGTTGCCACGCTAGTCGTGACGATATCACTCGTGGTCAGCGTCGTTCGCCTAGCGCGAGAAAGCTCGAGCCTCGCAGTTAGGATGGCTTGTCGTCCGGACCGCTTAGGCCATCACGCGCGCGCCGCGCAGAATGCCAGTGGGGGCTAGTCCTCCTCTCGCTAAGGAGCAATGATCAGAACCTGTGGATGGCTCCTCGGCGGGGTGACGTGAACGGGCGCACCTTCCCGAGGATGATCTGAAGTCAGTCTAACGGTTCTGATCAAGGGCCGGCGTTGGCGCGCTGGTTCGGGAAGGTACGCCCGTGCTCAAGGTAGTCGATGAACAGGATGGGTCCAACGGTCCGTGCCGGCCGGCGGTCGGCGGGTCGCTGCTGGATGAGTTCGCCCGTGAGGGCGCGCGGCAGATGCTGGCGGCCGCGCTGGCCGCGGAGGTCGCCGCCTACATCGACGCGCACAAGCAGGAACTCGATGAGGCCGGGCATCGGCTGGTGGTGCGCAACGGCTATCGCCGAGCCGCGGGAGGTGACTGACCGCGGCCGGGGCGGTGCGGGTGCAGGTCAGCGCCGCGGGTCAACGACAAGCGGGTCGATGCCGGTACCGGCGAACGGCACACGGTTCTGTTCGGCGATTCTGCCGGCGTGGGCGCGCAAGTCGCCGCAGGTCGCCGAGGTGCTGCCGCTGCTGTATCTGCACGGGCTGTCGTCGGGTGATTTCGCTGCCGGCGCTGAGCAGTTCCTGGGCGCGAGGCGGGCCTGTCGGCGGCGACGATCACCCGGCTGACCGCGCAGTGGCAGGACGAAGCGGCAGCGTTCGGGCAGCGGGATCGCTGGCCGGCACCGATTACGTGTATCTGTGGGTCGACGGCATCCATCTGAAGGTCCGGCTCGACGCAGGACAAGGTCTGCCTGCTGGTGATGATCGGCGTCCGGGTCGATGGCACGCAAGGAACTCGTCGCGCTATCCGACGGCTTCCGGGAGTCCGCCGAGTCGTGGGCTGACCTGCTGCGGGACTGCAGGCGGCGCGGGATGCGCGCTCCGGTGCTCGCCGTCGGCGACGGCGCGCTGGGATTCTGGAAGGCGCTGCGCGAGGTGTTCCCGAACACCCGTCGAGCAGCGCTGTTGGTTGCACAAGTCAGGCGCAATGTGCTTGCGGCGCTGCCGAAGTCGGCACACCCCGGCGCGAAGGCGGCGATGGCGGAATCTTCAACGCCGAGGACAAGACCATGCGCTGGCCGCGGCGCAGACGTTCGCGGCCGATTACGGCGCGAAATGGCCGAAGGCGGTCGCGAAGATCACCGACCAGCTCGACGTGCTGCTGGCCTTCTACGATTTTCCGGCCGAGCACTGGGTGCATCTGCGCACCACCAACCCGATCGAGTCGACGTTCGCGACCGTCCGGCTCCGGCAGCGGGTCACCAAGGGCCCCGGCTCCCGCGCGGCCGGCATCGCGATGGCGTTCAAGCTCATGGAATCCGCCCAGGCCCGCTGGCGGGCGGTCAACGCGCCGCACTGGTCGCCGCTCGTCCGTGCCGGAGCGACCTTCGAGACACGGCAAACTCGTCGAACGACCCACCCGTCACCACCACCGAATCGGCACAGAAGTCATGGCAGTCGCCTAAAAGATCTTGATCCACAGGTATTGACTATTTCTCCTCGCTAAGTCCATGTGACCAAGGAGACCTGCAGCCACTTGCTCTCGAAGGCACCAAGTCGCAGGGATCATTGGTCGAGGCGGCCGAACTGACTTCCGATTCAACTGGGCTTGGGCGCTCAGGGCGCCCGGTGTCGTTCAGGGAGGCGTGTATCTCCTCGATCCAGCCCCGACTCACAGACGTGACCTCCCTCGCCGACTGCAGACGCCATACGGCTCGGTGTGCAGCTGATCCGGGCGACGCCGACCAGGGTGCCTTGGATCTCACAGACCAGCTCGACGTGGTAACAGCGACAGTCACGGAGGTCCCCGACGCCCAGCGTCCTACACGTGAGCGGTGTGGGCCGCCCACGAACCGCGAGTCGCTCCGTCGGTCTCCGTTCGACGAATTGTCCTCGGTCCCTATGTTCGTGGGCCTGCGCATGGCGACACACACCTTCTGCACCACGGATTGGCCTCGATCTGCTCGTCAGGGCACGCATCTGCCCATGTCCGCCGAGAACTGGCACATCGCGGCGCCGGTACGTCGAGGCACCTTCGATCGGCGGCATGAGAGCCAGCTTTCTGACCACGCTCGCTCGTGCGACCCCCGCGGACGCCTCCAACCTAGGAAGTCTTCCCGTCGAAGACGCCGATGGTCTGCCGCACGGGCTAGACGCCGCCGTTGCTGACCCGCGCTACCGCTCGTCCCGGGACATGCTTGCTCGGTGACGCTCACTGGAGTTCTCCGGTCCTTTGGGGCGGTGTTCCTGAGGATGTACTTCAAGAACTCGGCAACTCCGAGTTCGTCGCGCAAGTGGGGACTGGCCTCGAGCATCCGCCTGATCTCGATAGCCTGCTCCGCAGAGAGTTGCTCGATCCGTCGCTGCGTGTCGAGGGTCAGTTTGTCAGCATCGCTGAGCCGAGCGTTGGACAGCCGACTCCATAGTTCGCGTTCAACAGCTCCAGCAGCCAGCCATGCACGAAGGTGCTCTTGCCATTCGGCGCCGCTCATGGTGATCCGAGGTTCTGCACGAGCTAGAACCGAAGCCGCGTCGGCTGAGGCAGGCACTGCTTGCCGCACCGCCGCGGCAGCGCCAGTTCCTGGCGCGACGTTGTGCGTCCAGGCGATGCCGGTCCAGAATCGGAACTGCGGAGCAGTTCCAGGGGTCGGGGTACCAGCCAGCCCGCATTGCGGCGACGTCGCGCCGCGGCCTCACGTAGGGGGTCCAGACGGCTGCTGTCCCAGTAGCGCAGCTGTGCCCTGTTCGAGGGGTCGGGATACCAGTTAGCGAGACTGACCCCCGATGAAGAATGCAGGAGCGGCGTTGTACGCCGGCACGGCTGCAATCCCGACCTGCGCGGGCGCAACGTAAGGCACCGCTGCCAGCGCATCACCAGAACGGTCCCGCCTCGCCAGCTTGTCTCCCCGCCGACGCATGAAGAATCGAGCGAGCTTGACGCCGACAGCGCCAACGGCAAGGAGCGTGACTACACCGGCACCGATGACCAGGTACTCGGAAGCGGCTGAGACGGCGGCCCGGACCTCGGCGAGACCCGCAGCCACACCGTCGGCAACGGCGGAGACGAGCACAGCGACGACCGCGACCACCGCCGCGACACCAAGGACCGCGATCACGGTCTTCGCTGCGAATGCCATCAGCCAGCCAAAGATGGACCGCCCCTTGTCCACTTTGAAGAACTCCGCGTGCGTCTTGATGCCTTTCCTGCCATGCACCAACCCACGGAAAGCGCCCAGGGACTTCTTGGAAGCCGTCAGGGCCGTACCCTGCGCAACCTTGTAGTAGTCCCACTTCTTACGTGCCACTTCGTTGCCTCCGCTTTGTGGATCCGCTGTTGATGGCCGCCAACGTGGAGTTGGCAACGCAACTCGCCTCGGGCGCGCGGGTCGCGAAGCGCGGTGACTCGACTCATCTCAGACCCACACGTCGTTCGCAGTCGACGCGGTTGGTTCGCGCCGGTGGAAGGTATGCAGGTTCATCCTCCCACCGATCCACGGTCAGGTACTTGGCGGAATAGTGCCGATCCCCACGGATTGGCAGCGAACTGCTGGCAGTGACCTGATCTACCCACGTCCGGCCGCAGAAGACACACCGCGGCACCACGTTCTCTGAGGGCCATGAACCGCCGTATCCGGGCTAGCTGCGCGACGCTGTCGCGCACTCTCGGCTCGCTCCCACATGACGGTCGCGTGGGCAGGCATCAGGCGACTTCGCGCAGATTCTGCTCGCTTCTGTCCGTGGACGCCTGCTCTCGCGACTTCTGGAGGTTGCGAGGAGCAGTTCGCGGCCCGAGACGGCCGAGGCACAGGCTGCACCGGCCGGCGTCCGGGCATCGCGATGCGCTGCGTGGTTCGAGACGAAGGAGGCGGCGGCGATGATGAGCATGCATCGGTTGTCCGCGGGGTCGGGCTACGACTACCTCACCCGGCAGGTCGCCAGGAACGACGCCACCACGCCGGGCAGCACTGCCCTGGCCGACTACTACGACGAGCGCGGCGAGGCCCCGGGCGTGTGGGTCGGCTCCGGATTGGCCGGCATCGACGGGCTGGCCGAGGGCGACGAGGTGACCGCCGAGCAGATGAGCCACCTGTTCGGCCAGGGTGAACATCCCCTCGCGACCGAACGACTGGCTGCCCTCGGTCCGGACGCCACGGCGCAGCAGCGACGCGACGCGGTCCGCCTCGGCACGCCGTTCCGGCAGCCTACCACCAGCACAGCGCTGTTCCAGTCGGAACTCGCGCGCCGCTACCAGACCTGGAACGAGGAGCGCGGGGTCAAGCGCTCCGCGGTTGTCCCTGATGATGTCCGGGCCAGGCTGCGCACCGAGCTCGCGGTCGAGTGGTTCAGCGCGATGGAGCACCGCGTGCCGAATGCCCGCGAGTTGACCGGCTTCATCGCGCGGATGTCCCGTCCGCCGGCGACGCCGGTGTCCGGGTGGGACCTCACCTTCTCGCCGGTGAAGTCGGTGTCCGCGCTGTGGGCCCTGGCGGACAGGGACATCGCGTCCGCCATCGAAGCCGCTCATCAGGCGGCTGTTGGGGACACGTTGAGGTACATCGAGGCCGAGGTCCTCAAGACCCGCAAAGGACACGCCGGCGTCGAGCAGGTCGATGTCACCGGCCTTGTCGCGGCCGCGTTCACGCACAGGGACAATCGCGCCGGCGACCCCGACCTGCACACCCACGTCGCGGTCGCGAACAAGGTCCAGGCCGTCGGGGACGGACAATGGCGCGCCATCGACGCCCGGGTCATGCACAAGGCCATCACCGCCGCGTCCGAGACGTACAACACCGCACTCGAGGCGCACCTGACCGCTCGGCTCGGCGTCGAGTTCGTCGACGTCCCCCGGGCCGACGGTCGACGGCCCGTCCGCGAGATCGCCGGACTGGACCCGAGGCTGATCGAGTTGTGGTCCACCCGGCGCAAGGAGATCACCCATCGCGCCGGCGACCTGGCGCGCGATTTCCAAGCCGCGCACGGTCGCCCTCCGACGCCGACAGAGCGGCAGGAGTTGTACCAGGTGGCCACGCTCGAGACCCGGGAGGCCAAGCACGCCCCGCGCTCGCGCAACGAACAACGGGCGACCTGGCACGCGCAGGCCGTCGACCTGTTGGGCCGGGACGGCGTGGCCAGGATGCTGAGCGACGTCATGTCTCGCCGGGTCGGTCCCGCACCGGAGCTCACCGACGAGTGGTTCCGCAGAACGGCCGCCGTGGTTCTCGCCGGCGTCGAGGAACACCGCGGCGAATGGCAGGAGGTGCACGTCCGGGCCGAGGCGTTGCGCATGCTGCGCGGCAGTGGCGTGAGGTGGGATCAGCTGGACGCCGTGACGACCAGGCTCGTCCAGACGGCGCTTGGCAGGTGCGTCAGCCTCGCTCCCCCGGACGACGGCATCAGCGAGCCCGCCGCGCTGCGCCGCGCGGACGGCACGTCCGTCTACCGGGTCACCGGCTCACGCCGGTACACCTCCCAGCGGATCCTGTTCGCCGAGCAGCGGATCGTCGGTGCCGCCGGCCTCACCGGCGGATTCACCGCCGACCACAACTCGGTGGACGCCGCCCTGCTCGAAGAGCTGGCCAACGGCACCACCCTCAACGCCGGACAGACGCACCTCGTGCGCACGATGGCCACCTCCGGACGCCGGGTCGCGCTCGCACTGGCGCCCGCCGGGACCGGGAAGACCACCGCCATGCGAGCGCTGGCCGCCGCCTGGCGGTACAGCGGCGGCAACATCCTGGCGCTCGCCCCGTCCGCGACGGCCGCCTCCCAACTCGGCGAGGAACTCGGCACCGGGATCCACGCCGACACCCTGCACAAGCTCGACCTACGACATCGGCCGGGACGAACCTCCCGAGTGGGTGCGCGCCGTCGGGAAGAAGACCCTGGTGATCGTCGACGAGGCAGGCATGGCCGACACCCTGCGCCTGGACTACGTGATCAGCTGGGCGATCGACCGCGGCGCCAGCGTCCGCCTCATCGGCGACGACCAGCAGCTCGGCGCCATCGCCGCCGGCGGGATCCTGCGCGACATCGCCGCCGCCCACGGCGCCGTCCGGCTCGACGAGGTGGTCCGATTCACCGACCCGGCCGAGGCCCACGCGTCCCTCGCCCTGCGCGACGGCGACCCGGCCGCACTCGGCTTCTACCTCGACCACGACCGCATCCACGTCGGCGACGCCGACACCGCCGCCCAGCAAGTGTTCAACGCCTGGCTCACCGACAAGCGCGCCGGCCTCGACGCGATCATGCTCGCCCCGACCCGCGACAAGGTCGCCCAGCTCAACCAGCAGGCACGCGACCACCGGCTGCAGGGCCACCGACCCGAACGCGAGGCGGCCCTGTCCGACGGCAACCACGCCTCGATCGGCGACACCGTGACCACCCGCCGCAACGACCGCAACCTGCGCGCCGGCGCCGGGTGGGTGAAGAACGGCGACCGCTGGCAGGTGCTCGACGTCCGCACGCGACGGCGCCCTCGACGTCATCGACCCACGGACCCACCGCAGGCTCACCCTCCCCGCCAGCTACGTCAGCGCCCACGTCGAACTCGGCTACGCCTCCACCATCCACGGCGCCCAGGGCATGACAGCCGACACCTGCCACGGCCTGCTCACCGGACCCGAATCCCGCCAGCAGCTGTACACGATGCTCAGCCGCGGCCGGCACGCGAACCACGCCTACCTCCAGGTCACCGGCGACGGCGACCCGCACTCCCAATTCCAGCCGGACTCGATCGCCCCACCCACACCGACCGAACGCCTCGAAGCGATCCTCGCCCGCTCCGACACACCCGTCTCGGCCACCACCCAGATCGCCGCGCTGCGCGACCCACGGACGCTGCTCGCCGCCGCTGCCGCCCAATATCAGGACGCCATCATCGTCGCCGCCGAACGGCACGCCGGACCCCGCCTGATCTCACGGCTCGACGAGGCCGCCGAGGAACTCCTGCCAGGTCTCACCGAGGCCGACGCCTGGCCGGTCGCGAGATCACACCTGCTGGTGCTCAACGCCGACGGCATCGACCCCATCGGCGCCCTTCAGCACGCGATCGACGCCGACGGCCTGCAGGACGCCCACGACCCCGCCGCCGTCATCGACCACCGCCTCGACACCATCAGCGCTCGCACTGCGACCCAGCCGGGGCCACTGCCCTGGCTCCCCCACGTGCCCGAGGGCCTTGCCGATGACCAGGAATGGGGCCGCTACCTGGCAGCGAGGCACCAGCTGGTCACCCGGCTCGCCGACGACGCCGGCGTCGCGATCGCGGCCGACCGAGTCGGTCCCTGCGTGGGCGGCGGCGCTGGTTCGCCCGCCCTCGCCCGAGGTGATCGGGCAGATCGAACTGTGGCGCGCCGCCCACCAGATCCCCGACTCCGACCTGCGTCCCACCGGGCCCGTCCAGCACCACCTGCTCGAAGCACGGGCCCAACACCGCCTCGACGCCCTCATCGCCGGCGAGTCCGAACCCGTGCTCAACTGGCTCAGCCGGATCCACCAGGCCGCACCCGGAACCATCGAAGACCCGGCCACCATCCGGCTCGCCCGCGAATGCGCCGAAGTCGACCCCGACGGCCACTCCCTCCCCCGCCACCTCGAGCACGCCCTTCGGCGTCCGCTCCCCGACGACCACAAGGCCGACGCGCTGCGGTACCGGCTCGAGGCCTGGCTCCACCCGGTCTGGGAGATCGTCAGGACCGCCGACGCCCCATCACGATTTCCGACACCAACCGCCTCCGTCACTCGGCCGACACCCCGGTGGCCCGGCCATTCGCCGATGAACAACCGCCGGCCCAGCTCGGGTCGGACACCAACCCAGGAAGGAAACGACATGACAACCCCTCGCACCCCACGCGTCGTCAAACAGCAATGGATCTCCCTGCGCGAAGCCGCCATCATCTACGGCGTCAGCACCTACACCCTGCGCCGACGCATCGCCTCCGGAGACCTGCCGGCGGTCAAGCTCGGCTACAAGATCATCCGCGTCCGCATCGAGGACCTCAACAAGCTCTTCCCGATCCTCCCGACCACACGCCCGGAGGACCGATACCGCCGGTGGTGAACGTTGCCGAGACGCATCCGTGGCCCTGCTTGCAGTCGATAGCCAGGTGACTCTCACCGATCCCTCTCATTGATGCCGCTGTTGAAGGGCACGTCGTCCACATGTCGACTGGAGCGCGACGAGCGCGAGTTGACCACGTTCCTCAACTCAGACATCCCATGGCCTATTGATGTCAAGTCAGGCAGCGGTTGCTCCTGGGAGGGATCGGGCCAGGCGGTGGTCTCGTCGTAGGGGGTGCGGGTCTTGAGGCAGCCGTGGAGGATCCCGACGAGGCGGTTGGCGAGCTGGCGGAGGGCGGCGTTGGTGTCCGATCCGCGGGCGCGTAGCTGGTCGTAGTAGGCGCGCGCCCCGGGCGAGGCCGTCAGCGCGGTGAAGGCCTGACGAGACGAGGGCGTCGACGAGCCGGTCGTTGTGGACGTAGCGGGCCAGCACGACGCGTCTTCTTGCCGGACTGGCGGGTGATCGGGCAGGTTCCGGCGTAGTTCTTGCGGGCCTTCGCGTCCGCGTAGCGGGTCGGGTCGTCGCCGAACTCGGCGAGCACCCGGGCGCCGAGGACCACGTCCCAGCCCGGGCTGGCTGAGGTAGACCTCAGCGTCCGGGTGCCGGCCAAAATGGGCCTCGACCTCGCCCTCGAGGGCGCTCGACCTCCTCGTTGACCAGTCACCAGGACCGCAACCTCGGCACGGACGGTGGCCGCGTAGGCGGCGGTCACCACCGCGGGCTGGCCCAGCTGCTCGGCACGCAGCGCTGCCTGGATCGCGGCGGCCTTGGCCGGCGCGTTGCGGCGCCGGGCCCGCTTGAGCGCCGCGGTGATCTGGGACCCGGTCAGCCCGGCCGCCGAGCGCGGGTCCGGGGCCTTGGCCAGCAGTTCCAGCGCCTCCGGGGCGGTCAGGTCGTCGAACGCGGCCAGCGCGGCGGGGAAGTACTCCCGCAGCGCGTGCGCGCAGCCGCTGCATGTGGCGGGTCCGTTCCCAGATCAGCGTCTTGTGCGCCCGGGCCACGACCTTGATTGCCTCGGCCAGCGTCACTGTCGCCGGCCACCGGCCGCAGCTGATGAGCGTCGGTGCGGACCATGTCGGCCAGCGTGTGCGCATCAGCCGGGATCGCTCTTGGCGCCCGACAGGCTGCGGCCGTTCGCGGTACCGGGCCGCCTGCAACGGATTGATCGCGTACACCCGGTATCCAGCCGCGATCAGCGCCTGCACCCATGGGCCACGGTCGGTCTCGATACCGACCATCACCTCGTCCCACCCGTCGCGTCCGGATCGTCGCGCCAGCGTCGTCGACGAACTCCGCGATCAGCGCGTGCAACCGGGCCATCCCGGCCACGCCCTCGGGCAGCCGAGCCCGCGCCAGCCGCCGCCCGTCGGCGTCCATGCATCTCGACGTCGTGATGGTCCTCGGCCCAGTCATCGCCGACGAACAGCACTGCGTCACCCTCTCGCTCCCATCTGACTCCACTCATGGTTCGAGCAGCCCGCGGAGAGACCTCAGCGACCTAATGAACAAGTGCTCACACCGCCCGTCCCGGCAGCGGGCACGACATCCCATCAGCGGTCGACCTTCCCGACCACCGGCAGGGGCACGATCTGACCTCAGGACTCCAAGCGCCCGGGCCAGGCGAGTGCTCACCCGCCAGCGGCTACCAGACCAGACGGGTCTGCTGCACGGATAGGTGACATCTGATCTGCTTGCCCGAGGGGTGGGCTGGAAGGATGTCCATCGTGCCCAAGCCCTATCCCAAGGAGTTCCGTGACGATGTCGTGCGGGTCGCGCGGAGCCGTGAGCCCGGCGTCGGGCTCGAGCAGATCGCGAAGGACTTCGGGATCCACTTCACGACGTTGTACGACGTGGCTGCAGCAGGCCGACGTCGAGGACGGCGAACGCCCGGCACGACGCAGCGGGCGTCGGCTGAGCTGCGCGAGGCCGAAGCGGCGGATCCGGCTGCTGGAGCAGGAGAACGAGGTGCTGCGCCGCGCCGCGGCGTATCTGTCGCAGGCCAACCTGCCGGGAAAATGCTCTACCCGCTCGTGAGCGAGCTGGCCGCCGACGGGATCCCCGTCGCGGTGACGTGCCGGGTGCTCAAGCTCGCCCGCCAGCCCTACTACCGCTGGCTCGCCGATCCGGTCACCGACGCCGAACTGGTCGAGGCGCACCGGGCCAACGCCCTGTTCGACGCCCACCGCGACGACCCGGAGTTCGGCTACCGGTTCCTGGCCGACGAGGCCCGCGAGGCCGGCCAGCCGATGGCCGAGCGGACCGCGTGGCGGATCTGCTGCCGACAACGGCTGGTGGAGCGCGTTCGGCAAGAAGCGCGGCAAGAACGGCAAGAAGCCCGGCCCGCCGGTCCACGACGACCTGTGCGCCGTGGTCGACGAGAAGGGCCGGACCCGGCACGATTCACCGCCGACGGCCGAATCAGCTGTGGCTCGGCGACATCACCGAGCACCGGACCGGCGAGGGCAAGCTCTACCTCTGCGCGATCAAGGACGTGTTCTCCAACCGGATCGTCGGCTACTCCATCGACTCCCGGATGAAGTCCCGCCTCGCCGTCACCGCCCTGAACAACGCCGTCGCCCGCCGCGGTCGACGTCGCCGGCTGCATCGTCCACACCGACCGAGGATCGCAATTCCGCAGCAGGAAGTTCGTCGCGCGCCCTCGACCGGCACGACATGGTCGGCTCGATGGGCCGGGTCGGCGCCGCCGGCGACAACGCCGCCATGGAGATCCTTCTTCGCCCTGCTGCAGAAGAACGTCCTCAACCGCCGCGCCTGGGCCACCCGCGAAGAGCTGCGCATCGCGATCGTCACCTGGATCGAACGCACCTACCACCGCCGCCGACGCCAAGCCGCCTCGGCCGATTGACCCCCATCGAGTACGAGACCATCATGACCACACCAGCCAGTCAGGCCGCGTGACTAACCACTGTCACCTGATCGTGCAGCAGTCCCATCCTGCCCCAACGAACGGGACCTGGTAAGACTCATTAGGCCTAGCCCGGGCCCGATCCCGTGACCTCGCCCTACCCTTGTGCGCTCCCGGGACGCCGGTGGTACTGCGAAGACAAGGTCTTTCTCTCCCACAGTTCTCTTCACGTGTTGCGGCCCGCGCCCCGCACCCGACTACAGGTGCAGACGCGGACCCGAACCTCAGCGAGGTCCCACCACCTTGAGCGCGCTCGGCTAGCGTCTGGGGTATGGCGCGCAACGCCGCCCATAGCGCGGACGAGTACGGATGGAGTGACACAGGCCCCTTCTGGCCGGCGCGCGCCTACAAGAGGAAGTCCGGGCAGGATCACCTCGGCTTGGCGTCGGTAAGCCAGGATCACATCCTGCCGACCCTTTCGCCCGGCATCAATGTGCTCACCCCACACCCGCGCTATTGGTCGTTCTACCTCCTGGTGCTCGACGACTTCTGGAGGCGCGGCCTCCGGCCGAGCGCTTTCAGGGAGTTCTACCGCAGGCGAGAAGCTGCATTCTCCATGGCATGCCACGTCTGTGATGCACCGGAGCACGCGGAGCATCCAGCGAGGTATCAACGGCGCCCGGAAGATCAGCCCCAGGCGAGACGACCAGGTCTTCGAGCCATCCGTCGCGGCAGTCGATTACATGGTGTCGGCCCTTGGCGGATACGGCCTCTACTACCGAACCGCCATGGAATCCACCGGCGTTATTGCGATTGCAGGTCCTGAAACTGGCCTCCCCCTGGACGCACCCTCACCTAAAGGACAGGCGATCGCAGCTGCGTACCGAGAAGCGATCTCGCATACAGCGCTCTGGAGGAACTACTTGAGCAAGGACATGGAAGGACAATATCGGCCGGGATGACCTCGTTGAGTTCGCTCGAGTGGGCTGCCTATGCCAGCTTCCCAACGCGTCGCAGGCTGATCTTCCCCTGTTGCAGGACCTGTTCCTGCATGAACCAGCCACCGTCTCATCCCGGAGACGAGACACCATGCGGATGCTGCTCGAACTCGCCGCGACCTATCCCGCGGAGCACATCGACGAAGATATCTACCGACGTTTGATCTACTTCCGACAACTGAACGATGTCGCCTATCAACCCCGACCGGAACTGGAAGCGACGGCACGCTATTGGCGGATCCTGCAGGGGCGCGAATACTTTGCCTACGCTTTGAACCGGCTCCTCGAGTGGGTTCGCGCCAACGGCATGGGGAACCGGTCAACGGTGGCTACACGGCCATTTCAAGACGTAACTGCAATGGTCGAACGCGCCCTCTCCACGCACGGGCTCGACCTCAACATCACCTCACTTTCGCCTGGCGAGCGCTCTTGGCCGGTCACTCGCCGCGAAGGTGGATCTCTGGCCCTCGATCGAGATGCCCTGGCGGCACAGCGATGACTGGGACGAGCAGGAGCTCTACCTTGCGACGCTGCCCGACAGATCCGTCGACGGTCCCGCCACGTTCGTCCGGTTGATCTCTCTGTTGTCGCTCGTTGCATCAGAGATTCGGGACGCCGGAGCGGATACTCCAGCTTGACCCGGTCGCCACCTCACTGCTGGCCGAGGGGGGTGCCCAACGGGTTGGGATGGCGCTCTTCTTCCGCCAAGTAAACGAAAGGCTGAGGGATGGCTCCACCGTTGGGGACCTAGCCCACTGGATTGTCAAACACGCGTCATCACTCAACACGAGCGGGTGGCCATCGCGAAGCTGCCAGATGATACTTTTCGCATCCGACGCATGGGCGAGATGGTTATGTTCTCCGACCGCGACGCCTTCTCGCCATTCAACAGCACCCGCTTCAACGCCTTAGCACGATGGTGCACGAACTCGGCTTTGTCTCCGCCTATGCAGACGCTGACCGGTCCCTCACCCTAGCTGGCACTGAACTGCTCCGCTCGGGTGACCTTTCACCGGGGGCGCTTAATGAGCGTGGCCAACAGGTTCGAGAGCGTTCCCGTCAGGCGCCAGCAGATGGCTGATGCGTCTCCGTTCGTCCTCCCCGACCACATTCAAGGCGAGTGGTCTGCGGCGGTGCTGCTCACCTACACCGCCAACCTCGGTTTCTTCGAGAGCCAGTTACTTCCTCAGCTCAGTCAAGTGCCGATTCGCATAGTACTGGCCGATTCGGAGAGACTGACGAGACACGCTCATGCAAGCGAAGGCTGCGGGCGAGGGGCTCCGGCGGGCCAATCGCACCTACGTCGTAAGCCCTGTCCGGCACAGCCTTGCGGTCCACGCCAAAGCAATTCTTCTGCTCGGTTCCACAAAGGGCTGGCTGGCAGTCGGGTCGGGGAACCTCGGCCCAGAGGGGTACGCAAGCCCAGGCGAGTTGTGGCACGCCTTCGGCTACGACGATGCGCGCCCAGAACACCGAGGCGAGTTCGAGACAGTTCGCCAACTCATCGACGGATGGCTGCCGGCCGATCGATACGCCGGCCCGTGAGGCTGTCCAGCGCGCTTGGTCAACCGCCTCGTGGCTGGGTTCACAGCCACAGACCGAGCACATCCTTCGACACAACCTCGTTCGCTCGTTCATCGATCAGCTCGCCGAGGTCGGCCACCGCACCGGTGCGGATGATGCGCGTGCACGCGCCCTTCTACGACCGTGAGCTCTCCGGTCTTGACACTCTGCTCACGAGGATCCCGACCGAGCGCCTCGAAGTCCTCACCACGCGGAGACACCTCGATCGACGGCGTCGAGGCTACAAGCCATCGTAAAGGCTCACGGCATTAGTGTGCCGACGTTACCAGTCCGCTGCAAATGAGAGACACCCTCGAATCGGGCACTTACCTCCATGCAAAGTGGGTCCACCTCGCTCTGTGACGATCGAGGAGCTCCTCTTCTCAGGTTCCCCAAATCTATCGGCCGCCGCACTCCTTCGTGCCGGCGCCGAGGCCAACGTCGAGCTCGCCGCCCTTCGGATGGCCGCCCCCGGTCAGTTCGAACAGGCTCTATGAACCGTTCGCGATCGAACTCCCACAGTCGAAACGTCTCGGCTCTCACGTTCACCGGCGCAGACGCCAGTTAACGTAAGAGCCCAGCCAGACATCCCGCAGTCTCGTTTGGGCCGAAGCTGCTGGGACCGCACCTCACCCTCGAATTCGCCCGTCCAGTGCGCACCGCTCTGCGCGTCTTGCAGGTAGTCGGGTTCGGTGGCCCTGTGGCTCCGACCGACGTCCACTGGGACGACGTCGCGAGTCACGCTGCGTCTCACTGAGGAGGGCCTCGCAAGGATCGCGCTAGGTCACATCGACGTGCTGGCTGGACGAGCCTGCCCTCCGGGCACAGTATGGCCCTACCGCCTGGATGCCCTCCATAACCAGTTCGCAACAACGAGCGCGAGCGAACAGCTGAAGCGCCTTCGCGAACTGCCCTCCAGCGATGCGGACATGATGGAGCGGCTCACCGCACTCGAACGGACCCTAATCATCGACTTCCAGTCCGCATGGCGGCTTTCCCATCCAGGTAAGAGCCCTCCCCGAGCCTGACGATCCCGAACCTGACGAACCCGTCTCCAGACTTGAAGACTTGGACTGGCCCCGGATACGGCGCAGTCGGCAGCACTGCGGCCTATCTGATAGGCGGCGCAGACTCGTCTCCTGCGCCAACAGACCTTCAGATCGCACTCGCAGCGATCTCCGGACGACTTGGTCACCTCGGTCAAGTCGCCACACCAGCGACGATCTAGACATCGAGGATCCTGGGCGGGCTCAACGCCGGCCGAGCGTTGAGGACGAGTCGGCCGACGGGCACGACGAGCAGCCACCGCGCCTGTCTGTAAGCACTCGAACACGGATGGCGTGGGGAAGATTCATCGACCGCTACGTTCGAGCCATCGGCGACGAACGATTCATGGCCGAACTCGGACCCCACGCGGCCATCCAGAACGCCGCCATCTTCGCAGGCATCCTCACGCAACTTCTCAAGGACCACCAGGACGGCCGGATCGGATTCTGGATCCGGCACGAGTCGTCCGCGCCCAAGTCGCACTGTGGCGGCATCTGTGGGGTGACGGCACCCGTGCCGGCCTCCTCGAGGCTGATGATCGCGGACGTTCGCGAGTTCATCGAGCAGGCTGGTGCGCGACAATGGCGATAAAAACTTCAGTCCTTGCTGCGACTCGAGGACGAAGCCTACGACGCATCTCACCGGAGAACTCCGCCAGCAGGTCCGCCAACAACTCACACGGGTCGTGTCGCGGCAATCGTTCGACCTGGTCGGAAACGTCTACGAGATGGCGGCTGGCGCCCCTGCGCGGGTGGACAGCTGCCTCGACGCCCTCGTTCACATCCTCGCGCCGCTCGACGACCTGGAGAAGGCCGCCGACACCATGGCTCGCGCAGACCTGAGGTTCGGCGACATCGACTGGGACACAAAGGAGCTGAGGCGCTACGACCCGAGAGAAGACCGCTCGATTGCCGCCCGCGAGCGGGTCCTAACCATCCACACGCCCATTCAAGACCTCGACCACCGAACTATGGAGCAATGTCTCGCCCGACTTGCAGCGGCTGAACAAATGACCGATAGCAACGACGACTACTGGCGCATCCACTTCGACGGCAACGGAGAAGAGCTATGCGTTTTGGGACGGTCGGTTCAACTTCGGAACCACCCGTGTCGATGGCGAAGACGGCCAACGGGAGTTCGGTGCGCTAAAGGTTCAGTGGCCCGCCTGGTGGATCGAGACGCAGGAGATCCATCGCGCGTTCGGTCTGCGACGCCCCGCATAGGTGCCGGGGTGACTCGAGCCCAATCCTGCGACGGCTCTGTTACACGCATGTTCCACGCGGACCATCTCGGCCCACCAACATGCCTCTGACAAGGCATTTCAACGGTCGGGCTGACAGGATTTGAATCTGCGTACCTAGCCCTCAGTTCACTCGCTCTTGACCTGCCATGTTACGCTATTTGACAAGGCATTTCGAGTAGCTCGCAGGTATGCATCCAAGGTCGCGTTTGGCCGCTCATGGACTGGTTTTGACAACGTTAGGGATGCAATAGGGATGCACGGGGATTCCGGCCCGATGACTGACAGGAGGCGTCCTGGTGACCCGTCCAAACACCGTCGTAGAGATGCGGCCCGCCAGGCGAACCGACGCCAGCCCGAAGCCTGCCCCTGAGCGGCACCGCCGAAGCTTCGGCAAGATCGTCAAGCTCCGCTCCGGCCGCTTCCAGGCCTCATACATCCTCGCCGGCACCCGGCACGTGGCGCCGGTCACGTTCCCGACCAGAGGCGACGCGGCCGCGTGGCTGTCGATGATCCAGGGACAGATCATCGAGCACCGCTGGAAGCCCGCTCCCCCACCCGAACCCCTCACCATCACCTTCGGCGCGTTCGCCGAAGCCTGGCTGGACAACAACACCGAGCTCGCACCCCGCACCCGCTCGGAGTACCGCAAGCTCCTCGACCGTCTCGTGGAGACGTTCGGGCCGACACGCCTGGCCGAGCTGACCACTGACAAGGTCGCCGACTGGTGGGAGGCCCTCGACCCCCACAAGCCGTCCGCCCGCGAGCACCTGTACGGGCTCCTGCACGCGATCGTGGCCAGCGCCGTCGACCCCGAAGAGTCCCGCCGCGTCCTCAGGCGCGCCGGAGTCGACATCACCCTGCTGCCCACGGGCTACGCGATGCTCCCATCCAACCCCGTCCGCCGACCGGAGAAGAAGACCCGGCGGGGACGGGCGGCAACCACCCGCCGCGCCCGGGTCATGCATCCCGCCACCGTCGAAGAACTCGAAGTGATCCGTGCCCGACTCCCCGAGCGCTACCGCGTGATGCTCGACGTCGCCGCATGGATGGCCCTGAGATTCGGCGAACTCACCGAACTGCGCCGCCGCGACCTCGACCTCGAACGCGGCATCCTGCGCGTCGACCGGGCCGTCACCTGGACCAGCGCCAGCACCCCCACCGTCGGGCCACCCAAGTCCGACGCCGGCATCCGAACCCTGCACATCCCATCCACCCTCATCCCCCGGCTCCGCGAACACATCGACAAGTTCTCCGGCGCCGGGGACGACGCGCTGATCTTCCCCAACACCCAGGGCCGCCACATGCACCACGGCAGCCTCTACAAGGTGTTCCGACCCGCCCGCAAAGCCGCAGGACGCCCCGACCTGCGCTGGCACGATCTGCGCCACACCGGCGCCACCAACGCAGCCCCCTACGCCACCACCCGCGAACTCATGACCTTCATGGGCCACTCCACCATGACCGCCGCCCTGATCTACCAACACGCCGTCGACGACCGCATGGCCGGACTCAGCGCCGCAATGAACACCCAGATCCCCCGCCTTCCCACCGATGAGGACTGACGCTTCCGAGGTCACTCAGCACAATGGTGACGGACTGCGCGAGCAATCGTGGGCAGTCCTGAAGGACTTAGGACTTCCCGTAACTGCCCGCCCGAACAAGCCCGAGCCGTCCAGCAAAGCACGAGGCAGGTTCGGTAGCGTGCGCAGCCACATCACCTCTCCGCCTGAAGCCGACGCTCGGCCGCGGAGTGACCTGACCACGGCGCCTGTCGACGCCCGGAACGGCGCCCACCACCGAATCAGCCAAGTGCCACACACCCGGTGCAAATCGGAGCCGTCTACGCGAAGTCGCACATCCGCCCTTCGCCAACAGCGCCTGACCGGGACGTCGACGCCGGTGGCCTTGAGATAGCCGGCAAAACGCCGGACCAACGACAGCCGGGTCGCCCACCTCGACCGACCGACAAAGGTCGGGATTGAGCCAGGCCCAGGTCACAACGTCGTCAATTGGTGAAGGGTCTGGGTCTGGCCACAGCCTCGGGCCAGGAACAGAACAGGCCGTCTTGCCGCTCACACTCGTCGAGTCGGAACCCGAGCGATCTGCGTATCATCAGGCAGTCGTCCAGTCGTTCGCGCAGCGTGGTCATCTCGGCACCTGCAGATCCCAGCCCCGAGGCCACCAGCACACCCCGTGAAACACCGAGTCTACGGGCCGGTGCTGATGACCTGCCCTCCCGGATCAATCTCGAACACGCCGATTACCGTCACTCCGTCCACTTCGTAGACAGGGATTCGTCGGGCAGACGAAGTGTCTCGATTTGCAGCCTCTTCGGGCGTTTTCGGCCCCGGCAGATACAGGTCAGTGCGGCGCACATACCCCTCTTTGCCGTTGGTCGCAATGACCAGAATGAGATCAGGCAGATCATCGGTCGTCGCTGCGCGCAATTCTGAGCCGTACGTCTGCCCGTGAACGTTACGGGGCCAAGCCACATTTGCTTGACCAGTGGCAGGCGAGGGGAGGGTCACGGCGCCGGGATCACCACCCCCTACCACCGGAGCTTGATCGGACGCGCGTGCTGCATGGATGCCTAACCCAGCGATGGCGATAATCGCGACCGCTGCGAGGGCTAATCGGATCAGCATTCGTCCAGGCATGGGAGCCCTCCTTGGCTGGCCTAGTAGGTAAGTATCGGCGACGTGTACGTGTAGTAGTAGCTGTAGCCACTTCCGTTGTACGCGGCAGTGCTGCCACGCGACGTGTAGTTCCCGTGCCCACAGTTATTCTCGCCACCTAGTCCGGTCCAACCAGTTGTCGAACTAGAGTAGTAATCCATGCTGCTAGTGGCGCAGAGCGCTCCGTCCTTGTATAGGGAGGCTTGACCTCCACTCCATCCACCAGGGATCGTCGCCCCGTTGGTGCTGGCCACGCTGAAGGTCGAAGCCATCACCGTGTTGTTGGTCACTCCAGCTCGATTCTCATAGGGGATGCCCAAGATCGGACCGTAGGTTCCCCAAATCGAATACACGCTGGTCGCCCGAGCGGGCCCCGCCCCGGCCCATAAGAGAGCAGCCACGAGCAGCAGCATGAGGCCAATATTCGAAACACTTTCGCGAAGTGCATTCCCATTGAGACCCGCCATGCCGGCGACGCTAGCACTCGATCCAAATCTCGTCAATGACTCGCCAACTACGAAATAGCCGCGGACTCCGATTCAGCGACTGAGGTTCTCCCCAAAGCATGGAGGCATCGACAATGGGGAGCGAGATGCCTGAAAAGCGAAACAGATACGACGCCGAGTTCCGTGAGGGTGCGGTCCGGATCGTCGAGGAGACGGGTAAGCCGATCGCCCAGGTCGCCCGGGACCTGGGGGTGAACGAAGGCACCCTGGGGAACTGGGTGAACAAGGCCCGCGCCGAGCGTGAGGGTCACGGCGATCTGTCCAAGGACGACCTGGCGGAGTTGAAGCGGCTCCGGGCCGAGGTCGCCGAGCTGCGGATGGAGCGTGATGTGCTCAAGCGATCCGTGGTCCTGTGGGTGAAGGAGGCGACGAGGTGAGCGTGGCACGCTTCATCGCCGACCAGAGGACCAAGCATCGGGTGCCACACACCCTCAACAACTCTTCACGGTTTCAGGGGATTGACACCCCGACCTGCGCTGGCACGATCTGCGCCACACCGGCGCCACCAACGCAGCCCCCTACGCCACCACCCGCGAACTCATGACCTTCATGGGCCACTCCACCATGACCGCCGCCCTGATCTACCAACACGCCGTCGACGACCGCATGGCCGGACTCAGCGCCGCAATGGACACCCAGATCCCCCGCCTTCCCACCGATGAGGACTGACGCTCCGGGATCACCCACAGGGCGGCTCCCCTTGCCGCTCGACGATCCGAACCGGGCAGACCACCGAACGACACCACGTTGGGGGCATCGAAGACGGGCTCGAACGTGTGGGAGACTTTCACCACGAGTTCTCCCGCTGACATGAATAAATGGTCTGTGATGGGCCATATTCTTCCTTGGTGCAGGAGCATTCTATATTCCGACACCCGAACCACGTCGGCGGATTCAGGCTCAGCCTAGGCGGGCGGATACAGGATCATTTTCATCAGATGTTGGACGCGACCTTCCTTGAGTCTCCATTACTTCGGCATTACTGATTCTCGAGGACCTCAACCCGCGTTTTTTCGCCAACTGCTCGGGTCGCGCGCGTGGCATTCCTCATGGGACGTGAGTTCCCCGTCGAGGCGGAGCTCGCCCTTGTCTCGAATGTGTTGCTCTCTTTGAAGTTGCCAGCGATGCTGTAGACGGTCGACGCAGATCGTGGCATGCTGAACCTCAGGGCGAGCACCGCGGGGGCGCTCGGCCCTGGGAATTGAGGCGCATCATGATCGGTCGACTCATCGTCGCGATGCTTATTTGTTGCCTTTCGATGCTCGGGATCGCATCGCCAGCAAGTGCTCAGACTTTGCAGATTCCACGAACATTGCAGCCACTGCAGCCGTACGGCCCCTGCGGCGACCACTTCCAGTTGACCCGATCGGGCACTGATGTCCATGTGATTGGCCTTGGACTGTACGCGTTCTCCAATGGATACATGTTGGTCTGGCCCAGTGACGATTACGGGACCAATTACGGCTCCTACAACGCCTCACCGTACGGTGGTGCAAACTTCTGGATCGACACTGGCCAGACCTCTTCCGAAGATATTGGCATCGATCTGACTGACGCATCCAATACCCAAACGCTCTGCGCCTCAACGTATTACGTGTGAGTGAAGAGTGACCCTGTACGAGCCGCCGCAGTTTGCAGTCTACGAGTTTGACGATTCGAACTGTGCCCGCGCACAGGGATGCATTCGCTGGTTGCCGAGCTGGCATGGACCTCAAGGGCATCCAGCACAGGAGGTCTGTCTCGGCTGGGCAGATCGAGCCGCTGCTCAGGTCGCTGTGTCAACCGCGCTACTCGATCGTCATCGAGCTGAATCGGAGCGTAGATACAACGCTGCCTTCCTGGCACTGGGTGGCAGTCAGCTCAACTTTGCTGAGCGCCCAACAGGAGTCGGCGCGATCACTTCTGCAATCCATCGGCTGGCACGTGACCAGGAGCGCTGGAGCGTGACGGGCATACCCGTTGATGGCTCCCCCCAGCGCGCGACGACCGCCTCTCTAGCACGCAATGTACGAGTTGGCTCCATTGTGATCAACGACGTCGTCATCAGCTTCGCGACAGTCGATGTCGATCCGTCCGCGCTCTCCCTCCGCACCCTCACACCAGCGGCGGCGCAACTGTACGATGTCAACCCGCTCATGTCAGCGGACCGGATTGCACTCGAAGCACAGCGCAAGCCTCCGACCGCGTTCTGAACTTGGATAGCGCGCAGCCGTCACCGTCGGCCAGGCGTAGCGCAGTTGTTGCGTGCGGGCCGCCAGCACCCTTCCGAATAGGAGCCCCACGGGGCCTCACACGACGTCTGGCGTCGCTCCACACCGCGAGATCACACCTTGCCAGATGATCTGACACGTATCTGGGATCAGGACTGACGCTCCGAGGTCACCCAGAGGGCGGCTGAGATCGCCGGTCCAATCGACGATCCGGACCACACCCTCCCCCAACCTCTGCGTGGTACTCCCGAGTGGGTTCTGGGTGCGTGGCGTCGCGCTATGCCTCGATCCCTGGGTACTGGGTGCGCCGCTTGCGCCGTCCGCCGAAGAGGGGGTTCATGAGCTGGTCGACGTCGTTGGGGTCGACGCGGAGGATCCTGGATCCGCAGCGGTAGGCGGGTAGCTCGCCCGAGGCGATCCGGCGCCGGAGCGTCTTCACGCTCATCTTTGTTCGTTCGGCTGCCTGGGTGAGCGATTCGTAGGTCCGTCGTGTCATGTGGGGGTTCTCCCTTCCTCTACCCACCTGAAGTGGCCGGAAGGGCCGTTGGCGGACACTCTCACCCAGCTACGCCTCGGATCGGCCCCCATCCTCGGACTGTCCACTGCCTCGTGCCCGCTCTCGAGTTGTTCAGCGAAAGGCGTCGGCCAGGCGCCCTCCGTCGCATGTCTGGGTAGCGTGAGTCATTCGAAAGGGCGGTGCGTGATGGGCGGGTCGTCTGCGGTGGGTCGGGCGTTGGGGCATGTCCGCAACGCGGTCGTCGGCTTCGTGGCGGCCGACGACCGGTCCGGTGAGTCGTTGTTCCTGGCCGCCGAGTGTCTCGAACTCGAAGGGACGCTGGCCGAACTCGGTGTGACCCCCGAGCCTGTCGACCCCGGACTGGACGCGGTCAAGTCGCTGAGGGCGGCGTCCCGGGAACTCACCGCGGCCCGCTCGCCGGCAGCGTAGACCGTGTCGTCCGGGATTGAGGTACTCCTGGCAAAGCTCGCGCCGCCACCATCACCATCACGGTCGGCACGCTGAAGAACAACCTCCGCCCGCACCCGGGACCGGTGAGCGCGCTCACCCGTGACAACCCCGGCGACCAACTCTGGGGCCGGAGGGTGTCACGGGACACCCACACGGCTGCAGGCGGGTTCCGGGCGGGAGTGGGGTGAAGCGCCATGACCGGATCCCTCTCGTCGGGGTCGGAGACGGATGCCGCGAGTGCGGTGGGTGTCCCGGCGATGGCGTCCGGCCCGTCACGGCAGGCAGCGATGGACGCCGGACCCGCGGAGACAGCGAACAGTCCGGGCGGCTCGCCTGGGCGCGTTCCGCCGCGGGCACCGGGGCAGCGAACGCCTTCGCCGGCATGAGCACTCTCCCCTCCCGGCCACCCGACATGAGCCGAAGAGCACCTGGCAGACACCCTTGCCCGACCCACAGCATTGCCAGTCAAGACAGTGCGGCAGGCGACTTGGGGGACATCGGGGACATCCCCGAGACATTCGCTGACAAGGTGAAACGCAATGTTGCCCCGAAGGATGGACACTAGTCCTACTCGGATTCGCCCGAGCAACGGAGCCCAGGGGACAAGTTCTGGTACATCGGTGTGCTACCACACGGCCCGCCCGTCCGCGCGGACCTGAATCGGTCTTCGGGTCGACGCCACGGCGGGAGCCTGTTCGAATCGCTCGACCACCGAAAGCGGCACGGGGCCCGGGCTTCCCGGTGCACCCAGGCAGCGGCGCACCGCCCAGGCCTTGCCGGACGAGATTTTCGTTATACGATTTATTTGTGCTGAGTGACCAGCAGATCCAGAAGTGGGCCGACGAGGCTGAAGCCAGCTACGACGTCGCCGAGTTGAAACGTCGGGGACGTGGCCGCCCCGGCCGCGGGGCAGAGCCGGCCCAGGTCATTGCGGTGCGCCTGACCGCCGAGGAACTCGAGGCCTTGGATGCCGCCGCGAAGCGCCACGACCTGACCCGTTCGGAAGCGATCAGAGCCGCGCTCGCGCACTACACCGCATGAAGATCCACCCCAGTGCCCTCAAACACGGAATCGCCGCCGACGACGTCGAACAGGCCGCAGACTGGCCACTGTGGATCGAACCCCTGGATGATGGCCCGCCGACTCGCGAGCTTCCGCTCGGGTTCGACACTCACGCCCGGCTGCTGGAGACTGTGGTGCTGGTCTTCGAGGGCGGCGAGGAGATGGTGATCCACGCCATGGCTGCCCGCAAGCAGTACTGGGCTCTACTTCCATAACGGCGCGCCCTCGCGTGGCGGGACGATCCGAGGAGCACATGGACGCCATTGCGATGCTCGACCTCGACGCGATCGCGCGCCGGCCAGCGCCGCGGCGTCGACAGCCTGCGCATCTTCGGGTCAGCCCTCACCGAGCGCTTCGACCCCGACAGCAGCGACATCGACTTCCTCGTCGACTTCATGCCGCCGCGCTGACCGGCCGCACCCTCGACGACGTGCTCCGCTGGGTCGCCCAACCCCTGGCCACCACCGAACCCGACGAGATCCTGCGCGAACACCCCCACGCCGCCCCGTTCTGGCACGGCCTGCTGCACGGGGCCCTGCACGGCGACGACCGGACCTCCGGCAACACCATCACCACCGTCCAACAAGCCCTCGCCCTGTTCTTCCAAACCGACATCAGACGTCGCTGCGTCCCCAGCCTGGACCGACCGGCCACCGACATCGCCGACGTAATCACCCGTGGGGGCACCATCTACCTGCTCGGCCGCGACGACCCCTACGCGTCCGCGTCCCCGCTGATGACCGCGGTCGCCGAACACATCCTCGACACCGCCCTCACCCTCGCCAACAACACCCGGTGGGGACGGCTGTGCCCGCCGATGCTCGCCTGCCTCGACGAGTTGCCCTCCACCGCCCCACTGCCCACCCTGCGGACTCGGATGGCCAACGAACGGGCGCTGGGGATCTCGTTCATCTACGCCGCGCAAACGTGGCGGCAACTCGCGGCGATCTTCGGCGACCACCATGCGAAAGCCCTGTTCGGGCTGACCAATGTGATCATCGTGTTCGGCGGCTCCAAGGACGCCGGGTTCAACCAGGAAATCTCCGACCTGGTCGGCACCGTCCGCGTGCCCCGCGCCACCTGGCACACCGGACACCCCGGCCGAACCATCACCGGCGAAGACATCCCCATCCTGCGCCCCGAAGAAATCCGCCAACTCCCCGAACGCCAAGCCCTGATCATCGCCGAAAACACCCCGCCGGTCATCGCCACCCTCACCCGCAGCATCGACGGCAAACCCGGACGCGCACTCCTGGCACGACAAGCCCACGCCCGACAGCAAGTCGCCGACGCCCGACAAGCCCAGGCGCCCGTCGGGGCTTCTACCGCCAGCGCTCTCGACGCCGCCCAGCGTGCCGGCCTCACACGGAAAGGGCCGACGCCATGACCAGCCCCCTCGAGCCGGACGGGCAGCTCATCCTCGAGTTCCCGAAACCCGGGGATCGGCTCGACACCGCCTTCAACGATCTGTACCTGGCCGCTGAAGGCACCCCTGAGCAGAAGAAGGCGATCAAGAAGCCGGCCCTGCTTCCCCGCCCCTGGGACCCGCCCAGCTGCCCCGACCCCATGCTGCGTGCCGAACTGTGGGTCTGGCTCGACCAGGTGGTCGACTGGGTCAACCATGAGTACGTGTGGGACCCCGCGACGATGATCCCGCCCTGCTGGCCCCTCCACCCCCACCTGGTCCACGAGATCGCTGTCCTGGCCGACCAACGCCGCCGCGCCGGCATCGCCAACGACTCCAACGGTCTCGAAGAGTGGCACCGCTACTCACTGCCCGGCTTCCTCGACCGCATGCAGGCACGCCTCAAGAACCACTGCGACCAAGACCACCAACCCTGGCCCGCCCGCGGACGCTATGCCCGATGCTCCGACGACCGTAACGCCGAGCGACGACTTGACGCCTTCAACAGCGACCTCCTGCCGCACGGACTGGCCGCGGCCTCGGGAGCGGAGCGATCATGACACCTCGTGCGGCGCAGCCACTCGCACCGCGCGACGTGGACAATAGTCATGACTGTCTTACTGGCCGCCGGCTACACGCCGCTCCTGTTCCAGGGCTGGTCACTCCTGGCCCCGACAGCGCACCTGCTGAACGCGGCAGTCGCGATCCTCATCCTCACGTTGCGTGCCAGCACCATCGCTGGTCCACCTCAAGCGGCACCCCGTCCTCTGACCAGTCGCCCGGCCACGCCCACCTCACCAGGTCCTGCAGGCGAACCCGCTCGCGTGGGCTGGTTCAAGGGGCCTTCGCCCTGGATGAACGGCCCATCAGCCATGCGGTGAGTCCAAGCGTCGCACCAAGAGCCGCCTCGACCATCCACGGCCACACCGGCTGCGGCTGGAACCCCAGGTGAACTCGCCACGCGACCGGCTCGAGCAGCATCACCGCTCCCAGCCCGCCCAGTGACCACACCGCCCGGGTCCTCACCCACACCACACCAGCCATCCCGAACACGGGCCCCAGGACCAGGGCACCCAGCCCGTAGCGCGACACCGCATGCTCCGCGGGGACCAGGGCCACGTGATGCTCGTGGACCACCACGCCATAGAACACGACCAGAGCCACGACGGGTACGACAGCACCGGCCACCGCGGCAGCGGCTCGGCCAGCTCTCGGGGATGGTGCGACGGCCATGCCCGCGATGAAGGCCAGAACCAGGTACAGCGACGACATGTTGGCCGTCCAGAACGCCGCCGCATGCCCCGACGACCACGCCACCGCGTCGCTCACCCCAACCACCCCACCGAGGACCAGTACCCCGACAACACGCACCACCAGCCCAGACCGCATGACCGGAGGCTACCCGCCGCACTCCCGACGCATCCTGTGCTGCCACCGGTCAACCTGCAGGCCCGGGACGAGGCGTCCGCCTCCGCAGCAACAGCTGACCTCGGCGCCGCCGCCGTGGCCAACGCGTTGACTAGGCTCACGACAAGCCCGTCCACAACCAGCAGCCCGACGAACCGCAACGACCCACAATGGACTGTCACGCTGGCTGAGACTCCTGACCCCACGGGTCGCGCCGAGCAACCTCTCCCCGATCGGGTTCCCGTCGCCGGGACTGCTCCCGCAACCGCCGGGAGCAGGGGTGAGGTTATGCAGCGTGACTCAGCGTGCAGGACCCTGACGCGCCGAGCGCTGGGCCGCAGACGCATTCGGTTTGTCGAGACTTTCACGAGTCCGTATGTCGGCTTCACCTGGCCCATCGGCCTTTCCATGGAGTGCACGTCCAACTGCCGTGATTGACGAGCCCGCCGACAACCATGATGCATCGAACGGAACGCAGATGGTGGTGTGCACGGTATCGTCGCGGCCGCGTAGTTCTGCCTCCCGAGCCAGCGCGAATGCCTCAGATTGCCGAACTCCAGAGCACGGGTTATCCCAGGCAAGCACGAAATGGGTGCGGACGCCGGTACGAGACGCCACGCGCCTCTCCCGGAAATCCAGTCAGTCAGCCCTGCAAGCGGTAGCGTGAGCGCCAGATTCTGCCAGGCGAATGCGGCCAGTGGGACTGGCACCGGGGAAGCGTGGGAATGTCACAGAACGATTCGGCAACGATTTCGTCCCGCATGCCACGTCCCGCCGCGCGGACCCGGAACCGGATTGCGGGCGCAATCATCATCGTGCTGCTGGTAGCCGCAACCGTGACCGTCTCCCGCGCGGCCTGGTTCCACACTCAGGGCTGGCAGTTCAGCCTGTTCCCCGCCGCTGCGCCCAGCCGGATCGTGTTCGAGGGCCGGCACTACACCCGCGGCTCGACCCAACCTGACAAGCTCCCCGCCTCATACGTGGCCAAGGCCACCACACCCGGCGGCGGGACCATCTACCAATCCGACACCGACGTGGGAGCCAGCGTCATCGTCATGGTCAGCGACGGGACACACGTGTGGGCCTACGGACTGGAAGGCGGACCGTAGCCCCCAGATCGGCGCCCCCGCGACCTGTTGCCGATGCTGCAGGCTAGAGGTCTCGGCCGCGACGGACGTGTGATCGGTGGACGGTGACGACCGCCCGCTCGGCCGGAGGCACCCTCGGCGGCTGCACGTGCGCGCCCTCATAGCCGGCGGCATCGTGGCGGGCGAGACGGGTCGCGACCTGGTTGATGTCGCGAACGGCGCTGTGGCCGGCGGCACGGGGATCCCGGTTCCAGGCGGTGACCAGGTCGGCGAGCACGGGACGGAGCAGGCTGGCCGGCAGGTCCGAGCCGGCCGGCGATGTCCTGGACGCCCGCCTCCCAGTGTCGGGGCGGTTGGGCGGCGACGACTCGGAGCGCGTCGAGCGAGCCCTGAGCGGCAGGCAGGTGGTCGAGTCGCTCGTCGACCAGCAGCCGCGCAAGCGGCTGAGACTGGTCGAGCGCGGCGATCAGGGAGTCGGCGTGTCCGCTGGCGAGCAGGTCGGCGGGGTCGGTGCCATCGGGCAGGACGGCATGGCGGGGGTCGTGGCCGTGGGGGGTGAGGATCCAGTAGTCGCGTTCGGCGGCGACCCGGCCCGGCGAGGTCGGCGTCGGTGGCGACGATCGGGGCCGAGTGTCCGAGCCGGGAGAGTTGGCTGGCCTGCTGGTCGGTGAGCGCGGTGCCCAGGGGTGCGACGCCCACGTAGCGGCCGCCGGTGGCGAGGGTGACGGCGATCGCGTCCATCGGACCCTCGACGATCACCGGGACGGCGCCGGTCGTTGAGGGGTGCGGTTGTGTACAGCTGGTCGCCCTTGTGGAACAGGGGCGTCTCGCCGGTGTTGAGGTACTTGGGCCCCGACTTGTGGTCGTCGGTGTGGTCGGGGTGGCGGCGTCCGACGAACCCGAGGACCAGGCCTTCGTCGGTGCGGATGGGGAACACCACCCGGTCGCGGAACCGGTCGATCAGCCTCCCGGTGGAGGCGCGGGTGGCGACGCCGGCGGCGAGCATCTCCTCATCCGTGACGCCGAGTCGGTGAAGGTGGGTGACCAGAGTGGTCCAGCCGTCGGGGGCGTAGCCGGGCTGCAGGCCGGGGTGGCCGGTGATGTCGGTTCGGAGCCGGCGGGTGAGGTAGGGCTGGGCCCACGAGCCGGCGTACCGGTCCTGGTAGAAGTCGGCGGTGAGCCGGTTGACCTCGGCGAGGCGTTCCGGGGTGGCCGGGCAGTCCCGCCAGGCGTCGGCTCGGGCCAGCATCGTCCGGAGGTCCTGGTCGGTGGGTTCGGGCGTGGCGAGGGTGTCGCGGATCATCGCCTGCACGCACGAGCCGATCACCAGCCTCGACCTCCCCTTCGGCTGGCTCGACCTCAGCCGACACAGCAACCGGGTGGTCGCGATCGACGACAGTCGGGGTGGCGGGTTCGATGCCGTCCCACAGATCGGCGGGCGGCTGATCGGTCGGGTGCGGGATGTCGGGTCGATCGTCCAGCGGTGGGTCGGTGAGGGTGGAAATCCGCCAGACCAGAGCGAGACCGTCGTCGACGGGTCCCACACCGATCGGGGTCGGCGTTGAGAAGGTCGGTCGGGGTCCAGCCTTGGCGGATGCCATGGTCGACGACCGTGACCAGGGCCGGCCACCACCGACTCCGCTGCAACTCCTCGCGCGCGCTCTGCCCCGACCATGTCGGCGAGGCTCGCCGTCCAGGCGACAGTGAGGGGCTGGTCCCCCTCCATGGCTGCGGCGACGGCGGGTGTGAGGTGTCCGGCGATCCGCCACCACAGCGCGGCCGCCGGATGATCATCGGGCAGGTCCCCCGCACCGGCCGCCACGTGCAGCAGTCCGCGGGCGTCAACCCCGGATGCCGACAGTTGGGCGAGGCGGACGGCGAGGGTCGCGGTGAAGTCGTCGACGTCGAGGCGGGGTGCGAGGCGGTGAAGCAGCGGTCCCCATTCGGCCAGGGCGGGGTGGGTGGCGTCGGTGAGACGCTGGTCGAGCCGGCGTTGCCACCGGGCCGCCGCGGCGTGGGGTTGGCGCTCCCCCGTAGGTCGCAGATCCGCGTCGGGGACGCCCATCGCGGCCCGCCATACGGTGAGGTCGGCGATCGTCTGTCCGGTCGGCCGGCCCTGGCAGGATGCGAGCCAGTCGGGTGTCCGGCCGGTGTCGAGGGCTTGCTGGTGGACGGTGTCGGCGAGGTCGGTGACGAGGCGGGCCCGCGCGTCGAGGTAGGGACCCCACACGGGGTGGTCCCGAAGCCGGGACGGGATGGCCGGCAGCCACGGCAGCGGCCCCGGTTCCCGTTGGGTGCGGGTGGTGTCGAGGCGCCAGTCGAGCACGGCAGCCGGATCGGCAGCACCGACCAAGGACTGTTCCCGGGCGGCCCGGTCCAGTTCGACGATCGGGTCCCGGCCGTCGGCTTGGATGATCAGGAGTTGGGAGCGCAGGGCGGGATAGGCGTCGCACCACGGCACCCCAGGCAACAGCTGCTCCACCTCCCGTTCCAGCGCGCGCACGGCAAGCTCCCCGGCCAGGTCCTCCGCCGCAACGCAGAGGGCGTCGGTGTAGCGGGCGACCGCCTCCCCCAACCGCACCCGCGGATCCCCCAACCGCCGCTGCAAGGTGGTGGCCGAGGTGGGCGGTGTCGTCCCGGGCCAGGATCTGCTCCAGCACATCGGTCGCCGTCGGCGGCCGGACCGCGTCAGGACGAATGATCGCGTGGGGGTCCCCGTCGCCCACCATCTGCAGATAGACGTGGTTGGCGTGCCGGCCGCGGGTGAGCATCGTGTACAACTGCTGCCGCGACTCCGCACCGGTGGCCAGCCCGTGCATCGCAGTCGACCGAGATCCCCTGCGCCGCATGCACCGTCGACGCATACCCGAGCTCCACCGACCCCGCCACATAACCGGCAGGCAGCATCACGCTGAGGTGGCTCCGAACGTGACGGGCCCGGACGCCGCCATCGGGGGTGATGGCGGTGATGGTCCACCGGTCGCCGTTCTTCACCCAATCCGTCGCCGACACGCGGAGGCGGCGGTCGTTGGTGCGGGTGATGATCACATCCCCCACCGACGCCTGCAGTCCGTCCGCCAACACCACCTCACTGCTCGGGGACACGTGCCGGCCAGGCGGTGGGTGCGGGCCCGCTGGTTCAGCTCGGCGACGAGGTCGCGGGTGGGGGCGAGCATGATCGCATCCACCCCACCGGCCCGGTCCGCCTGCCAGGCACCGAACACCTGGTCGGTGAGGGTGGCGCAGGTCGCCGACGTGGACCCGACTGTGGTCGAGGTAGAAGCCCAACGCCTCCGGCCGTCCCTCCCGCAGGGCCAGCGACGCGCCGCCTTCGGCCGGGTCGGCGAACCGGACCAGCTCGTTCAGCCGGACTGCGCCATGGCGGGTGGCGATGTCCCGCAGCACCCCACCCGCGCCGACCGCCGCCAACTGCTGGTCATCGCCGATCAGCCGGACGCTGCCGCCCCGCTCGAGGATGAATCCGACGGCGGTGTCGAGGGTGAGGGTGTCGGCCATGCCCGCCTCATCAATCACCACCAGCGTGTCCGGCCCGATGCGTGCGGCCCAGCCGGGCAGGTCGTGGTGGTGGATCGACCAGGCGAGTTTGGCGAGGGTGTCGGTGTGCGAGCCGATCTGGTCGCCGAGGACAGCGGCCGCGGCCGCGGAGGGGGCGAGGCCGACCACGCTGCCGCCGGCGTCGGCCCAGGCGCGGGTGAGGGCCTGCATGGCGGTGGTCTTGCCCGACCCGGCCGGCGCGATCCCCACCTGCACCCGCACCCCCGAGCACGCCATCCCCCGCACCAACCCGACCTGCCCGGCGTTCAACTCGACCCCGTTCGCGGTCGTTTCGAGCAGCGCCACGATCCACCGTAGCCGGGTCGACCGTCCGGCCGTCCCGGCGTCCGGCAGCCTCGACCAGCCGCTGCTCCGCCGCCAGAATCCGGGTCGAGGTGTACAGGTCGGCCCCGGCGACCGTATACACGGACTGCCCGTCGGCCCGCCGCAACACGGCCGGCTCGACGATCCCATCCGCCGGAGCCGACAACCGGCACCGAGAAATCCGGTGAGGGCCGTCGCGACGAGCCGGTCCACCACCGCCTCCAGCTGTGCGGTGGGGATGGTGGCGGCACGGGCCCGGCGTTGCGCCTCGGCCCGGACGTGCCAGGACTGCCACGTCGCCCGCGACCCCTCGACCGTGGCCACGATGTCCGCCGCCGTCGCCGCGAACCACCCCTCATCCAGCACCGGGCCGGTCGACACGGCCGGGTGGAGGGCGGTGTGGATCATCCGCGCCACCCCGACCGGACCGCCCAACACCTGCTCCGCCTGCACCCGCCAGGCGGCCCGCTGCTCGGCCAGGCTGCGGGGTTCGTGCTTCGCCTGCCGCGTCTCCAGGGTCGCCTGCTGCGACAACGCCAACGTCTCCACCACCGTCGGCGGCCGACCGTGCGCCACCAGGAACTCGCCGGCCAACTCGTCACGCCGGGCCTCGATGGTCCGCCGGCGCGCCGACCATCGCACCATCAGCACGGGGTCGACACCCTGGATCTCCCGGGCCGGGCGACGACCCGCCGATGTGGGACGCTCGACGAACCGCACCCCCAGGGCGTCCGCCAGATGCGCCTCCAGGGCGGTGTTGTAGGTCTCCGACGCCGTCACACTCGCCTTGAACAACACCCTGCCGTCAATGCTCAACCAGCGTCCGTCCCGGGTCTGCACCTTGTTCGCCACCGCCACATGCGTATGCAAATCCGGATCCCCCGCCCGCGAATCACGATGCGTGAACGCCGCCCCCACCAAACCCCGCACCTCCACCTGCCGGACCCCCTTCGCCCCGGTCCGGGTGAACAGGGCATGCGACTCGATGAACGACGAGCGCGTCGGCGATCGCCTGCCGATGACAGCGCTCGATCACCCCCGCCGATCTGAGGGTCGGCCAGCGCCCACAAGGTCGACACCGACTTCACCGGCGAGAACGTCAAATCGAACCCCGCCACCGCCGACGTCCGCGGCCGCGACAACCGCGCGATCAACCCCGACAACTCCCGGGGTCGGCCGGTTCCCGGCCGAACTCGGCCCGGAAGAACTCCCGCCCCACCTCACTCCGGACCCGCGCCCGCATCTGCGCCGCCGACGCCGGCGCGCCTTCCGGCAGGTTCAGCGCGGCGAGCCGTTTGGCGACCTCGAGCCGGAACGGCGAGACGTCCGGGGAGTAGACCTTGAACGGCAACCCCAACCGGGTCGCCGCCCGAAGTCCGCCGCCGACCGTCCCGAACCCTCCAGGGCGGCCATCCGCTCCCGCGCCAGCGGATGCAGCCCCTTCCCGAACAGCGCCTGCATCTGCTCCGCCGTCACCTGATCCCCGACGTTCAGACCCTCCAGGCCGGCCATCCCCGAGCCCACCCACAGCCCTGGCGATTCGCCCCGCTGCGCGTAGTACGAGGCCAGCCCGGTGTGGCCCTTCTCCGTGAAGTCCTGCACCGCCACCTGCCGGGTCAGGTAGTCATACCCCGACCCCGCCGTCAACTTGTGCAGACTCATCACACCCACCAGAAGTGCGAAACCCACTCCCCCACGGACACGGTTAGAGCCGGAGTGCAAGAGGTGTATAGCGGTTCGCTTCGGCCCGGCCAGTCTGCAGGGACAATGCCAACACCCTGGGACTCCCGAGACGGGTCGGCGCAGAGCGCCGGCGGGGCCGCTCGGGCGTCGGTGGCAACACGAGATCGAACTTCTGCAGACGATCCCCGGGTTAGGTTCGGGCCGAGGGTGGCGCAGGTGTTCATCGACGAGACCGGCGGCGCCGTGTCCCGGTTCCACGCCACCGCCCACCTGCCCGGGCCGGACTCGCCCCCGCGGTCTACAACTCGGCCGGACGAGCTCGCTCGGCCGGCAGCCGGCACGGGGACAAATGGCTCTCGACGATCCTCATCGAAGCCCCCGAATCCGTGTGCCGCATGCACGGCAAGGACTCCCTCGCCGAGTGGCACGCCAGCCTGCTCCGCCGGGGCGGCATGGTCCGCGCACAGGTGGCGGTCGCGCACAGGTGGCGGTCGCGCACTCGATGATCGTCATCGCCTTCCACCTGCCCTCCCGGGACGGGCCCCACCGCGATCTGGGCGCCACCTGGTACCTCCACGGGAACGAGGGAACCCACACCCAACGCCTCGTGGCTCATTTCGAACGACTCGGCCACACCGTCGCCGTCGACGCCGTCAACTGACACCGCCCCGGGACAACACCCCGGACAATCCACCGTCCAGTACACACCCGCCCCAACGAGAATGTCCCTTGCCTCCGACAAGGCGGTTCACGGGTCGGTGTCGCAGACCCCGCACCGCGGCGGCTCCCAGCTCTCGGGCCTCGGGCCAGACGAAAGTGCTGGGGGGTTCGCCTCTTCAGGGATGAGCGTGATGTCAGGGATGAGCGTGATGTCAGGGGGGCGGTGCCACCGTGGGGGGGCGTGGCGCAGTAGCCCTCGGCGGCGAGCCACGCTCGAGCACGTCCACGCCGGCGGTCATCGCTGAACCCATACCACCGGCCCAGCAACTCCGAAGTGCCCCCCAGAACGTCCTTGAACCGGCGGAACGCCCCCCTGCCCTGAATCGACCCCGCGAGCCGACCAGCAACCCGGACATCATCCAGGGAGTCAATGAAGAGTTCCATGTCGCGATACCCCGCCCGAGAACCCTCACAGACCACCTCCAGCCACCGCCGGTCATCGACCTCGTCGAGATCAAGTTCACCGACCTCTTCGGCGTACTCCACAGCCGCCCGCGGCCACACCTGCCCGGTGTCGAGGTCGATCCGTCCACCACCGGTCAGCAGGTCACCCTCCAGCACGCCCGCGAGTTCCTCCAGATCCACCCGAAGCGGCCGCAGCAACAGCGCCGGCCCCAAGCCGAGCGCGGCTTCGATCTGGTCGGCAAGCTCCCGGTCACCCTCCCCGCCGCGATCGCGCAACCGGGCAACGCAACGACGACCCGACGACCCGACGACCCGACGACCTCCACCCGTTCACGGGCGACCACCAACACCGCCTCACCCAGCAACTGCAGGGCATCCGCAGGCCAGACGTCGCCGCCCAGCACGCCCATCAGCACCGGAACGTCGCCGCGGTACACCGCACCACGCAGCCCATCCCGATCAAGACGCCGGACCATGACGGCATTCTCCTGCAACAACCGCCCCGACCGCCCGCAGGGCCGGGCGGGAACCTGCCATGAACCGGTCGACTCACCCAGCCCTGACACGCAGGGAAGCGCACATGCCCGGATGCCGTCTCACGGGGTGCGCATCACTGCTACGGGGTCACGAACCGCAGCGAACCACGCGGGAGCCAGCGTGGCGACCAGGGCCGCGATCACGGTCATGATCCCAACGCCCACCGCGAAGGTGACGGGGATCGACGTCCCCCACACCGCAACCACGATCCCGTCACCGGCCAATGTCCCCACAAGACTGCCGGCTGCCGCGGGGAGGAGCGTGCGGAGGACCACGAGCAGCACCAGATCGCCCCGGGTGATGCCGAGAGTGCGTCGTCGGCCGAGGTCACGCCGCCGCATCAGCACATCGGCGAGCACCACAGCCAGGATGAGGGCGAATCCGATGGCGAGCGCTCCCAGCACCATGCTGCGTCCGTAGGCAACAAACTGCTGGCTCAGCGCCTGGGCCGTCTGGGCCTGGGCCACCGGTGAGTCCACCTCGACGCCGCTGATGTCACGGGGCGACAGGATGGCCAGGACCGTCGCTTGGGCGCTGGACGCCAGCGTGATCGACGAGATGACGACGCGGATCTCGCGCAGGGGTGCGTGAGAAGTGACCGGCGCGATGAGTCCCCCGGCGAGATCGTCGTAAGGCGGTTCCGGCTGGATCAGGCCGACGACCGCGAACTGGGTGCCTTGTGTGGTGATGACATAGCCCACAGGATCGGCCAGGCCGAGGATGCGTTGCGCCTGGGGCGTGATCAGCGCCTCGTGGGCGCGCGGCAGTCGTCCCCGGATCAGGCGGCCGATCTCGCTCATTTTCCCCTGCATCTGCCATAGGGGCACATGGTTCCCGCCCACACCGATGGCACCGTTCCAGGCGTCGATCGGGGCGGCGAGCCCGACGGCACGTTCGAGCGTCGACCCGGTGGTGATCGTGGCTACAGCCGCAGGTGTGATGAACCCCTGGCTGGTCGAGTCGACCACGGTGAGCGTTCGCGCGTCGATCCGGGTGAGACTGCGGAATGCGGCGTCGGCGGCGGCCACACTCCTCCCCGCCGTGGTCACGACGGACACGCTCACGCCCGCGCACACCAACAGCACCAAAAGACTCGGGACCAGGGATGCCCGGGCAGACGCGAGCGCCTCCCGGAACAGCGCGCCCACCCTCACAGTGCCACCACCTCGTCGCAATGTTGCTGGATGAAGGCGTCATGAGTCGCCACGACCACCGAGCAGCCCCCTTCGGCCGCGTGTTGCAGTGCCTGCAGCACCAGTTCGGCGTTGCCACGATCGAGGTTCCCCGTGGGCTCGTCGGCCAGGATGATGAGCGGATCGTTGATCAGGGCACGGCACAGTGCCACACGCTGAGCCTGACCGCCCGAAATCTGGCCCGGCCGGTGGGTCGTTCGGTGCCCGACACCGAACCTGTCAAGCAGTTGCGTCGCCCGCGACTTCACATCGACGACCCGCCGCCCCGCGTAGAGGCTCGGCTCCATCACGTTGTCGAGGATGCTCCGAGACTGGTCCAACTGCGCGTCCTGGAACATGAACCCGATCCGGGACGCCCTTAGGGCGGCCCGGGTGCCATCCGGGGCGTGGGTGACGTCCGCGCCGTCGAGGATGACCCGACCCGACGTCGGGCTCAGCAGCAGCCCCAGCACGAACAACAGGGTCGACTTCCCACGCCCGGATTCGCCGGCGATAGCTGTGAGGGCCCCGGGGAGGAACGCGTGCGTGAGGTCACTGACCACGGCCGGTTCGTCAGCGCGGTAGCTGAAACACAAGTCCGTCACCACGAGAGCTGGCTCCATCGATTCACCCCCCCGAGGCCGAAGCCGTCCCCGACGGCGAGCCGGGCGTCGATACCGACGTGGTGGTGGAGACGGCAGGGCCCGGGATGTGTGTGGCATCGGGCGCGGCGATGACACGTTGGCCCACCGAGACTCCGCTCACGACCGCCATCCCGTTGAGTGACGCCCTGACCCGGACCGGCGTCGCCGAGGTCTCGCCCGAGGCCGGGTCGACGACGTACACGACGGTGGAGCCTGACGCCGTGGTGATGATCGCGGCCACCGGCACCACCGGCCCCGTCGTCGGAGGCACGACCTCGATGTCACTCGACAGGTAAGTCTGGGTTCCCGGCGGCAAGCGTCCACAGTCGTTGCCGCAGACGACTCCCCCGTCGGGAGCCACGAGCGCGAAGGACGTGCTGCCATTCTCCAGCGTCCGACTGCCGCTGATTCTCGCGGGCCAGACTTGACTCTCGAAGTGCACCTTCAGCCGCGCATCGCTGGGAACCAACCCTGCCTGGTCAGGGGTGACAACCAGCGAGAATTCCGGTGTCCCGGTGCTCTGCATGATCAACGATTCGCCACCGGCGAGCTGAGATCCGGGCCGCAGTTCCGGCGCTAGGGCGATCGTTGCCGGCAAGCGATCCATCACGAGCAGAGTCCCAAGCGCCAGTTCCCCAGTGGGACTGGCTCCCAGGTGCCGCTGCCAGGCCCTCACAGCATCCCGGCACGCTACGTCATAGCTGTCGCCGGCCGCCGAGCCCAGATAGCCCAGCCGGTGCAGCGCGGACCGCACTTCCGCCACGTCAGACCCGGTCGCGCCCACACTGAGAGCCCGGTACATGGGCGTCGAACCCTTGATGGCGCAGACAGGTACCGCCGACACCCAGTAGGGGCAATCCCCCTCAGCAAGAGTGTTGCCGGACCTCACGCGGGTCACCACACCAGCCAGCAAGTTGGCGGCAACCGGGCCCTGTTGCCGAGAGACGGTGACGTTGAGGCTCAGCATCTGCGAAAGGGTCTGGTCTGTCACCTCAACGGCAACAGCCGACGACTCGGCGGTCGGGACCGAAGCCACAGGGGCGAGCGTGGCCCGTCCTGCCCACAGTCCCAGCGCGAAGATCCCGACGGCGACCGCACCGATCAACCATCTGCGCGGGGCCGGGTACGGCGCACCAACCCGCCGGCCCGACGAGGGGGCCGGTGGATTCGACACCCGGTCAGCGTCATCCGTGGCTCCCACGTTATCCGCTCCCCAAATAGGCCGCCGGAGGCACGTTGATCGGGCAAGCCTTCGCGACTTGGTCGTTGCCCCAGGGATACCCCTCGAGAATCTTCGGGTCGGCCACCCACACAGCCTCACTTGGCAGGTTATTGATCGAAAATCCCTGCTTGCGCACACAAGGGATCACGAACTGGCTGTAGTACTCGTAGATCACCCTCTTCTGATCGACCGTAGGCGGCAGCGAATTGCGCGGGTCCGGCGTGTACATGGCATAGCACTCAACCTGCGCCCGCGCGAACGGTTCGTTCTGCGACGGGTCGATGTGGGTGGAGAGGCCACCCCCGTCAGCGCTGCCGGTCACAATGAAACCCTTGGACCTCAGACAAGGAACAAGAACCGAGGCGATCTCGTTGAATTCGACATAGCGAACCAGTGGGGGATACGTCATCGCGGGCAGATTGAAGCCGGCGCGCAGATCATCCAGCCACTTGAGCCGCATCTCCGCCAACTGCTTATCGCTCAGCTCGATCGGCTTGACGTGGGTGGTTGGTGTCCAGGCGACGCTCGTGGCGGCGCTCGGCACCAAGCCGGTTGGCCCCGCCGCAGCAGAGGCGATCTCGGACGGCGGTCCCCCTACGGACTGAGCGGAACAGCCGCACAGCAGAACCGCCGCACCGACGGAGGCGCGAACCAGACGTGACCAGCGCTGTTCGGTCACAGATAGCTGCACCCGTCGAAACCCCACGACGTGATGTGCGCGTCCGCGTAACTGACGATTTGGCCACTGTGCGAGGTGCCTACGGCGAATACCCTCCCGCCGGGATAGCTATAGGTATTGGAGGAGAAACCGCCTGCGGCATTGACGTAGATATAGTTATATCCGTTTGTGTGACCGCTGGGATAACTGGCCCCGCAGGAATACACACTGGAATAGTATTTCTCGCTCGCGCTTGCGGGGGCGGCAACCGCAGCACATGCCACTATTGCTGCAGCGAGCGCGGAAGGAATGATGCGGCTCAATCGGGACACGAGAACCTCCAAATGTTTGGCTGCCCCAGTGCGGCTGAGCCGAGCGTAGCACGCGACGCGCCGACACACACTGCGCCGCCTCCCCAACAACTCGCGCAAGATCCACGACGCGGATTCACCCGAAATTCAGACCGGACACTCGCCCAGAGCAACGAAGAACGTCCGGCTCGAACTCGTAGAACCGTCAAATAGCCCGATATCGCTTGCCCGGCAGGCTTCCCCTTGTGGGACGGGATGGAGGCCAAGATTGTGCCCGCTACGGGAACGCCGCTTCAGGCCGATGTTCTTGCCCACCCCATATGCCGCCACGGCTCCCGAGTTCACCCATCTCTTGGCGTTTCCGTGATGAACATGGTTCTGGCTATGTGGTTCGTGTGGCGGATGGGGTGAGAAGGGTCACTAAGAACTGCGGGGGCCGGTAGCCTGCCCGGGTGGGGTCACGGTTCGTGCGGAAGGTGAGGACCGCGTCGGGAGCGGTCGCGGTTCAGATCGTCCTGCGTGAGGGCCGGCAGGTGGTCGGGGTCGATCATGTGGGCTCGGCCCATACCGATGCCGAGTTGGAGCTGCTGCTGACCGCGGCCCGGCGGCGGCTGGTTCCCGAGGGTCAGGACATGTTGGATGTGGGCCCGGTGGAGCGGGCCGTGACGCGGATGGCCGATGTGGCCGACTGGACGCGGACCGCGGAGACCCTGCCGGTTGAACCGTCGGTTGGTCGGCCCCGCCCGACGGTCGCGGGTGGGCGGGTTGCGGGTACGGCGTCGCTGGTGTTGTGGGATCTGCTGGTCGATACCTACGCCCGTCTCGGGTTCGACGCGCTGGGTGATGACACATTCCGGGCGTTGGTGTGTGCCCGGATCGTCGAGCCGACCTCGAAACGGGACAAGATTCGGGTGCTGGGCGACATCGGCGTCACGGCGCCGGCGTTGAACACGCTGTACCGGTGCCTGCGCCGGGTCACGCAGCGCGACTACCGTGACCGGCTGGCCCGCGCGTGCGCCGCGCACTCGAGAACCACCGACGTCGCCTTTCACGGTGGTGATCGCCTCCGGTAGCCCCTTCAGACCGCGATGCAGAACATGGTGACCGGAACCCCGCGGGCCACGATCATCGACTTCGTCCGGCTGGTGTCGTCGCCAGTCCCGTTTCGGTGGGTTGGTCGTATTCGGCGATGGTGGTGCCGTCGATGGCCTTGATGGTGACGGGGCGGCTCAGACCTCGTCCATCAGCGATGCGTTCCGCATGTTGGCGAGGGGGCCATACTGACCCTGCCCTCTCAGTCCTGGCTGAGTAGTGAGGCGGTGGGGAGTTGATGGAGCCGGCGGGCGGTGGCGGTTGCGGTGAGGGTCGCGAGGACAGCGAGAGCGAGGGTGGTGAGCGCGGTGGTCGTGATCAGCGTTGCGGTGATCGTGCCGGCGAGATCTCGGGCGAGACCAAGCCCTGCTGCCCATCCGATGAGGGACCCGGTGGCGGCGATGGTGGCTGCTTGGGCGATCAGGGATGTGAGGACTTGCTGGGGAGTCCAACCGATGGCTTGGAGGGTGGCGTAGGTGGTGGCGTCCTCGTCGAGGGTGAGGGTGAGCACGGTGATGATCGCGACGCCGCCGAGGATGGCGAGGAGGCCAGCGGCGATCAGATCGGTGTGATGGACCTGGAAGGAAACAGTGTCGCCGAGGATGGTTCCCACGACGCTGCCCCGGAACGCGGTTTGGATCCCGATAAGCAGGCTCATGGAGGTGACGCCGACGGCGACGGCGAGCGCGCCGGTGAGGTAGCGGGCTGGCCGTTGCAGCAACTGGGCCATGCCGAGGCTGGCCGGCCCGGAGAGGCGCACACGCACATCACGTCCAGGAGCGACTGGTGCGAGAGCGTCGATCGGGTGGGTGTGCGAGGCGGTCAGGATGGCCGGCGTGCCGCCGGCCAGGGCCAGTCCAACGGCGAGGGGGATGGCCCACAAGTAGCCGATCGGGTCGGCTGGGATGCCGAGAAGGTGGGCGGCGGGGATGGCTCCAGCGGCACCGACAAGGCCGGCGATCAAGCCTTGCATACCCAATTCGAGCGCGACCGCGAGACCAATCCTGCTACGAGCCCATCCCAGGCAGGCGAGCACGCCCAGCTGGGTGCGGCGGGACCGCACCGCAGCGTTCGTGGCAATGCCCACGGTGAGCGCGCTAGAGGCCAGGATCAGCGCGAGCAGCAGCACCGACTTGTGGTCGATAGCAGTGGCAATCGTGTACGCGACACCGATCTTGGACCACAGTTCGTGCAGCCGCAGGGCGGGAGTGCCCAGTGGGGATGGCGGGAGGAGCACCGTTTCGGTGGTCGGTGATGAGCCCATGGTGATGTCGACGTGGAGACCGGTGGCCCGCCGGATCTGTTCGGCGACCAGTCGGACGCGTTCCCTGCTCGCCGGGTCAATGCCAGTCACACCCGCGACCCGGATCCGGATCGCGCTGATCGGCGCGGCGGAGTCGAGTCCGGCGAACCGGGCGCCGGTGAACGCGGCCAGCGAGTTCAAGGGGATGAGCAGGCTTGGGGCGCTTTGCAGGTAGCCGGCCAAATTGAGGTTCGACACCATCGGCGAGTTCCCCAACACTGTCCGGGAGGCCGGGTCGGCGCCGGTAACCGGCGTGGTTCGGTAGCTGTCGAGGCCAACCTGGGACAGTCGCGAAAACGAGGTGATCCGGCTCGGGTCGTAGGTGCCGATCACCGACAAGTAGGGGCCCTCGATGCTGCTGTGCTGGGTCTGCTGCTGGTAAGCGGTCACAGTGCGAGTGCTCGTGCCCGCGATCGTCGGCGGGACCGGGGTGTAGCCGTGATCGGACAGGGAGCCGCCCGATTCGGCCCACAGGCTGGGCGGGTTCGAGGTGGTGGCCGGCACCAGGCCAGCGCTGGTCCGCTGGACAGTGACGTCGGAAGGTCGGAACAGTGTCTCGACCAGCAACGGGCCGGTCCCGTCACCAGCCGCTGTCGTGACGGGTGTGATCGATCCGACCTGTTGCCGGTACAGCGAGGTGCTGGTGAACGTGCGGGTGGTCAATGTGCGCACCGGTGTGGCGGTCGTCACGATCTTCTGCTTCGCCGCCAGCGTGGAGCCCGTAGTTGCCAAATCGTTGGCCGTGGTGGGGCTGAGGAGATCGACCCGGATCGTGGTCGACAGGTCCGATGCTTGGCCGGTTGACAGCATCGCCGGCACTGTCGGTGCGGTCACCGTGTCGCCATGCGTGGCGCCGGGAATGAAGGTGTCGGACGCCTTCAGGTAGCGGCCCGCCACGACCGCCGAGTTGAGCCCGACGAGTTTCGCTTCCGCTGCCGGATCGATCGCGGCGATCACCAGCGGGTAGGCGATGTCAACCTCGATCACGATCCGCTTCGGCGCCTGGGTGAACGCGTCTCCTTTGGTCAGGGAGTAGCAGGCGTCTTTGAATAGCACCTGCGACGCCAGCGGCCCCGCATATCGGGTACTGGGGTCGCGTCCCACACACGGGTGAGCGACCTGCCCGTTGATCGTTTCCACCGCCCCGTCGATCTTGGTCGAATCACTCAATAGGGTGGAGCGGGTCAGATACACGTACCCGTTGACCCACGGAACATGCTGGCTGTCGTTGCGCGCCGACACCTCGCTGGTGAACCGAAGCAACACCCGATGCTGGCCCGTTGGGATCCAGTGGGTCACATCGATCGTCATGGCCAACCGCTGATACGTGACACCGACCATCGCGACGGGGGCGGACACCTGCACCCCCGGCAGGCTCGCGATCCGGTCCGCCTGCGCCAGGGTGATGCCCCCATAAGTTCCCGCCAGGAAACTCGAGCGGACCAGGCCCGACGACGCTTCAATCGGCGTCACCGACGACGGCGGCCGCACCACGATGTCGTAGGCGTTGCGGTAATTCTGGGTGAGCGTCTGAGTCACCTGCAATCGTTGCACCCGAGTCGCCGAGGTCAACACCACCGACGACGCCACGGCCAACACCAGAGCGGCCACCACGATCACGCCGCGTCGCCACCCACCCCGCAAGTGCGCCCACGCATAACGAACAAGCCCCATCAGACCCGCTCCCCCGCCGACTCGCCCACCTCCGGCACCACCCGGCCATCCCTGATCCGCACCGTCCGTTCACAAGAGGCCGCCACCTCCGCGTCATGGGTGGCGATCACGATCGTCGGGTCCACCAAGCCACGCAACTCCCCGATCAGCGCCAGCACCTCAGCCGCGCTCACCGAATCCAGGTTCCCCGTCGGCTCATCGGCCAACAACACCGACGGGTTCACGATCAACGCCCGAGCGATCGCCACCCGCTGCTGCTGACCACCCGACAACTGCGACGGCAACGCCGACCATCGATCCTTCAACCCCACCGCCGCCAACAACTCCCTCGCCCGCTGACGGCGATCACCCCGGAACCGGCGTCCGACCAGCGGAGCACACACATTATCGACCAGCGACAACACCGGAATCAGATGGAACTGCTGGAACACGAACCCCACCCCCGCCCGGTACTCCGCCAACCCCCGACCCCGCAGCCCGGTCACCACCACACCACCGGCCACGATCCGGCCCGCACTCGGACGATCCAACCCGCCCATCAGATGCAACAACGTTGACTTACCCGACCCCGACGGACCCACCAACGCTGTCGACGACCCCGCGCCCAACCCCAACGACACCCCATTCACCGCACGGATCGACGGACCATCCTTCGACGCATACCACTTCGACACCCCCTCAAGGCTGATCGCGACCCCCACCACCATCACCCTCCCCACGCGAGGAACCGCCCCGGCAAGTCCGGAGACTTGATTGTTTGACACCCCTCAGCCTGCGGCTTGGGGTTGTTGTTGAGCGTAGTGGACCTGTTCGAGCACCGCGGGTGGCATGTCGCCGGCGTACTGGTTGAGGCGTCGGTGTACCAGTCGACCCATTCGGCGGTGGCGATCTCGACGGCGTCGACGGTGTGCCAGGGTCCCTGCCTGCGGATCACTTCGGTTTTGTAGAGCCCGTTGATGCTTTCGGCGAGTGCGTTGTCGGCGCTCGACCCGACGGCCCCGACGGAGGGCCGGATGCCGGCATCGGCGAGACGCTGGGTGTGGGCCACCGACACGTACTGAACTCCACGGTCGTGGTGTGCCACCAGCGAGGTGAAGTCGGCCCGGTCCTCGTGTTGGCGGGTCCAGATCGCCTGCTCCACAGCGTCGAGGACCAGGTCGGCGGTCATCGAGGTGGAGGCCCGCCAGCCGAGGATCCGGCGGGCGTAGGCGTCGATCACGAACTAATACGTACACCCACCCGGACCAGGTCCACACATATGTGTTACCGGCTACCCACAAGCGGATCGGTGCCACCGGCTGGAAGCGCCGCCGGACCAGGTCATCCGGCCTCGGGGCGGCGCCGGCAATGGTGGTCCGCTTCACCTTCCCGCGCACCGCCCCGGCCAGGCCCTCGGCGCGCATCAGCCTGGATCCGTAAGTTGTTGGGTGGCCCGGGAGGGTCGGGTGTGGCTGAGCTTTGATTGTCCTTGGTGGCTCCGGTGGATTGGCCGCCCGGTCCTGCGGGGCGCCTTGGCTGCTGATTGAGATGCGCGGTTGGGTCGCTGTTTTGCGGATCTGTCGGCGGGGAGTCCTTCGGGCCACGACGTGGGTTCGTGCGCACCGAAGGAGTAGCAGATGAAGCAACAGCCAATCAGTCCCGCAAGGGTGGGCGGGTGTCGATGTCGGCAAGGGGCACCATTGGGTGTGCCTGATCGATGAGGCCGGCACGACGTTGTGGTCGTCCAGGGTCGCCAACGACGAGGGCGCCATCCTCGAGGCGATCGGTGAGGTCCTGGCCCGCGGTCAGCAGGTCGTCTGGGCGGTCGACGTCACCGGAACCATGTCCGCTCTGCTGCTGGCACTGTTGGCCGCCCACGCTCAGCGCGTGACCTACGTGCCGGGGCGAACGGTGAACCGGATGGCGGTGGCCTATCAGGGTGAGGCCAAGACCGATGCTCGGGACGCCTACGTCATCGCCGAGACCGTGCGCCACCGTGGTGACCTGCACGAGATCGACGTGCCCACCGCGCTGGTCGCCGAGCTGCGGCTGCTGGTGGCTCACCGCAGTGACCTGGTCGCTGACCGGGTGCGGATCATCAACCGGTTGCGCGACGTCTGGACCGGATACTTTCCCGCGCTGGAGCGGGCGTTCGACTTCGCCCACAGCCGTGGTGCCGTGGTGCTGTTGACCGGGTACCAGACCCCGGCAGCGATCCGCGCCCGCGGCCAGTCCCGCCTGCAAGCGTGGCTGGCCACACGAAAGGTCCGCTCCGCCGCGCAGATCGCCGCCGACGCCCTGGCAGCAGCCCAAACCCAGCACACCAACGTGCCCGCCGAGGCCGTCGCGGCCAGCATCGTGGCCGACCTGGCCACCCAGCTGTTGACGATCGACGTGCAGATCAGCGAGGTCACCGAACCCATCACCACAACGTTCCGGTCCCACCCGCAGGCCCAGATCATCGAGTCCCTGCCGGGCATGGGGCCGATCCTGGGCGCCGAGCTGATCGCCGCAGCCGGCGACCTGAACGGTTACCCGGACGCGGGACGCCTGGCCTGTGCCGCCGGGCTCGTGCCCGTTCCCCGTGACTCCGGACGACGCACCGGGAACCTGCACCGCCCGATGCGCTACTCCCGCAAACTACGCCGCGCCTTCTACCTGTCCGCGGCCGCCTCGATGATGCGCGAGGGACCCAACCGCGACTTCTACCTCACCAAGCGCGCCCAAGGCCGGGGACACGTCCAAGCACTCATCGCCCTGGCCCGCCGACGAGTCGACGTCCTCTGGGCGCTCCTGCGCGACAACCGCGTCTTCCAAAGCGCCGCGCCAGCGGCAAAAACCACTTGACATCCTCATTGAGAATCCACCGGCACCCGACCGCCAGCAACCAGGCCGGGTAAGCGATCCATGCGACTGTCAGGACTGACTGAATGGCCTTGTGCCCATGCACTGCCTACCCGTGCGAGCCACCAGCCAAGACCCTAGAGATGCAATAGAGATGCAAAACGTGCAACGACAATCCCAAACCTAGTTTCACTAGGTTATATATCGGTCGGGCTGACAGGATTTGAACCTGCGACCCCTTGACCCCCAGTCAAGTGCGCTACCAAGCTGCGCTACAGCCCGTCCGGGTCATTACTGACCCGTCGAGGAACACTACCCGATGTTGGCTCCGAGGTTCCAATCCGCCGACCCGCCGCTCGGGGAGCCGACGGGAAGCACGGTCCGCCGTCCCGAACCCATCGGCGTACGACCCGGCGCATTTGGCGTACGACTTGGGCAATTGGCGCGACATCTCGTACGCCCTCAGCCCGGTCGTACGCCGCGAAACCGCGACAGTACGCGCGGAGCCAACGCGCCCCCAACCTAAGCGCCCCCAACCGCAGGTCCCGCGACCGCAGGTCTCCCGAGCGCACGCGCCTTGACCGAACGTCGCGGGGCCGCGTTCCCACGGCCGCACGTCGCGGCGCCGCTCCACTGCCCCGCTCCCGGTCGCCGGCGGCGCGTTCGGTGCCCCCGACGACCGGGCGACACGGCGCTCGAGCCGGACGCCGGGGGCGGCTTACTTGGCGCCGCGCCCGCGCTTCTCCCGGGCCCGGGTGTTGACGTGCACGGGGGTGCCCGCGAAGCCGAAGTCCTCGCGCAGGCGACGCTCGATGTAGCGCTCGTACTGCGGGTCGAGCGGGCCCGAGGTGAACATGACGAACGTCGGCGGGCAGTTCTGCGCCTGGGTGCCGAACAGGATGCGTGGCTGCTTGCCGCTGCGCACCGGGTGCGGGTGGGACGCCGCCAGCCGCCCGAGGAAGGCGTTGAGCTTTCCGGTGGACACCCGCGTCTCCCAGCCGTCGAGCGCGGTGACGATCGCCTTGTGCAGCTTGTCGACATTGCGCCCGGTGAGCGCCGAGATGTTGACGGTCGGCGCCCACGCGAAGTGGTGCAGGTCGCGCTCGATCTCGCGGTCGAGGTAGTGGCGGCGTTCCTCGTCGGTGAGGTCCCACTTGTTGTAGGCGATGACCAGCGCGCGGCCGGCGTCCTCGACCATCGACAGGATCCGCAGGTCCTGGTCGCTGATCGACTCGTTCGCGTCGATGACCACGACGCAGACCTCGGCGCGCTCGATCGCCGACTGGGTGCGCAGCGAGGCGTAGAACTCGTGGCCCTGCGCCTCCTTCACCCGGCGCCGGATGCCGGCCGTGTCGATGAGCGTGTAGACCTCTCCCCCGATCTCGACGAGCTCGTCGACGGGGTCGACCGTGGTGCCGGAGATGTCGCTGACGACCACCCGCTGCTGGCCGGCGAGCTTGTTGAGCAGGCTCGACTTGCCGACGTTGGGCTTGCCGATGATCGCCACCCGGCGGGGGCCCCCGAGCTCGTCGAAGGTGGCCGCCGGGGCGTCGGGCAGTGCGTCGAGCAGCGCGTCGAGCAGGTCGCCCGAGCCCCGCCCGTGCAGCGCCGACACCACCCACGGCTGGCCCAGCCCCAGGTTCCACATGGACGCCGCCTCGGCCTCGCCGCGCTGGTCGTCGACCTTGTTGGCCGCCAGCACGACCGGCTTCTTGGAGCGCCGCAGCACCTGGACGACGGCCAGGTCCTCGTCGGTGGTGCCGACGGTGGCGTCGACGACGAACAGCACGGCGTCGGCCAGCGAGATCGCCATCTCGGCCTGCTCGGCGATCTGCGCGGCCAGGCCGGTGGCGTCGGAGGCCCAGCCGCCGGTGTCGACCAGCACGAACTCGCGCCCGCTCCACTCGGCGTCGTAGGACACGCGGTCGCGGGTGACGCCGGGCACGTCCTGCACGACGGCCTCGCGGCGGCCGATGATGCGGTTCACCAGCGTCGACTTCCCGACGTTGGGCCGTCCCACGACGGCCACCACCGGCCGCGGCGCGCGCTCGGGCCCGCCTCCGGGCATCTCGAACTCGGACATGTGGATCCCCTTCACCATCAGCGCGGATGCCGGCCGCCGAACCGCTGCGCTCCAGCGGCCCGGGACGCCCGCACAAGCGCCTCAGCTTACCCGCTCCGCGGGCGGACTCTCGCCCCTACGCCAGGGGCACGAGGTCGCAGATGCGCCCGATGACCGTCGGCAGGTCGTCGAAGGTCGAGTCGATCGAGCGTCACCCCGGCGGCGGGCTCGCTCGAACTGCGACACGGTGGAGTCGTCGCGGTCGCGGCGCACGACCTGGTCGACGATCTCGGCGGCGCTGAGCACCGGCCAACTCCGCCTGCCGCCGAGCGATCCGCGCGGCGGAGTCGGCGACGAGCAACATCCGCACGTCGGCGTCCGGGGCGACGACGGTGGTGATGTCGCGTCCCTCGACGACCATCCGCCGGCCGTGGTCGGCGATGATCCGGCGCATCTGGTCGGTGAGCACGCTCCGCACGCCGGGGATCGTCGCGAGCACCGACACCTTCTCGGAGGTCCGCGGCTCGCGGATCGCCTCGGTGACGTCACGCCCGTCGACGCTGATCGTCGGGCGCGCCGGATCGGTGCCGACCTCGAGACGCAGACCCGTCGACGAACGCGGTGATCGCCGCCGGGTCGGTCGGCGCGCCGGGCGTCATCGAGCCAGGCGACGGTGGCGGCGCGGTACATGCTGCCGGTGTCGAGGTAGGCCAGACCGAGCCGCTCGGCGACGCCGCGCGACGTCGACGACTTGCCCGACCCGCTGGGTCCGTCGATGGCGATGAGCATGCTGGTCACCGGCTCAGGGTAGCGGGGACGCCGCGGCCCCCGAACCCTCGAGCGTCCGCACCGCCGGCATCGCGTCGCTCACCCGCGGACGGTCCAGCCCGCGCGCTGCATCGCCTCGCGCAGCCCGTCGGCGCGCTCGGGCGAGACAGCCACCGACAGGAAGCCGACCTCGCGGGCCGCGTCGTGCTCGATCGACAGGTCCTCGACGTTGACGCCGGCGGCGTCGATGTCGACGAACAGCCGGGCCAGGGCGCCGGGGGTGTCGGGGATCTCGATGACGACCGAGTCCCACTCGCGGCTGCGTCCGCCGTGCTTGCCGGGCAACGCGCGCGCGCCCCAGCGTCCGCGCAGCATGATCCCCTCGACCGTCTGCGGGTCGTCGAGCCCGGCGAGCAGCTCGTCGAGGTCGTCGCGGATGCCCTCGAGTTCGTGGCGGATCGCCGCCGGCGTTGGCGGTGATGATCTGGCGCCACAGGTCGGGGTCGGACGCCGCGATCCGGGTGACGTCGCGGATGCCCTGCCCGGCCAGCACGAGGTGGTCGTCGGGGACGTCCCGCAGGTGGGCCGCGGTGAGCGTGCTCATCAGCTGGGGCACGTGCGACACCTGGGCGACGGCCTCGTCGTGCTGGGCGGCGTCGAGGTGCACGACCCGGGCGTGACACAGGTCGGCGAGGTGCTGCACCCGCGAGACCGCCCAGCCGGGGTTGTCGGGCTGGTCGGTGATCACCCACGTGCGGTCGACGAACAGCTGCGGCACCGCGGTGAGCGGGCCGGTGTGGTGCGATCCGGCCATCGGGTGGCTGCCCACGTAGCGGCCGGCGTCGGCACTGCCCTCGCGCACCTGGCGCCGCAGCAGCCCCTTGACCGAGGCGACGTCGGTGACCACGGCGTGGGGATACCTCGCGAGGCTGTCGACGATCACCGCGGCGGCCGAGTCGGGCGGCACCGCGACGACGACCAGGCGCACCGCGTCGGGCTCGGGCGGGTCGAGGACGCCGGCGCCCAGCCCGGCCGCGACCATCGCGTGGCTGCGGATCCGGTCGCTGAGGTGCACGGTGACGCCCGGCCTGGGTGAGGTCGTGGCCGATCGACGAGCCGACCAGCCCGGCACCCACGATGACGACCGGGCCCGCTGCCCAGGTCGCCGGGCTCCGGTCGTGTCGGTCACTGGCCGCCCTTCTGGACGAACGAGCGCACGTACTCCTCGGCGTTGGTCTCGAGCACCGCGTCGATGCTGTCGAGCAGGTCGTCGAAGCCGCTGCCGGAGGGTCGGGTGGCTCGCCGCGTCTCCTGCTCGGACGCCGCCGGCGGCGGGGGTTGGGACGGCTGCCGCTGCACCTGCTCGCTCACACGAGGATCCTAACCGCGCCGCTCCCCCAGCAGCACCACGAGCTGCTGCGCCGACTCGGCCCGCTCGACCAGCTCGCGATCGAGGGCGGCGGTGTGCTGCAGCGGATCGGTGAGCCGGATGGTGACGACCCGCCCGCGCGGCAGCTCGAGCGTGACGCTGTCCCAGTTGGCCGCCACCACCGCTCCCGGGGAACCGGGTGAGCAGCTGCCCGCGCAGCCACGCCCGGGTACCCGGCGGGGGTTCGGTGACCGCGGCGTCGACCTCCGCCTCGGTCGTGCGCCGCACGATCCGCCCGGCGCGTTCGAGAGCGTAGAACAGCCCGCGGCGCCGGGTCGAGGTCGGCGTACTGCAGGTCGATCGCCGCGAGCTTCGGGTGCGACCAGTCGAGGTCGTCGCGCGGCGCGCATCGCCTCCAGCACGTTCAGCTTGGCCACCCAGTCGAGCCGGTCGGCGCAGCGGTGCGGGTCGGCCTCGAGGTCGTCGAGCAGGGCGGCCCATTCGCGCAGCACGGCGTCCTGGTCGTCGAACACCTGCCAGGCCAACGACGACGCCGCCGCGAAGTAGCGTCGCTGCAGGTCGAGCGCGGTGAGCCGCTCGCCGCTCGGTGGTGAGCGGCGACCGCGGTCAGCGTCGGGTCGTGGGAGAAGTCACGGAACGCGGCGACCGGGTCGGCGAGTTCGGGCAGCGGGACGCCGTCGTCGACCGCCGCGAGCACCAGCGCCGCCGCGCCCACCTTGACGAAGGTGGCGGTCTCGCTGAGGTTGGCGTCGCCGGTGATCACGTGCAGCCGCCGGAACCGGCGTGGGTCGGCGTGCGGCTCGTCCCGGGTGTTGATGATCGGGCGGTGCACGGTGGTCTCGAGCCCGACCCGGGCCTCGAAGAAGTCGGGCCGCTGGCCGAGCTGGAATCCGGCGCGGGCGTCGCGGGGGCCGAGCCCGACGCGTCCGGCGCCGGCCACCACCAGGCGCGACACCAGGTGCGCGGTGAACCCGCGGACGATGTCGTCGAAGCCGACCGCGCGGGGCACGAGATAGTTCTCGTGGCACCCGTAGGAGTGGCCCTTGCCGTCGGTGTTGTTCTTGTGCAGCCGCACCGTGAGCCCGGACGCCGCGCCGGCCCGGTCCGCGGCGCGGCTCTGCATCAGCGTGTCGCCGGCCCGGTCGTAGACGACCGCCTGGTGGGCGGAGGTGACCTCGGGGCCGGAGTGCTCGGGATGGGCATGGTCGACGTAGACCCGGGCCCCGTTGCCGAGCAGCACGTTGTCGAACTCGACGACGTCGGTGAGCAGGTCGGGGTCGGCGATCCGCCGATCGAGCACGGTGCCGCGGGCGTCGACCAGCGGCGACTCGTCGGCGTAGTTCCAGTCGGCGCGCCAGCCGGCGGCGGTGGCGGCCGACCGCCCGCACCACGGCCTCCGACAAGGAGATCGGGTCGGGCGCCTCGTCGCGGGGCGAGGCCCGCGACGCTGACGCCGTACTCGGTCTCGATGCCGACCACGACGCGCCACGGATCGTCTGCCATGGCCTCGACGATATCGGCGCCGGGGGCCGGGCGAGGCTCAGTCGCCGAAGGCCAGGTCTCCCAGCGGCACGGCCCTGCTGGCGCCCGAGGGCCCGGTGAGCGTGCGGATGAACGCGATCCGCTCGCCCTTGCGGCCGGAGATGCGGGCCCAGTCGTCGGGGTTGGTCGTGTTCGGCAGGTCCTCGTTCTCGACGAACTCGTCGCGGCAGGCCCGACGGATGCCCCCGGCCGACACGCCGCCCGCGTCCCCGGCGAGTTCGGCCTTGATCGCGAGCTACTTGGCCCGGTCGACGATGTTGCGGATCATCGCGCCGCTGGCGAAGTCGGCGAAGTAGAGCACGTCGCGGTCGCCGCCGGCGTAGGTGACCTCGAGGAACCGGTTCTCCTCGGACGCCGCGAACACCCCGGTGACCGCCTCGTCGATGAGCGATCGCCAGCGCCGCCGTCCGCTCGCCGCCCGCGGCCGCCACGGCGTCGGGGTGCAGCGGGGTGTCGACGGTGAGGTACTTGCCGAAGATCTGCCGGGCGCCGTCGGCGTCGGGCCGGTCGAGCTTGATCTTCTGGTCGAGCCGGCCGGGGCGCAGGATCGCCGGGTCGATCATGTCCTCGCGGTTCGAGGCGCCGATGATGATGACGTTGTCGAGCCCCTCGACGCCGTCGATCTCGCTGAGCAGCTGGGCGACGATCGTGTTCTCGATGTCGGAGCTGATGCCCGATGCCGCGGGTGCGGAACAGGGAGTCCATCTCGTCGAAGAAGACGATGACCGGATGCCCGTCGGCGGCCAGTTCGCGGGCCCGGGCGAAGATCATCCGGATCTGCCGCTCGGTTTCGCCGACGTACTTGTTGAGCAGTTCGGGACCCTTGATGCTGAGGAAGTGGCTGCCCTCGGGGCCGAGCGAGGTGGCCACCGCCTTGGCGATCATCGTCTTGCCGCATCCGGGCGGGCCGTAGAGCAGGATCCCCTTGGGCGCGGTGAGCTGGTAGCGGCGGTACAGGTCGCGATGCCGGAACGGCAGCTCGACCGCGTCGCGGATCTGCTCGATCTGGTGGGCCAGGCCGCCGATGTCGTCGTAGTCGACGTCGGGCACCTCGTCGAGCACGAGATCGGCGACCTTGGCCCGCTCGACCGGACGCAGAGCCAACCCGGCGCCGACGTCGACGAGCAGGCTGTCGCCGAGATCGGGCGGCTCGTCGCGCAGCCGGGCCGACAGGACGAGCCGCACCTCGGCGTCGGCCGACGTGCGCACGACCACCGCCCCCGCCTCGTCATGCAGCTCGCTGACCGTCGCGAGCTCGCCCGACGGCAGGCGACGCCCCGCGCTCGACCAGCACCTGGGAGTCGTTGAGCAGCACCTCGTCACCCACCCGCAGCCCGTCGGCCGACAGCTCTGCGGCCACCGCCACCCGCAACCGGCGTCCGCCCGCGGCGACGTCGACCATCGCCGGGCGGTCGGGCTGCCGGACGACCTCGCCGACGACCAGCGCTCGGGACAGCGGCGGCTGGGTCAGGGCGTCGACCTCTTCTTTGAGCGCCAGCAGCCGGCTGCGCGCCTCCCGGAGGGTCTGGTTGAGCCTCTCGTTCTGGGTGGCGAGTGCGCGGGCGTCGGCGCGGGCGCGGGCGAGCTGACGCTCGGACTGCTGCAGTCGCACCTGACCGGGGTCGGAATCCGTGGGCTCGCTCACGCGGCCCACGCTACTCACTGAATCAGACTCACTGCGCCGGCTTGTTCTGGAACTCGACCGGGATGTTGGCCGGGCGTGGCCCGGTGTAGTCGGGTCCGTACGCGCCGGGCGCCGGACGCCGCTTGCGCAAGGGCGCCCGCACCCCGGGCGCCAGCCTCCGGCTCACCACGAGGAACCCGGTGTGACCGGTGGTGCTGTGCGCCGGGCGGATGGCCAGCCCCTCGGCGTGCCAGTCGCGCACGGTCGTCTCGGTGGCGTGCGGCTCGGTGAACCCGCCGTGGGCGCGCAGCGTGTCCATCACCCGGCCCATCTGGGTGGTGGTGGCCACGTAGCAGGTCAGCACGCCGCCGGGCACGAGCCGCTCCCCCACGGCGTCGACGCACTCCCACGGGGCCAGCATGTCGAGCACGGCCCGGTCGACCGGCTCGTCGGCGATCGAGGCGACGAGGTCGCCCACCGTGAGCTCCCACGCCGGGTGGCTCCCGCCGAGGAACGCCTCGACGTTGCGCCGGGCGACCACGGCGAATTCCTCGCGCCGTTCGTAGCTGTGCAGCCGGCCCTCGGTGCCGATGGCCCGCAGCAGCGCGATGCTCAGGGCGCCGGAGCCGACGCCGGCCTCCAGCACCCTGGCGCCGGGGAAGATGTCGGTCCACATGAGGATCTGGGCGGCGTCCTTGGGGTAGATGACGGCCGCCTCGCGGGGCATGGTGACGGTGAACTCGCTCATCAGCGGGCGCATGACGAGGAACTGGGTGCCCCCGGCCGAGGTGGCCACGACGCCCTCGGGCCCGCCGAGCAGGTCTTCGTGGGCGACCCCGCCCTTGGTCGTGTGGAACGTCTTGCCCGGCTGCAGCACGACCGAGTGGCGGCGTCCCTTCGGGTCGGTGAGGGTCACCCGCTCGCCGGGCTGCAGCAGACCGGTGCGCACGCCCGACAACCCGTCGCGGACGCCCCCGCGCAGGCCCAGCTGGTGCAGGTCGCCCAGGTCGTGGGCCCGTACCCCGTCGAGGCCGCGCAACCGCACCCTCCGCGGCGCGTCGGGCACCGGCACCATCGAGTGCACCGCCACCACCACGGCCCCCGCGGCGTTGCCGGACGCCGCCCCCGACGGGCTGTCCTCGACGACCAGGCACTCGGCCGGGTCGACCCCGAGCGCCGAGGCGGCGGTGAGGTAGGGCTCCGGATCGGGTTTGGGTGAGCTCACCTCGTCGCCGGCGACCGTGACCGCGAACGTGCCCTCGGGCAGCCGGGCGAGCACGGGGTCGAGCACCAGCCGTGGCGACGAGGTGACCAGCGCCAGCGGAACCCCGAGCTCGCGCAACTCGGCGAGCAGTTCGCGCGCCCCCGGGGTGAACAGGTCATCGGTGGCCGCACACCGCAACGCCACCTCGCGGAAGACCATGCCGAGTATCTCGTCGACGTCGACCGGGCACGAACCGGCCGTGGTGGCGATGGTGGCCACGAGTTCGACCGCCATGTCTCGGGTGTTGCGCCCCACCATCCGCAGGCCGTCCTCAGGGGTCCACCGCCCGCCCAGGCCGGCGGCGATCTCGGACTCGGCGGCGATCCAGTGGGGTTCGGTCTCGGCCAGGGTGCCGTCGAAGTCGAACAGCACGGCCGCGGGCAGGGGGGAGGCGCTTGTCATGATGGCCAGATTCTCCCAGAGCCGGCGACGTCCCGCGACCGTGAGCGCTTCCACCCGGGGCGAACGATTCACCGACCCGCGGGTGCATCGGCGAGAATGGTGTGTCGACCACCCCGAAAGGACACCGATCAGCGTGACCGCGATCCGCCCAGACGCCACCGATCAGCTCCGAGGCCTGCTCGCCGAGCGGGTCATGATGCTCGACGGCGCCATGGGCACGATGGTGCAGCGCCACGGCCTGGCGGAGGTCGACTACCGGGGTGAACGCTTCGCCGATTGGCCCAGCGACCTCAAGGGCAACAACGACCTGCTGTCGCTCACCCGGCCCGACGTCATCTCCGGAATCCACCGCGCCTATCTCGACGCCGGCGCCGACATCATCGAGACCAACACCTTCAACGCGCAGCAGATCTCGCTCGCCGACTACGGCATGAGCGGGCTCGCCTACGAGTTCAACCTGGTCAGTGCCGGGCTCGCACGGGCCGAGGCGGACGCCGCGACCGCCGCCACCCCCGACCGGCCCCGCTTCGTGGCCGGGGCGCTGGGCCCGACGAACCGCACGGCGTCCATCTCGCCCGACGTCAACGACCCGGGCGCACGCAACGTCACGTTCGACCAGCTCGTCGAGGCCTACCTCACCCAGGCGAACGGACTGGTCGACGGGGGCGTCGACCTGCTGATGATCGAGACGATCTTCGACACCCTCAACGCGAAGGCGGCGATTTTCGCCCTGCTCACCCTGTTCGAGCAGCGCGGACGCCGGTGGCCGATCATCATCTCCGGCACGATCACCGACGCGTCCGGGCGCACCCTGTCCGGCCAGGTCACCGAGGCGTTCTGGAACTCGGTGCGGCACGCCCGGCCGTTGGCGGTCGGCCTCAACTGTGCCCTCGGGGCGAAGGACATCCGCCCCTACGTCGCCGAACTGTCCCGCATCGCCGACACCCACATCTCCTGCTACCCGAACGCCGGCCTGCCGAACGCGTTCGGCGAGTACGACGAGACGCCCGAGGCGATGGCCGAGGCGCTCGGCGAGTTCGCGGCGTCCGGCCTGGTCAACCTCGTCGGCGGCTGCTGCGGCACCACCCCCGAGCACATCGCCCGGATGGCCGCGCGGGTGCGGGGGCTCGCCCCACGGCGTCCGGCCGAGGTCGATCGGGCCTGCCGGCTCTCGGGGCTGGAGCCGCTGACGATCACCGACGACAGCCTGTTCGTCAACGTCGGCGAGCGCACCAACATCACCGGGTCGGCACGCTTCCGCACCCTCATCAAGAACGGCGACTACCCCGCCGCGCTCACCGTCGCCCGCCAGCAGGTCGAGTCGGGCGCCCAGGTGATCGACATCAACATGGACGAGGGCATGATCGACGGCGTCGAGGCGATGGACCGCTTCGGCAAGCTCGTCGCGAGCGAGCCCGACATCTGCCGGGTGCCGATCATGGTCGACTCGTCGAAGTGGCAGGTGATCGAGGCCGGCCTCAAGACGATTCAGGGCAAGCCGATCGTCAACTCGATCTCGATGAAGGAGGGCCTCGGCCCGTTCATCGAGCAGGCGCGGCTGTGCCGCAAGTACGGCGCGGCCGTGGTCGTGATGGCCTTCGACGAGACCGGCCAGGCCGACACCCTCGAACGGCGGATCGAGATCAGCCGCACGGCCTACGAGGTGCTCACCGAGCAGGTCGGCTACCCGGCCGAGGACATCATCATCGACCCCAACATCTTCGCGCTGGCCACCGGCATCGACGAGCACGCCACCTACGGGATCGACTTCATCGAGGCGACCCGCTGGATCAAGCAGCACCTGCCCGGTGTGCTCGTCTCGGGCGGGGTGTCGAACGTGTCGTTCTCCTTCCGCGGCAACAACCCGGTGCGCGAGGCGATCCACGCGGTGTTCCTCTACCACGCGATCCGTGCCGGCATGGACATGGGCATCGTCAACGCCGGCCAGCTCGGCGTCTACGACGAGATCGACCCCGACCTGCGGGAGCGGATCGAAGACGTCGTGCTCAACCGGCGTGACGACGCGGCCGAGCGGCTGCTCGAGATCGCCGAGCAGTACAACCGGCAGGCGGGAGCGGTCGAGGCGACCGTCGAGGAGTGGCGCGCCCTGCCGGTGGCCGAACGGGTCACCCACGCCCTCGTGAAGGGCATCGACGCCTACATCGAGGCCGACGCCGAGGAGCTGCGCGCCGAGGTGGCCGCCCGCGGCGGGCACCCGATCGAGGTGATCGAGGGCCCGCTCATGGACGGCATGAACGTCGTCGGCGAACTGTTCGGGGCCGGCAAGATGTTCCTTCCCCAGGTGGTGAAGTCGGCCCGGGTGATGAAGAGGGCCGTCGCCCACCTCACCCCCTACATCGAGGCCGAGCAGGCGCCGGGCGAGACCCGCAAGAACGGCACCATCGTGATGGCCACGGTGAAGGGCGACGTGCACGACATCGGCAAGAACATCGTCGGCGTGGTGCTGCAGTGCAACAACTTCGATGTCATCGACCTCGGCGTCATGGTGCCCGCCCAGAAGATCCTCGCGGCCGTCGAGGAGCACGGTGCCGACCTCATCGGGCTGTCCGGGCTGATCACCCCCTCGCTCGACGAGATGGTGAACTTCGCCGCCGAACTCGAACGGTTGGGCATCGACAAGCCGCTGCTGCTGGGCGGGGCCACGACCTCGAAGGCGCACACCGCGGTGAAGGTGGCACCGAAGTATTCCGGTCCGGTGGTGTGGGTGAAGGACGCCTCCCGGTCGGTGCCGATCGCCTCCCAGTTGCTGTCGCCCACCGGCCGGGAACGGTTGATGGCCGAGGTCGACGCCGAGTACGCCTCGATCCGCGCCCGGCACGCGGGCAAGACCGGCGAACGGACGCTCGTGACTCTCGACACCGCCCGCGCCAACGCGCCCCGGCTCGACTGGTCGACCCACCGCCCGATGCGGCCACGACTGATCACCCGCCAGGATCCCGCGCTGTGCACCGACGAGTTCTGCCAGCTGCACGCCGGGGAGACCGAGTTCGTGCGGATCCTCCACGACTATCCCCTCGACGAGTTGCGCGAATACATCGACTGGAACCCGTTCTTCGCCGCGTGGGAGATCCGCGGCCGGTTCCCCGACCTGCTGCACAACCCGGCGTCCGGGGACGCCGCCGGCCGCCTGTACGACGACGCGCAGGAGATGCTCGACCGCATCATCGACCAGGGCTGGCTGCGGGCCAACGCGGTGCTCGGCCTGTTCCCCGCCAACTCCTCGGGCGACGACACCCTCGTCTACACCGATGAGCGTCGCAACGAGGTGCGCGCCGTGCTGCACCACCTGCGCCAGCAGGGAACCCACCGGGAGGGCATCACCCACAAGTCGAACGCCGACTGGATCGCACCCATCGACTCGGGAGTCGCCGACTGGGTCGGCGCGTTCGCCGTCACGGCGGGGCTCGGCAGTCAGGCCAAGGTGGAGCAGTTCAAGCGCGAACTCGACGACTATTCGGCCATCCTGCTGGAATCGCTCGCCGACCGGCTTGCCGAGGCGTTCGCCGAACGCCTGCACGAACGGGTGCGCACCGAGTTCTGGGGCTACGCGGCGTCCGAGCAGTTGAGCAACGACGACCTCATCGCCGAGAGTTACACCGGCATTCGGCCGGCACCCGGCTACCCGGCCTGCCCCGACCACACCGAGAAGCGCACCCTGTGGCGGCTGCTCGACGTCGAGGCCAACGCCGGCATCCAGCTCACCGAGTCGATGGCGATGTGGCCCGGTGCCGCGGTGTCGGGGTGGTACTTCTCCCATCCCGAGTCGCAGTACTTCGTCGTCGGGCGCCTCGGCCGGGATCAGGTCGCCGACTACGCGCGACGCAAGGGGTGGACGCTGGCGGAGGCGGAGCGGTGGCTGTCGCCGAACCTCGGTTACGAGCCGGAGGACTGAGCCACGCGCGGATGGATCGGACGTCTTCGCAGCAGGGTCGGGGTTCGCCGGGCCGGTAGGGTGAGGGGCATGGACGAGTCGCTCAGGAACCTGCGGCGTCCTGTCGTGCTGCTCGCCTTCGAGGGCTGGAACGACGCCGCCGACGCGGCGAGTGCGGTGGTCGCCCACGTCGGCCTCGTCTACGACGCCGACGTGGTCTACGAGATCGACGGCGACGATTTCTACGACTACCAGCAGACCCGCCCGAAGGTCGTCACCGAGGGCGAGAACAGGGTGATCGAATGGCCGACCACGACGATCGGGGTCGCCCATGCCGACGAGCGTGACATCGTGCTCATCAGCGGCGCCGAACCCAACATGCGCTGGCGCGCCTACACCCAGGCCATCATGACGGTGCTGCGGTCGGTGCAACCCGAACTGGTGGTCGTCATGGGGGCCATGCTCACCGAAGAACCCCACTCGCGGCCGCTGCACGTCATGGCCGTCAGCGATGATCCCCGGGTGCGCGACCAGCTCGGCGTCCAACCGAGCGAGTACGAAGGACCCACCGGCATCGTCGGTGTCGTCGCCGATGCCTGTTCGCGCGCCGGGTACTCGGTGGTGAGCGTGTGGGGATCCGTGCCGCACTACGTGGCCAACCCGCCCAACCCCAAGGCCACCCTGGCGATGGTGCGCCGGCTCGAAGACCTGCTCAACGAGACCCTCGATCTCGGCGAGTTGCCCGATCTCGCCGCCGCCTGGGAGCGCGGGGTCAACCAGTTGGCATCCGACGACCCCGATGTCGCCGAATACGTCGCCCGGCTCGAACGCAACCAGGACGCCTCAGACCTGCCCGAGGCCACCGGCGAGTCGATCGCCGCCGAGTTCCAGCGCTACTTCCGCCGGCACGAGCGCTGAGCCGCGTCCGCGCGCGGCGGGACCACCTGCGCGTCGACTGCCGCCGCTGGGATTGGCTCAGTTGCGTCCGCGCGGGACGGGGGATTTCACGTGCGGCTGCAACCCCCGGGCCGCCCACCCGCGTCGGCGCGGCGGGAGGATCAGTGGTGGACGCTCAGTGGGAGCAGGCGCCCAGCGCGGCGTCCCTGAGTTCGCGCACCATGGCGTCGGCGTCATCGGCTCCGTACACCGCCGAACCGGCCACGAACGTGTCGGCGCCCGCCTCGGCGCAGCGGCCGATCGTCTCGAGTGACACCCCTCCGTCGACCTGCAGCCAGATCTCACGGCCGGTGCGCCCGATCAGCTCGCGGGTGCGGCGGATCTTCGGCAGCACGAGGTCGAGGAACTCCTGGCCGCCGAACCCCGGCTCCACTGTCATGAGCAGCACCATGTCGAGTTCGTCGAGCATGTCGGCGTACGGCTCGATCGGGGTGGCCGGTTTGAGCGCCATCGACGCCCTGGCTCCCAAGCGGCGCAGCTCGCGGGCCAGACGGATCGGCGCCCCTGACGCCTCAACGTGGAAGGTCACTGATTCGGCCCCCGCCTCCGCGTAGGCAGGAGCCCAACGGTCGGCGTCGGCGATCATCAGGTGGATGTCGAGCATCCGCTCGCAGACCCGGCGCAACGACTCGACCACCGGCAGTCCGATGGTGAGGTTCGGCACGAAGTGGTTGTCCATGACGTCGACGTGGATCGCGTCGGCGCTCGGAACCCGGCCGACCTCCTCGCCCAACCGGGCGAAGTCGGCGTTCAGGATCGATGGGGTGATGCGCATCGTCATGGCCCCAACTCTAGGGGGACCCGCTGCGCCCCCACCCCGACGAGGTGGCCCCGGCGGCGTACGACCTGGCGCCCGCGGCGTACGACCTGTTCCCACACCGCGACAACTCGTACGCCGTCAGCCAACTCGTACGCCGAACGCGACCGGGTGAGCGGCGCCGACCGGACGTGCCGCGTTCCACTAGGGTGACGCGCGGACGCCGCAACGGCGGACGACTGCACGCGGGCCCACCACGACGCGGAGAACCCGACGCGGACACCACGGCGCCATACGCGTTCCGCGATGCTGGGGGCGCCGTGGCGACCGAACCACCGCAATCCGACACCGCTGAGGAGGTCGAGCATGGCCCACGAGTCGACGAGGCCCCCGAACTGGTTCGACCGGGGCGGAGGCGACTACGCCCGCTTCCGGCCGGACTACCCGTCGGAGCTGCCGGGCGTGCTCGCGGCGACGACCTCGTCGCACGCAGTGGCCGTCGACGTCGGCTGCGGCAGCGGCCAGCTCAGCGCACACCTCGTTCCCCACTTCGCCAGCGTCATCGGTCTCGACCCCAGCCTCGACCAGATCCGTCACGCCGCAGCCGACGCGGGCGTCCGCTACGTGTGCGCGAGGTCGGAACGCATTCCGCTCGTCGACCGCAGCACCGATCTCATCACGGCCGCCCAGTCGGCCCACTGGTTCGACCTGCCGGCGTTCTACGCGGAGGCCCGCCGGATCGCCGCGCCGGGAGCTGTGATCGCCCTGATCAGCTACGGCGTCCCCCAGCTCGATCCGCACGTGGGGCCGCGCTTCGAGCGATTCAATCGTCAGGAGATGGGCCGCTATTGGCCGCCGGAGCGCCGGCTCGTCGAATCCGGCTACGCCGACCTCGACTTTCCGTTCCCCGAGGTGAGGATGCCCGTGATGCGGATCCGCCGCGACTTGGATCTAGGCATGCTGCTCGGGTACATCTCGACCTGGTCGGCCGTGCGCCGGGCCGTGGACGCCGACCGCACCGACCTCCTCGAGCGTTTCGCCCGCGACCTGACCGAGGCCTGGGGCGAGCCCGACACGGCGCGTCCGGTGATCTGGCCGGTCAACCTGCGGGTGGGAACTGTGTGAGCCCCGCGGCGGCAGTCCCCGGCGAACGGCGGCCCCGGCCCGCGGGGGCCGCGCCGGCGGACGGCGGGGAACGGCGTACGACATGGTCGAATTCGGCGACATCTCGTACGCCGTCAGCCAGGTCGTACGCCGCAGGACAGCGGCGGCCCGCCAACGGGCCCGCATCCGTGCCCGACAGGCCCGCATCCGCCCGCCGGCGGGCCCGCATCGGTGCCGGACGCCGCCGGCGTCAGGCCCTGCGGCGCAGCAGGGCGAGGAACATCGCGTCGGTGCCGTGACGGTGGGGCCACAGCTGTAGGAACCGCGGGTCGGTGACCGCAGTGGCGTCGGGCACCTCGGGCAGCTGCGCGGGCGCGTCGAGGATCTCGACGTCGACGCGCCCCCCGACGACCGCGGTGACGACGTCGGCGGTTTCGTGCCGGTGGGGCGAACACGTGACGTAGGCGACCAAGCCCCCGGGTTCGACCGAGTCGAGGGCCGTGCGGAGCAGGTCGCATTGCAGCGCGTGCAACTGCTCGACGTCGTCGGCCAGCTTGCGCCACCGAGCATCGGGACGCCGGCGCAGCGCCCCCAGCCCGCTGCAGGGCACGTCGGCCAGCACCCTGGTGAAGGCCGCCTTCCGCCACGCCGGCCGGGTGCCGTCGGCGACGACCACCTGCACGAGCGGGCGGGGATAGCCGCCCACGGCGCCGGCCACCAGCCCGGCCCGGTGCGGCTGAAGTTCGGCGGCCACCAGCCACGAGCCGTCGCGCTGCGCGAGCCCGGCGAGCAGGGCGCTCTTGCCCCCCGGCCCCGCGCACAGGTCGAGCCAGGCACCCGGGGACGCCGTGGCCCTGGCGAGGGCCCAGGTGACGATCTGACTGCCCTCGTCCTGCACCCCGGCCCGTCTCTGCCGCACGGCGGGCACGTCGCCGGGCGACCCGGGTCGACGCGCCCCGAAGGGCGAGAACGGGGTGGGCTCGGCCCCCGCGTCGACCAGTTCCGCACGCTCCGCGAGCCCGGGACGCACCGCGAGCGTCGTCAGCGCGGGGACGTTGTCGGCCGCCAGGGCCGGTTCCAACTCCTCCGGGGCCAACACCTCCGACCACGCGTCGACGATCCACCGGGGATGCATCGTGCGCATCGCCAGCGCGTCGTCGCGATCCATGTCGTCGGTGATTCGGTCGAGCCACCCGTCGAGGTCGTGGGCGGCGATCCGTCGCACCACCGCGTTGACGACACCTGTGACCCGCTCCCCGATCGCCACCCGGGCCAGGTCGACACTGGTCGTCACCGCCGCGTGCGCGGGGGTACCCATGCCCAACAGTTGGTGGGTCGCAAGCCGGAGCACGTCGACGACCGCCGGCTGCAGGGTGCGCAGCGCGCGCCCGGACGCGGCCTCGATCACGGCGTCGTAGGTGCCCATGCCCCGGCAGGTTCCCGCGACCAACTCGGTGACCAGCGCGGCGTCGACACCGGACAGGTGATGCGCGGCCAACGCCTCGGACAGCGCCAGATTCGCGTAGGCGCCCACCCCGGTGACCTGGCGCAGCACCGACAGCGCCGTGCGCCGCGGCGTGTCGACCCGGCCGGCGGCCCGGCGCGGCCCGGCACGACCGGCCGTCGGACGCCTGCTCATACGAGGCGCGCGTCGGTGAGGTCGACGCCCCGCGCCCAGTCGGCCCCGGACATCGGCTTCTTGCCGAACGCCTGCACCTCGTCGAGCCGCAAGGCCCCCTGACCGGTTCCGACCAGCAGTTCCCGCTTGGTGGCCCGCAGTTCGCCCGGAGCCAGGCCGATGGCCGCCGCCGGTGTCGTGCGCAGCACCTTGAAGTGTTCGTCGTGCAGGGTGGTCCACGCGCCGGGAGCCGGGTTCGTGCCTCGGACCAGGCGGTCGATCCGCACGGCCGGGGCCTGCCAGTCGATGTGCGCGTCGTCGGCCGTGACCTTGGGCGCCCAGCTGACACCCTCGGTGGGCTGGGGATCGGGCTGCTGGCCGGCGTCGACGGCGTCGAGCGTGTCGATCAGTTCGCGTGCCCCGAGCGACGACAGTCGCTCCAGCACGTGCCCGGCGGTCTCATCGGCGCCGAGATCGGACTCGACGCTGTGGTAGACGGGTCCGGCGTCGAGTTCGGTGACGATCTGGAAGATCGTCACGCCGGTCTGCTGGTCGCCCTCCATGATGGCCCGCTGCACCGGAGCGGCACCGCGCCGGGCGGGCAGCACGGAGAAGTGCACGTTGATGAATCCGTGCACGGGGATGGCGAGCAGATCGTCGGGTATCAGCGCCCCGTAGGCGACGACCACGACGACATCGGGATCACGGTCGGCGAGCCACGCAGCCAACTCGGGATCGCGGGCGGACCGCGGCTTGACGGTGCGCAGGCCCAACTCGGCCGCCCGCTCGGCCACCGGCGAGGCATGCAGGTGCCGGCCCCGACCCACCTGGGCATCGGGGCGGGTGATCACGCCGACCAGGTCGTGGCGTGAGCGGGCCAGGGCGTCGAGGGTGGGCACCGCAGGGTCCGGGGTTCCGGCGAAGACGACTCGCATGGTGGCCAAGTTACTGCACCGATGTGGCGAGGATGTTTCACGCGATCTCGGCCGGGTCGATGCGCACCCTCACCGCGCCGGCTTCCTTCTTCGCCGAACGGATCGCCTGTGCGGCCTTGAGCGCCGGTGCCAGCGCCCGCCCGTCGTCGGGCGGCACCCGCACCATCACCCGCGAGAGCGTGTCGGCCCCCCCGCCGGCGACCGGCACGTCGACCGGCCCGAGCACCTGCGCCGACGCCGGCATGCCCGCGTGCGCGACCAACGACCGCAGTGCCGCCCGCTCACCCTCGAGGACGGCCATCCGCACGGCCGGCGGGAAGCCCGCCTGGCGCCGGTCGGCGAGTTCGCGTGCCGCGAAACCCCCCGGGTCGAGCCGCACGAGCGCCTGCACGGCCCGGTCGTGCGCGGGGCCCACCACCGCGACCGTTCCCCCGTCGCGTCCGGCGCGCACCAGCGCCACCGCCGCGATCCACCGGCGCAGCGCCTCCTCGGCGGCCCGCAGGTCGAGCCGCGCGAGGCTCAGCCCCGCGTCGAGGATCACCGCCGCGGCGTATCCGCCGTCGGCGACGGGTTCGGCTCCCGGGGTGCAGACCACCAGGGCAGGATCGGCACCCACCTCGTCGACGACCCGGTCGCCGCTCGAGTCGACCACGCGGACGCCGGGAAACGCCCGGCCCAACTCCTCCGACGTGCGCGACGCGCCCACGACCGGCGCCCGCCACCGGTCGTGGCCGCACTCTCGGCAATGCCAGGAGCCCTCGAGCCGACCGCACCAGCCGCAGTCGATCTGCCGGCTCGACCCGCGTTGACGCATGGGTCCCCCGCAGGCGTCGCACCGCAACGGCTCTTCGCACCGGTCGCAGCGCAGGCCCGACCCGTGCCCACCGCGGGGAACCTGGACGAGCACGGGCCCCGACCGCAGCCCGGCGCGGATGGTGCTGAACACCAGGCCCGGAACTCGCACCCGCGCCGCGAGCGGGTCACGCTCGATCGCGATGTCGGAGTCGGCACTCACCCGCACCGGCGGGGCCTGATGTCGTAGCTGCACGCCCGGATGGCTGATCGACGACAGCCAGCCCTTCTCGAGCCACGACTGAACCTCGCAACTGCGGGCATGGGCGGCGAACAGCACCCCCGTGGACTGTTGCGTCGAACGCAGGGCGGCGACCGTGCGGACGTGATGGTACGGGGCCCGGACCTCCTCGTGGAGATCGCTACCGTCGTCCCAGACCACGATGAGGCCCGGATCGGTGATCGGCGCGAAGGCTGCGGTGCGGGTGCCGACGACGACGCGTGCCTGCCCCCGGAGAACCGCCAGATAGTTGCGGTAGCGCGTCGACGGACCGAGCGACGCGTGCAGTTCGGCGATGCACCGTTCGCCGATGACCCCGCCCAGCTGACGCCGGACCCTCACCACGTCGCGCACGTCGGGCACGATCACGACCACGCCCCGCCCCGACCGCAGGGTCGCCACCACAGCCTCGGCCACCCCGTCGATCCACCCGGGCGCCGTTCCCGGGCCGGCGGACGCCGGCACCTGCCAGAACCCGCGGGGTGCCTCACGCCGGGCGAGCGCCGCGAGGAACTCCGCACCCCGGGGGGTCGAGGAGAGCACGGTGGGCACCGCGTCGTCGAGGCGGGGTTCCGGCCACGGCCGGGGGGTGGCCCGTTCTGTGGCCGCGTGCCGGGGCGGCACCGCCAGCCGCATGACGTCGGCGAACGTGCCGGCGTAGTGGTCGGCCACGGCGCGGATCAGCCGCACCTGATCGGGGGTGATGACGGGCTCGGGGCTCACGATCCGCTGCAACGGCGCGAGCGAGGGTGCCTCGCTCGCCGCAACCCGCTCGACGATGAACCCGTCGACGCTGCGCCCGGAAAACCGCACCCGCACCCGCGCACCGGGACGCGCGTCGGCGTCGGAGGCTGCGGGTACGCGATAGTCGAAGAAACGGTCGAGGTGCGGAAGCCACACGTCGACCGCGCATCGCGCCACCGGCAGCGCCACCTGGGCGTCGGGCGCGGTCGCGACCACGCTGGACCCACTGGCGGCGACTGGCTCGGACACACTGCGATCGTAGGGCGGGGTTCCGACATCGAGCCATCCGCCGTGGTCCCGGCCCGTGTCCCCACCGCCCATCCGGTCCCATGTGAGCCGGTGCCGCCCGCTCCGGTGGTCAGCCGGTCTCCGCCCCGGTGTGCCCGGGGGCGGACACGGCGGTTGTCAGTGCCCCCGGCTCACAGGGCCGCGCGCAAGTCGTCGACGCGGTTGGTGAGTTCCCAGGTCATGCCGGGCAACGTCCGCCCGAAGTGCCCGTACGCGGTGAACGTGGAGTAGCGGGTGTTGAGCAGGTCGAGGTCGCGGATGAGGGCACCGGGACGCAGGTCGAACACCGCGAGCACCGCACGCTGAATGTCCTCCTCCGGCACCGTCCCGGTGCCGAACGTGTCGACGTAGAACCCCACCGGATGGGACATGCCGATGGCGTAGGCCACCTGCACCTCGCAACGTTCCGCGAGTCCGGCGGCGACGACGTTCTTGGCCACCCAGCGCATGGCGTAGGAGGCGGAACGGTCGACCTTCGAGGGGTCTTTGCCCGAGAACGCCCCGCCACCGTGGCGGGCCATGCCCCCGTATGTGTCGACGATGATCTTGCGGCCGGTGACGCCGGCGTCGCCCATCGGGCCGCCGATGACGAACTTGCCGGTCGGGTTGACGTGCATCGAGAGGTCGTCGTGGGAGATGTCGAAACTCTCCAACACGGGGTCGATGACGTGGCGCCGCACGTCCGGGCCGATGGTCCGCTCGATCGACACCCCCTCGGCGTGCTGGGTCGACACGACCACGGTGTCGAGGCGCACGGGTCGGTTGAACCGGTCGTACTCGACGGTGACCTGAGTCTTGCCATCGGGACGCAGGTAGTCGAGGGTGCCGTCGCGGCGCACCGCGGTGAGTTGTTCGGCGAGCCGGTGGGCGAGGTGGATCGGCAGCGGCATCAGCGCGTCGGTCTCGGTGCTCGCGTACCCGAACATCAGCCCCTGGTCGCCGGCGCCCTGCATGTCGAGCGCATCACCGGATCCTTCGCGGTTCTCGAAGGCCTTGTCGACGCCCTGGGCGATGTCGGGTGATTGAGTGCCGATGGCCACGGTGACACCGCACGATGCGCCGTCGAAGCTCTTGCGCGAGGAGTCGTAGCCGATGTCGAGGATCTTGCGGCGCGCGATGTCGGCGATGTCGGCGTACGCCTCGGTGGTGACCTCACCGGCCAGAACCACCAGACCGGTGGTCACCAGGGTCTCGACCGCCACCCGCGATGTCGGGTCCTGCCGCAGCATCTCGTCGAGCACGGCGTCGGAGATCGCGTCGGCGACCTTGTCGGGGTGCCCCTCGGTGACCGACTCGGAGGTGAACAACCTGCTCATGACCTGACTCCTGGCGGGTGTGACGGTGCGTGTCGTGGTGGGGTGAGGTGCCGGGCCCGACATGGCGACGCGCCGGCGGCGTCACACGGACGCACGCTCGGCGCGCAAACCCGCGAGCGCGGGCACGCAGGGGTGTTACCGACGAGGATCAGGCCGGACCCAGGTCGCCGAACGGATCGGTGAAGCTGAAGTCGGGTTCCGCGGCGGCCTCGGCGCGCGCGGCGGCCTCGGCCTCGGGGTCGATCTGGCTCACCTCGAGCAGCCCGGCCTGGATCTCGCGCAGCGCGATCGACAACGGCTTCTCCTGCACGTCGGTGCTCACCAGCGGCCCCACGTTCTCGAGCAGTCCCTCGCCCAGTTGCGAGTAGTAGGCGTTGATCTGCCGGGCCCGCTTGGCCGCGAACAGCACCAACCGGTACTTCGAGTCGACCTGCTCGAGGAGCTCGTCGATCGGAGGGTTGGTGATGCCTTCGCCGACAGGAGACGTGCTTTTGCTCATCTGGTGCGCCTTCGTTTCAACGGTGTGGTGATCGGATGTGGTGTCGAATGGTTTCTCCGGGCCCCGCATCTCGGTGATGTCGTCGGCCCGACCCTACCCGACGCCGTGGAAGCCGGGATATTGCCCGCCCGGCCCGCGTGCCCCGCCGGGGTCACAGACCCAGTAATGCTACCAGTTCGTCGACAGTGCGATCGACCTCGCTGTTGACCACCACGTGGTCGAACTCGGCCGCCGCGGCCAACTCTGCCTTCGCCGTGTCGAGCCGCCGCGCCTGCTGCGCCGCGGTCTCCGTGCCGCGTCCGACCAGCCGGTGCACCAGTTCATCCCACGAGGGAGGCGTGAGAAACACGAATTGGGCGTGCGGGAGCGTGGCCCGCACCTGGCGGGCTCCCTGGAGGTCGATCTCGAGAACGACCGGCCGGCCTGCGGCGACGGCGTCGTCGACGGGGCGCCGCGGTGTGCCGTAGCGGGCCGAGCCGTGCACCATCGCCCACTCGAGCAGGCCGTTGTCGACGATCAGCCGGTCGAACTCGCGATCGTCGACGAACCAGTAGTGGATGCCGTCGAGTTCGCCCGGACGCGGCTGGCGGGTGGTGACCGACACCGAGACGAACACCTCGGGATGTCGCCGCCTCAGCCGCGACACCACGGTTCCCTTACCCACCGCGGTGGGGCCGGAGATCACCGTGACCAGGCTGCGCACGCCGGACGACACCCGGGGGGCCGGCAGCGCCGGCTCGCCCGGGTCGAGATCGACCGCACCTCGTTCACCCGACATCGCACCGACCCTAGCGGACACCGCGACGCCGTGCCCTGCGGGGCCACGTCGGCGGCCGGGCGGGAATCAGGCGAACTCGGCCTTGAGGCCCGCGACCTGATGGCGACCGAGACCGCGCACACGCCGGTTGGGGGCGATCTCGAGCCGCTCCATGATCTCGGCGGCGCGCTTCTCACCGACCCGCGGCAACGCCTTGAGCAGATCGACCACCTTGACGTGGGCGAGCACGTCGTCGGCCGCCGCGCGGTCGAGCGCCTGTCCGAGGCGTCAGGGAACCCGAGCGCACCTGTTCCTTCAGTTCGGCCCTGGCGCGACGAGCCTCGGTCGCGGCCTTCCGGGCGGCCTGCAGCTGTTCCGGGGACAGCGTTGGGATTGGCATCTTCCACACTCCGTTCGATCGTGACGGCAGAACCGTGCACCACTCCGTCATCAACGCTAACGCGCGTTGACCCGGCCGGGGCCGAATTCAGCTCATGACTCGCGATCTTTGCCCGTTTCCGCGAAGTTTAACGGCTTGTCACACGGCCGTCGCCGACCGATCACGCGCTCAGCAGATCCGCCACACGCTGCGCCATGCGCGCGAGGATCGGGGCCGGCGGCCAGCACGTCGCGACTCACCGACGGCAGCACCCGGGCGGTCGCGGGGCCGAACGACCGGCGCACGCCGTCCATGGTGCCGCCCTGAGCCCCGATGCCGGGAACCAGGATCGACCCGCTGGCCGCACTCGGATCGCACCCGAGGTCACGGTGGGTGGCACCGATCACCAGGCCCACGTGGTCACGCCCGGTGCGGATGTTCTCGGCCTGCGCCTCGTCGATGATCCGCTGGCTCACCGAGCGTCCGCCTTCGTCAGCGGCAAGTTGGACGCCGTGTCCCTCGGGATTGGAGGTGCGTGCCAACACGTACACGCCGCGCCCGGTGGCGGCGGCGGAGTCCAGCGCGGGGCGCAGCGACTCGAAACCCAGGAACGGTGACAGCGTCATCGCATCGGCCCGCAGGGGTGACGCGTCGGACAGCCAGGCCCGAGCGTATCCGGCCATGGTCGAGCCGATGTCGCCGCGCTTGGCGTCGGCGATCGACAGCGCCCCGGCGGCCCGAATGTCGGCGAGCACCCGCTCCAGCACCGCGAGTCCACCCGCCCCGTAGCTTTCGAAGAAGGCGACCTGGGGCTTGAACACGGCGACCCGGTCGCCGACCGCCTCGACCACCGCCCGTGCGAAACGTTCCAGCCCGTGCACGTCATCGTCCAGGCCCCAGCGGGCGAGCAGCGGGGGGTGGGGATCGATGCCGACGCACAGGGCACCACGCTCGGTGGTGAGCCTGTCGAGGCGCTGCCGATACGGCGTGGGGGCGGGGGTGCTCATGGTCATCGATGCTCCTCGGCGTGGGGGGTGAGTCGGTTGATGCCGCGGATCAGCGCGGGTCCGGCGTAGATGAAGCCGGTGTACACCTGTACGAGCGATGCCCCCGCCTCGAACATGGCCTGCGCGTCGCCGGGGGACATGATGCCGCCCACCCCGATGATCGGCAGGTCGGTGAGGCCGCTCAGCCGGGCCACGACGTCGCGGGCACGCCGCGTGAGCGGAGCCCCCGACAAGCCCCCTGCCTCAACGGCCCATGGGCCGTCGGACGATGCCAGCCCGTCGCGGCCCAGTGTCGTGTTGGTGGCGATGAGACCGGCGACACCGGTGTCGTGCACCGCCGCGACCAGTTCGGCCAGACCGGTGTCGTCGAGATCGGGAGCGACCTTGACGAACACCGGGGTCGGATCGCCCGGGTTCAGCCGCCGTGCCTCGCCCGCGAGTGCGCCGCCGAGGCTCCGTAGCGCGTCGGCGTCCTGCAGGGTGCGCAGGCCCGGCGTGTTCGGGCTGGACACATTGATCGCGACATAGTCGGCGATCCCGTCGAGCCGCCGCAGGCAGGTCAGGTAGTCGTCGGTGGCCCGCTCGAGGGCGGTGGAACGGTTCTTGCCGATCGACACGCCGATCACGGTGCCGAGCGCTGAGCCGCCCCCGGCGCACTCCCCATCCCTCGAGACGCCGGGCGAGGGCCTCGACCCCGTCGTTGTTGAACCCCATGCGGTTGATCACCGCCCGGGAGGCCGGGAGCCGGAACAGTCTTGGCTTGTCGTTGCCGGGTTGCGCGCGGGGCGTGACCGTGCCGAGTTCGACGTGCCCGACGCCGAGTCCGGCCCAGGCCCGCGCGGCGAGCCCGTCCTTGTCGAGCCCGGCGGCGATGCCGACCCGGTTGGGGAACCGGATGCCCGCGATCGTGACCGGCGTGGACCCGGACGCCATGACACCACGGCCCGCCCGGGCCAGCGGCACCGGCACCCCCGCCAGCGCGCGGATCATCCGCTCGTGGGCGATCTCGGGGTCTCCCCCGCCGAGGCGGAACAGCACCGGACGCACCCACCCGCGGTAGCCGGCCAGCGTGCCGCGGGTCACCACCTCACCCTCGCCGAGGCGCATCGGACTCACCCGGTGACGCCACGCAGGGCGGCCTCGGTGTCCTTCGCCCACTCCTGCAGCGGCTTGACGCCGATCGAGCCGGCCCGCAGCGCCTCGATGCCCTGCACGGCCGCGGCGAGCGCCTGCACGGTCGTGATGCAGGGTACCTGCCGCAGCACCGACGCGGTGCGGATCTCGTAGCCGTCGGCCCGTGGACTGCCACCGGGGGTGACGCCCTGCGGGGTGTTGAACACGAGATCGATGCGACCGTCGAGGATGAGGTCGACGACGGTCGGCTCGCCGTGGGGACCCGGGCCCTGCGAGAACTTGCGCACCGGAATGACCTCGACCCCGTGCCGGGCGAGCACCGAGCCGGTGCCTTCCGTCGCGTAGATGGTGAAACCGAGATCGGCCAGCCGCTTGACCGGGAAGATCGCGTGCCGCTTGTCGCGGTTGGCGACCGCCACGAACACCGACCCGGTGGTGGGCAACGATCCGAACGCCCCGGCCTGCGACTTCGCGAAGGCCGTCCCGAAGTGTGCGTCCAGGCCCATCACCTCGCCCGTCGAGCGCATCTCGGGGCCGAGCACGGTGTCGATCCCGTGGCCCTCGGGGGTGCGGAAGCGGTTGAACGGCATGACCGCCTCCTTCACGGCGATCGGCGAGCCGCTCCAGGCGAACGCCCCGTCGACCCCCGTGCGCAGCACCCCCTGCCCGCGCAGTTCGGCGATCGAGGATCCCATCATGATCAGCGTCGCGGCCTTGGCCAGCTGGGTGTCGGTGGCCTTCGACACGAACGGCACCGTGCGCGAGGCCCTGGGGTTGGCCTCGAGTACGTACAGGGTGTCGCCCGCCAGGGCGTACTGGATGTTGATGAGCCCGCGGACGCCGACCCCTTCGGCGATCACCGTGGTGGAGTGGCGGATCTTGTCGATCACCTCGTTGCCGAGGGTGATCGGAGGCAGGGCACAGGCGGAGTCGCCGGAGTGGATGCCGGCCTCCTCGATGTGCTCCATCACCCCGCCCAGATAGAGCTCGCGGCCGTCGTACAGGGCGTCGACGTCGATCTCGACGGCGTCATCGAGGAACCTGTCGACCAGCACCGGGGAACTGGGGCTGATCAGCGTCGACTGCTCGATGTAGCGGGCGAGCGAGAGTTCGTCGTAGACGATCTCCATGCCCCGTCCACCGAGCACGTAGCTGGGTCGCACCAGCACCGGGTAGCCGATCTCGTCGGCGACCTCCTTCGCCTGGGCGAAGCTCTCGGCCATGCCGTGCTTGGGTGCGGGCAGTTCGCCGCGGGCCAGCACGGCACCGAACGCTCCGCGCTCCTCGGCCAGGTGGATCGCCTCGGGCGAGGTTCCGACGATGGTCACACCGGCGTCCTTGAGCTGCTGGGCCAGTTTGAGCGGGGTCTGGCCGCCCAGCTGGACGATGATCCCCGCCACGGGACCGGCCTGCTGCTCGGCGTGGTAGATCTCCAGCACGTCCTCGAGGGTCAGCGGCTCGAAGTACAGCCGATCGGACGTGTCGTAGTCGGTCGAGACGGTCTCGGGGTTGCAGTTCACCATCACCGACTCGTAGCCGGCCTGCGACAGCGCCATCGCGGCGTGCACGCAGGAGTAGTCGAACTCGATGCCCTGCCCGATGCGGTTGGGGCCGGAGCCGAGGATCAGCACCGCCGGCCGCTGCCGCGCCGCCACCTCGGTCTCCTCGTCGTACGACGAGTAGTGGTAAGGGGTGCGTGCGGCGAACTCGGCGGCACAGGTGTCGACCGTCTTGTAGACCGGCCGCACGCCGAGCGCCCACCGGACGCCCCGCACCACGTCGGCCGACAGGTGCCGGCGTCGGCGATCTGCGCGTCGGAGACTCCGTTGCGCTTGGCCCGCCGCAGCAGCTCGGCGGTGTCAGTTCCGGGGCGTCGCGCAGAGTTCTCGGCCGCCAGTTCGGCCAGCATCGCGAGTTGGTCGACGAACCACGGGTCGATCCGCGTGCGCTCATGCACCTGCTCCGGCGTGGCTCCGGCCCGCAGGGCGAGGAACACCGACCCGAGGCGCCCGTCGTGGGGACGTTCGGCATCGGCGAGCAGCTCGTGGACACTCGCGTGGGTCGAGTCGGTCCGAAGTGGAACGGGGCCCGAGGGTCCTCGAGCGAGCGCAGCGCCTTGCCCAGTGCCTCGGTGAAGTTGCGTCCGATCGCCATCGCCTCGCCGACCGACTTCATGTGCGTGGTCAGCGTGGAGTCGGCGGCGGGAACTTCTCGAACGCGAACCGCGGCACCTTGACCACGACGTAGTCGAGGCTCGGCTCGAAGCTCGCCGGCGTCTCGGCGGTGATGTCGTTGGGGATCTCGTCGAGGGTGTACCCGACGGCGACCTTGGCGGCGATCTTGGCGATCGGGAAGCCGGTGGCCTTCGACGCCAGCGCCGAACTGCGCGAGACCCGGGGGTTCATCTCGATGACGATCATCCGCCCGTCGGCCGGGTTGATCGCGAACTGGATGTTGCAGCCGCCGGTGTCGACGCCGACCGCGCGGATGATCGCGATGCCGACGTCGCGCATGAACTGGTACTCGCGGTCGGTGAGCGTCATCGCGGGCGCGACGGTGATCGAGTCTCCGGTGTGCACGCCCATCGGGTCGAGGTTCTCGATCGAGCAGACGATGACGACGTTGTCGGCCTTGTCGCGCATCAGCTCGAGTTCGTACTCCTTCCAGCCGAGGATCGACTCCTCGATGAGCACCTCGGTGACCGGCGACGCCGACAGTCCCGAGGCTCGCGATCCGGCGCAGGTCGTCGGGGGTGTGGGCGAACCCGCCGCCGGCACCGCCCATGGTGAAGCTGGGCCGCACGACGAGCGGATAGCCCAGTTCCTCGGCGGTCTCCATCACCTCCTCGATGCTGTGGCAGGTGCGCGAGCGGGCGACCTCGGCGACGCCGTCGGCGACGTCGAGGCTCTGGACGATCTCCTTGAACTTCTCCCGGTCCTCGCCCTTGCGGATCGCGTCGACGGTGGCACCGATGAGTTCGACGCCGTACTTGTCCAGCACGCCGCTGTCGTAGAGGGCGACCGCGGCGTTGAGGGCGGTCTGGCCGCCGAGGGTGGCGAGCACCGCGTCGGGACGCTCGCGGGCGATGACCTTCTCGACGAACTCGGGGGTGATCGGCTCGATGTAGGTGGCGTCGGCGAACTCGGGATCGGTCATGATCGTCGCCGGATTGGAGTTCACCAGGATCACCCGGAACCCCTCCTCCCGGAGCACCCGGCAGGCCTGGGTGCCGGAGTAGTCGAACTCGGCGGCCTGTCCGATGACGATCGGACCGGATCCGATGACCAGGATCGAGGAGATGTCGGTGCGGCGTGGCATCAGGCCTCCTGCGGGGCGTCGGGGGCGGTGGCGCTCGCGTCGCGATGCGCCAGCATCACGTCACAGAATCGGTCGAACAGGTAGTTGGCGTCGTGGGGTCCGGCCGCGGCCTCCGGGTGGTACTGGACCGAGAAGCCGGCGACCCGGCCGTCGCGTCGCAGCTCGAGTCCCTCGACGACCTCGTCGTTGAGGCACACGTGGCTGACGCTCACCTCGCCCCACGGCGTGGTGGTGGTGCCGTCGAGGGGTGCGGCCACGGCGAACCCGTGGTTGTGCGCGGTGATCTCGACCTTGTTGGTCGTGCGGTCGATGACGGGCTGGTTGATGCCCCGGTGGCCGTACTTGAGCTTGTAGGTGTCGAAGCCGAGGGCCCGGCCGAAGATCTGGTTGCCGAAGCAGATGCCGAAGTAGGGCAGGCCCGCGTCGAGCACGGCGCGCAGCAGGTCGCGGGCGGTGTCGGCGGTGGCCGGATCGCCCGGGCCGTTGGAGAAGAACACGCCGTCGACGCCGATCGCGCGGATCTCGTCGAGCGTCGCGTCGGCCGGCAGCAGGTGCACCTCGATCCCGCGGGCGGCCATCTGCTGGGGTGTCATCGCCTTGATGCCGAGGTCGATCGCCGCGACCGTGAAGCGCTTGGCATCCCTCAGCGGGCACCAGCTGGGCCTGCGCCGACCGTGACGTCGCCGACGAGGTCGGCTCCGACCATGCCGGGGCTCCGCAGCACCTTGGCGAGCAGGGCATCGGTGTCGCTCGAGGCCGAGCTGATCCCGACCCGCATCGCCCCGCGCTCGCGCAAGTGCCGGGTCAGCGCCCGGGTGTCGATCCCCTGGATCCCGACGACGCCCTGGCTGACCAGTTCCTCGTCGAGGCTGCGCCGCGAGCGCCAGTTCGACGGACGCCGGGCCGGGTCACGGACGACGTAGCCGGCCACCCAGATGCGCCGGGACTCGTCGTCCTCGTCGTTCCATCCGGTGTTGCCGATGTGAGGTGCGGTCGCGACGACCACCTGGCGGTGGTAGCTGGGGTCGGTGAGCGTCTCCTGGTAGCCGGTCATGCCGGTGGAGAACACGGCCTCCCCGAAGGTCTCCCCCACGGCCCCGAAGGACCGGCCATGGAAAACCCGGCCGTCCTCCAGCACGAGGATCGCCGGGCTGGGATCGGGAACTCCAACATCGCTGGTAGTCGGGGTGGGGGCTGGTGTCATGACCGTCCTTTCCCGCGCGGGGCGGCAGGCATCCGGGACTACATCCTCGGAGACATTACCAGGATTCGCACCCCTTGCCCCGGGCCGTCGGCGGAGGTGGGCAGCGGCCGCGGATCGAGCCCGCCCGGCGCCGGTTAATCTGGCTGCATGGCGTTCCGCAGTCGGCGCTTCGAAGCCGGTCCCCCCGTCCGAGCGCCGCCGCCGGTCCCGGCGGGCGGCCCGGCTGCTGGTGCGCCACGACGCCGGCCGTCCTGCTGCTGCGCGACACCGACCCGGGGATTCCCGGCGCCACGTGGTGGACCACCCCGGCGGCGGTCTGGACCCGGGCGAGAGCTGGGCCGAGGCCGCGCTGCGGGAGCTGCGGGAGGAGACCGGGTTCGTCTGCCCCACCGACCGGCTGATCGGCCCGATCGCCGAACGCCACGTCGTGCACGGCTACAGCGACCAGATCACCGAACAGCACGAACTGTTCTTCGAGGTGTGGATCTCCGACGCCCAGCGCCGCGCGGGGATCAGCACCGCCGGGTTCACCGAGGGAGAACGCCTCACCCTCGTCGACCACGGGTGGTTCACGCGCCGGCGACCTGCCCGGGCCCACCGTGTGGCCGGCGAACCTCGTCAGGTCTGCTCGACCGCGGGGACGTCCCGCTGCTGCAGCTCGGCTGGGTCGAGGAGTCGACGGTGCCGGTCAGTGACTCCGGCGCAACGCCTCACGGATGTTGACCCGCGACGTGTAGCTGATCGATCCGGTCTGGAACAGCCGGACGCCGACCCGCAGCATCACGGTGGACATCACCGCCAGGATGACCACCACGATCGCCGCCTCGTACCACGACAGGGTGCCCAGGGCATTGCGCAGCAGCGCGGTCACCGGGGCGGTGAGCGGGAAGTAGGTGAACACCGTGGGCAGCAGTGCGTGCGGCTCGTTGATCACCAGCTGCACCGCGTACAGCGGGACGAACATCGTGACGACCACCGCGCTGAACGCGCCGCTGGCGTCGCGGATGGTCGGCATCACCGCGCCGATCGCCACGAGGAACCCGGCGAACATGGCGAAGGAGAACAAGAAGATGACGAACCCGAAGCCGATACGGAGCGGATCGATCGGGATGTCGGACAACGACAAGCCCCGGGATGTGCACCGCGCCGGGCGCCACCAGGCGGGCGATGAGCACCGGAAGGCTGAATACGATAGCCTGCAGGATCCCGACGCCCACGAGGGCGATCACCTTGCCGATGATCAGCGTCGAGGGCTCATCGTCGTGAGGATCATCTCGCTCACCCGGTTCTGCTTCTCCTCGAGGGTGACGTTGAGCATCTGCTGGCCGAGCATGACGATCGACAGGTAGAACAGCACGAGGAAGATGCCGGGCAGCACCACGCTGGCGAACCCGCTGACCTCGGACCCTTGTTGTAGATCGTCGAGGTCGACCTGCGCCCCGGACGCGGCCAGCCTGGCCAGCCGTGGGATCGCCGATCTTCTGCGCCACCGCCGCCTTCACCAGGGCCTGGGCGACCGAGTCGTAGCGGGAGTTGCCGATCAGACCCGACATCCTCGCCGTAGACCTGCACGGGAGCCGTGCCCACGTCGGCGGGGATCTCGAAGAACGCCGGCAGCGTTCCGGCCCTCACCGCAGCGATCGCCGCCGCCGGATCGGTGGTCGGCGTGCCGCCGAACGCCTTGGCGAGTTGCGGCGTGACCAGCCCGGACGCGTCGTGGTACTGGAACGCGAACGCGGTGCTGGTCGCGGTCGAGTTCTGTGAGCGGGAGCTGATCGTGGTGAGCGTGACCACCAGCGCCAGCAGCAGCGGGATGCTCAGGACATGACCCAGAACCGGCGCTTGGTGACCGTGCGCAGGAACTCGAACGCCGACCACGGTCCGGAAGTTGTGCCCCCCATGCTCAGGCCTCCTTCACCGCGTCGGCGCCGTACACCCGGAGGAACACTTCCTCCATCGAGATCCTGGACAGGTCGTAGCTGCGGATCCGCACCCCCGCGTCCAGCAGCTCGCGCAGCACCGCGTCGGGGTCGGCGTCTCGCCGAAATCGAGTTCCGCGTAGTTGCGCTCGTGCACGACCGGGGTGAACAGGTCGGAGCCGGCAGGTTCGCCGGTGAACTCCAGGCGGATCCGCCGGCCGCCGTACTTGTCCTGCACCTCGGGATCGTGCCGTACGCCTCGGCCCGGCCGTCCTTGAGCAGCAGGATCCGGTCGCAGAGCCGCTCCACCTCGTCCATCTGGTGACTGATGAACACGATCGTCGACCCCCGGCCTTCTGCCGGTCGAGGATGTCGAGCAGCAGTCTGCGGGTGACGGGTCGAATCCCTTGGTGGGCTCGTCGAGCAGCAGGATGGCGGGGTCGTTCATGATCGTGACCCCGATCTGCACCTTCTGCTGCTGGCCCCCCGACAGCTTGTCGAGGCGTACCCGTGCCTTGTCGGGCAGCCCGACCTCTGTGAGGTAGCGCATCGACCAGGCCTGGGCGTCCCGCCGCGACAGGCCCTTGAGTCGACCGAAATAGGTCATGAGATCGATGACCGATTCCTTCTGGTACAGACCCCGCTCCTCGGGCAGGTAGCCGAGGCGCGCCGATTGGCTGGGTGGAATCGGTGACCCTCGATGGAGAGCGTGCCGCCGCTGGGCTGATAGATGTCGAGCAGAGCCCTGATCGTCGTGGTCTTGCCCGATCCGTTCGACCCAGCAACCCGAACGTCTCCCCCTCGAGCACGTCGAAGGACAGGTGGTCGATGACCGTGAGGTCACCGAACCGCATGGTGAAGTCACGGACCTCGATGATCGACTCCATCGACCTCTCGATCGTCGCGGCGGATGCCCGGATCCCAGCCAACCACATGCCGGGCTCCACCCGACCACACGACACGGCGACGGTCCCCGGGGGCTGGTAGAACAGGGGCAGCCCCGCGAGGGGTGTCCCGACGCTCAGCCGCCGGGCAGGTGCACGGGCCCGCCGGACGGGCCCGACGCCAGCCCCGCCCGACCAGGAGGAGACCCCGCCATGCTCGCCGCCGTACTCCACGCCCCCCGACGACCTGCGGCTCGAGCAGGTGCCGACCCCCGAGCCGGACCCCGGCGAGGTCGTCCTGGACATCGAGGCCACCACGCTGTGCGGCACCGACCTGCGGCTGATCTCCGGCTGCGAAGACCTCGGGTGTTCGCCCCGGGGTCGTCATGGGCCACGAGATCGCCGGTCGGGTCGCGCCCTCGGCGCGGGGGTCATGGGGTTGGCAGTCGGCGACCAGGCCACCGTGTCGATCGTCGTCTCGTGCCACCGCTGCCACGCCTGCCTCAACGACCGCGAGCACCTGTGCGAGAACCTGCGTCTCATCGGCTACGGCATCGACGGCGGGTTCGCCGAACAATGCTCGTGCCCGCCGAGGCGGTGGCGTCCGGCAACGTGATCGTGACGCCGCGAGAGATCCCGGCGACCACTCTGGCGCTCGCGGAACCCCTGTCCTGCGTGCTCAACGGCGCGAGGCAGGTGCGGGTACAGCCCGGCGAGAGCGTGGTCGTGCTCGGGGCCGGGCCGATCGGGCTGCTGCACACGCAACTCGCCCGGGTCGCGGGCGCCGGTCAGGTGATCGTCACCAACCGGTCGGCGCATCGACGCGAACTCGCCCGTGCACTCGGCGCCACGCACGCGGTCGACCCCGCCGCACAGGACATCTCATCGGTCGTGCTCGAGGCCACCGGCGGGCGAGGCGCCGACGTCGTGATCGTCGCGGTCGGGGTCGCCGAACTCGCCGACCAGGCACTGCGACTCGCCGGGATCGGCGGGCGGGTGAACTACTTCGCCGGATTCCCGAAGGGCAGCACCGCCGAGGTGGAGGTCAACCTCATCCACTACAACGAGCTCGTCGTCACCGGCGGATCCAACGCGCGCCGCGCCGACGTGGTCCGCGCGGTCGAGTTGCTGTCGGACGGGGCCATCGACGCCGAAGCGCTGGTCACCCACCGGATACCCCTGTCTCACTTCGAGGAAGCGATCGGCGTCGTCTCGAGCCGCGCCGGCGTCAAGACGGCGGTCGTGCCGGGATGACCCCGGTCAGCGGGTGGCCGCCACCCGGGCCAGCAACCCGTTGAGGAACTGCGCCGAATCCTCGGTGGAGAACTCGTCGGCGAGTTCGACGGCCTCCGAGATCACCGCCTCGGTGGGCACCTCGGTGTGGTCGATCTCGTAGACCGCGATCCGGGCGAGGTTGCGATCGACCCCGGCCAGCCGCTCCAACGGCCAGTCGTCGGCGGTGGCCTGACGTATCCGCTCGTCGATCTCGGCCGCGTGCGCCGCGACCCCGCGCACGAGATCGATGGTGAACTCCCGCACAGGGGGCTCCGCGAGCAGGCACTTCTCCTCGAGGATCACCAGGGCATCCGCCCGTTTCGCCTCGGCCTCGAACAGCACGTCGAGCGCCCGCTTGCGCGCCTTCGACCGCGCCGACAGACGCCGGTGCACGTGGATGTCGCCCGAGACCTTCTCGAACTCGACACCCTCGGCCGACGGTCGTCGTCCCGGGGTTCCCACGCCCCGGACGGGACGCGGGGTGGGCGAGTCGGGCATCAGCCCTGCACGCGGCCCAGGTATTCACCCGTGCGGGTATCGACCTTCACCCGCTCGCCGGTGGTGATGAACAGCGGCACCTGGATCTGCTTGCCGGTCTCGAGGGTCGCCGGTTTGGTGCCGCCGGTCGACCGATCGCCCTGCAGACCGGGCTCGGTGTAGGTGATCTCGAGTTCGACCGACGTGGGCAGGTCGACGTAGAGGGGGTTGCCTTCGTGCAGCGCCACCGTCGCGGTCTGGTTCTCGAGGAGGTAATCCTTCGCGTCACCGACGGTGTCGTCGGGGATGTTCAACTGCTCGTAGGTGGTGGAGTCCATGAAGACGAACGCCTCACCGTCGTGGTACAGGTACTGCATGTCGCGGCGGTCGACGGTGGCCGAATCGACCTTGGTGTCGGAGTTGAACGTCTTGTCGACGACCTTGCCGCTCAGCACATGCTTGAGCTTGGTGCGCACCACGGTGTTGCCCTTGCCCGGCTTGTGGTGCTGAAACCACACCACCTGCCACAGCTGACCGTCGAGGTCGAGCACCATACCGTTCTTGAGATCGTTGGTCGAAACCACGTGTCGGTCCTTTCTGCGCCAGCCCGGCGGCCACAACGGCGACCCAGTCTAGCCCACACGGCAGCGTCCCAGATCCGCCGGCTCGCGCGGGATCCCCGTGCACGCACGCGCACGAGGTGCTTGAATCGAAGGTGCCAGCGGTCCGTCCTCGCGTGTCGGGCACCCGACGACATGTGGCCACGTCACCGCGGCCCAGATCGGAAGGCGCCTTCACATCATGGCCACCCAGCACAATCCGTCGCTACCGCAGCCCACGTCCGGCGCGCCGTGTCACGACGACACCCCCACCCAACGCCCCGACGCCATGGTGCCGCCGTCGGGCCGACAGGGGTTCCCCGGTGAGTGGCGGGGCGACCCCGCCTGGAGCGCCGAGTGGGACGCCTCCGCGGAAGCGACCCCCCCGGCCATCGGCCGGCCCGGATCCGCGACCGACGGGCTTGCGCCCGCCACTCCGCGGCCCGATGCCGATGCGGCCGCGGATCAGGCGACGATCACCGCGGCGCCGCCGGCCCCCTCGCCAACACTCGGAATCATCGCGTTCGTCGTCGTCACCACGATGACGCTGGCCTGCCTCGCGTTCGCCTACCTGCTGGGGGGCGACATGGGCAATCTCCTCATCGATTTCGGTGGGAGCAGCTACGACCCTGCGCAGGTGCTGCGGTCGACACCGGTACTGAGCCGTGACGTCAGCGTCCGCGTCGTGCTCGGATTCCTCGCCGCGGTTCTCGGATGCGGTGGCTGGATCATGTCGATCGTGGCCTACAACCGCCGCAGCGCCCGGTCGCTGTCACTCGCCGCCATCATCGTGGGCCTCATCGTGCCGATGCTCGCGCTCATCGCGCTGCTCATGGCCGCCGGCCCCTACGTCCACCAGATCCCGCGGTGAGCGGCCTCGACACACCCAGGGAACCGACACCACATTCTTGCCGGCGCAACTCGCGACCGGTGCACCATGGACCATGAGCGCGATTCACCGCAGAGCCGCCCGGAAAGGGTCACGATGACCAACCCGCACGATCCCTGGTCCGAGGATCCGAACCGATCGGACTCGGAGCAGACCGACCCGTCGATCACCGACCACCCCGGCGACGGCGGGCCGCCCGGGCCGCAGTACTGGGAAGAGCCCGGCCAGCCGTGGGCCGGGCCCGGGCCCACGCCGCCCGAGTCGGGGTGGCAACAGCCCCAGTCGTCGTGGCAGCAGCCGCAACCGTCGTGGCAGCAGCCGCAACCGCGACCGCCCCAGGCGCCCCCGCCGGGATGGTACCCGCCAGGAGCACCCGGCACCGCCGCCTACGCCTATCGGCCGGCCGTCGCCGGCCCGGGCCTCGGCATCTGGGCGTTCCTGCTGGTGGTGACGATGACCCTCGCCACGATCGTGCTGGGTCACCTCGTCGGTCACGACCTCGGGCTGATCATGCTCGAGGTCGGCAGCACCAGCGTCGACACCACGCAGCTCAGCACCACCGACCCGGCGCTCACCCAACGACTGGGCACCTGGATGCTGTTGGGCCTCGTCGCCTCACTCGTGGGCATCGGGGGCTGGATCGCCGCGATCGTCGCGGTCAACCGGCGCAGCGCCCGGAAGCTGTCGATCACCGCCATCGTCGTGGGCGTGCTGGCCCCCGTCCTGGCCATCTTCATGATGATCTCCGCCCTCGCGCCGCTCGTCGGCCAGATCCCGCAGTGACCGGTCACATCGGGTTAGGCTGAAGCCCGAGCGCGCCGGGACGTCCGGCGCTGACACGGGAGGTCGTCATGGGTCGCAGTGTCCTGTTCGTCGGAGGCAGCGGAATCATCTCCACCGCCAGCGTGGTCCGGGCCATCGAACAGGGGTGGGACGTCAGCGTGCTCAACCGGGGGCGCAGCACCGATCGCCCCCTGCCGGGGGCCGTCGAGCATCTCACCGCCGACGTTTCCGACCGCGAGGGCGTCGCCGCGGCGGTGTCGGGGCGCGACTTCGACGTCGTCTGCCAGTTCCGGGCGTTCACCCCCGACACGGTGCGCGCCGACGCCGACCTGTGGCGCGGGCGCACCGGACAGTACGTGTTCATCAGTTCGGCGTCCGCGTACCAGACGCCGCCGCGTCACCTACCGGTCACCGAGAGCACCCCGTTGCGCAATCCCCACTGGGAGTACAGCCGCAACAAGATCGCCTGCGAAGACCTGTTGGTGCGGCTGTGGCGCGACGAGGGGTTCCCCTCGACAGTCGTGCGCCCGTCGCACACCTACGACCGCACCCTGAGCCCCCTCGACGGCGGTGGGGCGACGCTGGCCCGACTCATCGCCGGCCAACCGATCGTCGTCCACGGCGACGGGTCGTCCCTGTGGACCCTGACCCACACCACCGACTTCGCCAAGGCCTTCGTCGGGCTGCTCGGCCGGCCCGAGGCGGTGGGTGACGTGTTCCACATCACCTCCGATGAGTGGCTGAGTTGGGACGCCATCGTCGGGATGCTCGCCGACGCCGCCGGGGTCGCCCCGACCATCGTCCATGTGCCGAGCGACGTCATCGCCTCGACCGACCCCGAGTGGGGCGCGGGGCTGCTCGGCGACAAGACCCATTCGATGATCTTCGACAACACCAAGGTCAAGAGCCTGGTGCCCGAGTTCGTGTGCACGACACCCTTCAGCGTGGGCGCCCGCGAGATCATCGGCTGGTACACCGGAGAACCGGGCCGCATCCGGATCGATCCCCGTCAGGAATCGGTCATCGCCGATCTGGTCAAGCGGTTCACGGTGCGCTGAGCGCCGTCGTCACGGACGCAGGGCCGCGAACGACTCCTCGAGCACCCGCTCGTCGGGCGCCTCGAGGAGTTCGACGGCACCGATCCGCGGCAGGCCGATCAGCCGCAGCGTCGCGCCGCGCGCCTTCTTGTCGCGGCTCATGATGGCCCGCAGTTCGGCGAAGCCCGCGGCGTCGTAGGTCACCGGCAGCCCGAGCGAAGCCAGCACCTCCCGGTGCCGTCGCACCGCCCCAGGATCGAGGCCCAGCAATCGCTGGGACACTTCGGCGACGAACACCATCCCGACGCTCACCGCCTCGCCGTGGCGCCACGAGAAGTGATGGTGTGCCTCGATGGCGTGGGCGAGGGTGTGCCCGTAGTTGAGACCCTCCCGTCCCACCGATCCGGTGGTCGAGGTGGCCTCCCGCAGATCGGCGGACACCACGTCGGCCTTGTACTCGATGGCACGGCGCACGATCTCGGCGAACCGGAGGCTGGTGACGTCGCGGGCCTCGGCGGGATCCTGCTCGATGAGGTCGAGGATCCTCGGGTCGTGGCTGAAGCCGGCCTTGGCCACCTCCGCCAGCCCGGAACTCACCTCGACGGCGGGCAGGTCGATGAGCGTGTCGAGGTCGCAGAGAACGCCGGCCGGCTCCCAGAACGCCCCGACGAGGTTCTTGCCCGCCGGCATGTTGATCCCCGTCTTGCCCCCCACGGCAGCGTCGACCATCGCGAGCACGGTCGTCGGCATCGCGAGGTAGCGCACCCCGCGCAGGAGGGTCGCGGCGACGAAGCCGGCGAGGTCGGTGGTGGCTCCCCCACCGAAACCGACCACCAGGTCGTTGCGGGTGAACCCGGCCTCGAGCAGCCGGCTCCAGCAGTCCACGAGGACGCCGGGCGCCTTGGCCGACTCCCCGTTGGGCACCCGCACGGTGAAGACCTCGACGATGCCCGCCAGGTCGGCGGCGAGCTTCGCCACCCGGTCGGTGAGCACGTCGGGGTGGATGATCGCCACCCGGCTCGTATCGCCCACGAAGTCGGGGAGCCGGGACGCGCAGCCCGCCTCGATCAACACCTCGTAGGGCCGTTCGGCCGCCACGTGCACACCGGTCATCGCCATCACCTGTTCTCGGGGAGCGGAGGTCAGTCGGCAGGGTCGAGGTCGCCGGCGTCGGATGTGTCGCCGTGGCCCGTCAGCGCCGCGATCACCATCGGGGCCACCTGGCGGGCCTTGAGCCCGTCGGTGTCGACGGTGAGGGTGGCGCACTGCTCGTACAGGGGGGTGCGTTCCTTGAGCAGCGCGACCAGGCGACTGCGCACGTTGCCGAGCAGCAACGGACGCAGCGTGTTCATGCCCACCCGCCGGGTCGCCTGGGTGATCGACACCTTCAGCCACACGACGTCGTGGCCCGCGAGGGCCGCGCGGATATCGGGGTCCATCACGGCACCGCCGCCAAGCGACACCACTCCCCCGCGTCGCAGCACCTCGATCGTCGTCTCGCGCTCGAGACGACGGAAGTGCGCCTCGCCCTCGTCGACGAAGATCTCGCTGATGCGCTTGCCGGCCCGCTGCTCGATGACGTCGTCTACGTCGACGAACTCCAGGTCGAGGCCCTTGGCGACCAGGCCGCCGATCGTCGACTTGCCGGCACCCGGAGCGCCGATGATCACGACGGTGCGCTGCGGGTGCACGGCCGGCTCGCCGGAAGCAGGCGTGTCAGTCATGGACGCTCAGCCCCCGCTGCGCCACCCGCGCGAGATACCCCTCGAGGTTGTGCCTGGTCTCGGCCAGCGAGTCTCCCCCGAACTTCTCGAGGACCGCCTCGGCCAGCACCAGGGCCACCATCGCCTCGGCAACCACGCCCGCCGCGGGCACGGCTGTGACGTCGCTGCGCTGATGATGAGCCCGGGCCGGCTCCCCTGTGGCCGTGTCGATGGTGCGCAGTGCCCGCGGCACGGTGGCTATCGGTTTCATCGCGGCCCGCACCCGCAGCACCTCGCCGGTACTCATCCCGCCCTCGGTTCCGCCGGAACGGTTGCCCGTGCGCCGGATGCCCTCCGCGTCACGGGTGATCTCGTCGTGCGCCTCGCTGCCCCGCACGCGGGCCAACTCGAACCCGTCGCCCAGTTCGACCCCCTTGATCGCCTGGACCCCCATCAGCGCCCCCGCGAGCCGGGCGTCGAGCCGGCGGTCGCCCTGCGTGTGGGAGCCGAGGCCGGGCGGCAATCCCCATGCCACCACCTCGACCACCCCGCCGAGGGTGTCGCCGTCTCGGTGGCAGGCTGCGACCTCAGCCTGCATCCGCTGCGAGGCATCGGGGTCGAAACACCGGCACGGGTCGGCGTCGATGGCCGGCAGGTCGCCGATCGTGGGCAGGTCGGGACGAGCCGCCCGCACCGGCCCGAACTCGACGACGTGGCTCAGCACGCTGATGCCGGCCACCTGGTCGAGGAAGTTCCTGGCCACCTGGCCCAGCGCCACGCGGGCGGCGGTCTCGCGCGCCGAGGCGCGTTCGAGAACCGGTCGCGCCTCGGCGAAGTCGTACTTCTGCATGCCCGCGAGATCGGCGTGACCCGGGCGGGGCCGGGTGAGCGGCGCGTTGCGCGCCTGCGCCTCCAGCACCGCGGCGTCGACATCGTCGGGGTTCATCACCTCGGTCCACTTCGGCCATTCGGTGTTGCCGATCATGATCGCGATCGGCGAGCCGAGCGTCTCACCGTGCCGGACGCCGGTGAGCACGGTGACCTCGTCGGCCTCGAACTTCATGCGGGCACCCCGCCCGATCCCGAGTCGGCGCCGGGCCAACGCCGTGCGGATGTCATCGGACGACATCCGCACATGGGCTGGGATCCCCTCGATCGTGGCCACGAGGGCGCGTCCGTGCGACTCGCCGGCGGTGAGGTAGCGCAACATGGGCTCAGTCTCGCAGAGATTCCCCGCGGGCCAGCAGGGCCGCGGCGCCCGCGGACCGCAACAGCTCGAACCCGACTTCTCCTCCGGTCATGAGCCGCACCTGGTCGACGCCCTGGCCGGCGAGCAGGTCGAGGCCGCTGACCACGACCCGACCCGCGGCGTGCCCGGCGCAGGCGAGTGGCGTGGGCCACGGGTCGTAGACCGCGTCGAAGACCGCCATCGCACTGCGCGCCAGGGTGGCGGCGTGCGCCGTCAGCGCCGCGGCCGGCACCGTCGACGCCACGAGGTCGCAGGTGCCGACCGGCTCCCCGAAGGCCCGCGCGTCGAAGGTGACGCCGAGCACTTCGGCGAGCCGCCCCAGATGCTCCGCCCGTCGCGGGTCGCGGGCGAGCACGGTGACCGAGCGCGCTCCCATCCGTGCCCCGGCGACCAGCACGGACGCGGCCGTGGCCCCGTTGCCGACGATGACAAGCCGTTCGAGGGCGTCGAGCCCGTGGGCCCGACATGCCCGGACGAATCCCTGGACGTCGGTGTTGTGCACAGTGTCGCCCCCGGCGTCCAGCACCAGCGTGTTGGCCACCCCGGTGAGGCGCACCAATTCATCGGGGGCGCCGAGGGCCACGAGGTCGGGTTTGTGCGGCATCGTGACGCTCAGTCCGCGCCACTGGCGAGGATCGAGACCGGACACGAACCCGGCAAGACCACCGGGTTCGACGTCGACCGCGTCATAGGTCCAGTCGATGCCCAGACTCCGGTAGGCCGCCCGGTGCAGCGCCGGAGACAGCGAATGCGCGACGGGATGACCCACGACGGCGCACCGCATCGGCCGCGCCCCGCCGGTCACGAGACCGGGCACCCGGCCGTGCCCGGGTTCGCCTTGCACCACGAGTCGAACTGCTGGACGTTCTTGTTGTGCTCGGCGAGGGTCGAGGCGAACTTCGTCTCTCCGGTCTTGAGGTTGACCGTCACGAAGTACAACGCGTTCGACTTCGCCGGGTTCAACGCCGCCGTCAACGCCGACTTACCCGGAGAGTCCATCGGCCCGGGCATCAGGCCGGTGTGCACGTAGGTGTTGTACGGGCTCGGGTTCTTGAAGTCTGCGCTGCTCAGCGGCTGGGTCATCGGTTTGTCGACCGCGTAGTGCACCGAGGTGTCGAGTCCGAGCGGCATCTTCTGCTTGAGCCGGTTGTAGATGACCGCGGCGACCTGTGGCTGATACTTGGGGGGCACCTCGACCTGGACGATGCTGGCCACGATGAGCACCTGCAACGGGGTGTACCCGAGAGCCTTCGCCTTCTTCTCCAGGCCGAGGCTGTCGGCGACCGAGACGAACTGGGCGGTCATCCGCGGCAGGATCTCGGCGGCCGTCGGGTTGGCGTCGTAGTTGTAGGTGTCGGGGAACAGGAAGCCCTCGGGGGCGTTCGGATTCTTCGCCCACGACGGCAGCTTCAGCGCCTTGAGGTCCTTGGCCTCCTTCTGAAGGTCGGCGAGTGGAATGCCCGTCTTCTTGCTGATCGTGCTGAGGGTCACGCTGACCCGCTGGCCCTCGGGGATCGTCACGGCCCGCTGCACCTTGTTGCCCGGATCGAGCAGCATCGTCACGGCGGTCGCCGCCGGGATCTTGGCTCGCAGCTTGAAGTCACCGGCCTGGAACTTCGTGGCGTCGCCGCTGTCGGAGGCGGCCTTGGTGAAGGCGCCAACCGACTTGACGACCCCCGCGTTGACCAGCACCTGGCCGATCTGGGTGACCGTGGCACCGCTCGGGACCGTGACCGTCACCGCCGCGCCACCGGGACCGGGGTAGTCGTTGGCGTAGCGTAAACTCATGTACACCTGATCGAGCTTGTTGTAGACGATCCACCCGCCTCCGACGAGGATGGCCAGGCTGAGCAGCACCGCGAACGCCGACCGCGCCCGGTAGCCCGCCTTCTTCCAACTCCATCGACCGTCGTTGTCGACGAACAATCCGCTCACTGTGGGGTCCTCACATCGGTGCTGGGGCCTGGGGCCGGGTCGGGGCCCTGGGGATGCCGTGCCGGGGGTGCCGGGGCCTCCACCAGCCGGCCCGGGGGTGAACCCGTGCGCTGCTCGAAGGTCAGGGCGTGCTCGAGGATGGCGACCGCCGCCGCCTGGTCGATCACCGCACGACGCGACCGCGACCCGCGTCCGGCCGATGCCAGACTACGGTGTGCCGCCGCGCTGGACAGCCGTTCGTCGACCAGACGGACCCGCACGGGTGCCAACCGGGCGGCGATCTCGTCGGCGATCCGGGCGATGGCGCTCGCCGCGACCTCCTCACGCCCGCTCAGGGCGACCGGCAGTCCGACGATCACCTCCAGGGGCTCGTACTCGTCGACCAGTCGTGCGAGCGCCTCCCAGACGTCGGCCGAGTTGGCCAACGTCGTCACCGGGAAGGCGAGGATCGTCGAGCGGTCGCAGGCGGCCACGCCGATCCGCACGCCGCCCCAGTCGAGCGCCAGCCGCACGCCCTCGCGCATGGTCATCCGGCCAGTGCGCGGCGCACCGCCTCGATCGCGCGGGCCGCTCCCGAGCCGTCGGTGCCACCGCCTTGGGCGAGGTCGTCCTTGCCGCCGCCGCGACCGCCCAGTTCGGCGGTCGCCAACCCGATGAGCACCCCCGCCCGAGCACCCAGCGCACGTGCGGCCGCGTTGGTGGCGACGACCGCCGAGGGTTTGTCGGTGCCGCCACCGACGAGGGTCACCACGCCCGCCCGATCGCCCAGGCGCGAGCGCACGTCGGTCGCCAGGGTACGCAGCTCGTTGCCACCCACCCCGGGCACCGGCTCGCCGACGAAGGTGATGCCGTTGACGTCGACGGCGCGGGCCACCATGTCGGCGATCCCCGCCCGCAGTTGAGCCGCCTTGAGCTCGGCGATCCGCTTCTCGGCGTCCTTCAGTTCGGAGACCAGTCGCTCCACCCGGTCGGTGAGCTGGTCGGGCTGCACACGCAGGATCTGGGTCAGCCCATGGACGAGCGCGCGCTCCCCGGCGAGATGGTCGAACGCGTCGGTCGAGACCAGCGCCTCGACCCGGCGGGTTCCCGAGCCGATCGACTGCTCGCCGAGCAGGCTCATCAGCCCGATCTGCGACGAGCGCGTGACGTGGGTGCCGCCGCACAACTCGCGTGACCAGGGACCGCCCAACTCGACCATCCGCACGATCGGCGGGTACTTCTCGCCGAACATCGCCATCGCACCCATCGCCCGTGCCTGCTGCAGCGGCATCTCGGTGGCGGTCACCATGAGGTCGTCACGGATCGCCTCGTTGGAGCGCTGCTCGATCTCCGCGCGCAACGCGGGTGACAGCCCCTGCTGGGACGAGAAGTCGAAGCGCAGGTAGCCGGGCTTGTTGTACGAGCCCGCCTGGGTGGCCGTGGGCCCGACCAGTTCCCGCAGCGCGGCGTGGATGATGTGGGTGGCCGAGTGCGCCTGGGCCGAGCCCAGCCGGTGGAAGCGGTCGACCTCGGCGTCCACATCGTCGCCGACCGCGAAGTCGGCGCCCGACTCGGGGATCTGCACCTTGTGCACGATCAGCCCGGGCACCGGACGCTGCACGTCGAGCACCTCGAGTTCGGCACCGTTGATCCGCAGCACGCCGGCGTCGGAGTCCTGGCCGCCGGACTCCGCGTAGAAGGGGGTCTCGTCGAGGACGAGTTCGGCCACACCGCTGCCCACGCGGTCGGCGACCCGGCCGTCGGCGATGATGCCGCGCAGCTTGGTGGGCACCCGCAGGTCGGTGTAGCCGAGGAAGGGGGTCTCACCGGGTTCACGCAGCTGGGAGTAGACCTCGGTCGACACCCCGGCCATCTTCTTCGCGCGGGCGTCGGCCTTCGCGCGCGCCTTCTGCTCGGCCATGAGTTCGGTGAACCGGGTGCGGTCGACGCTGAGGCCCTGCTCGGCCGCCATCTCCAGGGTCAGGTCGATCGGGAATCCGTACGTGTCGTGCAGCTGGAACGCCTTGTCGCCGCTCAGCACCGACGCCTTCGACTGCTTGACGTCGCGGGTGGCGGCCTCGAAGAGCGTGGTTCCGGCCGACAGCGTCCGCCGGAACGACTCCTCCTCGCCCGTGGCGACGGGGAGCACCCGCGTCCACTGCGTGTCGATGTCGGGGTAGGTGGTGTGCATGAGTTCACGGCTCACCCCGAGCAGTTCGGGCAGCACGGGGTCATGCACCCCGAGCAGGCGCATGGCGCGCACCACGCGGCGCAGCAGCCGGCGCAGCACGTAGCCCCGCGCCTCGTTGCCGGGGGTGACGCCATCGGTCATCAGCATCAGCCCGGAGCGCACGTGATCACCGACGACCCGCAGCCGCACGTCGTCGTCGGGGTCGGACCCGTACCTCTTGCCCGCCATGTCGGCGGCCCGCGCGATGACCGGGTACACCTCGTCGATCTCGTACATGTTGTTGACGCCCTGGAGCAGGAACGCGATCCGCTCGAGGCCGGCGCCCGTGTCGATGTTCTTGCTGGGCAGCGGCCCACGCACGTCGAAGTCGTCCTTCGCCCGCACCGCCTTCAACTCCTCGGTCTGGAACACCAGGTTCCAGATCTCCGAGGAAGCGGTCCTCGTCGGCCTCGGGGCCACCGTCGGGCCCGTACTGGGGGCCGCGGTCGATGTAGATCTCCGAGCACGGCCCCCCGGGACCGGGGATTCCCATGTGCCAATAATTGTCCTTGAGCCCGCGCAGCTGGATGTGCTCGCGCGGCACGCCCACCTGCCGCCACAGGTCGACGGTCTCGTCGTCGCCGTGCAGCGCGGTGACCCACACGGTGTCGGGATCGAACCCGAAACCCCCGTGACCCTGGTCGGTGGTGACCAGTTCCCACGCCAACTCGATCGCGCCCTGCTTGAAGTAGTCGCCGAACGAGAAGTTGCCGAGCATCTGGAAGAACGTGCCGTGCCGGGTGGTCTTGCCGACCTCGTCGATGTCGAGCGTGCGGACGCACTTCTGCACGCTCACCGCCCGCTTCCAGGGAGCGGGCTCGGCACCGGTGAAGTACGGCTTGAACGGCACCATGCCGGCGTTGACGAACAGCAGCGTCGGGTCGTTGTAAAGCAGGGAGGCGCTGGGCACGACGGCATGGCCGTGGCGTTCGAAGAACTCCACATACGTGCGCGCGATGTCGGCGGCCTTCATCTGGTTCACTCCATCGGATTGGGGTCAGCGGGTCGGGCGCGTCGGCGTCGGTCGTCCTCACGGCGGGCTCATGCACCGGAGGCCATCGACCTGGACATCGACAACGCCCGACACCGCCGTGCCGGGAACTGGCAACAGGCAGCAAGTCTACGCGGGCCGGACAATGCCCCGCACCGCGGTTCGCGGGGCACCGCGGCGTCCCACACGGGCACGCCGGGTGCCCCGTTACCGCCTGCGATGCGGGCGCCGCTGGTTAGCATGACCGGAGTCGACGGGAGGAGACTCCATGACCAGCCCAGACCCGCCGGTGTGGCGGTTCACCGCAGCCAACTCGTGGCGGCGCTTCTCCGCGAACCAGGGCACCGACCTGGCAGCCGCCCTCACCTACTACAGCGTCCTGTCGCTGTTCCCGGCGTTGCTGGCGCTCGTGTCGCTGCTCGGTGTCTTCGGCAACGCCCAGGCGACGACCCGCACCCTGCTCGAACTGCTCCAACGGTTCATGCCGGGCAGCGCCACCTCGCGGATCGAACCGATCATCACCAGCGATGGTCGACGCTCGCGGCTCGGGGATCGCCCTGATCCTCGGCATCCTCGCGGCCACCTGGTCGGCGTCGGGCTACGTCGGCGCGTTCGCCCGCGCGATGAACCGGATCTACGGGGTGCCGGAGGGCCGACCCGTGTGGAAGCTGCGTCCGACCCTGTTCGTGCTGACGATCGCCATCGAGGTAATGGCGGCGCTCGTGCTCGTCGGCCTGGCGGTCAGTGGGTCGGTGGCGACGGCGGTGTTCTCTGTCGTCGGCATCGGATCGTTCGGGTTGCGCGCCTGGAACATCGCCAAGTGGCCGGGCTCCTGCTCGTCGTCATGGTGATGATCGCCCTGCTGTACCACGTGACGCCGAATGTCCGGCGCCGGCGCATCCGGTGGTTGAGCATCGGCGCGCTCGTGGCCATGCTGGTGTGGATCATCGCCTCCGCGGGTTTCGGCTTCTACGTCAGCAACTTCGGCAGCTACAACAAGACCTACGGCACCCTGGCCGGGATCATCGTCATGCTCTTGTGGTTGTGGCTCACCAACATCGCGCTGCTGCTCGGCGCACAGGTCGACGCGGAGGTCGTTCGCATCCGGCAACTGCGTGCGGGACTGCCCGCCGAGGTCCAACTGGTCAACGATCTCAAAGACGACAGCGGCGCGGAGAAGGCCCGACAGAAGCAATTGGACGCCGAGCGCACGGCCCGGCGGATCCGCCTGGCGGCCACCTTGGGCCCGACGCGACCCGACGGGACCCCACTCCCCCGCGCGGCGTGGAACTCGACGCCGACGGGTTCGTCGCCGACCCTCGCGACGACTGACGACCACGGGGGGTCAGGCCTCGCCCGCTTCGTCGCGCCCGAGCAGGTCACGCAGCACCGCGAGCCGTTCCCGCAGCGCCGCCTCGTTGCCGTGGTCGGTTGGCCGGTAGTACGACGCGGACGCCAGCAGGTCGGGCAGGTACTGCTGTTCGGCAACCCCGTGCGGGTGGTCGTGAGCGTAGCGGTACCCGACACCGTGACCGTAGCGTGACGCGGTGGCGTAGTGGGCGTCGCGCAGGTGCGGCGGCACCTCACCGATCCGGCCGGCCCGCACGTCGGCCAGGGCGGCCCCGATCGCGGTGGTGACCGCGTTCGACTTCGGCGCCATCGCCGCCGCCACGGTCGCGTGCGCGAGCGTCAACTGGGCCTCCGGCATCCCGATGAGTTGCACGGCCTGCGCGGCGGCCACCGCGGTCTGCAGCACGGAGGGGGCCGCCATGCCGATGTCCTCGCTGGCCAGGATGATCAGCCGGCGGGCGATGAACCGGGGGTCCTCGCCCGCCTCGATCATCCGCGCCAGGTAGTGCAGCGCGGCGTCGACATCGCTGCCGCGGACGCTCTTGATGAACGCGCTGATGACGTCGTAGTGCTGGTCTCCGTCGCGGTCGTAGCGCACGGCGGCCCGGTCGACGGCCTGTTCGACGGCGTGCGGGTCGATGAGGTCGCGGCCGAGCCGGTCGGCGACGGCCGCGGCCTCCTCCAGGTAGGTGAGCGCCCGGCGTGCGTCGCCGCCGGCGAGCCGCACGATCTGGTCACGGGCGTCGCGTTCGATCGTCATCGGCGCTCCCGCGGCCGTGCGGACGCCCCGCTCGTCGCTGATCGCCCGGTCGAGCAGCACCACGATGTCGTCGTCGGTGAGCGGGCGCAGGGTGAGCAGCAGTGAGCGGGACAGCAGCGGTGCGATCACCGAGAAGCTGGGGTTCTCGGTGGTGGCGGCGATGAGTGTGATCAGACGATTCTCGACGGCGGGCAGCAGGACGTCCTGCTGGGCTTTGTTGAAGCGGTGCACCTCGTCGACGAACAGCACCGTGCCGGTGCCCCTCTCGAGTTCGCGGCGGGCACGGTCGATCTCGGCGCGCACCTCACGAACGCCGGCGGTGACGGCAGAGATCTCGACGAATCGGCGCTGGGAGGTGTGCGACACCACCGACGCGATCGTCGTCTTGCCCACTCCCGGAGGTCCCCAGAGGAAGACCGACATGGCCGCCTGCCCCTCGGCCAGCCGGCGCAGGGGCGAGCCGGCGCCGAGCAGGTGGCGTTGGCCGACGATCTCGTCGACGCTGCGGGGGCGCATCCGCACGGCGAGGGGCGCGTCGGCGTGGCCCGCGGCGGCCAACGATCCGGACGGGCTCGTCGCCGGTGCAGGGTCGGGGGTACCGAAGAGGTCGGTCTGCTCAGACATGTCAGGCTCAGGCTACCGCCGCCCCCGCCGACGACCACCCGACTCAGAAGGCGGGTAAGTGTCCCGCGAGCCAATCGACGCTCACCCGCCAGGCACCGCGGCTCGCCTCGGCGTGGTGGAACAGCGGCAGCGGGTTGTCGAAGGCGTGGCCGGCGCCCGGCCACACGTGCACCTGGGTATCGGGCCCCTCGGCGACGACCTCGCCGATGTGCCGGGCGACCTCGGGGGTGATGTAGGCGTCGGCGTCGCCGAAGTGGTGCAGTTGCGGGATCCGCGGCACCGGCACGGCGTCGACCAGCATCGGCAGGGCCGAGCCGTAATAGCTCACGAGCACGTCGGGTACCTCGTCGCCGACGCCGCTGGCGGCCGCCGCGTAGGCCAGCCCACCGCCGTAGCAGAAGCCGATCGCCCCCACCCGGCCGCCGGTCGCCGGGTGGCGACGCAGCGCCGCGACGCAGGCCCGCACCTCGCTCACCGCCTGGTCGACGTCGGTGGCCTGCATGAGCGCCATACCGCGGGCCAGCGGGTCGGGGTCGTCGTCGGCGACGACGTCGCCGCCGGCCGTGTCACTGTGCCGCCAATAGAGGTTCGGCACCGCCACCGTGTAGCCGAGCCGGGCAAGGTCGGCGGCACGGGTGCGGATGTAATCGGACACGCCGAAGATCTCCTGGACGAGCACGAGGCCCGCCCCCGATCCGCCGGGGGGAAGTACGAGGGTCGTCGGCACATCGCCCTGGTCGGTGGTCACGTCGAGCCGGTCGGCGGCTCCGGTGGGTTCGCTCATGCCCCTCATGCTGGCACGACGAGCCACCGCGCGCCGGTCACCCGAGCAGTCGGTCACGCAGAGCCGCGGTGTCGTCGGGCAGCCAGCCGTGACGGGCCAGATAGCCCTCGACCCCGCCCCAGTCGCGGTCGATGTGCTCGAGCAACCGGCGCATGGCGGCCGCGGGCGTCCGCTGACTCGCCTCGTCCTGGCCGGCAAGGTCCGCCTCGTAGGTGGCCCGTGCCCGCAGCCTGGCGAGGATCGCGCCGAGCCGTTCGTTGGTCGCGTCGTAGTCGGCCGCGATCTCGGCGACCCCGACGCCGACGAGGCGCAGGGCCAACGCGGTGATGGTGCCGGTACGGTCCTTGCCCGCCGCGCAGTGCACGATCACCGCGCCGGGAGCCCGGGCGACCACCCGCAAGGCGGCCACCACATTGTCGGGACGACGCACCAGATAGCGCGCGTAGTGCTGGACGAGCATCCCCTCCTGAGATTCGGCGGCGATCTCTCCCCGATCGACGAGCCAGGGCAGCTGTGCAGGGTCGGGGATGCCGGAGGCCGCCGAGCCCTCTGGGTACAGGCTCAACTGGTGGACGCGCACCGGCGTGCGGGCCAACGGCCCGGGGCCTTCGCTTTGCACCTCGACCCCCGTGCGCAGGTCGACGACATCGGTGAGGCGCATCTCGTCGAGCAGCCATCGCACCGCGCCGGCGCTGAGGTCCTGCAGGTTGTCGGACCGGATCAGCCGCCCGGAGCGCAGCGCCCGCCCGTCAACGGTGGCGATCCCTCCGACGTCACGCATGTTCACGACACCGTCGAGTTCGATCCACTGGGGTCGGTTCACGATCACACCTCCGAGCCGCCAGCTCAGCCCTTCCCGGTCGCCGTCTCGCCGGACTTCTTCCGGGGCGCGTCGACACCGGCCTCCTTGCGCTGCTGCGCAGTGATCGGGGCCGGGGCGCCGGTGAGCGGATCGTAGCCGCCGCCGGTCTTCGGGAACGCGATGACCTCACGGATCGACTCGGCCCTGGTCAGCAGCATGACGATGCGGTCCCACCCGAACGCGATGCCGCCGTGCGGGGGTGCGCCGAACTGGAAGGCGTCGAGGAGGAAACCGAACTTCTCCTGTGCTTCCTCGGCGCCGATCCCCATCACCTTGAACACCCGCTCCTGCACGTCGCGGCGATGGATACGGATCGAGCCTCCCCCGATCTCGTTGCCGTTGCACACCATGTCGTACGCGTAGGCCAGCGCGTGGCCGGGATCGGTGTCGAAGCGGTCGAGCCATTCGGGTTTCGGGGAGGTGAACGCGTGGTGCACAGCGGTCCACGCTCCCCCGCCGACGGCGACGTCACCCTCGGCCGTGGCCTCCGCGGTGGGCTTGAACAGCGGTGCGTCGACCACCCACAGGAAGCTCCAGGCGTCCTCGTCGATCAGCCCGGTGCGGCGTGCGATCTCGACCCGGGCCGCCCCGAGCAGCGTCTGGGACGCGGCCCGCTGCCCGGCGGCGAAGAAGATCGCGTCGCCCGGCCGGGCCCCGACCCGCGCCGCGAGGCCTTCCCGCTCGGGCTCGGAGATGTTCTTGCTCACCGGACCGCCCAGCTGACCGGCGTCGTCGATGGTCACGTAGGCGAGCCCCTTGGCCCCGCGCTGCTTGGCCCACTCCTGCCAGGCGTCGAACTGGCGCCGCGGCAGCGAACCGCCCCCGGGCATCACCACGGCCCCGACGTAGGGGGCCTGGAAGACCCGGAACGGGGTGTCGGCGAAGAAGTCGGTGAGCTCGGTGATCGGCAGGTCGAAGCGCAGGTCGGGCTTGTCGGAGCCGTAGGTGTCCATCGCCTGGGCGTAGGTCATGCGGGGGAACGGCGTGGGCAGGTCGACGCCGATCAGCTTCCAGATCTGCCGGACGACGGCCTCGCCCAGGTCGATGACGTCATCCTGGTCGACGAAGCTCATCTCGATGTCGAGCTGGGTGAACTCGGGCTGGCGGTCGCCGCGGAAGTCCTCGTCGCGGTAGCAGCGGGCGATCTGGTAGTAGCGCTCCATGCCCGCGACCATGAGCAGCTGCTTGAACAGCTGCGGGCTCTGCGGCAGGGCGTACCAGCTTCCGGGGGCCAGCCGGGCCGGCACGAGGAAGTCGCGGGCACCCTCCGGCGTCGAGCGGGTGAGGGTGGGGGTCTCGATCTCGACGAAGTCCCGCTCGCCGAGCACGGTGCGGGCAGCGGCGTTCACACGGCTGCGCAGCCGAATCGCCGCGCCGGGTGCCGGCCGGCGCAGGTCGAGGTAGCGGTAGCGCAGCCGCGCCTCCTCGCCGACGCTGACGTGCTCGTCGATCTGGAACGGCAGCGGGGCCGCCGGGTTGAGCACCTCCAGGTCGGTGATCGCCACCTCGATGTCGCCGGTGGGCAGGCTGGGGTTGGCGTTGCCCTCGGGACGCGCCTCGACGGCCCCGGTCACCCGGATGCAGTACTCGTTGCGCAGGTCGTGGGCGCCGGAACTGGCGAGGATCTCGTCGCGGACGACCACCTGGGCGATGCCGCTGGCGTCCCGGAGGTCGATGAACGCGACCCCGCCGTGATCGCGGCGACGGGCGACCCAGCCGCTGAGGGTGACGGTCTGTCCGACGTGGGCGAGGCGCAGGGTTCCGGCCTCGTGGGTGCGCAGCATCTGCGGTGTTCCTCTCGTTGGGCGCCTGCATAGACGGTGCAGGTCGCGAAGTCCGGTACAGACTACCCCGACCGGGTCGGGGGCTCGGCTCAGTGCAGCACGGCCGGGCGCAGGTCGGACGCCGGTGGTGTCCACTCGTCGGCGCGTGCGGGCACCTGGTCGCCGCTGCGGATGTCCTTCACCTCGCCGGAGGCTCCCCCGAACCACACGAACGGGATGCCCCGCCGGTCGGCGTAGCGGATCTGCTTGCCGAACTTGTCGGCCCGGGGCGCGACCTCGCAGGCGATGCCACGCCCGCGCAACGCGGCGGCGACGTCCATCGCGACCTCGCGGGTCTCCTCGGCGTCGACGGCGACCAGCACGGCGGAGGGAACCGAACGCGACATCCGCAACCCGCCGGCGGCCATGATCGGCGCGAGCAGCCGGGTGACCCCCAACGAGATGCCGACACCCGGGAACGTCGTGCGGCCGTCGGAGGCCAGCGAGTCGTAGCGGCCTCCCGAACTCACCGATCCGAGCTTCTCGTAGCCGACGAGCTCGGTCTCGTAGACGGTGCCCGTGTAGTAGTCGAGGCCCCGGGCGATGCGAAGGTCGGCCACCAGCCGGCCCGGCACCCGTGCCGCCGCCGCCCGCACCACCCGCGCGAGGGCGTCGAGCCCCTGGTCGAGCAGCTCGTGACGAACCCCCAGGGCGCGGACCTGGTCGATGAACGAGTCGTCGGCCGACGCGATCCCCGCCAGCCTCACGCACGCATCGGCCCGGTCAAGGCCGAGACCCAACTCGTCGACGAGCAGGTCGCGGACGGCGTCGGGGCCGATCTTGTCGAACTTGTCGACCCGCTGCAGCACCCCGGCGGGATCGTCGATGCCGAGGCCGCGGTAGAACCCCTCGGACAGCTTGCGGTTGTTCACGCGCATCCGCACCGGCGGCACCCCGAGGTCGGTGTGCAACCGCTCAAGGGCCTCGAGCATCACCAGCGGCGCCTCGACGTCGAAGTGGTCGGGGAGGGTGTCCTGGCCGACGATGTCGATGTCGGCCTGCAGGAACTCGCGGTAGCGGCCCTCCTGGGGCCGCTCACCGCGCCACACCTTCTGAATCTGGTAGCGGCGGAACGGGAAGGCGAGGTGCCCGGCGTTCTCGAGCACGTAACGGGCGAAGGGCACGGTGAGGTCGAAATGCAGTCCGAGGTCGTCGCCCGGGTCGTCTGCGGGGGCGTGCAGGCGCCGCACGACGTAGACCTCCTTGTCGATCTCGCCCTTGCGGGTCAGCTGCTCCATCGGCTCGACGGCACGGGTCTCGATCGGGGCGAACCCGTGCAGCTCGAACGTGTCGCGCAGGATCTCGAGAACCCGCTGCTCGACCATGCGTGGGCCGGGCAGGAATTCGGGGAAGCCGGAGATGGGCTTGGGACGCGGCACGATGCTGGATTCCTTCGGTCGGCCCTGCCGCCGTCAGGACAACGGGGCGGGGTGCGGGGACAGGTACGGGTTGTGGGCGCGTTCCCGGGCCATCGTCGTGGCCCGGCCGTGCCCGGGTAGAAGATACGCCGAGGCGGGAACCGCACGCACCATGGTGTCGAGACTGCGTCGCATCGCCTCGGGGTCGGAGCCGGGCAGGTCGAGGCGTCCGATCGACCCGGCGAACACGACGTCGCCGGTGAACGCCACGTCGCGGGGCCGGGGGTCGTCGTCGGCCACGACACCGCTGAGGCCGAGCACCGTGCATCCCGGGGTGTGTCCCGGCGCCTCCAGCACCGTGAACAGCAGCCCGCCGGCCTCGACGACGCCGCCTCCGTACAGGTGCTCGACGCGCCGCGGCGCCGGGAGCCGCTCGCCCACCAACGGCCAGACCAGGGTCGCGAGGTCGCGGGACAACCCCTCGAGAGGGCGGGTGAGCAGGTGCTCGTCGGCGGCGTGGATGTGCACCGGGACGCCGGCCGTGTCGGCGACCGCGGCGGCGTCGGCGACGTGGTCGAAGTGTCCGTGGGTGGCGATGACGCCCGCGATCCGGAGGTGGTGCTGCTCGCACAGCTCGGTCACGACCCGCAGCGCCCCCATGCCCGGGTCGATGACCACGGCGTCGACCAGATGCCCGGCCCGACCCTCCGCGGAAGCCACCACGTAGCAGTTGGCCTGCCAGGGTCCGACCACTGCGGGCACGATCAGCACCCGATCAGCTTATCGGGCAAGATGTAGCCCATGAGTGAACCAGCAGGTCCGACCAGCCCGGCCGATTTCGGACGGGTCGATCCCGACGGCACGGTCTACGTTCGCACCCCCGATGGCGAGCGCAGCGTCGGCCAGGTGCCCGACGCCGCACCCGAGGAGGCACTGTCCTTCTTCGTACGCCGGTTCGAGATCCCTCGAGGGGGAGGTCACTCTGTTCGAGTCACGGGTCGGCGCCGGATCCGTCGGCCCCGACGACGCCCGCAAGCGGATCGCGTCGTTGCGCACCACCATCCGTGAGGCCAACGCGGTCGGCGACCTCGCCGGCACTGGCCGCCCGCCTCGACCTCCTCGAGCCGAAGATCGACGAACTCGCCGATGCCCGCCGGGCCGAGCGCGCCGAGGCGGCGGAGCAGACCCGGGCCGAGAAGGAGCGGATGGTCGCCGAGGCCGAGAAGCTCGCCGGCGGCAACGACTGGCGCGGAGGCGTCAACCGCTTCCGCGCGCTGCTCGATGAGTGGAAGGCCCTCCCCCGCATCGACCGGGCCACCGACGACGCCCTGTGGCACCGGTTCTCCACCGCCCGCACCACCTACACGCGCCGCCGTAAGGCCCAGTTCGCCGCCCAGTCGGAGAAGTTCACCGCCGCCAAACAGGCGAAGGAAGCGATCATCGAGGAGGCCCGACCGCTCGCCGAGTCGACCGAGTGGGGGCCCACTTCGGGCGCCTTCCGTGACCTCATGGCGCGGTGGAAGGCCGCCGGCTCGGCGTCACGGGCCGACGACGACGCGTTGTGGGCAGAATTCCGTGCTCTTCAGGACCGGTTCTTCGACGCCCGCAACGCGGCGCTCAACGAGCAGGACAGCGAGTTCCGTGCCAACCAGGAAGCCAAGGAGCAGCTGCTGGCCGAGGCCGAGGCCCGGATCGTGCCGACCACCGACGTCAAGTCGGCACGATCCGCGTTCCGTGACTTCCTCACCCGCTACAACGATCTCGGCAAGGTGCCGCGGGACGCCGTGCGCGCCCTCGACGCCCGCGTGCGAGCCCTCGAGTCGGCGGTGCGGGAGGCCGAGGAGGCCGAATGGCGGCGCACCGATCCCGAGGCCCGCCAGCGGGCCCAGGACACCGTGGCGATGTTCGAGACGCAGATCGCGAAACTCCAGGCCCGCGCCGACGCGGCCGAGGCCGCCGGACGGGCCAAGGACGCCGCCCGCACCCGCGAGTCGATCGCGACCTACAGCCAGCTTCTCGACCAGGCGCGGGCGACCCTGGCCGACTTCGAACGCTGATCGGCGTCCCCGGCTTCCCTCATCCCCCGGTGCGCGGCGTGCTCACTGGCGCACGCGGTACACGTCGTAGATCCCCGGCACCTTGCGGATGCTCGCCAGCACGTGGTCGAGGTGGCGCGGGTCGGGCGATTCGAACGTGAGCCTGCCCTTGAACGTGCGTTCCTTGGGGCTGGTGTTGATGGCGGCCGACACGATGTTGACGTGCTGTTCTGCCATCGCGCGGGTCACGTCGCTCAGCAGGCCCGACCGGTCGAGTCCTTCGATCTGGATCGCCACGAGGTAGGCCTGCTGGGGTGACGAGGCCCACGACACCGGCACGATCCGCTCGGGGTTGGCGAGCAGGTTGTTCGCGTTGGTGCAGTCGCGGCGGTGCACGCTGACCCCGTCACCGCGGGTGATCCAGCCGATGATGTCGTCGCCGGGCATCGGTGTGCAGCACCGGGCCAGTTTGACGTAGAGGTCGGAGTCGCCGTCGACGACCACCCCCACGTCGTTGTGCGCGCGGCGTGGGCGCTGCCGTGGGGTCGACAGCACGGGAGCATCCTCGAACGACTCCTCGGCGGCGGCCTCGTCGCCGCCCTCGGTGGCGACGAGCTTCTGCACGACGGCCTGCGCGCTGACGTTGCCCTCGCCGACCGAGGCGTAGAGCGTGTTCACGTCGGGCAGCCGGAACTCCCGGGCCACCGAGGTGAGGTGCTCGATCGTGAGCAGCCGGTTGAGCGCGAGCCCGGAGCGGCGCAGTTGCTTGGCGAGCAGATCGCGGCCGTGCTCGATCGACTCCTCGCGGCGCTCCTTGGTGAAGTAGGCGCGGATCTTGCTGCGTGCCCGTGGACTCGCGACGAAGTTCAGCCAGTCACGGCTCGGCCCCGCGTTCTCGGCCTTGCTGGTGAGCACTTCGACGACATCACCGTTCTGCAGCTTCGAGTCGAGCGGCACGAGCCGGCCGTTGACCCTGGCGCCGATGCATCGGTGCCCGACCTCGGTGTGCACGCTGTAGGCGAAGTCGACCGGCGTCGCGCCGGCCGTCAGCGCGGTCACGTCGCCCTTGGGCGTGAAGACGTAGACCTCGGTGGAGTTGATCTCGTAGCGCAGCGACTCGAGGAATTCGCTCGGATCGTCGGCCTCGTGCGACCACTGGTTGAGGCTGTGCACCCACGACAGGTCGGTCTGCTCGGGACCCTTCTGCCCCCCACGCAGGGTCTCCTTGTACTTCCAGTGCGCGGCCACGCCGTACTCGGCCCGGCGGTGCATCTCGTGGGTGCGGATCTGCAACTCGACGGGCTTGCCGTTGGGTCCGAGCACCGTCGTGTGCAACGACTGGTACATGTTGAACTTCGGCACCGCGATGTAGTCCTTGAACCTGCCGGGGAGAGGGTTCCAGCGCACGTGCATCACCCCGAGCGCGGCGTAGCAGTCGCGCGGGGTGTCGACGAGGATCCGCAGCCCGACGAGGTCGTAGATGTCCTTGAACTCGCGGCCGCGGACCACCATCTTCTGATAGATCGAGTAGTAGTGCTTCGGCCGGCCGTAGACGGTCGCCTTGATCCCGGCTTCCTGAAGGTCTTTCTGCACGAAGGCGATGACGTCGCGCAGTTGGCGCTCACGTTCTGGCGCGTACTGGGCGACGAGGTGCACGATCTCGTTGTAGAGCTTCGGTTCGAGGGTGGCGAACGACAGATCCTCCAGCTCCCACTTGACCGCGTTCATGCCGAGGCGGTGGGCCAACGGCGCGAAGATCTCGAGCGTCTCGCGGGCGATGCGCACCTGCTTGTCGGGACGCAGGTAGCTGAGGGTGCGCATGTTGTGCAGCCGGTCGGCCAGCTTGATGACCAGGACCCGGATGTCGCGGCTCATCGCGATCACCATCTTGCGCAACGTCTCGGCCTTCGCCGAGTCGCCGTAGGTGACCTTGTCGAGCTTGGTGACGCCGTCGACCAGCGCGGCGATCTCCTCGCCGAAGTCGGCCGCCAGCTGGTCGCGGGTGTAGGACGTGTCCTCGACCGTGTCGTGCAACAGGCCGGCGCACAGTACCGGCTCGGTCATGCCGAGCTCGGCGAGGATCGTGGCCACCGCCAACGGGTGGGTGATGTACGGATCCCCCGACTTGCGGGTCTGGCCCCGGTGATAGTGCTCGGCGGTGTTGTACGCGCGTTCGAGCAGCGCGATGTCGGCCTTGGGGTGATTGGCCCGCACCACCGCGATGAGCGGATCGAGCACGGCCAACTGCGGAGCACGTGACGACCCGAGCCGGGCCAATCGTTGACGCATGCTCAACCTGGGCTGATCGGGGCCCGACGGGCTGCGTTCCGCCTCGGGGGCGGCCCCGGTGACGACCGGGTCGGGGAGGCTGCTTCTCAGCACGGAACCGGGGCGCGCGGACCCACCACCGTAGGGTCCGTAGACCTCGTGCGAGTCAGCGGCGTCGACCATGCGCAGTCCTGTCAGGGTTCACCCAACCCGGGAGTGTCGAGTGGAACAAGGATACCCGCGTCCGATCCGGTGACGAGCGATCTCACCCGGGTCCACCGCGGACGCCGGGGACGCTAGATGGTGATCAGCGCGGAGAAGCTGTCGATCCCCTGCCGTTCGAGCACCGACCGGCCCCCCAGGAATCCCAACTCCATCAGCACCGACACGTGCACCAGCCGGGCCCCGAGTTGACGCAGCAACCCCGCCGTGGCCCCCACCGTGCCCCCCGTGGCGAGGATGTCGTCGACGACCATGACCCGGGCGCCGGGGACGATGGCGTCGCGGTGGATGGTGAGCGTGTCGGTGCCGTATTCGAGGCTGAAACTCTCCTCGAAGACCTCCATCGGCAGTTTGCCGGGCTTGCGCACCGGCACGAAGCCCGCGCCGAGGGCGAGGGCGACGGGCGCGGCGAAGATGAAGCCCCGCGCCTCCATGCCGACGACAGCGTCGATCTCGCCCGGCGCCGAGGCGACGAGCCGGTCGACGGTCTCCTGGAACGCGCGGGGATCCTTGAGCAGCGGGGTGATGTCCTTGAACGTGACACCGGCCTTGGGAAAGTCGGGCACGTCGCGGATCAACGATGCGATCAGTTCGATGTCGGACATGCCTGCTCTCCTGTGGTGTGCCCGGCCGTGGCGGACGCCGCGGCCGTCGCCTGACCGGTCATCCCCGGCGTTGGCTGCGGGTGGGGCGTTGCCGCGCACGACGCTCGGCGGGCGCCGGCGGCGCCGTGGATTCGCCGGGATCCGGCTCGCCGGCGCCCGCAGCGCTGAGTGCCGCCACGGTGTCGCCCGACTCGGCGGTGTCACGGCGTGCCTTGGCCTCCCGCCGCGCGATCGCCTGGCGCACTTGGCGCATCTCCGGCTCGCGCTCTTTCGCCTGAGCGAGCAGCGGGGTGGCGATGAAGATCGACGAGTACGCCCCCGAGATCATGCCGACGAACAGCGCGAGACCGAGGTCTTCGAGGGGTCCCGAGCCGAGGTAGAAGGCGCCCGCGAACAGGATGGCCGCCACCGGCAGGACACCGATGATGGTCGTGTTGAGCGACCGGACCAGCACCTGGTTGACGGCGTCGTTGGCCGCCATCGAGAAGGTGCGTCGTCCGCGGCGTAGGTCGCTGACGTTCTCGCTCACCTTGTCGAACACCACCACCGTGTCGTACAGCGAGTAGCCGAGGATGGTCAGCACACCGATGAGGGTGGACGGCGAGACGGTGAAGCCGACCAGGGCGTAGATCCCTACCGTGAGGATCAGGTCGTGGAACAGGGCGACGATCGCCGACAGCGACATCTTCCAGTCTCGGAACCTGATCCAGATCAGCAGCATGACCAGCACGATGAACACGACCAGCGCCTGGACCGCCTTGTTGGTGATCTGCTTGCCCCACGACGGACCGATGAGGTTGTAGGCGACCTTGTCGGACGATACCCCGGCCTGCTTGGCGATGGCACCGCGCACCGTCGCCGTCTCGGCCGCCGTCAGGCTGCGCGTCTGCACCCGCAGTTCGCCGGTGCCGACGCTCAGCACCGTCGTGCCGTCGAGTTGGGGGACGCCGGAGTTGAGCACCGCGACCCGCATGTCGTTGATGCTGGCCGAGGTGACCGGCGAGGTGACGGTGAAGTCCGCGCCGCCCTTGAACTCGATGCCGAGGTTCAGCCCACGCAGGACGAGCGCCAACAACGACACGACGATGAGGGTGCCCGAGATGATGTACCAGATGCGGCGGTGGCCGACGAACTCGTAGGACAGGTCACCGGTGTAGAGCCGGTGGGCCAGGCCGTGCTTGCGCCCGGACGCCGGACGCCGCTCGGTGTCGGTGTCTGACATGTCAGGCCCCCTTCGTCGTGGTCCGGCGGGCGCGGCGTCCGAGCAGCGACTCGGCGCTCACACCCATGTGGTCGGGTTCGAGCCCGGACCACTTGTGCCCGCCTCCCCAGAAGTCGGTGTGTCCGAGCAGGGTCATCATCGGCTTGGTGAAGAAGAACACGATGGCCAGGTCGATGAGTGTGGTGAGCCCGAGGGTGAAGGCGAAGCCCCGGACGCTGCCGATGGCGAGCACGAACAGCACGCCCGCGGAGAGCAGCGACACCGAGTCGGCGACCACGATCGTCTTGCGAGCCTTCACCCAGCCGGTCTCGATCGAGGTACGCAGCGTGCGCCCCTCCCGGATCTCGTCACGGATCCGCTCGAAGTAGACGATGAAGGAGTCGGCGGTGATGCCGATCGCCACGATGACCCCGGCGATGCCCGGAAGGTTCAGTGCGAAGTTGATCGCCTGCCCCAACAGCACGATCGAGGAGTACGCGATGACCGCCGCCACCGCCAGCGAACCGACCACCACCGCACCGAGTCCGCGGTAGTAGAGGAACGAGTAGCCGACGACCAGCAGCAGACCGATGATGCCCGCGATGATGCCCGCGCGCAGCTGGTCGAAGCCGAGTGTCGCGGAGATGTTCTCGACACTGGACAGGTCGAAGGCGAGCGGCAGCGCGCCGTACTTGAGGATGTTCGCGAGGTTGGTCGCCTCGGCCTGGGTGAAGTTACCCGAGATCTGGGCACCGCCGTTGATCTGGTAAGACACCTGCGGCGCCGAGATCACCGTTCCGTCGAGCACGATCGCGAACTGGTTCTGCGGCGACGACTTGCTGGCGAGCACCTTGGTGGCGGCGGTGAAGGCCGATTGGCCCGCGGAGGAGAACGACAGCTGGACGACCGGGGCGACCGCGCCCTGCGGGATCCCCGCGGACGCCGAACTGACCTCGGTGCCGGGCACGATGATGGGCCCGAGCAGGTACTTCGCCGTCTTCGTCTTGTCACAGGCGAACAACGGCTGGTCGGACACGTCGGGGAACGGGTCACCGCAGGTCCACTGCGCGAAGTCGCTCCGGTCCTGGGCGGTCGGTGTCCAGGCCAGCAACTGGTCGATCGTCTGCTTCTTGTCCGACGGCGCCGTCGGGCGGGCGCTGGGTGCGGCGGCCGGCAGTCCGGGCGCGGTGGGAAGCCCCGACGCGGAGGCACCCGACGACGGGCTGGGCGACGGCGACGGGCTGGGCGACGGCGCGGTGACCTGCTGCACGTCGTAGACGTCGCGGAACGCCAGCTTGGCCGTCTGCCCCACCATGCTGACCAGCTGATCCTTCTGTACGTTCGGCACGCTGACGATGATCTGGTTGCCACCCTGGGTGGTGACGCTCGACTCGCCGACGCCGAGGCTGTCGACGCGCTGCTGGAGGATCTGGCGGGCCAGGTCGAGCGAGGACGCCGAGACGGCCCCGTTTCCGGTGGAGTTGCGCGCCGTCAGGGTGATCGTCGTGCCACCGCGCAGGTCGAGCCCGAGTTTGGGCGACCACGCGTGCGCCACGGTCATGAGCACGTACATGAGCGCGATGACCGCCGCGAACACCGCGATGGTGCGGCCGGGTCGCTGTCGTTTGCTGCTGGTTGCCACGGGGGCTCCTGAGGTGGAGGTGTCAGATGCTCGACGGGCGGTCGGGGTCGTCGCCGTCGGACGACTGCTGGTCGGCCTCGGGGACGGTCGCCGGATCGACCTCGGACCCGGGCTCGTAGGCACCGGACTCGCCGAGGTAGTCCTGCTCATCGACATCGGTCGCGTCGTCGGCGTACTCGAATTCCTCCTCGTCGGCGCTGACCGTGCGCGAGATCGCCTGCCGCAGCACGGTCACCTCGAGACCGGGAGCCAATTCGACCACGGCCTGCTTGTCGCCGAGATGCCGCAGGGTGCCGAACATGCCACCCGAGAGCATGACCCGTCCGCCCTCGGCGAGTGAGTCCTGCAACTGACGCTGTGCCGCCTGCTGCTTCTTGAGGGGTCGCTGGATGAGGAACACGAACAGCACCACGCCGACCCCCAGCAGCAGCAGCGTGCTGAGGTAACTGGTGGCCAGGGGCACGAGGTCGGGGGTCAGGGCGGGGAGGTCAGCAGACATCTCGTCGGGTTCCGTTCGGTCAGTCGTCGGGTCGGGTGAGCGGTGTCACACCCGATCACTGGGCCCACGTGGGTGCCGCGGGTCCGCAGGCAAGACTAGCGACTCCGCCGCCGAAACCCGGCACCGGCCGGTTCCGGTCATGACGGGTCGGAGAACAGGTCGGGTGGGCCGGCGTCGGAACCGCGTGCATCGGGAGGTGTCAGGCCGAGGTGGCGCCAGCCCAGCGGGGTGGCGACGCGCCCGCGGGGAGTGCGCATGAGGAAGCCCAACCTGACGAGGAACGGCTCGGCCACCTCCTCGATCGTGTCGGTCTCTTCCGCGACGCTGATGGCCAGCGTCGACAGTCCGACCGGTCCACCGGCGAAACGCCGGCAGACGGCTTCGAGCACCGAGCGATCGAGCCGGTCGAGCCCCAACTCGTCGACCTCGTAGAGCTCCAGCCCGCGCACCGCGATCTCCCGGGTGACCCGGCCGTCGTGATGCACCTGCGCGAAGTCTCGGACGCGACGCAGCAGCCGGTTCGCGATCCGTGGCGTGCCGCGCGATCGGCTGGCGATCTCGCGGGCCGCGGCGTCGTCGACCTCGACCCCGAGCACCGATGCCGAGCGCCGGACGATCGTCTCGAGGGCCGATGACGCGTAGAAATCGAGTTGCGCCGTGAAACCGAACCGGTCGCGCAGCGGGCCCGGGAGCAGCCCGGCGCGGGTGGTGGCACCCACCAGCGTGAACGGCGGGATGTCGATGGGGATCGCGGTGGCACCGGGTCCCTTGCCGACGATGACGTCGACCCGGAAGTCCTCCATGGCGAGGTAGAGCAGTTCCTCGGCCGGGCGCGACATGCGGTGGATCTCGTCGAGGAAGAACACCTCGCCCTCGACGAGGCCGGACAGGATCGCCGCGAGGTCGCCGGGGTGCTGGATCGCCGGGCCCGACGAGATCCGCAGCGGTGAGCCCATCTCGTGGGCGATGATCATCGCCAGGGTCGTCTTGCCGAGCCCCGGGGGGCCCGACAGCAACACGTGATCGGGGGTGGTGCCGCGGTGCCGGGCCGCGGCGAGCACCAGGCCGAGTTGGTCGCTGACTCGCGGCTGCCCCTCGAAGTCGGCCAGCAGCGACGGGCGCAGCGCCGCCTCGAGCGCGCGCTCCTCGGGCTCTGCGTGCGGGTCGACCGGGGAATGCTCCATGGGGCTCACCCTGCCATCACCGCCGCGCCAGGCTCGCCAGCGCCGCCCGCATCAGCGCGGCAACGGCACGCCGGGCTCGTCGGCCATCGCCGCGACGTTCTCGCACGCCTGCTCGGCTTCCCGGACGCTCCATCCGAGACCCTGCAGCCCCTCGCTCACCTGCTCACGCCACCGCCGCCCCCGGCCGGTACGACCGCACCGGCGCCGGTCGACCCGCCCAGCGCCGCCACCTTGTCCTTGAGTTCGATCACCAGCTTCTGGGCCCCCTTGCGGCCGATGCCGGGCACCCGGCACAGCGCCACGAGGTTCTCCTGCAGCACCGCGACGCGGAACTCGTCGGGCCCGAGCACCGAGACCAGGGCCTGGGCCAGTTTGGGGCCGACACCCGAGGCGGTTTGGGCCAATTCGAAGCAGTCGCGCTCATCGGCGTCGGCGAACGCGTACAGCGTCAGCGAGTCCTCGCGCACGACAAGCGACGTGTGCACGCTGGCCACCTGGTTGAGCCGGACCCCGGCGGTCGTGGCCGGGGTGCACAGGGCAGCACCCCGAACCCGCCGACGTCGATGACGATCGAGGTGGCACCGATCGCGCTCACCACCCCGGTGAGATGCGAGATCATCCTGGACGTCCGATCCGCCGGGTTCGCCCGCCCCCGGGTCGGCGGGTCGGGAGGCCGAGGCACGGGCCGCGGCCTGCGCATAACGGTTGGCGGCGGCCCCACGCCACACGTGGCAGATCGCCAACGCCACGGCGTCGGCGGCGTCGGCGGGCGTGGGGGCCTCGGCGAGACGCAGCACCCGGGCCACCATGTGGCCCACCTGGGCCTTCCCGGCCGTCCCCGACCCGGTGATCGCGGCCTTGACCTCCGACGGGGTGTGCAGCACCACCGGCAGCTTGTGCCGGGCGGCGGCCAGCATCGCCAGCCCGGCCGCCTGGATGTGCCGGTGACACTCTCGAGATTGTGCTTGGCGAAGACCCGCTCGACCGCGATCGCATCGGGGCGGTACTGCTCGATCCACTCCTCGATCCCCCGGTCGATCTGGAGCAGCCGCAGTTCGTGAGGCGTGTCGGGAGCGGTGCGCACGACCCCCGCCGCGACGAACACCAAGCGGCGTCCCCGGCGCCCCGTCGACGACGCCGATGCCGCAGCGGGTCAGACCGGGGTCGACACCCAGCACGCGCATGTCACCATCCCCTGACCATGGCCGTGCGACCTCACGCCGCCCGGATGTCGTGTCCACCGGTGCCGGGCCGCCGCCGGGGCGGCGGCACCCGAACGCGGTGGCCGTGCGAACACGTGTTCGGATTCTAGCGGTGGACGGCGGCGGGCCCCTCCCGTACACGCCGCCCGGGATGAGGTTTCAGTCCTCCTCGTCGAGCGCCGCCTCGACCTCGGCGGTCAACGACTCGTTGGAGAAGACGTTCTGCACGTCGTCGGAGTCCTCGAGGGCGTCGATGATGCGGAACAGCTTGGCCGCCTGGTCGGCCTCGGTGAGCTCCTGGGTGAACGACGGGACGAACGACACCTCGGCCGACTCGTAGTCGTAGCCCGGCCTCCTCGACCGCCTTGCGCACCGCCACGGTGTCGTTGGGGTCGCTGATGATCTCGAAGGTGTCGCCCTCGTCGGTGATCTCTTCGGGGCCGGCGTCGAGGGTGGCCTCCAGCAGGTCGTCCTCGCCGATCTCGCTGTCGGCCTGCTGCTTCGCGACGACCACCACGCCCTTGCGCGAGAACAGCCGCTGCACCGAGCCGGAGTCGGCCATGGTGCCACCGTTGCGGGTGACCGCGACCCGCACGTCGGACACCGCGCGGTTGCGGTTGTCGGTGAGGCACTCGATGAGGATCGCGACCGCGCCCGGGCCGTAGGCCTCGTACATGATCGTCTCGTAGTTGGCGCCGCCCTGGTCGGCGCCGGCGCCGCGCTTGACGGCCCGATCGATGTTGTCGTTGGGCACCGAACTCTTCTTCGCCTTCTGGATGGCGTCGTAGAGCGTCGGGTTGCCGCTGGGGTCGGCCCCGCCGACCCGCGCGGCGACCTCGATGTTCTTGATGAGCTTGGCGAACATCTTGCCGCGCTTGGCGTCGATGACCGCCTTCTTGTGCTTGGTGGTGGCCCACTTGGAGTGACCGCTCACGGTTCACCTCTTTCTCAACCCTGGTTCACGAACGGGCCTGCCGGCGCGCCGCCGATCGCTCTGGCGAGCGTCACGGCCCCCGGCGCGGCACCGACGTCGACCGGGCACCGAAGTCCGGGCCGTCAACGCGGGGAATCCGGCGCATCGACGTGTCGGCACAGCAGGTGTGTCGGTGCGCCATGCTATCCCAGTCGTCCGGGGGCCTCCCAATGAGCCGACCACTCGGCGTCCAGCCGCAGCATCCGGGAGTAGAGCGCCACGACGTCGACGCTGCGGTAGCCGCTGGCCCGGAACGCGCCGAGGTCGCGGTCGGGATCATCGGTCTCGACGGTGACCCCCGCCGATTCGAGGCCCGCGCCGGCGAACGAGTGGTGCGAGGCCCGCAGCAGGGCCGTGGCGATCCCCAGACCGCGCCACGAGAACCCGACCCCCAGCCGATCGGTCCAGCCCACCCGCCGGCCGTGCGGGTCACCGGTGTCGATCGAGTTCAGCACGTACCCCACGACGTGTCCCTCGGACAACGCCAGCCACGACCACTGTGGCCGCGCCGTCGGGACGCCGAAGGAAGTCCGTGCCACTCGTCGCGGGTGGCGGGGGCGTCGGAATGCCCGTCGCTGCGGGCTCGGGGACCCACCAACACCTCGTTGTGGAGCAGACGGGTCTCGTCGGAGCGTTCCTCGGTGAACGGGGCGATCCGCACCGCACCGTGCCGGGTCGCGAGCACCACCGGCAGGTCGGGGCGCTCCTCGGGCCCGACCGGGGCACGCAGGTCGTGGAACCAGTGCTCGGGTGCCAGGCCAGCCTCGCTCATCACCTGGCTGCGGGCGGGGACGCGTTCGTCGACGTAGCCGCCCACCCACAGCGTGTCGGTTCCCGGCTCCACCACCTTGACCTGCCGCAACCACTCCTCGGCGCGGGCGAGCTGCCAGGCCACGATGTGCGAGCCGATCCTCTGGTGGCGCCAGCCCGGGTGGACCCCGCCGTCGAGCCAGATCTGCGGCGACGATCCGCTCGGGCGGCGGACGACGTTCCACGCGTAGGCCACGATCGTGCCACCCACGTCGCGACCGACCACGGCGTCGGCCCCCGGGTCGCCGAGCGCATCGGCGAACCGCCGCTCCAGGTGATCGAGGTCGGTCGCGTCGGGGACATCGTCGAGATAGTCGATCGCTTCCCGGAGTTCCGCGATGCCCGCCAGGTCGTGATGCGCGAGCGGCGCCCACGTCAGGACGCCCTCGACCAGGCTGTCCATGCCGTTCTCCCCCCTTGGCCACACCGGCGGCGGCGTCCGATGCGTGCGAGCGCCCCCGGTTCACTCCGTCGTGATCCGCGCCGTGCGGCGTGTCGGGCCCGGATGGGCCGTCGTCCACTCTATGTCAGGGGCCCGGCACGGCGCGCGTGGCCCCCGCGGGAGCGTTGACGGGCGACGCGCCGGCGATCACGAAGCCCAGATGCGGGCCCGCTCGGCCGCCCCGGGCCGGCCCACCGGTTCGAGCGCGTCCCAGGTGACCAGCCAGGAGTCGGGGCCGGTGCGCTCGGGCGCGGGAGCCGATGTCGCCTGCTCCCACCACGTGGACGCATCCTCCCGCAGCAGCGAGACGACCGCCTCGCGGAGCCGGCCCGTCGTCTCGGCGGGGGTCGCCCCGGGCGCCAATGCGTCGCCGAACCGGACGAACACCACGTGCGACTGGGATCGGATGGCGCGGGCACCGCCTTCGCGCGGCAGGGCGAACGACCCCCGGACAGCCACGGGGACGATGGGCACGCCACGGGACTGCGCCAGGGTCGCGGCGTCGTCGTGGAACCGCCCGACCGTCGAATCGGGCGAGATGCCGTGCTCGGGGAACAGCAGGACGCTGCGACCCGCCGCCAGCGCCAGCAGCGGGGGCAACGCGGACGGCCGCAACCGGGAGGGACACGCATCGGCGACGAGGCGCGAATCGAGTGCGTGAGCGTGGTTCGCGGCGAGGACAAGGGGAGTTCCGACCGCGGTGAGCCGTTCCAGCCCCGAGACCCGCAGGTCGACCAGGGGCCGCAGCCGGTGGGCCAGCGCGCGGATCATGCGAGATCCATCGCGACGTGTGCCCCGGTGTGCAGCGCGGTGACGACCGGATTCGCACCGACCTTGTCGGAGGCGATCTCCAGCGCGTCACCGAGGGTCGACGCGGCCCGGAACCCCATGCGGACGGCGCTGGAACGCCGAGCGCCGACCCAGATCACCGCGCTGTAGGCGCCCGCCGCCGTCGCGGTCGCGTACCACCTGTGGAACGCCTCGAGCGGGTGGTGGGCGCCACGGTTGCGGTACAGGTCGAGATACCACGGGTCGCGCACGAACGTGTCCTGATAGTCGGTGCGGATCTGCCGCGGGTCGGTGGTGACCGACAACACGTCGGAGAAGAAGTCGGCGGCGGCGCTGTGGTGTCGGGTGGAGAACACGTCGCGGAGCGGGTGCATGCCGATGAAGACTCCACCCTCGACGACCGGGCGGCGCCCGACGAACGACTCGCCCTGCACTGACGAGGGCGTCGTGGGCCGCCGTCAGGGGTCGCCCCCGGGAGCGGTGTGGTCGCCGCCCTGCCCCCACACGGGAGCGACCAACACCGAGGCCGGCGCACGGCACCCGCACGTGATGCTCGGCCAGCCACGCCTCCCGGGTGACACGGGTCACGTCGCCGCTAGGCCCCGACGCCACCGCGAGCGCCGCGTACGCGGCGGTGACATCGCCGAAGATGCGCTGGGTCGCCTGCTTCGGCCACAGGGCCAGGGCCCGCTGCACGGCGGCCAGGTCGGCTCGATCGCGCAGCGACCAGTTCCACTCGCGCTGGGACACGAAGGAGAGCATGCCGCCGATCGCGGGGTGGCCGACGGCCGCCTCCAGGGTGAGCACGGGCACCTTCGCGTGCACGAGGTCGGCCGCCGCGGCCCGCCGCGCGGCGTCCCCGTCGAGTCCGGCGAGCGCGTCGATCGTCGCGTCGTCGCCGAGGCCGAGCGTGAGATGATCGTCGGCCACATGCCGGGCGTCGGCGCGCACCGAGATGTTCACGACGAGGTCGCTGGCGACGAGACGAGGAGCGACGCGCACGTCGTGATCCCGCCACCACCCACCACGGTCGTGGCATCCGCCGTGGCGTCGTGACAGCGCAGGTCGCCGCGGGGGGCGAACGAGCGCACCACCCGCTCGCCGAGCAGTGTGGTGAGCTCGCCCTCGCCGATACGGCGGCCGAGGCCGGTGGCCACCAGCATGACGACGTCGTCGACCCGGGCGTCCGCGGCGCGGCGCAGCACCTCCTCGACCATCACCCGGCGCAGATCGTCGGCCATGGCCGGACGCACCAGGTCGGCTCCCCCGACGACGAGCGTCAGCCGGGTCCGGGGCGTGAGCCGCGCCGACAGGGGGCTCGCCGGCGAGGGGGGCGTCGAGCGCGGCCGACACCTGCGCCCGCACGTCACCCGCCGGATCGCGGATCGGCCGGATAGACGACCTGGGTCCCCGGCCGAAGCGGTGCATCGACACCCTGGTCCCCTCGACCACCAACAGCGGGCCGGTGCGCTCATCGACCTCGAGGGTGAATCCCGGACGAGTCATGGGGGTCCTTTCAGGAGGGCATCTTCCAGCGGGGAATGGGCGAGGAGGCCGGCCAGTCGACCACCGACCAGCCGCGTTGGCGGGCGGCCCGCATGAGGCCGACGTCGGGACTGACCGCCACCGGGTTACCGACGACGTCGAGCATCGGCAGGTCGACGTGGCTGTCGGCGTAGGCGTAGCTGCTCTGCGAGGTCGACGCCGTGCAGCGCGGCGTAGTGCCGCAGCCAGGCCGCGCGGGACTCGCCCACCATCGGCGGTCCGGTGAGGAATCCGGTGGCCCGCCCGTCGGCATCGGTGGCGAGCTCGGCCGAGACGATGACGTCGAACAGCCCCTCGAGCGGCCGGGTGAGTGGCCGGATGACGCCGGTGATGAGGATCGTCGTGTGCCCGGCGGCGCGGTGCTCGCGGATGCGACGGATCGCCTCCGGCGACATGCGGTCGAGCACGAAGGGCGCCATCTGGGTATCGACGGCGTGTTCCAGGGCCGCGAGGTCGGCGCCCTCGTAACGCCGGTAGATCGATCGCAGGAACGAGGAGCGGTCGCGCCGGTCGGCGCCCAGATAGCCGGGCAGCCGGGTGAGGATGCCGGCCACCTCGCGGACCCGCCCGACGGGGCTCAACTCGGGCAACCGGGCCCACAGGTAGGTCTCGATGACGTTGGTGGCCATCACCGTGCCGTCGAGGTCGAAGGCGGCCAGCACCGTGCCCGGCTCGGCCGGTTGCAGCTCCGGCGGAACGTCGACGAGCGCGACCACCGCGACGCTTGCGCAGCGCCTCGAGCCGGCGCACGGGGTTGGTGATCGCCGGCACGTGGATGTCCTGCATGTAGTGGTGCCAGTCGACCGCGGCCGTGTCGAAGGCGAAGCTCTCGACGTCGTCGGGGTGCAGCGAGCGGTGCAGCGCGAGCGTGCAGTCGTCGACGAAGTGCAGTTCGGACTGGAGGTATTCGCCGTACAGCGACAGGTAGCGACGCAGGAAGCCCAGCTGGCGGCCCTGCCGGTCGAGGAAGACCGCGGCTCGGCGTGCCCGGTCGGAGCGGGGGGCGAACGAGATCACCCGTTCGCCGACCTTCTGCGGCGGCCTCGGCGACCGCGAGGATCCGCTCGACGGGCTCGGCGCCCGGGAACTTCCATACGGCGAGGGGTGCCGCCTCGGCGCCCTCGCCGTAGGGGTGGCGTTCGAAGTACTCGCGCACGTTCTCGTAGATGCCCCGGAACGTCAGCGGGTTCCGGGCGCCCGACGACGAGTGGTAGAACTCGGGGCTGCCGACCTCGGGTTCGGTGGCTGCCACCGCCAGGATCGCGTTGACGACGTGGTCGCAGGGCACGATGTCGATGACCGCGTCGGGGCTGGCCGGGAACTCCTGCAGCTGACCCCGCCCGTAGGCGAGGATGAGCGGATCGGCCATCTTGAACCCCTCGATCCATCCGGGGTAGGGATCCTTGAGGCTCGACTCGACGATGGCCGGGCGCACGATCGACACCTTGATGTCGCGGCCGACGTCGGCCACGACCCGCTCTCCCATCGCCTTGGCGAAGGTGTAGACGTCGGTCCAGCCGAGGCTGCGGGCCCGTTCGGTGCCGGCCTCGACGAGCTTCTGCTTCACCCATTCCTGGCGCCGGCGCTCGGTGTCCTCGGCGGTGGTGAGGAACCCGGCCTGGCGGTGCAGTCGTTCCGCCTGCTTGCGCAGCGAGGCCAGCTGCTCGCTGGTGCGGCTCTGCGCCTCGATGTGCTGCTTCATCTCCAGCGCGGCCGCGGTTTCGGTGGCGTAGTCGACGTCGTGGACGTGCGCGGCCTCGGGGATCGCGCCGCGTCGGCGTCCGGCGGTGTACGCGGTGGAGATGTGCACGTAGTGCGGCACCCGGCACGAGCTCGCCGGTGTCGTCGGAGCAGGCCTCGATGAGCTTGCCCAACAGGGCCTGGGTGCCGATGACGTTGGTGCGGAAGGCCTCGTCGATCGGCGGGTCGAAGGACACGTCGCCGGCGCTGTGGATGAGCACGTCGATGTCGCGCGGCAGGTCGGGCACGTGCGGAAGGTCGCCCTCGATGACGAGGATGCGCTGGTCGACGAGCGACTCCGCTCCCCCCGCCTGCTGGCGCAACTGCTTGAAGATCGGCTTGCCGACCAGCGCCACGACCCGTTCACGCGCCGAGACCGAGCCCTTGGGACGCACGAGCACCCCGGCCCGCGTCCGGGGCAGTTCGGTGAGCACCTTCCACAGGATCTGCTCGCCGATGAATCCGGTGACCCCGGTCATCACGACGAGCTTGTCGGCGAGCAGGTCGCACACCCGCCCGGTGAGCAGCGGGGGCGTATGGGTGGCCACGGCGTCGCCGAACGTGGCGCGCGGATTCGCGACACCCAGCGCGCTGGCGCGGCTCGAGTCGACGGTCGCCATCATCGATCCCCGGCCAGCGAACGCGTACCTCGGGCCACGGCGAGAGCGTCGGGCAGGGTGAAGTTGCCCACGTACAGGGCGGTGCCGATGATCGCCCCCTCGACCCCTTGGGGCACCAGGTCGTACAAGGTGGCGAGATCGTCGAGGGTCGAGATGCCGCCCGAGGCGACCACGGCCGCGTCGGTGCGCGCGCAGACGTCGGCGAGCAGCGCGGTGTTCGGCCCGGTCAGCATGCCGTCGCTCGAGACGTCGGTGACGACGTAGCGCCGGCATCCGGCGGCGTTGAGCCGATCGATCGTCTCGTGCAGGTCACCGCCCTCGCGGGTCCACCCGCGGGCCGCCAGCCGGGTGCCGCGGACATCGAGCCCGATCGCCACCCTGTCGCCGAACTCGTGGATCACCCGCTCGCACCATGAGGGGTTCTCGAGGGCCGCGGTACCGATGTTGACCCGTCGCGCGCCGGCGTCGAGGGCGCGCGCGAGGGTCTCGTCGTCGCGGATACCTCCCGACAGTTCGACGTCGATGCCCATCCGGGACACGATCCGGGCGGTGACGTCGGCGTTGGAGCCGCGTCCGAACGCCGCGTCGAGATCGACCAGGTGGATCCACTCGGCGCCCTGCCGCTGCCAGCGTTCGGCTGCCTCGAGCGGGTCGCCGAACACTTTCTCGGAGCCCGCGACGCCCTGCACGAGTTGGACGGCCCGACCGGCCTGCACGTCGACGGCCGGCAGCAGCACGAGCGGGGGATGAGGGCCGTCCGCCCGGGTCTTTGGCAGCGATGAGTGAGCGGTGTCCACGGTGGCACCTTACCCAACCCGACGGGGGCCGCGCCCGTTCGGCGGCGGTCCGGTCAGCTCCGCGCGGTGGCCACCCAGTTGCGCAGCAGGCGCGCGCCGGCGGCCCCCGACTTCTCGGGATGGAACTGCGTCGAGGTGATCTGGTCGCGTTCGACCGCGGCGAGGAACCGGTCACCGCCGTGCTCGCACCAGGCGAGCGCGGCCCCCGGAACCGGGGTGTGCACGCCGTAGCTGTGCACGAAGTAGAACCGTTCCGCGCGCACGCCGGTGAACGCCTGCGACGCCGGCTCGGCCTCGACGAGGTTCCAGCCCATGTGCGGCAGCCGGGCCGCGGTGAGCAGTTCCACCGTGCCCGGGAACACACCGAGGCCCGCCGTGTCGTGGCCGTGCTCGACGCCGCGCTCGAACAGCACCTGGTGGCCGACACAGATGCCGAGCAACGGTCGTCCGGTGCCCAGCCAGGCGGCCACGATGTCGTCGCCCCCGACGCCGCGCAGCCCCTCCATGCAGGCACGGAACGCGCCGACGCCGGGAACCACGAGCGCGTCACAACCGCCCAGCGCGGTGGCGTCGGAGCTCAGCACCACCTCGGACCCGGCGACGGCGAGTGCCCGGCAGGCCGAGTGCAGGTTGCCGGAACCGTAGTCGAGCACCCCGACGCGAGGTGGGGACCCCGATGTCACAGGCTCCCCTTGGTGCTCGGCACCAGGCCGCGGAGACGCTCGTCGGGTGCCACCGCGGTGCGCAGTGCGCGGGCCAGCGCCTTGTACTGGGCCTCGGCGATGTGGTGCGGGTCGCGGCCGGCCAGCAGGGTGAGGTGCACGCACAGTCCCGCGTTGAATGCGAGCGACTCCACGACGTGCCGGGTCATCGATCCGGCGTATGGCACGCCGCTGCCGCCGATCAGCGCGGTGACCTGGGACGCGGGCTCCCCCGAGCACACGGCGTAGGGACGTCCGGCGACGTCGACCACGCACTGGGCGAGCGCCTCGTCGAGGGGAACCATCGCGTCGCCGAACCGGGTGATCCCCCGCTTGTCGCCGAGGGCCTGGCGCAGCGCCAGGCCGATCCCGATCGCGGTGTCCTCGATGCTGTGGTGGCCGTCGATGTGCACGTCGCCGGTCGTTTCGACCTGCAGGTCGATGGCGGAGTGCCGCGACAGGGCGGTGAGCATGTGGTCGTAGAAGCCGACGCCCGTGCTGATCGAGCTCTCACCGGTGCCGTCGAGATCGAGGCTCACGCGGACCCGGGATTCGCTCGTGACCCGCTCGATGGTGGCGTTACGACTCATGGTGGGGTCCCTTCATCATCTCGGCGACCGGCAGCACCTGGAGCAGTGCCTCGCGGAACACGGCCATCTCCCCCGGTGTGCCGAACGATACGCGCAGATAGCCCTCGGGTCCGGTCTCACGGATCAGCACCCCGCGGTCGAGGAGGTTCTGCCACACCGCGTGCCGGTCGGCGAAGCGCCCGAACAGGCAGAAGTTGGCGGAGCTGTCGACCACGTCGAAGCCGTGCAGGCGCAACCAGTTCTGCACCGCCACGCCGGTGGCTCGCAACTCGTCGACCCTGCCGAGCATCTCGGGGGCGTTCGCGAGCGCGACCCGGGCCAGTGCCTGGGTCTGAGCCGAGAGGTGATAGGGCAGCCGGACGATCCGGCAGGCGTCGACGATCGCGGGCGTGGCCGCGAGATAGCCCAGCCGACCGCCGGCGAACGCGAAGGCCTTGCTCATCGTGCGCGACACGACGAGCCGCGGGAACTTCGGCAGCAGCGCGAGCGCGGAGTCGTCGGGGAATTCGGTGAACTCCTGATAGGCCTCGTCGACCACCACGACGACGCCGGGGTTCCGCTCGCAGATCTCCTCGATCACCGCCACCGGCGTGGCCGTGCCCGTGGGGTTGTTGGGGGTGGTGACGAGCACCACGGTCGGCTCGTGCCGCGCGATCGCCGCCGTGACCAGGTCGGCGTCGATCGTGTAGTCACCGTGCCGCGGCACGGTGACGTAGTGGGTGTGGGTGTTGCGGGCGTATTCGGGATACATCGAGTAGGTGGGGGTGAAGGTGAGCAGCGAGCGTCCCGGACCCCCGAACGCCCCGAGCAGGTGGGTCATCACCTCGTTCGACCCGTTGGCGGCCCAAATGTCCTGCGGGCGCAGGCCGAAGCCCAGGTAGTCGGCGAGGTCGCGGCGCAGGTCCCAAGCCTCACGGTCGGGATAGCGGTTGAGGTCGCTGACGGCGGCGACGACCTCGCGGGCCATCTGCTCCCTGATCGCGGGCGAGGGAGGATAGGGGTTCTCGTTGACGTTGAGCCGCACCGGCACGTCGAGTTGCGGGGCCCCGTAGGGCTCCTCCCCCACCAGTTCGGGGCGCAGGGGCAGGTCGGCGAGGCCGATCACGACGCATCCCGCCCCGAGGTGAGCCGCACCGTGATCGCATCGCGGTGGGCCTGCAGCCGTTCGGCGGAGGCGAACACTTCGACCCCGGGGCCCACCTCGCCCAACGCCTCCCGGGTGTAGTCGATGACGTGCACCGCCTTCATGAAGCTGCGCACGGTGAGTCCGGACGAGTGGCGCGCGGCGCCGGCCGTGGGGAGCACGTGCGTCGACCCGGCGGAATAGTCGCCCAGTGACACGGGTGACCAGTCGCCGACGAACACGGCACCCGCATTGCGCACCCGGTCGGCCACCGCACGGGCGTCACGGGTGTGGATCTCGAGGTGTTCGGCGCCGTAGGCGTTGACGACGTCGAGGCCCTGCTCGAGGTCACGCACCAGCACGATGGCCGACTGGGGGCCGGTGAGCGCCGTGCGCACCCGCTCGACCGACATCGTCGCCGCCACCTGCCGCTGCACCTCGGCGTCGACGGCCGCGGCGAGGCGCGGCGAGTCGGTGACGAGCACGGAGGCCGCCATCGGGTCGTGCTCGGCCTGGGACACGAGGTCGGCGGCGACGAAGGAGGGGTCGGCCCCGTCGTCGGCGAGGATCGCGATCTCAGTGGGGCCCGCCTCGGAATCGATGCCGACCAGCCCGCGCAGCGCCCGCTTCGCGGCGACCACGTAGATGTTGCCGGGGCCGGTGACCAGATCGACCGGCTCGCACAAGCCGTCGACACCGTGCGCAAACATCGCGATCGCCTGGGCACCGCCGACGGCGTACACCTCGTCGACCCCGAGCAGGTGACACAGCGCCAGGATGTTCGGGTGCGGCGACCCGTCGAACTCGGCCTGCGGTGGGGAGGCGACCGCGATCGAGGTCACCCCCGCCTCCTGCGCCGGGACGACGTTCATGATCACCGACGACGCGAGCGGTGCCAATCCGCCCGGCACGTACAGGCCCACCCTGCCCACCGGGAGGATCCGGGTCACCACCCGGGCGCCGTCGGCGACCTCCACGATTGTCTCCGCAGGCTCTCGCTCCCCCTCGCGGCACACCAGCCTGCGGCGGCGGATCGACTCGGCGAACGCCTCACGCAATGCCGGGTCGAGGCCCTCCGCACAGCGGGCCAGTTCGGCCGGGTCGACCCGCAGGCTGGTGGGCACGACGTGGTCGAACTGCTCGGAGAATCGTCGCAGCGCGGCCTCTCCCTCGTCGGCGACGGCCCGGCAGATGGGCCGGACGACCTCGACCGCGTGCTCGACGTCGAATTCGGCGCGCGGCAGCGCCGCGCGGTACGACGCGGCGGTGGTCATGGCGGTGAGGTCAAGGGTTTTCAGCACGATGCGAGTCTACAAAGACCCGGCCGCCGGCCTCGACCCGACCGGTGCCGTGGGCGGGCCCCGCCTCGGCGTCCGCGCCCGGGATCCGACGTGGTTTGATGGGCCGGTGATTGATCTGGAGGCGTTCGTCGGCGTCGGCACGCTGGTCAATGTCTCGACCATCGTCGTCGGGTCGCTCATCGGGTTGGCGGTCGGCGGGCGACTCGGCGTCCAGACCCGCTCGACGATCACCGACGTGCTCGGGCTGATCACCGCCGTCATCGCCGGCCTGTCGATCGTGCCCGTCACCCACCCGGACCTCAACGCGGCCGTCGGCCACCAGGCCGGCTTCACCGTGATCCTGCTCTCGCTGCTCGTCGGCGGGATCGTCGGATCGGGCCTGCACCTCGAGGACCGGCTCAACGGTCTCGGCGAGACCGCCAAACAGCACTTCGCGCGCGGGGGGGCCGACCACCGGTTCGTCGACGGGTTCGTCACCGCCACCCTGGTGTTCTGCGTCGGGCCGCTCGCGATCCTCGGTTCGCTGTCCGACGGGCTGGGCCGCGGTCCCGACCAGCTGTACGTGAAGGCGATCCTCGACGGGTTCTCGGCGATCGCGTTCGCCAGCGCCCTCGGCGGTGGCGTCCTGCTGTCGGCGCTCGCCGTGGCGATCTACCAGGGCGTCCTCACATTGCTGGGACACGAACTCGGGGCCCTGCTCACCACCGCCGAGATCGACGCGCTGACGATCACGGGCGGCGTCATCCTGCTCGGGCTGTCGATCCGGCTCATCGGCATCAAGCAGATCCGGGTCGCCGACCTGCTGCCGGCGTTGGTGCTGGCACCCGTCCTCGTCGCCGTGGCGAGTGCCCTGTGAACCCCCGGAGCGACCGCGGCTCCGCGACGCCCGCGGTCACGGCACTGACGATGGCCGGCGTCCGGTTCACCCTGCACGCCTACGATCATGAACCCGGCCAGACCCACTTCGGCGACGAGGCCGCGACCGCGCTCGGAGTCGACCCGGATCGGATGTTCAAGACCCTCATCGTCTCGTTGCAGGGGTCACGCGCACCATTGGGCTGCGCGGTGCTGCCGGTGTCGGCCCGACTCGACCTGCGGGTCATGGCCCAGGTCGCCGTCGCCAAGAAGGCGTCGCTCGCCGACGCTGAGCTCGCCGAACGCAGCACAGGCTATGTCGTGGGTGGCATCTCGCCGCTGGGGCAGAAGCGCACCCTGCCCACATGGATCGACTCGTCCGCGGCCGCCTGGCCCACGGTGTTCGTCTCGGCCGGACGCCGCGGCCTGCAGGTCGAGCTCGCCCCCGACGACCTCGCCCGGGCGACCTCCGCCCGCACCGCCACGATCACCCGGTGATCGGGCGGCCGGCACCGCTCACTCGCCCCGCGGCTCGTCTACCGGACCGCTCGGGTCGACGTCGGACCCGACCTCGTCGAACGGTGCGTCGGGATCCAACCCGGGGTCGTCGACGTGCCCCGCGTCGATCCACGGGGACGGGCTGCGCCGCAGCCCCCTGCGTCGTACCGGTACCCACGGGTGCCGGGGGACGGGATCCTCCTCGTCGCGGCCGAGCGCGGAGAACAACAGCACGGGCAGCACCGCGAACAGCAACCAGACCAGGACGCTGCTGTGCGCGGTCAGCCGGAAGTCGATCGGCAGCACCTGGCCGGCGTGGGCTGCGCTGATGCGGGCGGCGAAGTTCGAGGGGCCGAGAGCCTCCCCCACCCACCACGCGACGATGGCCGCGACGTTGCTCCCCACCAGCACGACGAGCGTGACGACCCAGCCGAGCCACCGGAACAACCACCATCCGAGCAGTCCGACGATCGCCCCGCACGCCGCGCCGATGAGGCTGTACCAGGCGTCGGTGCCGAAGAACCCGGTGAGTCCGCGCTCGGTGGTCGTGGCCGCGCCCGAGGCCTGCATCGTGTAGGTGGGCAGATGCACCACGGCGTGCCACAGCAGTCCGCTGAGCACCCCGAGAACCGCGCTGACCAGCAGGTAGACCACGACTCCCCGGGCCACGGGGGGCATGGTGCGTGGTGACTGCGCGGGCCGGAAGTGCGGGCTGTCGAGGGCGTCCGGCGACGCCGGCGACGCGACCCGGCCACCTCCCGTATCCCGACAACCCGCTGCTCACGCCCGCCACGATAGCGGGTGCCCCCGAGCGGCGACCGGTCACACCGGCAGGCAGGAGGGCCCGAGCAGCGCCTTGAGGTCGGCCATGAGCGGCTGGGACGCCGTGACCCGCAGGCTTTCGTCGAGTCGGAAGGTCCGGTGGGTGCCCGCTGTCGTGAGCCGGAGCCGCACCTCGGTGACCCCCGGGATGGGAGCTGAGCACCGACTTGAGCTGTTCCACCACCGGAGGTGTGCACCGCGTCGCGGGGATCTGGATGAGCACCGGCCTCGACTCGGCGGCGTCGGTGTCGACCCGGGCGATGTCCTGGGCGTGGATCTCGAGGGTGTCCTCCTTCTCGCGCACCCGCCCGCGCACCCGAACGACCGTGTCGGTGGCCAGATGGTGGGAGACCGCCTCGTAGACCTTGGGGAACACCTGCACGGTGATCGACGCGTCGAGGTCCTCGATGGTGACCGACGCCCACAGGTGGCCGGCCTTGTTCTGCCGTCGTTGCACCGCGGTGATCAGCCCCGCCACGACCACCGAGTCGGGCTTTCGCCCCATCGGGGGCGACGAGGGCCGCCAGCGAGATGTCGCGCTCGGCGTCGAGCACGTGCTCGAGACCCTGCAACGGGTGGTCGCTCACGTACAGGCCGAGCATCTCCCGTTCGAACGACAGCCTGGTCATCTTGTCCCAGTCGTCGACCGCGGGCAACGAACGCGGGCCAGCGCGCTGGGCTCCTCGTTCTCGCGTCGGCGCCGAAACCGTCGCCGAACAGGTCGTCCTGCCCGTTGGCCTGGTTGCGCTTGAGGTCGATCACCTGGTCGACGGCGCTCTCGAAGATCTGCATCAGTGCCCGCCGCGGGTGTCCCATCGAATCGAACGCGCCGGCCTTGATGAGCGACTCGATCATCCGCTTGTTGCACACGACGAGCGGGGCGTGGTCGAGGAACTCGAAGAAGTCGTGGGCCTTGCCGTGCTCGGCGCGCCCGTCGAGGATGCCCTGCACGACCTGGCCGCCGACGTTGCGCACCGCGCCGAGCCCGAAGCGGATGTCGTGGCCGACGGGGGTGAACATCGCCGCCGACTCGTTGACGTCGGGCGGCAGCACGCTTGATGCCCATCCGGCGGCACTCGGCGAGGTAGATCGCCGACTTGTCCTTGTCGTCACGCACCGACTCGAGCAACGCGGCCATGTACTCGGCCGGGTGGTTCGCCTTGAGGTAGGCGGTCCAGTAGGACACCAACCCGTAACCGGCGGTGTGCGACTTGTTGAACGCGTAGCCCGAGAACGGGAGCATGACGTCCCACAGGGCCGAGATGGCGGCGTCGGAGTAGCCGTTGCCCCGCATGCCGGCCTGGAAGTGCTCGAACTCCTTGGCCAGGATCTCGGCCTTCTTCTTGCCCATCGCCCGGCGCAGCAGGTCGGCGCCGCCGAGGGTGTAGCCGGCGAGCTCGCGGGCCACCGCCATGATCTGCTCCTGGTAGACGAGCAGGTGGTAGGTGGTGCCGAGGATCGGGTCGAGGGCCTCGGCCAGCTCGGGGTGGATCGGGGTGATCGGCTGCCGGCCGTTCTTGCGCTCCGCGTAGTTGATGTGCGCGTTCGCGGCCATCGGGCCCGGCCGGTACAGCGCGAGCACGGCCGCGATGTCCTCGAACCGGGTGGGGGCCATCAGCCGCAGCAGCGCGCGCATCGGGCCGCCGTCGAGCTGGAACACGCCCAGGGTGTCGCCGCGGCCCAGCAGTTCGTAGGTGGGCCCGTCGTCGAGCGGCAGGGTGAGCACGTCGATGTCGGTGCCCGACACCTGGCGGATGAGCTTCACGGCATGGTCGATGATGCCGAGGTTGCGCAACCCCAGCATGTCCATCTTCATCAGGCCCATCTCCTCGCACTGCGGGTACGAGAAGCCGGTGATGATGGCGCCGTCCTGGTCGCGACGGTGCATCGGGATGAGGTCGAGCAGTGGCGTCGACGACAGGATGACCGCGGCCGCGTGCACACCGGTGCCGCGGATCAGGCCCTCGATGCCCATGCCGGTGTCGACGACCTGCTTGACGTCGGGGCTCGAGTTGTACAGTTCCCGGAACTCCCCCGCCTCGTCGTACCGCTTGGCGTCGGGGTCGAAGGCGTCCGGTGAGCGAGATGCCCTTGCCCATGACGTCGGGGGGCAGGGCCTTGGTGATCTTGTCGCCGAGGGCGAACGGGAAGCCGAGGATCCGGTTGGCGTCCTTGATCGCGGCCTTCGCCTTGATCTTGCCGAACGTGTTCACCTGGGCGGTGTACTCGGTGCCGTACTTCTGCGAGACGTAGGCGACCATCTTGTCGCGCTGGCGGTCGTCGAAGTCGAGGTCGACGTCGGGCGGGTTGATCCGCTCGGGGTTGAGGAACCGTCTCGAACAGCAGCTGGTGCTCGAGCGGGTCGAGTTCGGTGATCCGGGTGAGGTAGGCCACCATCGACCCGGTGGCCGACCCGCGTCCGGGACCGACCGGGATGCCGTTCTCGCGGGCGTAGCGGCAGATGTCGCTGACGATGAGGAAGTACGACGAGAAGCCCAGCGGCTCGATCACGCCAGTTCGGTCTCGACCCGCTCGAGCACCTCCGGCGGCGGGTTGGCGCCGTAGCGCAGGGTCAGTCCCCGGTCGAGCTCCTTGCGCAGCCACGCTGTTCTGGGTCTCCCCCTCGGGCACGTCGAACTGCGGCATCCGGTCGACGTAGGCGAACACCTCGGAGTAGTCGCCGACCTGCTCGGCGATCCGCAGCGTGTTGTCGGCCGCCTCGGGCAGTCTCGCGGAACAGCGCCCGCATCTGCTCGGCGGTCTTGATGTAGTAGCCCGACCCGTTGAACCGGAACCGGTTCGGGTCGTCCTTGTTGCGGCCCACGCCGACGCACAGCAGGTTGTCGTGGGCGTCGGCCTGGTCCTCGGTGACGTAGTGGGAGTCGTTGGTGACCACCAGCGGCAGGCTGGAGGTCCTTGGCCAGGCGCAGCAGGTCGCTGCGCACCTGGCGCTCGATGCCGACGCCGTGGTCCATCAGCTCGACGTAGAAGTTGCCCTCGCCGAAGATGTCGCGGTAGGCGGCCGCCGCGGCGAGCGCCTCGTCGTACTGGCCGAGCCGCAGCCGGGTCTGGATCTCGCCGGACGGGCAGCCGGTCGAGGCGATGATGCCCTTGGCGTGCTGCGCGATCAGCTCGCGGTCCATCCGGGGCTTCATGTAGTAGCCCTCGTAGCTCGCCAGCGAGCTGAGCCGGAACAGGTTGTGCAGTCCCTCGGCGCTCTGCGCCCACATCGTCATGTGCGTGTAGCGCCCGCCACCCGAGACGTCCTTGCCGCCCTCGACGTCGGGGCTGTCGCCGTCGCGGGCGCCGGCCTTCGCCCAGAACTCCGGCGACCCGCGAGAATCGGGACGACGGGGCGACGTAGGCCTCGATCCCGATGATCGGCTTCACCGCGTGGTTCTTGCTGGTCTGGTAGAACTCGTAGGCCCCGAACATGTTGCCGTGGTCGGTCATCGCGACCGCGGGCATCCCCTGCCGCTCGACCTCGGCGAACAGCAGCGAGTTCTTCGCCGCACCGTCGAGCATCGAGTACTCGGTGTGGTTGTGCAGGTGGACGAAATCCGCTGATCCCATACCCGACTCATCGCCTCCCAGCTCCTGCCCGGCGACGGCCGGGTGTCACGACGACTGCCCACCTTAGCCGCTGCCGGCGGCGTCCCCGGGCAGCGGCCGGCGAGTGTTGCGACGGCGGGCCATCACCGGACGCGCGGTCCGACCTGATCGATCACCGGCAGGGTCGGCCGACCTGCCCGCTAGCGTGTGCCGCGTGACCGATCACCGCAGCGCCGCCGCCTCCGGCCGCGCGCGCCTCGCCACCCTCCTGCCGATGCCCCTGCTCGTCGAGCCGCGCGACCACGGTTCCTGCTCGCGGACGGCTGGCGGGCCCGGGGGGACGCCGAGTGGCAGACGGTCGCCGAGGAACTCCTGCGGCCCGGCACCGGGGTGCGGTTCGACCCGGCCGACGACGCCGCCGTCGAGTTGCGCCACGACCCGGGCCTGGCCGCGGGCGCGTATCGGATCGACGTCGACGCACGCCTCGAGGTCGCCGCCGGCGACCTCGACGGGCTGCGCAACGCCTGCCAGACGCTGCGCCAGTTGCTGCCGGGTATCGCCGGACTGCCGCCGCCCCCGCCGGGGGCCACCATGCTGGTCCCCGGATGCCGCATCGAGGACGCACCGCGCTTCGCCTGGCGCGGCGCCCACCTCGACGTCGCCCGGCACTTCCTGCCGCTGCACTGGCTGTTCCGGTTCGTCGACCTCATGGCGTTGCACCGGCTGAACGTGCTCCACCTCCATCTCACCGACGACCAGGGATGGCGCTTCGACGTGCGCGCCTACCCCGAGCTCACCCGCACCGGCGGGTGGCGGCAGGAGACCCGCAATCCGGGAGAGCGTGTCGGCGACGCCACACCCGCACGGCGGTTATTACACCCAGGACCAGTTGCGCGCGCTCGTGGCGCACGCGGCGTCCAGGGGCATCACGGTGGTGCCCGAGATCGACCTGCCCGGCCACGTGCGGGCGCTGCTGGCCGCCTACCCCGAGTACGGAATCGGCCGGCACCCCGTCGCGACGAGCTTCGGCATCTTCCCGGAGGTGCTGCAGCTGCGCGACGACACCGTGACCATGGTCGAGCAGGTGTTCGCCGAACTGCTCGACGTGTTCCCCTCGCCCTGGATCCACATCGGTGGCGACGAGTGCCCCCGCGACGCAGTGGCGCAGCGACCCCGTCAGCGCCCGCCTCGCCGCCGACCGGGGGCCTCGTCGTCGGTCGACGACCTGCAACGCTGGTTCACCGTGCACCTGCACAGCTGGCTCACCGCCCACGGGCGCCGCGTCGTCGGCTGGGACGAGATCCTCGACGACGGGCCCGTACCGGGCGCGGTGGTGATGGCCTGGCGCGACGTGCGCTACGGCCTCGACGCCCTGCACCAGGGCAACGAGGTGGTCATGGCCCCCGGTCCGTTCACCTACTTCGACCGTTACCAGTCCGACGATCCCCGGGAACGGCTGGGCCAGCCGGGGTTGATCACCTGGCGCGACGTCGTGTCCTACGACCCGCTCGACGGCATCCCCGCCGACGGGGGGGTGGCCTGCTCGGCGTCCAGGGACAGCTGTGGAGCGAATACCTGCACGACCCTCGCGAAGTCGAGTACATGGCGTTCCCCCGGCTGGCCCTGCTCGCCGAGGTCGGCGTGGCGTGGCCGCGTGCTGGCCGACGGCATCGAACAGCGGCTCGGTGCGCACCTCACCCGGTCTCGGCGCGGCCGGCGTCGAGTGCCGACCCGCTCGACGGCCCGCATCCCTGGCAATCGGGCGGCACCGGTCGCCGCCGGCGGAGGCCGGCCAGAATCGCAGTCCACCGGCGCGGCCGGTTGCCGGCCGACCGGCGGTCGACCCCGCCCGACCGACCCCCGGTCCGCCGCACCTCAGCCGAGGACGCGCCGTGCGGCGGCGACCGCGCGAACGACTCGGCGAGCGCGTCCTGCGTCGCCGCGCCTCGCGGTCGGCCAGCGCGCCGAGTTCGGCCGCCGGGCCGTCATCGGCCACGGCCACCAGATCGCGCAGGTAGCGCTCGGCCACGACGCTGTCCTGCACGCGCCCGAGCACGTCGGCGACCTCGCGGAACGCGTCCGCCCAGTCCGAGGGATCCCCCAGCGCGCGGGTCGCACGCCTGGCACCCACGATCCCCTGCGAGTCGAGCGCCTCGGCGGCGTATCGCGCCGACTTCGCCACCCGTCGCGCGTGGTGGAGGCGTTCGAGTTGAGCGGCACCCGGGTCGGTTGACCGGTCGAGGTGGGCCGTGTCCAAGGCGTGCAGCGCGGCCCGGCAACGCTCATGGGTGAGCGTCACCAGGCGGTCGGCCGGAGCGTGCTTCCACCCGCGGGCCATCCGGCAGCCCGGCGAGTCCCTGCACGGCGGCGCGGACCTACGCGAACCGCGCCGACGCGAAGTCGGCGGCCATCACGGTCTCGGCGCGCACGAGCGCGACCTCGAGGCTGGCCCGGGTGAGCCGGGCCGCACCGGTGCCGGCGCTGGCACGGCGCCGCGTCGAGCAGCCGCTGTTCCAGCACCTCCAGATCGCGCACGTCACCCAGGGCGTGCGCGACCCAGCGCAACTCGTCGGCGACCGTGCCGGCCTCCTGGCCCAGGGCCGGACGCCAGACCCGCAGCAGCGCACGCATCCGCCTGCTGGCCACCCGCATCTGGTGCACCGCGTCTGGCTCACCGGCCAGCGCCGGCGATTCCCGGTCGAGCCAGCCGCGGGCGAGCGCACCGAGTGCCCCCGCACCACCTCGCCGGAGGTCTTGTCCATGGCGCGCCTTCCGTTGATGCCCCTACACGGTGAGCTGGCGCTCCTCGGGCCCGATCGGTCGGGGCAGATCGCTCGGCTTGTCATTGAGGAACGCGTCGACACCGTGGGCGCAGCCACGGCCCTCGGCGATCGCCCACACGATGAGCGACTGTCCGCGACCGGCGTCCCCACACGCGAACACCCCCGGTACCGAGGTCTGGTAGTCGTCGCCGCGCACGATGTTGCCCCGCGCGTCGAGGTCGACGCCGAGCTGGGCGACGACACCGTCCTTCTCGGGGCCCACGAAGCCCATGGCCAGCAGCACGAGTTGCGCCTCGAGATCGCGCTGGCTGCCCTCGACGGGGACGAACCGACCGCCCTCGAAGCGGACCTCGCTGAGCCGCAGTCCGGCGACGTTGCCCTCACCGTCGTCGACGAACTCGCTGGTGTTCACGGCGTACATGCGATCGCCACCCTCCTCGTGCGCCGAGGAGATGCGGTAGATCATCGGGTAGGTGGGCCACGGCTGGTGCTCGGGGCGCGCCTCGGGGGGCTTCGGCAGGATCTCCAGCTGGGTGATCGAACGGGCCTCCTGGCGGATCGCGGTGCCGAGGCAGTCGGCCCCGGTGTCGCCGCCCCCGATGATCACGACGTCCTTGCCGGCGGCGGTGATCTGATCGGGCACCTCGCCGCTCAGGGCGCGGGTGGCCTGCGGCAGGTACTCCATCGCCTGGTGGATGCCGTGCAGGTCGCGGCCGGGCACGGGCAGGTCACGCGCCACGGTGGAGCCGATGGCCAGCACCACGGCGTCGAACCGCTCGAGCAACTGCTGGCCCGTGAGGTCGTCGCCGATGGTGGTGTCGGGCTTGAACACCGTGCCCTCGAGGCTCATCTGCTTGAGTCTGCGGTCGAGCACCGACTTCTCCATCTTGAAGTTCGGGATGCCGTAGCGCAGCAGCCCGCCGATCGCGTCGGCGCGCTCGTAGACGACCACGGTGTGACCGGCGCGGGTGAGCTGCTGGGCGACCGCCAGTCCCGAGGGTCCGGACCCGACGACCGCGATGGTCTTCAGCGTGTGGTACGACGGCACCCACGGCGTCACCCGCAGGTCGTCCCACGCCTTGTCGATGATCGCGACCTCGACGTTCTTGATCGTCACCGGGTCGCGGTTGATGCCGACGACACAGGCCGTCTCGCAGGGTGCCGGGCACAAGCGTCCGGTGAACTCCGGGAAGTTGTTGGTCGCGTGCAGCCTGTCGAGCGCGCCGCGCCAGTCATCGCGCCAGATGAGGTCGTTCCACTCGGGGATGATGTTTCCCAGCGGGCACCCCGTGTGGCAGAACGGGATGCCACAGTCCATGCAGCGTCCGGCCTGGTCCTGAATGATCGGCAGCAGCGCGCGGCCCGGGGATCCCGGGTAGACCTCGAACCAGTCGTGCACGCGCTCCTCGACCGGACGCCGGTCGGCGACCTGCCGGGGGGTCGTCATGAAGCCCTTCGGATCAGCCATGTGCAGCCTCCATCATCAGGTCGGTCATCTGCTTCTCGTGCAGGCCCAGGGCGATGGCGTCCTCCCGCGCGCTGATCACCCGGGCGTAGTCGCGCGGCAGCAGCTTGGTGAATCGGGAGCCCAGGTCGGCCTGGTCGAGCAACTCCGCGGCCCGGGTCGACCCGGTCTCGTCGCGGTGCAGCGTGATCAGTTCGGTGAGCCGCTCGACGTCGGTCGCGGACAGCTCGACGGCGTCGACCATCTCGGTGTTCAGCCGCGACCGGTCGAGATCGAGGATGTAGGCGACGCCACCGGACATGCCGGCGCCGATGTTGCGGCCGGTCGAGCCGAGGACCACGACCTCGCCTCCGGTCATGTACTCGCACGCGTGGTCTCCGACACCCTCGACGACCGCCACCGCACCCGAGTTGCGGACGCAGAACCGCTCCCCCACGATGCCGCGCAGCAGCATGGTGCCGCTGGTGGCGCCGTAGCCGATGACGTTGCCGGCGATGATCTGCTGCTCGGCCAGGAACGGGCTCGACTCGTGCGGTCGCACGATGAGGCGTCCGCCCGACAGACCCTTGCCGAGGTAGTCGTTCGCGTCGCCGACGAGGCGCAGCGTGACACCCTTCGGCACGAACGCCCCGAAGCTCTGCCCAGCGGTGCCGTTGAAGGTGAAATCGATCATGTCGTCGGCGAACCCCTCACCGCGGGTGAGCGTGGTCACCCGGTGACCGAGGATGGTGCCGACGGTGCGGTCGACATTGCGCACCGCGACCGCCTCGACGACCCGTTCACCCCGCTCCAGGGCGGGCGCGGCCAACTCGATGAGGGTGGCGTCGAGCTTGTTCTCGAGGCCATGGTCCTGGCCGACCGTGTGGTGCAGCGGCGTGCCCTCGGGCAGTTCGACCCGGTGCAGCACCGGCGTGAGGTCGAGGCCCTGGGCCTTCCAATGGTCGACGGCCTTGCGGGTGTCGAGCGCCTCGACGTGTCCCACGGCCTCCTCGATGCTGCGGAACCCCAACTCGGCCAGCAGTTCGCGGACCTCCTCGGCGATGAACATCATGAAGTTCACGACGTGCTCGGCCTGACCGTGGAACTTCGCCCGCAGTTCCGGGTTCTGCGTCGCGACACCCACCGGGCAGGTGTCCTTGTGGCAGACCCGCATCATGATGCAGCCGCTGACCACGAGGGCGGTCGTCGCGAAGCCGAACTCCTCGGCGCCGAGCAGCGCCGCGATGACGACGTCGCGGCCGGTCTTCAGCTGCCCGTCGCACTGCACGACGATGCGGTCGCGCAACCCGTTGAGAAGCAGCGTCTGCTGGGTCTCGGCCAGCCCGAGTTCCCAGGGGCCGCCGGCGTGCTTCACCGACGTGAGGGGTGCCGCGCCCGTGCCGCCGTCGTGCCCGGAGATGAGCACGACATCGGCCTTGGCCTTGGACACGCCCGCCGCGACCGTGCCCACACCGACCTCGGCGACGAGCTTGACGTGCACCCGGGCCACCGGGTTGGCGCACTTGAGGTCGTGGATGAGCTGCTTGAGATCCTCGATCGAGTAGATGTCGTGGTGCGGGGGCGGAGAGATGAGTCCGACGCCGGGCGTCGAGTGGCGGGTCTTGGCCACCCAGGGGTAGACCTTCGGCCCGGGCAGCTGGCCTCCCTCGCCGGGCTTGGCACCCTGCGCCATCTTGATCTGGATGTCGTCGGCGTTGGCCAGGTATTCGGAGGTGACCCCGAAGCGGCCCGAGGCCACCTGCTTGATCGCGCTGCGACGCCGCGGGTCGTAGAGCCGGTCGCGGTCCTCGCCGCCCTCACCGGTGTTCGACTTGGCGCCGATCGAGTTCATCGCGATCGCCAGCGTCTCGTGGGCCTCCTGCGAGATCGACCCGTAGCTCATCGCGCCGGTTGAGAACCTCTTGACGACCTCGGTCGCGGGCTCGACCTCCTCGATCGGGATGCTCGGCCGATCGGACCGGAACTTCAGCAGGGCCCGCAGGGTCATCAGCCGCTCGGAGTTCTCGTTGACCCGCGCCGTGTACTGCTTGAAGATGTCGTAGCGTCCGGTCGCGGTCGCGTGCTGCAGCCGGAACACCGTCTCGGGGTCGAACAGGTGCTCCTCCCCCTCGCGGCGCCACTGGTACTCACCGCCGACCGGCAGGGTGCGGTGCGGCAGCGCGATCCGGCTGGCCGGGTAGGCGCGGGCATGGCGCTGGCGGATCGTCTCGGCGAGTTCGTCGAGCCCGATCCCCCCGATCTTGCTCACGGTGCCGGTGAAGAACTCGTCGACGAACTCCCTCGACAGTCCGAGGGCCTCGAAGATCTGCGCGCCGGTGTACGACTGGAGCGTCGACACCCCCATCTTGCTCATGACCTTGAGGATGCCCTTGCCGAGACCCTTGACGACGTTCTTGATCGCCCGCTCGGGGGCGACCGAGACGTAGAGCTCGTTGCGGGCCATGTCCTCGGCCGACTCGAACATGAGGTAGGGGTTGACCGCGGCCGCGCCGTAGCCGATGAGCAGCGCCGCGTGGTGCACCTCGCGGACGTCGCCGGCCTCGACGACCAGCCCCGCCTGGGTACGGGTCTTCTCCCGGACGAGGTGGTGGTGGATCGCCGAGGTGAGCAGCAGCGAGGGAATCGGTGCGCGGTCGGCGTCGGAATGCCGGTCGGACAGGACGATCGTCCGGGCCCCTCCGCTGATCGCCTCGGAGACCTCGGCGCGGATCTCGTCGAGGCGGTGACGAAGCCCGGCCCCACCGCCGGCGACCTGGTAGAGACCCCGCACGACGTGCGTCGCGTACCCGGGCTGGTCGCCGTCGCGGTTGATGTGCACGATCCGGGACAGTTCCTCGTTGGTGAGGATCGGATACGGGATCTCGAGTTGACGGCAGGATTCGGGACCGGGCGTGAGCAGGTTCATCTCGGGCCCGATCGATCCGGCGAGCGAGGTGACCAGTTCCTCGCGGATCGAGTCGAGCGGCGGGTTGGTGACCTGGGCGAACAGCTGCTGGAAGTAGTCGAACAGCGGTCGCGGCCGATCGCTCAGCACCGCCAGCGGCGTGTCGTTGCCCATCGAGCCGACGACCTCCGCGCCGGTGTTGGCCATCGGCGCGATGAGAAGGCGCAGGTCTTCGTGGCTGTACCCGAACACCTGTTGGCGGCGGGTGACCGACGCGTGGCTGTGCACGACGTGCACGCGCTCGGGCAGGTCGTCGAGGGTGATCTTGTTCTTGAGCCACTCCGTGTAGGGGTGGGTCGCGGCCAGGCGGGCCTTGATCTCGTCGTCGTCGATGATCCGGTGCTCGTCGGTGTCGACGAGGAACATCCGCCCCGGCTGCAGGCGTCCCTTCTGCACCACCCGCCGGGGCTCGATCGGCAGCACGCCCGCCTCGGACGCGAACACGACCAGGCCGTCGTCGGTGACCCAGTAGCGGGCCGGGCGCAGACCGTTGCGGTCGAGGACGCCGCCGATCAGGGTGCCGTCGGTGAAGGTGACGCTCGCGGGCCCGTCCCACGGTTCCATGATCGAGGCGTGGAACTCGTAGAAGGCACGCCGCGCAGGGTCCATGGTGGCGTTCTTCTGCCACGCCTCGGGGATCATCATGAGCACCGCATGCGGCAGCGAGCGGCCGCCCAGGTGCAGCAGCTCGAGCACCTCGTCGAACGACGCGGAGTCGGAACCGCCCGGCGTGCAGATCGGGAAGACCCGGTCGAGGTCACCGGGGATGAGGTCGCTCTGCAGCAGGGCCTCCCGGGCGCGCATCCAGTTGCGGTTGCCCATCACCGTGTTGATCTCGCCGTTGTGGGCCATCATCCGGTACGGGTGCGCGAGTTCCCAGGCGGGGAAGGTGTTGGTCGAGAACCGCGAGTGCACCAGCGCCAGCGCCGAGCGGAACTGCTCGTGGTGCAGGTCGGGGAAGACCTCCTCGAGCTGGTCGGTGGTCAGCATGCCCTTGTAGACCATGGTGCGCGAGGACAACGACTGGAAGTAGATGCCGGCCTCGTTCTGCACGCGACGGCGCAGCACGAAGGTGACCCGGTCGAGGTCGACGCCCGCCCGGTCATCGACGGAACTCACGACCAGTTGCTCGAAGTGCGGCATGACCGCCAGCGAGATCGGGCTGAGGGATTCGGTGCGCACGGGCACGTCGCGCCATCCGACCACGGTGAGGCGTTCCTCGATCGCGATCCGGGCGATCGTCGCCCGCGCGTACTCGCGTCGGGTCGGGTCGGTGGGCAGATGGGCCAGGCCGACCGCGAACCGCCCGGCCTCGGGAAGGTCGAATTCGCACACCTCGCGCAGGAACGCGTCGGGCACCTGCATGAGGATGCCGGCGCCGTCGCCGGCGGCGGGGTCGGCACCGGTCGCTCCGCGGTGGTCGAGATTCTTGAGCGCCAGCAGACCCTGTTCGACGACCTCATGGGTCGGCACGCCGTCGAGCTTGGCGACGAACGCGACGCCGCAGGCGTCGTGCTCGAACGCGGGGTCGTAAAGACCCTGCTGAGGCATGCTGGGGAAGATCTCTCCCACCATCGGTTCTCCCATCTGTCGGCCTGCGCAGGCAGGTCTGGTGGAGCGTGTGACCCGGATGGAACCGGGCGGTGACGCCGGCACCCTCGGCCTGCTGCCAGGGGCTCCGGCGGGCACGGCCTCGCATGATCGCCCGTCCGGGGTCGGCCGGGTCACCCACAGACTATGGGGCACGCGTTGAGGGATGCGCAAGGACGCGACCGGCTCGGAGCACGGATCGGCACACATCCGGGTGCCGCCCCAACCTAGTGGCTGAGGGGTCACCCGGCGGCCTCTTTTCAGCTGTCGGACACGCTCGGGGCCGACGGAGCGGCGCTCCCGTCAGCGCCGGAGGGTGCGGATCCGCCGCCCGACGAGGGGGTCGGGGCCGATCCGGCGGTCTCCCCGTCGCCGGTGCCCTCGCCGCCGTCCGACAGTCCGGAGGGGTGCTCCCGCTCGGATCGCGGGGTCAGGGGATGGTCGAGCACACCGGGACGCTTGCGGGCGAGCATCACCCAGGCCACGATCGCCCCGATGAAGACGATGGCCGAGGTGTAGTCGTTGAGACGGAAGCCGAACGGCTTGTTGGCGTGGTCGATGCGGAGCGACTCGACCCAGAAACGACCGAACGTGTACAGCGCGACGTAGGCGGTGAACGTGCGACCGCGGCCGAGCCGGAACCGTCGCTCGAGGCGGAGCAGGACGAACGCGGCGAACAGGTCCCAGATCAGTTCGTAGAGGAACGTCGGGTGAAACGTCGCGTACTGCGTGAAGCCGGCCGGACGGTACTGCGGTGCGATCTGCAGTCCCCAGGGAAGGGTCGTCGGGCGGCCGAACAACTCCTGGTTGAACCAGTTCCCGATCCGGCCGATCGCCTGGGCGACGAGCAACCCGGGAGCGAAGCTGTCGGCGATGTCACCGAAGGGGATCCCGTAGTGGCGTGCCATCAGCCAGACGCCGAGGCCGCCGAGCGCGACGGCGCCCCAGATGCCGAGCCCGCCGTCCCAGATGTACAGGGCCCGGATCGGGTCCTTGCCGGGCACGAAGTAGAGCTCGTAGTCGCTGGTGATGTGGTAGAGGCGGGCCCCGATGATGCCGAGCACGATGCTCACCGCGGCGATGTTCTCGAACTGTTCACCGCTGCCGCCGCGGGCGATGAAGCGTCGCTTGGTCATGATCCACGCGATGACGATCCCGGTCAGGATGCACAGCGCGTAATAGTGGATGGTCAGCGGCCCGATGTGGAAGTCGCGCCAGGGCGGGCTCGGGAGGAACAGCGGGATCGCGAGCGGGCCCGCGGCAGTCAGCGACGTCATGGGAATCCTCATCCCTGCGGTTGGACGGGCCGGGTGATGTCGGCCCCATGAGCGACCGCCCGGCCCGCGGGCCGGGCTTCCACGGTGCGGGCGGCGGCTGCCGGTCGCGCACCCTGTCGTGCACAGGTGGTCACAAGTCCATGACTCTAGCCAGCGTCACCACCCCAACCAACCCGAGCGCGCGGCCGTGGGCCGTGCAGCGTCCGGGAGGGGTCATGACACGCCGTGCGCGAAAGTCATTCCATCCGGGCGCGGCGGGGCAGGACGACCGTGTCGTCGGGGGCCCGATCGTCGCGGCCGACGACGTCGCGGGCCCCATCGTGAGACCCCGCGTCGACGAGGGGAAGTCCGCGGCGCAGCAGCACGGTCTCGGCCTCGTGGTCGATCTCGTCGTGGTCGCTCGCGGTCGCGCCCACGATGTCGGCGGGCGGCGCGGGGGCGACCGGCGCCGATTGCCCGGGGGCGTCCGGTTCGCACGCCGGTGGGCCCGTCGACGGTCGTGGCACCCAGCAATCCGTTGAGCCGGCCGGCGAGGCGGACGGCGGCCTGCTCCCGCAGTGTGACGAAGCCGTGCAGCGTCCGTGCGGGCTGCCCGCCCGGCGTCGTCAGGACGACTCCGTGGCGATGACGGGAACCCTCGCGCGGCGCGGCTGACGCCGACTGGGCGACCCGCTCACCTCCGACGACGACGCTCCGGCGCCGCCAGGCGGTGCTGGACACGAGACCCACGATCAGCACGTTCAGCCCGACCCAGAGCACCGCGATGCCGAACGACATCCGCAGCGGTCCACCCGAGGTGGCGATGAGCCAGCCGCCGATTCCCGCGAGGACGAGCGTGACGACCACGCTGACGCTCGCCCCCAACGGTGCGACGACCAGTCGCCGGTTTGCCTGGTGCGCGTCGAATGCCATGGGCGCGCCTCAGCCGTGCCCTCTCACGCCACCGGCGAGGTCGTCGACGACCCGTCGCAGCGAGCCGAGGCCGCTGCCCTCCTCGGCGTCGATGAGGCACTTGACCAGTGCCGAACCGACGATGACGGCGTCGGCGAAGCGAGCCACCTCCGCCGCCTGACCCCCGTTCGACACGCCGAGGCCCACGCCGACCGGCAGGTCGGGCGCGACCGCCCGGATCCGGTCGACCAGCACCGGGGCAGCCTCCGAGGTCGCGCTGCGAGCGCCGGTGACCCCCATGACCGAGGTGGCGTAGACCCATCCGCGGCAGGAGCCGGTGGTCATCGCCACCCGGTCGGGTGTCGACGACGGCGCGACGAGGAACACCCTGTCGAGCGCGTGGGCGTCGGACGCCGCGATCCACGGGCCGGCTTCGTCGGGGGTGAGGTCGGGGGTGATGAGACCGCTGCCCCCCGCGGCGGCGAGGTCACGCGCGAACGCGTCCACGCCGTAGTGCTCGACGAGGTTCCAGTAGATCATCACCAGCGCCTGGGTGCCGGTGGCCGCGACCGCCTCGACCGCCCGCAGCACGTCGCGGGTGCGAACCCCCCGTTGCAGTGCCCGGGTCGTGGCGTGCTGGATGGCCAGGCCGTCCATCACCGGGTCGGAGTACGGCATGCCGATCTCGACCAGGTCGACGCCGGGCCCCTCGGCGCCCTCGGTGAGCGCCACCATGGCCTCGATCGAGCGCTCGACGCTCGGGTAGCCGACGGGGAGGTAGCCGATCAGCGCGGCCCGGCCGTCGGCCCCGGCATCGGCCAGTGCCCGCCCGCTGCGACCGAGCCGGGCCGACCCGTCGAAGGTCCGGTTCCGTCGGTGCGCCCGCCGCGCTCACCGCAGTGCTCCGGTCGTGGCGTCGGCCGAACCGTCGAGGCCGAACCAGCGGATCGCCGTGTCGACGTCCTTGTCGCCGCGCCCGGAGATGTTCACGAGAATCATCGGATGCCAATCGGGCCGCTCCTCGGCCCACCGCAGGGCAAGGCGTCGAGCACCGGCGACCGCGTGCGCCGACTCGATGGCCGGCATGATGCCCTCGGTGCGGGTGAGCAGGCGCAGCGCCTCCATCGCCTCGGTGTCGGTGACCGCTTCGTAGCGTGCCCGCCCGGTGGAGGCGAGCCAGGCATGCTCGGGGCCGACGCCCGGATAGTCGAGCCCGGCCGAGATCGAATGGGATTCCCTGGTCTGGCCGTCGTCGTCCTGCAGCACGTAGGTGCGCATCCCGTGTAGCACGCCGACGTCGCCGGCGGAGATGGTCGCGGCGTGCCGGCCGGTGGCGACCCCTTCTCCGCCGGCCTCGTAACCCATCAGCCGCACCTCGTCGTCGGGGATGAAGTCGGCGAAGATGCCCATCGCGTTCGAACCGCCGCCGACGCAGGCGGCGACCGCGTCCGGGAGCCGGTCGTAACGCTCGAGCATCTGCGCGCGGGCCTCGGTGGAAATGATCCGCTGGAACTCACGCACCAGCATCGGGAATGGGTGCGGCCCGGCCACGGTGCCGATGAGGTAGTGGGTGGTGTCGACGTTGGTGACCCAGTCGCGCATCGCCTCGTTCATCGCGTCCTTGAGCGTCTGCGAGCCCGCGGCGACGGCCACCACCTCGGCGCCCAGCAACTGCATCCGGGCGACGTTGAGCGCCTGACGCTCGGTGTCGACCGTGCCCATGTAGACCCGGCACTCGAGGCCGAACAGCGCGGCGGCGGTCGCGGTCGCGACACCGTGCTGACCGGCACCGGTCTCGGCGATGACCCGCTTCTTGCCCATCCGCCGGGTGAGCAGTGCCTGGCCCAGCACGTTGTTGATCTTGTGGCTACCGGTGTGGTTGAGGTCTTCACGCTTCAGCAGGATCAGCGCGTTTCCGCAGTGCTGGGAGAAACGCCTGGCCTCGGTGATCGGGGTCGGACGCCCGGCGTAGTCACGGCGCAGCGAGTCCAGTTCCGCCAGGAACTGCGGATCTGCCGAGGCGGCCGTGAACGCCGCCTCGAGTTCCTCCAGGGCGGCCGACAGGGCCTCCGGGACGAACTTGCCACCGAAGGCGTCGAAATGGCCGTGGGCGTCGGGCAACGACCGGCCCGAGGGCGACTGGGGGGGATTGTCGGACGACATGCGGCTCCTCCGGGTGAGCGGTGCCGTCGGCACCGGGTGATCGGTCGGTCGGGTGCTCCGGTCGGCCCCGCGACGCTCGACGGTCAACTGGATTCGGCGTGCGAACTGGCGGCCCCGCGCAGTGCCGCGACCGCTGAGCGGGGGTCGCCGTGGCTTACCAGAGCCTCCCCCACCAGTACCACGTTCGCGCCCTGGCCGTGCACGAGGGCGACATCGTCGGGACCCTTGAGACCGGACTCGGCGACCTTGACGGTCGTGTCCGGGATCAACTGCGCCAGCTCTCCGAACTGTTCGATGGAGACTTCGAGAGTCTGCAGGTTGCGGTTGTTGACCCCGATGAGTTGCGCTCCGAGGTCGACCGCCCGGCGCGCCTCGTCGGGGGTGTGCACTTCTACCAGCGGGGTGAGACCCAGGTCGAGGGCCGTACGGTGCAGGGTGCGAAGCATGGTGTCGTTGAGGGCGGCGACGATCAGCAGGCACAGGTCGGCCCCGTGGGCGCGGCTCTCGACGAGCTGGTACTCGGTGACCATGAAGTCCTTGCGCAGGATCGGGGCCCCGACCCGCTCCCGCACGGCGTCGAGGTCGTCGAGCGACCCGTTGAACCGGTGGGCCTCGGTGAGCACACTGATCGCGGACGCGCCGCCGGCCTCGTACTCGGCGGCGAGGTCCGCGGGATGCTCGATGGCGGCCAGCGGCCCCTTGCTCGGACTCGCCCGCTTCACCTCGGCGATGACCGACACCCCGGGGGCGCGGAAGTCGTCGAGCACCGGGCGCGCCGGGCCGATCTTGTCGACAAGGGCCCGCAGGTCGCTCAGCCGCACCGAGCGTTGCCGCTCGGCAAGGTCGACCCGCACCGAGGCGATGATCTCATCGAGGACGCCCACGAGAAGCCCGTCAGGTCCGGTTCGACAGGCCGCGTCGACTCGAGCACCATGGCGATGACGCCGGCGACGGCGAACAGCCCGACACCGGCGAAGATCAGCGGCCAGTTGGGCCCGAGCACCGCACCGATCGCGATGATCAAGCCGGCCACCATGCCGCCGATCGACACGGTCCACGCCGAGGGGCTGCGGCCGTCGTGGTACTTCTCGGGCGGATACGCCGAGCTCATGACTGCTCCTGCTGGGTCGGGGTGCCGGACCTTGGTCCGGTCGGGTCGTGACGCGCCGTCGACGCGTCATGGGTGAGGTTACCGCCAAATTCCGTGGGATCGTCACCGGCGTCCAGCGCCTTCCACGCGTCGAGGCTGGTCGTGACCACCCGTTGGCGCCGCGCGGCATCACGGTCGAACCGGGAGCTCGGGCTGCGCCACCGGTGGGCCCGCAGCACGAAGCCCGTTCCGGACGCAGCGATCACGGCGCCCAGCACCGCGGCGATCCACGCCCAGGCCGTCGCGGTCCGGAGGCCTCGCTGACGCCCAGCACCTGGTGCAGTTGGGCGGATGTCGGCGTCCGCCGCAGCACCGACACCAGCAGCACCCCCAGCCCGAGCAGGGCGATGAGGCCGCCCGACGACGCGTCGCCCCCACACTCCGAGGAGCAGGGTGACCCCGACCCCCGCCAGGGCCGCCAGCGCGAGGGCCTCGACGGCGCCGTCGCTGAGTTCGGTGCCGGTGAACCCGTGCCCCGCCGTGTGGTACCACACGCGACCCGACACGACGGCCCCGGCGACCGGAGCCGAGCGCCCCGGCCACCGTGACGAGCGCCCGGTCGTGAACTCGGATCACGATGCCCCCGGCGCGACCACGACCCGCCGTTGGGCGGCCCGCTGCACGGCTCGCAGGGCCGCGGCGGCCTTATTCTCGGTCTCGGTGTTCTCGGTGGCGGCCACCGAATCGGCGACGATGCCGCCGCCGGCCTGAACGTGGGCGAGGCCGTCCTTGAGCAGCGCGGTGCGGATCGCGATCGCCATGTCGGAGTTGCCGGCGAAGTCGAAGTAGCCCACGGCCCCGCCGTAAAGCCCGCGGCGGGACAGTTCCAACTCGTCGATGATCTCCATCGCCCGAACCTTGGGGGCCCCCGACAAGGTGCCGGCGGGCAGACACGACAAGGTGACGTCGAGCGCGCTGCGGCCCTCTGCGAGCGTTCCGGTCACCGTCGACTCGAGGTGCATGATGTGGCTGTACCGGCGCACGGTCATGAACTCGGTCACCGCGACGGTGCCCGGTTTGCAGACGCGACCGAGGTCGTTGCGCCCGAGGTCGACGAGCATGAGGTGTTCGGCCCGTTCCTTGGCGTCGGCGAGCAGTTCCACTTCGAGGTGCTGGTCCTCCCGCTCGTCGCGCCCCCGCGGCCGGGAGCCGGCGATCGGATGGGTGAGTGCCTCGCCGTCCTTGACGGTGACCAGCGCCTCGGGGCTCGATCCGACGACCGCGAAGCCGGGCAGGCGCAGCAGGTACAGGTAGGGGCTCGGGTTGATGCTGCGCAGTTCGCGGTAGACATCGAGAGCGTCGGCACCGGTCTCGAGGTCGAAGCGCTGGCTCACGACGATCTGGAACGCGTCGCCCGCCCTGATGTGGTCGACGGCCCGCTCGACCGCGGCACCGAACGACTCCGCGCTGCGCTGGCGCCGCGGCTGGGCCGGCTCGCCGTCGACCCTGCTGGTGAGCACGGGGGCCTGGGGCTGGGCGATCCGGGTGACCATGTCGCCGACGCGGCGGACCGCGTCGCGGTAGGCGTCCTCGAGTCCCGACGGGGAGTCGTCGAAGTTGACCGCGTTCGCGATCAGCCAGAGCTCTCCGGTGTGGTGGTCGACGACCGCCATGTCGGACGCGAGCATCATGACCAGTTCGGGCACCTGCAGGTCGTCGGGGTTGGTGTCGGGCAGGGTCTCGACCCGGCGGACGACGTCGTAGGCGAGGTAACCGACCATGCCCGACGTGAGCGGCGGCAGATCGGCGTGTGCCGGGGTGTTCAACACCTCGAGGGTGCGGGCGAGGGCGACCAGTGGGTCACCCGAGTCGGGGACGCCGTCGATCGGACGCCCGAGCCACGCCGCCCGGCCCTGCCGTTCGGTGAGCGTCGCCTGTGCGTCGACGCCGATGAACGAGTAGCGCGACCAGACCCCCGCCTCGGCCGACTCGAGCAGGAAGGTGAGCTCACGCTCACCGCACAGCGACCGGTAGATGCCGAGGGGTGTGAGGTCGTCGCAGCGCAGCACGGTCCACACGGGGATGACCCGCGCCCCCGCGTCGGCCCGGCGGCCGAACTCGTCGAGGTCGATCCCGATGCTCATGCCCGTCCCCCGGTCGCCGCCGAATCCCCCGCCAGCCGTCGCGCGCCGGTCGTCGAACAGCTCGCGTGAGTCGAAGCAGGTCGCGGTGCCGGTGTGGCAGGCGGGTCCGACCTGGTCGACCCGCAGCAGGATCGCGTCGCCGTCGCAGTCGAGACTCACCGATCGCACCCGCTGGGTGTGCCCGCTGGTCTCACCCTTGACCCAGTACTCCTGGCGGCTGCGCGACCAGTAGGTGGCGCTTCGGGTGGCCAGGGTGCGGGCGAATGCCTCGTCGTCCATCCAGGCGAGCATGAGCACCGCACCGGTGGTGGCGTCCTGGGCGATCGCGGGGACAGGCCGTCGGCGTTCCGGGTAATCGCGAGGCGATGGTCGGGTCGAGGGGCATGGCGCCGAGTTTAGGGCCTCGCTCCCCGATCGCCACGACCGTCGCCCGGCCGGCCGCCGGACCCTACAGTGGAACCGGAAGGGGGCCGCGGTGGACGAGTCCCGTACGGGCGAAGCGGCACGGGCTGAGCGTCGAACAGCAGCAGCGGGCCCTGTTCGTGTCCGACCGCGGCACGGGGTTCGGAGCCCTCGACGTCCTCGAGGACGGCCTGCGCGGCAGCCGGTCCCGCGCGCCGGCGCTGCGCTGGATCCTCGACACGCTCACCCCTGCCCTTCCATCGCGTGGTCGCGGCGATGATCCTCGCGCCTGGGGCGACCGGGCCGCCCTTGACGACGGCGACCGCGTGGGCGGAACGCCCCGACGGCACGCCGCCCGACCTGCAGACCGACTCCCAGGATGTGTTCTCGCGCTGCGACAACGGCTTCGAGTTGTTGTGCACCGGGGTCGGCAGGGCCGTCGACGCGCGGAGCCGTCGGGCGTCCGTGATGCCCGGATCGCCGCCCTGCGGGCCCTGATCGCGCTGAGCCCCCATCAGCTTCGTGGGTCGAGCGATGCGCCACGCCTACGACGACCTGCACCTGCGCTGGGCCGACGTCGCCGAGGTCGTCGACCTCGCCAGCCACGAGGCGCTCGACCGGCTGTCGCGCCGGGTACCCGACGAGTGCGACCTCGGCCTGCAGTCGGCCGTGCTGGTGGGGATGCTGGCCCGGCAACAACGAGGCCGCCGGCGCCCGCGCCGCCCGGTGCTGCTCGATCTCGAACCCGGTCCACGGGCCGAGCGGGAACTGATCCTCGGCCTCGCGCGAGTCGCGGCGGACGCGACACGTCGGCGTTGCTGCGAGATCTCGCCGCCGCGGGCGGGGCCCGGGCGGCGCTGGCCAGGGAGGCCCTGTACACCGCACCCGGCCCTATGGCACTCGGCGGCGGAACCCGCCGTCGGCGTCCACGGCCGGATGATTCGGTCGAGAGGGCAGGATGGGGGTGGGCACGTGCAGCGTGCCCCGCTGACCTCCCCTCACCGACCGTCCAAGGAGAACCATGACGAGCCTCGCCGCCCGTGAACGCGCCGAGTTGTGCGACCTGTTCGACCGCGTGGGCCCCGACGCCCCGACGCTCTGCGAGGGGTGGACAGCGGCCGACCTCGCCGCCCATCTGTGGGTGCGTGAGAACGAGCCCTGGGCGGGCGTCGGTGTCGCCGTCCCCGCGCTGGCGGGGTTGACCGACACGCGGATGCGGGCCGTCCTGCACCGCCTCGGTTACCGGGGCATCGTCGACGGCCTGCGGCGCGGCGCGCGCGGCTTCACCCCCTTCCGGTTCCACGCCGTCGACGAGCTCGCGAACACGTCCGAGCTGTTCATCCACCACGAGGATGTGCGCCGGGCCGGCGACCACCCCGAGGCACCCCGGCCCCTGTCCCGCGCCGATCAGGATCGCCTGTGGTCGCCCACCCGGATGATGGGCAAGATGGTGCTGCGGCGCGCGCCCGTGGGGGTGGTCGTCGAACGGCCGGGCGGGGAGTCGGCCCGGCTGCGCGCGGGTGACCGCACGGTCACGCTGGTCGGCGAGCCGGCCGAGCTGCTGCTGGCCCTGAGCGGCCGTCGGGACGCGGCGCAGGTCACCGTCGTGGGTGATGACGAGGCGGTCGCGCAGTTCCTCGCCCACCAGACCTCGCTGTGAGGCCGGCGCCGGCCCATCAGTCGACCGGCAGCTGGTCGGCCGGGGTGATGTCGTAGTCGGCCATGTGGTCGAACACCCCCCGCAGGTCGATCCGGGCCGGGTCGCGGTAGTAGCCGCGCTGGGCGGCCGGGAACTCCTCCCACGTGCCCGCGAAGTCGAACGACCAGGTGAACATCGAGGCGGGCTCGTCGGACACCGCGAACAGGCAGCGGAACCCGTGGCGTTCCCGCACGGGCACGATCCGACGCCAGATGGCCAGGAAATCCGACCAGTCACCGACGATGCTGTAGCGCCGGATGATCGCGATCCGTCCGGCGGGCGACGGGGGGTCGGCACGGGTGAGCAGTTCGACGCGCACGCGACGCACCAGCAGGTTGGCGAACCGGTGCGGCGCCATCCGCGACCGTCAGGTCGGCCCACCGGGGGTCGGCCGCCAGTGCGCGCTCCCCCGCCGCGGGATCGGGGTGCGAGTAGAGCCAGGTGAGCTTGGGCTCGGCGATGGTGCCGAGGAAGGCCCGGTGCGTCACGAACCCGTGCGCGGCGCGCAGGGCCCGCTCGTCATCCCACAGGGCACGCCACGCGTCGACGTGATGCGGCTTCACCGACACCCGGTGCAGCAGCGTGACCCCCGGTGGCGCCGGGACTCGGGGTAGCGACCGTTCGTCCACGCCCCCAGTCTGCTCCACCGGACGCCGGGCTCAGCCGAGCCGGGTGAGGATCAGCTCCCGCACCTTCGCGGCGTCGGCCCGCCCCTGCATCTGCTTCATGACCGCACCGATCAGCGCGCCGGCGGCCTGCACCTTGCCGCCTCGGATCCGCTCGGCCACGTCGGGGTTCGCGGCGATCGCCGCCTCGACGGCGTCCGACAGGGCCGCGTCGTCGTCGACGACCGCCAGCCCCCGAGACTCGACCACGACCGTCGGATCGCCCTCGCCGGCGAGCACCCCCTCGATCACCTCGCGGGCCAGCTTGTCGTTGATCGTGCCGGCGTCGACGAGTGACTGCAGCTCGGCCACCTGCGACGGCCCGATCGGCAGGTCGTCGAGAGCCGACCCGGTCTCGTTGGCCCGGCGTGCGAGTTCCCCGAGCCACCACTTGCGCGCCGACGCCGGTGACGCCCCCGCCGAGACGGTGGCCTCGATGAGGTCGATCGCCCCCTCGGTACCCAGCACGTCGCGCATCTCGAGGTCGGTGAACCGCCAGTGCGCCTGCAGCCGCGGCGCGCCGCCCAGCGGGGGGTTCCGGCAGGGTCGCCCTCAGCTGCTCCACCCATTCCCGGCTCGGCGCGACCGGCACCAGGTCGGGTTCGGGGAAGTAGCGGTAGTCTTCGGCCTCCTCCTTGGAGCGGCCCGGGGAGGTGTAACCCTCCTCGTGCCAGTGCCGCGTCTCCTGCTTCACCCGGCCACCCGCGGCGAGGATCGCGCCCTGCCGTCGCATCTCGTAGGTGATCGCCGCCTCGACCGAGCGCAGGGAGTTGACGTTCTTGGTCTCGGTGCGGGTGCCCAGTTCGGGGCTGCCCTTCGGGGCCAGTGAGATGTTCGCGTCGCAGCGCAGATTGCCCTGCTCCATCCTGGCGTCGGACACCCCCAACGCCCGCATGAGTTCGCGCAGGTGGGCCATGTAGGCGCGGGCGACGGCCGGCGCGTCGACGCCCAGGCCGGTGACCGGGCGGGTGACGATCTCCATCAGCGGGACGCCCGCCCGGTTGTAGTCGACCAGCGAGTGGTCGGCGTCGTGGATGCGTCCCGTGGCGCCACCGTGCAGCGAGCTTGCCGGCGTCCTCCTCCATGTGCACCCGTTCGATCCCGATCGTGCGGGTGCGCCCGTCGACGTCGAGGTCGACGCTGCCGTCGAAGCAGATCGGTTCGTCGTACTGGCTGATCTGGTAGTCCTTGGTCATGTCGGGGTAGAAGTAGTTCTTCCGCGAGAAGCGGCACCATTCCGCGATCCGGCAGTTGAGCGCCAGGCCGATCCGGATCACCGATTCGACGGCCTTGGCGTTGACCACGGGCAGTGACCCGGGCAGCCCGAGGCACACCGGGCACACCTGGGTGTTCGGTGCGGAGCCCGCGGCCGTGGAGCAGCCGCACCACATCTTCGACGCGGTGTTGAGTTCCACGTGCACCTCGAGTCCGATGGCCGGGTCGAACGCCGCCATCACCTCGTCCATCTCGAGCAGATCGTCCATCACTTCTCCTCCTCGACGGATGCCTGCCCCGGGCCGGCGAGCACGGGCGCGCGGTCGAGCAGCGGCCCGCCCCATCGTTCGACGAGGGCCCGTTCCAGCGCCGAGCCGACCCGGTAGAGCCGGTCGTCGGCCAGGGGCGGGGCCATCACCTGGAACCCGACCGGGAGCCCGTCCTCGGGCGCCAGTCCACAGGGGAACGACGCGGACGCGTTGCCGGCGAGGTTCGACGGGATCGTGCACAGGTCGGCCTTGTACATGGCCAGCGGGTCGTCGACCCGCTCCCCCAGTCTGAACGCCGTGGTGGGTGTCGAGGGCGACACCAGCACGTCGCACTGTTCGAACGCCGCGTCGAAGTCGCGGGTGATCAGCGTGCGCACCTTCTGCGCCGATCCGTAATAGGCGTCGTAGTAGCCGCTGGACAGGGCGTACGTGCCGAGGATGATCCTCCGCTTGGCCTCCTCGCCGAAGCCCTGGCCGCGGGTCAGGCTCATCACCTGTTCCACCGAGTTGCTGCCGTCGTCGCCGCGGCGCAACCCGTAGCGCATCCCGTCGTAGCGGGCGAGGTTGGAACTGACCTCGGCGGGCATGATGAGGTAATAGGTGGGCAGGGCGTAGACGAAGTGGGGACAACTCACCTCGACGATCTCGGCCCCCGCCTGCCTGAGCAGGTCGACGGCCTCACCGAATCGCTGCTCGACCCCGGGGGCGTAGCCCTCCCCGCCCAGTTCGGTGACGACCCCGATGCGCATCCCGCGCACGTCGCCGCTTCGCGCCGCCTCGACCACCGGCGGCACCGGCCGGTCGATGGAGGTGGAGTCGAGGGTGTCGTGCCCGCAGATGATCTCGTGCAGCAGGGCGGCGTCCTCGACGGTTCGGGCGCACGGACCCGGCTGGTCGAGGCTCGAGGCCATCGCGACCACCCCGTAGCGCGACGTGCCGCCGTAGGTGGGCTTGACGCCGACGGTGCCGGTGACCGAGGCGGGCTGACGGATCGACCCGCCGGTGTCGGTGCCGATCGCCAGCGGCGCTTCGAAGGCTGCCAGGGCCGCCGACGAACCACCTCCCGACCCGCCGGGGATCCGGTCGAGATCCCACGGGTTGTGGGTCGGTCCGAAGGCCGACGTCTCGGTGGAGCTGCCCATCGCGAACTCGTCGAGGTTGGTCTTGCCGAGGATCACGAGGTCGTTGTCGATGAGCCGCTGGACGATCGTCGCGTTGTAGACCGGGCGGTAGTTCTCGAGGATCCGGGAACCGGCGGTGGTGGGTAACCCCTCGTAACTGAGCAGGTCTTTGACCGCGATGGGCACACCCGCCAGCGGGCCCAGGGGCTCCCCGGCGTCCCGCTTGGCGTCGACCCGGCGCGCGGTCTCGAGCGCCCGCTCGCGGTCGACCGCGAGGAAGGCGTGCACGACGGCGTCGACGGCGTCGATACGGTCGAGGAACGCCTGGGTGACCTCGACCGCGCTGAGCTCGCCGGAGCGGATGGCCGCCGCCAGATCGGCGGCGCTGCGTCGCACGATGGGATCCATCACGCCTCCTCGTCGAGGATCCGCGGGACGCGGAACCGGCCGTCTTCGGCGTCGGGGGCGTTGGCGAGCACCTGTCGCTGGCTCAGTGATCCGGTGACGACGTCGTCACGGAAGACGTTGACCAGCGGCAGCGCATGCGAGGTCGGGGGGATGTCTCCCTGGGCCACGGCGGCGACGCTGGCCACCGAATCGAGGATGACATCGAGTTGCGGGGCCAGCTTGGCGAGCTCGGCGGGCGTCAGCTCGATGCGGGCCAGCGCCGCGAGGCGGGCCACGTCATCGGGAGTGAGGGACACGTGGATCTCCTTATGAGGGAGCAGTCGGAGGCGGGTCGGTGCACCGATGACAGCTCGTGACCATCCGGTGCGTCCGACCAGATCGTCATCCTAGTGTCTTCACCGCACCGGGCCGGGACACTCCGGTGCGGCGTCGGGTGCCTGCAACACGACCGTAACGGCGTCGACTTCGGAACCGTCGGTGGCATTTGGGACACTGGTTCCGTGATGTTGTTACGCGTGCAGCTGCCAGACCGTCCCGGATCCCTCGGAGCGGTGGCCACGGCCCTCGGCTCCGTCGGCGCCGACATCCTGGCGATCGAGATCGTCGAGAAGGGCGAGGGAGCGGCCATCGACGACTTCATGGTCGACCTTCCGCCGACGATGCAGCCCGACTCGCTGGTCAGCGCCTGCACCGCCCTGCCGGGCTGCCACGTGCTCTACGTGTCACGCCATCAGGAGACGTGGGGCATCGAGAGCGACATCGTCACCCTCAACCGGATGTCCGCCGAACCCGCGCGCGACGCCGAGGTCCTGCTCGAGGCCGCGCCCACCGTGTTCCACAGCCAGTGGGCCGCACTGATCGAGGCCACCGGGCCCTCGGTGATCATGAGCACCGCCCTGGCACCCGAGTTCGACTCCGACGGGTTGGCGATGCTCGCGCCCTTCGCCGCCGCGCACCGGCTCGAACTGCCGACCGGTTGGGTCGACTCGTGGCCGGCCGACCACCGCCGCGGTCGCGCCGCTGGCGCGGGGCCGGGCGATCGTCGTCGGCCGAGCCGGCGGGCCGCAGTTCCTCGACTCCGAGATCAACCGCCTCGTGCACCTCGCTCGGCTGGCGCACTGAGGCGACCTCGGGTCGTCAGAGCAGCGCCTTGTAGAAGAAGTAGCCGAGCACACAGATGATCGTGAGGGCGGCGACGAAGGCCAGCGACACCCAGATCCGCATCCGCTTCTTCGCCCGGGTGGTGGGCACGCCCTCCGGGCCCCACACCCCCACCTTCGGCTGCACCCGCAACGGGGTGCGCCCGTTGAGGTTGAGGTTCGAGAACACCGCCACGCCGACACTGTAGTGGGCGTCCCCGCCCGGCCCGGCCGAGGGACCGGGGGTTCGCCGTCACCCTCATCGCCCCGGATCGTTCCGGGAGGTCCGGGGCCGGGGAGACAATGGAGCCATGCAGGCCGTTCGACCGGCCGCAGTGGCCGGCCTCTTCTATCCCGGCCGGCGATCCGAGTTCGACTCGATGATCGCCGGGCTGCTCGACGATGCGCGCGCCCGCGATGGTCGACCTCGACCTCGCTCCCGAAGGCCTTGTCCTCCCCCACGCGGGCTACATCTACTCCGGGCTCCACCGCCGCCCTGGGCTACGCGCTGCTCGAACGCATGGCGTGCACAGGTCACCCGGGTCGTGCTGCTGGGGCCGTGCCACCGCGTCTACACCGACGGCCTGGCCCTGCCGGGCGCCACCGCGTTCGAGACGCCCCTCGGCGTCGTGCCCGTCGAGCCACGCCCCGGCAGCTGTACCGCAGCATCACGCAGGTGCGACCAGTCCGCTCGTGCACGCCGAGGAGCACTCCCTGGAGGTGCACGTCCCGTTCCTGCAGTCGGTGCTCGACGACTTCACACTCGTCCCCCTGGCGGTCGGGGCGTCCTGCGCCCCGACGTGGCGGAGGTCGATCGACGCGCTGTGGGGTGGTCCCGAGACCGTGGTCATCGCGTCGTCCGATCTGTCGCACTACCTGCCCTACGACCGGGCGAACCCGTCGACACCCGCACCGTGCACCAGATCCTCCGGCTCGACGCGACGCTCACCCACGAGCAGGCGTGCGGTGCCGACCCGTCAACGGGCTGCTCCTGTCCGCCCGGCAGCACGGGTTACCCCGCACCTGCTGGGCCGCTGCACCTCCGGCGATACCGCCGGCGACAAGGAAAGGGTGGTGGGTTATGCAGCACTCGCTCTGGCCGTCTGATGCGGGCCCGACACTCACCGGCATCGCGCGCGCCTCGATCGCGCATCGACTCGGCATGGACGTCGCGCATCCCGAGGGCGCGTCGCGCCCCGTGGCTGCGCGAGCATGGCGCGGCGTTCGTCACTCTCACCGAGCAGCACCGCCTGCGCGGCTGCATCGGCTCACTCGAGCCGTGGCGCCCGCTCATCGACGACGTCTCGCCAACGCCGTCTCCGCCGCGTTCCACGATCCGCGGTTCCCAGAGCTCGAGTCCGGCGAGTTCCGCGACGTTCGATCGAGGTGTCGGTGCTGACCCCCGCCGAGCCGCTCGCCGTGCGCGACGAGGCGGATGCCGTCGCCCAGTTGCGTCCCGGCGTCGACGGCGTGATCCTGGAATCCGGACGGCACCGGGGCACGTTCCTGCCGCAGGTGTGGGACCAGCTCCCCGACCCGCAGCAGTTCCTCGGCCATCTCAAGGTGAAGGCCGGCCTGCCGGCCGACCACTGGGACCCCGACCTGCGGCTCAGCCGCTACCAGGTCACCGCGTTCCACGAGGAGGACACGCGCCGCTCGACGTGAGGAGGACGACCATGACCATCACCCCCGTACCCCAGTCGGGCCATCCGGCCCGCTACTGGCACCCTCTCGACGACGATCGGATCCAGTGCGACCTGTGCCCTCGCGAATGCCGCCTGCACGACGGGCAGCGCGGCTTCTGCTTCGTCCGGGCCCGCGAGGGCGACAGGATGGTGCTCACCACCTACGGCCGCTCGTCGGGCTTCTGCATCGATCCGATCGAGAAGAAGCCGCTCAACCACTTCTTCCCCGGCACCTCGGTGCTGTCCTTCGGCACGGCCGGCTGCAACCTCGGCTGCAAGTTCTGCCAGAACTGGGACATCTCGAAGTCGAAGGAGATGGACCGGCTGATGGACGCGGCCGGCCCCGACGACATCGCCGACGCGGCCGCGCCGATGGCGCGCCGCGAGCATCGCGTTCACCTACAACGACCCGGTGATCTTCGCCGAGTACGCGATCGATGTCGCGAACGCCGCGCACGCGCACGGCCTCAACTCCGTGGCGGTCACCGCGGGCTACATCGCTCCCGCGGCCCGAGCGACTTCTTCTCGGTCATGGACGCCGCCAACGTCGACCTCAAGGGGTTCACCGAGGACTTCTACTGGCACGCGACCGGCGGCCACCTGCGTCCGGTGCTCGACACCCTCAGCTACCTGAGTCACGAGACGCGCGTCTGGCTCGAGATCACCACCCTGCTGATCCCCGGCCACAACGACTCCTCCGAGGAGATCCGGCGGATGTGCGAGTGGGTGGTGGCCGAACTCGGCCCCGACGTGCCCCACCACTTCAGCGCGTTCCACCCCGACTACCGGATGATCGACGTGCCGCCCGACGCCGCTCGACGACGCTGCGCCGGGCCCGGGAGATCGGCCTCGAGGCCGGCGAGCACTTCGTCTACACCGGCAACCTCACGAACCGCTCGGGCGAGGTCACCGACTGCCCCGGGTGCGGCACCACCCTGATCGAACGCGACCGCTACGAGGTCACCGCCTACCGGCTCACCCCCGAGGGACGTTGCCCGCGCTGCGGGCAGGCGATCCCCGGTCATTTCGGCGACCACGCGGGTCACTTCGGCGCCCGTCGGATCCCGGTCCTGATCGGCCGTTGACGCCGGGCCGCGACACGTCGGGGCCGGTTCGGGTCAGCGGGACAACTGCTCGGCGACGAGCGGCGCGGCGCGCAGCACCGCGGTCAGCGCGGCGCGCGCAGCCGCCGGGCTCCAGCCCGCGAGCCCGCAGGCCGGGCTGAGGCCCACTTGGTCGACGACCACGGCGGGGTCGAGTTCCAGCTGCTGCAGGGGGAGCACCGCCGCCCGGACCACCTCGTCGAGTTGCGGCACGACGTCGGGGACGCCGGTCGCCAGCACGCCGAGCACCAGCCGGGCACCACCGTCGAGCCACTGCGCGAGGGCGTCCCAGTCGCCGGCGACGAGCGTGCCGGCGTCGACCGACACGCCCCGAAGCCCCGCCCGCCCCAGCAAGGCGAGGTCGAGTCCGGGGGCGCAGCAGTGCAGCACGATGTCGTCGGTCGTGGTGGCCATCGCCTCGCGGAGCATCCCCAACGCCGCGGACGCCTCACCGTCGGCCACCGGCCGATGCCGGGAGAAGCCCGACGCGGTCGGCACTGCGCCGGCGAGCACCCGCGGCAGCATCGGCTCGTCGATCTGGGCGCAGACGTGCGCGCCCGGTACCCGTCGGGCGATCTCGGCCAGCGCGGTGGCGACACCACTCGCCAACGACGCGGCGAGCTCGCGGCGGGCGCCGTGGTCGGCCAGGGCGAGGTCGCCGAGCGGGCGCGACACCGCCGCGGCCAGCGTCAGGGGCCCGGCCACCGCCACTCGCAGATCACCCTCATAGCCCACGGCCCCTTCCTCGAGATCGTCGAGGTCGCGTCTCCACAGCGCCACCGCCCGACGCTGGTCTGCCCCCCGGCCCGGTGTTAGCCGCCAGCCCGACGGCTGCAGGTCGGCGCCGAGTCCGTCGAGCAGCGCGATTCCCCGACCGATGATGCCCGACCCGGGCCCACGCGCCGGCAGTTCTGGCAGGAAGGCGTACGGACCGACCTCGTCGAGCACCCACCGGAGCGCCCCGGGGAAATCGTCGCCGGGCAGCGACCCGAGCCCGGTGCCGTACATCACGGCTCCGTTCGGGAGATCGTCGACGACCCGACCACCCGGTCGCCGTCGTACACGACGACCGCCTGACCGGGTGCAATGCCGGTGGCCGGGCGGTCGAGGGCGACCGTCATCGTGGTGGCGTCGCTGTCGATGCGGGCGGGCATCGGCTCACCGTGGGCCCGCACCTGTGCCAGGCCCCGCCAGCTGCCGCGGACCGGGCGTTGTGTCCAGGTGGCACGGATCCCGTCGAGACGGCTGACCTCGAGGTGTTCCCGGGGGCCCACGACCACCCGGTTGTCGACCGGTTCGATCCGCAGCACGTAGCGCGGACGCCCATCGGCTGACGGTGTGCCGAGGTGCAGCCCGCGCCGCTGGCCCACCGTGAATCCGTGGTGGCCCTCGTGACGGCCGAGCACCGCGCCGTCCTCGTCGACCACTTCACCGGGCCTGGTGCCGAGCCGCCGGTTCAGGAAGCCTGCGGTGTCGCCGTCGGGGATGAAGCAGATGTCGTGCGAGTCGGGCTTCTTGGCGACCCCGAAGCCCTGCTCGCGCGCCTCGGCCCGCACCTCGGGCTTGGTCGAACCCGCCAGCGGGAACAGGCTGTGCCGCAACTGTTCCTGATCGAGCACGCCGAGCACGTACGACTGGTCCTTCGCGTCGTCGGCGGCCCGGCGCAGCACGACCTGGTCGCCGTCGCGGTCGAGCCGCGCGTAGTGGCCGGTGGCGACCGCGTCGTAGCCGAGAGCAAGGCCCCGTTCGAGCACGGCGGCGAACTTGATCTTCTCGTTGCAGCGCAGGCAGGGGTTCGGCGTCCGTCCGGCGGCGTACTCGGCGACGAAGTCGTCGACGACCCGCTCGGCAAACTCGTCGGACAGGTCCCACACGTAGAAGGGGATGGCGAGCCGGTCGGCGACCCGGCGGGCATCGTGGGAGTCCTCGAGCGAACAGCAGCCCCGCGCACCGCTGCGGAACGACTGGGGGTTCTTCGACAACGCGAGATGCACGCCGGTGACGTCGTGGCCGGCGCGGACCATCCTGGCGGCCGCGACGGCCGAGTCGACGCCCCCCGACATCGCGACGAGCACCCGCAACCGTTCACCCACCCGGCGTCCCCTCTCAACCTCTGCCGCGGCGCGGCACGACCAGCGCTCCAGCCTACGTCACCCCGTGCGCGGACGTCGCGGCCGCGCATCGTCGCGTTCGAAGGCCGCCCGGGCCGACTCGACCACCCGGGGAAGCACGCCGAGCAGGCGCTCGACGTCGTCGGGGCCGGTCGTGTGCCCGAACGAGAACCGGATGCTGGCGCCCGCCTCGGCCGGGCTGCGGCCCATCGCGAGCAGCACCTCGCTCGGCTGGTGAACGCCGGCGCGGCAGGCGGATCCGGTCGAGGCGTCGATGCCCTCCCGGTCGAGCAGCAGCAGCACGTCGTCGGCACGGGTGCCCGCGAACGTCAGGTTGGCGATCGCCGGAGACACCTCGTCGCCTCCGTTGACCCGCACCGCCCCGATCCGGGCCAGGATCCCGTCGACGAGGCGTCCGCGCAGTCCCGCCAGACGGGTCGATTCGCCCCCCTGCGCGTCGACCGCCACCCGCAGCGCCGCCGCGAAGCCGGCCGCCAGCATCACCGCCTGGGTGCCGGAGCGGACTCCGCCCTCCTGACGTCCGCCGAGACCGTAGGGCGGCAGCCGCACGTCGCGGCGCACCAGCAGCGCCCCGACACCCACCGGGCCACCCACCTTGTGGGCGGACACGCTGGCCATGTCGGCAGCGCTGTCGGCGAAGTGGAATCGAAGGTGTCCGGGGGCCTGGACGGCGTCGGTGTGGAACCAGGCGCCGTGCCGGTGCGCGGCCTCGGCCACGGCCGCGATCGGCTGCACCGTGCCGGTCTCGTTGTTGACGGCCTGCACCGAGACCACCCCGACCTCGTCGCCCAGCAGCGCCCTCAGGGCGTCGACGTCGAGCCTGCCGTCGCCATCGACCCCGGCGACCACGCCGCCGGGCAGCGTGTCGAGGCTTCCGATCACCGCGGGATGCTCGGTGGCCCCCACCACGACGCGGGGACGCTCCCCGTGACGGGCCCGCCACCCCCCGAGCACCGCGATCGCATCCGACTCGCTGCCCCCGGAGGTGAGGACGACCTCGCTCGGGTGCGCCCCCAGTGCGTCGGCCAGATCCTCACGGGCGTCTTCCAGCAGGGCCCGGGCCCGGCGACCGGACGCGTGCAGCGACGCCGGATTGCCGGCCACGGCCATCGCCGCCGTCATCGCCTCCGCGGCCTCAGCGCGTAGCGGCGCCGACGCCGCGTGGTCGAGGTAGAGCCGCTGGTCGTCCACTCCACGGACGCTACCGGATTGGCCAACCCGGGGCGGGCCGGGCATGATTGTCCGGTTGGGCGGGGGGTTCGCCGGGATCCTCGGGCAGCTGCCGCCCGCGACACCCGCAGCGGAACCGACAGGAATTCGGATCCCACGGCACAATGATTCTCGTCCGAGGCCTCCAGCGATGGACGGCTTCGCGACAGTGGTACGCCACACGCCGTGTGCACCCCACAGGCCCATGGGAGGAACACGAACCATGACCGAAGACACGCGCGCCCCGCTCGACTCGTCGATCCTCGGGGCACAGTTGCGTGACGACGGGTGCCACTTCGCCCTCTGGGCACCCCGTGCCACCAGGGTCGAGCTCGCGCTCGTCGACGACGACGGCAGCCAGGTGAACCACGACCTGCACCGCAACGACGACGGCGTCTGGGTGGTGTACGTCGAGGGGGTCGCGGCGGAACAGCGCTACGGCTACCGGGTGCACGGCGAATGGAATCCCGACGCCGGCATGCGCTTCAACCCCGCGAAACTCCTGCTCGATCCCTACGCCCGGGCCATCACCGCGGGGGTCGACTATTCCGGCCCGATCCTCGATCACGCCCCCGAATCCAACTACGTGCCCGACCCCGCCGACTCCTCCGGCGCGGTTCCCCTGTCCGTGGTCGTCGCCGACTCCCCGCCGCCGCGTCCGCTGGACCAGCCGCGCACGCTCGCCGACATGGTCGTCTACGAGTTGCACATGAAGGGCTACACCCGGCTGCACCCGGCGGTGCCCGAGCACCTGCGCGGCACCTACGGGGGTCTCGCCTACCCGGCGGTGATCCAGCACCTGCTCGACATCGGGGTCAACGCCGTCGAACTGCTGCCGGTGCAACATTTCGTCTCCGAGCCGTTCATCATCGGACGCGGCCTCACCAACTACTGGGGCTACAACACGCTCGGCTTCTTCGCCCCGCACGCGGCGTACTCGGCGTTCGGCACTCTCGGCCAGCAGGTCGCCGAGTTCAAGAACATGGTCTCGGCGTTGCACGAGGCCGGCATCTCGGTGATCCTCGATGTGGTCTACAACCACACCGGCGAAGGCGGGCACCAGGGCCCGACGACTGTGCTACAGGGGCATCGACCACGCCGGCTACTACCGGCTGACCAACGACCTGCACAACGACTACGACGTCACCGGCTGCGGCAACTCGGTCGACACCTCGCATCCGGGCGTGCTGCAGATGGTCCTCGACTCGATGCGCTACTGGATCACCGAGATGGGCGTCGACGGGTTCCGTTTCGACCTCGCCACCACCCTGATCCGCGACCAGAACCACCACGTCGACCAGCACCACGCGTTCAAGCAGGCCATCGCCGACGACCCGGTGCTCAGCCGCGCGGTGATGATCGCCGAACCGTGGGATCTCGGCCCCTACGGCTACCAGGTGGGCAACTGGGGCCCCGGCTGGGGCGAATGGAACGACCAGTTCCGCAATTACTTCCGTGACTTCTGGCGCGGCGCCGTCGGTGGGGTGCAGCAGCTCGCCACCCGCCTGTGCGGCTCACCCGACCTGTTCGACCATCCCGGACGCTCGGTCAGCGAGTCGGTCAACTTCATCACCGCCCACGACGGGTTCACCCTGCGCGACCTGGTCACCTACGACGTCAAGCACAACGACGCCAACGGCGAGGGCAATCGCGACGGTGCCGACGACAACCGGTCGTGGAACTGCGGGTGGGAGGGCGAGAGCAACGACCCCGGAATCGTCGCGTTCCGGCACCGGCAGGCCAAGAACCTCATGGCGTCGCTGCTGCTGAGCATGGGCACCCCGATGATCACCGCGGGCGACGGCATGGGCCGCACGCAGCAGGGCAACAACAACGCCTACTGCCAGGACAGCCCGGTCAGCTGGGTGCACTGGGACACCGAATCGACCTGGACCGACCTCTCGGAACTCACCAGCACCCTGCTCAAGGCGCGGGCCGACTTCCCGATCCTGCGCACCACCCGCTTCCTCACCCACGACGAGGTCGTCGACGCCCAGGGGCACGGCATGGGCCGGGTCGACCTCGCCTGGCTCGACGGCTGGAACGGCGAGATGGGTGACGACGCCTGGCAGGATCCCGGACGCCGCCACCTCGCGATGTACCGCTCCGACGCCGATTCGGCCTTCCTGTTGTGGGTCAACGGGGGTCAGAGCGACGTCCTCGTCCGCACTCCGGGCGAACCGTGGGGACGCTCGTTCGAGATCGTCGTCACCACCGCCGCGCGGGGTGAGCTGCCCATGTCTCCGCTCGACCGCCACCAGGAGTTCACGCTGCCCGGGCGCAGTGTCACGCTGATGCGCTGCGACGTGCCCACGAGCGACGAGGCGATCGCCGCGCGCACCCTGCGCGAACGGTCCCGCCGCCACCCCGTCCGCCCCGAGAGTCGCACCCGCACCGAGACGAAGCCGAGAGCTGGGCGTCGCGGGGCGAGGCCCTCGACGCGCCCCGCTGACCCCGCCACCTGAGCCCCCGGGCGGGCCCGATCCCGGGGCGATCCGGTCCTGTCGGGCCACCGTGGATCTCGCGCACACCCACCCCGGCGCGGATCCGGCCGGTAGATTGGCCACCGTGACGAGCTCGAAACGCCCCCAGCGCACACCCTCCTCCACGGGTGCGGGCGCCCCGCGCGCCCGCACCACCAAGCCGGCCGAGCACGGCGGCCGACACCTCACCCGCCACGGCACCGACGCCGCCGGAGGAGGCACCCGTGCCCCGCACCGGCGTCCCGGTGCCCGGCCTCGGCCGGATGCCGGTCGCCAATCCGCAACCGGTCGTCGAGAACGGAGCCCATCCGGCGAAGGCGGTCGTCGGCGAGTCGTTCCCGGTGACCGCCAACGTGTTCCGTGAGGGCCACGACGCCGTCGCGGCGACCGTCGTGCTCACCTCGCCCGACGGGCGGGAACTGCGTTTCCGGATGAGGCAGGTCGAGCCGCTCGGCCTCGACATCTGGACCGCCGACGTCGCCGCCGACGCCGAAGGCGAGTGGACCTTCCGCATCGAGGCGTGGGCCGACGTATGGGGCACCTGGGTGCACAACGCCCACGCAAAACTGCCCGTCGGCGTCGACGTCGGCCTGGTGTGCCTCGAGGGCCAGCACGTCATGCGGGCCGCCGCGCAGCTGGCCGACGACGCCGGGCAGGCCACCGACGCGATCGTGCTGCGCAGCGCCGCGCAGGCGTTCCTGCCCGATCGTCCGGTGCGCGAACTGCTCGACATCACCGAGGCCCCGTCGATCAATCGGCTGATGGGTGACCACGTCGTGCGCGAGTTGGTCTCCCCCACTCCCGAACACCCCCTGCTCATCGAGCGCCCGCTGGCGTTGTTCTCCGCCTGGTACGAGTTCTTCCCGCGCAGTCAGGGCGCCCACCGCGACGACCAGGGCCGGTGGGTTTCCGGAAGCTTCGACACCAGCCACGAGCGGTTGGAGGCCGCCGCGGCGATGGGCTTCGACATCGTGTACCTGCCGCCGATCCACCCGATCGGCGACGCGTTCCGCAAGGGCCGCAACAACAGCCTCGACCCCGCGCCCGACGATCCCGGCTCGCCGTGGGCGATCGGCTCCGCCGAGGGTGGGCACGACGCGATCCATCCCGACCTCGGCGACTTCGACGCATTCGACCGGTTCGTGGCCCGAGCGCATGAGCTCGGCCTTGAGGTGGCGATCGACTTCGCCCTGCAGGCGTCCCCCGACCACCCGTGGGTCACCGAGCACCCCGAATGGTTCACCACACGCCTCGACGGCACCATCGCCTATGCCGAGAACCCGCCCAAGAAGTATCAGGACATCTACCCGATCAACTTCGACAACGACCCCGAGGGCATCCACCACGAGGCCCTGCGGATCCTGCGACTGTGGATCAGCCACGGAGTGACGGTGTTCCGCGTCGACAATCCGCACACGAAACCGATCAGCTTCTGGCGGTGGCTGCTCACCGAGGTGCGGCGCACGAACCCCGAGGTGATCTTCCTGGCCGAGGCGTTCACCCGTCCCGAGATGATGGCGGCCCTCGGCAAGGTCGGTTTCCAGCAGAGCTACACCTACTTCACGTGGCGCAATGAGAAGTGGGAGATCGAGGAATACCTCCGCGAGTTGTCCGGCCCGAAGTCGTCCTACTACCGGCCCAACTTCTGGGTGAACACTCCCGACATCAACCCCACCTTCCTGCAGTCGGGCACACCGGCCGCCTTCACCATCCGGGCCGTCCTCGCGGCGACGCTGTCGTCCTCGTGGGGCGTGTACTCCGGTTTCGAACTGCTCGAGCATCTCCCGCTGCGGGTCGGTGGTGAGGAGTATCTCGACTCCGAGAAGTACGAATACCGGCCGCGCGACTACAACGCCCCAGGCAACCTCAACATGCTGCTCGGCAAGCTCAACCAGATCCGCCGCGAGCACTCCGCGCTGCAGCAGTTGCGCCACATCACGTTCCACCACGCCACGAACCCGCAGGTGATCGTGTACAGCAAGTCCGACGGCAACGACACGGTCGTCGTCGTGTGCAGTCTCGACCCGTTCGCCGACACCGAGAGCGAGATCTATCTCGACATGGCGGCGCTGGGTTCGGCGCCGTCCGATGTGCTCACGGTCGACGATTACCTCAACTGGGGCTCCTACACCTGGGGTCAACGGGCGTTCGTGCGTCTCACCCCGCAGCAACCCGCGCACATCTTCGTGGTGAGGCGCTGACCTGAACCCGGCACGGCATCGACCACCCCGGCACCGGGGCCCGCCCGGTCGGCGGATGCGCCCGACAGTGTCACATCGAGCACCGAGGAGGAGACGATGAACGACTACTGGAACCACATCAGCCGGGCCCGATGGTTCTCGGGCAAGGGCCGCGACGGACAACTGATCGGGCTCACCCCCCTCGACTGGCTCTCCGCACCCGCCGGCGAGCGGCCCGGTGTCCGGTCGGAGATCGCCACCGTTCAGTACGCCGACGGTGCCATCGAGTACTACCAGTTGCTCGTGTCCTACCGCCCCGGACCGCTCGGCGACGACTCGGTCATCGCTCCGGCGTCCGACCCGGCCCTGGGAATCGCCCACGATGCGACACGCGATCCCGAGGCGATGAGACTCGCGGTCGCCGCCCTGCTCGCCAACGGCGAAACCGCCACCTGGGACGCCGTCGTCAGTGACTCGCTCGAGGGCGATCTCACGCCGAAGGTGTTCACCGGTGAGCAATCCAACACCAACGTCATGCTCGGCCACGTCGCGCTGCTCAAGCTGTTCCGCAAGCTCGAGCCCGGACACAACCTCGACATCCAGGTGCACGACGCGCTCGGGCGCGCGGGGGTACGGGCCGTCGCCCGGTTGCACGGGTGGATGAGCGCGACGCTGACGCTGCCCGGCTCGCCCGGCGAGACCGTGGTCGATCTCATGATGCTCGCCGAACTGCTGCCCGACGCCGAGGACGGCTGGGTCCTGGCCCTCGAGTCGGCCCGCACCGGCGCCGACTTCACCGAACACAGCGCGCTCATCGGCAGCGCGCTGCGGGCGGTGCACGACGCGCTCGTCGACACCTTCCCGACCAGGCACCTCGACGGCAGCGAGATCGCGGCGACGATGATCGGACGCCTCGACACGGCGATCGCCGCCGCCCCCGTGCTGGGGGTCCACCGCGACGACCTCGTAGCGCTGTTCCGGCTGCTCGACGGACGCCGGCTCCGCGGCCAGCGGATCCACGGCGATTTCCACCTGGGACAGACCCTGCACCTGCGCGGCGCGCCGGTCGCCGACTCGTGGCGGATCATCGACTTCGAGGGCGAACCGATGAAGCAGATGTGGGAGCGGATGCTGCCCGACTCCCGCTGGCGCGACGTCGCGGGCATGATGCGCTCGCTGAGCTACGCCACCAGCGGCCATCCCGATCCGCTCGGCGACCAGGCCCAGGCGTGGCTCGCCGACACCCGCCGCGCGTTCCTCACCGCCTACGCCGACACCCTGTCCGATGCAGACGCCGAGGTTCTCGCCGCCTACGAAGCCGACAAGGCCGTCTACGAGGTGGTCTACGAAACCCGCAACCGCCCCGACTGGGTCGCGATCCCCCTCGCGGGGATCGCCCAACTCACCGGACGCCGTCGTTGAGCCCGGTTTTCCCGACAGTGTCCGGATTCCTGGCGTGCCGGCGAAACCTCAACAAGAATGAGAAGGCCCGGGGTTCCCCGCGGACACCCTCAGCCACGAGCCGACTCCCACAGCACAGGTCCCGCGACCGGTCACCCACCGGCATCGGGGCCACAACCGCACAAGGCTCCGCCCGCCCGGGCGGGGCGGCCCTCCCCGAAGGAGATTGACATGGCATACGATCCGTCCGGTGGCCTGACAGGTTGGGACCTCGAGGGGTTCCACAACGGGGGTGACACCGAGTGCTACAAGCGCCTCGGGGCCCATGTGGTCAGCGTCCCCGACGACGAGCGGGGCGAGGTACGGGGTGTGCGCTTCTCGGTGTGGGCCCCCAACGCCCAGGCCGTGCAGGTGATCGGTGACTTCAACTGGTGGACCGGTGACCCGATGCACCTGATCGCCGGCTCGGGAGTGTGGGGCCTGTTCGTCGAGGGCCTCGATACCGGCACCTTGTACAAGTTCCGCATCCAGGGACCCGACGGCGTGTGGCGGGAGAAGGTCGATCCGTTGGCGCAATTCGCCGAGGCCGCACCGCAGACCGCCTCGATCGTGTACGAGTCCCAGTACATCTGGGACGACGACTCGTGGATGTCCCGCCGCCGGGAGGCCCAGGCCCACCAGGAGCCGATGAGCGTCTACGAGGTGCATCTCGGCTCCTGGCGCAAGGGCCGCACCTACCTCGAACTGGCCGACGAGTTGGTGTCCTACGTCTCCTGGCAGGGCTACACCCACGTCGAGTTCATGCCCGTGGCCGAACATCCGTTCGAGCCGTCGTGGGGCTACCAGGTCACCGGGTACTTCGCCCCCACCTCGCGTTTCGGCCGCCCCGACGAATTCCGTCACCTGGTCGACCGGCTGCACCAGGCGGGCATCGGCGTCATCGTCGACTGGGTGCCCGGCCACTTCCCCAAGGACGAGTGGGCGCTCGGACGTTTCGACGGCACCGCACTGTACGAGCACGCCGACCCCCGCCAGGGCGAGCACCAGGACTGGGGCACCTACATCTTCAACTACGGCCGCAGCGAGGTGAAGAGCTTCCTCGTGTCGAACGCCCTCTACTGGGTCAAGGAGTTCCACATCGACGCGCTGCGGGTCGACGCGGTCGCCTCGATGCTCTACCTCGACTACTCGCGCAAGGAGGGCGAGTGGGTGCCCAACGTCTACGGCGGGCGCGAGAATCTCGAGGCCATCGACTTCCTGCGCTACGTCAACCGGCACCTCTACGAGCGCGAACCCGGGGTGATGATGATCGCCGAGGAGTCGACGAGCTTCCCGGGCGTCACCCGACGCGTCGACCACGACGGCCTGGGGTTCGGGTTCAAGTGGAACATGGGCTGGATGAACGACAGCCTGCGCTATCTCGGCCAGGATCCGATCTACCGGCAGTACGACCATCACCTCATGACCTTCGCCATGGTGTACGCCTACTCGGAGAACTTCGTCCTGCCGATCAGCCACGACGAAGTGGTGCACGGCAAGGGGTCGATGATCAACAAGATCCCGGGCGACGACTGGCGTCAGTTCAACACGCTGAAGTCGTTCTACGCGTTCATGTGGGCGTTCCCCGGCAAGAAGCTGCTGTTCATGGGCCAGGAATTCGCCCAGCGCGCGGAGTTCAGCGAGTCGGCCGGGCTCGAGTGGTTCGTCGCCGACCTGTGGGGCCACCGCGGGGTCAAGAACCTGCTCCGCGACCTCAACCACATCTACCGTAACGAGCCGGCTCTCTACGAGCTCGACAACGACCCGGCGGGCTTCCAGTGGATCAACGCCGACGACAACACCGGCAACACGTTCAGCTGGGTTCGCCGGTCCTCCGACGACCAACTCGTCGCATGCTTCGCGAACTTCTCCCCCGAGCCGCATGCCAACTACGCGGTCGCCCTCCCGGTCGCCGGCGTGTGGCGGGAGATCCTCAACACCGGGTTCGCCCGCCTACGACGGCGACGGCACGTTCGGCAATCTCGGCCAGATCATCGCCCGGGAGGGCGCCTCGCCCTGGGGCAACGGGGTCGGTGGCCAGGTCGCCGTGCCCCCCATGGGTGCCGTGTGGCTCAAGTTCGACCCGGATGCCACCGCGGCGCTGCCCGGCGACACGCTGCAGGCCTGACCCCGCCCGTGTCGAGCCTCCCCGACGGGTCGGCGCTTCCCGACGGCCCCGGCGTGCGGGTGCGCCTCCGGGGCCATGTCGGCGTCCTCGACCTGGCCTCCTCCGTGCCGACGGCGGATCTCGCCGCCGCGATCGGTCGCGCCACCGATGAGGCGCTGTCCGGTGGAGCTGTCCGTCGGGTGGAGGCGTCGGTGCCCGACTGGGATCAGGCCACCGTGCGGGCGCTGCATCGTGCCGGATTCCGACGCGAGGGGCGACTCCGGGACGCGTGGCGCAACCCCGACGCCACTCACTCGGACCTGCTCGTCTATGCGCGCCTGTCGTCGGATCGTTCCGACGGCGCGCACGGCTTCACCGCGGTGATGGACTCCGTGCTGCCCACCAAGCGGGTCATCGGGCACGTCGTGTTCACCGACACACGGGGCCACGTGCTGCTCGCCGAGACCACCTACAAGGACGACTGGGAACTGCCCGGCGGAATCGTCGAGCCTGGTGAGACCCCGGCCCAAGGGGCCGAGCGTGAGGTCATGGAGGAACTGGGGATCGCGGTGTCGCTGGCGACACCCGCCCTGCTCGACTGGATGCCGCCGTCGCTCGGCTGGGGCGATGCGCTCGAGTTCATCTACCACGGCGGCCCGCTGGCACCCTCCGACCTGCCCGACCTGCCCCACAGCGAGATCCGCGCGGTGCACTGGGTGAGCAGCGGGGAGGTCGGGTCGAGGGTGACCCCTCTGTCGGCCCGTCGGATCGCCCTGGTGCTGGGATGGTCGTCGAGCGGGCGCGGCGGTGTCATCATCACCGAGAACGGCTACCCCCGGCAGTGAGCCGACCCCGCCCGGCCGCGGGCGGGATCACCCGAGGCTCCGCCGGTCAGAACAACGCCGTCGACAGGGCCCGGCGCGCCGAGACCACCGACGGTTCGGTGCGCCCGACGGTCTCGAACAGTTCCAGCAGCCGCAGCCGCACCCGCTCGCGGTCGTCGCCGGTGGTGTCGCGGATGACCCCGATGAGCCGGTCGAACGCCGCCTCGGGGCGCCCGTTGATCAGTTCGAGGTCGGCGGCGTCCAACTGGGCATCGATGTCGTCGGCGTCGGCCGCCCGGGCGAGCACCTGCTGGGGATCGACGGCCATGGAACGCTGGAGCAGCGACGCCTGGGCGCGGCCGGCGACCGCCTCGGGATCGCCCGGCGCCTGGGCGAGCACCTTGTCGAACTCGGCCACCGCGCGGGCGAAGTCTCCCGCCGACATCGCCTCGTCGGCCGCGGCGAACCTCGGGTCGCTCGGCTCCTCGTCGTCGGCACCCGGCGACGGGTCGGCCGCGCGGCCCTGGGCGGGCTGGGCCCGGCCCACGATCCCGTTGGCGACCGCGGCCTTGAGTACCTCGTCGATGTAGGGACGGATCTCGTCCTTCTGCTTGGTGCCCTGGAAGAGCGTGGCGGGCTGACCGCCGATGATGGCCACGACCATCGGCACCGCCTGGATGCCCACCGCCTGGGCCAGCCGTGGCTGGGCGTCGACATCGACCCGGGCGAGCAGCCACGCCCCGGCGCCCTCATCACTGAGGGCGTCCATGTCGGCCGACAATTGGTCGGCTCCGTGGGCGCGCGGGGAGGTGAACTCGAGCACGATGGGGAACTGGAGACTCTGGCGCACCACCGCGTCGAAACTCTCCTCGGTGAGCTCCACGACGTAGGCGCCCGGGGTCGACGGACTCCCGGCGGGGGCTGCCGCGGCGGCGGCGAGACCGGACAGATCGATGGCTCCGGGGCGGCTGAAGTTCTGCGACGTCATGTGCCCATCTTGCTGGATCGCGCGTCAGTGGCCCAACTCGACCATCTCGAGGCACCCGTCCGGGATCGTCCGCTTCCCGCCTGCCGAGGGGCCGGACGCGGCAAGATGGGGCCATGGCACACGAGCGAGCTGGGCAGGTGGCCCAGGAACAGGACCTGATCAACGTCGACGAGGTGCTGTCGGCCTACTACGACATCACACCCGACCCCGACAATCCCGACCAGCAGGTGGTCTTCGGCACGTCCGGTCACCGGGGGTCGAGTCTCGACGGCGCGTTCAACGAGGTGCACATCGCCGCCACGACCCAGGCGATCGTCGAGTACCGCCACGCCCAGGGCACCACGGGTCCCCTGTTCATCGGCAAGGACACCCATGCGCTGTCGCTGCCGGCCTGGAGAACCGCCACCGAGGTCCTCGTGGCCAACGGCGTCGACACCTTCGCCGAACGCGAGGACGAGTACACCCCCACCCCCGCGGTCTCACGGGCGATCATCGTCTACAACCGCGACCATTCAGGTCCACGCGCCGACGGCATCGTCGTCACCCCCTCGCACAACCCGCCCCGCGACGGAGGGTTCAAGTACAACCCGCCGAACGGTGGGCCGGCCGACACCGACGCCACCAGGTGGATCGCCGCGCGGGCCAACGAGTTGATGCGCGATCCCGCGCGGCATCGCGCGTCTCCCCTACGAGCAGGCGGCCGCACGGGTGACCCGCTTCAACTTCCGCGGTGCCTACTGCGATGACCTTCGCAACGCCATCGACATCCAGGCGATCATCGACTCGGGCCTGAGGATCGGCGCCGACCCGATGGGGGGCGCGTCGGTGCAGTACTGGCAGTACATCAGCGAGAACCTCGGCATGGATCTCAGCGTCGTCAACCCGGCGGTCGATCCCACGTGGCGCTTCATGACGCTCGACACCGACGGCAAGATCCGGATGGACTGCAGTTCGCCGCACGCGATGGCCTCCCTCATCGCCAACCGTGACCGGTTCCAGCTCTCCACCGGCAACGACGCCGACGCCGACCGGCACGGCGTCGTAACCCCCGACGCGGGCCTGATGAACCCGAACCACTACCTGGCCGTCGCGATCCAGTACCTGTTCACCCACCGCCCCGGCTGGAGCGCCGACGCGGCCGTCGGCAAGACCCTGGTCTCCAGTTCGATGATCGACAAGGTGGCCGCCCAGATCGGGCGCCGGCTCGTCGAGGTGCCGGTCGGCTTCAAGTGGTTCGTGCCCGGACTGATCAGCGGTGACCTGGGCTTCGGCGGCGAGGAGTCGGCGGGTGGGTCGTTCCTCGCCCTCGACGGCAGCACGTGGACCACCGACAAGGACGGCATCCTGCTCGACCTGCTCGCCAGCGAGATCACCGCCGTCACCGGCACGCACCCCGAGCGAGCACTACGCCGATCTGGAGGCGAAGTACGGCAGGTCCTATTACGCTCGGGTCGACGCCGACGCCGACCGGGAGCAGAAGGCCCGGTTGAGCCGGCTCTCCCCCGCCGACGTCACCGCCACCGAGGTCGCCGGGGAGAAGATCGTGGCGATCCTCACCGAGGCCCCGGGCAACGGCGCCGCGATCGGCGGTGTCAAGGTGGTCACCGAGCATGCCTGGTTCGCCGCCCGCCCGTCGGGCACCGAGGACAAGTACAAGATCTACGCCGAGTCGCTCACCTCGGCCGAGCACCTGACCGCGGTGCAACAGGAGGCGCGGCAGGTGGTGAACGAGGCACTCGGCTGAGGTGACGCGACCGGTGAGCGGCGTCCTGGCGTGCGTGCAGGTGCGGCCCGTGCGCGGCGTCGTGGCACGCGTGCAGGTGCGGCCGAGATCCCAGACCCGCCATGATGTGCTGGGCGTGTCCTCGCCGCGCCGGTCCGTCATCGGTCCCGCTCACGTTCCTGGAGGTGCCCATGTTCGCCCGGTCGGCGCGATGAGCTTCGTCTCCCGGCTCCTCAACCCGGAGGTGCGCACCCACCTGCTCGTCGACGAGGGCGAGTACGTCATCGACGAGGTGTGCCGGCACTGGATCACCATCCTTGGGCCGGTGGCCATGCTGACGGCGACCATCCCGCTGTACCTGTCGATGCCGATGTGGGGCCGGTTCTGGGGAATCCCGTTCGTGTTGGGCTCCGCGATGTTCCTCTGGTCGCTCGCCATCGTGCATCGCCAGCACATGGACCGGTTCGTCATCACGAACATGCGGGTCTTCCGGGTGCACGGCGTGTTCAACCGGCACACCTCGACCATGCCGATGGCGAGGATCCTCGACATTTCGGTGTTCCAGCCCTTCATCGGGCGACTGCTCGGCTACGGCCACCTCATCGTCGAATCCGCGGCGCCGGGCCAGGGCCTGCGGGAGGTTCGCTACATCGCCCGCCCCCGTCAGCGTGATCTCACCATCCAGCGGGTGATCCAGCGGGCCGGACCGCGCGCCGAGGGGGCCGGCGCCGCGCCCGACGACCAGCGGTGACCCACGCATGCCCCGCCGGTCGGCGCGCCGGGGCATATGCGACAGTGGACGCATGGAAAACATGTTCGTCTGCATCGATCACGTCGGCTACGCGGTGCCCGACCTCGACGAGGCCATCACGTTCCACACCCAAGTGCTCGGCTTCCGGCTGCTGCACCGCGAGGTCAACGAAGAACAGGGCGTGGCCGAGGCGATGCTGGGTACCGGTTCCCAGTTGCCCGAGAGCGCCCAGGTGCAGCTCCTCGCCCCCCTCAACGAGAACTCGACGATCGCGAAGTTCATCGGCAAGAACGGTCCCGGCGTCCAGCAGGTCTGCTACCGGGTGAACGACATCGACGCGGTCTGCGACGAACTGCGGGCCAAGGGCGTCCGGCTGCTCTACCCCGAGCCGAAGCGGGGAACCGCCGGCGCCCGGATCAACTTCGCACACCCCAAGGACACCGGCGGCATTCTGCTGGAACTGACCCAACCCGGCCCCGAGCACTGAGCCCGGCCGGAGCCCTCGGCAGGCTCGACTCCACGGGGCCGCGCCTCCCGAGGGTCGGCGGGGGTGGTTGCTAACCTCGAAGTGCACTCCCGCCCGGAGAGGACCCGCCGTGACCGACCGACCCGCAGAGCAGCCGAGTTCCCCTGACGTCGTCTTCGAGCAGACCGAACTCACCGGCCTCAACCTGTTCGACGACCGCGCCAGCCTCGCGGGGAGCTTTCCCCGCAGCGTGTGGGGCTACGAGCGCGTCACCGTCGACACGCACGTCCACGACCTCGAACAGCAGCTCACCACCCTCAAGCGACTCACCCGCGAGCTGCGCCGCCAACTCCGCGAAGCGCTCTCCACCACCCGCGAGGGCGACTTCCGGCGACTGGGAACCCACGCCAGCGGAATCCTCATCGCCGCCGAGAACCAGGCACTGGCACTGGTGAGCCGCGCCGAGAGCGAGGCCGAGAGGATCAAGGAAGAGGGCCGGCGCAGCATCGCCGACCTGCGTCGCTCGGCGCAGACGGAGATCGACGACATCCGGATGGCCGGCCTGGCACACCTCCGCGAACTGCGGGCCGAACACGACCACACCGTCAGCGGCATCCTCGACGCCGCCAGGCAGGAAGCCGACGCAGCCCTCGCGGCCGCCCGACGGCAGGCCGACGCGGTGCGGGTTGAGGCCGAGCAGAAGGCCGCGACACTGGCTCGCGACGCCGAACTCGCCGCCGAAACGTTGCGTCAGCAGGTCGCCCGAGAGGCCGCCCAGCAGGAACTCGACGCCCGCACCCGGATCGAGGCACTACTCGCCGAGGCACGAGCCGACTTTGACGAGGCCCGCGCCGCCGCGTCGTCGCTGCTGGCCGAGTCCACCGCCCGGCACGAACAGTCGGCAGCGGTCCTGCGTGAGGAGGCCGACCAGGCGCAGCAGGTGCGCAACACCGCCCTCGCCGAGGCCGAGCAGACCCGCGCCGGCGCCGCCCGGGAGGCCGAGGCGGCGATCGAGGCCGCCCACCAGCGGGGGGCCGAACTGCGCCAGTCGCTCGAGGATCAGCACGCCTGGCGGCGTGAACAGCTCGAGCGCGAGGTCGCCGCGCTGTTGCAGCGCAAGGCGGCCGTGGTCGCCCAACTCACCAACATGCGCAACCTGGCCAGGGAGGCGACCGAGGACTTCCCCGACGACGACCCCTTCGCCGAAGCCGACGTTCCGGCCGCCACGCCGACGGCCGCGACGCTCGGCGTCGATCACAGCCCGGTCGAGGAGGATCCGACCGCCCCCGACGACGATCCGACGCGGGTCATCCCGCTCCCGGGCAGCCAGGAACCGACAGCCGGCGACTGAGCCGCACAGGGTTCAGAACAGCCGGTCGTCGGGATTGTCGAGCCCGCGCAGCGCGTCGTAGTCGACCGTGACGCAGGCGATCCCCCGATCGCCGGCCAGGGTGCGCGCCTGCGGGCGGATCTGCTGCGCCGCGAACACCCCGCTCACGGGCGCAAGGTGCGGATCACGATTCATCAACTCGAGGTAGCGGGTGAGCTGTTCGACACCGTCGATGTCTCCACGGCGCTTCACCTCGACGGCTACATAGTCGCCGGCGGCGTCCCGGAGCAACAGGTCGACCGGACCGATCGCCGTGGGATGTTCCCGGCGGACCAAGCTCCACCCCGCACCGAACGTCGCCGGGTTCTCGGCCAGCAATGCCTGCAGGTGCGCCTCGACCCCGTCCTTCTGCAGCCCCGGATCGACGCCGAGTTCGTGCTCACTGTCGTGCAACACCTCGCCGACCGAGATCTGCAACGTGTCACCGTCGCGCCCGCGCACTTCCCAGACTTCGGTGATCAGCGGGTCGACCGCATCGGTGGTCGCGGGCAGGTCGGTGTCCTCACCGGTCACCGGCGTGACCGTGATCGTGCACGGGGGGTTCATCCAGTTCAGCGGCTTGTACGCACGATCGTCGGCGTGGATCGACACCGACCCGTCGGCCTTGACGAGGATCAGCCGGGTGGCCATCGGCAGGTGGGCCGTCAGTTTTCCGGCGTAGTCGACCTGGCAGTGGGCTATCACCAAACGCACCCCGACAACCTACACCGTGTGCCCGCGAGTCCCGCCGCTACAGTGGCACCATGGCCAAACGCCCGAGCAAACATCTGCGCCCGGCCAGGCCATTGTCGGCGGGGCACGCCAGCGCGACGGTGAAGTCCGACGGACGCTGGATCGTCCGCAGCATCCCGGGGGCGCGGGCGGTGAAGGTCTACACCTGCCCGGGCTGCCTGCAGCCGATCCTTGCGGCCACGGCCCACATCGTCGCCTGGCCGGCCATCCCGTCGCTCGGCAGTACCTCTGCGCTCGAGGAGCGGCGGCACTGGCATTCGGGATGTTGGGCCCGCAAACCATGAGCGCTCCCCCGATCCATCACCGCGACGTCGGAACCGGCTCGCGCGCCGTGGTCTTCCTGCACGGATTGTTCGGTCAGGGGCGCAATTTCACCGAGATCGCCAAGGCCCTGTCCGACCTCGCCACGAGCCGACTGATCGACCTGCCCAACCACGGCCGGTCGGCCTGGACCGACTCCTTCGATTACGACCTGTTCGCCGATCTGCTCGTCGACACGATCGCCGAGCATGCGCGGGCGCTCGCCCGCCCCGGTGTCACCCTCGTCGGACACTCCCTCGGTGGCAAGGTGGCGATGCGGATCGCCCTGCGTCACCCAGACCTGGTCGAGCAGCTCGTCGTGGTCGACATCGCCCCGGTCGCCGCGGGTGTCCGCGACAGCTTCGACCATATCCTCGCCGGGCTGCGGGCCGTGCCCCTCGACCGGCTCGCCACCCGCGACCAGGCCGATCAGGCACTGGCGCGGCACGTCGACGAGCCGTCGGTGCGAGCATTCCTGCTGCAGAACCTGCGACACGAGCACCACCAATGGCGCTGGCGGATGAACCTCGACCTGCTCGAGTCCGAGATCGACGCGGTCGGCGGGTGGCCGCCCATCGACGCCACGTATCCCGGCCCCGTCACCTGGGTCGCCGGCTCCCGCTCCGATTACGTGCGCCCCGAATACGCACCAGCCATGCGCGCACTGTTCCCCCTGATGCGGCTGGTCACGATCAAGGACGCCGGCCACTGGGTGCACAGTGAGCAGCCCCGGGTGTTCGCGGGCTTGCTGCGCCACCTCCTCGGCTGACGCCGATCCGACCCCCGGCCGTGTCGTCCTGGCCGGTTCGGGAGGCGCCGGAGCGGTTCCCGTCAGCCCAGGCTCACACTCGTGATCGTGGCGTCGGCGATCGGCGTGATGCCATCGGTACCCGACACCCCCTGCGATGCGATCCCCTGGATGACCTTGAGCCCGGTGGCGTCCAGGTGACCGAACACGGTGTAGGCGGGCGGCAGCGGCGAATCCGCCCAGACGAGGAAGAACTGCGACCCGTTGGTGTTCGGGGCCGCGGTTGGCCATGGCGACCGTGCCGGTCGGGTAGGTCTCGTGGCCGCTGAGTTCGTCGGCGAAACTGTAACCCGGGCCACCCGTGCCCGTGCCCGTCGGGTCACCGCATTGCAGGATGAAGATGCCGGTGTCGACGAGCCGGTGACAGACGGTGTGATCGAAGAAGCCCTGCGAGGCCAACGAGACGAACGAGTTCACCGTGCATGGCGCCGCCGCGCGATCGAGCGTGATCGTCACGTCACCGCTGGTGAAGTGCAGCGTGGCGGCGGTCGTTCCGGTGTCGGCCACGCCGGTGGCCGAGGGAGGGTCGACCGGACGCGCCGGAGTTCCGCTGACCGGATAGGAGCACGTGGTGCCCTGCGCGGGGGTGGCCCCGGCGTGGGCGTTCGCCGACCACGTGGGGGTGACCCCGGCGCCGGCGCTCGCCGACGACGCGGCGGTGACCGGCCCGGGTGCGCAGGCGGACACGGCCAATGCGGCCGCGACGGCCATGATGACGCGGGTCAGGTGCAGTCGACTCATCGGCTCTCTCCGCTCGGTCGCGCCCAGCCTGACACCCAGGCCGAGGTCGTGACGACCCGAGGTTACCGGGTCGCCGCCCTTGCCGCCGCACCGGGCCCGGATGCGTCGACGCCGGGGCAATAGGCTGCCACCATGGTCATCCTGTCGAAGATCTACACGCGCACCGGTGACGCGGGCAGCACCCGCCTCGCCGACAACACTCCCACCCACAAGACCGACCCGCGGGTGCGAGCCTACGGGGATGTCGACGAGTGCAATTCTCATCTCGGTGTCGTGCTCGCCGACCCCGAACTGCCCGAGGAGATGGCCGAGGCTCTGCGCCTCGTGCAGAACGAACTGTTCGACGTGGGCGCGGACCTGTCCACCCCGTTGCGGGAGGATCCCCCCTGGCCCCCACTGCGGATCACCCGCGAGAGTGTCGATCGGCTCGAACAGTGGTGCGACCGGTTCGGCGATCCGCTCCCCACGCTGCGGTCGTTCGTCCTGCCAGGCGGCTCGCGGGTGTCGGCGCAACTCCATGTGGCGCGCACCATCTGCCGTCGGGCCGAGCGCAGCGCCTGGTCGGCCCAGGAGACCTACGGGGACGCCACCGCGCCGGCGGGCAGCGCCGAGGGATCCGGCGGGGTGAACACCGTCGCGATCACCTACCTGAACCGGCTGTCCGACCTACTGTTCATCCTGGCGCGGGCCGCGAACACCGGGGACGAGCCGCTGTGGGTGCCCGGCGCGACGAGGGCACCCGACGCGTCGGGGTCCGACGCCGAGTGAGTCACCTCGACATGTCTCCGTGTCCGGGCGGTGAGGATTCGAGCCAGCTGAGCAGCCCGGTGACCGATCCTCCGCTGAGGGCGATCTCGACCAGTCTGGGTTCTCGACCGCTTTCGCCGACCTCGACCACCACGATCGTGTCGAGCCCACCGAGCAGCACCGCCTCGTTGATGTCGGGGCGGCGCCGGTCGACCACGCGCGCGGCTCGTCGCACGATGACCTCCGCGGGCTTGATCGAGGGGCTGAACACTTTGAACCACTCGAACCGTTCGCCCCGATAACGTGCCATGCCGGTGACCCACGAGGGCCGCCGCGACCCGGTGCGCATGGCACAGTCGAAGACCGCCGCCGTCTGGGACAGGAGGCGGCGTCGCACGTACAGTCCTATCACTGCTGCCACGGCGACAAGCACCAACACCGCGAGCACAGCCTCGGTGTCGGCGAGCCAGCCCATGGCTCCAAAACTACTGCACGCCACGGCCGACGCCCCGCCAGGTCTCGCGGGCAGGACCCCGACCGCCGCCGCGACACCGCCCCGTCCCGGCGGTTGGTCGGTGTGTCAGCTCCCGTAGCCGGATCCGGCGGTCAGCTGGGCCGCCTTCACCTGGGCCTGGGCGAGGTGCAGCCTGTGCACCTGGTCGATCGTCGCATCGCCGGTGTCGATGATCTTCTCGAGCTCGGTGACGTTCTTGCGTGCCTCCTCGAGACTCACCTCGGCGCTGCGGGTGGCGTACTGCGCGAGCAGCGATACCCGGTTCTCGGCGACCAGGATGAATCCGCCGTCGAGGGCGAACACCTCCTGCTTGCCGTCGGGTGTCACGATCGTCGCGACACAGGGCACGAGCGCGGCGAGCACGGGCTCGTGGCCGGGCAGCACGCCGATGTCACCCTCGGTGGTTCGCACGATCACGTTGACCCCGTCGCCCTCCCACACGAGGCGGTTGGCGGCGACGACGTCGATCCGCATCGAGTCGGCCATCACATGTCCTTCTGCATCTCGTCCCACTTCTTCATGACGTCGTCCATGCCACCGACGTTGAAGAACGCCTGCTCGGCGATGTGGTCGACGTCGCCGCGGACGATCATCTGGAACGACTCGATGGTCTCCTCCAGCGGAACGGTCGATCCGGGCACCTGGGTGAACTTCTCGGCCATGTAGGTGTTCTGCGACAGGAACTGCTGGATCCGCCGGGCCCGGGACACGACGATCTTGTCCTCCTCGCTCAGTTCGTCGACGCCGAGGATCGCGATGATGTCCTGCAGTTCCTTGTTGCGCTGGAGGATCTGCTTGACCCGCACCGCCGTGTCGTAGTGGTCCTGACCGATGTACTGCGGGTCGAGGATCCGCGAGGTCGACGCCAGCGGGTCGACCGCCGGGTACAGGCCCCGCGAGGCGATTTCGCGGGACAGCTCGGTGGTGGCGTCGAGGTGGGCGAACGTCGTCGCCGGAGCGGGGTCGGTGTAGTCGTCGGCCGGCACGTAGATCGCCTGCATCGAGGTGATCGAGTGCCCGCGGGTCGAGGTGATCCGCTCCTGCAACTGGCCCATCTCATCGGCGAGGTTCGGCTGGTATCCCACGGCCGACGGCATCCGCCCGAGCAGGGTGGAGACCTCCGAACCGGCCTGGGTGAACCGGAAGATGTTGTCGATGAACAACAAGACGTCCTGCTGCTCGACGTCACGGAAGTACTCGGCCATGGTCAGCGCCGACAGCGCCACCCGCAGGCGGGTGCCCGGCGGTTCGTCCATCTGGCCGAAGACGAGGGCGGTGTCCTTGAGCACCCCGGCCTCGTCCATCTCGTGGATGAGATCGTTGCCCTCACGGGTGCGCTCGCCGACGCCGGCGAAGACGGAGGTGCCGCCGAAGTTGTGGGCGATGCGGTAGATCATCTCCTGGATGAGCACCGTCTTACCCACACCCGCGCCACCGAACAGGCCGATCTTTCCGCCCTGCACGTACGGGGTGAGCAGGTCGAGCACCTTGATGCCGGTGTGCAGCATCTCGGTCTTGCTCTCGAGCTCGTCGAACCGCGGGGGCTCCCGGTGGATCGACCAGCGGTCCTTGATCTCGATCGTCGCCGGGTCGACGTTCAGCACCTCGCCGGTCGCGTTCCAGACGTGGCCCTTGGTGACGTCACCCACCGGAACCATGATGGGTGAGCCGGTGTCGCGCACTTCGGCGCCGCGCTGCATCCCGTCGGTGGGCTTGAGGCAGATCGCCCGCACCATGTTGTCACCGACGTGCAGGGCGACCTCCATGGTGATGGTGCGGGTGTCGCGACCCTCCCCGGTGGAGCTCTCACCCATGACCGGCACGTCGACGAGCAGGGCGTTGTTGATGGGCGGCATGGCGTCGGGGGGAACTCGATGTCGACAACCGGTCCGATGACCCGCGACACCCGGCCCACGCCGGTCATGATCTCGTCTTGCGTGGCAGTCATGGGGCTCACTCTTCCTTCGCCAGATCGACGAGCGCTCCCGCGCCGCCGACGATTTCGCTGATTTCCTGGGTGATCTCGGCCTGACGGGCCTGGTTGGCCTCGCGAGTGAGGCGCTCGATGAGTTGCTGCGCGTTGTCGGTGGCCGACTTCATCGCCCGCTGTTGGCTGGCCAGCTGCGAAGCGGCCGATTCGAGCAGGTAGAACCAGATGCGGTTGCGCACGTAGAGCGACAACAGCGTGTCGAGCACCATCTCGGCGTCCGGCTCGAAGTCGAACTGCAGGTTGATGCCCTCCTGGTCGATGACCGCGGCGTTGGAGGGCGTGTCGCCCCCCTCTTCGACGACCTCGATCGGCAGCACCCGACGGACGCGGGGCTCCTGGATGAGCATCGACTTCATCCGGGTGTACACGCAGTAGATCTCGTCGACCCCGCCGTCGTCGACGTCGGTGAGGAAGGTTTCCAGCAACGTGTCGGCGATGTCGATCGCATCCTCGTACTTCGGGGAGTCGGAAATGCCGCGCCATGTTCCGGCCAGCTCGATCTTGCGGAACTTCAGGTAGCCGATGCCCTTGTTGCCGACCACGTACGGAACGACCTCACACCCCTGCTGGCGCAGTCGCTCGGTGAGCTGCAGCGACATCTTGATCGCGTTCGACGAGTACGCACCGGCCAGACCACGGTCGGAGGTGAACAGCACCACCGCCGCGCGCCGTGGACTGTCGACCTCGGTGGTCAGGGGATGCTCGATCGCCGACTCGGCCACCGTCGCCACGGCCCGGTTCAGCAGGCTCGTGTAGGGCAACGCGGCGCGTGCCGCGCGGTCGGCCTTGATGATCCTGGACGCGGCGATGAGTTCCATCGCCCTGGTGATCTTCTGCGTCGCAGCGACCGAGTTGCGTCGCTGTCGCAGTTCTCGAAGACTCGCCGGCATCTGTCAGGCCTTCTTCTTGACAACGATCTGCTCGTGACCGACGGCGTCCTCACGAATGGGCTGGTGCTCCTCGTGACCGACCAGCAGTCGGCCGTCGGACGTCTTGAACGTCGACTTCACCTTCTCGATCTCGGCGGTCAGCGCCGTAGCACTGTCCTCGTCGAACAGCTGGGTCTCACGGATCGTGGTGAGGATCTGGGTGTTGTGCTTGAGATGGTCGAGCAGTTCCTGCTCGAAGCGCAGCACGTCGTCGACGGGCACATCGTCGAATCTGCCCGTGGTACCCGCCCAGACACTCACCACCTGGTCCTCGACGGGGTACGGGTTGTACTGCTTCTGCCGCAGCAACTCCATGAGCCGCGCACCGCGTTCGAGCTGCTGGCGCGAGGTGGCGTCGAGATCGGAGGCGAACATCGCGAACGCCTGCATGTCGCGGTACTGGGCCAGGTTGATCTTCAGGGTGCCGGCGACGTTCTTCATCGCCTTGATCTGGGCGGCGCCGCCGACGCGGGACACCGAGATGCCGACGTCGATGGCCGGACGCTGGTTGGCGTTGAACAGGTCGGACTGCAGGAAGATCTGGCCGTCGGTGATCGAAATGACGTTGGTCGGGATGTACGCCGACACGTCGTTCGCCTTGGTCTCGATGATCGGCAGGCCGGTCATCGACCCTCCACCGAACTCGTCGGAGAGCTTCGCACAGCGCTCGAGCAGCCGGCTGTGGAGGTAGAACACGTCGCCGGGATACGCCTCGCGGCCCGGCGGGCGGCGCAGCAGCAGCGACATCGCGCGGTAGGCCTCCGCCTGCTTGGTGAGGTCGTCGAAGACGATGAGCACGTGCTTGCCCTGGTACATCCAGTGCTGGCCGATGGCCGAACCGGAGTAGGGGGCGATGTACTTGTAGCCGGCGGGGGCCGACGCCGGGGCGTGCACGATCGTCGTGTATTCGAGGGCACCGGCCGCCTCGAGCGCGCCGCGCACCTCGGCGACCGTGGTGCCCTTCTGGCCGATCGCGACGTAGATGCAGCGCACCTGCTTCTTCGGGTCGCCCGAGCGCCAGTTGTCGCGCTGGTTGATGATCGTGTCGATCGCGATCGCGGTCTTGCCGGTCTTGCGGTCGCCGATGATCAGCTGCCGCTGGCCCCGGCCGATCGGCGTCATCGCGTCGATCGCCTTGAGTCCGGTCTGGAGGGGCTCCCGCACCTCCTGGCGGTCCATGACCCCGGCCGCCTGCAGTTCGAGGGCGCGCCGGGCGTCGATCGGGGTGATCTCACCGAGACCGTCGATCGGACGACCGATGGCGTCGATGACCCGGCCCAGGTAGCCGTCTCCGACGGGCACCGACAACACCTCCCCCGTGCCCTTGACGCTGCTCCCCTCCGCGATGCCGTCGGAGCTGCCGAGCACGACGACACCGATCTCGCGCACGTCGAGGTTCAGCGCGATCCCCATCGTGCCGTCGTCGAACCTGAGCAGTTCGTTGGCCATGACCGATGGCAGGCCCTCGACCCGCGCGATGCCGTCGCCGGAGCTGACAACGGTGCCAACCTCCTCACGGGTGGCTGTCTCGGGGGCGTAGCTCTGGGCCAGCTTGTCCAGCGCGTCACGGATCTCCTCCGGACGAATTGTCAGTTCCGCCATGGCGTCCCTATTCCTTCGTGGTGCTCCTGCCCGTGAGGGCCGGAGGGTCGGATCGTTGTATGTATCGGGTCAGCCGAACAGTCGGCTGATGTCGGTGAGCTTCTGCTGGATCGTTCCCTCGATGACGCGGTCGCCGATCACGACGCGCACGCCCCCGACGACGTGGGGGTCGACGACCACCTCGAGGTCGACGGGCCGACCGAGCATCGTGGCGAGCACGGCACGAAGCCTGTCCTCCTGCGCGTCACCGAGGCGTCGGGCGACCACCACCCTGGCCACCGACCGGTGACGGAGCCCGGCCGCGACGGCCAGCATCGACTCGATCGCGTGGAACAGCGACCGCGACCGCTGGCGCAGCGCACGCTTCACCAGTGCCACGGTGACGTCATCGGCCCTGCCCACCAGCAGCGTGTCGACGAGCGACTCGCGCGCCTCGAGCGATCGGCGGCTGTCTTCGAGACCCACCTGGAGTGCGGGTTCGGCGTGCACGATCCGGTCGAACCGGAACAGCGCATCGATGACGTCGTCGAGCGCGCCACGGTTCATCGCCGTCGCCAGGGCCAACCGAACCGCCTGGCGTTCCAGGGCGTCGAGGAAGGCGGACGCGGACGACCAGCGCACGCTCACCGCCGCCTCGAGCACCTGTACCGCCTGATCGCCGAGGCGCGTACCGAACAGTTGCCGCACGACCGCCGACTTCTGCTCGGGGCGACTACCGGGATCGGTGAGCGCCCGCCGCAATGCGGACGACCCGCTGATGGCGTCGAGCGCCGCGAACACCTCGCCCGAGGTCGGCGGCTCGACCGCCGCCAACTCGAGCACGTCGTCGAGAGCACTCAGCCGGGTGCCCTCGTCGAGGCTGCCAGCCCGCACGGTCATGCCGGCTGCCCCTCGGAGACGTCGGCCTCGAGATCGGCGATGAAACGATCGATGGTGGCGCTGGCCCGGGCGTCGTCCTCGAGTGACTCCCCGAGCACCTTGCCCGCCAGGGTGGCCGCCAGGCCGCCGACATCGCTGCGCAGATGCTGCGCGGCCTGCAGTCGCTCGGCCTCGATCTGGTGGCGGGCCTGCTCGAGCATGCTCGCCGCCTCGTCGGCGGCGCGCTGACGCTGCTCGGCGAGGATCTGTGCCGCCTGCGCCTTCGCGTCCTCACGGATCTTGGCCGCTTCTTCCCGGGCACCGTCGAGTTGCGCACGGTATTGGGCCAGTGCCGCCTCCGCCTCGGCCTGGGCCTTGCTGGCCCGCTCCATACCGCCCTGGATCTTGTCGGCGCGCTCGACGTACATCTGCTCGAACATCGGAACGACCCTGGCCCGAAGAACCAGCCACACCACGATCATGAGCAGCGCGCCCATGATGATTTCGGAGGGGTACTCGGGCAGCAGGGGGCCGAAGTCAATCATCGGCGTCATGAGAGGACCCAGCCCGATCACTTGATGACGAACGCGAACGCGAGCGCCAGGATGAACAGCGCCTCAACGATGGCCATACCGATCCAGGCCGTGCCCATCATCATGCCGCGGGCCTCGGGCTGGCGGGCGGTGCCCTGAATCACTGCGGCGAAGATCATGCCGACGCCGATGCCGGAGCCAATGGCGGCCAGGCCGGCGCCGATCATGTTGACCGAGCCGTTGATAACCAAGGGGGTCATTGCGTTTCCTTTCGGTTGGTCCTTCGAACCGGTGTGGTTGGTCGAAGCGGTGGGATGCCGGTCAGTCGAACCTGTCGCTGGTCAGTGTTCGTCGGCGATCGACGACGCGACGTACTGCGCCGTCAAGACGGTGAAGATGTAGGCCTGCAACGTGCACACCAGCAGTTCCAGGGCGAAGATCAGGAAACTGAACAACAGGGAGAACACCCCTGCCACGTGGTAGATGGGCTGGGAACCGTGCAGCATCAGGTAGGACCCGCCCACCACGAACACCAGCACCACCAGGTGACCGGCGAACATGTTGCCGAACAGTCGCAACCCCAGCGTGAGCGGGCGGATGAGGATGTTCGACATGAATTCGATGGGGGTAATCAGCACGTAGAGCGGGGCCGGAACACCGCTCGGGAACAGCGACCGCTTGAGATAACCGCCGACACCGTGCCGGCGGATGCCTGCCGCGTTGTAGACGATCCACGCGAGAATGGCCAACGCCCATGAATACCCGATGTTGGCCATCGTGGGAAACATGGTGACGAAGAAGATCTCGAAGACGTTGTTCACCCAGATGAACGAGAACAACGCCAGCAGATACGGCACGTATCTGCGGAAATCGTGTCCGAGCGCGTCACGGGCCACCCCGTTGCGGATGAACTCGTAGAGGTACTCGAAGACGAACTGGCGTCTCGTCGGCACCGTGCGCAACTGGCGGGAAGCCCACATCCAGAACACGATCACGATGATCGCGGCCGCCACCGCCTGCAGCAGCGGCCGGTTCAACCAGTCGGGACCTCCGTAGATGCCGCCGAACTGAAAGTCGTGGAGGCTCGGCGGCGTATAGCTCGCCGCCGTGCCCTCCAAGGGAATCAGTGGTGACACATATCCTCCTGCGACCGGGTCACTGTTGGCCTCCGAACCGTTTGATGATCACGTAGATGCTCAACCCCATGCCGAGGATGAGGCCTACCGGGATGCCCCACGACTGGTGCCAGAAGCGGTCGATGAGCCATCCCAAGCCGCCGTAGAACCCGATCCCCCCGATCAGATAGCTGAGCACACGCATCGCGCCATCGGTGGGGTCGGCCGAGGCCGAAGAACTACGCCGATCGGACCGGTGACGTGATGGCGTGTGCATCTGACCGGCGTCGACGCGGCCACTGTCCTTGTGGTCGATCATGGCGAACCCGACTCTATCAGGGCCCGACGCCCTGGTCACGTTCCTCGCCAACGCCGTGGGCGCCGGTTACGGGCCCCATCGTGGCGGGATCGTCGAACACGGGGATGCGCAGTCGGCGATAGGTGGACAGCACACCACCGAGCCATCCGAGCGTCACGGTCGAGACACCCACGACCACCCCCCAGGGCCTGATGACCGGGTAGTGGTCGGCCACCGACAGCCAGACAACCAGGGCGAGCGACAGCGCGACGACCCGAATGCCGAACCCGGCCAGGGTCGCCGCCATGGCGAGCATGTCGGCACGCCGCACCATGAGCATCTGCAGATATTGCCCGACGATGAGCAGCACGCTGACCGTGAGGCCGGCGAGCACGCAGGTGAGCATCGCGTCGGAGCCCGCGACCAGCATGGTCACCACGGCCGCCAGGACGAGCGCGCCGTGCGAGACCAGGATGCCACCGCGCATCATGCGTGGCGCCTGCCCGATCAGCGAACCGCTCGACGGTGGGGAAACCGGCGTCGACGGCGGGACGGGGGGCTGCTGCATCGGGTCACGCTATCAAAGCCGCCGCCGGGGCGACGCCGCTCCGGACACCCGGGATCAGCCGGACGCCGGCCCGGGGGGTGGGCGGCCGGCCGGTTGCGTCCCGGCCGGTTCGGGGGTGGGCCCGACCAGCACCTGCTTGGTGCCCGCGAAGGTCAAGACGAGCGCGACAACGACGGCCAGCAGGACGCCGGCCACGACCCACCACGTGCCGACGAGGCCGATCACGGTGCTGCCGAACGCGGTGACGGCCGCCCACAGGTACATCAACAGCACCGCGCGTATCTGGGAGTGGCCCCGTTGCATGAGCCGATGGTGCAGGTGCTTCTTGTCGGCCACGAACCACCAGGTCCCGGCCATGGTGCGGCGGGTGTAGGCGAGCACGAGGTCGAGCAGCGGAAGGGCCAGGGCGGCCAGGGGCAGCAGGATCGGCAGGTAGTAGGCCAGCAGTCCGCGCCCGGCGGTGTGCACGGCCGAGGAGTCGAACTGGCCGGTGAGCGAGATCGTCGAGACCGCCATGAGAAGACCCAGGAGCATGGCGCCGGAGTCGCCCATGAACATCCGCGCCGGGTGGAAATTGTGGGGCAGAAACCCGATCGCGATGCCACTCACCGCGATGGTGACCAGGCTCGCGGTCGTCGCGAGTACGAGGTTCTGCTGCACCGCGAGCAGGTAGGTGTAGCTGAAGAACGCCAGCGCCCCGATCGCGACGACCCCCGAGGCGAGCCCGTCGAGGCCGTCGACGAAATTGATCGCGTTGGTGCAGACCAGGATGAAGATCACGGTGATGAGAATCGAGGTCGCCGGGTCGAGGGCGATGATCCGGTTGGGCAGCGCGATCCAGTAGGTGCGCACCCCATTGAGCACGACGACGCCCGCGGCGAGCACCTGACCGGCCATCTTCGCCATCGCCGACAGTTCGATGAGGTCGTCGACGACGCCGACCGCACAGATCACCGCGCCGCCGATCAGGATCGCCACCGAGTCGCCCGTGACCACCGAATGGCGCCCGAGGAACGGCAGGTGGGCGGCGAGCAGGATCGCGACCGCGTACCCGCCCAGCATGGCCAGGCCCCCGAAGTACGGGATGGGTACGGCGTGCACATCCCGCTCGCGGACCCGGGCGACCGCTCCGACCCGCAGGGCGAGACGGCGGAACACCCCACCCAACAGGTAGGTGGTCATGGCCGCCGTCAGCAGCACCAGCAGATACTCGCGCATCAGGCCCCGGGCGCGCTGCGTTCCGGATCGTCGGCGGCCGCACCAGCGCTCCGGAGGTCGGGGTCGCCCCCACCGGCATCCGGGTCGTCGGGCCCGACGTCGCCGCGAGGAGCAGCCCGTACATCGTCGTGGCTCACGTCGTCGGCCGGTTCCCCAGCACCCGACGACGCTTCGACAGCCGATGCCGTCGCATCCGGGGACGTCTCACCCGGTGGCGTCGCATCCGGGGACGTCTCGCCGGCCGGTTCGGCTGCATCGGCCGGGGTCTCGTCGGTGGCCGCGTCGTCCGCCGGGGCCGCGGCCTCGTCCGAGTGGTCGGCGACCAGGCGGGCCACCAATGGTGCCACGTCGCTGATCGTCTCGTAGTCGAGCACGCCCTCGCGGAGGATGACTCCGGCGGGGTCGGAGACGAATTCGACGATCGTCGAGGGGATGGGGCCCGGCGTCGGCCCCGCGTCGAGGTAGACGCTCACCGAGTCACCGAGCTGTGCGATGGCGTCGTCGATCGACGTCGCCGACGGCTGGCCGGAGACGTTCGCGCTGCTCACCGCGAGCGGACCCGTGCGACGCAGCAGCGTCCGGGCGGCCTCGTGCGCGGGTACACGCAGCGCGATCGTGCCGTCGGTGTCGCCCAGGTCGATGCGCAGGCTCGACTGCATCGATACCACGAGCGTGAGCGCGCCGGGCCAGAACCGCTCGGCGAGGCGTCGGGCGAACGTACTGACGTCTGAGCCCAGGGCGTCGAGCATCGCGGGCTCGGCGATGAGCACCGGCGGGGGCATGTCCCGTCCGCGTCCCTTCGCATCGAGCAGCCGCTGCACCGCCTGGGCGGAGAAAGCATCGGCGCCGATGCCGTACACCGTGTCGGTGGGCAGCACGATGCACTCACCGTTGGCGATCGCCTCGCGGGCCGCAGCGAGCGCCGCCTCGGTGTCGGCCAGCAGGTCGAACCGCCGATGCGGCCGCCTGGGCTCCTCGACCGGCTCGTCAGCCTCCTCGGCGGGCGGCTCATCGGAGGCGTTCGACCCGTCGCCGGCGGACCCCTCGAGGTCCTGTCCCTCCACATCCTCGACCACCGGCCCGCCGGACGCCGCACGGGCCACGTCGGGGGTCGCTTCGAGCGTGTCGTCGGGGGTCGTCTCGACGATGTCGTCGGCCGTGGCGGCCACGGGAGCGTCGGATACGCCCTGGGTCAGGATTTCGGATCGGTCGTCATCTGCCACGGAGTCATCCTGCCACGTCGCCGACGGGCCGGCTCGCGCGTCGGGCCACGACGAACCGGGGTCGGCCGGTCAGATCCGACTCGTCGCCGACCCGGTCGAACATGCCGGTCGCGACGAACACGGCGGGCGCGCTCCGATGCTGCACCTCGGCATGCTCACTGGCCACCCAGCCGCCCGGGCGCAGCAGTCGCGCCGCGACCCCGGCCACGACCCGGGTGGCGTCGAGCCCGTCGTCACCGCTCCACAGGGCCAGTGCCGGATCGTGGTCGCGCACGTCGGGAGCCACCGACGCCCACGCCTCCAGCGGGATGTACGGCGGGTTGGCGACGACGAGGTCGACCTGCCCGTCGAGGTCGCCGAAGGCATCGGCCATGTCACCGGCGCGCAGGTCGACACCGCTGTCCGCCAGGTTCCGCCGGGCCCAGGCGAGCGCGTCGTCGGACAATTCGACGGCGTGCACCTCGGCGTGCGGCGACTCGTCGCGGATCGCCCGGCTGATGGCCCCCGATCCCGCGCACAGTTCCACGACCAGAGGGTGCTCGAGGCCCAGCGCGCGCTCGATCACCCACCCGGTCATGACCTCGGTTTCGGGTCTCGGCACGAACACACCCGGGCCGACGGCCACCTCGACGTGGCGGAAATGGGCCCGCCCGGTGATGTGCTGCACGGGTTCGCCGGCCTCCCGGCGTCCGACCAGATCGAGGAACCCCTTGGCGTCCGGTTCCGGTACGTCGCGGACGAGCAGGAGTCGAGCCGGGGACGTCTCGAGCGCGTGGGCGAGCAGCGTGCGGGCCTCGGCGGCCGGAGACGCGACACCGGCCAGGGCCAGCCGCTCGACGGCGACACGCAGCAGGCGCTCGGGGGTGCTCACAGCCGGTCGGCGCCGGCGAGACGCTCGGTGAGGTCGGCCTGCTGCAGCGCGGCGATGAGATCGTCGAGGTGGCCGCCGAGCACGGCGTCGAGATTGTGCGCCTTGTACCCGATGCGATGGTCGGCGATCCGGTTCTCGGGGAAGTTGTAGGTGCGGATCCGCTCCGAGCGGTCGACCGTGCGCACCTGGGAACGCCTCGCCGCCGACGCGGACGCCGCGGCCTCCTCCTCGGCGAGGGTGACCAGCCGGGAGCGGAGCATCCGCATCGCCTGTTCCCTGTTCTGCAACTGGGAGCGCTGGTTCTGGCAGGTGACGACGGTACCCGTCGGCAGGTGGGTGATCCGCACGGCCGAATCGGTGGTGTTGACCCCCTGGCCTCCCGGTCCGGACGCCCGGTACACATCGATCCGCAGGTCGTCGTCGGCGACGACGAGGTCGTCGGGTTCGACGTCCGGCATCACCAGGACCCCGGCCGCCGATGTGTGCACCCGTCCCTGCGACTCGGTCACCGGGATCCGCTGCACCCGGTGCACGCCGCCCTCGAACTTCAGCTCACCGAAGGGCATGTGCGTCGGATCCGAGCCCGCCTTGACCGCGAAGGTGACGCTCTTGTAGCCGCCGAGGTCGGTCTGCTGCGCGTCGAGCACCTCGATCGAGAAGCCCCGCGACTCGGCGTAGCGCTCGTACATCCGCAACAGGTCTCCGGCGAACAGCGCGGACTCCTCGCCGCCCTCGCCGGACTTGATCTCGACGATCGCGTCGAGCGGGTCATGGGGGTCGCGGGGGGCGAGCAGCGCCGTCAGCCGGTCATCGAGCTCGAGCACCCTGGCCTCGAGCCGGTCGGCTTCCTCGGCGAACGCGGGGTCTTCGGTCTCGAGTTCCCGGGCCGCGGCCAGGTCACCGAGGACACGGTCACGCTCATCGAGGGCGCGCACGAGGGGCGTCAGTTCCGCGTACCGGCGTCCGACCCGCCGGGAACGGCCCGGATCGGCATGCAGGGCCGGGTCGGCCATCTGACGCTCCAGATCGGCGAACTCCTCACGCAACCCGGCAGCTGCCTCGAACACGACGGCGTCCCTTCATGACGGTGCCGGGATCAGATGCCCCGGCGTTCGACCCCGAAAACGCAGATGGGGCCCCGGAGGGCCCCATGCGTGCCGGACCAGCACCGCGGCCGGCCGGCGTCGGTTCTCGGCGCCCGACGGGGCGCGGGTTCAGCTCTTCTTCGCGTACCGGCGCTCGAACCGGGCCACGCGGCCTCCGGTGTCGAGGATCTTCTGCTTGCCGGTGTAGAACGGGTGGCATTCGGAGCAGACGTCGGCGTGCATGACACCGCCCTTGACCGTGCTGCGGGTCGTGAAGGTGTTGCCGCAGGTGCAGACGACCTTCGTCTCGACGTATTCGGGGTGAATCCCCTTTTTCATGGTGTCTCCTTGGGTGAACGAGCCGGGTCGCCGTGACGGACCATGAGGGTCCGAGCGTGTGGATGGCACGCAGGCGTGAACCGGCACCGAGGATCAAGTGTGCCCCGCCGACGCCCCGCAGGCAAACCGGATGCGGGACGTCGACGCTCAGGCCTCAATCCTGCGAACCGGGTGTGGTGCGGGAGATGAGCACGAGGAACTCCGAGTTGTTCTGCGTCTTGCGGAGCCTGTTGAACAGCATCTCCAGTGCCGCCTGGTCTTCCAGACCGGCCAGCACGCGGCGCAGCTTCCAGATGATGCCGAGCTCTTCGCGGCTGAGTAGCAGTTCCTCACGCCGGGTGCCGGACGCGTCGACGTCGATCGCCGGGAAGATCCGCTTGTCGGCGAGTTCGCGACGAAGCCGCAACTCCATGTTGCCGGTGCCCTTGAACTCCTCGAAGATCACCTCGTCCATCTTCGACCCGGTTTCGATGAGAGCCGTGGCGAGGATCGTCAACGAGCCGCCGTTCTCGATGTTCCGCGCGGCGCCGAAGAACCGCTTCGGGGGGTACAGGGCCGCGGAGTCGACGCCGCCGGACAGGATCCGCCCGGACGCGGGAGCGGCCAGGTTGTAGGCACGGCCCAGCCGGGTGATGCCGTCGAGCAGCACCACCACGTCGCGCCCCATCTCCACGAGCCGCTTGGCCCGCTCGATGGCCATCTCGGCGACGACCGTGTGGTCTTCGGCGGGACGGTCGAAGGTCGAGGCGATGACCTCGCCGGAGACGGTGCGCTGGAAGTCGGTGACCTCCTCGGGGCGCTCGTCGACCAGCACCACCATGAGGTGCACCTCGGGGTTGTTGGTGGTGATCGCGTTGGCGATGTTCTGCATGATCATCGTCTTGCCGGCCTTGGGCGGCGACACGATCAGCCCACGCTGTCCCTTGCCGATCGGCGAGATCAGGTCGATGATCCGGCCGGTCATGTTGGTGGGCGTCGTCTCCAGCCGCAACCGCTGCTGGGGGTAGAGCGGGGTCAGCTTGCTGAAGTCGGGCCGCGACTTGGCCTCTTCGGGGTCGAGGCCGTTGATCGAGTCGACACGCACGAGCGGGTTGTAGCGCTCGCGTCGCTCCGCGTCGTGAGGCTGACGGATCACGCCCCGCACGATGTCGCCCTTGCGCATGCCGTAGCGGCGCACCAGCGACAGGCTCACGTACGCGTCGTTCGGCCCGGCGAGGTAGCCGGAGGTCCGCACGAACGCGTGGTTGTCGAGCACGTCGAGGATCCCCGACACATCGAGCAGGACGTCGTCGGGTGAAACGGTCGGCTCGACCTCCGGACGCTCTGCGGGACGGCTCCGACGGTTCTGCCGGTCGCGCTGGCGGCGCCGGCGGTTGCGGCGTCCGCCCCCGGAACCGTCATCGTCATAGCGGTTGCGCGACTCCCGCACGGCGGCGTCGGTCTCGCGATTGGAGGATGCCTGAGGTGGGGTGCGCGGCGACTCCGAAGGGGCGGCGTCGGCCTGGTCGCCACCCTCGCGGCCCCGCTGGCGACGTCTGCGACCGCTCTGGTTGCTCAGTTCGGCGAGCCGGGCCCCCACCTCTTCTCGGACATCGTCCTGACCCCCGCCGGAAGTGTCGTCGTCACGGCGGCGGTCGTCGGCGGAGGTGCGCTCGGTGCGTTCCCCTGCAGGCTCACGGGTGGCTGCGGGCGAGTCCTGCCCCGGGGCCCCCGCATCGGCCTCGGCCGGGGGCCGACGGCGCCGGGGACGCTCTCCGGACGTGCCGGCCGCGGTCTCGGGTCGTGCCGAACCACCGTCCCTCCGATTCTGGATCGCGCTCACGAGGTCGCCCTTGCGCATGGCACTGGCCCCCTTGATGCCCAGGCCCTGCGCGATCGACTTGAGTTCGGGCAGCTTCATCGCAGCCAGAGGTGCTGCGGTGGCGGTATCAGTCACAGAATGCCTTTCTGCGGACGGTCTTGAATGCGACCGCCGGTATGGAACAGATCGTGGCGCGACGGGCTCACGTGGTGTCAGGTTCGCGCCTGCCGCGTGCGTCCACTCAGGTGTGCCGACACGGGCGTGCGGGCGTGATCTGCTGGTGGCGTGGAGTATCCGGCCGGAACGATGGCTGGTTCGGCGCTTCCGTACCTCGTCACGTGCGGTTCAACGACCTGCCACTGACTCACCGGGCACAGTAGGAAACGAACTCATCGTGCGATCTTTCGCTGACCGCCGGGATACTTCACCTCGAATATACCAACCCGGGGCGCCGAGGAGAAACCGGGCCGTCCTGCGTTCTTCAGCCGCCGTTCAGCGGTCATCGCCGCCGACGATCACGTCGAGCCCCTCGGCGAGGCCGAGGGGAAGCCGACGAAAGCCCCGCACGCTGTCGTCGAGGTCGTCGTCGAGCCGGCCGAGCAGCGCGGTCGGGCCGAGCGCCAGCACTGTCGGTCCCGCACCCGAGATCACCGCCGGGAGCCCGCGACGACGCAACTCCCCCACCAGCCGCCACGAGGCCGGCATCAGGGCGGAGCGGTACCGCTGGTGCAGGAAGTCCTCGGTGGCCACCAGCAGCCGCTCAGGTGCGGCGGTCAGGGCACGCACGAGCATCGCCGAGCGGATGGCTTGCTGCACGGCGTCCGCCCGGGGGACGAGGTCGGGAAGCACCTGCCGCGCACCGGCGGTGGGTACCTCGTGATCGGGAACGAAGACGACGAAGCCGATATCGGGGTGCACGTCGAGGCGGTCGACGATGGTGCGGGGTGTCGCGTCGCCGGGACCCCTCGGCGGGGTGAACGCCAGGACGGCGCCGCCGTAGACCGCGGCCGCGGCGTTGTCGGGGTGCCCCTCGACCTGTGAGGCCCGGTCTGCCAGCCACTGCCGATCGAGCGGTTCGCCCGGCCGGGCGAGCAGATGGCCGAGGGCCAGCCCCGCCACGATCGCCGCCGCGGACGACCCGAGTCCCCGCCCGTGGGGAATCGCGTTGCGCGCCACCAGCCCGACACCGCTCGGCCGTTCGCCGAGTTCCTCCAGCGCCTGCCGGATCATCCGCACGACCAGGTGCGACCCGTCCCGTGGCACGCTCGCCTCCCCCTCGCCCCGCACGTCGACGACGACATCGTCGTGGTTGGGGAGCAGGTGGGCGGCCACCTCGTCGACCAGGTTCAGCGCCACACCCATCGCGTCGAAACCGGGCCCGATGTTCGCGGAGGTGGCGGGCACGCAGACGGACACCCATCCCCGGCCGCCCTCGGGCGGCACCCAGGGATCCATGCCTCAGAACCCTTCGCCACGCATCATGCGCACAGGACCGTGGACGAAGCCCCGTTGGGACAGGTCGGCGAGGCAGGCACGAAGGTCGGCCTCCCGGGTGGTGTGCGTCATGAGAGACAGCCAGGCGGTGCGGTGCGGCGCATCCGACTCCTCGTGCACGTCGAGCGGGTCGTCGCGCCGCGCGACGGTCTGCTTCACCGTCTGGACCGACACGTTGTGTTGTGCGAGCACCGAGGCGATGGCCGCGAGCACGCCCGGCTCGTCGCTCACCTCCAGGCGCAGCAGGTAGGTGGTGCGCGTCTCCCCCATCGGCGCCACCTCGCGATCGGCGTACAACGACTGCCCATAGGCCGCCACGCCGCGGACCCGGTTGCGGGCGACCGTGACCAGGTCGCCCATGACCGCGCTGGCCGTCGGAGCACCTCCCGCTCCCGGGCCGAGGAACATCAACTGGCCGGCCTCGCGGGCCTCGATGAACACGGCGTTGAAGGCTCCGGGCACACTGGCCAGCGGATGCCTCTCGGGGATCATCGCCGGGTGTACCCGCACACCGACGCGACCGTCGTCGGTGAGCCTCGCGATGGCCAGCAACTTGACCACGCATCCGAGATCGCGGGCCACGGCGATGTCTTCGGACGTGACGCCCGTGATTCCCTCCCGATAGACGTCGGCGCCACGCACCCTCGTGTGAAACGCCAACGACGCGAGGATGGCGGCCTTCGCCGCGGCGTCGAAGCCTTCGACATCGGCGGTCGGATCGGCTTCGGCGAAGCCGAGGCGCTGCGCCTCGGCCAGGACCTCCTCGAATCCGGCGCCCTCGGTGACCATCTTGTCGAGGATGAAGTTCGTGGTGCCGTTGACGATGCCCATCACGGCGAGGATCTCGTCGCCCACCAACGACTCGCGCAGGGGACGTACGATCGGGATCGCGCCCGCGACCGCCGCCTCGAAGTAGACGTCGACACCGGCGCGTTCGGCGGCGGTGAAGATCGTCTCGCCGTCCTCGGCGAGCAACACCTTGTTGGCCGTCACCACCGAGGCGCCGTGATCGATCGCGTCGAGCAGCAACGAGCGCGCGGGCTCGACGCCCCCGATCACCTCGATGACCACGTCCAGATCTCCGCGGCTCACCAGTGAGCGCACATCGTCGGTGAACAGCCGAGGATCGATCCCCTCCCGGGGCTTGGTGATGTCACGCACGCCGATGCCGACGAGCTGGATGGTTCGCCCCGTCCGCGCCCTGAGGTCGTCGCCCTGCTTGGTGATGAGCCGGGCGACCTGCGAGCCGACCACGCCGCAGCCGAGCAGCGCGACCCGCAGAGGTTCCTGGCCGACGGTGCGGTCGAGGCTCATCATGGGTGTCATGGGTTCTTCTCCGCAGTCTCGGGTCGGATGGATGCACGGGGTGTGACCGGGTCCTGCCGGTGATGTCGACGGGACTCGGGGGCGTCGACGCTCTCGCGGGGCGAGCGGGTCACTCGCCGACGTCGAGAGCCAGCAGATCGTCGATCGTCTCGCGACGGATCAGCGTGGTGCGGCGACCGCCAAGCACCGAAATGACCGGGGGCCGTGGCGTGTGATTGTAGTTGCTGGCCATCTCCCGCGAATAGGCGCCCGCGCCCGGCACGGCGAGCAGGTCACCCGGGCGGATGTCGCGCGGCAGGAAGACGTCACGCACGAGGATGTCGCCCCCCTCGCAGTGCCTCCCGACGACCCGGCAAAGCACCGGATCGGCGGACGAGGCCCTCGACGCGACCGTCGCGGTGTACTCGGCCGCGTACAGGGCGGGGCGGATGTTGTCGCTCATCCCGCCGTCGACCGACACGTACACCCGTTGGCCGCCTTCGACGTCGACGGCCTTCACCGTGCCGACTTCGTAGACCGCCATCGTGGTGGGGCCGCTGATGGCCCGCCCGGGCTCGATCGACATCGTCGGAACCCGGAGCCGATAGCCCCGGCACTCGTGCTCGACGATGTCGCGCAGTTCCGCGGCCAGTGCCTGCGGGGTCTCGGGCGAATCCTGGGAGGTGTAGGCGATACCGAAACCTCCGCCGAGATCGAGTTCGGGCAGTTCCGTGCCGGTGGCCGCCGCGAACTGGGCGAGCAACTTGGTGGCGCGCCGCGCGGCCACCTCGAAGCCCGCCGTGTCGAAGATCTGCGAACCGATGTGCGAGTGGATGCCGCGCAGCGTCATGTGGTCGCTCATGTGGCAGCGCACCATCGCCACCATGGCCTGGCCGTTGGTGATGGAGAAGCCGAACTTCTGATCCTCGTGTGCGGTGGCGATGTATTCGTGGGTGTGCGCCTCGACCCCGGTGGTGACGCGCACCAGCACGGAGGCGTGCCAGTCGTTCTCCGCGCACAGTCGTTCGATCCGGGTGATCTCGTCCATCGAGTCGACGACGATCCGCCCGACGCCACTGCCCAGCGCGAGGTGCAACTCGTCGACGCTCTTGTTGTTGCCGTGCAGGGCCATCTTCGCCGGATCGATCGGGCTGCGCAGCGCCACCGCCAGTTCGCCCACCGGTGGCCACGTCGAGGTACAAGCCCTCCTCGCCGACCCAGCGTGCGACCGTGCGAGTGAGGAACGCCTTGCCGGCGTAGTACACATGCCACCCGTCGAAGGCGTCGCGGAACGCCGCGCGCCCTCGCCCGGAAGTCGGCTTCGTCGAGGACGTAGACCGGGGTCCCCTCCGCCGCCGGCGATGTCCCTCACGTCCAACCCACCGACACGCAGCGCCCCGTCGTCACCCCGGGTGACGGTCGCACTCCACAACGCGGGGTCGAGCCCGTTGACGTCATCGGGGCGAGCCAACCACTGCGGCCCGGCCTGCCCGACCTCCGCGTGGATGGACCCGGCCACGTGCATATGCGTCATGTACCGAGGGTGCCAGATGCCGGCTGGCCTCACCCCGCGTCCGAGCCGGGAATGGACGGCCCACCACGCCTGTCACCCCGCAAGCGCCGGTTCGAGGGTCCGTGCGTGCCCGCCGCAATGCTGCTAACCTTGACCCGCCCGGGTGATCCGGGCACGGCCCCCGTAGCTCAGGGGATAGAGCACCGCCCTCCGGAGGCGGGAGCGCAGGTTCGAATCCTGCCGGGGGCGCCACATGGGTCGGGCCGCGCTCCGTCCCGGGCCAGCACGTGGCCCACTCCAGGCGATACGGAGGAGATGTGGCCGACAATCCTTCCGTCCGGGCACGCGATCAGGCGTCTCGGGCGGCTCGAGTGGATTCCGCGGGGCGACGCCCACGGGGTACGGGCCATCTTCGGAGCCCTCGGACACACCACTCGACCCGCTTCGTGTGGGGATCATGGCTCATCAGCAGGGTGCCTCATCTTCGTGTTCTGGGCCTCGTTGAACTTCAGCCTCGGTGACACCCGCTACTACTTCATCAAGATGAGCCTCCTCGCCCAGACGGGGCCCGGCCAGACGATGATCGAGTACCCCACCCCGGTGCTGTGGTTCTTCGAGGTGCTGTACGCCCTGAGCTTCCACCACCAGTACCTGTTCAGCGGGCTGTTCGTCGCGACCATGGTCATCCTCGACGCCGCGTTCACCTGGATGTTGTGGAAGGTGGGCGCCGCGCCGCCGCGGCGAGGCGGTGTTCTTCTGGACCGTGTTCCTGCTGCTCGTCGGCCCCACCGCCTACCTGCGCTTCGACCTCGTCACCGCCGTTCTCGGCGGGCTCGCCCTGCTGGCGCTCGAACGACGCGACGATCTGCGTGCCGGGCTGCTCACCGGGGTGGGGGCCGCGATCAAGCTCTGGCCGGCGCTCCTGTGGCCCGCGCTGCTGGGCGGTGACCGGCGTTCCCGGATCCGCACCTCGATCGGCTTCTTCGGCGCCGGGCGGCGTCCTCGCCGTCGCGGCCCTGCTGTACGCGGGGTGGACGCGGCTCGTTGTCGCCGCTGGAATACCAGTCGGCCCGAGGGCTGCAGATCGAGTCGCTGTGGGCTGTGCCCCCGATGCTGTGGCGGATCTTCCACCTGTCGTCGTACGCCGTGAACGTGTCGATCTGGAACGCGTGGGAGATCTCCGGGCCGATGACCGAGACCATGCTGGTGTCGGCCAAGGTCGCCCAGGCCATCGGACTGGTGTTCGTGGCCGCCTGCTACGTCGCCTGGCTCCGGCGCGGGCGGCAGCGCTTCGTCGAGGCGTCGGCGCTGATGCAACTGGTGATCCTGGTGATGATCCTCACGAACAAGACGTTCTCGCCGCAGTACATGATGTGGCTCGGCGGTCCCGGCCGCCGCCGGCATCGCGATGCTCCCGCATTCGGGCCTCGCCGACGACACCGACCAGGAGCGCATCCGCTCCGACCACGAGGCGGTCGACCGGCTGCGCACGATCACCCGGGTCTTCCTGGTGTGCTCGCTGCTCACCACGATCGTCTACCCGGTCGGCTACTCGCCGATCGTGCACGGCACGATCGGGCTCAGCGTCGTGACGATCGTGCTCGCCACCCGCAACGTGCTGCTCAGCTACCTGCTCTATCTCGTCGGCCTGTGGGTGGTGCACTTCTCCCGGCTCGCCCAGATGCTGCGGTTGCGAGGGTCCCATCCCCATTCCCCGAGGATGGTGCCGTGACAGTGGACGACGACCTCGGCGGCACCCCGGCGAGCGCTCTCGACCGGGAATCGGCCCGCCCACCGTGGCCCGCGCCCGCGCCGTCGGCCACCCGGGACATCGCGCGACGGGTGGTCGGGTCGCCCTGGCTGATCATCGTCGCCTGGGTGGTCACACGGGCGATGATGATGCACGACTGGTCCGCGAAATACCAGTACATCAACGGCGACCCCAACTACTACTACTGGGCGCTGCGCTACGTCTCCTCGATCGACCAGCGCCTGCCCGAGTACCCCGTTCCCGTGGTCGCCTTCCTCGAACTGTTCCGCTGGCCGGCGGCCGACATCGCGTCGGGGTACGTCACCGCCTTCGCGATCGGCATGGCCGCCCTGGACGCCGGATTCACGGTTCTGCTGTGGCGCTCCCGCGGCCGGCTCGCCGCCTGGTACTGGATGGTCTTCGGGTTCTTCATGGGTCCGCTGCTCTGGTTCCGTTTCGACGTGCTCCCCGCGGTCATCGTCGGTGCGGCACTGCTCCTCGTGGCGCGGCGCCCGGCGACCAGCGGTGCCCTGCTCGGCCTGGGGGCGGCGATCAAACTGTGGCCGGCGCTGCTCCTGCTCCCCCTGCTCCACCGCGGCCGGGCAGGGCTCCGGCGGACCCAGGGCCTCCTGGTCACCGGCGGGCTACTGGCCCTCGTCAGCTGGGCCGCGGTCGGCTGGACCCGCCTGGTGTCGCCACTGACCTGGCAGAGCGACCGCGGCCTGCAGATCGAATCGGTGCCCGCGTCACTCGCGATGGCCGGCAAGTCGTTCGGCGACACCCTGCAGTGGACCATCGCCATGTCCAAGTACAACGCCTACGAGATCACCGGGCCCGGCGTGTCGACCGCGCTCGTCGTCTCCTCGATCCTGATGGCCCTGGTCCTCGGGCTCGCGGTCGTGTTCGCGGTTCTCGGATGGCAGGCGCTGCGAGACCTGTCGGCGTTCGACCTCACCCTTGCCGGCTCGGCACTCATCGCCTTCCTGATCGTCGCGAACAAGACCTTCTCGCCGCAGTACATGTTCTGGTTGGGCGCACCCCTGGCGGTCCTCCTGCTGCATGCGATCCGACCGCCGCACGGCACCGATGCGCGCGAGATCCGGTCCCAGCGCGTGATCGCCGGATGGCTGGGCGGCGCCGCACTGATCGCCGCCCGCCTCACCCAGGTCGAATACCCCGACCACTACGGCGACCTCATCTTCGTCACCCCGGCCGATCCCGTGATCACGAGCGCGCTGATCCTGCGGAACCTCGTGCTGGTGGTCATCGCCTGCGGCGCCACCGCCCATGCACTCATCCGCTTCTGGCGTGCCGGGAGTGCCCGCCCGACGGCGCCCCGGGAGACGTTCTGACCTGCCCGCCCGTCCGTCCGGCGAGCGAGTGGGATATCGGGGGGTTCCGCACTAGAGTCGGTGGCTGGCGGGCCCGCTAGCCCGCCGCGGTACATCCGGCTTTCAACCACGCGAAGGAAGGCAGCGGTGGCCAGGCCCACCGGCGAGCACATGGCACACAGCGAATCGTCCCAGGATTTCGGCGCCAACGACTGGCTCATCGACGAGATGCGCGAGCAGTACCGGCACAACCCCAGCCAGCTCGATCCCGCCTGGATCGACTACTTCCGCACCGAGGGGCCGCACGACGCCTCCCCGACCGCGCCGGGTGACGCCGCCCGGGCCGCGGCCCCACCGCCGGCGGCATCCCCCGCCGAGCCGCGACCCGCCCCGGCCGCCACCGCCCCCGCGTCGCCCCCCGGCCCGCAGCAGCCCTGCCGGCCCCGGCCCCGGCCCGTCCTCCGTCGAGTCGGAGCCCCAGCCCCAGGCGCAGGCGCCCTCGGCGGGGCTCCCGAGCAACGGCCCCAAGGTCACCGGTCAGGCCAGCGGGTTGAGCGCCGACGCGCCGAACCCGTCCCGTCCGGCCACCGAGAGCGCCACCGAACCCTCCCGGGTGAAGCTGCGCGGCCCCGCGGCCCGCACCGCCCAGAACATGCAGGCGTCCCTGGGCGTCCCGACGGCCACCAGCGTCCGCGCCGTGCCGATGAAGCTCGCCATCGAGCAGCGCACGATGATCAACAACTTCCTGCGGCGCAGCCGTGGCGGCAAGGTGTCGTTCACCCACATCATCGGCTACGCGATGGTGCAGGCCCTCAAGACGTTCCCCGAGATGAACCACGCCTACGACGAGGTCGACGGCAAGCCGACGCTGGTCACGAACGCGTCCATCAACCTGGGGCTGGCGATCGATGTCACCAAGTCCGACGGCACACGCCAGCTGCTCGTGCCGAACATCCGAGCCTGCGAGACGCTCGACTTCGACCAGTTCCGCGCCGCCTACGACGACCTCGTCCAGCGCGGCCGCACCGGGCAACTCGCCATCGGCGACTTCGCCGGAACCACCGCGTCGCTGACCAACCCCGGCGGGATCGGCACCACGCACTCCGTGGCCCGGCTGATGCCCGGGCAGGGGGTGATCCTCGGCGTCGGCAGCATCGACTACGCCCCGCAGTTCCTCGGCACCAGCGAGCACCGGCTCAACGACCTCGGCGTCGGCAAGATCACCACGCTGACCTCCACCTACGACCACCGCATCATCCAGGGCGCCACGAGCGGCGAGTTCCTCAAGTACATCAACGAACTGCTCATCGGCGAGCACGGCTTCTACGACGCCATCTTCACCAGCCTGCGCATCCCGTACGCGCCGCTGCGCTGGCACACCGACATCAGCGCCCACCGCACCAGCCAGGTGCCGAAGCAGGCGCGCGTCCTCGAACTGGTCATGGCCTACCGTCAGTACGGCCATCTCATCGCCGACACCGATCCGCTCGAATACCGCCAGCGCACCGTGCCCGACCTCGAACTCGAGAAGCACGGCCTCACGATCTGGGATCTCGACCGCGAGTTCCCGATCGGCAACTTCGGGGAGTCGCGCCGCGCGGTGCTGCCGCTGCGCGAGATCCTCGACATCCTGCGTGATTCCTACTGCCACACCATCGGCATCGAGTACATGCACATCCTCGACCCCGCGCAGCGCAGCTGGTTCCAGGGCCGGTTCGAGAAGGCGCACACGCCGCTGCCGCGCGAGGAGCACATCCGGATCCTCGACAAGCTGAACGAGTCGGAGGTCTTCGAGACGTTCCTGCAGACGAAGTTCGTCGGGCAGAAGCGCTTCAGCCTCGAGGGTGGCGAGTCGGTCATCGTGCTGCTCGACGAGGTGTGCGAGCAGGCCGCCGACACCGGCCTCGACGAGGTCACCATCGGCATGCCGCACCGTGGCCGGCTCAACGTGCTCGCGAACATCATCGGCAAGAAGTACGGCCAGATCTTCCGCGAGTTCGAGGGCCGCATCGACCCCCGCATCGACGCCGGCTCCGGTGACGTCAAGTACCACCTCGGCGCCGAGGGCCGGTTCAGCGTCGGCGACCGGCGCCACGATCAAGGCCTCGGTCGCGGCCAACCCGAGCCACCTCGAGGCGGTCAACCCCGTCCTCGAGGGCATCGCCCGCGCGAAGCAGGACAAGCTCGGCCGCGACGACTTCCCGGTGCTGCCGATCCTCATGCACGGTGACGCCTCCTTCGCCGGGCAGGGCGTCGTCTACGAGGTGCTGCAGATGAGCCAGCTGCGCGGCTACCGCACCGGCGGCACCATCCACATCGTGGTGAACAACCAGGTCGGCTTCACCACCGCACCCCACGAGTCGCGCACGTCGCTGTATTCGACCGACGTCGCCAAGACGGTGCAGTCGCCGGTCATCCACGTCAACGGCGATGATCCCGACGCCTGCGTCCGCGCGGCCCGCATCGCCTTCGAGTTCCGCGAGCAGTTCCACCGCGACGTGGTCGTCGACCTCGTCTGCTACCGGCGTCGCGGCCACAACGAGGGCGACGACCCGAGCTTCACCCAGCCGCACATGTACGACCTCATCGAGCAGAAGCGCTCGACCCGGCGCCTCTACACCGAGCAGCTGATCGGGCGCGGCGACATCAGCACCCAGGACGCCGATGAGGCGATGAGCCGGTTCCGTTCCCGGCTCGAGGAACTGTTCGCCGCCGCGCACGGGACACGTGCCGCCGAGGACGACGAGGACTATTCCCGCACGCCCTACTACCCGACCAAGCCGGCGGCGGCGATGGGCACGAACATCACCGCCGAGACGATGCAACTCATCGCCGACGCCTATGTGCGCCTTCCCGACTCGTTCACCCCCCATCCGAAGGTGATGCCTCAGCTCGAGCGTCGCGCCAAGGCGATCATGAACGGCCCGATCGACTGGGCCACCGGGAGAGCTCCTCGCGTTCGGCTCGCTGCTGCTCGAAGGCCGCCCGGTACGCCTGAGCGGCCAGGACACCGCGGCGCGGCACGTTCAGCCAGCGCTTCGCCGCCGTCGTCGACCGGCGTGACCAACGACGAGTACGTGCCGCTCAAGCACCTGGCGGTGACCAGGCGCCGTTCGACATCTACGACTCGCTGCTCAGCGAGTACGCGGTGATGGGCTTCGAGTACGGCTACTCGGTCGCCGCGCCCGACGCGCTGGTGCTGTGGGAGGCCCAGTTCGGCGACTTCGCCAACGGCGCCCAGACGATCGCCGACGAATTCATCAGTTCCGGCTTCGCGAAGTGGCAGCAGAAGTCGGGTGTCGTGCTGCTGCTCCCCCACGGCTACGAGGGCCAGGGCCCGACCATTCCTCCGCCCGCATCGAACGGTGGCTGCAGCTGTGCAGCGAGGGCGCGCTCGCCGTGTGCCAGCCGTCGACGCCGGCGAGCCATTTCCATCTGCTGCGCACCCACGCGTACGTCAACTGGCACCGCCCCGTCGTGATCATGACGCCGAAGTCGATGCTGCGGAACAAGCTGGCGGCGTCCCAGCCCGAGGACTTCACCAACGGCCGGCTGGCGTCCGGCGCTCGGCGACCCGTCGATCACCGATCCGTCGACGGTGCGTCGCGTGCTGCTCTGCTCCGGCAAGATCCGTTGGGAGCTCGTCCCGCAGCGGGCCAAGCTCGGCCTCGAGGGGCAGGTGGCGATCGTGTCGCTGGAACGGCTCTACCCGCTGCCGGCCGCCGAACTCGCCCAGGAACTCGCCAAGTACGCACCACGTCGACCGACGTGCGCTACGTGCAGGACGAGCCCGAGAATCAGGGAGCGTGGCAGTTCATGGAACTGCACCTGCCCGCGGCGATCGCCGAGGAGCTTCCCGGCTACCACCTGCGGATGCGCCCGTTCACCCGGGCCACGGCCGCCTCTCCCTCGGTCGGCTCCCACGACGTGCACGAGCGCCAGCAGCACGACCTGCTGACGTCCGCGCTGTCCGACTGACCCGACGCTTCGAGGAGCAGCGATGTATTTCACCGATCGCGGTATCGAGGAACTCGAACAGCGCCGTGGCGACGACGAGGTGACCGTGGCCTGGCTCGCCGAACAACTCCGCGTGTTCGTCGACCCTTCCCCGAGTTCGAAGTTCCGGTCGAACGCCTGGCCACCTGGCTGGCGCGCCTCGACGACGACTCCGACGACGACCTCCCCACCAGCTGAGCGATCGGCGACAGAACAGGAGCCACGACCCATGACCTCAACGCCGCTCGACCAGCGCGTGGCGGCGGTGCGGACCGCCTTCACTCGACCTGTTCGGCCACGAACCCGAGGGGGTTTGGCGTGCTCCCGGACGGGTCAACCTCATCGGCGAGCACACCGACTACAACGACGGCTTCGTCCTGCCGTTCGCGCTCGAGCAGTCGGCGCTCGTCGCCGCCGCGTCCCGCGCCGGACGGCGTCGTGCGGATCTCGTCACTGGATCTCGGCGAGACCCACGAGTTGGCCGCCGACGAGGTCGTGCCGGGATCTGGTGGCTGGCAGGCCTACCTCGCGGGCACGGTCTGGGCGCTGCGGGACGCCGGCTCCGCCGCGGGCGGGCTCGACATCATGCTGTCGTCCGACGTGCCGGTGGGCGCGGGACTGTCGAGTTCGGCGGCCATCGAGTGCGCGGTCATGGCCGCGGCGCTCGACCTGTTCGCGCTCGACGTCGCACCCCTCGACCGGGCGCGCCTGTGCCAGCGGGCCGAGAACGTCTACGTCGGTGCCCCCACCGGCCTGCTCGACCAGGCGGCGTCCACCCTGTGCGCCGACGGGCATGCGCTGTTCCTCGACTGCCGCAGCTTCGAGTCGCGGCAGGTGCCGCTGCCGCTGGCCGACGCCGGGCTCGAGATCCTCGTGCTCGACACCCACACCCCGCACACCCACGTCGACGGCGAGTACGCCGCGCGACGGGCGGCGTGCGAGCAGGCGGCGGGCGTCCTCGGGGCTGCCCGCACTGCGCGACGTCGTCGACCTCGACGATGCTCTCCACCGGCTCGACGACGACCTGCTGCGCCGCCGGGTGCGGCATGTGGTGAGCGAGAACGCCCGGGTGCTCGAGACCGTGGAGCTCGCGGCGACCGGACGACTGGAGGAGATCGCGCCGCTGCTCGACGCCTCCCACGCCTCGATGCGCGACGACTTCGAGATCACCGTGGCCACGGTCGATCTCGCGGTTTCGAGACGGCGCGCGACGCCGGCGCCCTCGGCGCCCGGATGACCGGCGGCGGCTTCGGCGGCTGCATCATCGCGCTCTGCCGCGCCGGTCGCGGCGACGCTGTGGGCCGCGCGGTCGCCCGCGCCTTCGCGGAGCACGACTTCAACGCCCCGTCGTGGTTCATCGCCCGCCCGTCCGACGGGGCGGGGCGGGTCGGCTGAGGTCAGGCGCGCCCGAACTCCCGCCGGGTCGAGGGCACGAGCAGGCTCACGAGGGTCGCGACCGGCACCACCGCCAGCGCCGCGAACAGCGCTCCGTGGTCGCCGAACGCGTAGTTCGCGAGCACCATCAGGTGCAGCAGCGCCGCGGCCACGGCCGCGCCGAACCCGAACCGCTGCCGGCGCCACAGGAGCGTCGCGCTGACGATCACCAGGGCCGCGTAGATCAGCAGCACCGCCGCGATGCCCAGGCTGAACGTCGCCCATCGGGTCGCCAGCACCGCCACCGCGACCCCCGCGATACCGAGGCCCGCGAGCGCGGTGAGCGCCGCGGCGGCGGCGGTCGTGGAGAAACGTGACGCTGGCACGCGCTCACTGTAGCCGCCACCGACCCTCGACTCCCGTCCCCGGTGGCCCGCCCGGAACCAAATCCGCCGCGTTCGCACGCTCCCGGCGCAGACTTCGCGCGCCACGTCGATCTCTCCTGCCGGATATCTCGTCCAACCAGGCATGCTGAGGTATTCTGAGGCGTTGTTGCTGGCCGGGAGTCGACTCCCACCTGCCGGTCCGGCGGGTTCATCCGAGCCAGCTGTGCTTTGTTGGCCCACGCAGGCCAGCACCCCGTTCTCAAAGGAGTGGTCTGTACATGGATTGGCGCCACAAGGCCGCCTGCCTCACTGAAGACCCCGAGCTCTTCTTCCCCATTGGCAACACCGGTCCCGCCCTCTTGCAGATCGAGGAGGCCAAGCGTGTCTGTCGACGCTGTGAGGTTCGCGAACAGTGTCTGAACTGGGCGCTCGACAACGGCCAGGACCACGGAGTGTGGGGCGGACTGAGCGAGGACGAGCGGCGCGCGCTGAAGCGCCGCCAAGCCAGGTCACGCCTGCGCTCCTCCTGACCGCGATCCGCGCGCCGGCCCGCCCCCTCCGGCCGATGGTTGCCCGGGTCCCGTCCCCACCCCACGTGTCCCGTCGCTACGTGACGCACACGGCGGGTCAGATTTCGGTGCGCCCGCTGGCGTCTCGGGACGCCACGCCCTAGATCGGCATCACCACGCGGGCCCGGGTGCCGTGCTCGCCGGGTCCGCGCCGGCTCGTCGCCGCGGTTGCACAGCGTGAATGTGCCCCCCGCGTCGTCGACGAGGGTGCTGACGATCGACAGTCCCAGGCTGTTGGTCGCGGTCATGTCGAAGCCGGGGGGCAGCCCGGCGCCGTCATCGAGAATGTCGACGACGATCTGCTGGCCGGAGTTCACCGGGCGCAGTTCGACGTGTCCGGTCGTGAACTTCAGCCCGTGTTCGACCGCGTTCTGGCACAGCTCGGTGATCACGAGGGACAGCGACGTGGCCGCGGCCGCCGGCACCAGCCCGAACGTGCCCACGCGTTTGGTGTTGACCCGCCCCGACAGCGCGGCGACGTCACCGACCATCCGCAGGATGCGGTCGGCGATGTCGTCGAACTCCACCGCCTGCGAGTGCGCCTGGGAGAGGATCTCGTGCACCACGGCGATCGCCGCGACCCGGTTCATCGCGTCGTGCAGGGCGCTGCGCGCCTCCTCGGTGGTCATCCGGCGTGACTGCAGCCGGAGCAGCGCCGCGACGGTCTGCAGATTGTTCTTGACGCGGTGGTGGATCTCGCGGATCGTGGCGTCCTTGGTGACCAGTTGGCGCTCGCGCTCCTGGATCTCGGTGGTGTCGCGGACGAGCACGAGCACGCCGGCGGGCTGACGGTGCTGGGTGAGCGGCATGATCCGCAGCCGGGCGCTGGCCTGCCGGTTTCCCAGGTCGAGTTCGTGCACGGCCCGCGAGCGGAGGTCCGGGTGAAGCTCTGTCCCACGGGGGCCAGGCCCGAGCCCGAGTCGTTGGGTCATCTCGGGCAGGCGTTCACCCTCGAGGTCGCCGATGTGCCCCAGCCGGCGGTAGGCGGTGACGGCGTTGGGGGTGGCGTACTGGATGCGTCCCTCGTTGCTCGACCATGACCAGTCCGTCGGCCACCCTCGGGCTGAGGTTCGGTTCGCTCGGCGGGTCGATCGGGAATTCGCGCCGGTGCACCATGTCGGTGAGGACCTCGGCCACCTCGAGGAAGGCGTCCTCGAGGGCGCCGGGGGCCCGGACCCCCATCCGGTTGGTGTGGCGTTCGAGCACCGCGATGCACCGGTCCCCCGCCATGATCGGGATGGCCAGGGTGTCGACCGGGATCCCGGCGTTGAGCTGGTTGTCGCTGGTCTCGACGAGTTCATGCGAGAGGAAGGCGCCGGTGACGGGGTGTTCGTCGTCGTAGACGATGCTCTCGCCGACGACGTCCTCCTCGAGGGCGGTCGGACCGGTCGTCGGACGGATCTGTGCGCCCGCCCAGAAGACCGCCGGGTCATCGCGGTCGGGCAGCCACAGCACGAGGTCGGAGAAGCTGGTGTCGGCGAGGATGTGCCACTCGTTGACCAGCCCCTTGAGCCAGGTCTGGTCCTCCTCGGTGAGGTCGCCATGCTCGCTCATCATCTGCTGCAGGGATGCCACGCTGCCACCCTAGCGGGGCGCCGCCGTCCCCCGGACGCCAAAGACCCCGGCCGCCGGGGCCGGGGTCTCGCCTGTGATCAGCTCACGCGTTGGGGCGCTTGCCGTGGTTGGCGCCGTTCTTGCGGCGAGCGCGACGCTTGCGTCCACCCTTGCCCATGGATCCTCCTGACAGCACATCATCAGCCCTGCCGGGACGCAGGACACGTCGGGTCATTCTGCCAGCCCGATCCCCTGAGAACCAACCCGCGCCCCCGGGCGGAGCCGGCTCACTCGTCGAACGGGTAGTGCACGCGCAAAGCGGTGAGCCGCACCCGCAGGGTCGAGGGCGCGCGGGGCGGCGCGAACGATCGCTTGACCATCCGTCCGATCAGGGCCTCGACGTCGAAGTTCTCGAGGCACTTCTCGCAGGCGCTGAGGTGCTCACGGATGAGATCGGCCTCCCACATGGGCAGTTCGTTGTGCAGAAACGCCTGCACCTGGGCGAGCGCCTCGGCGCACATCCTCGCTTGCTCGGCGTGGTCCGTGGCGTGCTCGCCCGGCCGGGCCGACGCCGCACTCGGGCCGCATCCGGGGCTCCTCCGCGGCCGAACTCATGCCTTCACCCCGATCCCCAGGGACGCCGCGTAGTCGCTGAGCATCGCCCGCAGCTGGCTGCGTCCGCGATTGAGCCGCGACATCACGGTGCCGATCGGCGTGCCCATGATCTCGGCGATCTCCTTGTAGGAGAAGCCTTCGATGTCGGCCAGGTAGACGGCCTCGCGGAAGTCGGGCGACAAACGGCTGAGGGCGTCGACCACGACCGAGTCGGGCATGCCGTCGAGGGCCTCCATCTCGGCCGAGCGCAGTCCCGTCGAGTCGTGGGACTCCGCCCGGGCGAGTTGCCAGTCCTCGATCGCCTCACCTTCGCCGCTGATCTTCGGCTGCCGCTGCGCCTTGCGGTACTGGTTGATGTAGGTGTTCGTGAGGATCCGGTAGAGCCACGCCTTGAGGTTGGTGCCCGGCGTGTACTGATGAAAGCTGGCGAACGCCTTGGTGTAGGTCTCCTGGACGAGATCTTCGGCGTCAGCGGGGTTGCGCGTCATCCGTAGCGCGGCGCCGTAGAGCTGATCGAGGTAGCCCATGGCGTCGTTCTCGAAGCGGGCCACCCGGTCGTCATGGCTCTCGGCCTCCACGTCGACGTCGGGCGAGTCGGCGACGGCCGCGTCGGCGCTCCCCGACGCGGAAGGGGTCGTGGCCGGCGAGAGCAGGGGATCTTCTCGTTCCGGTCGGTCTGTCAAAGGTGTCATCGCAAGCCAGGCTAGCGCCCGCGCGGCATGCCCCGCATCCGCCGAAGCCGGGCCCCTCGGTGCGGGGGTCCCGGGGCGGTGCGATCGGGTGGGATCGAGCAATGCCATCACGTGGGACTCAACGAGTCGCCCGCGCCCACTATTCCCCTGGATCAGGGCGGGATCCGGATGCGGGGGACGCCGGGCGTCGCCCGCGGACCGTCATCCGGGCGCACCGTCCGCGCCGGGAGCCTCGACGGGCACCGGCTCGATGAGGTCGGGGCCGTCGTTCCTGACGCTGTTGACCCTGGTCGACACCGCGTGGGCGCTCATCTCGTCGGACGCGGGCGCGTGCAGGAGGTCGTGGGCGGCCTCCGGGTCGGTGAGGTGCGGGTCTAGCCAGGCGTCCCAATCGGCGCGCAGCACCTGCATGGGCATCCGGTCGTGGATCATCCCGAGCGAGTCGGTGGCGTTGGTGGTGATGATCGAACAGGTGGTCAGCCACGGGCCGGGGTCGTCGTCGGGCCTCGTCCGATCACGCCAGAATTCATAGATGCCCGCCATCACCATGAGCTGCGGCTCACCGGGCCGCGCGAGCGGATGGACCCAGAACGGTTGCTTCACCGGCCGACCGTGCCTGAGCAGCGGGCTCCCGTCGTCGTGGGTGAGCGAGTACCACTCGTAGTAGCCGTCGGCGGGAATGAGGCACCGCCGACGCGCGAACGCCCGCCGGAACGCCGGCTTCTCGGCGACGGTCTCGGCCCGCGCGTTGATCATCCGTGGCCCGGACGCGGGGTCACGGCTCCAACTGGGCACCAGACCCCACCGGGGGGCGTACAGCTTGCGGACCGCCCCGCCGTTCGCCTCATCGGGGCGCTCGACGACCGCGGCAACGGGCTCACTCGGAGCGACGTTCCACCGTGGGGCCAGTGACTGCACGTCGGGCAGGTCTGGGACCTCGTCGATCTCGAAGACCTCGACCAGACGATCGGGTGACGCCGACGCCGCGTACCTGCCGCACATGCCCTCAGAGTAGTGCGCTCCGATCGACCGGCAGGGCCGTCCGGGCGGCCTCGCCGGCCGCCATTTCCCCCCGACCGGGGTCCACCGTCTGCCGGGGATGGTAGGAAAGGAGGATGAGTATCATCCGCGCTGCAGGACGCACCATGCTCGCCAGCTTCTTCGTGGTCACCGGGGTGAAGTCCGCGTTGAAGCCCGACCAGTTCGTCGACGGGGCCGATCCGATCGCACAGCGGTTCGTCCCACTGGCCCAGAGGGTCGCGCCGCCGACGGTCTCCAACTACATTCCCGAAGACACCCGCTCACTCGTGCGCTACACGGGCATCGCCCAGGTCATCGGCGGGCTCGGCCTGGCCACCGGCATCGGACGCCGTGGCTGCTCCACGCTGCTGTCGGCGACGATGGTTCCGCACGTTCTCGCGTCCCGGGCACCCCAGGGCGCCACCGCCGAGCAGCGCAGCGCCGCACGGTCGATCATGCTGCGCAACATCGCGCTGCTCGGGGCCGTGCTCATCGCCTCCCGCGACACGCAGGGCCGCCCGGGCATCGGCTGGCGTGCGCAGCAGGAGCAGGAGCGGCTGAACCGCACGGCCCAGCGGCAACGCCGCACCCTTCGGCGGCAGCAGAAGCACGCCCGCAAGGCGATCGAGAAAGAGGCCGCGGGTCTCGGCCGAGGCGCCCGCAAGGGAATCGGACACGTCGCCGAATCGGTCCAGTCAGCGATCCACTGACGTGGCTTCCGTGGTGCCACCAGGCGCGGCCACCGCTGTCCCGCAGGCCCTGCCCTGGGACGCACCCCGGGCCGATCGTCCCGTGTCCGGGCGGGTGGCCGTGCCCGGATCGAAGTCAGAAACCAACCGCGCGCTCATGCTCGCGGCGCTCGCCGACGCCCCCTCGACGATCCGTGGCGCCCTCGACGCGCGCGACAGCCGCCTCATGCGGGCAGCCCTCATCGCGCTGGGCACCGACATCGGCCCCCTCGACCCCGCGGGCACCCGGGTCGTGCCCGCCCCCGGGCCCACCCCGGCCGCCACGGCGATCGACGTGGGTCTTGCGGGCAATGTCATGCGCTTCGTCCCACCTCTGGCCGCGCTGGCATCGGGACGCACCGGGTTCGTCGGCGACCCGGAGGCCTCGCGACGTCCGGTGGCGCCCCTGCTCGACGGGCTGCGCCAACTCGGCGTGACGGTTGAGGGCGACGCCGTGCCGTTCACGGTGGTCGGGGGCGGCCTCGGTGGCCGGGTCGCCCACATCGACGCGAGCGCGTCCAGCCAATTCGTGTCGGGCCTGCTGCTCTCCGCCGCCCGGTTCCCCCGTGGCATCGAACTGCACCACACCGGCCACGACGTGCCGAGTCGACCCCACATCGACATGACCGTCGCCATGCTCCGCGAGCGCGGCGTGAGTATCACCTGCCCCGACGACACCACGTGGATCGTCGAACCGGGCCCCCTGACCGCCCACGACCAGCGGATCGAACCCGATCTCACCAACGCGGCGGTCTTTCTGGCCGTCGCGGCGGTCACCGGGGGCGAGGTTGTCGTTCCCGGCTGGCCGCAGCAGACGACCCAGGGAGGCGACGCCGTCCGCGACCTGCTCGCCCGCATGGGCGCCGAGGTGCGCCGGCAGGGCGACGACCTGCACGTGCGGGGCTCGGGTGGCCTTGTCGGCGTGTCGGTCGACCTGCACGCCTCGAGTGAACTCACCCCGGTCGCCGCGGCCCTCGGCGCGCTCGCCGAGGGCGTTACGACGATCACCGGCGTCGCCCACATCCGCGGCCACGAGACCGACCGCCTCGCGGCACTGGCCACCGAACTGACCAAGCTCGGCGCGCAGGTCGACGAACTCGACGACGGACTGCGGATCGAGGGACGGGGCCCCTCCGGCCTGCACGGAACCCGCCTCGCCACCTACGCCGATCACCGCCTCGCCCACGCCGCCGCACTGATCGGCACCGTCGTGCCCGGCACCAGCCTCGACGATGTAGCGTGCACGTCCAAGACGCTCCCCGACTTCCCCACCATGTGGGCTCGACTCGTGCAGGGCGTCGCGTGAGTCGCAGGGCCCGAGGTGCGATGGCTCGCGACATCGGCGAAGACGACCCCATGTTCCGGCGTCCGGGCAAGCGCAGCAGACCACGCACCAAAGACCGTCCCGACTACACCGGGCTCCCACTCGCCCGGGTGATCACTATCGACAGGGGCCGCTACCGTTGCCGCATCCTCGATGAGGTCGGGGAGGCCCGGGCCATGACGATCACCGCGACCAAGGCCCGGTCGCTGGGGCGTAAGGCCGCGATCGTCGGCGACGTGGTGCGCCTCGACGGCGACATCAGCGGCACCGAAGGCACCCTGGCCCGCATCGCCGAGGTCACCGAGCGCACCACCGTGCTGCGGCGCACCGCCGACGACACCGACCCCTTCGAACGTCCGATCGTCGCCAACGCCGACCAACTCCTGATCGTCGCCGCGCTCGCCGATCCCCCACCCCGCATCGGCATGATCGACCGCATGCTGGTCGCCGCCTACGACGCCGGGCTGCAACCGGTGCTGTGTCTCACCAAGGCCGACCTCGCGGCACCCGACGAGTTCGTCGGGTTCTACGAACCGTTGGATGTCGAGATCGTCATCACCGACCCCGACTCCGACCTCGGGCCCGTCCGCCGGCTGCTCGACGGCCGCGTCACCGTGCTCGTCGGCCACTCCGGCGTCGGAAAATCCACCCTGGTCAACCGGTTGATCCCCGGGGTCAACCGCACCACCGGCGAGGTCAACGACGTCACCGGCCGCGGGCGGCACACGTCGACGTCGGCGATCGCCCTGGAACTGCCCGACGGCGGTTGGGTGATCGACACCCCCGGCGTGCGGAGTTTCGGCCTCAGCCACGTCACCGTCGAGCGCGTCCTGCGGGCGTTCCCCGACCTGTACGAAATCACCGACGCGTGCCCGCGCGGCTGCACGCACGGCGCCGACGAGCCCGAATGCGCTCTCGACGACGCTGTGACCACGGGTCGGCTCGCGTCGCAACGGGTCGAGAGCTTCCGCCGCATGACCGCGGCGCGCTGAGCGTCCCCCACGATCGGTCGTCGATATGGTGGCCATCATGGCTACCCGTGACTTCACCGACGATCTGCGCCTGGCCCACGTGCTGGCCGACAACGCCGATGCCATCACCAGCAAACGGTTCAAGTCGCGTGACCTTCAGGTGCGCACCAAGCCCGACATGACCGAGGTGAGCGACGCCGACACCGCCGTCGAGGAGACCATTCGGCAGACGCTGCGGCGGGCACGACCGCGCGACGCGGTGCACGGGGAAGAGGGGGAAGACACCGGATGGGGCCCGCGGAGGTGGGTCATCGACCCGATCGACGCCACCCGCAACTTCATCCGGGGGGTGCCCGTGTGGGCGACGCTCATCGCGCTGATGGTCGACAACCGCGTGTGCGTCGGAGTGGTGAGCGCCCCCGCTCTCGGCCGACGCTGGTGGGCGGCCGAGGGCGCCGGCGCGTTCACCGGGAGGTCACTGCTGAACTCCACGCCCATCCGCACCTCCGGCGTCGACCGGCTCGAGGACGCCTCGCTCAGCTACTCCTCGATCGGCGGCTGGATCGCCAGCGGACGCGGCCAGAGCTTCGTCAACCTGCTGCGCGAATGCTGGCGCACGCGGGCCTACGGCGACTTCTGGAGCTACATGCTCGTCGCCGAGGGAGCCGTCGACCTCGCCGCCGAACCCGAGCTGGCCCTGCACGACATGGCCGCACTCGACATCATCGTGCGGGAGGCCGGGGGCCTGTTCACCAACCTCGACGGCCAGCCGGGACCCTTCGGCCCGGGCGCGATCTGCACCAACGGGCCGCTGCACGAGACGATCGTGCGGGCCCTCGCCCCCGACGGACATGGTGACGTCGACGAGGGCGAGTAGCTGCTCACTCCCGCTCGAGCACCCGGAATCGAACCGTCTCGGGCATGGCCGACAGGTCGTCGGCCAGCGCCCCGGTGAGATTGTCGAGGTCGGTGACCACGTAGCCGTACTCGCCCTTGGTGGCCAGCGACTGATACGTGATGTTCGCACCGTGCTCGGCGAAGGTGCTGTTGAGCCGGGCGAGGACGCCGGGCACGTTGCGGTGCAGGTGCAGCACGCGGACGCCCTGCACGGTCTCGGTGTTGACGCTCGGCAGGTTGACGCACATGCCGGTGGCGCCCGATTCGACGTAGTCGCCGAGCTTGGTGGCCACGTAGCGGCCGATGTCCTCCTGCGCCTCCTGGGTGGAGCCGCCGATGTGGGGCGTGAGGATGACGTTCGGCACGTTCTGCAGCGGGCTCACGAAGGGGTCGCCGGCCTTGCGGGGTTCCTGCTGGAACACGTCGAGGGCCGCTCCCGAGAGATGCCCCGATTCGAGGTTCGCGACCAGCGCCTGCTCGTCGACGATGAATCCGCGCGACAGGTTGAGGAACATCGCGCGGGGCTTCATCTGGGCGAACTGGTCGGCACCGAAGAAGTCGGCGTTGGTGGCGCGGCCGTCGACGTGCAGGGTGACGGTGTCGGAGATCGCCAGCAGTTCTTCCAGGGATTCGCAGCGCCTGGCATTGCCCAGGGCGAGCTTGTCGGCGAGGTCGAAGAACACGACCCGCATGCCGAAGCTTTCGGCCAGCACCGACAGTTGCGAGCCGATGTTGCCGTAGCCCACGATGCCGAGCGTGCGGCCGCGCACCTCGTGGGCGCCGGCGGCCGACTTGTCCCAGACGCCGTCGTGCATGAGCCGGTTCTTCTGCGTCAGTCGCCGGGCCATGACGATGATCTCGCCCATCACCAGTTCGACCACGCTTCGGGTGTTCGAGAAGGGGGCGTTGAACACCGGCAGACCGGCGTGGGCGGCCGCGGTGAGGTCGACCTGGTTGGTGCCGATGCAGAAGCAGCCCACCGACGCGAGGTGTGGTGCGCTGGCGATGACCCGCTGGGTGATGTGGGTGCCCGAGCGGATGCCGAGGAGGTCGACGCCGTCGAGGGCGGCGATGAGGTCTTCCTCGCTGAGCGACCCGGAGCGGAGGTCGACCTCGTAGCCGCGCTCGCGCAGGCTCTCGACGGCGATCGGATGGATGTTCTCGAGGAGAAGTGCCTTCACGCCCGCAATCCTAGGGGTGCCCTCCGAATGGTCCCGGCGCTCGTCTCAGTCGCGGACGGGCCGGTCCGCCGATCCGGGCAGGCGGGGTATCGCCGCGAGCAGGGCCCGCGTGTACGCCTCGCGTGGCTCGTCATAGACCTGTGCGATGGGGCCCCGCTCGACGATGCGGCCGCGGCGCATGACGACGACGTGGTCGCACAGGTGACGCACGACCGACAGGTCGTGCGAGACGAACAGCAGGGTGAGTCCCTCCTCGTCGACGAGGCGGAGCAGCAGGTTGAGCACCTGGGCGCGTACGGATACGTCCAGTGCCGACACCGGCTCATCGGCGATGAGCACATCGGGTCGCGGCGCCAGGGCACGGGCGATGGCCACCCGTTGGCGCTGTCCCCCGCTGAGTTCGTGGGGGTAGCGCCCGGCCAGCGCCGGATCGAGGCCGACGGCGCTCATCACCTCGACCAGACGCTCCCCGGCGTCCCCGGGGACGCCCGGGAGCCCGCGCAGTAGGGGCGAGCGGAGCGGTTCGGTGATGCTCGTCCCGATCCGCATCCGGGGGTCGAGCGAGGATCGCGGATCCTGGAACACCAGCTGGACGCCGGCACGGAGCTCGGCCAGGTCGCGCGGGCGTCGGCCCAGCGGGCGGCCCCGGAAGCTGATCGAACCCGAGGTGGGTCGATCGAGGGCCGCGAGCAGGCGCACGAGGGTGGTCTTCCCCGAACCCGACTCGCCGACGATCCCGAGCCGCGTGCCGGATTCGACATCCAGTGACACCCCGCGCAGTGCCCGGATCCGCCCCTCACCCCGCCCGAAGTTGCGCACCACGTCGTCGACGGTGAACACGCTGGTCATCGGCCCGGCCTCGGCCGTCGACGGGCGGGCTCCCACGGACCGCACGGATCGACGGGATCATCGGGAAGTGCCGGCACCGCCAGCGGCCTGCCGGGCTCGGCCCGATCGAGCCGTGCGGCCGAGACCAGGGCGGCCGTGTAGGGATGCCGGGGTCGCTCCAGCAGGTCGATGATCCGACCGGTCTCGACGATCCTTCCCCGCCACATGACCGCTGCCCGGTCACAGACCTGGGACACGACGGCGAGGTCGTGGCTGATGAACAGGCACGCGGCCCGCGCCGCGGCGAGCTGGTCGGTGAGCACCCGCAGCACGGTTGCCTGCACCGTGACGTCGAGGGCGGTGGTCGGCTCGTCGCAGATCACCAGGGCGGGCTCGTTGACCAGCGCCATCGCGATCAGCGCCCGCTGGCGCTGGCCTCCCGACAGTTCGTGCGGGTAGGCGTCCGCGACCCGCCGCGGATCGTCGATGCCGACCCGCTCGAGCATGTCCACCACGACGGACCGGGCCTGCCCCACCGAGCTCCGCCGGTGCAGGACCAGCACCTCGGCGACCTGGCGGCCGACACGCATGGTGGGGTCGAGGGCGGTCATCGGCTCCTGGAACACCATGGACATGTCGTGTCCCCGTAGTGACGCCAACTGGGCGTCCCGCCGTCCGACGAGGTCGACGCCCCGCCACCGCACACCGCCGCGCAGGTGTGCGTTGTCGGGCAGCAGGCCCATGATCGCCAGGGCTGTAACGGACTTGCCCGACCCCGATTCGCCGATCAGCCCGAGCCGTTGTCCCGGCTCGAGCGAGAGCGAGATCCCGCGAACCGCCGGAACCCGTCGGCGGCCGAAGTCGACCCGCAGGTCGTCGAGTTCCAGCAGCGGGCTCATGAGACCTCCCGCAGGCGGGGATCGAGCAGGTCGCGCAGCGCGTCGCCGAGGACGTTGAAACCCATGACCGCGACCACGATCGCCGCCGCCGGCCACAGCGTGAGCATCGGATCGTCGAACAGGTCCGCCTGGGCGTCGTAGAGCATGCGCCCCCAGGTGGGGGTCGTGGGTGGCGTCGCCAGCCCGAGGTAGCTGAGCGCGGCCTCGGCGAGGATCGCCATACCGAAGCTCACCGAGGCCTGCACTCCCATCAGCGGGGCGATGTTGGGCCAGACGTGGCGGGCCGCGATCACCGGCCACGAGATCCCCGACCCCCGGGCCGCCCAGATGTAGTCCTGGCTCATGACGCTCAGCGTGCCCGCGCGGGCGATCCGGGTGAAGACCGGCACCGTGGCGATCCCAATGGCACTCATCCCGGTGAAAGTCGACCCGCCGAACGCCGCGGCGAGCAGCATGGCCACGAGAATCGCCGGGAATGCGTAGAGAAGGTCGGTGGTCCGCAGCACGAACCGGGACGGCGCCCCGCGAGTCATCCCGGCGATCAGCCCCAGGGGGATGCCGACGATCGCCGCGATCGCGACCGAGACGATGCCGACCATGAGGCAGATCATGCTGCCGGCCATCAGCCGACTGGCGATGTCTCGTCCGAAGGTGTCGGTGCCGAGGACATGCGGCCAGCCCGGCCCGGACAGCCGGTGCAGCGGGTCGATCGCGGCCGGGTCGTACGGCGTCCAGACCAGCGACAGCACGGCGGTGACCACGACGAGGCCGATGGCGGCCAGACCGAAGACCAGCGGGATTCGTCTCATCGCAGCCCCCTGCGTGCCCGCAACCGGGGGTCGAGGGCCAGGTAGGCCAGGTCGACCAGCGAGTTGATGATGAGCACGAGCGCGACGAGCAGCATGACGATGTCCTGCACGACCACCAGGTCACGCTTGCCGACCTCGTCGAGCAGCAGGCTGCCGAGCCCGGGGATCGAGAACACCTGCTCGATGACCACGGCCCCCACGAACACGGTTGCCAGTTGCAGCCCGAACACCGTGACGAGCGAGGTCGCAGCGTTGCGGACGCCGTGGCGCCACAGTGCCGGCCACAGCCGCCACCCGACCGCGCGCGCGGTCTGGAACCAGTCCTCGGCGAGCACCTCGACGAACGCGGAACGCACGTAGCGGGCCATCAGTGACCCGTTGACCAGCGCCAGGCTGAGCGCCGGCAGCACCAGGTGGCGCAGCCATCCGAGCGGGTCGCGCTGAATGTCGGTGTAGCCCCCGGCAGGCAGCCACCGCAGCCACACGGCGAACACGAGCACCAGGACGATGCCCGCCACGAACACGGGGACGGCCATCCCGAGTTGGCTCAACGTCGAGGCGACGAACCCGCGGGCGCGACGACGGTGGACCGCCGCGTACATGCCGAGCGGCATCGCGACCACCACCGACAGCGCCATGCCGACCACGACGAGCGACACGGTGACTCCCAGCCGCGGGGCGATGAGCGCGGCGACCGGATCCCCGGACACCAGGGATGTGCCGAGGTGACCGGTGACCAGACCTCGGAGCCAGGACAGGTACCGCAGTCCCAGCGGCCGGTCGAGCCCGAGGTGGGAGCGCAACGCGGCGACGGCCGCGGGGTCGGCGTTGGTGCCGAGGATGGCGGCGGTCGCGTCGCCGGGCAGCGCGTTGAGCGCGACGAAGATCGCGACCGAGGAGACCAGAAGGCTCACCGCCAACGTGGCGAGCCTCGAGACGACCTTCCGGGTGATGCCCATGACCCGCCGGGTGCGGCGTCCCGTCGCCTAGTTGTTGCGCGACGCGAGCGTCGTGAGGTCGAAGCTCGAGGTGACCTGGTTGGCCGTGATGCCGCTGATGTAGGAGTCACAGATCGCGATGTGCGGGAACAGGAACAGGAAGTCTCCCGCGGCGTCGGTGGTGAGGATCCGCGCCGCCTGCTTCATGTCGGACACGAATTGGGCATCGGTGGGGGCCTGGTCGGCCTCGGCGATCAACAGGTTGAACTCGGGGTTGTCGTAATGCCAGTAGTAGTTCTTGTCGGCCCACTTGACGATGTCCTTGGGCTCGACGTGGTTGACCACCGTGAGGTCGTAGTCGCCCTTCTGGAACACCTGGCTGATCCACGTGCTGAAGTCCTGCTGCTGCACCTTGACGGTGATTCCCACCTGCTTGAGCTGCGCCGCGACGAACTGGGCCGACGCCGTGGCGTAGGCCAGGTTCGGCACCGGCATCGACAACGTGAGTCCCTTGCCGTAGCCGGCCTCCTTGAGCAGCTGCCTGGCCTTCGCCGGGTCGTACGGGTAGTAGCCGGAGAGGTCTTCGTAATACGGGTCGGTGGGAGGCACCATCGACCCGATGAGCGTGCCCTGCCCGCCCCACACGGAGTCGAGCAGGGCCCTGCGGTTGACGGCGTAGATGATCGCTTGTCGCACCTTGAGCTTCTTGAGCGGCGCGGAGTCATGGTTGAACCCCATGACCACCTCTCCGTTGGTGGTGCCCTTGACGATCGTGTACTTGCTCGTGTCGCGGAACTGCCCCAGCGCACTCGGCGTCGTGAGGTCGGAGATGATGTTGATGTCGCCGGCCTTCATCGCGCTCGTCATGGCGTTCGGATCGTTGAAGTATCGAAACGTCACGGAACTGAAGTGCGCCTCGTTGCCCCAGTACTTCGTGTTCCGTGCGAGCGACAAGGAGTCGCCCTTGTGCCACGCCTTGAACTCATAGGGGCCGGATCCGGCCGTGGCCGTGGTGAGGGTCGAGAAACCCGACGGGTCGACGACGATCCCCGCCGGACCAGCCATGTTGTAGAGCCAGAAGTGGCTGCGGTGCCGAAGAGTGATCTGCACCGAACCCTGCTTCGTGGCGACCGCATCCGAGACCACCGCGAGCTGCGCCTTGATGGTGGCCGTCGTGTTCGGATCGTTGCGGATGTGGTCGAGGCTCTCGACAACCGCCTGTGCGGTCACCGGGTCTCCGTTGGCGAAGGTGGCGTGCGGCTGCAACGAGAACGTATACGTCGTGCCGTCGGGCGAGACGGTCCAGTCGGTGGCCAGCAGCCCCACCAGGTTGCCCTCGCCGTTGATCTTCACGAGCGTCTCATAGACGTTGTACAGGAGGGCCTGCGGGCCCCCCGCGCCATCGGTCGTCGTGATGTCGAGTCCGGTGGGCTCCAGCGTGGCACCGACGACGAGCGTGGACGCGCTCGGGGAGTCGCCCGGCATGCCTGTGTCGGAGCACCCGGCCAGCACGACCAGCGCCAGGACGGCCAGCAACGCGCCGACGGGCGTGATCAGCCTCCAACCATGTCGGCGTCCCATGCCGTCTCCTGTCGTGTGTCCTCGGAAAGAACGCCGCAAGGGCGAGACGATCCTACTCGGTGGCCCACCGGACGCCGAGCCGCGCGACGGGGATCCGCTCCGACGGCACCGCCGGGCCGGCCAGGAGCGAACTGTCGGTCACCGCCGGTGCCACCCGCCGGCCCGGCGACGACCGACCCGCCGTGCTGCCGCTTGTCCGTTCCCGATGGGGCCGCCTCGAGGCGATGCGGCCGCCATCGACGCGCGACCTGGCGGCGTCGATGCCCCTTCCTCGCCGGTCGATCCCGCGGATGGGCGTTCCTCAGATCGCCGACCACCCGCCGTCGCTCGGCAGGATCGCTCCGTTGACGTTGCTCGCCTCGTCGCTCAACAGCCAGGTGATGACGGCGGCGAGTTCCTCGGGAGCGGCCACCGGCGGAACCGTCGCCTGCATGATCGGCCCCAGCACGCCCGCGGCGTACTCGGAATGGAACGGCGCCTCGATGTTGGTCATGACCGGTCCGGGCGCGACGGCGTTGGCGCGGATCCCCCGGCCCTTGTAGAACACCGCGACACTCTTGGTGAGGCCGTTCACCGCGTGCTTGGAGGCCGCGTACGCCACGCCGGACGCCGACGCGCGCAGTGACGCCTCGGAGCTGACGTTGACGATGGCGCCCCTGCCCGCCGCGAGCATGAGCGGCAGCACCGCACGCGTCAGGCGCATCACCGCCGTGACGTTGACCGCGAACACGCGATCCCACGTGGCGTCGTCGACCTCCGCGGGGGGCAGGAACGCGTCCATGATGCCGGCGACATTGGCGAGCGCGTCGACCCGCCCGCCCGCTGCCGCCACGATGGCGGCCACCCCCTGGTCGGAGGCGATGTCGCCGGGCACCGGGCGCAGGTCGAGGTCGGGGAATTCGGCAGTGAGGTCGTCGAGGCGCTCGGCGGAGATGTCGGCGGCGACGACCGTGGCACCCTCACGGGCAAGCCGCACTGCCGTGGCCCGGCCGATGCCCGAACCGGCGCCGGTGACGATCGCGGTGCGTCCGGTGAACCGACCGGTGATGACCTCCGACATGTTCCAGCTCCCTCATGACCGATGGAGGCCGCGCCGGTGCGCCTCCCGAGTCACGCTACGCCGGGCCCGGGGTCATTCCGGTGCCCGGCGGAGGGCCCCCGGGGCGCGACGCCCGCCGTTCCGGCTGGCGATGTGGCGGGCGATGCGGCGGGCGTCGGCACCCACCCCCGCGATGTCCCCCGAGGCCAGGGACCGCTGGAACGCGAGCCCGCAGAAGTACAGTCCGGGGACGTCGGTCGCCACCCCCCGCAGTTCGGCGGGCCAGCCCTGCTCGTCGAGGATCGGCAGGTCGATCCAGTCGAACCTGAACTCGAAGCCAGTGGCCCAGACGATCGTCCGCGCGTCGACGACCGTGCCGTCACCCAGCAGTGGGCGGCCGTCCCGTGTTCCGATCACCCGGGCGGTGTTGCGTACGACGCCCCGCGCGACGAGGTCGGCCCGCTTCACCCGCAGCATGGGATTCCCGTGGCCCCTGATGGCCGGCACCAGCCGGCGGCCCAGGGGGTTGCCCCGCGTCAGCACGTGCCGGCCGACGGCCATGGCGAGGGGCCAGGCCAGCATGAGCGGCCAGGAGCCCCAGCGGAGAGGGACCTCGCCGGGATCACGACCAACCAGGGTGGTGGGACGGCTCGCCGCCAGTTCGTAGGCGATGTCGCATCCGGAGTGGGAGGCCCCGACGACCAGAACCGGCCCGTCGGGCAGCCGGGAGGCCCGCCGGTACTGGCTGGAGTGGAGTTGCACGATGCGGGTGTCGATCCCGGAGGCCGCCTCCGGTACGTGCGGGTGGTCACCGTAGGTACCGGTCGCGACGATGACGGCGCGGCATCGGTGAATGTCACCGGCAACGACCTCGAAACCACCGCCGCGGTCTCGCCGGACCCGTGTCACGCGCACCCCGGTACGCACTGGCAACTCGAAGCGTGCCGCGTATGCCTCGAGGTAGTCGGCGACCTCGTCCTTGCCCGGGTAGGCGTTGCGGCGTCCGGGGAAACCCAGCCCGGGCAGCGCGTCGTACCGGGCCGGAGTGAACAGCCGCAGTGAGTCGTACCGATCCCGCCACGCGTCACCCACCCGCCCGTGGCCATCGAGCGCCACGCAGGAGACTCCCCGCCGGATCAGTTCCCTGGCGCTGGCCAGCCCCGCCTGACCCGCCCCGACGATGACGACCTCGACGTCGATCCCGTTCGCCGGTGACACGGTTCCACGCCCGGGTGGATCCGGGCGCGGGTTCGCGCCGGCGTTCAGGCGCCGAGCCGTTCGAGGCCGTAGTACACGACGAACGCGGGCCAGACGAGACCGTCGAGCACCGCGAGCACGTGGGGCCACAGCCCGTGTGCCGCCTGCGTCCAGAAGTAGACCCACGCCCCGAAGATGCCGAGCCCGTAGATGGCGTTGCCCGCCTGGCCGCCCGAGACGATGCGGCCGTTGCTGCGTGTCATCACCACGTCCTTCCGCTGATCGGCGACGCCGCCGGACGCGGACGCCGACAGCTTCCATCATCGCACCGCGGGTGAGCGAACTCCGGCCTCGGCGGACGGCGGCTAGTGTGGCTGTGTGGCGGACAACGAGGTCATGGAGTTCGAGCCTGGGGAGGCGAATCGCACCCGGGTCCCCCACGCCGTGTACGACGCGGGCAGCGAGCCGGATCCCCTGTACACCCTGGCCAACGAGCGCACCTACCTGGCCTGGCTTCGCCTGGCGGTGACCCTGTTGGCGGGGGCGGTCGCCATCGACCGGCTGTTCGTCGAGCATCCGGGACCCGACAGCGAGGTGCTCTCCCTGGCGCTCGTCGCCGTGGCGGTGGGCACCTGCGTGCTGGGGGTGCGCCGCTGGTGGGCCTCGGAACTCGCTCTTCGCCGGCGCAGGCCCCTTCCCGGATTCGGCGTCCCCCTGCTCGTCGTCATGGCGACCCTGTTCGTCGCCGCCGGCATCGTCGTGATCATCGTCACCGGCAAGTGAGCGGCGATGGCTCCGTCTCCGGGTCGGCTGTGGGGTCGGCAACGGCCCTTCGAACGCAACCACCTTCAACGCGGCATGGACCTGCTCGGGCTCGGCAGCGTGCTGGCCGTCACGATCATCCTGTTGGTGGCCGACAACAGGTCTGACGTGCTCGGGTTGACGCTCATCGCCCTCGGACTGATCAGTGGCCTGGCCGCGGTGTCCCGTCGACGCTACGTTCAGGAGACCCTGATCGGCTTCGACATCCTGCGAATGCGCGGGGGCCGGTTCATCCTCGGCTCAGCGCTGACCTTCCTCGTCACCGCTGCGCTGGTCGCCATCCTCATCCTGTTCCGCTGAACGGCCTCGCCACCGCGCTGCGCGGTGGCCGACACGCCGTGCTCGTCCACCGCGACGACCTGCACGTCAGGGCGAAACGGCTGGAAGCCCGCACCGGTGTCGACGCCGAGGCGATCCGGGAGTGGGGAACGACCCGCGCAATCGGCCCGCGGCCCCGTCGAGGAGCCCTGCCGGAGGGGTGCCGTCAGCCCCTTGTCCTCGGGGCGGAGCGAAATAGCCTGGGCCCTGGAGCCGAGCCCCTCGGGTGCGTCCGCGGCCGTGACCGCCAGTCCGAGTCCCACCTCGAGCCCGTCCCCGGAGGTCGTCGAACGCCCGTCGTCATCCTGGCGGATCTCGGAGAAGTTGCCCCCCTGCGGGATCCCATGGAGGCAACGGCCCACTCCGGTGGTTTCCGGCTTCGCGAGCAGGGCCAGCGTTACTCCCGGAGAACCAGTGCAACTGTTCGTGTCCACCTCGGCCCCGCGTTGGCGGGTCACCGCCCTCCGGATGGGTTGGTACGGAGGGCTGCTGGGCGCGCGGGTGTGGCGGAGCGGCTGGCAACCGGGAGTCCGCCAGGCGCCGCCACGCATCGCGGGGCCGACCCACACACCCAGCGCTCCGTGGCAACCGTCGCTGACCGTGAGCACGAGGGGATGGCGGCCCGGCACCTACCTGTTCCGCCTCGATGCCACGGGAGGGGCGTCCTACATCCCACTGACCGTACGCTCGCCCAGCGCCTTGGGTCGGCTGCTCCTGCTCACCCCTGACACGACCTGGCGGGCCTACAACGATCGGGGTGGGCGCAATCTCCACTGGGGCCCGGATGGCAAGGGCGATGTGACGGACCCTGCCCTCGCGGTGAGCTTCGACCGCCCGCACGCCGAGGGCCTGGGGGCGTCGCAGTACCTGAACCGCATGCTGCCGGTGGTGTCACTGGCGGAGCGGCTGGGCCTACCGCTCGCCTACGCCGACGACGTCGACCTGCAAGCGCACCCTGGGCTGCTGACAGGAGCGGCGGGGGTGATCTCTATGGGTCACGACGAGTACTGGTCCCTGCCGATGCGCCAAGCGCTCACGGCGGCCCGCGACGCCGGAACCAACATCGCCCTTCTCGGCGCGAATGCCGTCTATCGCCGCATTCGGCTGCAGCCGAGCCCGCTCGGAGCCGACAGAATCGAGATCAATTACAGGGTCGCGGCCGAGGATCCCCTGTCGAAGACGCACCCGAGTCTCACCCCCGCCAACTGGCCCGACCCACCCGCCGCCGACCCCGAGCGAAGCCTCACGGGTGAGACGTACGCCTGTTTCCCGGGCAGGGGTGACCTGGTCGTGGCCCAGCCCTCGAGTTGGTTGCTGTCCGGCACAGGGCTCGGGCGCGGCAGCCGGATCCACGGCGCGCTGGGGCAAGAGTTCGATGCCGTCGCTCCGGGGCTGCCGATGCCGCGGCCACTGGACGTGGTGTTCCATTCGCCGGTGAGGTGCGGGCGCTGGAACTACTCCGACTCCACCTACTACGTCGCGAAGTCCGGGGCGGGCGTGCTCGACACCGGCACGACGGGCTGGGTGAAGGCACTGTGCGGCGGGGACGGACACGCCGCACAACAGGCCATCCAGCAGATCACCACGAATCTACTGACCGCATTCGCCCATCCTCGGGCGGGTCGCACCCATCCGGCCGAGGACACCGTGACCAGAATCTATCCGTCGGTGCGGTGATGACGCCCATTCCTGAGTGGGGCGGGCAGAGGATGCCAAGTACCGGCGACACCAGGAAGCAGTCGACTTCGGACAGGCGCGGGGCCCGCAGGGCGGACGCTATCCCGCAAATCGTAGAAGTTGCGGTGCCCGTCCCACACTCGATGACTGCCGTGCGGCAGATGTTGGGCCTCGCCACGACTCACCAACCCGAAGTGGACCGCCGTGACCAAGAACCACCCGACGAGCCGGCCGATGACGAGCGCCGAGCTTCGGCTCGCCGTGCCGGAGACGGCAAGCGTGGCGAAGGACGAGATCGCCGTAGAGAGTGTGTCTGATGAACAGTGTTTCCGGGCCGACAGTATCCCCGGCTGGCGGTGGAAATGCATCACCACAGCAGCGCGCGCCGAGCTTGCCCCAGAGAAGCCACCACTGCTCAGCAAAGGCCACAAAGCCAGACATATTCCCTTGTGAAATCACTATTGTGCCCCTTGCCCGCCGGTTCGAGTCCCGTCGCCCTGGCCTTGAGCATGCCTTTGGCTGAGGCATGGACCCCCCAACGCCACGAGCCGGCGTGAGGAACGGCGAGTCCATCGGGTGGGCATTGTCAGCATGGCTCCTCAGCGCAGGCCCAGACCGGCAGTCCCCATGTTTTGTAGAGGCACTTTGCGTTGTAGAGGCACTTTGCGCAATCTCTCGCGCTTGTCCACTGCCGGAGCATACTGAGGGACGGTCACCGTACTCCCCAACGACAGAACGGTGGCTACCCCACGAACAAAGGAGTTCTGCAATGCCCAGCCTCACCCGCCGCGCGCTACTTGTCGGCGGAGCCACCCTCACCGCCGTCGCCCTGCAGCCGGAACTGGCGCATGCCGCGAGCAAGCCCGGGAACATCCCCTTCACGCTGAACGCCACCGTCCTCGACGGCGGCGAACAGGTGACCTCGGTGACACTCGACACAAGCGCTCTCGGTCCCATTGACCCGTCCAGCCTCACGACGTCCACCTTCACGGTGCACGCAAAGGCCCGCATTCCGTGGTCGACCACAGACACCGTCTACACCCAGTACGACGTGGATCGCATCGTCACCGCGGCCACCTTGGATCACGGCAAGATCGTGCTCGACCTGCAGACCATCGATCAGACCACTCTGGGCGGCACGCTCGGCTACCTGCTCCGTGGTGGACGGAACGTCCTGATGAACCTCACCTACACGATCACCCAAACCGTGCCGCTGACCCTGCTCAACCACAACTCACTGATGCTGCCGGGCTTTTCCCAGAGCGACCTGGTTGACCCCGAGGTCGACGCGTACAGCTACCACAAGTCCGCCGACGGAATGAATTACCGCCTCTACTCTCCCATCCAGGGCGGCGGGCGCGAACGCGCGGTGGGTAGGGGCAAGCGACCGCTCGTCGTGTGGCTGCACGGCGGTGGCGAAGGCGGCCTGATGTCGGCGAACTACTACGACAACGAGCCGACGCTGAGGGCGAACCGGGGTGCCCTCGGCTTCTCCACATCAGAGGCCCAGGGCATCTTCAAGGGCGCGTATGTCGTCGCACCACAGGCCGAGGGCGCGTGGATGCAGGGCGGCCCCGGATATGCCCCACGGATCAAGGCCATCATCGACGACCTCGTGCAGCGCTACCCGATCGACGAGACCCGCATTCATGTCGTGGGCTGCAGCAATGGCGGCTACATGTCTCTGTACATGACCCTCGCGTACCCGCACTTCTTCGCGAGTTCGGTCCCGATCTGCCCCGGCGCCAGCCCCTACTTCTTCACCGACGCGCAACTCCAGTCGATCGCAACACCCACCTGGATAGTCCAGTCCGCGGCCGACACAACGCTGCCGCCCGCCGTCAATGGTCTTCGGGCTCACGCCCTCGTGCCGAACTCGCTGATGTCCTATTACGACACGGTGACATGGAACGGCATCACCTACCCCGGACACTGGTCGTGGATCTACGTGGCCCGCAACGACCCCTACCTCAACGGCCAGCACATCTGGCAGTGGATGGCGTCCCAGAGGTCTGCGGCATCCTGACAACGACGCTTCTGTTCCGCGGTAAGAGTAAGGCGCCGCTGGGCGTGATGCTCAGCGGCGCCGTGCCGCAGACTCGGCGCGTCCGGCCGGCCCTCGGCTGGACGACACCGGCGGAACGCGGGCCGAGCATCGGCCCTACGTTGTCAGCATCACTACGCTGCTCTCATACCTGAAGCCGCTGCGTCCGGCACCGCGACGGCGAGCCGCACGAAATTGGCGGCGATCGGGCGGGCGAACATCCTCAAGGTGGTCTCGACGGTCCGTAGGAGCGGCACCACCATCAGCGCTGACTGCCCGAGCACGTCGGACTGACGCGGCCCACGATCACCGCCGTGGTCACCCAGTTGCTCGCCGAGGGCGTCCTGGTCGAAGTCGGATCGTGGCCCAGCGGCAGTCGTGGCGGGCGCCCCGGCAAGCTCCTCGCGTTCAACTCGTCGTACATGTGCGTGGGGAACCACCCGGCAAGTCCGGGGACTTGATTGTTTGACACCCTCAGGTCTCGCCGGAGAGACGCTCGTATTCCTGGACGACTTCGGTCAACGGGGCCAGGCGGTGTGCGAGCGCCGGTCGTAGGCTCGAGACGGGAGGGGACCTGTCATGGACGACGGAACCCAGTGGCTCAGCTTGCTTGCCAGCGGGCGTGAGGCGGACGTGTACCTGTGCGGCGACCACGCCGTCCTGCGTCGCTACCGAGACGGTTCCAGCCCGGCAGACGAGGTCGCGCTGATGCGTTATGTGGGCTCACACGGATATCCGGTACCCACGGTGCATGCGATCCGCGGGGTCGACCTGATCATGGAGCTGGTCGAGGGCCCCACGATGACGGAGGCGTTGCAGAGCGGCGAGTGGGAGGTGCCCGCGGCGGCCCGTCAACTGGCGCGCCTTCACGATCACCTGCACGCGCTCCCCACGCCGGCCGGAACTCCCGCCGACCAGCGGCTGCTCCACCTCGACCTGCACCCCAGCAACGTCATCATGTCCGGACGCGGGCCCGTGGTGATCGACTGGCGCTACGGACGATCCGGACCGGTCGACCTGGACGTCGCACTGACCGCGGTGATCCTGGCTGAGGGCGCGGTCGGCTCGCCTGCGCCGCGGCAGGAGCTGTTCACGTCGTTCCTCGTGGCATTCGTCGCCATGGTCCAGGGCGACGCCACCGCCCTGCTCGACCAAGCGGTGGAGCGCCGAACCATCGACTTCCCGGGCCCCCAACACAGACAGCGCCAAGACCTGGCCGCGCAACTCGTGCTACGGGTATGCGGGCGGACTCGCTAGCGACCAGGGTCTGGGGTGGGCCAGGCGTGGCCCCGATCAGCCGCAACGCCGGCCGTTGGAGCCGATGGGTGCCCTTACGCCTGTCGGACGCCAAGACCCACCTGGCCCGCATCGACCAGGGGTTGGACCTCCTCGGCTGGCGCATCCAGAGCCGCCGCAAGAGAGGCGATCAGGCGGGACGCGCTACCGCTGCCGAAGCACAGGCATCCCCACACCGTGGGCAATAACCACAACGACATGAACCTGCGGAGAGCCGGATGCTCAGGAATGGCCCCTTCCGGTTCGGACGGCGCGCAGCAGAAACCCACCAGCCGCACGACTGGCCCTCGCGGTGCACAACCCTGGCAGCTCGGCTGATCTCATTAGGGAGGGACAGCCAGTTCCCTTCCAGTTCGCCGTCCAGTCCAGCAAGAGATCGAGACACTTCAGCACAGTGCGCCATGTTTCAGCCGGGCCACTCAACATCCCAGCCGATCTCAACGAAATAGATCTTCGCGTCGACGATCGACTCCACCCACGAGTCGTCGGCACGAACCCTTCGAGGCAACCGATATGCCCGTGACAACTTGAGGACCACCAGCGGGGCGACGAGGCGAAGCAAACCACACCCCCATGTCCAGCTACCGCAAGCCCCGCCGCAAACCTCAGTGCCAGCGGAGGCACCGCTGCCGGTTCGGAGGAATGGGGTCGTAGCCGTCCGAGCACCAGGACTTGTGTTGGAGCTTCGCGGTGGTGGGAGTGGTCACTGACGAGTCCCCTCGCGCGCTGAGGGAGGCCCCATACCTTGTAAGGGATTGCATGGAGATTGCATGCTCCGTGCAATGCAAAGGGCTCTTGACCAGGTTTTCTCTGGTCAAGAGCCCTTAAGCGGTCGTAGCGGGGACAGGATTTGAACCTGTGACCTCCGGGTTATGAGCCCGGCGAGCTACCGAGCTGCTCCACCCCGCGTCGGTGAGTCACGACACTACCAGCGGGCCGGGACACCGGCCAAATCGGCGGGGCCGGATCGGCCGACGGCGAACAGCGTCCGGACGCCGACGCCCCCTGCGGCCGCTGGCATTCGACACGTGGTACACAAGGGGGATGCCCGCCATCGCGACCCACTACGAGCTCGTCGAGCACCGACTCGACAACGGACTGCGGGTCGTGGTGAACCCCGACCCGGTCTCCCCAGCGGTGGCCGTGAACATCTGGTACCAGGTGGGTTCCAGAGACGAGGTGCGCGGCCGCACCGGCTTCGCGCACCTGTTCGAGCACCTCATGTTCCAGGGCTCCGCGCAGGTCGCGAGCGGGGAACACCTCGCCGCGGTGCAGGCGGTCGGTGGCACGGCGAATGCGACCACCTCGTTCGACCGCACGAACTATTACGACACGGTGCCACCCCACGCCCTCGACCTGGCACTGTGGCTCGAGGCCGAGCGGATGGCGTCGCTGGCCGTCACCCAGGCCAATCTCGACAACCAGCGTGACGTCGTGCTCGAGGAGAAGCGCCAACGCTATGACAACACCCCTTACGGCGACCTGCTGGAGTTGCTGCTCGCACACAACTTTCCCGAGGGCCACCCGTACGCCCACCCCACGATCGGATCGATGCCCGACCTCATGGCCGCGCCCCTCGACTGGGTACAGGACTTCCACACCGGTACTGGTATCAGCCGGCGAACGCGGTGCTCGTCGTCAGCGGGGCCGTCGAGCCCGACGACGCCCTCGATCGGATCACCAGTTTCTTCGGCCGCATCCCCAGCAGTCCCCCACCCCGACGCCAGCCGGTCCCGGCGGCGAGCGTCCACCGTGGCACCCCCTCGATGGTGGTGACGCGCGACGTACCCCGCAGCGTCGTCGCCCTGGCCTGGCTGACCCCCGACATCACCGCACCGGACGCCGACGCCGTCGAGCAGACCCTGTCGCTCCTCGGCGCCGGTCAAGCGTCGCGCCTGCACCGACGGCTGGTCCGGCAGGACGAGATCGCCGAGTCGGTGTCCGCGTCGTCGCTCGATCTCGCCCGGGGCAACTCGTTGTCCTTCGTGTCCGCGGCGGTCGCGCCGGGTGCCGACTCCGCCAGAGTCGAGGAGGTCATCTGCGAGGAGATCGAACGGCTCATCGCCGAGGGGCCCGACGACCAGGAGGTGGAACGGGTCGGCGCCCAATTCGAACGCGAGTGGCTCACCGACCTCGCCGGCGTCGACGAGCGTGCCGACCGGATCAACGAGGCCACATCCCTGTTCGACGACCCCGGCCGGCTCAACCGGCACCTCGCCTCCGTCCAGAGAATCACCGCCGCCGACGTCACCGAGCGCGGCGCGCGTCCACCTCGCCCCCTCGGCCCGCACCCGGTTGCACTACCTCAGCGAGGAGACCCGATGACCACCATCCCGCGACCGGTCGTGCCCGACCCGCAGGTCTGGCACTTCCCCGCACCGGAGGTCACCACGCTCGCCAACGGCCTCGCGCTGTGGGTGTTCCGCCTCCCCGGACAGCACGTCATCGCAGCCGACCTGGTGATCGATCTGCCTCTGGCGGCCGAGCCCCGCGACCGTGAAGGGGTGGGCCTCCTGTGCGCCCGCGTCGCCGACGAAGGCACCCGGCGGCACCCGGGGCCTCGATCACCGACGAACTCGAGCGGCGCGGGCGCGGCCTACTCCGCCCACGTCTGGCACACCGCCACCGTGTGCAGCCTCGACGTCCCCTCCACCCGGCTCGCCGATCGCTGCCGCTGTTCGCCGAGATCGTCCTGGAGCCGAGCTATGCACCGGCCGACGTCGCCCGCCACGTCGCGTTGCGGCGCAGCGAGATCGCCCACACTCGTGCGTCCGCGCAGGGCAGCGCGGCGATGGCCCGCCGCGGCGTCCAGTTCCTCGACGACAGCCGGTTCAGCCGGGCCGTCGGCGGCACGGAGGACTCCATCGCCGGCATCACCGCCGCCGACCTGCATGCGTTCCACGACGTGCACTGGCGTCCCGACCGCGCCACCCTGGTCGTCGCGGGCGACCTGCCCGCCGATATCGTCGCGCTCATCGAGGCCGGATTCGGTGCGTGGGCCCCCGCGGGCGCGCAAGTCACGCAGCAGGCGATGCCCGGCTGGCGTCCGACGACCACCGCGCACGGGACGCCGGGTCGTGCACCTTGTCGACCGGCCCGACGCCGTCCAGGCCGAGATCCGCATCTGCGGGCGTGCGATCGACCGGTCGGACCCACGGCTCCCGTCACTGCAGGTGGCGGCTCACCGCGCTCGGTGGCAGCTTCCTCAGCCGCCTCAACTCCGTGCTCCGGGAGGAACTCGGCTACACGTACGGCGCCCACCTCGGCGTCGCACCCATGCGCACTGGCGGCCAGTGGACCGCCTCGTGGAGTTGCCGCACCGACGTCACCGCGGACGCCCTGGCGCACGCGCTCGACATCCTGCGCCCTCATCGAACCTCTCACCGGCGAGGAGGTGCGTGACGCCGTGAACTACCTGGTCGGCGTCGCCCCGTTGCGCTACGACACCGCGGGCGGCATCGCCGAGCAGGCACGGGCACTGGCCGCCGACGCGCAGGACCCCGACTACCCCGAACCGGCATTTCGCCGGCGTGGCGGCCACGACCGACGAGTCGCGACCGGCGCTGGCCCGGGAGTTGATCCGGCCCGACGACTGCTGGATCGTCGTCGTTGGCGCGGCCGCGGAGTTGTCGCCGGCCCTGGCCGCCGCCGGGTTCGAGGTGAGCCCCCTGGTGGTGTGACCGGCGTCTCAGCGGTTCAGCGCGGCGAGCGCCTGATCGGTCTTCTGCTGCGCGATCCCGATCTGGGTGGCGTAGCCCGCCAGGTCTCCCTTCTTCAGCGCGGCCTCCGCCGCCGCGTAGGCGGCCTTGGCCTCCTTGAGCAGCTTGCGTCGCCGCGGCCGCCGACCCGCGACGTCGGTCCCGCCCGATGATCCCGACGATCCGCCTGCCGCTGCCCTCGCCGGTGGCGGCCCCGGCATTGCCCTGGAACACCTGGTCGAGCGCCTGCTGGAGCGTGTCACCGATTCCGACGTGCTCCCCGAAGCGCACGACGACGAAGCGCAGCGCCGGGTAACTGCCCGAACTTGCGGTGGTCTGCGTGTAGACGGGTTCGACGTAGAGCATGCCTCCACCGACCGGCAGGGTCAGAAGGTTGCCGTAGATCGCCGACGACGACCCCTGGCCGAGGAAGAGCCGCAGCTTGGCGGCGACCGACTCGTTGGAGTTGATCGCGCTGTAGGTCTGCGCCGGCCCCGGCACCTGCACGGTGTCGGCCATCCGCAGAATGCGCATGTGACCGTAACCGGGACTCGACGCGTCCGCGTCGACGCTGAGGTAGGCGATGAGGTTCGACCGGTCGCTCGGCGTGAAACCCGACGTGAGGCTGAACGCCGGCTGGCTCTCCCCCGGCCACCGCACCGACAGGTAGTAGGGCGGCTGCACGTCGGAGCCCGACTTCGTCGGGTCGTCGGGCACCTGCCACAGGTCGGACTTCTGCAACCACTGAACCGGGTCGGTCGCGTGGTAACGGGCCAGAATCGAGCGCTGCACGGTGAACAGGTCCTGCGGGTAGCGCAGGTGGCTCAGCAGGTCGGCCGGGATCGCCGTCTTCGGCTTGATGAGTCCGGGGAACGTCGTTCTCCCACGTCTTGAGGATCGGGTCCGACTCGTCCCATGCGTAGAGGTTCACCGTGCCGTTGTAGGCGTCGACGGTGGCCTTGACCGCGTTGCGCACGTAGTTGACGGGACGATCGAACAGCACCGATCGTGCGTTGCTCGCCGAGTCGCTGGTGGCCGCCTGCCAGCCGACCTCCTGCGAGTTCGGGTAGTTGGCGGTCATCGTGTAGCAGTCGATCACCCACACGATCCGCCCGTCCACCACGGTCGGATACGGGTCCGAATCGGGCACGAGCCACGGTGCCACCTGCTCGACCCGCTGCACGGGCTCGCGGTCGGTGAGGATCCGTGAGTCGGCGTTGACCCGGTTGCTCAGCAGCAGATTCAGGTCGTTCAGGTGGGCCGCGTAGAGCAGGCGGGTGAACCAGTTGCCGATCGGCACGCCGCCGCTGCCCTGGTAGGTGTACAGACTCGGCTGTCCGGTGGAGGTGAGGGCCGGCGTGTCGAGTTCGACCGGCGGCGTGCTCGGCGGCGCACCGACGACCACATAGTTGGAGGACTGCTCGCCGAAGTAGATGCGCCCCTGCTTCTCGTTGAGTGCGCCGGTGGGCGGCAGGCCGCCCTCGATCCAGGCCGGCTCGTCGCCGTTGCGCCGGTTGCCGTAGGCGGCGACCACGCCGTAGCCGTGGGTGTACACCGTGTGCACATTGCTCCACGTCTTGTCGGGGATGGCGGCGGATTGATCTCCCGGGCTGCGACCACCGCATCGGTGGACGCGCCGTCGATCGTGTAGTGGTCGACGTCGAGCACCGGGGGGAACGTGTAGTAGTTCTGCTTCTGCTGCAGTGCCTCGAACGTGGGCGCGATGATCGAGGGGTCCATCAACCGGATCGACGGAAGCGCCTCGGCGTCCGCCTTGAGCTGGCCCGCGGTAGCGGTCTGGGTGGCCGCGTAGTTGGGCGTGGTCTGCACCCCCGCGACGCCATACGCGGCGCGGGTCGCCGAGATGTGATTGGCGATGAACGAGCGCCTCCAGCTGGGGTTCACTCGGGCGCACCTTGAACTGCTGGACGCTGGCGGGGTAGATGCCGAGCAGGATGATGCTGCTCACCAGCAGCAGGATCAGCGACACCCACCCCATGGACCAGCGGCGGGTCCACGCGTTGACGAGGAACAGCCCGGCGCAGATGAACGCGATCAGCGCGACCGCGAGCTTCGCCCCGAAGCGCACGTGCTCGTCGGTGTACGACACCCCCGTGAACAACGAGTTGTTGCTCAACTCGTAGCCGTACCGGCTCAGAAGTGCGGACAGGCCCAGCGACACCATGAACAGCGCGACCAGCACACTGAGGTGGGCGGAGGCTGCCCTCGGCACCTGCGCGCCCGACCGGCGAGGGGTCAGTCCCTGGAACCCACCGACCATGAGATGGACGACGCCCGCGGCGATGATCCCGATGATCGACATCGCGATGAGCTGGTCGACGAGGTAGAGCAGCCACGGGTAGGTGAAGACGAAGAACGACGCGTCGAGACCGAAGTAGGGGTCGCGCACGCCGAACGGCACCTGGTGGCGCCACGCGAGGAAGGTGCTGGCCTGCCCGGCGGCTGACACCGCGCCCCACAGGGCGACGAAGCCGGCCGGTAGCCCGATCGCCAGCCGCAGCCGAAGGTCCATCGCGGCGCGGTACCTCAGCAGCAACGGCGAGGTGTCGGCGGGGCGGAATCTCGGTCGCAGGCGATAGGCGAGGTACATCATGCCCGCTATCCAGGCGAAATCCGCGGCCCCGAAGACCAGGGCCAGCACGAACCGGGTGACCCACAGGGTGGTGAACACCGACTGGTCACCGACCGAACGGAACCACAGGTACTGGGTGCGAGCCCAGGCGAACACCTCGAAGGCGACGACCAGCACCACCAAGGGCACCACGACCCGCACCCACAGCCGCGAGGTCCACCGCCGCGCCGACCCCCAGCCGTCGAACGAGGTGTCCGCGCGCTCGCTCATGGCCGTCGCCCGGGGAGCGCCGGCCATGCAGCGTGCCGGCAAGGATCCGGGCGAGCCCCGGCACAAGGTCTGCTCCCCCGAACAGGTCGTCGGGGTGGTCGCGGTAGCGTCCGACCCCGTGGGCGTTGCCGTCACGCAGCACCCCGACCACCACCCGCAGGTCTTGCCTCTGCGGGTGGGCGGCCACGACGCGTGCGGCATCCGCGGAATCTTCGGGCAGATCCGCCTCGAAGGCGCTGGGCAGGAAGCTGCGCTCGACGCTCAGGGCGCACCCGGTGACCGCCTGGACCACTGGATCCGCTCGAGGGTGGTCTGCAGGTCTTCCCCCTCGCGGAAGTCCTCCTGCTCGATCGACGACAGGGCGTCGGGAGCGGTGACCGTGAGGTGTTCGGCCAGCGTCGGCTCGGACGGCGACGAGTTCATCGGTGCGCACCAGGGCGAACAGCCGGGCGGGCTGGTCCCAGCCGAGTCGCGCGACGTGCCGTTCGATCTCGACCAACGCCGCGATCAGGGCGTCGCGCGCGTCGTCGGGTTCGCTGCCCGGAGCGCGGTTCTGGTCGTCACTCAGCAATGCGGGACCTCCTTGGCAGTGTCCGCGGATTTCAGGGCGTTGAGGGCCGAGATGGCATCGTCGAGCGTGTCGACCTTGACCAGTTCGAGCGATGTCTTGAGACCCGCGACGTCGGGGCAGTTGCCGGCCGGGACCAGGAAGACCGTGGCGTGGGCCGCGGTGGCCCCTGCGATCTTTTCCCGGATGCCACCGATCGGGCTGACAGCGCCCTGGGCGTTGATTTCTCCGGTGCCGGCGATCGTTCGATCGCCGGCGATCGCCGACTCGGTGATGAGGTCGTAGATGGCGAGCGAGAACATCAGCCCCGCACTGGGCCCGACGATCGTCGGGTCGATCCCGTATGCGGCGCTCGCCTGCAGGTCGTAGCCGGTCGAGATCCGGATGCCCACCCGCGGGGTGGGGTTGCCGTCGTTGGAGGCCACCGTGATGATGCTCACCCCGACAGGCTGCCCCGTTGCGCTTGACGGTCATCGTGACGGTGTCACCGACCTTGTGGGCATCGATGATCTTGGTGACGTCGGCGACAGTCTGCACCGGCGTCCCGTCGACCTTCTCGATGAGATCGCCCGGCTTCAGCTTGCCGTTCGAGGGCCCGGACGCGACCACCGCCGCCACCACCGGCATCTCGCTTGACCGGTTGGCCCGCCGCCCGCAGCGCCGCGACGAGCGCGGACTGCTGGGAGGTGTCCATCATCGCGGCCTCCTGCGACTGCACCTGGCCGGTGCTGAGGCTCGGCGGATAGACGACGTCACGGGGAAGCACATCACGGCTGGGCAGAACGTACGCGGCCAACGCCTCTGGAAGGCTGAGGTAGGAATCGACCCTGGTGACCGAGACCGTGGTCATCAGCAGCCCACCGGTGGTGGGATACGTCTTGACCCCGTTGACGCGGATATTGGGCTGCCCGGCGCTGTCCTTGCCGAGCAGATTCACCGTCTCGCCGGGCGCCCAGGCGACGAACGGCACGTGGAGCACGCCCATCAGGACGGCGAGGATGACGAACGCCACCGCCGAGGTGAGCGCCGTCCAACTCTGTCGGGTCATTCCGGGTCCCCGGCTGCGCCCGGCCGACATCCAGCGGAATGCCCCCGGAGGCACGGCGCTGTTCGGTCATGGCGGAAACCATACAACGCGCACCGAAGCAACCGTCGGCGACCGTCTCGACCCGCGATCGACCGCGCCGGACCATCCGCCGGAACACATCGGCGGGTAGACCCCGACAGCCTTGGATCGTTTGGGACACTGGAGATATGAGTAATCCCTTCCTCCCCGGTGGCGACGACGAGCGCCCCGACGAGCAACTGGCCAATCTCCTGCGCCAGCTCGGCATCAACGTCGGACCCAACGGCGAGATCGACTTCGCCGCGCTCGTGCAACAGATGCAGAGCCGACTGTCGGCGATGGGGGGCGGCGAGTCCACCGGCGCCTCGGGGGTCAACTGGGATCGCACCCGGCAGTTCGCCCGCCAGGTCACCGCGACGCTCGGACCCGATCCGACCCCCTCGTCGACCGACCAGCGCCGGGTGGCCGACGCCGGGCGCCTGGCCGACCTGTGGCTCGACAAGGCCAGCGTCGTGCCCGCCCTGGTCAGCCAACCGGTGGCCTGGAGCCGCGCCGAGTGGATCGAGAACACGATGGCCTCCTGGCAGCACATCACCGATCCGATCGCGGCGAGCATGGCCCAGGCGATGGGCGGGCTGCTGCAGCCGGGTTCGGCCGCCCTGCCCGCCGAACTGGCCGGGCTCAGCGCGATGCTCACCCCCATGCTCAACCAGATGGCCGGTTCGATGTATTCGATGCAACTCGCGCAGGCGCTCGGTCAACTGTCGACGCAGGTGCTCACCGGCACCGAGATCGGCCTGCAGCTGCTGGCACAGCCTCGGGTCGTCGTGCTCCCCGCCACGGTCGCGGCGTTCGGGGAGGGACTCGACATCGCCGCCGACGACGTGCTCCTGTACCTCACGCTGCGCGAGGCCGCCCGGCAGCGGCTGTTCGCCGAGGCCGGATGGCTCGCGCCGCAGCTGCTCGCGCTGGTGGAGCACTACGCCCGCGAGATCCGCATCGACACCTCGGCCCTCGAGGAGGCCGTCGACATCGACGACCTCAGCGAACTGACTCCCGACAAACTGCTCGAAGTGTCGGAGAAACTCAAGGGCCGCCTGTTCGAACCCACACGCACCGCTGAACAGGACGCGATCTTGGCCCGCCTCGAAACCCTGGTGGCCCTCATCGAGGGCTGGGTCGACGAGGTGACCTCGCAGGCGGCGCACGGCTGGATGCCGGCCGAACCGCAGTTGGCGGAGATGATCCGACGCCGTCGCGGCGCCGGTGGCCCCGCCGAAACGGTGTTCCGCACCCTCGTCGGCCTCGAGTTGCGCCCGCGCCGCGTACGTGACGCCGCCGCCTTCTGGGCGGCACTACGCGAGGCCCGCGGTGTCGAGGGGCGGGACGCCCTGTGGGCTCACCCCGACCTCGTTCCCGACGCGCGCGCGCTCGATGACCCGCAGGGGTTCATCCACGGCGACGCCGGGTCGGACCGGCCCTTCGACGAGATCGACCTCGAACTGCAGCAGTTGCTCAACGGCTCCGACGACGGCAAGCACGGCGGCGACCAGAACGACGACGGGCCGAACGACGACGACGGGCACGGCCAGGGCTGAGGCGAACACGTCGCACCGCTCCCCCGCGGCGCGACGTGGCCTTCTACGGCGTGTCGTTCCATTCGGGATCGTCCTGGTCGTCTCGTAGGGGCTGCGGGGCGAGCCCCGATGCCGCCGCGTGACCCGCCGACCACCCGCGAAGCCAATTCCGGGCAAGCTCGTGATCGGGATGAAGCCGTTCGATCGCGCGGAACCGGGACGTGTGCCCCGGTTCGAGCAGGTGCACCAGTTCATGGAAGACGACGGCCTCGACAACGTGCTGCGGAGCCCGCGCCAGCGTGTCGGAGATCCGGATTCGTCGGGTGCCGATCGTGCATGACCCCCACCGGTGCGACATCGTCGACACCCACCGGATGCTGGTGGCCCGCACCTCATGACCGGCCACCGTGTCGAGATGGGCACGCGCGAGCCTGACGGCGAGCGCCTCGAGCCACGCGTCGGTGCGCGTCGGCGGGCGGCTGCCCGAACGTGAGACACGCGTCACCAGGCCGTCGACGATGCGCCGTTCCTCGGCCCGGTCGAGGCCGGCCGGCACCATGACGACGATCCGCTCGCCCTCCCACCGCGCCTGCGCGGTGCGCCGGCGCCGGGCGGAGCGCCTGATCTCGATGCGGGGCGGCCCCGACTCTGCGGCGTCAGCATCGAGGGCGGCACCGGATGAGGACGATCGACTGAGGTCCATGGGCCAAGGTTGTCACCTCCGACCGACACAAACTTGCCACCGTCGCGGGGCGGTCGGGTGGGCCCTGGGCGGCCCCGCGAATCCGCAGGGAACACCCACTTGACCTGAGGATTTGTTTGCCGGTAGGTTCTCAGCCGAGGCCCCGGAAGGTCACCGCGTGCAGGGGAAGGCAAGCGGGCGACCCCGGGGCCTCACCGTCTGCCCGCTCGAGCACCCTGAGGTGCCGCCGCGGCCGATGCGATCGTCGCACCGGCATGTCTTTGTCGGTTGGGCTCGGATTATGCAACAGTTGTCCCCCGTAGCGCGTCTGGGCATCCCAACCTCAGTCGTCCGCCCGGAACGACGCCGACAGCCAGGAGGAAAGCATGACCGACGAGACCTACAGCGGTGAGTTCTACTGCGTGAAGTGCAAGGCGAAGCGCGAGGCGACCGGACACGTCGCCGTCAACGACAAGGGCACCCGCATGGCCAAGGCCACCTGCCCCGAGTGCGGAACCAACCTCAACCGGATTCTCGGCAAGGTCAAGTGATCATGCGCCCACGCCACGGCGTGGGCCCAGCAGACATCGGGGGTCACACCCCACACATTCGCTGACACCGTGAGGCGGGCCACCAGGCCCGCCTCACGGTTGTGTGTCGTCGCCCCCAGCCCAGGTGTTGTCGAATCGTCGCACGTGTTGTCCATCGGGGCCCACGGTGCCGATCCGGCGTCCTGGCGGGCTCAGGACGGGGCAGGCTCCCGGCATGAGCCGTTCCCGACCGGTGCCGAGCAGCAGACGATCATGCCCCGCGGGCCCAGCCACCGCGGTCGACGACCCGGTGACGAGCCCCGGCGTCGACCTCATCCGGATCGCGACGCCGACACCCAGGGTGCGCGTTCAGCGCGCCGCTCATCATTGGTTGCAGGCCGATGTCGGCGACCTCCCCGGTCCGGGCCCCCACCCGCTCGAAGGGATGCTCCTCGGGTCGGTCGCCTCGGATGAGCCGGCTGTCCACGAGTTCCTGCTCGTCGGCGACGGTCCGGCCGCCGAAGCTGTGGGGTCGCTGCTGTTGAGGTTCTCCCCCGCCGACCTCGTGCTCTGCCGTGACCCGTCCCACCCTCGCGAGCTGCCCACGCCCTGGCAGACGGGCCTCGCGGCGCAGCGCCGGCCACACCGCCACCCGCCGCGCTGGTCGCTCGCACAACCCGACGACGCGTGGCGCCCGGGGGCGCTCGTGGTGGTGGCAACCGAGAGCGCGGAACCCGACCGGGTGCTGCTGCGCCGGCTCGTGCGTCGCGGGGCCGACCATGTGGTCGTGCGCGCGCACCGGGGAATCGCGATGGTGGGTCCCTGGGTGAGACCCGGTCAGACCCCGTGCCTGGAATGCCACGATCACTGGCTGGCCACCCACGACCGGGACTTCGCCACCGTGCTCAACGACCTCGAGCAGCGCCGCGCCGTCGTCGACGAGACATCGACGACGTGGGCCGCGGCCGTTCTCGTCCGCCACCTGACCAGTGCCGGCGCCGGACGCTCTTCACTGGCCGGGCTCATCGAACTCGCCGATCCGATGTTCCCCGCACTGCGCACCGTGCCGATCCGCCGGCATCCGGAGTGCCGCTGCGCCCACCGGTGAGCGTGGCCGCACGGCCGGGCGGATCACGCCGCGACCACTGCGGGAGTCTTGCGCGGACGCCCGCGAGGTCGCTTGCGCGGCACCACGACACCGCCCACGAACAATTCACCACCCCAGACACCGTGCGGTTCGGCCCGCCGCTTGGCCGCGGCGAGGCACACGTCGCGCACCGGACAGCCGCGACACACGAGCTTGGCCTGTTCCACGCCCTCAGGAGTGTCGGAGAAGAACAGGTCGGGGTCGTGATCGGTGCAGGCCGCCCGGTCACTGACGGGCAGCCAGACCTGTCGGAACAGGTCGACGAGCTGTCCGGCATGGTGGGGTTCGATCGCCGCCTCGTGCACCGTGAGGTTCGGCATCGGGTTCATGATGTCTCCTGGGAATTCCGTGATGACGCGGAATCGACAGGCCGACCGGGATGACCGGGATCAGTGAGGATGGCCGTGATTCCGTGTGATCGGAGTCACGGCCGACGGAAAGTCGTTGCCTACCGAGGTTCGAAGACGGCTCGGTGACCCTGATCAGTGATGATGGACGTGGTGGCGGGGGGTGTGCACGCTGCCGGAACACCCGTGAGGCTGCGGCGCCTCGTGGCATTGCCCGCACTGCCGCTGACGCAGGGCACATCGGTGCCCGGACGCGGCGTGAGGCTGCCGGTGACTGTCATGATCAACACATCGACCTCCCTCATCGCGTCGGCACCCGGTGCTGAGCCGGAGCACGCCCGTCCATCGGGCGACCCGACTACTGTAGCGGGCCGGGGATCATCCGCAACTCATTTATGAGCAGCCGCCGCGGATGGCGCGGCCGGGGCCGGAACCACCGCCCACACCGTCGCGGCCGTGCGTGCGGATCACTGCTAGGCGCAGGTGATGAGTCCGAGGACGTCGTCGCCGTAGCGCTCCACCTTCCGCTGTCCGACTCCGGGGATGGTGAGAAGGCCGGTGCGGGTCGCGGGCCGCGCCTCGGCGATCGCGATGAGGGTCGCGTCGGTGAACACCACGAACGCCGGAACGTGCTGCTCGTCGGCGGTGCGCTTGCGCCACGCCCTGAGTTCGGCCAGCAGTGTTTCGTCGTAGCTCGCCTCGCAGGTCTCATGGCGTCCGAGCTTGCGGTCGGTGGCGCTCGAGAGGGTGCCGCCGCAGACGCGACACACCGCCGGCGCCCGTGCGGCCCGGGGACGCCCTCCGCCGCCCACGTCGCCGGCGCCCAGTGCGTCGGGCAGGCAACCCTCGAGGAACCGCGACGCGCGCCGGGACCGGCCGTGGGTGCCGGACCAGGAGATCCGCAGCCGTGTCCGCGCTCGGGTGAGCGCGACGTGCAGCAGTCGCCGTTCCTCGGCGATCTCGTCGGCGGTCGTCGCGAGCACGAACGGCACCGTGCCCTCGTGGACCCCCGCCACCGCGACGGCGTCCCACTCGAGCCCCTTCGCCGAATGCATGGTCGCCAGCGTCACCCCGACACCCGCCGGTGCGTGTTCGATGCTCGCGCGATGCTGCAGCACGGCGACCACCGAGGGAAGGTCGAGGTCGGGGTCGTCGTCATAGATCTCGCGGACTGCGTCGAACAGCGCGGCGATCGACTCCCAGCGCTCCCGCTGCTGCCCCGACCCGCTGGGCGGCTGGGGCGTCCAGCCGGCCTCGACGAGCAGTGCCCGGATGGCCCCGACGACGGGCTCGTCGTCATCGTCTGATGACGTGCGGGCGCCGGTGGAGGCCGGTGCCGCGGCGGCGGCACGCAGCGCCAGCATCGCCTGGCGGATCTCGGGGCGCTCATAGAATTGTTCGGTGCCGCGCACCTGGTACGGGATGTCACGGGCGGCGAGCGCCGCCTCGAGGGCCGGCGACTGGGCCGAGATCCGGAACAGTGCCGCCATGTCACGCCAGTCGACTCCCTCGCGGTGCAGTCGGGCGAACCAGTCGGAGATGCCGGCAGCCTCGTCGGACTCGGTGTCGGCCGGGGCGAACTCGGGGGCCGCATCGGATCCGCGCAGCGGGCGCAGCCGAACACCCGCGTTCACGGGGGCGACCACCCGGTTGGCGAGCTCGAGCACCTCGGGCGTCGAGCGGTAGTTGCGGACGAGCCGGATCACCTGTGTGCCGGGATGGTCGGCCGCGAAGTGCAGGAGATAGTCGGGCCTGGCCCCCGCGAACGCGTGGATCGACTGGTTCGGGTCGCCCACCACGCACACGTCGTGCCGGTCGCCGAGCCACAAGCTGAGCACGGTGTGCTGAAGGGGTGAGACGTCCTGGAACTCGTCGACGAGGAAGTGGGCGTAGGTGCCGTGCACCTGCGCGGCGATGTCGGGATGCTGGGACAACAGCGCCGCATTGCACAACAACACGTCGTCGAAGTCGATGAGACCCCGCGCGGTCTTCAGCTGCTCATAGGTGGCGAACACCCGCGCGACCGCTTCGGGGTCTGCCTTGCCGAGTTCGCGGTGGTGGGCCCGGGCGATCGCTGGGTAGTCACCCACCGGGACGTTGGTGGACTTGGCCCAGCTGATCTCTCCCGCCAGGTCTCGCAGCAGCGCGGTGTCGGCGCCCAACCGGTGCCGGTTGCTCGCCTCGGCCACCAGGCCGATCCGCGCCTCGGTGACCCGCGGCAGTTCGACCCCGTAGGCGCGGGGCCAGAAGTACCGGTTCTGGCGCAGCGCCGCCGAGTGGAACGTGCGCGCCTGCACCTGGGGCACTCCGAGGGCGTGCAACCGGGCCCGCATCTCGCCGGCCGCCCGGGTGGTGAAGGTGACGGCGAGGGTGCGTCGAGGATCGAGGGCTCCGGTGAGGGCCGCATAGGCGATGCGATGGGTGAGCGCCCGGGTCTTGCCGGTACCCGCCCCGGCGATGACGACCACGGGGCCTCCCGACGAGGTGGCCACCTCACGTTGCTCGGGGTCGAGCGCGTCGAGCACCCGCTGCGGGTCGATCCGCATCGCCTCACCCCCTGACCATGATGTCGTACGGCACGTGGGGCGGGCGGCGGTCACCCCATCCGGCACCGCTCGACCCTAGAGCGTCGGGGCGACAGTTTCATCCCGGACGCCGATCCGCCGGGCCCGGTGCGCCACCGGCCCCGGCGTTGCCGGGTACGTGGTCACCGTTCGCCGTGGCCGGCCGGGAAGTGTCGGCGCGGTTGCGTAGGGTGACCGCATCATGACCACGATCCCGCTGCCCACCGCGCCGGCCCCGGCGGCAGGTCTCGAGTTGCGGGTCTTCACCAGTTGGCCCGAGATGGTCGACGACGTCGTGGCGGCCGTGCGGCGCTCGTGTCCCAGCGACCCGTTCGTGCACCCCGAGGTGATCGTGCGCGGTGCCGCGGCGAGACGGGCACTGTCCCAGGCCATCGCCACCCGCACCGGGCCGGCGTCCGACCCCCGCAGCGGTATCTGCGCGGGCATCGGGTTTCCCGACCCTCGCCGCGGTGCACAGCAGGGTGCAGTCCGATCTGGCCGGCAGGCCGCCCGATCGTGATCCCTGGCGCCGCCGCCCCCTCACGCTCAGCGTGCTCGCCGTGCTGCGCGCCGGGCGCGACGACGACTGGTTCGCTCCGTTGGCGCATCACCTGGGCCACGGCGATCCGGACGCCGGCGAGGAGTCCCGGCCCGGTCGCTGGATGGCCACCTCCGAGCGCATCGCACGGTTGCTGCTCGGTTACGTGCGCGAACGACCCGACATGCTGCGCGCCTGGACCCTCGGCGACGATCTCGACCCGCTCGGCACGTCACTTCCCGCCACGTCGCTGTGGCAACCCGCGATCTGGCGCGCCTGCCGGGCGAATCTGCCCTTCTGCGACGACCCGGTGTCGCGGCACGACCGGTTGCTCGCCGACCCCGCGGCGGCGTTCGCCGCCATCCCACCCGAGGGGTTGCTGGTCGTCGACCCCGGCCCGATGGGCGCCTTCGAGCACGAATTCCTCGATGGGCTCGCCCGGGCTCGCCCGGTCACGGTGTTCACGCCCACTCCCGCCGGACCCGCCACGGCCTGGGGACACCGGCTGGGAACCTCGGCCCGCGCCCAGCACGACCGGTTCGTCTCGGGGGGTGCCACCGTGCAGTCCGTGCGAGACCCGGCGCGCCGGCCCCGACCCGACTCGGTGCTGCACCGGCTGCAGGCCGACCTGGTCGCCGCCGAGCGTCGCGCGACGCCGCTCGTCCCGCACGCGCCCGACGGGTCGGTCCAGGTGCACGCCAGCCACGGACCCGATCGCCAGGTCGAGGTGCTGCGCGACGTCTTGTGCGGCCTGTTCGCCGACCATCCAGACCTCGAGCCGCGTGATGTCGTCGTCGCCTGCCCACGGCTCGACGTCTTCGCTCCCCTGGTCCGCGCGGCGTTCGGCGGTCCGGGCCGATCGACCCCGGCGATGACGACCGGTCCATCCAACCGATCCGGCATCCGGGCACGCGGTTGCGTGTCCAGGTGGCCTCCGGCGCGGTCGAAGACCCCAACCCGGCATTCCCCCTGCTGCGGTTGCTGCTGACCCTCCCGTGGAGCCGCGCCGGCGTCAGCGACTTCGTCGACCTCTGCGCGTCGCCCCTCGTGGCAGCCCGGTTCGGCCTCGAGGCCGACGACCTCGACAGCCTCACGAGACTGCTCGAACGGGCCGGCGCCCATTGGGGGGTCGACGCGACCCACCGGCGGCGGTTCGGACTCGGCCCGGTGACGCAGTCCACCTGGCTCAAGGGGATCGATCGGATGCTCGTGGGGGTGGCGCTCGCCGACGAGCCCCCCGGGTGGCTCGACACCGTGGTGCCGGTGTCTCAGGTCGGTTCGCGCCATCTGGCGGTGATCGGGGCAGCCGCCGAGATCCTCTCGCGGGTGCGCCTGCTCAACCACCAATGGGACTCCCCGGCCACCCTGCACGAATGGTCCGAACGCCTCGGCGAGGCGCTCGACCTCTTGGCGGCCGCGCACGACGACGACACGGCCCGGGGCCTCGCGCACGCCCACGCCGAACTCGCCACGCTCGCTGAACTCACCCTGAGCTCCGACGTGCCGGTGAGCCGCGGAGACGTCACCGGCCATTTCGACCGTCTGGTGCACACCGGCCCCGGTCGCCCCAACCACGGCAACGGGTCACTGCTGGTGACCCGGCTCGACGACCTCGACAACGTCGCCCATCGGGTGGTCATTCTCCTCGGGCTCGACGACGCCACCGTGCCTCCGCCCGTTCGCCACGACGGCGACAACCTGGTGCCCGACCGGTCACTGCCCGGATCGGGGCAGCGCGCCGCGTCCCTACGGTTCCTCCACGAAGCGGTCGCGGCCGCCTCCGACACCCTCGTCGTCATCCATCAGGGGCGTGACCCGCGCAGCAACGAACCGGTACCGGTGCCCCCGGTGCTCGCCGAACTGGTCGACGCGTGCACGGCTCTCGGCGGGGTCACCCATCGCGTGCACACCCTGCTGCCCGAATCGGCCACCAACTTCGTCTCCACCGACGACGAGCCGCCGGTAAGTTTCGACCCCGTGGCCCTCAAGGGCGCCCGCGCCCTCGATGCCCGCCTCGGCCACCGGCAGTCCCCGCGCCCGCCCCGGCCGGCGCCGGCGACGCTCGACCACGAGGGTGTCGTGGGCGTCGACGACCTGATCGCCTTCTTCCGCAATCCGGCGCGCGCCCTGCTGCGGCGCCGACTCGGCGTCTCCGTCGACGTGGTCGGGACCGACCTCGACGACGATCTGCCCGTCGAGGCCGACGGGCTGGTGCGGTGGCGGATCGGCAGCGCCCTGCTGGAAGCCGACCTGCAGGGCCTCGACGTCGACCGGGCCGAGCAGGCCCAGGTGCTGTCGGGGATCCTCCCCCCGGGTGGCCTCGCGGGCGCCGTCATCCACGATGTCCGCGCCCGGGCCGACCGGGTGGCCGCCGCCGTACGTGCCCACACCGCCTCGCCCTCCGGCGACCCGCTGCCCTCCCGGCCACGGCGGGTGCGGATCGCCCTGGCACCAGAGCGCGACGCCGTGCTGTCGGGCGAGGTGGTCACCGTCGGTGACACGGTCGTCTCGTGGCGCTACGGCTCGGTGCGCTGGCACGAACTCGTACCCGTGTGGATCCGGCTGCTCGCCCTGCGCGCCGCGGCGTCCGGCACCGACGCCCCGGGCCCGACCGCGCTGCGCGGCGTCGCGATCGGCACCAATGGCGTGTTCCGGCTCAGCGCACCAGATGCCGTGGCCGCTCGCACGTTGCTGGCTCAGATGGTGGGGTTACGGGCGCGCGGGCTGGCGCGGGTCGTGCCGCTGCCGATCGAGGTCGTCAACGCCAGACGCCCGGTGCTGTCGCACCACTACGACGACCCCGATCGGCAGGCCGAACGCGAATGGGCACGCCTGGCCGATCGGGCCGAGTGGCAGATGACTCTGCCGCTCACGTTCCACGACCTCATGGCACTGCCCCCCGAGCCCGACGACCCGGGGCCGCGGCAGCCGTCACGTGTCGACCAACTCACCGGCTGGCTCACGGCACCGGTGTTCGACGCACTCACCCCGGGACGCCTGCCGTGATCGGATCCGAACCCCTGCCGACGCCCACCGGCGCCGACGCGCCCCCCGCCACGAGGCCCCACTTCGACATCGTCGGCGACCTGCCCCAGGGCACCGTGGTGCTCGAGGCGAGCGCCGGCACCGGCAAGACCTACACCATCTCGGCCCTCGCCGCCCGCTACATCGCCGAGGGTCGGCATTCTCTCGACGAGATCATGATGGTCACCTTCTCGCGGGCCGCCACCAGAGAACTCCGGTCGCGGGTCCTTGCGCGGCTCCGCGCCAGCCTCGAGGCCCTGCAGGCCTGGCTCGACGAGGCGGTCACTCCCCTCGACCCGGTCGACGCCCTGCTGGCCCGGGGCACCCGCGACGACGTGGCCGGCAGGGCGGCCCGGCTGGCGCGGGCCCTCGCCGACTCCGATGCCGCCACGATCACCACCACCCACGAGTTCTGCTCCCGCATGCTCTCAGAGCTCGGGTTGCTCGTCGACCACGACCACACCGCACGCTTCGTCGATGACCTCGGAGAACTCGAGGAGCAGGTCATCCGCGACTGCTACATCATGCAGTTCTCCGACCAACCGCCCCGGTTCACCGACGCCCGACAGCTGGCTTCGACGTGCCTGCGCCGCAGCGAGCTACCCCTGCTGCCCCCCGGCGACGACACGTTCTCCATCGGCCGGCATCGGTTCGCGTCGCTCGTCCGCTCGGAGTTCGATCGTCGCAAGCGGCTGCTCGGCGTCTACGGGTTCGACGACATGGTGTCGCGCCTGCGCGCGGCCCTGGTCGACACCGACACCGGCCCGCTCGCCCGCGAGACGCTGTCGCGCCGGTTCCCGCTCGTGCTGGTCGACGAGTTCCAAGACACCGACCTGTCCCAGTGGACGATCGTCCAACGGGGATTCGTGGGCCGCTCCACCGTGGTGCTGATCGGCGACCCCAAGCAGTCGATCTATTCCTTCCGCGACGCCGATGTGATGGCATACCTGGCCGCGGTCGCGGCGGCCGACGCGGTGTTCACGCTGCCGGTCAACCACCGCAGCGACGCGGGGGTGGTGCGCGGACTGGCCGACTTGTTCGGGGGTGCCGCCCTGGGCGATCCGCAGATCGTCGTGACGCCCGTCGAAGCACGCAACGCACCGGCAACGCTGCGACGCGAGGGGGGTGCTTCCGGCCCGGAGGTCGAGGTGCATTGCGTGGCGGCCGAGCGACCCCTGCGCGCCGCCGCGGCCCGCGGGCTGATCGACGACGACCTGTGTGCCCAGGTCGGCCTGCTGCTCGACGGTTCGTGGCAGGTCCGCGGTTCCGACAGCGGCTGGCGCCCCCTCAGCGCAGGCGACATCGCCGTGCTCGTGCGGCGCAACAAGCGTGGCCTCCAAGTGCAGCGGGCACTGGCGCGAATCGGCGTCGACGCGGTGTTCAGCGGTGCCGACACCGTGTTCAGTTCGCCGGCGGCGCACGACTGGCAGGTCATGCTGTCGGCCCTCATCGACCCGTCGGCCGGACACCTCGCCCGGGCGGCGCTCAGCGACCTGGTGGGGTGGAGCCTCGACGACTACGCGCGGGCCGCCGACGGGCAGGCCCCCGACGCCGGCCTCGACGACCTCACCTACGAGGTGCGGGCCATCGCGAAGGTGCTGCACGACCAGGGCATCGCGGCTGCCTTCGAATCGCTGCTCGACCGGTTCGACGTCGCCGGCCGGGTGCTTTCCGAGCCCGATGGGGAGCGCCGCTTCACCGACCTGCGCCACGTCGCGGAACTGCTGAACGCCGTCCAGATCCGAGAACGACTCGGCGCCTCGGCACTGGCCCGCTGGCTCGACGAGCACATCGCCGACGCCAGCCGCGGAGACGACGGCGACCGAACCCGCCGGCTCGAGACCGACCGGTCGGCCGTGCGGATCATGTCGGTGCACCGCGCGAAAGGACTCGAGTTCCCCGTCGTGCTCGTGCCCGAGGCGGCCGATCTGTACACGGGCGACACCGATCGCGACGACGACGCGGCCGTACCGGTGGCCACGGAGTCCGGCCGATTCCTCGATGTCGGATTCGGTGCCGATCACCGCCGCCACGTGCGCGACCACCAGCAGGAATCCCGTGACGAAGAGCTGCGCACGACCTACGTCGCACTCACCCGCGCCAGGTCGCGGGTCGTGTGCTGGTGGGCACCCACGAAGGCGAACACCAGCGCATCACCACTTCACCGGCTGCTCACGGCACACTTCCACCCCGGGGAGACTCCTCCGCCCGATTGCCCGGTCGACGTGTCGCCCGTCGATGTCGCCGACGAGCGTGCCGGCCGCTTCACCGGCACCCACCTGGGCATCGTGTCGGTCGTGCCCGAGACTCCCGCCGCCGTCGATCGTCCCCACCCGACGGTGCCACTGCTGTCGGTCCGAGCGTTCGACCGCGCCATCGACACCGCCTGGAGACGCACTTCCTACTCCGGACTCACCGCGGCCGCCCACGACGTCGCCCCGCTGGCCGGCGCCACCCCGACCACCGACGAACCCTCGCTCGACGCGCCCGACGACGAGGCTGCGCCGGAACGTCCGCAGCTTCCGGGCAGCGCCTCGGGCCATCCCGGGCGGCTGTCGGGCCTGCCCGGGGGCACCGAGTTCGGCACCCTCGTGCACGCCGTGCTCGAAGAGTTCGACCCGACGGCGTCCGGGCCCGACCTCGGCATCACCGAACTCGTCGGCCGCTGGCTCACCCGGTTCCCCCTGCGCGACGTTCCCCGCGACGACCTCGCCGCAGGTCTGGCGGCCGTCGTGGCCACGCCCCTCGACGCGCTCACGGGTGGACGCTCGCTCTCGGCCCACCGGCCCGGCGAACGGCTCTCGGAACTCGACTTCGAACTCACCTTGGCGGGCCGGGGCGCATCCGCGAGGTCGCTCGGCGATGTCGCGAGCGCGCTCGCCGACCCGGTACTGACCGGCGGCGACGCCTTCGCCGCGCGCTACGCCCGTCACCTGGGCGAGCATCCCATCGCCGGGGAGCGGCTCGCCGGGTTCCTCACCGGCTCCATCGACGCCGTGCTGCGCACCGGCGACGCGGCCGATCAGATTCGTGATCCTCGACTACAAGACCAACCGGCTGCCGCTGCCGCCCGGCGAGCCCCTCACCGTCGAGCACTATCACCGCGCGGCGATGGCGCGAGCCATGATCGAAGCCCATTACCCGTTGCAGGCGCTGTTGTACGCCGTCGCACTGCACCGCTACCTCTCGCTGGCGGCTGCCCGGATACCGACCCGACCACCACCTCGGCGGCGTCGGCTACCTGTTCGTCCGCGGCATGGACGGGCCCGACACACCCGTCGTCGACGGACACCGCTGCGGGGTTTTCAGCTGGATGCCCGACCACCGGCTCGTCGACCACGTCTCCACCCTGCTCGGCGGTGGGCGATGACCAGCCACCGCCGAGCCGCGGGAGGTGGATCGGGCCTGCCCCCGGCCGTCGATCCCTCGGTGCCCGTGTCGAGCGCCGGGCCCGTGCGCGCCTTCGCCACCGCGGGGGTGTTGTCGTTCGCGGCCGTGCACGTCGCCCAGACGGTCTGCCGCCTCGTGCGCGAGACCGACCCTCTGGTGCAGCTGGCGGCCGCCCTCACCGTGAGAGCACTCGAATCCGGTTCGGTCTGCCTCGATCTCGACACCGTTCGCGACGAGGTGAGGGGCTGGCTGGCCGACCGCGGCGACGACACCCCGCCCGACCTGCCCTGGCCCGACGCCCACGTCTGGCGCGCGGCTCTGGCGGCCAGCACGGCCGTCGCCGGGCCGGACGCGCCCCTCAACCACGGCCCGCTGCGACTCGACGGTTCCCTGCTCTATCTCGAGCGATACTGGTGCGACGAGACCACGGTGCGCAGACATCTGGGGCGGCGGGCGCGCCACCGCCCCCCGGCGGTCGACCCGCACGCTCTGGCCGGGGCGGTCACACGCACCCTCGCCACCGGGGTGCAGCCCGACGAGCGCCAACTCGACGCGGCCCGGGCGCTGGTCGGCTCCCCGACCATGATCCTGGCCGGTGGTCCGGGCACCGGGAAGACAGCCACTGTGGCCCGCATGCTGGCAACTCTGCAGGCGGTCTGCAGCCAACCCCTCACGGTCGCGCTGGCCGCGCCCAGCGGCAAGGCAGCGGCCCGGCTCGAACAGTCGGTGCGTGCCGAACTGGCTCGAATCCCGGGTCGGCATCCCGTGGTCGACCCCGCGACGACGGTTCACCGACTGCTCGGAGCACGGGGCGAACTGCGTGGTTTCACCCGCGGCGCGTCCGATCCTCTCCCCTACGACGTCGTGGTCGTCGACGAGATGTCGATGATGGCACTGCCGCTCATGGCCCGGCTGGTCACCGCGGTACGCGATGACAGCCGGCTGGTCCTGGTCGGTGATCCCATGCAACTCACCTCGGTCGAGGCCGGGTCGGTGCTCGCCGACCTCGCCGCCGCCGCGCGGGCGGGCTCATCCCAGGCGACCCTGATCGAGTTGACGACCAACTGGCGTTCGTTGGGGGCGGTTGCCGAGCTCGCGGATGCGATCCGGGGCGGTGACGTCGCGGCGGCCCGGCGGATCGCCACCTCCGGCGATCCTCATGTGGTGTTCGTCGAGACCGACGGTCCGGCACAACTGCGCGACGTGACTCCGGTGCTCGACCAGATCGCCGAGATGCTCACCGACGTGTCCCGGGCCGCCGTCTCGGGCGATGCCGCGGCGGCGCTGGCGGCCCTGGAGCGTCAGCGGCTCCTGTGCGCCCACCGCCACGGTCCCTACGGGGTCGGCTGGTGGGCTCGCCAGATCGACCAGTTGGCGCGCGAGCTGGGCGTGCGCCCACCCGGCCACGGCGAGTGGTACGCGGGGCGGGGTGTGCTCGTCACGGCGAACGCCGACGAGTTGGGGCTGCGCAACGGCGACACCGGAGTCACCGTCGCGACCGAGCGGGGCCTCCGGGTCGCCTTCCACGGCGACGGAGGCCCCCGACTGCTGCCCCCGTGGGTCCTCGACGACGTCGCCACGGTGCATGCGATGACCGTGCACAAGGCGCAGGGAAGCCAGTTCCACCACGTGGCCGTCGTGCTTCCGCCGGTGCAGTCGCCGCTCCTCACCCGCGAACTCGTCTACACGGCGATCACACGCACGGTCGATCGGGTGACCATCATCGGCAGCAGCGAGGCGCTGGCCGCCGCGGTGGCGACTCCCTCGGCTCGCGCCTCGGGACTCGCCCGAGGTCAGTGACAAGGGCCATCCCCCGGGGCCGGTGATCCGGCGAGCCAAGCGGGGGGCGTGCGGCGGTCAGAGCCGTTCGCGCTGCCAGAGGTCGATCATCCGCCCGGCGATCGATGCGGGTCCGGGCAGCAGCAAGTGGCCGCCGGTGAGCTCGCGGTGCAGTTCGGCGCGGGTGAACCAGCGCGCCCACTCGATCTCGTGCCCGTCAGGGGTCAACTCGCCGTCACCGCGCGCCGCGAACGCCAGCATGAGTGAGCGGGGAAACGGCCACGGCTGGCTGTGCAGATAGCGCACCGAGTGAACGGGCAGCCGCACCTCTTCGGTGATCTCCCGCAGTACCGCGGCCTCGGCCGATTCACCCGCCTCGACGAAGCCCGCCAGCACGGAGCAGCGTCGGGCCGGCCAGGTCACCTGATGGGCCAGCAGCAGGCGGTCGTGCGGATCGGTGACCGCCACGATCACTGCCGGGTCGGTGCGGGGGAAGTTCTCGTGGCCGGTCTCACACCGGCGGGTGCCACCGCCTGGAACCCACCTGGTCGGCTGGTGGCAGCGGTCGCAGACGGGCTCGCCGCGATGCCAGCCGAGCAGCGCCACCGCGGCCTCGGCGACCTGCCGTTCGGCAGGGGTGAGCCCGGCGTCGCGCAGGGTCGCCTTGTCGCCCTCGATCGGGCCGCGTCGCGCGAACCACACCTGCTGCTGCACCCGTCCGATGAGCAGGTGCGCGGCGTGATCGAAGGGTTCGGCGACGCCCGAGAGGGCGACCTCCCCGTCGCGGCGCGTCACCGCGAACGACCCGGAATCGTCGACGACAAGTACCCGCCCCGTGCCGCTCAGGCCGAGGAGTCGGTCGAGATCGTCGCGCGCCTCGGTCAGCCGGTCGAGTTCGGGCTGTGGCCAGTGGACGCCGCTCATCACCGCCGCGGATTCACTCACCGCGCCACCCTACCCGTGGATTCCGTGAGGGCGGCGAGCAGTTCATCGTGAGTCAGCAGCCTCGGTCGCTCGATCCGTCCGGTCGCGACGTGGACGAACCGCGCGGCGACCCGATCCGGCGACACTCCCGCCAGCTGTGACCATGCGAGCCGGTAGATGGACAGCTGCAGCGGATCGGCCGGTGTCGACGACGTCTTCCAATCGACCACCTCGAACCCGCCGTCACCGTCGGAATACACGGCGTCGATTCGCCCCCGCACCAGCAGCGGGCCGAGGGAGAGCACGAAGGGCTGCTCCACCCGCAGCGGCGCCCGGTCGGCGAAGTCGGAGGCGAGGAAGGCCCGCACGAGCCGCTCGAGCGCGGTGTCGCCGCCACCGATGTCGTCGCCGTCGCGGTCCTCGCCGAGGTCGCTCGGATCGGTGAGGGTCGCGGCCACCGAGAACCGGCGCTCGACCCACTCGTGGAATCGGGTGCCGAGGCTGCTCTGGGCCGAGACCGGACGCGGCATCGGGCGGAGCCGGGACGCTGCGAACGCGGCCGGATCGTGAATGGCGGACATCAGGGCGGAGGCCGACAGCCCTGTCGGGCATCGGTACTTCGACCAGCAGTGCGTCGTCGCTGCGTGCCTGCTGCTCGAGCGCCTCGATGTCGGCGTCCCAACCGGCGATGACCGGTTGCAGGTCGAGCGGCAGCTGCTCGGACGTGCGATGGCCACCGGTCGTGGCGCCGCGGGCCGCCGTTCGAGCGCGCTCGACGGCCTTGGCGGCGTCGCGCAGCCGGAGAGTGCGCTCGGCATCGGGGGGCGTGGGCCAGGCCACGGGCTGCGTGGCCGAATACACGGGGTTGTCGGATGCGGGTGGGTCGGCCAGCTCATGCACGAGACCCTGGCGGGTCGCCTCGTCGAGGATGAACTGCAGATAGGGCGAGCGCCGCCGCGCCCGCACGACGTCGGGCCGCCAGTGGTGTCCGGAACCGATGAGTTCTCTGCGGGCCCGCGTGACGGCCACGTAGGCCAGCCGGTCTTCGCCGCGTCGCTCGGTGGCCCTCAGCTCGTGGGCGAACTGTGTGAATTCGGCGTTGCCCACCCCCGCAAGTTGGGGCACGGCCTCGGCGTCTCCGCGTAGCGGCGCGGGCACGACCGCCGAGGAACGCAACCAGTTGTCCCCACCACGATCGGCCGGGAACACCCCCTCGACGAGGGTGGGCAGGTAGACGATGTCCCACTCGAGGCCCTTGGCGCGGTGGATGGTGAGCAGCTTCACCGAGTCGTCGTCACTGGGCACCGCCTGGTCGAGCCCGTCACCGTACTCGCGTTCGGCGTCGAGCCAGGCCAGCAGCCCGCCGAGGGAATCGTCGCCGTCGACATCGCTGTAACCGGCCACCGCATCGACGAATGCGGCGACCTGGGCGCGCCGGTCGGCGCGCGCGAGGCGGGCGTCGGACATCAGTTCGACGTCGAGTCCGAGGGTGGCGATCACCCGCCTGGTGAGGTCGAGCGCCGATTCCCCCGCATGGGAGCGCAACCGTCGCAGCTCGTCGCCGAAGGCCGCCAGCCTCTCGGCGGCATCGCCCGACAACGGGGTGCGGCCCGGGTCGTCAACCGCGTCGAGAAGGCATGCGACCTCGGTGGCGTCGACATCTGCGAGGGCTCCGAGCATCCGCGACCCGAGGTCGCTGCCCGCCACCGCGTGGTCGGTGCCGGCCCGGGCGAGCTCTGACGCCCGGTGTCCGAGCAGTGCCAGGTCGCGCGGACCGATCCGCCACCGTGGGCCACTCAACAGCCGCACGACCGAGGGGTTGGCGGTGACGTCGTCGACGAGACGCAGCGTGTCGACGATCTCGCCGATCTCGGGCAGGCCCAACAGGCCGCCGAGCCCGACGATCTCGACGGGAACATCGAGGTCGACCAGCCGCGCGTGCACCGTCGCGATGTCGGAGTTGCGCCGGGTGAGCACGGCGATGTCACGCCACGACGACGCACGCCCGCTGCGGTGGTCGTCGATGATCCGCTCGCTCACCCATTCGACCTCGTCGCTCCACGTGTCGAAGACGGCCGCGTGCACCTTCGCCGAGGCCGTCGCGGGCGGTGCGACGAGCCCGATCGGCACGTGCCGTGACGCGTGCGCGGCCAGCGTGGGGTCGTCGAAAAGACGGGTGGCCACCCGGTTGGCGACGTCGAGCACCTCCTGGCCCGACCGCCGGTTCACCGAGAGCGTGTAGGCGGTGGCCGGGGAAGCGTCGGTGCGTCGGAACGTGTCGGCGAACGACAAGATGTTGCTCGCCGCGGCGCCGCGCCAACCGTAGATCGCCTGCCAAGGGTCACCGACCGCCGTCACCGCGTGCCCCCTGCCCCTCGAGGGGTCGGGCCCGGAGAACAGGCCCGCGAGCAGCTGCGACTGGGCCGACGAGGTGTCCTGGTACTCGTCGAGCAGCACCACCCGGAACTGCGATCGCAGGATCGCAGCCACCGCCGGCACATCGCCGACCAGCCGGGCCGCTACCGCCATCTGGTCGGCGAACTCGACCAGACCCAGGCTCCGCTTGAGCTGCTGGTAGCGGGTGACGAGCTCGAGCAGTTCGAGCCGCTCGCGAGCCGCGGTGTCGGCGTCCTCGACGGCCTTGTAGCGGTGGCCCCGGTGCAGAGGTGCCTGGTCGAGGTCTTTGAGGAACGAGTCGGTGAACCGGACCACCTCGTCGTGGTCGACAAGATGAGCGGTGAGCTCGGCGTCGAGACGCAGCACCCGCTCGGCGAGGCTCGCGGGACGCAACCGTGAGACGTGCTCGAACGGGCCGGGGGCGGCGGACACGACGCGGCCGGCGAGCCGGAACCGCGCCGCCCCGGTGATCATGCGGGGGTCGGTGTCGACGCCGATCCGCAGGCCGTGCTCGGTGACCAGTCGTGCAGCGAACGCGTCGTAGGTCAGCACCAGCTGTTCGGCCTGCTCGTCGGGCCCCTCATCGGCCGCGACGCCGGCCAGGGCGAGTGCGTCACGAACCCGGTGCGACAGCTCGGCGGCCGCCTTTCGGGTGAATGTGAGGCCGAGCACCTCGCCGGGGCGGACCCGCCCGGTGCCGACGAGCCAGACCACCCGGGCGGCCATCACAGTCGTCTTGCCGGAGCCCGCTCCCGCGATGATGACCGTCGGCTCGGCCGGGGCGGTGATCGCCGCCAGCTGCTCGTCGGAGAATCGGATGCCGAGCGCCGCGCAGAGGTCGTCGACGTCGCGCAGAACCCTGGTCGGGCCGTGGACGGGGATGTCGTCGCTCATCCGATCAGTTCCGATCGTCGGGTCGGGCAGTCGATCCGGAAGGCGCAGAACTGGCATCCGGGATTGGGCACGGCGCTGAACTGCTCGTCGCGGATGATGCTCACTGCTTCCGCGATCCGGTCGTGGACCCACGTGGGGCGGTTCGAGGGTTGCCCCGGGGTGGCCAGGGTGATCGGATGGGGGTGGTCGTCGAGCGAGGGCTGGGTGAGGATCTTCGGGAACAATGTCGGCCCGTCGTTGCGGCGCAGGTAGACGAGGTCGGCGCCGGCGACGCCCGTGGCACCCACCTGGCTCACGAAGGCCCCCGCCGTCACGGCGAGCTGATAGAGCCCCATCTGGTCGGACGCCGCCGCGGCCCCCGCGGTCGGCACGCTGCGTCCGGTCTTGAAGTCGACGACCCGCACCCGCCCGTCGGAGTCGGTCTCGAGTCGGTCGACGGTGCCGACGAGCACGACGGGTTCGCCGTCGACATCGATCTGGTGCCGGAACGCCACCTCGACTCCGATCACGTCGCGGGCGCGGTCTTGACCATGCCACGCGGCGAACCGGGCCAGTGCCGCCTCGGCCTCGACCCGCTCACTGGCCGCGAGCCAGCCGGCGTCGAAGCGAACATGCTGCCAGACCTCATCGAGCCGCTGTGACAAGGACTCGAGGTCGAGCCGGTCGGTGACCGCGTGCTGCACGAGCAGGTGGATGAGTGAACCGAGGCTCTGGGCGCTCGACGGTCCAGCATCGGCCCGGGCGCGCCGGGTGAGGAACCACTGGCGGGGGCAGCGCAGGATCGACTCCAATCCCGAGCCGCTCAACTCGATGGGGGCGCCGGGGTCGATCACGGCGCGAGCGTTGCGTGTGACGCCGCGCAGCCCCCACCACGTGAGGGGATCGGCACCGCGGGCGAGTTGATGGCCGGACCGGTCACGCAGGTCGGCCAGCCGGGCGAGACGCGCCGCCGCGGCCTCGCGCAGCGCGGGCGACACCTCGGGGTCGATCACGGCGCGTCGCAGTTCGGCGGTGAGCGCCGTGAAGGTCGTGGGACGTCGGGGGCGCCCGCGCACGTGCCGCAGCGGGACGCCGAGATCGGCGAGGAACCGGGACGGGTGGTCGACCTCGCCGTCGCCGCCCGCCGCCGCGGTGACCACGAGACGTCGCCCCGCGCGGCTGATCGCGGCGAGGAACAGCCGACGCTCGTCGGCCACGGTGGTGTCGGTCACCGGCAGCAGCCCCTCGTCGGTCAGGGCGTCGGGATCGAGCTGGTCGGGATCGATCAGGCGGGAGCGGCGTCCGACGGTCGGCCATCCACCCTCCTGGACTCCGGACACCACGACCAGGGCCCACTGCTCCCCCCTGACCCGATGCGCGGTGACCAGCCGCACGCCGCGGTGGCGCAGGTTGGCCTCCCGCACGGTGTCGGCCGGGATGGATTGCCCGGTGACCTCGGCGAGCAGCCAGCGGACGCCGCGCTCGCCGAGGTAGCGCTCCTCGCGTGCCGCCAGATCGAACAGCGCGACCACGGCGTCGAGATCGCGGTGGGCCCGGCGGGACGATTCACCGCTGCCGAGTGCGGAGTCGCGCAGCCGCTGCGGCCAGGAGGAACCCGACCACAGGTGCCACAGCACCACCGACGCGGTGGCGTTGTCGGCGATGGCCCTCGCCACCCGCCCCAGCAGCCGACCCGCCGCGACGACGGCGAGTCGATCGGGCTCGTGCGGTGTGTCGAGCTCCGGCTGCGGCTCGTCGGAGGCCGCGGCGACGGCGAGGCACCGGATGAGTTCGGCGGATGTCAGGGTCGCGTCGGGCCCGCCGCGGGCGGCTCGGCGTAGGGAACGGCCCAGTCCACGCAGCCCGAGGCTGTCGAGACCTCCGATCGGCGACTGCACGAACCTCACCAACGCGTCGGTGTCGACCGCCTCGCCACGGGCGATCGCGACGGCGAGTTCGAGTCCGAGCAGCAACGGCCGCACTGCCGGCTCGTCGGACAGGGCGAGGTCGTCTCCCGACACTTCGACGGGCACTCCGGCCGACGTGAGCACCCTCGCGAGGGTCGGCAACTGCCCCCGGGCGGTGCGACAGATGACCGCCATGTCTGACCACTCGAGTCTCTGGTCGAGGCGGGCGGTGCGCAGGATGTCGGCGATGTGCTCGGCCTCCGCTCCCGGCGAGTCGAACACCAGCGCGTCGACACGGCCCGGTTCGAATTCGTCTCGGAGGGGCCACGCCGACCGCCACGGCGGTGACTGCAACGAACTCGGGAGCCGAGCAGACACCCGTGCGACGGCATCCGACACGGCGGCCGGATGCCGGTGATCGGTTCGCAGCGCGATCCGCTCGACCGGCACCGCGGCGTCCTCGAGGGCCTCGACGAGGCCGCGGACGGCACGAGGATCGGCACCGCGGAATCCGAAGATTCGGGTGCTGGGGTCGGCGAACACGACAGTGCTGAGCCCGAGCGACGCGAGGTCTGCGACGAGCCGCCACTGGCTCGGGTCGCTCTCGGCGAATTCGTCGACGACCACTGCCCGATATTGGGCCGCGAGTGCGGCGCGCACCGGATCGTCGGTGAGTAGCAGGCGCGTCCGATGGATCAGTTCGGCGTAGTCGAGCACGCCCTCGGCGTCGATGACGTCGAGGTATTCGGCGAAGAACCCGCCGACGGCCCGCCAGGATTCGACACCGGTGTGCTCGGCGATGCTCAGCAGGTCGTCGGGGTCGAGCCCGAGCTGTCGTGCCCGGGCGAGCGCGGCCCGCAGCTGGCCGGCGAGCCCACGGGTCTGCGCGGCGGCCGCGATGTCGGGCGGCCATCCCGACGTGTCGTGACCGACGAGTAGTTCGCGGATGCGGAAGTCTTGTTCCGGCGCGGTGAGCAGCCGCACCGGAGCCGCGGCCTCCCCGGGGTCGGCGAATCGACGCACGAGTGCGTGGCAGAAGCCATGGAGGGTCATCACCGTGGCACCGGTCTCGGTGCGACCGAGCCTGCGCACCAGCCGCGACCGCAACGCCCGCGCCGCCTGGCGTCCGTGGGTGAGCACGAGATAGCGGTCGAGACCTCCCGAGCCGTCGCGCGCCGCCCGCATGGCGACCCATTCGACGAGGGCGGTGGTCTTGCCGGTGCCCGGACCGCCAAGCACCACCGCGCACCCATCGTGATCGACGACCCGGCGCTGATCGTCGTCGAGACGCGGCGCCTGCGCCTGCGAGCTTGCCGGCGCAGGTACCAGCACGACGTTCCGGGACGCTCCGGAGCTGTCGGACGGCTGGGACACGGCCATCGGGGTGGGCATGGGCTCCATGCAACCATCCGGCTCCGACAGAAGGCGAGCGCTGGCTCCGGCGAGCCCTCCGCCCACGGTGCCGCCGACCTCGGACACGACCCACCAGCCGCCCGACCAGGGGGTGTGACCGTCCTGCGGTCGTGTTTCCCTCGCGGCCGATCCTGTGGAAAGCTAGCCCCGTTGCCCCGACCGGTGCCCACGTGACGCCGCCACGGACATCCGGACCGCGAGGTGCGGCCCGAGCACTTCACAAGGAGAAACACACATGGCACAGGGAACCGTCAAGTGGTTCAATGCCGAAAAGGGCTACGGTTTCATCGCCGTCGACGGGGACAACGGTGACGACGTGTTCGTCCACTACACCGCGATCGATTCAAACGGGTTCCGCACCCTCGAGGACGGCCAGCGGGTCGAGTTCGACATCGTTCAGGGACAGAAGGGCCAGCAGGCCGACCACGTCGTCGCCCTCTGAGTCCTTCCCCCCAGAGTTCCTCCCCTGCGGAGAGAGCATCGATCGGGCCCCGGGTTCCAGCCCCGGGGCCCGATCCATGTCCGCTGCGCGCAGCCCCGATCATGGCCGGGCGGGGGTGTCTGGTGGACCTTGCCAGCCGGGCATGGTGGAATCGATGGGTGACCACCCGACCCGAGACCCAGGTGGGGCCTCCCCGTGACCAGTGACCACCTCGGTGATGTCCCGCCGCAGGGCTTCGACGACGGTGTCGAACCGACGCACGTGCTGTGGCACGGCGCCGGGTCAGGCCGCCATGAAACGCCGCTGCGCAGCAGTGATCACCTCAACGACGCGGTCGGGGCCGCCAGCGATGTCGGACACCGGCACCGCACGAACGAGGACGCCTACCGGATCGCGGTGATCCCCGCCGAGGGACGCCTACCCGTCGTCCTGGTCGTCGCCGACGGCGTGTCCTCGACACTCGACTCCGACCTCGCCTCGGATCGGGCCGCCGCGACCGCCCTCGCCCACCTCAGCGGCTACCTCACCGACCATCCCGGCGCGACGAGCGAAGACCTGGCGACCGTTCTGGCCGAGGCGTTCACCCTCGCCAACGAGGCGGTGGTCGGCAGTGACGACGACGCGGCCCGAGGATCGTGCACCCTCCTCGTGGGGGTGGCCACCGACGTGATCACGGTGGCGAACATCGGCGACTCGCGCGCCTACTGGATCGGTGACGACGACGGGGTGCTGCGGCTCTCGATCGACGACTCGGTCACCCAGGCCAGGATCGAACTCGGCATGACCCCCGAGGAGGCCGGCACGGGGGTCAACGCCCACGCCATCACCCGCTGGCTGGGCGCCCAATCCGAAGACGTCACCCCGCGAGTTCTCGCCTTCCGCCCCACCGACCCCGGGTGGTTGCTCGTCTGCAGCGACGGTCTGTGGAACTATGCCCCCCACCCCGACAGCCTGGCCCAACTCGTCCGCTCCGCCACAGCCGATGCTCCTGCCGAGCGCGCCGCACAGCGGCTCGTCGACTGGGCACTGGCCCAGGGCGGACGCGACAATGTCACCGCAGCCCTCGCCCGATGGGAGCCCTCGTCATGACCGACCACGACTCAACCTCCACCCGGAGCGACGATCTGCCACTGCCCGGCAGCTGGGTCATCGAGGTGTCCGTCTCGCCCGAGTGGTTCGCCGAGCAGGACAGTTCCCTCGAGCCGCCCGTGCAGCAACCCCCCCACACGGTGAGCCTCGACGAGGGCTACGTGCTGATCGGCCGCGAGTCGATGACCCGCGACGTCCACCCCCTCGTCCAGGCCGACGACGACGCGGGCTGCTCGCGTCGCCATGCCGACCTCAGCTGGATCGACGGGGCGTGGATCCTGCGCGACCTGAACTCGGTCAACGGCACCTATCTGCAACGAGCCGGCGCCGAGTTCCCCCGGTCGAGGTCACCTCGCCGGTGCCGCTCGACGCGGGAGACGCCGTCTACGTGGGCGCGTGGACGAAGCTCGTGCTGCGCCGCGTCCACTGATTCCGCTGCCGGCTGATCGCACGGGCAGCGTGACGTGGCGCGCCCACCAGCCCACACCGGCTACGTTGGTCTGCGTGGAGATCAAGATCGGAATTCAGAACATCGCCCGCGAGGTCACGATCGAGGCCGAGACGACGGGTGACGAGGTCGAGCAGGACCTCCTCAAGGCCCTCGACGACGACGGACTGCTGATCCTCGCCGACGAGCGCGGCCGCAAGCTCATCGTGCCCGCACGCCGGATCGGGTACCTCGACCTCGGACAGGAGCACGCACGCCCCGTCGGGTTCGGCCAGGTCTGAACCGTCGGGTCAGATCCGCAGGTCGGTGCCGGTGACCCGCGCCGCGTACCGCCACAGCTCACCACCGAGTCGGCCGTCGCGCACCGCCGGACGCACCGACCCCGCGACCGGGTGCCCACGCAGGCCGGTCGAGGGACCGATCACAGCGATCCCCGACAGGTGCTGGGTGGCTGCGAACAGCAGCGGCCACGAGCCCGCCTCCGCCGACTGGGCCGTCAGGCGGGTCACCGCGTCGGCGAGTCGTTGACGCGGACCCGGGTCGCCCGAGACCGCGCGCTGCCGGTGGTCGTGCCGCTGGATGTTGGTCGCCGCCCAGCCCGGGTGGGCCACGTGCACGACCGGTGCCGCGTCGGTTCCCAGCCGGCGCGACAACTCGGCCGCCCACACCATGTCGGCGAGTTTCGACTGGGCATAGCCCAGGAAGCCGATGAACACCCGGTGGTGGAAGTCGGGGTCGGCCAGGTCGAGGCGTCCCCACCGGTGGGCCTCCGAGCCGGTGACCACGATCCGCCCGGCCAGCATCGGCCGGATGAGGTTGGTCAGCATGAACGGCCCCAGGAAGTTCGTCGCCCACATCAGTTCGTGCCCCTCCGGCGTGTGCCGTCGATGGGACGTGAACATGCCCGCGTTGTTGAGCAGCACATCGACCCGCTCGTCGAGTTGGGACGCCGCGGCGCGCACCGACGTCGACTCGCTGAGATCACAGGCGATCACCCTGCCGTCGGCGTTCCACGCGTCGAGCAACTGCTCCGCGCGCTCGACGTTGCGGGCGAACAGCACGAGACGTGCTCCCCTGCCCGCCGCGGTGCGCGCCGCCTCGAGCCCGATGCCATGGGTTCCCCCGGTCACCGCCCAGGTGGTGCCGTGCTGGTCGGGGAGGTCGTCGCCCGTCCATCCCTCGACGAGGTCCGGCCGCAGCCGGGCATCGACCCGACGCCCGGCGTCCCGGCCCAGCGCTCGGACGCTCGCAGGCATGCCGAAGCTCGCGGAGCGGATTGCCGCGGCGACACGTCCCACAGGTTCCATCGATGGTCCTCTCCTCGCACGTGACGGCGGGCGGTGCCGACGCCGCGACCCGCCGGGACGGGGTGTCGCGGCGTGGAAAGCGCGCCGGGGCCGCTCGGGCTAGACTAGGCGTGGCCTGCCGGTTGGCGCACAACGTCCAGCCGAACGACATCCATCGCGCCACAACGCTGTGTGACCTCCGCGGTTCCACGATCCACTCGTGGCGCGCGTCGTATGGCGGAGCGTGCGTGTCGACGGCACCCACCAGACTCCCGGCCCGGGGCCAGAACACCCGGGCCCGGCCAGGCATGCCGGCCACGGCGCGCCGTCGGCCGACCGTTCACCGATGCGGCGCGCGCCGCTCGAGCAAGAGACAGGACTCGGTCTTGACCGAACACGACACCACGACGATCACCACACCGACCGCCGACGACCGCCCCGCCGCTGACGAACGCCTCACCTTCGACGACCTCGGCGTCATCCCCGAGATCCAGCAGGCCCTGGCGGCCGAGGGCATCACCCACCCGTTCCCCATTCAGTCGCTGGCGATCCCGATCGCCGTGCTGGGTACCGACATGGTCGGTCAGGCCCGCACCGGCACCGGGAAGACACTCGCCTTCGGGATCTCGCTGCTGCAGCGCGTCATCGTCCCGACCGACGCCGACTACGACACGCTCCCCCACCCCGGCAAGCCGCAGGCGCTGGTGATGACGCCGACCCGCGAGTTGGCGCTGCAGGTGACCCGTGACCTCGACGTCGCCTCGGCCGTGCGTAAGGCGCGGGTGCTCACCGTCTACGGCGGCGTCGGCTACGAACCGCAGCTGGAGGCCCTCGAGACGGGGGTCGACGTCGTCGTCGGCACCCCCGGACGCCTGCTCGACCTCGCCAACCGCCGCTCGCTCGACCTGTCGCACGTGCGCGTGCTCGTGCTCGACGAGGCCGACGAGATGCTCGACCTGGGCTTCCTCCCGGACGTCGAGAAGCTCATCGCCCGCACCCCGTCCGACCGTCAGACCATGCTGTTCTCGGCGACGATGCCGGCGGCGATCGTGTCGCTCGCGCGCATGCATCTGCGCCAGCCGGTCAACGTGCGCGCCGAAGGTCACGACGCGCAGGCCACCGTGCCCGACACCACCCAGTTCATCTACCAGGCCCACGACCTCGACAAGCCCGAGATCATCGGCAAGCTGTTGCAGGCCACCGACGTCGGCAAGGTGATGATCTTCACCCGCACCAAGCGCGCAGCCCAGCGTCTCTCCGACGAACTCGAAGACCGCGGCTTCGCCGCGACGTCGATCCATGGTGATCTCACCCAGACCGCCCGCGAGAAGGCGTTGCGCCGGTTCCGCGAGGACAAGGTCGAGGTGTTGGTGGCCACCGACGTGGCCGCCCGCGGCATCGACGTCACCGGGGTCACGCACGTCGTCAACTACGAGTGCCCCGACGACGAGAAGACCTACGTGCACCGCATCGGTCGCACCGGCCGTGCCGGCGCCAAGGGGGTCGCCGTCACCCTGGTCGACTGGAGTGACGTCACCCGGTGGAAGGTCATCAACAAGTCGCTCGACCTGCCGTTCGACAACCCCCCCGAGACCTACTCGACCACCCCCGAACTGCTCACCGATCTCGGGATCCCCGAGGGGACGACCGGGCGTCGGCCGGGGGCCGAGCGCAAGGAACACCACTCCCACGACGGCGACTTCCTCGACGACGGCAAGCGCGGGCCCCGCCACGGCGGCCGCCGCGACGAGCGTGGCGGCCGGCGGGAGGAACGCGGCGGTCACCACGGCGATCGCGCCGAAGCGTCCGAGCGACCCCGTGAAGAGCGCAAGCCGAGCAACCGGGTGCGGCGTCGCCGCCGCAACGGCGAACTCGTCGACGGAGGTTCCGAGGCATCGGCGGGCGCCCAGGTGGTCGAGGCGTCTGGGGCCGAATCCGACGCGACACCCCGTCGGCGTCGCCGCCACCGCCGAAGCTCGGGCGGACACCACGACGCGGGTGCTCCGACCGAGAACTGATCCACCGCTCCGGGTGGTGCGACGCCGACTCCACCCGGATGAGCATGGAGGTGCCAACAATGACAGATGCACGGATGCGAGCCGCCGTCGTCGAGCAGTTCACCGGGCCGCACGATGTGCGGGTCACCGACGTTCCCGCGCCGGTTGCCCAACCCGGTGAGGTGCTCATCGACATTCACGTCGCGGGAGTCAGCTACCCCGACCTGCTGCACACCCGCGGGCTGCACCAGGATCGTCCCGACCTGCCGTTCATCCCCGGCTGGGAGGTGTCCGGCGTCGTGCACTCCGACGGCGCCGGTTTCCGGGCCGGCGAGCGGGTCGGCGCGGTGACCCTGTTGGGCGGGTTCGCCGAGCAGGTGGCGGCGCCGGCCGCCACCTGCTTCCGGTTGCCCGACTCGCTCGACTTCGCCTCGGCCGCCGCGCTACCGCTGAACTACCTCACCGCCGTCTTCGGACTGCTCCATCGCGGCGGCCTGGTGCGCGGCGACACCGTGCTCGTGCACGGCGCGTCGGGAGGTGTCGGCTCCGCGGCCTGCCAGGTGGCTGCCGGTCTCGGATGCCGGGTCATCGCGGTGGCCTCCACCCCCGAGAAGGCCGATGCGGCGCTGCGGGCGGGTGCCGGCGAAGCCGTGCTCGCCGACGGCTTCAAGGATTCGGTCACCCGGCTCACCGACGGGCGCGGGGTCGACATCGTCTTCGACCCGGTGGGCGGCGACCGCTTCACCGATTCGCTGCGCTGCCTGGCGGCCGACGGGCGGTTGCTGGTCGTCGGGTTCACCGGTGGCGACATCCCCACGGTCAAGGTCAACCGCCTGCTGCTCACGAACACCGGGGTGCTCGGGGTCAACATCTCGTCGACGCTGCGCCGCACGCCGGAGGTCGCCCAACGGCTGTGGGCAGAACTCGTGCCGCTCATCGATGCCGGAGCCATCGCCCCGCTCGTCGCCCACGAGCGCCCGCTCGACCAGACCGCCGATGCGTTGCTCGCGCTCGAGGAGCGGCGGGTCATCGGCAAGGAACTGCTCCGCATCCGCTGAGTCAGTAGCTCAGCTCGCCAATCCGGCGTGGACGCGGCCGGCGGCCGCGGGTGACCTGTGCCTCTGCGACCCCGAGCCCGGGGTGGCATCGGAACCGCGGCGACCGAAGCCTCGGGCGCACCACGGCCCGCCGACCACGACTGCTGCCTCAGGTGTAGGTCATCTGCATCGCGGAGCGCACCTCGTCGAGGGTCGCCTCGGCCACTTCGTTGGCCCGCCGGTTGCCGTCGGCGAGCACATCGCGCAGCTGGCCGGGGTCGTTCACCAGCTCGAGGCGTCGGGCCCGGTGATCGGCGAAGTAGTCGTTGACCGCGGCGGTCACCAGCTTCTTGAGCCCGCCGCCACCCCCGTCGCCGATCTCGGCGGCCACGTCCTGCGGCGTCCGGCCGGTGGTGAGCGCGGCGAGATTGACGAGGTTCGACACCTGCGGGCGCTTCACCGGGTCGAACGTGATGTGCCGGTCGGAGTCGGTGACCGCCCGCTTGAGCAGTTTGGCCGTCTCGTCGGCGGTCATGCCGAGGTCGATCGTGTTGCCCCGGGACTTGCTCATCTTCTGGCCGTCGAGGCCCAGGATGTTCGCGCCTCCCCTGCTCAACAAGGCGTCGGCCTGAGGAAAGACCGGCTGGGCCGCCTCGGCGCGCCCGTACCGCTCGTCGAAGCGCCGGGCGATCACCCGGGTCTGTTCGAGGTGTGGCAACTGGTCCTTGCCCACCGGCACGAGGTTCGCCTTGCAGAAGAGGATGTCGGCGGCCTGGTGCACCGGGTAGGTGAGCATCAGCCCCGACATCGGCCGGTCACCGGACGCCTCCAGCTCGCTCTTGACGGTGGGGTTGCGTCGCAGTTCGGCATCGGTGACCACCGACAGGAACGGCAGCATGAGCTGGTTGAGCGCCGGCACCGACGAGTGCGTGAAGATCGTCGTGCGCGCGGGGTCGATGCCCGCCGCGAGATAGTCGGCGATGAGCGAGAACACCCTTTCGCGGATCGGGCCGACCCCGTCACGATCGGTGATCACCTGGTAGTCGGCGATGACGACGAACGTCTCGACGCCGACGTCCTGCAGCCGCACCCGGTTGCGCAGCGACCCGAAGTAGTGGCCGATGTGCAGGTTGCCGGTGGGACGATCGCCGGTGAGGATGCGGTAACGCCCGGGATGCACCGCGAGGTCGGCCTCGATCTGCTCGCTGCGGGTCTCGCTGCGTCGCAGGGACGCGTCACTGGTCGAGTCGGCCAGTTCGTCACCCGCGTCGGTGTGGGGTGGCTCCGGATTGCTCATGCGTGGATCTCCTGCTGTGGGCTGGGCTGCCGCGCGCGGCCGGACATGCGTCGGGCCGCCCGCGGGCGGCCCGGTGACATGAATCCGTGGGTGTGTCAGCGCCGCCCAACCGGCGGCCACCAGCAGCCCAGCGGCGCTGGAGCGTCGACGGGGAGGCTGACGCACATCACGCGGTGAGATTACCACTAAGCGTCCGGCCCGTGGACGCGGCGTTTCGCCGGGAATGACCAGCGGGCTCAGACGGTTGCGAGGGTGGGCGTCGGTGTCCACCACCGGGCCGCCCACGTCGCGCGTCCGGGCGATGCACCACCATCGACGTGCGGCCGCCCCGCCCGCCATGACGACCGAAGGATGACCGTGCACCTGCTCATCGTCTCCCTGCACACGTCCCCGACCGCGCCCCTCGGCACGGGGGACGCCGGCGGGATGAACGCCGTGCTCCAGGCGCAGGCCCCCGAGCTCGCCCGGCTCGGCCACACGGTCGACCTCGTCACCCGGCGCGACGGCACCGACGAGCCCGACGCCGAGCCGCTCGGCCCCCGGATCACCCTGCACCGCATCACCGCCGGACCCCCGAGACCGTTGCCGAAGAGCGAGATCGACGACCACCTCGACGAGTTCCGCGACGGGCTCGACGCGCTCGGCCTGCGCCCCGACGTCGTGCATTCGCACCACTGGATGAGCGGGGTGGCGGCCCTGCCGCTGGCCCGGCGTTGGGGCGTGCCGCACCTGCAGACCTACCATTCCGTGGCCGCACCCTCCGGGTCGCCGCTGTCACACGGTGAACCCCCCGAGTCGGGGCGACGGGTGCCCGGGGAGGCACTCATCGCCCGGGAGTCCGATCTGGTGGTCGCGGTGAGCGAACGCGAGCGACGCACGATCATCGACCGGTGCGGGGCACGGCCCGACCGCGTGGTGGTCAACCACCCCGGGGTCGATCTCGACCTGTTCCGCCCGCGGCGGCCGGGCGAGGATCCGTGGCGTCCCGAGGGCGTGCCGCTCGAGCGGCCACTGGCCGTGTTCGCCGCCCGCCTGCAACCGCTCAAGGCGGCCGACCTGGCCATCGCGGCGTTGGCCGGGATACCTCCCGAGCGGCGCCCGGTGCTCGCGATCGCGGGCGACGTGTCCGCCGACTTCGCGGGCTACTGGTCGGAGCTCCAAACGATGATCGACGACCTCGGCCTCGGCGGCGACATCGTGCACATCGGCGCCCAGCCCCGTCCCGACCTGGCCCGGCTGCTGCGCTCGAGTTCGGTGCTGCTGGTGCCCTCGCACTCCGAGACGTTCGGGCTCATCTCGCTCGAGGGCCAGGCCTCCGGGATCCCGGTGCTTGCGGCCACGTCGGGAGGCCTCCCGGAGGCGATGGGTGACGGTGGGATACTCCTCGACAGCCGCGACCCCGGTGTGTGGAGTGCCGAGCTCGACCGGGTACTCCACCATCCGGCGGTGGCCGATGACCTGTCCCGGCGGGCACGGGCCCACGCCGAGAAGTTCGGCTGGCCCGGGCGGGTGCTGGAACTGTCACAGATCTACCGGAGCGGTCGTGCGATGACCGCCCTGCTCGCTCCCCTGCTCAACGAATCCGTGAGCCGGGCGTTGTTCCTGCACGCCCATCCCGACGACGAGACGCTGTCGACGGGCGCACTGATCGCCGCCCTCGCGACGTCGGGGGTCGAGTGCCAGGTGCTCACCTGCACGCGCGGCGAACGCGGTGAGATCGTCGCCGGCGTCCTGCCACCGGATACCGGGCCGGCCGAGCTCACCCGGTGGCGCCTGGGCGAGCTCACCGCGGCCTGCGCCGAACTCGGCGTGTCCCGGCACGCGTTCTTGGGGACGCCACCGGCGCTGGCCGAGGGCTGCGACGAGCGCGGCTACCGCGACTCGGGGATGCGCTGGGTCACCCCCGTGCTGGCCGGCCCGTCATCCGACGCCGGACCCGACGCCCTGACCAGCCGGCCCCTCGCGGATGCGGTGAGCGACAGCCTCGCCCTGATCGCCGTGTGGCGCCCCGACGTCCTGGTCAGCTACGACCTCGGCGGGGGCTACGGGCATCCCGATCACGTGCGCACCGCGGAGGTCGCCCTGGAAGCGGCCCGTGACAGCGGGATCCCCCTGCTGCAGGTGGTCACCGGCCGTCCCGACGACGCCACCTGGCTGCACCTGGGCGATGAGGGGGGCCGGGTGCGGCGGGCGCTCGGCCGCTACCGGAGCCAGTTGAGCGTCGACGGCGACGATGTCGTGCACGTCGGCGGCCAACGCCAGGCGATCGACACCGGCGTGGGGTTGCGCCGGGCCGTGCTCTGACGCCCCCGCCGTCACCGCGGCAGGTCGCCGCCCCGCTCACCGATCCGGCGCACGATGTCGCGGTAGGCGCTCGCACGGGTGAGGTTGCACCCCAGCTCGTGGTCGAGCTTGCCGCGTCCGTGGTAGTCCGACGAGCCGGTACGGATCAGGCCGAGCCGCCCACCCATGGCGAACAGCAGCGATCTGGTCTCGGCGTCGTGATCCTGGTGCTCGACCTCGATCCCGTCGAGCCCGTGCTCGTGCGCCAGGGATTCGAGGTACGGGGCGGTCATCACCTCGCGGTTGCCACGACCCCAGGGATGCGCGACGACGGCGACCCCGTGGGCCAGATGGATGAGGTCGATCGCCTGTTCGAGCGGGGTCGAGTAGCGCGGCACGTATCCCGGACGCCCTTCCGCCAGGTACTTCTCGAACGCCTCGGCACGATCGGCGACGTAGCCCTTGGCGACCAGGACGTCGGCGACGTGCGGGCGTCCGACCGACGGTGAGGCGGCCGCCGTGGCCAGAACCTCGTCGACCGTGACGGCGAGCCCCAACCCGACGAGCCGTTCGACCATGACCTGCAGGCGTCCGGCCCGGGCCGCTCGCAGCCGGGCCAGTTCCGCCAGCAACGGGGCGCAGGCGCGGTCGCACCCGTAACCGACCAGGTGCACGGGGCGACCGGAATGTTCACACGACATCTCGACCCCGCCCAGCACTTCGAGCCCGGCGCGCCGCCCCGCCTCCTGCGCCTCCGCGATGCCGGCGAACGTGTCGTGGTCGGTGAGCGAGATGACGTCGAGTCCGGCGGCGACGGCGGCCAGCACCAGTCCGGTGGGGGTGTCGGTGCCGTCGGATACCGCCGAATGGGTGTGCAGGTCGATGCGCATGGTGCCATCCTGCCCGACGCGGGTCAGGCGAGCGTATGCAGCGTCCGCACCGCCACCGACAACGGCGCGAGCCCCCGCTCGTCACCGATCGACGCGACGAGTTCGGCCACCGTGGCGAACCGCGGGGACGAACTCACCCACTGCTCGACGCGGGCCCGGGCATCGGCGCCGGAGGTGCTCCCGACCAGCCCGGCGGCGAGACTCTCGGTGATCGCGTACAACTCGTCCTGCAACGAGGCCCTGGCCATGATTTCCCACTTCGATCGACGAGGAAGCCGGTCGACGCGTGCGCGCAGTTCCCGCAACCCCAGCCGCTCGACGAGACCGAACCAGCAGCCCGCGACCAACGCGGGGTCGCCCCCGGCGCCGGCCGCGATGTCGATGATCGACAGCGTCTCGTGCAGGACCGGCGACAGCGCCACGAGCGAGGCCACGTCGTCGGGCACGCCGGCGTCCGCGAGTCGTTCCCGTACCGCCCGGACGTCGTCCCGGGAGCCCGCGTCGAGCACGTCGGGCATCAGCCCGGTGAGCACCGACTGCTGCGGGCTGTACCTGTCGATGGTCGCGCGGATGTCGAGCGGGTTGCCGTCGCGCAGCAGGATGCGGGACGCGTGGTCGACCAGGTGCCGGGTGTCGGCCCTGATTCCCGTGCGCACGGACGCCGGAACCGCCGCCCGCGCCGTCATCACCTCGATCCAGCCGGCCGAGAAGATGCTCCGGGCCGCGAGTTGTGCCCGGATCACCTGCGCGGGATCGGCCCCCGTGACTTCGCTGCGCCGGTGGTACGCCGCGATGCCCTGTGAGTGCACGTAACGGTTGACCGCCACGGTCGTGATGATCTCGCGGTGCAGGCGGTGATGGGGCATCTGCTCGCGGTAGCGCTCCTGCAGCACCGACGGGAAGTACCCGAGGAGCCTGTCGGCGACGAAGGGATCCTCGGGCAGGTCGGAGGCGAGGATCTCGTCCCGCATCCAGATCTTGGTCCACGACAGCAGCGTCGCGAGCTCGGGATTGGTGAGCCCCTCGCCCGCCGCGATCCGGCGGGCCATCTCGTCGCGCCCGGGCATCTCGTCGAGCTCGCGGTCGAGGTAGCCGGCCTGGACGAGCCGTTCCATCCACATCTCGTGCACGCCGGCGGTCGCGGCGGCACCGGCCACCGCATCGCTCAGCGCGTCGTTCTGGTCGATGTTGTGGGCGAGCACCAGCCGGGCCACCTCGTCGGTCATCGTCGGCAGCAGGGCGTCCCGCTCGGCCATGCTGAGCCGACCGGCCGCCACCTCGGCGGCGAGCAGGATCTTGATGTTGACCTCGTGGTCGCTGGTGTCGACCCCGGCGGAGTTGTCGATGAAGTCGGTGTTGATGCGACCGCCGTGCCGGGCGTACTCGATCCGGCCGCGTTGGGTGAATCCGAGGTTGCCGCCCTCCCCCGCGATCCTGGCCCGCACCTCGGCGCCGTTGACCCGCACCGCGTCGTTGGCGCGGTCACCGGCATCGGCATGCGATTCTTCGGTCGCCTTGACGTACGTGCCGATCCCGCCGTTCCACAGCAGGTCGACGGGTGCCCGCAGGATCGCGCCGATGAGCTGGGTGGGTGTCATCGCCCCGACACCCGAATCGATTCCCAGACGCGGCGCGCACGGCGTCGTTGAGGGGGATCGACTTCGCCGTGCGGGGATGAACGCCGCCACCCGCCGAGATCAGGTCGCGGCGGTAGTCGCTCCACGTCGAGCGGGGCAGATCGAACAGCCGGCGGCGTTCGTCGAACGACACCTCGGGGTCGGGGTCGGGGTCGAGGAAGATGTGCAGGTGGTTGAACGCCGCCACCAGCCGGGTGTGGCCTGACAGCAGCATGCCGTTGCCGAACACGTCGCCGGACATGTCGCCGATGCCGACGCAGGTGAAGTCGGCCGACTGGCAGTCGACCCCCAGATCGCGGAAGTGCCGCTTCACCGACTCCCAGGCGCCGCGGGCGGTGATGCCCATCACCTTGTGGTCGTACCCCACCGAGCCACCCGAGGCGAACGCGTCGCCGAGCCAGAACCCGTGGTCGGTGGCGATCGTGTTCGCGATGTCGGAGAACGTGGCCGTGCCCTTGTCTGCGGCGACGACCAGGTAGGGGTCGTCGGCGTCGTAGCGGACGACGCGCGCCGGCGGCAGCACGGTGCCGGACGCGTCGATGGTGTCGGTGAGGCTGAGCAGTGAGGAGATGTAGCACCTGTAGGCCTCAGTGCCAGCGGACTGCCACGCGCCCCGGTCGGTGGGGTCGGGCAGTCGGCGTGGTACGAACCCGCCCTTGGCCCCCGACGGCACGATGACCGAGTTCTTCACCGTCTGCGCCTTCGCCAGACCCAGCACCTCGGTGCGGAAGTCCTCTGGCCGATCCGACCAGCGCACACCTCCTCGTGCGACATCGGCGAAGCGCAGGTGCACCCCCTCGACGAGCGGCCCGTTGACGTAGATCTCGTGCATCGGCCGGGGCGAGGGGGCGATCTCGATGTCGCCCGGGCGCAGTTTCAGGGCCAGGGCGGCGGCATCGTGCTGGAAGGGTGCGTCGGCGCAATACCAGTTGGTCCGGTCGGTGGCCGCGATCACCGACACGAACTGGCGCACGATCCGGTCGTGGTCGAGCGACTCGACGAGTTCCAGCGAGGCGAGCACGGCGTCCTTGCGCTCCGACCAGGTCTGCTGCCGCGCCTCGTGGGTGTGGAACAGGTCGGGGTCGAACCGCACTTCGAACATGCCCACCAGGCCAACCGCGATCTGTGGGTTCGCGAGCAGCGCCCGAGCGACGTAACTGGCCGAGTAGGGGCTGCCGAGCTGCTGAAGGTAGCCGGCGATCGCCCTCAGCAGGGCCACCTGGCGCCAGGTGAGATCGGTGGCCGTCACGAGGGCGGAGAAGTCGTCGGCGGGCACCCGGCCGTGGTACGACGCGACGAACGCGTCGGTGTATCGGGCGTGGTCGGAATGGGTGAGTCGGCGCCCCCGACCGGGCACCCCGAGCCCGAAGTCGTAGACCATCGCCTCGGCGCCCCGCAGCTGCAACTCGTAGGGACGCTCGTCGATCACCCGGAAGCCGAGGCTCGTCAGGTGCGGCATCACTTCCGAGAGTCTCATCGTGGCCCCGACCCGGAACATCTTGACCCGCAGGTCGCTGACGTCGTCGACGTCGACCGGCACCCGGGTACGGAAGCGGATGTCGTCGGGACCGGTGACCTCGTTGAGCGCCATCAGGTCGGCGACGCCCTCGGACGCCGAGTAGTCGCCCCGATAGCCCTCCGGGAACTCGATACCGCGCCGCGAGGTGGACAGGTCGCCGACGAGCTCGACGAATTCGTCCTCCCACGAGCGCATGGTGGCCACGAGTTGCTGCTCGATCGCGTCGAGATCGAGGGGGCCGACGCTCCGGTCGTCGGGGAGCCGGACCGTGAAGTACAGCCTTGCCAGCACCGATTCCGACACGTGTGCCTGGTACTCGATCGACTGGCCGCCGACCGCACGCATGAGCACCGCGGTCATCTGGTGCCGCACGTCGGTGTTGTACCGGTCCCGCGGGAAGTAGACGAGGAACGAGACGAACCGGCCCCAGCGTCCGGGCCTGGCGAACAGCCTCAACTGGCGTCGCTCCCGCAGCGTGCTCACCTGCCGCATCACCGCCGAGAGTTCTTCCACCCTGGCGTGCAGGAGTTCCTCGCGGGGGTAGGTCTCGATGATGCTGCGCAGTTGGGTGGCGCTGTGGCTGCCCGGAAGGTGCCCGCTCATTCGGACGATCTCGGCCGCCTTGTCACGCACGAGCGGGATCCGCCACACCGACTCGGCGTGCACCGTCGAGCCGAACAGGCCGACGAAGCGCCATTCGCCGGCGAGCCGTGCCATCGGCGTCGAAGCGCCGTACCCCCACATAGTCGAGCCACGACGGCCGGTGCACGGTCGACCTGTCGGAATCGTGGGTGATGACGAGCAGTTGCGGCGGATCCTCGAGGGGGACGGCGTCGAAGCGTCCCGGACCGTCCCGGTGGATCCCCAGACCCGCTGCCGGGCACGGGCTGGTAGCCCCCGTCGACGAAGCGGTACTCCGACGACCCCAGCAGGGTGAAGTTGCCGTCGGCGAGCCAGCCGAGGAACTCCGCCACCGCGTCCCGACCGCCGTCGGGGGTCGAGGCCACGGCCGCCTCCTGCTGGGCGTCACGAAGGCGGGCGAGCATCGCGGCGAAGTCGTCGGTGGCCACCCTGACGTGGTCGAGCGCGTCGTCGATCGCGGCGTGCAGCGCGTCCGCCTCGACGTCGAGGCTCTGGCCGAGGGGTGGGGTCACCTCGACGAAGATCCACGACTCGGCGAGGCGATCCCCCGACAAGGCGCCCCCGGTGAGGTCGTCGAGTTGGAGAAGGTGGTCGTCGGAATCCCGCTGCACGCTGAACTGCGGGTGGGCCACCTCGTGGATGTCCCATCCGCGGCCGGTGATCGTCATCGTCAGCGTGTCGACGAGGAACGGGCGGTCGTCGGTGACGACGAGCACGACCGTGCGCCCGTGGTCGTCCCAACCGTCGCGTTCGATGTTCGGGGTGAACATGTCGGTCGCCGTCGTGCCGCCGCCGGCGGGTCCGCGCGAGCTCGAGGTGGGCGCGGATCAACTCGGCCATGACGACCGGGTCGCCCTGAGTCACGTCGAACGGGTCGACGTCGGAGAGCCACAGCGTGATGAGGCGGCGGCGTTCGACCGCGCTCCAGTCGCCGAGGGCCCGTCCGGTGGCTCCCGGGCCCGGCATGGGCGAGCAGCCGAGGATCTCCTCGATGATCGGCTCCAGGTCGTCCGGAGGGCGGGCCGAGCCGGGGCCGGCTCGAACCCGGCCGAGCGCCCGCGTCTGCGACCGTGTGATGCGGTGTCGCCCGCCAGAGCCTCGCCGGCCGGATCGTCTCCGATCACGTCGCCCACCGACTTCTCCATCACTGACCCCATCGTCGCCGTGTGCTGTCCCGACCGACCCGTGAAGCGAACGACCGGGCCGCGGCGGGGCCGACCGGCGTCGTTGCCGGTCAGGGCCCACATTAGCGGCCCGCCCCGGGGGGTTGCGCACAGGCGGGGCCGGTGGCGCGGCAGCTCCGCGCCCGGCAGAATGGGGTCATGCGCATCTCTTCACGACAGGTCTACGACGCCGACCCCGTCACGGTGGCGACCATGCTGTGCCACACGCGCTTCCTCGAGGAGCTCGGCCGCCGTGCAGGGGCGACCCGCTGCGAGGTCGAGGTGGCGGGCAGCACCACCCGCGTGGCCATGCACCTGCCACCGCCCGACGAGCTGGCACGATTCACCGGGTCACATCTCACGGTGCGCGAGACGGTGGCCTGGGGCGACCCGGACCCCGACGGAACCCGCCACGGCACCCTGCAGGTCGATGTCGACGGGCTACCGGTCGAGCTGTCGGGCACGGCGGTCATGCGTGCCGAGGGGACGACCACGATCGTTCGAGTACGAGGGCGACCTCACCGTGCGGCTTCCACTCATCGGGCGGCAACTGGAGCAACTCGCCGCCCCGTCGATCACCGACGGGTTCGACGAGCAGCAGCGTCTGGGCGCGGAGTGGCTCGACGCCCGCACCTGACGAGCCGCCGACCGGGCCGGTGTCAGTCCTCGGTGACGAAGACCTCGTCGCCGAGGTCGCCGAGCACCGCGCCGGCCTCCTCGGCCGACACCGGCGTCGCCACGACGTGGTCGAGGTCCTCGTCGTCGTCCTCACCGGCGAACCTCTCCCGCACGACCGCCACCTCGTAACCGGCCGCGAACAACGCCTCGGCCGCCTCGTCGGCACGCTCGGCGTCGTGGAAGTGAATCCTCGTGACCATGGGGTGTTCTGCCTCTCGATCTCGATGGTGGGCGTCGCCCGACGCCGATCAGGCGTCGGGGCAGCAGGTCCAGGCGTCGGCCGCTGTCGCCGCGCCAGATGCAATTCCTCGCCCGCGTGCCACAGCATGCTCGTGCCCGGTGATCAGGGCCTGCACCTCGGGCTTGTCCCACGCCTCATCTATGCCCGATCCGGACGCCGCGCGCGCGGCCGCGCTCGACGTCGCTCGCCGCCTGGCCTCGTCGCCGAACCACGACGACGATCGTCCCGCGGGAAGTGCTCCGAGCCGCACCGCGCCGTTGTCGAGTTCGACGTCGTCGTCATCGGCCGGGAACACCCGGTCGTCGGGAACCTCCGCGACCACGACCAGGCGTTCACCGTAGCGCGCCAGTCCCCACACCGACGCCCGCACGAGCACGGCGTACTCGGCCTCCTCGACCTTGTCTGGCTCGTAGCCGAGGGCAACCATCAGGTCCCGGTCACGGCGAACGCCGGGCGGGGTGGATCGAACTCGGCGCCCTGCGCCAGCGACGCCGCGTCGTCCCGGCCGGCGGGGAGAAAGATCAGCTGTCGTTCCACGGTGGGCCTCCAACGCTCGAGCGGCGGGGCGTCCGCCGCCGCCCAACGCTAGCGTCACGGGCACTCGTCGCCCACGGGACGGTTATCCACAGCCGTGCTGGCGCCGCGCATGGTTCGGCGCCGAGACTGTGGCCATGACCCGATCACCGCACGCGGCAGTGCACGCCCAGCGACACCCCGCCCCGCCACCGTGCAGGGCCTGCGGCTGCTGATCTGCCTCCCCGGGCCTCCCGCGGGCCACGACGCTCCCGCAGCACTCAACGGAGCTGCCGCCCGCCGATGCCGACCGCACCCCGACCCGCCCCTCGACCTCGACCGCGCCCGCTCCTGGGTCGCGGGGCTCGCGCGCAGGGTGCAGGAGGTGCTGGTCGGCCGTCGCCCCGCGGCGCAACTCGTCGGCCGCCCTCGACCCCGGTCGGTCGCCTACCTGGCCGCATGGGCCCACCGTGGCAGCCTGCGTCCTCGGCTCGGTTGGTGCGACCCCGCCTGCGGGTGATCACCGCGTCGCGGGTGGAGGGCTGGATCACGTTCCGCGCGGGCGACCACGACTTCGTCGCCGTATTGTCCCTGCAGCACGCCAGGGCCGCTGGTGCTGCCGCGACCTCGGAGTGGTCGCACCGGCCGGCGGCGCGGCGGCGTGACACCGCCCCGCCGGCGGCTCAGGCGGCGCGCCCGTGGCAGTTCTTGAACTTCTTGCCAGATCCGCAGGGACACTTCTGGTTGCGTCCGACTCCCGAGAACGACGCCTTCGTCTCGGTGGGCGCGTCCCGCCGTTCACGCCGGGTTTCGGTTCCCCCCTGCTCGTCGGGCGCCGAATAGGCGAGCGCTGCCGCGGCATGTGCCCTCGAGGCCCCGCGCGTGGATCTCGGCTCGGGCACGCTGAGCCGCCACCCGCACCCGACGACGACGGGATCGGCCCGCGTCCCATGCCGGCGAGCAGTTCGTCGACGTCGACCGGTGCACCCTCGGCGGTCATGACGGGCGCCACCTGCGGGCCGACCTGCACCTCGAGGTTGAACAGGTAGCCGACGACCTCCTCCATGAAGGCCTCCATCATCGCGTTGAACATCTGGCCGCCCTCACGCTGGTACTCGACCAGCGGATCGCGTTGAGCCATGGCCCGCAGCCCGATGCCCTCGCGCAGGTAGTCCATCTCGTACAGGTGCTCGCGCCACTTGCGGTCGAGCACCGTGAGCAGCACCTGGCGCTCGAGCTCGCGCATGGTGTCGGCCCCGAGTTCGGCCTCGCGGCGGTCGTAGGCCGCCTGGACATCGGCCATGAACGCCTCGACCAGTTCCTCCTGATCTTCGACGGCCCCGAGTAGTCGCTCGATCGACAGGCCCACCGGGTAGAGGGTGCGCATCTCGGTCCACAGCGTTCGCGAGGTCCCAGTCCTCGGCGAAGCCCTCGGTGTGCGAGCGGACGCCGGCCTCGACGACCCGGTTGACGGTGTCGCGCAGCTGCGACTCGACGTCGGCTCCCTCGAGCACCTTGCGGCGGTCGCTGTAGATCGCGTGCCGCTGCCGGTTCATCACGTCGTCGTAGCGCAGGACGTCCTTGCGCATCTCGAAGTTCTGGCCCTCGAGTTGCTTCTGGGCCTCCTCGATCGAGCGACTGACGAACCGGTTCTCGATCGGCACGTCGTCGTCGAGCTTCGACAGCGACATGGCGCGCTCGATCATCTCTGGCTTGAACAGCCGCAGCAGGTCGTCCTGCAGCGACAGATAGAAGCGACTCTCGCCCGGGTCGCCCTGGCGGCCCGAGCGGCCGCGCAACTGGTTGTCGATGCGCCGCGACTCGTGGCGCTCGGACCCGATGACGTACAGACCGCCCGCGGCCACGACCTCGTTCGTGCTCATCGGCCACCTGCGCCTCGAGCGCGGCCAGCGTCTCGGGCCACGCGGCCTCGTACTCCTCGGGGCTCTCGACGGGGTCGAGGCCCTGCGAGCGCAACTCGAGGTCGGCCAGAAACTCGGGGTTGCCGCCGAGCATGATGTCGGTGCCACGGCCGGCCATGTTGGTGGCGACGGTGACGGCACCCTTGCGCCCCGCCTGCGCGACGACCGCGGCCTCCCGCTCGTGCTGCTTCGCGTTCAGCACCTGGTGCGGGATCCCGGCCCGCTTGAGTCGGCGTCGACAGCACCTCCGACTTGGCCACCGACGCGGTGCCGATCAGCACCGGCTGGCCCTTCGCGTGTCGTTCGACGACGTCGGTCACGATCGCGTCGAACTTGGCGTCCTCGGTGCGGTAGATGCGGTCGGGCTGGTCGGCGCGGATCATCGGCATGTTCGTGCGGATCGGAAGCACGCCCAGGCCGTAGATCTTCTGGAACTCGCTCTCCTCGGTCTTGGCGGTGCCGGTCATGCCCGAGAGCTTCTCGTACATGCGGAAGTAGTTCTGCAGGGTGATCGTGGCGAGCGTCTGGTACTCGTCCTTGATCTCGACGCCCTCCTTCGCCTCGAGCGCCTGGTGCAGGCCCTCGTTGTAGCGGCGTCCGACGAGCGTGCGACCGGTGTGCTCGTCGACGATCAGCACCTCGCCGTTCATCACGACGTAGTCGCGGTCGGGCTTGAACAGCTCCTTCGCCTTGATCGCGTTGTTGAGGTAGCTGATCAGTGGCGTGTTGGCGCTCTCGTAGAGGTTGTCGATGCCGAGCCGGTCCTCGACGGCCTCGATGCCCTCACCGAGGATCGCGACGGTCTTCTTCTTCTCGTCGACCTCGTAGTGCACGTCGCGCTCGAGTCGGCGCACCAGCCGGGCGAACTCGGGGTACCACTCGTGGGTGTCCTCGGCCGGCCCGGAGATGATGAGCGGTGTGCGGGCCTCGTCGATGAGGATCGAGTCGACCTCGTCGACGATGGCGTAGTAGTGGCCACGCTGCACGCAGTCGTCGAGGGTCAGCGCCATGTTGTCGCGCAGGTAGTCGAACCCGAACTCGTTGTTCGTGCCGTAGGTGATGTCGGCCTGGTAGGCCCGCCGACGGGCTGGCGGGGTCCATGTTGGTCAGCAGCGCCGACACCTCGAGCCCGAGGAAGTGGTGGATGCGGCCCATCTGCTCGGACTGGTAGCGGGCCAGGTAGTCGTTGACCGTGACCACGTGCACGCCGCGGCCCGTGAGCGCGTTGAGGTAGGAGGGCAGGGTCGCGACCAGGGTCTTGCCCTCACCGGTTCGCATCTCGGCGATCCGGCACTGGTGCAGGGCGACGCCGCCCTCGATCTGCACGTCGAAGTGTCGCTTGCCGAGCACCCGCCTGGACGCCTCACGCACGGTGGCGAACGCCTCGGGAAGCAGGTCGTCGAGGCTACTCGCCGTTGTCGAGTCGCTGCTTGAAACGCGGCGGTCTGCGACTCGCAGTTCGTCGTCGCTCATCGCCTCGAAGTCGGGCTCGATGCTGTTGACCTGGTCGGCGACCCGGGTCAGCCTGCGCAGTCGCGTGCCCTCGCCGGCGTTGAGTAGGCGATCCATGAAACCCACAGTGAAACGGTCCTCACGTGTTCGGGTCCCGGGAAGTTCCGGGCCGGTGGCGGCCACGTCGATCGGCGGTGCGATCAGCGCACCGGCCGACGCCGTGACCCGGCGTCCTGGTGACGCCATGCGGATCCATGGTAGTGCCCGGTCACGACACCCGCCCGTCCCCCGCCGGTCACCGCCGCAGTGCGGCGCGCAATCGGGTGGCCAGGTCGCCCCGTTCGTCGACGCTCACGCTCGCCAGTCCCTGCCATCGCGCGACCTCGGCCAGTTCGTCGGCCAACTCGGCGGCCACCTGGGACGCCGGCTGCGTGGAGCTCGGGCTCGAGCCAGGCCGAGCGGACGATCAGTTCGCCCCGTGCGCGGTCGGCCTTGAGGTCGACGCGCGCGACGAACCGGTCACCGAGAAGGAAGGGGTAGACGTAGTAGCCGTAGCGTCGCTGCGCCTCGGGGACGTAGATCTCGATGCGGTAATGCAGGCCGTGCAGACGGTGCGCCCGGTCGCGTTCGAAGATCAGCGAGTCGAAGGGGCTCACGAGTGCCCGCGCGTCGACGTGCCGCGGCACCCGCGCCTCGTGCCAGATCCACCGCGGCCCGGGCCAGCCCTCGATCTCGACGGGCCGCATCTCGCCCGAGGACAGCCATGGTCGCGATGGCGGCCCGGGCGGGCACGATCCGCATCCGGAAGTAGTCGGCCAGGCAGCGTTCGGAGAACACTCCCGAGGGCGCGGGCGGCGCGGCGGGCCAGGTGCAGCTGCGCCATCGGCTCTTCGGGGGTCGGAGTCGCGACGACCCGGCGGGGCAGCACCCTTTCGGGGATGTCGTAGACCCGCTCGAACTGGGTGTGCGCCGGGCCGAGGTGAGCGCACCCGTCCAGAAGTGCCATTCGAGGGCGGTCTTCACCGCCGACCAGTTCCAGCCCCACTGGTCGCGACGTCGCTGCTCCTCGTGCTCGATCTGCCGCGCGGTGAGAGGGCCTTCGGCCTCGACGGTCCGCAGGACGTGCTCGACCAGACCGGGATGCTCGTCGCGCACCCGCAGACGCCGCGCCAGGCCTCCTGCTCGGCACGGGCCATCTTCCAGCGCAGCGAGCCGGCTGCAGATCGACGTCGATCAGACTGGCCGCGTGACCCCAGTACTCGAACAGCCGCCGTGGGGCGGCGTGGCCGGCGGCGTCGAGCAGACCGATGTCGTAGCCCCCGAGCCGGCTGAACAGTGGCAGGTAGTGGGCCCGCGCCATGACGTTGATCGAGTCGATCTGGAACTGGCCGAGCCGGTTCACCAGCCGCGTGACATCACGGCGGGTGATCGGGCGCTCGGGCCGCGGTCGGTCGAACCCCTGTGCGGACGAGGGCCACCCGTCGTGCGGCCTCGAGGCTCAACCGTCGCATGGGATCCCCCCGCCGTGGTCGGGCCCGGCCACGGCTTCGACCGGGCGGTGCCGCCGTCGGTCGCCCCGGACAGCGGTCTGCCCGCCGACCATGCGGCGGCGGGCAGACCGTTGGGTCACTGGGCTGGACGGCCAGATGCAGCACACCGTAGTCGTAAGCCCTCCGCGATACACGACGCTGGGACGTCCGGTCGTGGCGTCCTGGTAGAGGAAGAAGTCGTGCCCGACCAATTCCATCTCGTCGAGGGCCTGGGCGAGAGTCAACGGAACGACGTTGAACTCCTTCTCGCGCACGACGAGGGGACCGTCGCCGGTGATCTCGAGACCGGGAACCGCTGCCGAGGGCTCATCGGCCTTCGGGGGCCTGGGGCTCGGGAGTCGCCATCTCGTCCCTCAGGTGCACCTCGGCGCGCAATCCGTGCCTGTGCTTTCGCCTGTCACTGGCCTTGCGCATCTGCGTCTTCAGCTTCTCGAACGCCCGGTCGAATGCTGCTGTCTTGTCGTCGGCACTGGCTTCGGCACGGATCACGGGTCCTTTGCTGCGGAGCGTGATCTCGGCCTCGATGGCCTGGTCGGGACTCCCCTTGACCTCGGTGGCGGTGAACTCCACCTCGGCCCTGAGGCCCGGTCGCGGAGCCGTTCGACACTGTGCAGTCTGGTGTCCACGTGATCGCGGAGCGTTTCGCTCACGCTGCAGTGGCGACCAGTGACGGTGACGTCCATGCGTTCCTCCTCACGGCTGAAAACAAAACGGCCGGCCTCCGCGACGGTCCGGGATCCGGCCGGCGACGCTGACCGTCATCATCCCGGGCCTACCCCGCTCCGTGACGGATCGGGGCCGCTTGGGTCGTGCCATACTCACACGCTACCTGGCTTTCCCGCTCCGATGAGGGAATGCCGGAGAAATAGCCGGACTTCGGGATCGGACGCTCACAAGGCGCGACGCTGCCCGAGCGGCCGGAGCTTCGGCGCCCGTCCGCGCAGCGGTGTATGGGCCAGCACGACCACGAGAACCGGCCGCCCACCGGACGCCGAGACCGCGCGGCAGGCCTCGCGCATGGTTGCGCCCGTGGTGACGATGTCGTCGATGATCACGACCGGCAGCCTCCGGTCGGCGCCCCCGCCACCGCATCGACGCGCGCTGGTTGCCCAGCCGTGTCGGCGCTGACCGAGATCCGCCTGGTCCCGCACGCGGTCGCACCCTCACCAGTCCCGCGCCGAACGCGCACGCGCAGCCCGCCGCCCGCAGGCCCGGGCGCCGCCGCGGCTCAACTCAGCGCTTGGTCGTACCCCCGGCGACGCACCGCGGCCGGGCTGGAGGGCACCGGCACGACCAGCACCGGCGCACGCGTGGGCCACTGATCGGCCGCGTGCCGTGCGACCAGCGGTCCCCAGCGGACGCGCCAGCGACCGCACGCCGTGGTCCTTGTACGCGATGATGACTTCTCGCAGTGTTCCGCTGTAGGGGCCGCAGGCCACGACCGGCGGCACGCCCGACCGCGTCGTCGGCATCCCGGGGAGACCGTCAGATGCACCGCACCGCAGCGCCGGCACAGCACGATCCCCGGACGTCCCGCAGCCCGCGCACGTCGCGCCCGAGGACCAGGTCGTCGAGTGCGCCGAGCAGGCGCAGAGCAGCCCGCACCACCCCGGGCCCGGTGGCGGCGTGCGTCTGGTCGGCCGGCATGCCCGGATTGTCCCGATCCCGACGCCGACATCGGGCCGGCCGCACGGCGCGCCTGTGCACAACCCGCCCGATCCGGAGTCGCTGTGGACGAATCGGCGCTCAGGACGACAAGGCCGCCAGCACGATCCCCGCGGCCACCGTGCGCCAGCGCCAGGCGTCCTCGATCTCCTGCACCTGACCGGCGCTGGTCACGATCATGACCGTGGGCGAGTCGAGCCGGGCGTGCACGACCAGCCGCAAGGGTTCCGCATTGTCGGCGGGTCCGAGGGCGGTGATCGTGGCCGCGTCGTCGGACACCGCGTAGGCCCCGGTCCGCGGACTGCTCGTCGCCCCCGCGAGCACGACGAGTTGGGACGGACCGCTCCATGCCACGTCGGTGACCAGCGACAGCGCACCCGACTGGATCGCGGACAGGCGGGTCTCGTACCATCCGTGCGTCGCCGGGTGCGCACCCGGGCTGAGGCTCACCAGCCCCAGCCGCGACGAACCGTCGGACGACCCGACGACCAGCGCGACCCGCGTGCCGTCGGGCGACACGGCGTAGGCCGTCACCGGCCCACGGGGCTGGGATCCCAGCGGGATGATGTTGGTCGCCCCGTCGGGGGCGATGCGCACGAGCCGGGGTCCTGCGTGACCGACGTCGGTGCACCAGATGCTCCCGTCGTGCGTGATCTGCGGACGCCCCAGGGACGTGCCGTGGTAGATGGCCGAGGTCTTCTCGGAGGTGCCGCGCCACAGGGCGCCCCCCTGGGTCCAGGCGAGCAGCTTGCCCGTGTCACCAGCGGCCAGCGCCGTCATCCGGCGGGCATCGACCTTGCCGAGCGCACCCTTGAACGCGGTGAACGTGCCCGAGGCGGGATCGAGTTCTCCGAGGTGGCCGTCTCGGGACGCGACGAGCGCCGACGGTGACTCCTCGAGCGGCGGCGCGGGAAGGAAGCCCGCGAGCGCGAGCAGACCATGGGGGGCCAGTGACGGCACATCGAGGGGCTGACCGCGCACCGACACCTGCACCGACTGAACCGACGAGAACTGTTTGAGGCTCCATGCGATCTGGGTGACGAGGGACTTGCGCTCGCCACCGGACAGCGACGTGCCGCCCAGATCAAGATCGACCGCGGCCAAACCGGCGATGTCGACCATCACGGTGCCGCCCACGAGCCGGGCCCCCTCGGGCACCGCTGTCGTGACGGCGGGAGCCAACCATGTCGACGGGCCCCGCAGCAGCGCCTGGAGGGCCGTGGTCGGGGTGAAGTCGCTCGCGGGAACGCGCAGGGTCTCGGGCACGACATGAGCACCGTCGGAGGTGAGGAAGTAGCGCACCATCGGCACGTAGTACGACGCGAAGGTGGTCGTGGTCACCACCAGTCCCTCGGGCGGGCTCGAGATACGCCACTGTCCGCCCACCTTGGTCAGTGCGAAGTCATGACGGAATTCGCCGGTGATCGACTGGTAGCGGCCGCTCCCCGACAGTTGCCCGACGATCGGCGCGTCGAGCACCTCGGAGGTCGCGGTGGCGATGAGGCGCTCGCCCGAGGCATCGACGATGGTGGTGCCGCTCGTGGGGTCCCAAGCCCGCCGGGCCGCGTCGGTGAGGTAGAGCTTCGCCACCGAGAAACCCGGCTGGAGGCTGGCCATGGCGCTGAGGAATCCCGCGACGATGCGTTCGGGGGTGGCGTCCGGTCGGGGCGGCTCGGGATCGATGCGGACGCCGTTGTCCTGCGGCTGGCTGACGTTCGGGCTCACCTGTTCGACCGGACCGCTGGACGGAACATTGGCGCATCCCGCGAGCAGCAGGACCGCGGCCACGGCCAGGGCCAGCCAGCGCGGCAGGTCGGCGTGACGAAGGGTCATGACGGCGTCCTTCCCGCGATCGCGCCCGATCGTGCGGGCACGAGGTCGAGGGGGGCCAACGGCAGCGGCGAGCCGGTGAGGATCTCGCCGTGACGCCGGGGCAGCGTGAGTCGGAACTGCGCACCCTGCTGGGGACGTCCCCACGCGGACAACCATCCGCCGTGCAGCTGGGCATCCTCCAGAGCGATCGCGAGACCGAGACCGGTGCCGCCGACGGTGCGGTTCCGACTGGGATCCGCACGCCAGAACCGGTGGAAGACCTGGGTGTTCTGGCTGGGCAGGAATCCGACTCCATGGTCGCGCACGGTCACGGCGACCGCCTGCTCGTTGCCGGCGATGGTGATGACGATCGGGCGGTGCTCGCCGTGTTCGATCGCGTTGGTGATGAGGTTCCGTATGATCCGGCGTACCCGACGGGCGTCGATCTCGGCCGCGGTGTCACCGCGTACGGTCACGATGAGGCGCGTCCCGAGCCGGTCGGCGAACGCCTGCTGGGCCTCGACCTCGGCGCGCACCACGCTGGCGAGATCGGTGTCGTCGAGCGTCAGAACGGCGGCCCCCGCGTCGAATCGCGAGATCTCGAGCAGGTCGCCGAGGAGCCCCTCGAAGCGTTCGAGCTCGTCGTGCATCAGCTCAGCGGAACGCGCGGCGCTCACCTCGAACTCGACGCGCTGGTCGTACAGCAGTTCGGCGGCCATCTTCACGGTCGTCAGCGGCGTGCGCAGTTCGTGCGACACGTCGGACACGAACTGCTGCTGCACCCTCGACAGTTCCTCCAGCTGCCCGATCTGACGCTGGATCTCGGAGGCCATGTTGTTCATCGAGGTGGCCAGGCTGGCCAGTTCGGTGGTTCCGCGCACGTCCATCCGCTCGTTGAGTCGTCCGGACGCCAGCCGTTCGGCGGCCAGGCTGGCCTGGCGTACCGGTCGCACCACCTGCCGGGTGACGAAGCCGGCCATCGCCGTGAGGGCGATGGTGAGCAGCGCCCCGGTGGTCGCGGCGGCACGTTGCACCACGGCGAGGGTCTGGACCTCCTTGCCCTCGGGGAAGATGAAATAGACCGGGTACGACTCCCCCACCGACGGTGCGTAGAGGAGCGAGCCGACCACGAGCCCGGGCTGGTCGGCGACGCCGGGGTCGGTGAACCGCACGGTGGTCGGGGCGAGATACATGCCGCCTCCGTGCTCGACGGTGGCCGCCAGCGTCGCGGGGACGGTCGCGGCGTCGATCCCGACCGAGGAGTAGCCCGACACGGGCCCCTGGATCACGATGCGGTACTGGCCCGCCTGCGTGCCCAGCTCGTTGGCGAGCTGGTTGAGCCGCTCATAGATCGAACTGCTGTCGGAGTTCGACTGCCGCAGTTGCTGCTGCATGCGGTCGAGCGCCGTCGAGGCCTCCTGCACGCTCGCCTGCCTCTTGGCGGCGAGGATGCCGTTGGACGCCTGGCGCACGAGCAGGAAGCCGCCGAGCACCATGATGATCACCGATCCGATGAACGTCGTGACGATGACCCGGAAGGGGAGCGATGTGAGCCACGCCCGCACCGGCGCGCGGACGACCGTCCCGATCGGCGACCTCACCACCGCCGGCGTCCAGCCTCACCCCGTGGGGGTTCACCGGAGAGCATCCGCCGACTCCCCCGCCCGGTAACCGATGCCACGAACGGTCACCACGATCTCGGGGTGCTCGGGATCCTTCTCGATCTTGGAGCGCAGCCGCTGCACGTGGACGTTGACCAGCCGGGTGTCGGCGGCGTGGCGGTAGCCCCACACCTCTTCGAGCAGCACCTCCCGGCTGAACACCTGGCGCGGTTTGCGGGCCAGCGCGAGCAGCAGGTCGAACTCGAGCGGGGTCAGTGGGATCAGCGAGTCTCCCCGCTGCACCTTGTGGCCCTGCGTGTTGATGGTGATGTCGCCGATCTGGTAGACACCGGCGTCGTCGTCGGTGTCGCTGGCGGTGCGCCGCAGCCGCGTGCGGATGCGGGCGATGAGTTCCTTGGCCTTGAACGGCTTGGACACGTAGTCGTCGGCCCCGGCTTCGAGCCCGACGACGATGTCCATCGTGTCGCTCTTGGCGGTGAGCATGATGACCGGCACGTCGGACTCGTCGCGGATGTCGCGGCAGACGTCGATGCCATCACGGCCGGGCAGCATGAGATCGAGCAGCACGAGGTCGGGACGCACCTCGTGGAATGCCGCGAGCGCCCGATCGCCGGTGGCGCACCAGATAGCCTCGAACCCCTCTTGACGGAGCACGATCTGCAGCATCTCGGCGAGGGCGACGTCGTCGTCGACGACGAGGATGCGGTTGCGGGAACCGCGTCCTGATTCGGACATTGCCATTTCCCCTCAGGCTGCGCCGGCTCGGGGCCCGCGGGTTTCGCACTCACGGACCGAAGCGATGATAACGGATTGATTAAGGCCCCGGACGACCGCACCGGATAATCCTGGGCTCTCATCCATGGTGCCCCGCCGCACCAGCGAACTCGAGGCGGCCCCGACCGGAGTGTTGCGCGCCGCGGGACGTGGCGGTGTGGGTCAGTTCTGATCGGGATCGGACAGCCAGGTCGACATCAGCGCGGCGTCTCCGCCCAGCCGACGCATGACCCGGCGCCACAGACCCAGCGGCTCGGCGCCGAACACGTCCTCGGGGCGTCCGGGGGTACGGAACCAGTCGCCGCGGAGCAGTTCACCCTCGAGCTGTCCGGGCTTCCACCCGGCGTAGCCGGCGAAGATCCGCAACTCGGAGTATGCCCCCTCGACCAGTTCGACGGGTGTGTCGAGATGCAGCAACCCGACGTCATCGACAACCCGACGCCAGCCAGGGGGGTCTTCGTGGGCGTTGGCGAGGCGTGCGAGGCAGATGGCGCCGTTCTGGGAGACCGGGCCGCCGGCGAACAGCCGACGAGGCCGGCAGGCCAACGACGACCACTGGGGCAGAACATCGTCGAGTTCGCTGTCGGCGAAGCGGTTGAGCACGACGCCGAGCGAGCCGTCGTCGTCGCAGTCGAGCAGGTAGATGACGGTCTCGCCGAACCAGTCACTGGCCAGTCCGGCGGACGCGAGCAGCAACTCGCCGGGCCGGGGAGGATGCGCCAGAATCACCGTTCCAGTCTGTCATGACCGGGCCAGGATCCGATGCGGGCGACTCGGCACGGCGATGACAAGCACAAACCGGCGAGACCCGAGGAGGGGCGCGCGGCGACCCGACCGGCCCGGGTCGCGCTCCCGGGGACCGCCCGACCCGATCACGGGAATAGGAGGACCCCGATCCACCTTGTCCAGCTGTCCGCGGAATGCGCGGTCGGACGTGGTGCGCCCCGCCCCGGTTCGGGAGCGGGCGCGTGCAGGAGATGGAGGACCGATATGCCGAAGTTGACCGTGATCGTCGGGTCGACCCGCCCGGGTCGGGCGGGGCTGCCGATCGCCGAGTGGTTCGTCGAGCGCGCCACGCGCCACGGGGGCTTCTCGGTGGAAACCGCCGACCTGGCCCGGATCGACCTACCGCTGCTCGACGAGCCCCAGCACCCCCGGCTGCGCCAGTACACCAACCAGCACACCCGTGACTGGAGTGCCCGCATCGAGAGCACCGACGCCGTCGTCTTCGTGACGCCCGAGTACAACCACGGCTATCCGGCAGCGCTGAAGAACGCCATCGACTACCTGTACCACGAATGGCGTGACAAGGCGGTCGGCTTCGTCTCGTACGGCGGCGTCGCCGCGGGAACCAGGGCGGTGCAACAACTCAAGCAGGTCGTCTCGGCACTGAAGATGGTGCCGGCGGTCGAGAGCGTCAACATCCCGTTCCACGCCAGTTTCATCGACGCCGACGCACACCTGCACGCCAACGACGTGATGGACCAGGCCGCCGACGCCATGCTCGACGAACTCGTGCGTCTCGACTCGGCACTGCGACCGCTGCGCACCGACGTCGACAGCGCGGCCGCCTGACGACGGGCCGGACGACACGAGGGCCGCCCCCAGGGGGGCGGCCCTCGTGCAGCAGGGGTGGAGGTGGCGGGAATTGAACCCGCGTCCTCGAGCGGCGAACCAGGACTTCTCCGGGCGCAGCTGACATCACGTTCTACTCGGCCCCTGCACTCATGTCAGCATGTTGCAGACAGGCCCAGCCCGGTTTGAGTCCCGAAACGCTCCGCCGGGCGCGGAACGTTCAGCAAGCCTTCTCAATGAGGCCAGGGTCCGGACGGAAGGCGCATCCGGTCTGACCCTTCGATCACTGCTCAGGCAGCGAGAGCGAAGTCAGTGCGAGCGTTGTCGGCACTTATTGGTTTCCAGGCGATCGTTTACGAGTTGAGTCTGGATCCTCGGCCCGCTTCTCCTGGGACTACCGTCCCAAGTCGAAACCAGTCACCCCCTGTTGAATTGTCACCCACCGCGAGGGGTCGGCACGAGGTACAACGTTACCGGTCGCCCGCCTGTTCCCGCGACTCGAATTTGCCGGAGCCACGCCGACGTGCCGCGACGGGTGAACGATCCGAGCCGACGCGCCTATTTGCGGTGGCGGCGCGTGCCGTCGTCGATCGCCCGGATCGGCAGCACCCGGGTGAACGGATTCGTCCACTCCACCCCGTTGGCCGCCTTGACTCCGCCGACGATCATGAACACGAACCAGAACAGGCCCACCAGGCCGGTGATCGTGTTGAGCGGGTGGATCATCGTCTGCAGCACCGACAGGACCATCGCGATGACGGTGAACGAGACGGTGGCGTTGAAGGCCTTCGCCGCCTGCCGGTGCGCCGGAGAGCCCGCCGGGGTCACGGCGGCGGCGATCGCGGGGCCGATCAGCCACGTGAAGGCGCCGCTGAAATAGGCGACCGCACCGCCGGCGGTCGCCTCGGGACGCCGCTGCACGGTCGTCGAGTGCGAGCGCGGACCGGCCAGGCCGTACGACGAGGCGGCGTCACCGGGTGCGATCCGGGCCAGGCCGTCGAACGCGGCGTTGAGTTCACGCCGCGTGCCGGCCGACAGCGCGATCCCGATGCGCCGATCGAACTCTTCGCCGGACAAGCGGCCATCGGCGTAGGCGCGCTGCAGGTAGTCCTCGGCGCGGGCCCGCTGATCGGGCGTGACCGCCCAGTCGAGAGTCGAACGATCGGACCCACCGGGGAACGGGGAATTGGACATGTGCCCAGTGTGCCGCGCGCGGAGGGCATCGGCCATCCGGCACTCCCCCAGCCGTCCCCGGGGTCACCCCGACCCGTGCCCACGGGCGCTGTCGGCGTCACCCGCTAAGGTTCCGAGCATGACGCAGCAGAAGCCCGACATCGATCGTCCCGACGGTCCCCCGCCGAACGACCTGCAGGTCACAGACCTGATCGAGGGAGGCGGCCGCGAGGCCGTCACGGGCACCACGGTGCTCGTGCACTACGTGGGGGTGTCGTTCTCGACCGGCGAGGAGTTCGACTCCTCGTACGGTCGCGGCCCGCTCGCGTTCCCGCTCGGCGGTGGCCGGGTGATCGCGGGCTGGGAATCCGGCATCCAGGGGATGAGGGTGGGCGGTCGTCGCCGACTGGTGATTCCCCCGCATCTCGCATACGGAGACCGCGGAGCCGCCGGGGTCATCGCCCCCGGTGAGACGCTGATCTTCGTGTGCGACCTGGTCGACGTGCGCTGACGACGCGGAACTTCGGGCGGGTCACCACGAGCCGATGCTCGTCCCGCCTCCACCCCCGCCCGAGAAGCCGCCACCGCCGAAGCTCGAGCCGCCACCGAAGCCGGAGCCACCCGAACTGACCTGTACCGGCGGCATCACCGACGTGGTGATGTGACCCACCTGCCCGGTGATCCAGTAGGGGCTCCACATCCCGGGAGGCCCGACGTACCAGGTGGGGGGTGTGTCGGGCAGGCGTCCGAGGTCGATGAGACGCTGGCACACCTGGGCCCAGCGTTCGGTGAGGCCGAACACGATCGCCCACGGCAGGTACTTCGAGAAGATGTCCTCGCCTTCCTCGAACCGCAACTGTTCGGCTTCCGCCGTCGCGAGGTAGGTGCGGAACCCGGTGATCTGGTCGGTGAGCGCGGTGCCGTCGGCGCTGCGCTGGCCCTTCAGCGTTCGCGCGTGCACCACGATGAAGGTGACGATCAGCGAGACGGCGAACACGATGAGCCACAGCACCAGTGTCGGGCTGAGGATTCCGCCGCCGGTCGTCGCCGAGGCGAGCGTCGACGCGCCCGCGGCCAGTGCGATCAGCGCCACGATCGCCGCGAGGCAGCCCCCCGCCCCGACCGCGGTCGACCCCACCGACCCGGGCAGTCGCTTGTACCAGTGCTGCTCCTGAGCCGTGCGCCGCACCAGCCGCCGCATCCGGTTCTGAGCCCGATAGATCTGCCCTGCCGTGGACAGGTCGGCCGTCTGACCGAGGGCGACCGAGGCACCCGCCAGAGTGGTGCTGCCCGGACCACCGAAGACGGCCCCGAGCAGCGCATCCTCGTGCGGTGACAGCGGCAGGCTCGGGTCGGTGAGGTGCACCTCGGCGCTCGTCTTGTCGCCGCTGAGCTTGACCACCCCCCGGACGGCGAGGCCGACCAGCGTCCCGGCGATTTCGGCCGAGCCGATGCGCCCGTCGGCCAGCAGTCCGGCCTCGGCCACACCGAGCGGCGGTGGCGAGAACGCCACAGGGATCTCGATGCGCCGGCTCGGCCCGACTGGAGCGGACTGGCCGGGCGCGGGTGCCACTCCCGGCGGCAGGCCCAGATAGCGTTCGTCGCGGCGCCGGCGCAGCAACAGGAATCCGATCACGGGCGGAACGAGCGCGGCGATCGGTCCGGCCACACGGGCAACCGCGGCCACCTGTCGCGCCGTCTGGTCGGCGCGGGTCACCAGGTGGGGCGTGGGGTTGCTGACCAGTCCCGACCCGATCTTGGCGCCGATGCTGACGATGTCGCCCTGATGCTTGTCGGTGACGGTGTAGTGACCCTCGCCGTCGACCACGCTCGCCGTCGCGCACGGCCGGGTGGTCTTCACCGGGCCCGCGAAGCAGGTGACGTCGTGCACCCCGCCGGGCACGGTGGTGACGATGCTCAGCTGACGGATGACCGGGGTATCTTCGCTCACGACGTCCCAGTAGAACTCGTCGTAGGACGAGAAGTGCCGCAGCGCCCCGCCGACGGTGTAACTGATGGTGTAGCTGGCGGTGGGCGTGGCGACGGTGCGGTCGGGTGAACCGATGCGCAGGCTGAGCCAGGCGTTGCGGCCGCGGGTGATCGTGCTGCGCTGCACCTGAGCCGAGGCGTCGGGACTGGAGACGGTGATGTTGCTGATGTCGTAGACCGCATCGGAGGTGTCGTCGTAGGGCTCGCGGGTGAGCAGGGTCCACGTGAGGCCGTGGCGTCCGGAGGCGCTGCCGAAGCGGTAGACCACGTGCTCGGTGACCTGCACCCGGCCGGCCGTGTCGACCGTGAACGCGGCCGTCATCGTGTCGATGCTGTCGGGCGTGGCGGCCCACGCCGGGGTCGCCAGGCTCCAGCCGAGCAGGGCCAGCACGGCGATGACGATCAGGCGCGCTCGTTTCATCGGCGTCGACCACCTTCCATGGGTTTCGTCGGTCAGTCTGCCCCATGGCGGGTCCGGCCAGGATCAGCGACGGCGGTTCCGCTCGGCAAGTTCACGTTCCGCGTCGCGCCGGGCGTCGCGCTCGGCGATCGTCTGACGCTTGTCCCATTCGCGCTTTCCGGTGGCCACCGCGATCTCGACCTTGGCGTACCCGTCGTCGAAGTAGATGGCCAGCGGCACGATGGTGCGGCCGCTGTGGGCGGTGTCGCGGGCGAGCTTGTCGATCTCACGGCGGTTGAGCAGCAGCTTGCGGGTGCGCCGGGTCGCGTGGTTCTTCCACGTGCCCATCTCGTATTCGGGGATGTGGGCGTTGCGCAACCACGCCTCACCGTCGTCGATGGTGACGAACCCGTCGACGAGTGACGCCCTGCCGTGTCGCAACGACTTCACCTCGGTGCCGGTGAGCACCATGCCCGCCTCGTACCTGTCGCCGACGTGATAGTCGTGGAACGCCTTCTTGTTCTGGGCGATGAGTTTGCGCCCCTTCTCGCGCGGCATGTGGTCCTCCGTGCAGTGTCACCGGCCGGTGCGGCGCGGTTCGAAGAGCCCACCCTAGCGTCGAAGGTCGCGCAGCACCGAGCCGATTTCGGCGTCCCCCGGGTGATGGGCCGATCAGACCCGAAGGTACTTCCGGGTGGCGATGAGGGTGGGGATGACCGACAGCAGGACGCCGACACCGGCGACGCCGGCGATGATCACGCCGGTCTGCGACCAGTCGATCCACCGCAGCGTCTTGATCGTCAGTTCAGCGTTGCGGTCGATGATGAGGTACTTGCCGAGGCCGATGGTGCCGGCGGCCAGTGCCGATCCCAGGACGCCGGCGACCAGGCTCTCGAGCAGGAACGGCAGCAGGATGTAGGTGTTGCTGGCGCCCACCATGCGCATGATCCCGAGCTCTCGACGCCGGGAGAAGGCCGCCATCCGGATGGTGTTGCCGATCTGCAGGGCGGCGGCGATCAACAGCAGCGCGCTCATGCCGTTGGCGGCCCACTTCACCGCGTTGAGGGCCCTGAACAGCGGGTCGAGAACAGTGTGCAGATCCTGGACCGCCTGGATGCCGGGCATCGCCTTGAGCTCCTGCACCACGCCCTCGTAGCTGTTCGGGTCGACGAGCTTGATCCGGAACGAGTCCTGCATCTGGCTCTCGGTGAGCGTGTTGAGGATGGGCGTGTTCTTGTACGTCTGCTGGAACTGCTGGTATGCCTCGGCCTTGGTCTCGTAATAGACCTTCTGCACCTCGGGATTGGCCTCCAGCGCCTTCTGGATCGCGGCCCGTTGGGCCGCGGTGGTGTCCTGGTTCGCGGTGCAGGTTCCACCGGGGTACTGCCCGAGATCTTTGACGCACAGGAATGCCGAGATCTCGATCTTGTCGTACCATTTGCCCTTGACCAGGTCGACCTGCTGAGTGGTCATGAGTCCGGTGCCGAACAGGGTGAGTGACACCCACATCGTCACGATCACGGCAACGGTCATCGACAGGTTGCGTCGCAACCCCGACCAGGTCTCCCGCAGTGTGTGGCGCATAATCAGGCTGATCCTTCGTGTGTGGCGTGGGCTGGAGGGTGCGGCGCGTCAGGAGGCGCCGTACACGCCCTTGGTCTGGTCACGGACCAGCACACCCTTGTTGAGTTCGAGGACGCGCCGACGCATCTGGTCGACGATCGTCGAGTCGTGAGTGGCCATGATGATCGTGGTGCCGGTGCGATTGATCCGGTCGAGCAGCTTCATGATCCCGACGCTGGTGGCCGGGTCGAGGTTGCCGGTGGGCTCGTCGGCGATGAGGATCGCCGGATTGTTGACGAACGCCCGCGCGATCGCCACCCGCTGCTGCTCGCCGCCCGACAGTTCCTCGGGCAGGCGGTCGCCCTTGCCGGTCAGCCCCACCGTCTGCAGTGTCTCGGGCACCCGGCGCCTGATCTCGCTGGTGGGCCGCCCGATCACCTGGAGCGCGAACCCCACGTTCTCGTTGACGCTCTTGCCCGGCAGCAATCGGAAGTCCTGGAAAACCGTTCCGATCCGTCGGCGGTGCTGCGGGATCTTCCACGGGTGGATCCGTGACAGGTCTTTGCCGGCGACGAGCACCTGGCCCCTGCTGGTGACGAGTTCACGTAGCACCAACCGTAGGAAGGTCGACTTCCCCGACCCGGAGGAGCCCACCAGGAAGACGAACTCGCCCTTGTCGATCTGGACGTTGACGTTGGACAGCGCCGGGGTCTGCTGACCGTCGTAGAACTTGGTGACGTTGTCGAAGGTGATCATGCATCGGCCTCTTGCTGGGGAAGGGAGCCCGGGTCACGCGCCGGCCTGCGGCACGCGGGTTCTGAAGAATTCTAAGGGACGACCCAAGAATCCCCCGCTTCGACCCGGCCCGGCCTGTCGCAGGGCGCGCCGGGGCAGATCAGGCGCTCTGGCGCCGCCAGCGGATCCCGGCGTCGATGAAGCCGTCGATGTCGCCGTCGAAGACCGCGTCGGGATTGCCCACCTCGTGATCGGTGCGCAGGTCCTTCACCATCTGGTAGGGGTGCAGCACGTAGGAGCGCATCTGCGAACCCCACGAGTTGCCCGAGTCGCCCTTGAGCTCCTTCATCTGCGCCTCGCGCTCCAGCCGGGCCCGCTCGAGCAGACGCGACTGCAGCACCCGCATCGCCGCAGCCTTGTTCTGCAGTTGCGACTTCTCGTTCTGACAGCTCACGACGATGCCGGTCGGCAGGTGGGTGATCCGCACCGCCGAGTCGGTGGTGTTGACGCTCTGACCCCCGGGGCCCGACGACCGGAAGACGTCGACGCGGATGTCGCCGTCGGGGACGTCGATGTGGTCGGTCTCGGCGGTCACCGGAAGCACCTCGACCCCCGCGAACGACGTCTGGCGGCGTCCCTGGTTGTCGAACGGCGAGATCCGCACCAGCCGATGGGTGCCGGCCTCGACCGACAGCGAACCGTAGGCGAACGGGGCCCGCACGGTGAAGGTGGCCGACTTGATACCCGCCTCTTCGGCGTAGGAGATGTCGTAGACCTCGTAGCCGTAGTTGTGGCGTTCGGCCCAGCGCGTGTACATGCGCAGCAGCATCGCGGCGAAGTCGGCGGCGTCGACGCCTCCGGCTTCCGAGCGGATGGTCACGAGGGCGTCGCGCTCGTCGTATTCACCCGACAGCAGCGTGCGCACCTCGAGCACCGAGATGTCCCTCTTCAGCCGGGCGATCTCCTGCTCGGCCTCCGTGATCGAATCGGCGTCGCCCTCCTCGTCGCCGAGTTGCAGCAGCACCACCACGTCGTCGAGGCGCTGGCGCAGTTCGGTGAGCCGCTCGACCTCGCCCTGCAGGCCGGACAGGCGGGAGGTGACCCGTTGGGCGTTCTCCTGGTCGTCCCACAGGTCGGGGGCGCTGACCTGCTCCTCAAGTTCGTGAATCTCCGCCCGCTTGCTCACGGGGTCGAGAACGGCCTCGATGCTGCTGAGTGAGCGCTCGAGGTCGGCGAGGGTGTTGTGCAGGTCTTCTAGTGCCACGAGGGGCGAGTTTATCCGTTGCCGCGGCGCCTGGGCGAGCCGAGACGGCGGGCAGGGCTCAGCGGGACGCCCGCGAGTGCCGGATCCGGCGGCGCAGGTGCAGCACCACGGCCAGTAGCACGATGGTGACGGCGAGACCGGCGATGCCCACCGGAAGCCATGATGCGGTGGTTCCCGCGGAGGCGACCGGCGCCGTCGGCGCAGGCTGCGTCGGAATCCTCGACAGGGCGTCCGCGACGGCGGCCACGGTGTTGGCCACGGCTGCGCCGTGGTAGCCCGTGTGGATCGGCCGTGCCTTGTTGCGCTCGGTCGTGATGGTGCTGGCGGTGGTCAGGATGCGCGCCAGCGGCTTGGCGGCGTCGCAGACGAGGTCTCCGGCGTCGCACACCGAGTAGACGCGGGGTGCGTCGGTGCCCGAGATCGACAAGCCGTTCGCGGCCATCATGGTGGCGATCTTCGTCGTGTCGAGTGTGCCCTGATACATGTCGACCGCCGCCTGCACGACCGCCCGCACCTGGTCGGCGCGGCTCGGGTTGTCGATCGGCCGGGCGACCGATCGGAGGTACATGAGCGCGGTGACCAGGCCGAACGCACGGTTTCCGGCCGTGCCGTCGAGTTCCATGGCGTTCTGGCCCGGGTAGTGCACCGGGTCGCCCAGCAGGACTGCGGCGAGCAGCCGTGGACCCTGGGGGTGGGCCGCGAGGGTGCGCGCGACCACTTCCGCGCCCTGTGAGAAGCCGACGAGCAGCAGCCTCTGATCGGGGCAGGCCTGCGCCTGGGAGGCGATGAGAGTCGGTGAGCGCCTTCACCCCGGCCGCCACCGAGGTGAAGTAGGAGTTGTTGGGCGCGGCCGGATCGAAGATCGCCTGCTCGACGGTCTGGGTGTCGACCGCGTCGATCGCGACGGCCGGGTAATCGAGATAGGCCAGCCGAACCGTCGCCGAGCCGGCGCGCGGGGCGAGTGCGTCGCGGAAGTCGGCGATCGTCTTCCCGAAGGGCTTCGGCTCACCCGACCCGCGCACGCCGACGAACAGCACCTGGGCGCAATCACCCGCCGTGAGCTTCGATGACGACGTCGGGGTCTTCGTCCATCCCGGATCGGGGGTGGGGGCGGGCGTGGGCGCGGCCGAGATGCTCGCTGATCCGGAGGTGGGCTCGGCGCTCGCCGACTGGATGGTGCCGGCGATGGACATGAACGTGGCCAGCAGGAGCGTGAACAGGATCCTGGGAGCGGTCACCACGGATCCCGAGGCTACCGGTCGCCCCGGCGCGCTGCGAACCCGCCCATGGTGGCGAGGCGGCAAGATCGGGGGCATGGTTCCCGAGGACGTCTACGCCGTGGCCCGCCTGGTGCCGCCCGGGCGGGTGGTGAGCTACGGCGACATCGCGGCCCTGTTCGATGCCAGCCCGCGCCAGGTGGGCCGCTTTCTCAGCGGGTGCGGCGACACAGGGGTGCCGTGGTGGCGGGTCACCGACGCCTCCGGGCACCTGCCACGGCACCTGATCTTGGAAGCGATCGCGCACTGGCGCGCGGAAGCCACGCCGTGCCGCCTCGACGGGTCGGGCGTCCTCATCGGCCGTGCAAGGGCCGACCTGCCGGACCTCGCCGACGCCGCCGAGCGGAAACTGGGAACGCTGCCCGGTCTGCGGGGGCGGGTGGTGGAGCCCCACGAGCGCCCCGTGGGAGACTGACGGGGTTGCCCAACCGAAAGGATGCGCCATGGGAGCACTCAAGGAGCAGCTCAGGGCCGATCTCGTCACCGCCATGAAGTCGCGCGACGAGGCGGCCAAGAGCAACGTGCGGATGGCCCTGGCCGCGATCATGAACGAAGAGGTCGCGGGCAAGCAGGCGCGCGAGCTCACCGACGACGAGGAACTGCGGGTGATCACCCGCGAGGTCAACAAGCGCAAGGACTCCGCGCAGGCCTACTCCGAGGGCGGCCGCCCCGAACTCGCGGCCAAGGAGGCGTCCGAAGCAGAGTTCCTCTCGCAGTACCTGCCCGCCCAGATGGGCGACGACGAGATCCGGGCGATCGTCGACGCCCGGGTCGCCGACATCGCCGCAGGGGGTGACGCGCCGACGATGAAGCAGATGGGCCAGGTGATGAAGGCGGTCACCGCCGAGATCGCCGGGCGCGCCGACGGACGTCGCGTATCCGAGATCGTCCGGGCGGCGCTGGCCTGATCACGGCGCCGGACGCGGATCCCGACCGTCCGCGTCTGCTGCCACAATTGGCCACGGCCCGACCGGGTCGTGTCGAGGGCGCATAGCTCAGGTGGTTAGAGCACCTCCCTTACAAGGAGGGGGTCGGGGGTTCGAATCCCTCTGCGCCCACCCACGTCCGCCCGTCCGCGTCCGCGCACCGTCATTCGCGCACCCCCCACTCGCGCCGCCCCGTTCCCGCACCGTCATCCGCGCACCCCCGTTCCCGCACCGTCATCCGCGCACCCCCGTTCCCGCACCGTCATCCGCGCACCCCCGTTCCCGCATCTCCATCCGCGCACCCCCGTTCGCCCCGCCCCTGATTCGCGCCGCCCCACTCGCGCATCCTCATCCGCGCGTCCACCGCGCGCACCCCGAGGACACACGCCCCCGTGTAGCTCTCAACGGCGCGCCCACTGACACCCTCTGACCCCACTGGCACCCTCTGCCCCCTCCCCCGCGCCCACTGCGGCGTACGACTTGGTCGCAACGGCGTACGAGCTGATCGGAACGGCGTACGACCTGGTCGGAAACCGCGTCAGGTCGTACGCCGCCAGACAACTCGTACGCCGCGGGTGGTCGGCGGCGTTTCGTGGCCCGTGAGTCGTACGCCGCAGTCAACTCGTACGCCGCTGAGAGTCAACCCGCAGGCCGCCGGACAACTCGCAGGCGCCAGCCCCAACTCGAGCACCGGACGCCGCCCACCGACCGTCGCGAGCGCACCACTGCCCACCGGTCGCGTCGTGCGGCCCACCGGCGCCCCGTCGCGAGTGTCGGTGGGGGCCGCTAGCGTGGTGATCCCATGCGAATCCTGCACACCTCCGACTGGCACATCGGCCGAACCTTCCACGGTTGGTCGACGCTGCCCGCCGTCGACGGGTCCTGGCCGCGCTGCCGACGATTGTGTGCGATCACGGAATCGACGTGGTGGTCGTCGCCGGAGACGTGTTCGACACGGCCATTCCCTCCGGGGACGCCTACCGGGTGCTGCAGCGGGCACCCTCGTCCCTGCTCGAGGCGGGAGCGAAGGTGATCCTCACCAGCGGTAACCACGACTCGCCGCGACGACTGGGGTTCGCCGCCCCGTTCACCGCGCTCGCCGGGCTGCACCTCAGCACCGACCCCGCGGCGGTGGCGACGCCGATCACGATCGACGACCAGCACGGACCGGTCGACTTCTACGCCCTCCCCTACCTCGAGCCGGCGCTGGTGCGAGCCGAATCGTGGTCACGTCCCACCGCGCGGTCGCAGCGCGAGGTGATGAGCGACGCGATGCGGCCGATCCGGGCGGCGGCGGCCGAGCGCCGCGGCGCCGGGGCACGCTCGGTGGTCGTCGCACACACCTTCGTCGCGGGCGCCGAGCCCGCGTCGTCCGATTCGGAGCGTCCGATCGTCGCGGGGGGCGTCGACTCGGTGCCGGTGGGGGTGCTCGACGGCGTCGACTACGTGGCGCTCGGACACATCCACGGCCGGGCCACCCTGGCCGACGGCGTCCGCTACTCGGGTGCGCCACTGCACTACTCGTTCAAGGAGGCCGACAAGCCGCGCGGCGGCTGGATCGTCGACCTCGACGCCGCCGGGCTGTCCGGGGTCACCTGGGTCGACCTGCCGGTCCCCCGCCTGCTCGCCGTGCTCACCGACGGCTTCGACGCCCTGCTCACCGACACGGCCTTCGACGCGTACGCCGACCACTGGGTGTCGGCCATCTACACCGACCGCGCCCGACGCATCGATCCCGATGAACCAGCTGCGAACCCGGTTTCCCTGGTGCGCCGAGGTGCGCCACCAGCCTTCCGAGACGCTCGATCAGGTCCGCAGCATCGCCGAACGCGTCCGGGGTCTCACCGACGAGCAGATCGTGGGCAACTTCCTGCACCAGGTACGCAACGGCGAGGCAGCTTCCCCGCGCCGAGGCCGCGATCGTGGCCGAGGTGATCGCCGAGCACCGGGCGCAGGGGCGGCGGGCATGAAGATCCTCTCCGTGGCGATGGAAGGGTTCGGCCCGTTCCGTGACCGCCAGGTCATCGACTTCAGCGGCTACGACGCCGACGGCCTGTTCCTCATCAGTGGGCCCACCGGCGCGGGCAAGTCGACGATCCTCGACGCGATCTGTTTCGCCCTCTACGGCGACACGCCCCGCTGGCGAGGGCAGGCGGCCGGTCAGCGCCCAGGTACGCAGCGACTACTGCTCCCCCGAAGACCGCACCGAGGTGAGCCTCGAGTTCGAGGTGAACGGCAGCCGAATACCGCATCAGCCGATCGCCCCAGTACGAGCGACCCAAGGCACGCGGCACCGGCACCACCACCCAGCCGGCCACCGCGGTGCTCGAACCCCGCAACGGTGGGGCCGCGATCGCCGTCAAGCCGCAGGAGGTCGCCCACCACGTCCACGAACTCGTCAAACTCACCGCCGATGAGTTCCTGCAAGTGGTGCTGCTCGCCCAGGGACGCTTCCAAGAGTTCCTTCTCGCCCGTAGCGACACCCGCCTTGCCCTGCTCACCACCTTGTTCGACATCGGGCGGTTCACCGACTACACCGAGCTGTTGGAGCAGCGACGCCGCGACCTCGCCGGCCAGCGCGCCGCGGCACGAACGGGCGTCGACACCCGGATCGCCCGGCTCCTCGACGACGGAGACGATGCACCGGCGGCGGGCTGTGAACTCGACTGGCTCGACCAGCGGGTCACGGCGAGTGAGACCGACACCTCTTGGCAGAGCGAGCGGCGCGACGAGGCGTCCCGGCGTCACGACGCCGCCCGCCGACGACTCGAAACGGCTGAGCGTCAACGCGAGCGCGCGGACTCCGTGGCACGCCTCGCCGAACTCGAGTCCCGTGCCGGCGAGATCGCGATCGACAAGGCACGGTTGGCGGCGGCCGAGCGAGCCGCTCGCGTCCGGCCCCTCGCCGAGGCCGCCGGCGAGGCCACGAAGACCCTCGCAGCCGCCGAGAACGACCTCACCCGAGCGATGTCGGCCTATGCCGGCGACGCCCCCGACGACCCGTCGGCGGAGGCCGAGAGGCTGACGGAGGTCATCGGCGTACTGCAGCCCCTCGTCGACGTCGAGCGGCGTCTCTCCGACGACGACCGCACCCTCGAGACCGCTCGCACCACCGCCGCCGGGATCACCGCGAGGTTGCAGGAGCTGGCCGATCGTCGCCACGATCTCGACCAGCGCCGCCGCGCCGCCGCCGAGACGGCCGCGGGAGGCGACCACGCGCGCCGACTGCTCGACGAGGTGGTCGATCTGCTCGCCGCGGCTCGCACCACCGACGACCTGGCAGCGCGCCGTGTCACGGCGCAGGAGGTCGAGCTGCAGGCCGGCCGCGCACTCGAAGACGCCACTCGAACCGCCAACGAACTGCTCGACCGCTACCTCCATGGCCAGGCCGCTGTGCTCGCCGGAACACTTCACGACGGTGAGCAGTGCCCCGTATGCGGGTCGACCGATCATCCGGCCCGGCGCGGTGGTCGGGCGAGGCGGTCAGCGACGCCGACCTCCAGCGCGCCCGAACGCTGCAGAAGGACGCCGATGGGCAGGCCCGAGCGGCACGGGAGAAGGTCGCCGCCCTCGACGCCCGGCTCGGTGAGCTGCGCGGACGCACCGGTGGCCGCGGCGCCGACGACCTCACGGCCGAGCACCGGCGAGTCGCCGACCAGGTGGCACGCATCCGGGAAGCCGAAGCACTCGTCGAGCGGATCGATCGGCAGATCACCGGCGACGGTGAGCACCCGGGTCTCAGCGAGCAGACGGCCGACCTGACCGTCGCCCGTGACGAGGCTCTCGAACGGGCCACAACCCTCGCGGCCCGCATCGACCAGAACCGCCAGCGGGTCGCGCGACGCGTGTGCGGATTTCCCGACGATCACCGACCGTCTCGCCGACCTCACGGCGTCGCGGACCCGGGCGCAGACGCTCCGCGAGACTCGTCAGCGGGTGACGCTGGCCCGGGCCCAATCCGTCGACACCACCGAGCGTGCCGCGGCCGCCGCCACGACCGAAGGGTTCGCCTCGCTCGACGAAGCCCTCGGCGCTCTGATCGACGACGCGCACCTCGACAACCTGCGCGCCCGCCTCGACGCCCACGCCGACGCGCTGTCACGGGAACGGGGCGTGCTGGCGCAGAGCCACCTGCAGAACCTGCCCGCCGAGCCGATCGACCCCGATGCCGCAGCGGCCGAGGTGCAGGTGGCCCGGGCCGCCTACGAGGAGGCAATGCGCGCCGCCGCCGAGGCGCAGGCCCGACTGCGCGAGTTGCGGCGCGACCGGCAGGCCCTGGCCCGAGATCTCGAGGTCTTGGGCGACCGCGAGCGCCGCTACGACGTGCTCCACCGGCTCAGCGAGACGGTTCGCGGGCGGACACCGAACATGCGCGGCATCCCGCTCGACAGCTACGTCGCGGCGGCTGAACTGGAGACGATCCTCGACGCCGCCAACGGACGGCTGCGGGCGATGAGCGACGGGCGCTACGAACTTCGTCCACTCCGAGCGGGGCGACCGCCGCCAGGGCGTCGGCCGCCGGTCTCGAGATCGAGGTGTTCGACGAGCACACCGGCCGCGCCCGATCTCCCCGGTCACTGAGTGGCGGCGAGACCTTCCTCGCGTCCCTCGCGTTCGCCCTCGGGCTGGCCGAGGTCGTCACCGCACGGGCCGGCGGGATCGAGCTGAGCACGCTGTTCATCGACGAGGGCTTCGGTTCCCTCGACGCCGACACCCTCGAGATCGCCATGACCACTCTCGACGCGCTGCGCCAAGGCGGCCGCTCGATCGGAGTCATCAGCCACGTCGACGCGATGAAGGAGCAGATCGCCTCGCAGCTGCGGGTCATCCGCACGGCGCACGGCTGGTCCGAGGTCCGCCGTCCTCGGCGATGACCAGTCGACGGCCCTCGCCCGCGGCGAGCCGGCACGTCGACCCGGCAACCGAGCCAGCCCGCCCTACCGCAGGTGGTGCACGTCCCCGGCCGCGAACGCCCGGCTCATCGCCGCTGTCGAGGCGTACGATCAGCCGCCCGTCGGCGTCGACGTCGACGGCCTCCCCCTCATGTACCTCCCGGAGGCTCTCGAGCACCCGCACGCGTCGTCCGATGCGTCGCGCAGTCGCGGGCGTAGACCTGTCGCACGTCGGCGCCGTCGCGCCACTCGGTGACGAGACCGGCCAAGTCGGGTCAGGGTGGCCACGACCAGCCGTCCTTCTGCTCGGCCAAGCCGGCGATCCGCAGCGACGTGGCGGTGGGCACCGGCAGCTCGTCGTCGGCCATGGCGATGTTGATGCCCATGCCGACACCGCCTGCGGGCCCGACGGCGTGTCGACGGCCTCGGCGAGGATCCCGCACACCTTGCGCCCGTCGATGAGCACGTCGTTCGGCCACTTGAGTTCGATCCGCGCCGCATCCGCCCCGGTCGCCTCGAGCACGCCCGCCCGCACCGCGACCCCCGCCAGCAGCGACAGCCACCCCCACTCGCGCATCGGCCGCCCCGGCGCGAGCGCCACCGACAGCGCGATCGACGACCCGAGCGGGGTCTCCCATCGGCGGTCGAACCGGCCACGCCCGGCGGTCTGGTGCTCGCTGACCAGCACCGCCCCGGGCGCCGCACCGGCGCGGGCGGCGGCGACGAGATCGGCGTTGGTCGACCCGGTCTCACGGATGCACCGCACCGAGGTCAACAGCGCCACGCCGGCGAGCCCGGCGCGGATCGCCCGCTCGTCGGCGAACGCCGGCAGCAACGACATGCCCGCCAGCGTACCGGCGTCCCCCTCTCATCGGCCGACGCGGCGGCCCCGCGCTAGTGTCGGGCCATGGAGTCGGACATCCACACGACGGCCGGCAAGCTCGCCGACCTCGGACGCCGCATCGACGAGGCCGTCAACGCCGCATCACCCGCCGCGGTCGAACGGCAGCACGCGCGGGGCAAGATGACCGCCCGCGAGCGGGTGCTCGCGCTGCTCGACGAGGGCAGTTTCACCGAGATCGACGAGTTCTCCCGGCATCGCTCCACCGCGTTCGGCATGGACAAGCGCCGTCCCTACGGCGACGGGGTCATCATCGGCATGGGCGCGATCAATGGGCGACCGGTCTGCGTGTTCAGTCAGGACGTCGCGATTTTCGGCGGATCACTGGGCCAGGTCTACGGCGAGAAGATCTGCAAGATCATCGACTTCGCGCTCAAGACGGGCTGCCCCCTCATCGGCATCAACGAGGGCGGCGGAGCGCGGATCCAGGAGGGCGTCGTCTCGCTCGGGCTCTACGGCGAGATCTTCCGCCGCAACACCCACGCGTCGGGCGTGATCCCGCAGATCTCGCTGGTGATGGGCGCGGCCGCCGGCGGCCATGTCTACTCCCCCGCGCTCACCGACTTCATCGTCATGGTCGACCAGACGTCGCAGATGTTCATCACCGGACCCGACGTGATCCGCACGGTCACCGGCGAAGACGTGACCATGGAGGAGCTGGGCGGCGGGCGCACCCACAACGCGGTGTCGGGCACCGCCCACTATCTCGCCGCCAACGAGGCCGACGCGCTCGAATACGTGCGCGACCTGCTCAGTCACCTTCCGCAGAACAACCTCGAGGACCCTCCGATCTTCGACGACGGGGTCGACACCACGATCACCGACCTCGACCGCGACCTCGACGCGCTGATCCCCGACTCCCCCAACCAGCCCTACGACATGCGTGAGGTCGTGCACGCCGATCCTCGACGACGGCGAGTTCCTCGAGGTGCAGGAGCTGTACGCCCAGAACATCGTCTGCGGGTTCGGACGGATCGAGGGCCGATCGGTCGGCATCGTCGCCAACCAGCCGACCCAGCTGGCGGGCTGTCTCGATATCGGCGCCGCCGAGAAGGCGGCCCGGTTCATCCGCACCTGCGACTGCTTCAACGTGCCGATCGTCACCCTTGTCGACACGCCCGGTTTCCTCCCCGGCGTGGGCCAGGAACATCAGGGCATCATCCGCCGCGGTGCGAAGCTGCTCTACGCCTACGCCGAGGCGACCGTGCCGCTGATCACCGTCATCACCCGCAAGGCGTACGGCGGCGCCTACGACGTCATGGGCTCCAAGCACCTGGGCGCCGACGTCAATCTCGCCTGGCCGACCGCGCAGATCGCGGTGATGGGCGCCGAGGGCGCGGTGAACATCCTCTACAAGCGCGAACTGGCCGAGCACCCCGACCCGGCGGCCAGGCGTCGTGAACTGGTCGACGAGTACAACGACGAATTGGCGAACCCGTACGTGGCCAGTGAGCGCGGCTACATCGACCAGGTCGTCTACCCGCACGAGACCCGCGCCGAGTGCATCCGGGTGCTCCGGCTGCTGCGCACCAAGCGCGAGACGCTGCCGCCCAAGAAGCACGGGAACATCCCCCTGTGAGCGTCGATGAGCGGCCCGGACGCCGGCGCGCCCGCCGCGTCATCCGGGTCGTCCGCGGGCACCCCGATGACGCCGAGCTGGCGGCGGTCATGGTGGTGCTGCAGTCCGCGCTGGCCGCCCGCACTCCCGGTCGACGAAGGCCTCGGCGGACGCCCCCGCGCCGGTGGCTGGAAATCCTACTGGCGGGTGCTGCGGCGTCCGATCGTGCCCGGACGCGACGCCTGGCGGAACGCACTGTAGCCCGGCGCAGGGGTCGGCGCACCGGGCACCGACGACGGGGCCGTACGCTGACCCCATGCGCCTGGTTCTCGCGTCGAAATCCCCGCCCGTCTCGTCCACCCTCCACCAGGCCGGCCTGTATCCGGATGTGATCTACTCCGAGGTCGACGAAGACGGCTACACCGCGGGCGGCGTCGACCAGCTGACGGCGGTGCTCGCGGAGGCCAAGGGCGAGGCCGTCGTCGGCATGCTCGGCACGTCGCTTCCCGAACCGACCGTGGTGGTCGCGTGCGATTCGATGCTCGAACTCGACGGTCACCCGTGGGGCAAACCGCACACCGACGACGAGGCGCTGGCCCGCTGGTACCGCATGCGGGGCGCTCGGCCACCCTGCACACCGGGCACCACCTCGTGCTCATCGAATCCGGACCGCGTGCGCCGCGCCACCCGGATCGCCAGCACGCTGGTGACCTTCGCCGACCTCACCGACGCCGAGATCGGGGCCTATGTGGCCAGCGGGGAGCCGCAGCGGGTCGCGGGCGCGTTCACGATCGACGGGCTCGGCGGTGCCTTCGTCACCCGGGTCGACGGCGACCCGCACAACGTGGTCGGCATCAGCCTGCCGCTGGTGCGCCAGATGCTCATCGACTTCGGGATCGCATGGCACGAACTGTGGAGGTCACCGGCCAGCGAGTGACTCGGCGGACCCTGCTCACCGGTGACGCAGGGTGAGTGCGGCGATTCGCGAATCGCTGGTGAAGGCCCCCGACCACGTCCTGCCCGAGAACACCACCGAGTCGGCCGACGACCCTGCACCTGATAGCCCATGGCGGGCAGGTTGGCCGCGAGCCAGGTGGCCAGGTGAGCGCCGTCGGCGGCGGGGAAGAACGCGGTGACGACGTTGGGCTGGTCGATCTTGTAGAGGATGTCGAGTCCCTGGGGCAGCACGAACCCGCCGGGGGCGTGGCTGAAGCCGTAGGCCTGCAGCCCGCGGGTGGACGCCGCCTGGGCGACACCGGCCGCCGGGACCTTCACCGCCGACGACCGCGCGGCCGCCTCGGCGGCCGAGCCCGCGTTCCCGCACCCGGCCAGCAGCAGCAGAGCGGCCACGGCGGCCACGGCCGATCCGGCGACGCGCCGGGACGGCCGGCGGGCGAGGGGAAGCGGACGGGTCGGCGCACCCGCACATTCTACCGGGCACCGGCCCTGCCGGGCGCCGGCGCCGACCCGCCCGCCCGCGACGGACGAGCGGGCCGGCGATAGGGTCCACCCATGACCGCCACCTCCATCCGCACCCCCGTGGCTCTCGTCACGGGCGGCAGCCGCGGCATCGGCCGGGCCGTCTGCGCGGCGCTGGCCCCCGACCATCACCTCCTCGTCGGCGGACGCAGCGCCGAGGCGGTGGCGCCGGTCGTGGCCGCGCTGCCGAGCGCCGAGCCGTTCGTCTGCGATCTCACCGACGAGGACTCCACCGCGGCGGCCGTCGCCGGCCTCGACCGCCTCGACGTGCTCGTCCACTCGGCCGGTGTCGCCGACCCCGGCACCGTCGCCACGACTCCCCGCGACCTGTGGCGGCGCACGCTGGAACTCAACGTCGTCGCCGTCGCCGGGCTCACCCGGCTCGTGCTGCCACTACTGCGCGAGGCCCATGGGCAGATCGTGATGATCAACTCGGGGGCCGGGTTCACCTCCGGCGCGGGCAACGGGCCCTACGCGCGCGTCCAAGTTCGCCCTGCGGGCCCTCACCGACGCCCTGCGCGACGAGGAGCGTGGCCGGTCGGGTCATCGCGATCCATCCCGGGCGGGTCGACACCGACATGCAGGTGCATCTGCAGGCCGCCGCCGGTCGCCGACTACCTGCCCGAGGAACACCTGCGGCCCGCCTCGGTGGCCGAGGCTGTCGCCTACGCCCTCCGCGCGCCCTCCGACGCGATCGTCGAGAGTCTCACCATCCGCCCGAACGCGGGCGGCTGACCCATCCGCCGAAAGGATCCCCATGACCCCCCCGAGGTCCCCCACACCCGCGCCGAACTCGCCCGCTACATCGACCACACGCTGCTGAAGCCGGAGGCGACCGACGACCAGGTCGCCGACCTCGTCCGCGAGGCAGGCCGGTTCGGCACCTACTCGGTGTGCGTCTCACCCGGCCGACTGCCCGTCGCCTGCCCGACGGGCTGAAGCTGGCCGTCGTGTGCGGCTTCCCCTCGGGCGCGCATTCCCCGGCGGTGAAGGCGGCCGAGGCGCCGCGGCGGCCGCGGCGGCCGGGGCCGACGAGATCGACATGGTCATCGACCTCGCGCATGCCATCACCGGGCGCTTCGACCGCACGGAGCAGGAGATCCGCGCGGTCCGGCGGGCCGCCCCGCGCGTCGCGTGCTCAAGGTGATCATCGAGTCGGCGGCGCTGCGCGACGAGCAGATCGTCGGCGTGTGCCGCGCCGCCGAGAGCGCCGGCGCCGACTTCGTCAAGACCTCCACCGGATTCCACCCCGCCGGTGGCGCCAGCGTGCATGCGGTCGAACTCATGGCCGCCACGGTGTCACCACGGCTCGGCGTCAAGGCATCGGGCGGCATCCGCGACACCGCGACGGCACTGGCGATGATCGCGGCCGGCGCTACCCGCCTGGGCCTGTCGGGCTCGGCCGCGGTGCTCGCCGGGCTCGACGGAAACCCGGCGGGCGGGAGCGCGGGCGACTACTGATCGCTGTCGCCGGGCCCGGCGTGCCGACCGTGCGCCGGGCTCCCTTGGCCGTGCCATCGGTACCACAGCCCGACGACCCACTCATGCCAGGTGACCTTCGGTTTGTGCCAGAACCGTTCTCCTGGCCGGTAGTCGTCGGCGAACCACAGCCTCGGCACGAGATCGGGGAATTCGGTCGCGACGTCGCGACGGCCGCGGGCGGCGTGCAGCGGACTCGACACCACCGTGAGGTGGTCGCAACAGGCGAGCATCGGAAGGCCGAAACGGATGTTCTCGCTCGTGCTGGTCGCCCGTTCCTCGAGTGCGACCATTCCCGGATCGAGCCCGAGGCTGCCGGTGCAGTAGGCGGCCATCGACGAGGCCTCGCTCGCAAGGGCCGCTGTCGTGTGACCCCCGCTGAACACCACCAGAGCCGGACCCCGATGCCTCCGGAGTGTTCTCATGAGGATGTCGCAGCGCCATGCCTGCTCGCGCGTGGGGCGTCCCGACGGTCTGCTCGGGCAGCCGAGGACGAGCACGCCGAGCGATCCGTCGGAGGAGCCCGGCCGTGCCCGGGGGTCGTCCGGACGCGCGCCACTGCAACATCTCGGCGCCTCCCCACCACACGCCCGCGGCGACCAGCGCGACCCGCGTCGCGCGTCGGACGCGCGGCCCGGGGATCACGCGGCCGGTTCCGCGTGATGGGTTCGCACCCACAGCGCCGCGACGGCCCCCACGGCGACCACCACCGCCGGCAGGAGGATCGAATCGGCCATGGCGCTCGAGAAGTAGGGGGCGATGGCCGCTGGTACGTGCCCCTCGCCCTGTCGCGCACCGCTCAGCGACGCCGCCGCGGCCGGGTGGCTCGTGGCGAACCGGGCCATCCACACGCCGATCCGTCGGGTCATCACCATCGCGATGAGCGCCGAGCCCAGCACGGCACCCATCTGCCGGGTGGTGTTGAACACGCTCGATCCGGCCCCGGCCTCGTGCGACTCCAGATCGCGGGTGGTCGTGAGCGAGATCGGGCCCCAGATCATCGAGCCGGCCACACCCATCGGCACGGCGAGCAGCACCAGTTGCCACACCGGATGCCCGTCGCGGATGAGCCACTGGTAGCCGAACAGGCTGAGCGCGAACAGGCCGAGACCCGACACGATCACCAGCCGGGCGTTGAGCCGTGGGAACGCGCGCCCGACGACCGGTGCCAGCACCCCTGACAACACCGCGTTGGGCACCATCGTCAGCGCCGCCTGGGTGGGCGTGAGGTAGCGGGCGTCCTGCAGGAAGATCATCATCGGGAAGGTCATCGACGTGACGGTCGCACCCATGCAGAAGGTGAGGATGTTGCCCATGGTGAAGTTCCACGTGCCGAACAGCCCCAGGGGCACCAGCGGCTCAGCCGGCCCCTTCGCCTCCCACCACACGAAACCCGCCATGACCAGCACCCCGACCGCCAGCAACAGCGGCACGCTGAGCACGCCGGTGATGGTGCCCCAGTCGTAGCTGTTGCCCTCTTGCAGGCCGAACACGAGCAGGAACACGCCGAGGCCGGACAGCAGAACGCCGAGCCAGTCGAACCGGTGGCTCACCCGCGGCAGGTCGGGCACGCGCCGCCACACCTGCCAGATGCCGATGACGCCCACCGGCACGTTGACGAAGAAGATCCACTGCCAGCCGAGGCTGTCGACGAGCACCCCGCCCAGGATCGGACCCACCAGCGTCGCGACCCCGGCCGTCGAACCCCACAGGCCCATGGCGGCTCCGCGCCGGGCGAACGGGAACAGCCGGGTGATGACCGCCATCGACTGGGGGGTCATGAGCGCCGCGCCGATCCCCTGCACGGCGCGGGCGGCGATGAGCATTCCGATCGTCGGCGACAGCCCGCACCAGGCCGAGGACGCGGTGAACACGACGAGCCCGATGATGAAGATGTTGCGCGGGCCGAACCGGTCGCCCAGGCGTCCGGTGACCAGCAACGGCACCGCGTAGGTGAGCAGGTAGGCACTGGTCACCCAGACGACCCCGTTGACGGTGGTGTCGAGGCCCTGCATGATCGCGGGGATCGCGGTCGTGACGATCGTCGAGTCGACCAGAATCATGAAGAAGCCGACGAGCAGGGCCCACAGTGACGACCATGCCTGCCGCTCGGTGATCTGCTCTCCGCTGCGGGTGACGGCGGGGGCCTGCGGTCGGCGTGCCGCGCCGCTCGGCGGTGCGATCTCCTCGGTGGTGCTCACCGGCCCACCGCCGGGAGGCCCGGGCATCGCGCGGGAGCGGTGCAGGGATGGGGTGTGCGCATGCCGGCCAGCCTACGGCGCGGCTCAGACAAGCACGGACGCCGACGCCACGCTCTCGGCGAACACGGAGCCGGAGCGGTCGAGGGCCTAGGATCCGAGGTGTCGCGCGTTCGAGGAGGAGCTGTGGCCCGGATCACGAAAGTGCTGATCGCCAACCGTGGAGAGATCGGAGTGCGGATCGTGCGGGCCGCCGCCGACGCGGGCATCGCCAGCGTCGCCGTCTACGCCGATTCCGATCGCGACTCACTGACGGTGCGCCTGGCCGACGAGGCGTTCGCCCTCAACGGCGCCACCCCGGCCGACACTTACCTCAACGCCGCCAAGCTGCTCGACATCGCTGCTCGCAGCGGCGCCGACGCCGTGCACCCGGGGTACGGGTTCCTCGCCGAGAACGCCGGATTCGCCCAGGCCGTGCTCGACGCCGGACTCACGTGGATCGGGCCACCGCCCGCCGCGATCGAAGCCCTCGGTGACAAGGTGCGGGCCCGGCACATCGCCCAACGCGTCGGTGCACCTCTCGTGCCGGGCACCGCCGACCCCGTCGCGGCCGCCGACGAGGTCGTGGCCTTCGCCACCGAGCACGGGCTGCCGGTGGCGATCAAGGCGGCCTTCGGTGGCGGCGGCCGCGGGCTGAAGGTGGCCCGCACCCTCGACGAGATCCCCGACCTGTTCGCGTCGGCCACCCGCGAGGCGATCACCGCGTTCGGACGCGGCGAGTGTTTCGTCGAGCGCTACCTCGACCGGCCCCGCCACGTCGAGACACAGTGCCTGGCCGACCGCCACGGCACCGTCGTGGTCGTCTCCACCCGCGACTGCTCGCTGCAGCGCCGACATCAGAAGCTCGTCGAGGAGGCCCCTGCCCCGTTCCTCACCCCCGAGCAGGTCGACCGGCTGACCACCGCGAGCAAGGCGATCCTTCGCGAGGCCGGGTATGTCGGCGCCGGAACCTGCGAGTTCCTCGTCGGGCGCGACGGCACGATCTCGTTCCTCGAGGTGAACACCCGCCTTCAGGTCGAGCACCCGGTCAGCGAGGAGGTCTCGGGCCTCGACCTCGTCCGCGAAATGTTCCGGATCGCCGAGGGCGAGCCGCTCGGCTACGACGACCCGCCGCTGCGCGGTCATGCCATCGAGTTCCGCATCAACGCCGAAGACCCGGGGCGCGGCTTCCTGCCCGCGCCGGGAACCCTCGTCGCCTGGCACGCGCCGAGCGGCCCCGGCGTCCGGGTCGACGAGGGCTACCACACCGGCACGACCGTGCCCGGAGCCTTCGACTCGCTCATCGCCAAGCTCATCGTCACCGGCGCCGACCGGCCGCAGGCCCTGGCGCGGGCTCGCCGGGCATTGCGGGAACTGGTCGTCGAGGGCATGCCCACCGTCATCCCGTTCCACCGTGCCGTGGTCGACGACCCGGCGTTCACGGCGTCCGATGGTCGGTTCGGCGTGCACACCCGGTGGATCGAAACCGAATTCGTCAACGACCTGCCCGCATACACCGGGCTGCTCGGCACCAGCGACGACCGGGAGGCCTCACACCGCGTGGTCGTCGAGGTCGACGGACGCCGCATCGAGGTCAGGCTTCCCGGCACGCTGCCGGTGGCCGGGCGGGCGGGCTCCCCGGCCGCCACCGCCCGGCGACCCGTGCGCCGCGACCGCGGCGGCGCCACCGTGCACGCCCCCGCGGGCGCCGCACTCACCGCCCCCATGCAGGGCACGGTGGTCAAGGTCACCGCGTCCGAAGGCGAGGCCGTGTCGGCCGGTGACGTCGTCGTCGTCCTCGAGGCGATGAAGATGGAGAACCCGGTCGTCGCGCATCGCGACGGCGTCGTGGGGCACCTCGTCACGGTGGGGACGCCGGTGAGCGCGGGGCAGGTGCTGTGCGAAATCACCGAGAGTCCAGGGATCATCCAGGGAGGGCACCCGGCGAGCGCACAGCAAGCCGAGTAAGACTAGTTACATGTTGTCGAGTCTGCTGCCCCTGATGCTGATGGGCCTCATCGTCTGGTACATGTTCGTGCGGGCCGGACGCAGCCAGCAACGAATCATCGACCAGCGCCGCGCCCAACTCGAGTCCGTGCTCGCGGCGTCGAAGGCGGCCGCCGAGGAGGATGTCACCCGGTTCGGGGAGGAACTCCAGGGGCTCGACACCGAGGTCGTGGGTCACGAGCTCGACGAGGCGATGCAGCAGGATTACACCCGCGCCCTCGACGCCTACGACCACGCGAAGGACTCGCTGGCGGCGGTGCAGCGTCCCGAGGAGATCAGCAACGTCACCGAGATCCTCGAAGACGGCAGGTACGCGGTGGCGTGCGTGAAGGCTCGCGTCGCCGGCGACCCGCTGCCGCAGAAGCGCCCGCCGTGCTTCTTCAACCCGGCCCACGGGCCCTCGGTGCGCACGGTCAAGTGGGCCCCCAGGGGCGGCGTCGCCCGGGAGATTCCCGCCTGCGCCGCCGACGCCGAACGGGTCGAGGCCGGCGCCGACCCGTACATCCGCACCGTGCAGCTCGGCTCGCGCCGGGTGCCCTACTGGGAGGGTGGAGCCGCCTACGCTCCCTGGGCACGGGGCTACTACACGGGGTGGCGGGGCAACTCGATGCTCGGGGACATGGTTCTCGGGGGGCTGATCTTCAACGGCATGTCGACCCTGCCGCTGATGCTGGGCGGGATGGGCCCGGGGATCGGACAGGTGGGCAACGGACTGGGCCAGGTCGGTGACGGCATCGGCAACGGGCTCGGGCAGATCGGCGACGGTATCGGTGGCGCGATGGGCGACATCGGCAACGGCATCGGCGACGTCATGGGCGACGTCGGCAACGGCCTGGGCGACATCGGCAACTTCTTCGGCGACCTGTTCTGACGAGCGCACCCTGACGGGCCCGGCCACCTGGCCCACACGAGTCTCGGGGCGCCGCACAACCGTGCTCCTCGGGCCTCCCGATCCGCAGGCAACCGGTGCCCCACCGCGTCGCCACCGCGCGAACCCGCCCCGTCACCTGCCGACGCTGCGGCCGAGTCGCCTCAGGTGGGCTGGCGGTCTCCCGAGAGCCGGTTGGCTCCGCGCAGGTGCAGTTGCCGGGCGGCCTCGGCGATCGATCCCGACAGCGACGGGTACACCGTGAAATCGTGGGCGAAGTCGTCGACGGTGATCCGCTCGCTCACCGCCAGGGTGATCGGATGGATCAACTCCGAGGCCTGCGGGGCGACGACCACGCCCCCGAGGATGATCCCGGTCACCGGCAGGCAGTACAGCTTGACGAATCCGTCGGCCAGGCCCTGCATCTTGGCCCGGGCGTTCGAGCTCAGCGGCAGGGTGATCTGCGAGACGGTGAACTCGCCCGCCTCGACCTGCTGCTGGGTGACGCCGACCGTGGCGATCTCGGGCGCGGTGAACACCGTTGACGACACCGAGCGCATGTCGAGCGGGGCCACGGCCGCGCCCAGCGAGTGCCACATCGCGATGCGTCCCTGCATGGCCGCCACCGAGGCGAGCGCGAACACGCCGGTGACGTCACCGGCGGCGTAGACCCCCCGGGCGGTCGTGCGCGACACCTTGTCGGTGATGATGTGCCCGGAGGCGGTGAGTTGCACGCCGGACTCCTCGAGCCCGATGTCGGAGGTGTTCGGAACCGCCCCGACCGCCATGAGGCAGTGCGACCCCCGCACCTCGCGGCCGTCGTCGAGGGTCACGACCACCCCGTCACCCTCGACCCGGGCCGCGGCCGCGCGGCTGCGGGACATCACCGTCATGCCGCGGCTCTCGAACACGTCCTGCAGCACCTGGGCGGCGTCGGAGTCCTGGCCGGGCAGCACCTGGTCGCGGGACGAGACAAGCACGACGTCGACACCCAATGAGTGGTAGGCGCTGGCGAACTCCGCTCCGGTGACACCCGAGCCGACCACGATCATCCGCGTCGGCAACTCGGTGAGGCCGTAGACCTGCTTCCAGTTGAGGATCCGGACGCCGTCGCAGCGAGCGCTGCCAAGTTCACGCGGGGTGGTGCCGGTGGCGACGAGGATGATGTCGGCGTCCAGCCGCTCCTGCTCGCCGTCGGGCGTCGAGGCGATCACCGCTTCGGTGCCGGCGAGGCGTCCGTCTCCGCGGATCACCCGGACGCCGGCCTCCTCGAGCTTGACGGCGATGTCGTCCGACTGGCGTCCGGCGAGGTCCATGACCCGTTGGTTGACCGCGCCCAGGTCGACCCGCACCCTGGTGGCGAGCGACGCGTCGTCGCCGGCGAGACCGATGCCCAACTGGCCGGCGTTCTTGATCGTCGTCATCACCTCGGCGGTCGCGATGAGCGTCTTCGAGGGGACACAGTCGGTGAGCACCGCCGCCCCGCCGAGCCCCTCGCGCTCGATCACCGTGACGTCTCCGCCCAGCTGGGCCCCAACCAGGGCGGCCTCATAGCCGCCGGGACCGCCACCGAGGATCACCACGCGCGTCGTCATTCCTGCATTCAACCAGACGCCCGCCGCCGAAGCCCCGATCGACCGGATGGCCAGCACCCGCCCCGGTGCGGTGAAGGGACCCGCCACTAGAGTGAGCGCCGTGGATCCAGACACCTCACGCACCGAAACCCCGGTGCTTCCCACCGCCGACGACATCGAGGGCTGGCTGGCCGAAGACCCCGACGCGGCCACCCGGGAAGCCCTGCGGCAACTCAGCGACCGCGCGGACGCCGGCGACGCACGCGCGCGCCGCGAACTGGAGTCGGCGTTCGCCGGCCCCCTCACTTTCGGCACGGCGGGCCTGCGGGCCGCTCTCGGGCCCGGCCCGGCACGGATGAACCGGGTCGTGGTCAGTCGTGCCGCAGCCGGGTTCGCCGCCTGGCTCGGCGCGCGGGGCCTGCGCGGGGGCACCGTGCTCATCGGCTACGACGCCCGCTACAACTCCGATGTGTTCGCCCGCGACACCGCCGAGATCATGGCGGGCGCCGGGTTCGACGCCGTACTCACCGACGGCCCGACACCCACACCGGTCGTCGCCTTCGGCATCCGACACTTCGGCTGCACCGCTGCCGTGGTGGTCACGGCGTCCCACAACCCCCCGAACGACAACGGCTACAAGGTCTATCTCGGCGACGGCTCGCAGATCATCCCGCCGACAGACACCGAGATCGCCGCCGCGATCGCCGAGGTGGCCGAACGTCCCCTCTCGTCGATCCCGCGCTCGGAGGCCTACCGGCGGATCGGCACCGAACTGGTCGACGCCTATGTGGCCAGGGCGGCGGCCCTCGTCCCCCAGGCGGCCCCCCGTGAGGTGTCCTGGGTCTACACGGCGATGCACGGGGTGGGCGCCCCCGTCGTGGCGCGCGCCGCCGCGGCCGCCGGCTTCCCGCCGGCGCACCCGGTCGTCGAGCAGATCGATCCCGACCCGGCGTTCCCCACGGTGCCGTTCCCGAACCCCGAGGAGCCCGGGGCGATCGACCTCGCGGTCGACCTCGCCCGCCGCACGGGGGTCGACGTCGTCATCGCGACCGATCCCGACGCCGACCGGTGCGCGGTCGCCGCCGCCTTCCCCGGACCCGGCGGCGTGCCCCTGTGGCGGATGCTCACCGGCGACGAGTTGGGCGCGCTGCTCGGCGACGACGCGCTGCGCCGGCAGGTGCCGGGAACGTTCGCGAATTCGGTCGTGAGCAGCACCCTGCTCGCCCAGATGGCGGCGGCCCACGGACGCCGGTTCACCACCACCCTCACCGGATTCAAGTGGATCGGCCGCGTGCCCGACCTGGCGTTCGGCTACGAGGAGGCGATCGGCTACTGCTGTGACTCCGCGTTCGTGCCCGACAAGGACGGCATCACCGCCGCTGTCAGCGTGCTGCGCCTCGTCGCCGAGTTGAGAGCGTCCGGCCGCACGCTCGCCGACCGTCTCGACGAGATCGCCCGCGGCTACGGGGTGCACGCCACCGGCCAGCTCGCGGTGCGGGTCGCCGACCTCGCGATCATCGGCGACGCGATGGCCAGGTTGCGGGCCGATCCGCCCCGGCAGCTCGCTGGTGGCCCGGTCGAGGTGCGCGATCTGCTCGACGGCGGCGACCTGCCCCCCACCGACGCCGTCGAGCTCACCGGCCGGTGGGTGCACGTGGTGGCCCGGCCGAGTGGCACCGAACCCAAGCTCAAGTGCTACCTCGAGGCGCGGGTGTCGCAGGCCGAGTCGGCCGCCGACCTCGCCGCCGCACGCCTGTCGGCGACGACCACGCTGGCCCAGCTGCGCACCGAGATGGCCACGGCCCTCGGTGTCGAGGCGTGAGCCCGACCCGCCCCGCACGCCGGGTCGCCGCCGTCGGGGACCCCGTGTGCTGAGCCTGCTCGCGCCGCCACCCCGCCGCAACGACGGCCTGGCCGACGACTCCCCCTCGGCCCGCGACATGCTGCCGATGCACGGACATGCAGCGGTGCGGCTGCTGGTGTTCGCCCTGGTGGTGGTCGTCGGGTTCATGCTGTTCGGCACGGTGGCCCTGCTGGTCGCCCCCCGCTCCGACGCGATCGGCTCGACGAGCGAACTCGCGGCCACGGTCGTCGCCTACCTGGTGGTGGTCATCGGCCTCGAACGGCGCCGCCGGCCCGTCGAACTGGCGCTGGGCCGTGGCGGACGGCTGGCGATCGGGCTCGCGATCGGCGCATCGATGTGCGCTGTGGTCGTCGGGATCATCGCCGCCCTCGGCGGGTACGTCGTGACCGGCGTCGACTGGACGCGCCCCGGCGTCGGGGAGATCTGGGTGCTGGGTGTGGTGGCTGGTGTGTCGGAGGAACTGATCTTCCGGGGGATGGTTTTCCGGCTGGCCGAATCGGCCGTGGGCACCTGGGGTGCCCTGGTGATCAGCGGCGCCCTGTTCGGTCTGATCCACCGGGCGAATCCGCAGGCCACCTGGGCCGGCGCGGCCGCCATCGCCATCGAGGCCGGCGTGGCGTTCGGCCTGCTCTATGCGCTCACCCGGTCGCTCTGGTTGGTCATCGGCGTGCACGCCGCCTGGAACCTGGTGCAGGGTGTGGTGTTCGGCATCGACGTGTCGGGCTCAGGCACCGGCAGCGGGGTGCTCGTCTCACACCCGGCCGGTCCCGCGCTCGTCAGCGGGGGCCGCTTCGGTGTCGAGGCGAGCGTGGTGTCGGTGTTGTGCTGGACGCTGCTCAGCGCGGTCTGCGCGGTGCTGCTCGTGCGCGGGCGCCGGGTGATCGCCCCCTCCTGGGTCCGCCGTGGTGACGGGCGTGCGGCCGCAGGCGACCGGCGATGACGCGGGCGGCTCAGCCGAGGCCGAGTCGTTGCGACAGGCCCCGCAATGCCACCGAGGTGTTGAGGTCGAGGCGCACGGTCGCCAGTTCGTCGGCGCGGGTGGCACCGTGGTTGATGATCACCAGCGGTTTGCCCTGCCGCGCCGCGTGCCGGGCGAACCGCAGCCCGCTCATCACGGTGAGTGATGAACCCGCGACCAGCAGGATCCCCGCGGCGTCGACGATTTCGTAGGCCCGGCGCACCCGGTCGGTCGGCACCGGCTCGCCGAAGTAGACGACGTCGGGTTTGAGCACCCCGCCGCAGCGCCGACACCCGGCGGTGCGGAACCCGGACCAGTCGTCGACCACGGCGTCGCCGTCGGGACGCAACTCGGCGTGCCCGGCGTCTTGTCGCAGCGGGACGCCGGGGTTGAGCGCCGCGAGCCGCTGCTGGAGTTCCGCGCGGGAGGAGACGTCACCGCAGGTGAGGCAGACGACGTCGGCGATCCGCCCGTGCAGCGTGACCAGCCGACTGCTGCCCGCCGCCTCGTGCAGACCGTCGACGTTCTGGGTGACGAGCCCGGCGAGCGACCCCGATGCGGGGCCGTGCTCCCACCGTGACAGGCTCAGGTGGCCCGGGTTGGGGTCGGCGTGACCCATCCGGGCCCATCCCTGGTAACTGCGGGCCCAATACCGGCGCCGGTTGGCCTCGTCGTGCACGAACTCGGTGTAAAGCATCGGGGTCGCCCGCCGCGAGGCGGGACCCCGGTAGTCGGGCACGCCCGAGTCGGTGCTGATCCCGGCCCCGGTGAGCACCGCGACCGGGGCATGCCGGGCGACCAGCGCGGCGGCATCGTCGAGGGTGCCGCGCAGCACCGTGGTGGGTTCGAATGCCCGGGTCGCCCGGTGGGTCGACACCAGGGTGCGCGCGTCTGCCACGTGCCATCCTCGTGAACGGGGCCGGAGGCGTTCCGGCCGGACCCCTCGATGCTACGTCGGCCCGATCGCCCGATCACCCCCACGCCGTCGCCGGCTCACCGGCGGCCGCTCGCGTGCCGGGGCCAGTCGCGGGGCGCGCGCACGTTGCCGTGCCGGTGCCACGACCAGCTCACCGACTGCTCACGCAGCCACCGGGGCAGCTCCACCTCTGCCACCGGGGCCACGGGCTCGACGATCACCGATGCGCCGGCCTCGTGGGCGGCCCGGAACAGCTCCGGCCCGGCCTCGCCGAGGATCCGTACCCGGTCGTACCCACCGGCGGCGAGAACCCTCACGGCCTCGTCGACCGGACCACGCCGCACGTCGAGACCGGTGCCGACCAGGGCCGCCGCGGCCCGGGCCAGCTCGATCTCTGCCTCGGGCACCTGGGGTGGGGCCCACAGCATGACCTGCGGCAGGGGGCGGTAGCCGAAGCGGTTGACCTCTGACGCCAACCCCGTCGGGTCGACGTCGCGGGAGCCGACGTCACGCCACCAGGCCCGGTAGGACGCCGTCGCCGCGCGCACCGCGTCGGCGTCGAGGGCCGCGTCGCTCGTGGGCACCCAGTGACCGAGACTCGCCACGTAGTTTGGCCCGCCCGCTTTCGCTCCCGGACCGACCGACGAGCGTTTCCACCCGCCGAACGGCTGGCGTTGCACGACGGCACCGGTGATGTGCCGGTTGACGTAGGCGTTGCCGACCTGAACCCGTTCGAGCCAGTGGTCGACCTCCGTGTCGTCGAGGCTGTGGATTCCTCCGGTGAGCCCGAACGGCACGGCGTTCTGCAGGTGATCGCCTCGTCGAGGTCGTCGGCGCGGATGACGCCGAGCACCGGACCGAAGCATTCGGTGAGGTGGTAGCTCGACCCGGGCCGCACGCCCAACTTGACGCCGGGGCGCCACAGGTATCCGTCGTCGTCGAGCTGCCGGGGCTCGACGAGCCACACCTCACCCGCGCCGAGATGCGCCAGCGCGTCGGCCAGTGGGCCCCTGGGCGGGGCGATGATCGGCCCGACGTCGGTGCCAGGAACCCAGGCGGGCCCGACCCGCAACGACTCGGTGGCGTCGCGGAGCTGGCTGCGGAAGCGATCCGACTCGTACACCGAGCGTTCGACGATCGCCAGGCTGGCGGCGGAGCACTTCTGCCCCGCGTGCCCGAACGCCGACTGCACGAGATCCTTGACCGCGAGGTCGAGATCGGCGGCCGCGGTGATGACGATCGCGTTCTTGCCGCTGGTCTCGGCGTGCAGCCGCAGGTCGGGACGCAGTCGGTGGAACAGCCGGGCCGTCTCGTAGGAGCCGGTGAGGATCACCGCGGCGGTCAGTGGGTGGGTGACCAGGGCGGTGCCGGCCGGGTCGTCGGCGCAGGGCACGAACTGCAGCAGGTCGCGCGGCACCCCGGCGTCCCAGCACAGTCGGGCGATCAGGTGGGCGGTGGCCACCGACTCGGGCGCGGGCTTGAGGATCACCGCGTTGCCGGCGGCCAGTGCGGCCAGCACCCCGCCCGAGGGAATCGCGAACGGGAAGTTCCACGGCGGGGTGACCACGACGATGCCCAGCGGTTCGTGTCGCATGCCGTCGACCTCGCCGAGACGCATCGCCGCACGCGCGTAGTAGCGGGCGAAGTCGGTGCCCTCGGACACCTCCGGGTCTGCCTCAGCCGCGGTCTTGCCACCGTCACGGGCCATCACGGCGAGGATCTCCCCCCGGTGCCGCGAGAATTCGTCGGCGATCGCCATGAGCAGGTCGCGCCGGTCGCTGAGTGGTTGCGCGGCCCAGCGCCGGGCAGCGCCCGCGGCGGCACGCATCGCCTCATCGATGTGCTGAACCGTGCACCGCGTGTACCGGTAGAGCACCTCGGTGGGGTCGGACGGGTCGATCCCCTCGCCGTCGCACGGCTCGAGCACGTCGCGGCCCGCGACGACCGCGGGGATCGTGGCCGGCAGTGCGGACCGCCACGCCCGGGTGTGCTCACGCCACCACCGGCGGTTGTCGGCGAGTGAGAAGTCGGTGTCGGGCTCGTTGCGGAACGCCGTGTCGGGCGGGGTGGCGGCCGGCTCGTCGACACGGTTCTGGGTGCGCCGCGGCCCGCTGGACACCTCATGGCGGGCGCGCACGGCCGCCCGGAACCGGTGCGCCTGCTCGTCGAACTCCGCCGAACCGGCTTCGAGGGTGAGCAGGTGGCGCAGGAAGTTCTCCGGACCCGGTGTTCTCGTCGAGGCGGCGCACGAGATAGGCGATGGCCGCGTCGAAGTCGGCGTCGTCGACGACGGGGGCGTACAGCAGCACCGACCCGGTGCGTCGCAGCGTCGCCCGGGCCTGGGCCGGTGCCATCCCCAGCAGCATCTCGATGTCGACCCGCCGCCGGACGCCGGCGTCCTTCGTGAGCTGCCAGGCCCAGGCGATGTCGAACAGGTTGTGGCTGGCCACACCGACCCGGACGCCCTCACCGACGGCTGGGTCGAGCAGCCGTTCGAGCAGCCTCTTGTAGTTGGCATCGACCTCGGCCTTGCTGGCGTAGGGCGCCTGGGTCCAGCCGTGCAGTTCGGCGTCGACGGCCTCCATCGCCAGATTGGCCCCCTTCACCAGCCGGATCTTGGTGCGCCCGCCGTGCCGCTCGAAGCGCTCGCCGGCCCAACCGAGGAGTTCGTCGAGCACGCCGACGGTGTCGGGCAGGTACGCCTGCAGCACGATCCCGGCGTCGAGGCCGGCGAGCTCGTCGTCGCCGAGGGCGTCACGGAATGCGTCGACCGTGATGTGCAGGTCGCGGTACTCCTCCATGTCGAGGTTCACGAACGTGGCCGGGTTGGTCGCCTTCGCGGCCCGGTAGACGCGCCGGAGCCGCTCGGCCACCTCGGCCACCGTGCCCTCGTGGTCGAGCACCCGCAGTCGGCCGCACACGGCCGAGGGCTTGACCGACACGTAGGTGACGTCGGGGCGCCGGAGCCGGGCGATCACCGAGTCGAGACGACGGTCGGCCTCGTGGTCGCCGAGCACGGCCTCGCCGAGCAGGTTGATGTTGAGGGCGTAACCTTCGTCGGCGATCTGGGTGAGCCGGCGGGCGAACCCGGGGTCGCGGGCCGGCAGGATCATCGGTGACGACTGCATCCTCACCTCGGCACGCACCATCGGCATGACCAACCGGGGCGCCAGACCCGAGGACGCCGCGCCGGCGCGGACCAGCGCGCGGAATCCGGACGGGAAGCCCCGAGGGCGTGCCGACCCGCTCGATGAGCAGCCGGAACGCGTGCGCGGCGCGCGCGTCGTCGCGGATCCGCATCACCTCATCGGTGAGCCCGAGCAGCAGCGACTTGGTGGCCCCGTCGTCCATGACCGCCCGGGTCAGTTGCTCCTGCAGCAGGGCCGCCGGGCTGCGCCGCGCGGCACGCGACTCGGTGACGATCCCCGCGGCCATGCCGACCGCGCGCTCGATCAGGGCGTCGAAATCATCGGGCGCCGGGTCGGGACCGGCGGAACCGGGAACTGCGGCATCGTGGGCATCCTCGACCATGACCCCATTCAACTCCTGTGGCCGACCGGTCGCCAGGCACTCCCCACCTTTGCCGCCGACGAGCCTCCGACCGGCGATCCTCCGCCGAACAGGCGAGACGGCCATCGGATGTGGCGGCCCCGGGTGCGAGGGCACGCCCGGCGGTCAGGGTCCCGGAACCGACACGGTGCGGCCCGACATCTGCCGGCCGTCCTGGGTCCAGGTCGCTGTCACCGACTTCGGGAGCGCCGTGCGGGGTAGCCGGGGACCACCCATTCGACGACCCAGCTGCCGCGCCCCACGGTGGCGGGAATGTCGCCCTGCGGGGTGTGGTAGACGATGTGGCTGACGCCGGCAGGCAGGATCCCCCGGCGGCGAACAGGCGCGAACCGTCGCCGTCCGGCTCGATCAGCGCGTTCAGGCGAGCGACCTGGGGAAGTCGCCCGTGCCCGCCACCGACAGGTCGGTGTCGGAGGCCGATGCAGATGACCGACCCGGCACTGCCGGACGACGGGCCGAAGACGTCGACGTGCCCACCGGGGAGGTGAGCCTCAGTGGACTGTTACGCCGCAGCGGCTGGAGAGGGTCTTGCCCGGTCAGCGGCGCCCAGGTGCGCAGGGCGATGCCCGCGTAGTCACGCAGCCAGTCCACTGCTCGACGACCGAGCGGGTGCCCGCCATCGCCACCGTCAGGAGGCGGGGTTGCACGGCCAGCAGGCGGTTGTCGATCGTGCGGGACCAGACCCAGTAGCCACGGTCGATGGTCGCGGGATACGGACCGCCCGGAAGCTCGATGCTCACGGAGGTGACTCCTGCGCGGCACCCTCCCACCGACGATCAGCGTCTGCGCTGAGTCCATCACCTGCGGGGTCGAGACCGCGACCCTCGGTCCCGGCGCGCCGGATCGACGGGGTGCCGATCCAGCCCGCCTGCGCCCCCACCGCGCACGTCCACAGCCGGTTGTCCAGGCTCACCACCAGGAATCCCCGCGCCAACGGCCCGCCCGGCCCGGGTATCAGCAGCCGCAGCCCCGGCGTCGGCTGGTCGCTGTGCAGGGCGGCTCCGCAGCGTCCCGCGGCGTCGGCCCAGTCGAGCTTCGACTCGTCGACCTGGGCACCCACCCAGGGCACGAGCCACGTCTCGGCTGTCCCGCGGCACCGTCGAACACGATGAACTGGGTGGGCGGCTGCTTCGTCACTTTCGACCGGCAGCACCGTGGCCATCCACCACACCGGGTCCGACTCCAGCCCGCCGTGGCCCCCGGTCGCCCCGAGCAGGGTGGCGCGCACCGTCCCCGGGGCAGGGCACCTGCCGACGAGGATCGCCACCTGGTCCGGCGCGTTCATGAACAGTTGGCCAGGCTGCCCCCCGACGCGTCGGGCTGGGCCTCCGACGACAGTTCCACCCGCCCCCGAACGAGCCGCACAGCTGGGTCTGTCCGGACTGTTGTAGAACACCAGCAGCCGCGCGGGATCCCCGGTCTCGCTGCACCCGCAGAGGCTGGGGTCGAATCCCTCCTGGGCGCGGCACTTCTGGACCAGGGTCGGGTTGGTGCTCGCGTTCGGGCTCGGGGGTGGCGGGGGCGGCGCCTGGGTGAGCACCTGGCTGCCCACGATCAGGCCGACGAGCAGCAGCGCGGTGAGCACCACCAGCGGCACCGGGCCGCGTCGGGGGATCTCGACGCTCTCGGGGGTTTCGAGCAGCCACCGCATCAGGGTGTCCGCGGCGGCCGGTGGTACCTGTCTGCCGGCGGTACGGGGGCAGGCCGGCCGGCACGACGGAGGCCGCCGACGCCGTGAGTGCCCTGGCGTGCCGACGGCTGGTGTGCGTCGCCGCAGCGACCTGACCGACCGACAGGCCCTCCCACTGGCTCAGCAGGAAGGCGTCGCGTTCGGCCGGAGTCAGGGTGTTCAGCCAGCCCCACCACCGGCGCAGGCTCCGCTCGTCATCGGCCGTCTCGATCCGCCTCGGGCATCCGCGGATCACCCGAGGGGGGAATCCGGGCAGCGGCTCGTCGCGAGGCCGTACAGCCACGCCTCCAGGCCGCGGTCGGTGAACGGTGCCCGCTCCCGCAGGCGCCACGCGTCGAGGAAGGTGAGGTCGGTGGCCTCGATCGCGGCGGACAGGTCGAGGGTCCGGCGGAAGCAGTACCCGACGATCCGTTCGCCCAGCATCTCGAACAGGTCGGTCATCGCGCTCTGGTCGGACGCGTGCAGGCGCGAACCCGTTCTCGTGAACCCGCTGACCGCCATGGTCAGACCCCGGGCGCGCACCGCCATGTCGCGAGGATAGCCCCGGCCGGCAGCGGCCCTGCGCTCCGGGCCCGATCGGGTTGCCGGCCGGCTGGGCCCCGGCGGGGCGACCCACGGTTTCGCAAGACGCCCGGCTGACGGCGCCGCCGTCAGGCCGCACGGCCCAGCGGGCGGCGGGCGGATCGCCGACCCGTCGCCGCCGATCAGGAGATGGGCCACGAGGGGGAACAACAGCACGGTGGCCGCACCGGCAGCCACGAGCACCGGACGCGATCGATTCCGACATGAGGTCTTCCGCGACCGCGAGATCGGTGACGGCGACGATGATCGGCAGTCCGGCGGCCGAGTAGAGGCCCAGCCGCAGTTGGTCGCGCGCCGAGGTGATGCCCGACCCGTGTCGACGGACGCTCCGCGAGCCACACCGGCACGCCGCGGGCGATCAGGATCAGCAGCAGCAGTCCGAGCAGCAGCGGCCACATCCGGACCACGACGGCGACGTCGATGGTCATCCCCGACGTGACGAAGAACACGGGGATGAGGAAGCTGAATCCCACGACGGTGAGCTTGCGCTCCAGTGCCCGGTCGTCGCGCGGCACGAAGATCCGCACGATCGTTCCGGCGACGAACGCCCCGAGCACGACGTCGAGCCCCAGCACGGCGGTGAGCGCCATGAGTGCGGTGAGCAGCAGGAACACCACCCGCACCATCGTCTGGGAGGTCGTGTTCGTGCCCCGCACGATCACCTTCGTGAGTGATGGGAGCGCGCTCGCGAGCCGGGCCGGAACCAGTGCCGCAAGGAGCGCTCCGACGACGAAGATCGCGAACACCACCATCGTCGCGGCGGGGCTGCGTGAGCCCAGCAGCACCGACATGGCGATGACCGGCCCCAACTCGCCGACAGCCCCGTGGGTGAGCACCGCGTGACCGAGTGGACTGCTCGCCGTGCCCGCCTCCTTGAGGATCGGCAGCAGCGTGCCGAGGGCGGTCGAGGTGATGCAGATCGCCAGTGCCAGCGACCTCTGCGCCCCCGAGCCGGGCACCACCATCGCCGCGAGCACCCAGCCGATGCCGAGACAGGCCAACCAGGTGAGCGCCGCCCAGCGTCCCTGGCGGCCGCGCAGGCTCCCGCTCTCGACCTCGAACCCGGCCAGCAGGAAGAGCAGCCCCAGCCCGAGTTCACGGACCAGGCTGACGCCCTCCCCGAGACCCGCCCAGCCGAATCCGTGCGGACCCACGACCACGCCGAGCACCAGCAGCCACACGACGTCGGGCACCCGCTTGCGGGTGAGCGCGCTCAGCAGGGGCGCGGCCATCGCACAGGCGGCGATGACGAACAGCGATACCAGTGACGATTCGGACACCTGCTGCACGATCACGGGAACCCCCTCGGCTCGGGCCGGAGCGGGCCGGCTCGGACGCCGGGCTGCCCACCGCGTCGCGGCCGGGTGCTCAGGCCGGCTGGATCGGTGCCCAGCTCGGGCCGGTCTCGGCGAGCGCATCGTCGAGCTTGCGGAACAATGGCGTCGGCTTACGAGGGGTGTCCCGGCAACGACGGGGATCGACTCCCAGCGGGCCTGCTGGGCGGTGTAGTCGCCCTGCAGCACCGGGTAGACGATCTCGCCCTCGGTGACGTCGACGAGTTGCGGTTGGGCCGCCCACACGCCGGTGTTGCCGAGCGCCTCCCACACCTTCTGCGCGGCGTGCGGCATGAACGGGGTGAGCATGACGTTGCAGTCGCTCACGGCCTGCAGGGCGACGAAGCAGCACGGTGTCGCGCCGGGACGGGTCGTTCTTGAGCTTCCACGGCTCCTGATCGGAGAGGTACTTGTTGGCGAGCGACACGACCCGCATCGCCTCGGAGATCGCCGCCTTGAACTTGCACAGACCCGAGGAGCTCCCCGACCACCGCGAACGCCTCTCGCGACGCCCGCAGCAGGGCGTCGTCGGTCTCGGTGTACTCACCCGGCGTGGGGATCGTCGCCGACGTTCTTGTGCGCCATCGAGACCGACCGGTTGACGAGGTTGCCCCACTCGTTGGCCAGTTCGAAGTTGTTGCGCCGGATGAACTCCTCCCAGGTGAAGTCGGTGTCCTGGTTCTCGGGGCCGGCGACCGCGATGAAGTAGCGCAGCGCGTCGGGGCCGAACTCGCGCAGGAAGTCGCCGACGAAGATCGACGCACCACGTGAGCTCGCGACCTTCGAGCCGCGCATCGTGAGGAATTCGCTCGACACCACCTCGGTCGGCAGGTCGAGGCGTCCGAGCCAGTCGCTCGGGCGTGCCACCCCTGGCCCCCTCGCCGTCGGCGCCGAGCAGGATCCCCGGCCAGATCACGGAGTGGAAGACGATGTTGTCCTTGCCCATGAAGTAGTAGCTGCGGGCCTGCTCGTCGTGCCAGAACAGCTTCCAGGCGTCCGGATCGCCACTGCGGCGGGCCCACTCGACCGATGCCGACAGGTAGCCGATGACGGCGTCGAACCACACGTAGATGCGCTTCATCGGCTCGTTCTCCCAGCCTTCGACCGGCACCGGGATGCCCCAGTCGAGGTCGCGGGTGATCGCCCGGGGCCGAAGGTCCTTGAGCAGGTTGTAGCTGAAACGCAGCACGTTCGGACGCCAGTCCTCGCGGGTCTGCAGCCACTCCCCCAGTTGTCCCGCCAACGCCGGTAGGTCGAGGAAGAAGTGTTCGGTCTGCACGAACTCGGGCACCTCGCCGTTGATCCGGCTGCGCGGGTTCTTGAGGTCGGCCGGGTCGAGCTGGTTGCCGCAGTTGTCGCACTGGTCGCCGCGGGCTCCGTCGAACCCGCAGATCGGACAGATGCCCTCGATGTAGCGGTCGGGCAGTGTGCGCCCGGTCGACGGGGAGATCGCGCCCATCTGGGTCTGCTTGATGATGTAGCCGTTGTCGTACAGCGTGCGGAACAGCTCCTGGACCACCTCACGGTGGTTGTCGGTGGTGGTGCGGGTATACAGGTCGTAGCTGAGCCCGAGCCCCTGGAGGTCCTCGGCGATCACCCGGTGGTACTTGTCGGCGGTCTCGCGGGCGCTGAGCCCCTCCTGGTCGGCCTTCACCTGGATCGCCGTGCCGTGTTCATCGGTGCCGCTGACCATGAGAACGTTGTGGCCGCTCATGCGCATGTACCTCGCGAACACGTCCGACGGAACCCCGAAACCCGAGACATGACCGATGTGCCGGGGCCGTTGGCGTAGGGCCAGGCGACCGCGGCAAGAATGTTCGCGCACATGGGCCCTAGCCTAGGGCAGTCGTTCCGGCGCCTCGACCCGCCGCCCGCGGCGTCCGATCCCTCGCGCCCCGGCGTCCGACCTGTCGGGCTGGCGTACGACCTGTCGCGCGCGGCGTACGAGTTGGTCGCCGCGGCGTACGAGTTGGTCGCGCACCCGCAGGTCGTACGCCGCCAGGTCGTACGCCGCGACCAGCCCGGTCGTACGCCGCCGGACCCGCCACCACCCTGGGAGTGCGCTCGGATCAGCCACCACCGGGGTCACCTGGTGGTGCGCCGCCGCCAACCTCGGGCGCTGCGGATCAGCCCACCACCGGAGTCGCCTGGTGGTAGCGCTGCCGCCAGCCCTCGGGCGTGCGCTGCCACACCGAACAACGCAGCGTCTCGCCGTCGGCGTCCCGCGACCGCCAGCGCAGCAGCACCACGCCGTCTGCGAGCCGGTCGACGCCGAGCAGCCGATCTCGGGCGCGACGCCAACGGGGCGATGCCCGCGAGCAAGCGTCCCGCGGGTCCACAGTCGCCCGGATCGCCCCACCTCAACGAAGTCGGGGTGCAACAGTGCGGCCACCGCCTCCGGATCGGAGCGCACCGCGTCGCTCAGCAGGGCGCGCTCCAGGCCGAGCACGTCGTCGTGCGCCGCGTCGCCGAACAAGGTGGCGGGCTCATCGGGGGACGCCGCGTCGTCGAACAGGGTGGCTGGCTCGTCGGGGGCGGGCGCGGGCCCGGCCATCGGGGACGCCGCCGGCGCGCTGCCCTCGCCGTCGAATCCCGGACCCGAGTCGACGGGCAGGCCCCGCTGGAAGGCGGTGGCGGCCGCCCGCGCCCGCAGATCGGCGGCCTCGTTGAGCTCGTGACCGGCGTGGCCCTTGACCCACTCGAAGCGCACCCGCCGCCCGGCGATCGCCCGGTCGATCTCCTGCAGCAGTTCGATGTTGAGCACCGGCTTGCCGTCGGCCTTGCGCCACCCGCGACGCTTCCAGCCCGGGCTCCACCGGGTGACCGAGTTGATGACGTACTGGCTGTCGCACAGCACGAGAAGGTCCTCGCCGGCGGCAGAGGCGGTCTGCCGCAGCAGGTCGAGCACCGCCATGAGTTCGCCCATGTTGTTGGTGCCGTGGGACCACCCGCCCGCCGCCCACCGGTCGTCGTCGATGTACCAGGCCCATCCGGTGGGCCCGGGGTTGGACAGCGAGGACCCGTCTGCAGCGGCTGTGATCACGGCCGTCATCGTAGCCCGCGGCGCAGGGCGCGCCCCCGACGTGGGACTCAGCCGACGGCCGCGACGTCAGCCGACGCCGGACTCAGCCGACGCGGGACTCAGCCGACGCGGGACTCAGCGACGCCGACCGGCGCACCGCGCCGGGGACGTGCCTTCGGGCGACGGGACACGACCACGAGGAACAGTGCCAGCAGGCCGACCAGGAAAGCGGCCCGCACGGGGCCCGCGACGACCGGCAGGTGCAGCCACTTGAGCACGAGGTCGACGAGCAACCAGCCCGGACACGACGAGCGACAGTCGGGGGCGGGCACGGCCTCCGACGCGCGACAGGTCGACCGCCAGCGCGACGAGCACGAGTCCGCTGGTGTAGTAGAGGTAGGTGCCGGGATCGATCACCAGCCGACTCGCGATCACCGCCAGCGGGATCCATTCGATCCGGCCCGGCGCGGGCGGCGTACCAGGCGAGCAGGGCTCCGAGCGCCAACTGGGCGACGCGGCACCACCAGGGGGTCATCGCGGTGGTGACGCCCCACACCCGCAGCGCCGAGTCGGCGGCGTTCTCGGATGACGTAGGAACTGATGTGCAGCGTGCGCGGGTCGCCGATGACGAACGGCAGCCACGGAAGCACCGACACGACCGCTCCCAGCGCCAGCCGCCTGCGCCCGGTGCTCCCGATCGCCCCACGCGACGAACAGCATCGGCAGCGCCCACGGCTTGGCGGCCGCCGCCAGGCCGATCGCGACGGCGGCGGCCCACGGCCGGCGGCGGTTCGCCAGCAACAGGCCCGCGGACATGAAGCTGAGGGCGAGGACGTCGTCGAGGTGGCCGTAGTGCACGGCGAGGATCGACCACGCGGGGATCACGACGAGCGCGGAAACCACCCACCGGCGCAACCAGCGGCCGGGGGCCAGCAGGGCGAGCATCCACACGTCGAGGGCCCCCAGGGCGAGCATCAGCGCGCCCGCGAGCCACGAGCTCATCGCGGGTCCGGCGATGCCGACGATCCCCGATGCCACGCCCAGCGTGAGCGGGCCCATCTGCAGTTCGGGGTGGGTGGCGAACAGATGGATGCCGCCCTGGCCGGACGACGGGGTCGCGAGCAGCCGCCCGCCGGTGAGGAAGTAGTGCCACGAGTACATGCCGTCGATGCGGGACACGAACGCCCACACCAGCGCCCAGGTGCCGACCAGGGTCGCCCACATCCATAGATCGTCGCCGCCGCGCACACCGGTGAACGTTCGACCGGCGCGGCGGGGCTGACCGGCCGACGGCTGGTCGCTCGCCACGGGAGCGGCGACGGATGAGGGCGCGAAGAGACTCACGACCGTCAGACTACGTTGCTGAGAAAAACTGCACCAAATCTCAGACGGCGTGTCGGCGGCGTGTCGGTCTTGCTGGTGCGACAACGACGGACGCCGCCGCTCGGACGGCCGGCGGAGGGCCTCAGAGATTCTCAGGACCGAACGCCTGCGGCAGCACGTCGTTCATGGTCAGCACGCCCTGCGGGGTGTCCATGAGCAGTTCGGCACCGCCGTGCTCCCACAGCAGTTGACGGCACCGCCCGCACGGCATGATGAGACCGCCGGCGCCGTCGACGCAGGTGAACGCGACGAGACGGCCTCCCCCGCCGGCCACCAGGTCGGAGACCATCCCACACTCGGCGCACAGCGTGACGCCGTACGCCGCGTTCTCGACATTGCATCCGGTGACGATGCGCCCGTCGTCGACGAGCGCGGCGGCGCCGACACGGTAGTGCGAGTAGGGGGCGTAGGCGCGCAGCATGACGGCCCGGGCCGTGGTGCGCAACGCTTCCCAGTCGATGTCAGCCATATCTGTGCCCTCTCTGTGGTGTCTGGCGACCCGGCGGCGTGACGTCGCCCGGGCGAGGTTCGGCTCAGTCGTGTTCGTTGACGAAGGGCACGCCGTCGGACGCCGGGGCCCGCACGCGTCCGACCAGTCCCGCGACCGCGATGATCGTGGCGATGTAGGGCAGGATCAGCAGGAACTGGCTCGGCATCGGGGTGTTGATGGACTGCAGCTGTGATGCCATCTGGGTGACGAACCCGAAGAACAGGGCCATCAGCGCGGCCAGGCCCGGCCGCCAGCGTCCCATGATCAGGGCGGCGAGGGCGATGAAGCCGTTGCCGACGGTGATCTCCTTGTTGAACTGCCCCACCGAACCGATGGTGAAGAACGCCCCGCCGAGGCCGGCGAACAGCCCGCCGACCAGCACCGACGACCAGCGGGTGCGGATCACCGAGATGCCAACCGTGTCGGCCGCGTGGGGATGCTCGCCGACGGCGCGCACGCGTAGGCCCCACTTCGTGCGCCACAGGAGATACCAGGTGAGCGGCACGGCCGCGAAGGCCATGTAGGCGAGCACCGTCTGCTCGAACAGCACCGGGCCGAGGAACGGGATGTCGGAGAGCCCGGGTATCGCGACTCTCTGCAGGATCGGTGCGCTGTTGTAGGAGGCGGCGTTCGGCTGCACCATCTGGTCGAACAGGAAGCCGGTGAGCCCCGAGGCGAGCAGGTTGAGCACCACGCCGAGGACGACCTGGTCGACGAGGTAGTTGATGCTGAACAGCGCGAGCAGCGCGGCCATCGCCACCGCGGTGAGCATCGCGGCGATGACCGCGGCGGTGACCGAGTGGGTGATCGATCCGACGAGCGCGGCGGAGAAGGCGGCCGTGAGCATCTGGCCCTCGATGGCCACGTTGACGACGCCGGCCCGCTCGCAGTACACGCCGGTGAGTGCGCCGAAGACCAGCGGCGTGGCGAAGGTCAGGGTGCCGTTGAACTGGTTGGCGACCGGAAACGGCAGGTCTCGACCGGCGGCGGCCCAGGCGAGGAAGCCGATGACGACCGCGAGCCCGGCGACCGTGCCGGCGACCGCGGACCCCCGCCGGGGCAGTCGCCCCCGGATGAAGGCCGCCGCGGCCACCAGGCACAGCACCGCGCTGACCAGGACGGTCGGCAGCCCGGGCACGCTGAGCGTGGGCAACGGCACCGCAGCGAACGCGTCGGACAGCGCGAAGCGGGCGGTGCCCGACGTGCGGGTCACCAGCCACAGCAGCAGCAGCCCGACGATGCCGATGAGTGCCCCGGTGGACAGCCGCTGGGTGCGCGCCTGGGTCGACTCGGTGTGCTCGTGCTCGACCGGGGCCACCTGAGTGCCCGGGGTGGCGATGTCGCTCATGCCGCCTCTCCTTGTTGCGCGCCGACGGGCTCGGTGCCGGGTCGATGGGTGCTCCGCCGTTTGAGGAACGGCAGCACCGTGCGGATGAGCACCGGCGCGGCGACGAACAACACGATCAGCGCCTGCAGCACCGCCGTGAGGGCCAGGGGTGTGGCCGCGGTCGACTGCATCTGGATGCCGCCCGCGTGCAGGGCACCGAACAGCAGCCCCGCGAACACGGTGCCGAGCGGACGTGACCTGCCCAGCAGCGCCACGGTGATCGCGTCGAATCCGACACTTCCGACCAGCCCGGTGGTCAGCGGTGTGGGCGACGCTCCCGCGAGTGGGCCGAGAGCCGCCTGGACCCCCGCGAGGCCGCCGAGCAGTCCGGCGATGGTCATGGTGATCGTCGTGACGCTGGTGACGCTCATCCCCGCGGTGGCCGCCGCGTGCGGGTTGGCCCCGACCGCCTTGATCTGGAAGCCGAGCGTGGTGCGTTCCATCAGCCACCACACCAGTACGGCCGCGACGAGAGCCAGCACGAACCCGAGGTGGAGTTGGGAGTTCGCCAGTCGTGGGAACGTGGCGTTCCAATCGACGACCGGCGAGATCGGGTCGGTGCGTCCGGGACGCATGAACGCGTTGGTCGTGAGCAGCCAGGCGAGCAGGCCTCCCGCCACGTAGTTGAGCATGATGGTCACGATGACCTCGTGGGCACCGGCCTTCGCCTTGAGCACACCGGCGATGCCGCCCCACACCGCGCCGCCGACCAGGCCGGCGAGGATGGCGAACGGCAGGTGGATCGCCAACGGCAGGCCGTGGAAGTTGAACCCGACCTACGCGGCGAGGATCGAGCCCCAGATCGCCTGGCCCTGTGCGCCGATGTTGAACAATCCGGCGCGGAACGCGACCGCGACACCCAAGCCGGCGCAGATGAGCGGCGCGGCCTGGGCGGTGGAGTTGGTGAACGCGCCCCACGAGCCGACGGCCCCCTCGAACAGGGCGCTGTACGCGGTCCACACCTTGGTCCAGGACGCCGACAGCGCATCGCCGGGGCGGGCGAAGAAGTAGGCGTACTTGCCGCGCACCGACGTGTCGGACACGATCATCAGAAGCCCGCCGACGACGAGCGCGAGCAGGAACGCGGCGAACGTCACCACCAGGTCGTTCCAGGGAAGGCGGCGACCGGCCCTCGCGGCCGGCTGGCGCGGACTCAGTTCGGGCGTGCCCGGTTCGGGGTCACCGGGCGACGGGTCGATCCGCACGTCGGGAAGCGGATCCGCGTCGTCGCGTGGCCCCGTGCGGGGTGCCGGCGTCATTCATGTCCGCCCTCCGTGCTCTGTGCGTGCGCCCGGCCTCTCGTGCGCGGACGACGCGAGCGCCTCCTCGTAGCCGATCCCGGCCATCATGAGTCCGAGGACGTCGCGGGGCGTATCTGGCGCCACGATCCCGACGATCCTGCCGCGGAACATCACGGCGATCCGGTCGGACAACGATTCGATCTCCTCGAGTTCGGTCGACACCAGCACGATCGCCGTCCCGGTGTCACGCTCGGCGATGATCCGCTTGTGCAGGAACTCGATCGCGCCGACATCGACGCCGCGGGTGGGCTGGCTGGCCACCAGCACCTTGAGCGGCCGCGACAGTTCTCGGGCCAGCACCACCTTCTGCTGGTTGCCGCCCGACAGGCTGCTCACCGGAAGGTCGATCGACTGGGTGCGGATGTCGAACTCGGCGACGAGGTTCTCGGCGTTCTCGCGGATCGCCCCGAGTCGCAGGTTGCCCCTCGACGCGAAGTCGGTCGATGCGGTTGAGCACGAGGTTCTCGGCGACCGTGTAGCTGCCCACGAATCCGTCGCGCTGACGATCCTCGGGGACGAAGCCGATGCCCGGAGTCGATGATGTGCCGCGGGTGCTTGTTGGTGATGGGCGCGCCGTCGAGCAGCACCGAGCCGCTCACCACCGGAACCAGCCCGAGCAGCGCGTCGGCGAGCTCGGTCTGGCCGTTGCCCTGAACCCCCGCGATGCCGAGCACCTCCCCCTCGGCGACGTCGAAGCTGAGGTGGTCGACGACGACCGCACCGCCCGGGTCGGCGACGACGAGGTCGGACACCCGCAATCGGGTGTCCCCTCCCTGAGCGGGCGCCTTGTCGACCCGCATGCTCACCGCCCGGCCCACCATCATCTCGGCCAGATGGGCCTCCGAGTCGCCGGGGGACGCCGCGCCGACCACCCGGCCGCGCCGGATGACGGTGATGTCGTCGGCGACCTCACGCACCTCGCGGAGCTTGTGGGTGATGAACACGATCGCCCGGCCCTCGTCGCGCAGGGAGCGCATGACGGCCATGAGGTCGTCGATCTCCTGCGGGCGTGAGCACCGCGGTGGGTTCGTCGAAGATGAGGTACTTCGCATCGTTGGCGAGCGACTTGAGGATCTCGACCCGTTGCTGGACGCCGATCGGAAGCCGTTCGACGACGATGTCGGGCTGCACGGCGAGGTGATACCGGTCGCTCAGTTCCCGCACCCGGGCTCGGGCGGAGCGCATGTCGAGTGCGCCGAACGGGCCCTGTTCGCGTCCGAGGATGATGTTCTCGGCGACCGTGAACACGGGCACCAGCATGAAGTGCTGGTGCACCATGCCGATGCCGGCGGCCATCGACTGCTTGGGGCTGGAGAAGTGCTGCTCGACACCGTCGATGCTGATCGTCCCCTCGTCGGCGTCCAGCAACCCGTACAACTGGTTCATCAGGGTGGACTTGCCGGCCCCGTTCTCGCCGAGGAGGCAGTGGATCCGGCCGGGCACGATGTCGAGGTCGATGTGGTCGTTGGCGACGAGCGTGCCGAACCGCTTGGTGATTCCGCGGAGGCTCAGCCCCTCGGTCACCGGGGCACGGCGCTCGTCCCCGCGATGCCGCGCGACGTCCGCGCGAGCCGAGGTGGTTGGTGACACGAAGTGATCCTTCCACAGCGTCACCCGCGACCCGGGTGTGGGACACGCCGGACGGGTGGACGGGACGGGACGGAACCCGCGGCCGACATCGCCGCGGGTGGCACTGGTGGGGGAGGGAACCGGTGCGGCCCCCTCCCCCATCGCCGTGCGGTGTGGGACGCGCCGGCTCAGCCGGTCGGCTGCGACTTGGAGGTGATGGTGATCTTGCCCGAGACGATGTCGGCCTTGATCGCGTCGAGGTCGGACTTCACGCTCGCGGGGACCTTCGAGTCGAAGTCGTGGAACGGCGCGAGGCCGGTGCCACTGTTCGAGAGGGTGCCGATGTAGGCCTTGCCGGAGAACTGGCCGTCAACAGCCGACTTGATCGAGGCGAACACGGCGTTGTCCATGCCCTTGTAGACCGAGGTCATGATGACGCTCTTGAACTGCGGCACCGAGATGTAGCCGTCGGTGTCGACCCAGATCGCCGAGACCTTGCCCTTCGAGTCGGCCGCGGTCTGCAGCGCGCCGACCCCGGCACCGCCGGCGACGGGGAACAGGATGTCGGCACCCTGGCTGACCAGGCCCTTGGCGACGGTCTGGCCGCCGGAGACATTGCCGAACGGGTTGCTGCCGGGCACGAACTGACCGTCCTGCTTCTTGGCGTCCCAGCCGAGCACCTGGACGCTCTTGCCCTTCTGCTGGTTGAAGTAGTCGACGCCCTGGGAGAAGCCGTCCATGAACACGGTGACAGTGGGGATGTTCAACCCGCCGAAGGTGCCGACCTTGCCGGTCTTGCTCATCGCGGCCGCGAGGTACCCGGCCAGGAACGACGACTGCGCGGTGTTGAACTCCAGCGGCTGCAGGTTCGACGGCGCGCCCTGAGGGGCGTCGTCGACGATGGCGAAGTCGACGTTGGGGTTGGCCTTGGCCGCCGCGCTGATGGCGTCGCCCAGTTTGAAGCCGACGCCGACGATCATGTTGCAGTTGGCGGTCAGCAGAGAGGCGACGTTGGTCGCGTAGTCGGCGTCGCTGGACGACTCGACCTTGGCGGTCTGGACGCCGAGTTGTTCACCCGCGCGGGTGAGGCCGGCCAACGACGTCTGGTTGAACGACTTGTCGTCGAAGCCGCCGGAATCGGAGACCATGCAGGCCTTGAAACTGGCGTTGCCGGCGGCACTGCTGGCGGCAGAACTGGCCGCACTGGTCGCGGATTCGGACGTCCGACGAGCCGGATGTCGGCGCAGATGCGCATCCGGCGAACGACAACGCCGCAACAGCCACCAGGGCGGACGCGGAAACGAAGGATTTCTTCACGGAAACTGCCTCCTGAAAGCAGAAAATGTGCGTGCTCGGCTAGAGCTTTCCACACTGTAACGGCCAGAATCTCACCAGGACCGGGTGGGGTTCACCGATCACGAAACCGTTACCTGAGTGCAATCCGGGGGCCGGGTCGCACGCTCAGCCAACCTGTCGCACGAGCCGTTCGGCGGCGTCCAGGATGCGCGACGTGGCGGCCGGCCAGTCGGGTTCCTGGGCGCGGAACGGACCGGTGGCCAGCGAGACGGCGACCGCGGCTGCCCTCAGCCTGAGTTCGGCGGGATCGACCACGTCGTCGAACACCGGCACCCAGGCGTTGAGGAGTCCCTGCAGTCGTTCAGCCTGCGGGCGCGACATCCGCTGCACGGTCGACAGGTGGGCGACGAGGCAGGCCAGGTCGTCGACCCGGCGACCCGGCCCGAGGGTGTCGACGTCGAGCAGGCCGACGATCCGCCCATCGGCGACCTGCAGTTGGCCCTCGTGGAAGTCACCGTGTGTCGGCGCGTCGTCGGGGGGGGTCGCCCCGAGGTCGACGCCGATGGTGTTCGTGAGACGCCCGAGCCGCGCCGCCTCCCGCGGGCTGGTGCGCGCCACGATCTCGGCGTAGTAGTCGAGCGACTCGCTCCAGGCGGGGCGACGGGGAAGCCGCATCGCCGACGCCGGCAGCGCCGCGAGCAGTTCGAGGACCTGCTCGGCGGCCACCACCGGACGGAGCCGGTACAACTCCTCCCCCAACGGGCGACCGGGCAACGCGCGCAGCGCGACCACACCGGGGGCGGCGGCCACCACCTCGGGCACGGGAAGACCCGCCGCCAGCAGATGCCGGTGCCGGGCCACCAGGTCGTCGGCCCGCTCGGCGGGCAGCACCTTGAGATAGAGCGTCAGGGTGGTGCCGCGGTGGTCGATGTCGGCCCGCAGCACCGCTCGCCGGCGCGGACGATAGGTGAGCATCCGGAGCCGCACCCGGTCGGGCGAGACCGGTCCGGGGAGAACCCCCCACTCGACGAGCACCCGGGCCAGCGTCTCCACGAACGCCACCGAGGCCAGCGCCGGCAGGTCGGGGTCGTGCGGGTGGATCCACACCGCGACCTGCTGGCGACCGTCGTCGAAGATCTCCGCGTGCCGGTCGCTGCCACGCGGGCCGCGGGCCCGGAAGCTGGCGCCCACCAGTTCGGTGCGTGACCCGTACGGCCAGTCGACGGTCGCCGTGTAGGTGGCCGTCGTGACCCGCCCGGGTTCGGTGTCGACGTGATCGAGACGCCAGGAACCGAGGGCTCCCCCGGCACGGGACGCCGCGGCACGCAGCAACTCACCGGCACCTGGTCCGGTGAGCAGGCGCACGCCGTCGGCGTCCGGGTCGGGCAAGGCAACCTCCTCGTGACTGTGGGCGGGCGCGGCGCTGGGCACAGCGTTTCGCATCCGGCGCCCCGGCAGGATTCCCCGTCAGGTCTCCGGGGGACTCGGCGCGGTGGGAGGGAGCACATCGGGGGCCGGCGCCTCGGGCTCGTCCCCGACCCGGTTGACCAGGATCCAGGCCGCACGGCGCCCGTCGAGTTCGGTGATCGTGAAGCGCACGAGCGCCCGGTCGGGCAGATTGAGCGGATTGGGCCCGGCGAGTCGGGACAGGTCGACCTCGACCCGGTCGCCGAGTTCGGGCACGTGCCCCAGTTGGGCCATCACATAGCCCGCGACCGTGTCGTACGGGCCCGCGGACAGTTCGTAGCCGAACCGTTCGGCGAAGTCGTCGAGGGTGGTCAGGCCCTCGACCTCGTTGCGCTGCCCATGGCTCGCGCTGCCCGCGACCGGCTGGTCGTACTCGTCGGTGATGTCGCCGATGAGCTCTTCGACGAGGTCTTCGAGCGTGACGATGCCGGAGGTGCCGCCGTATTCGTCCTTGACGATCGCGAGATGGGACGACGCGCGGCGCATCTCGGTGAGTGCGCGCAGCACCCTCACCGTCTCGGGCAGCGCCATCACCGGGCGGCAGAGCTGACGCACCGGCGTGGTGCGGCTCATCGGGTCGAGGTCCATGAGGTCGCGCACGTGCACGAAACCGAGGACACGGTCGGCCGACCCGTCGGTGACGGGGTATCGGGAATGTTCCGCCCCCTGCACGGCGCGGACCGCCTTGTAGGCGGGCAGGTCACCGGGGAGGAAGTCGACCTCGGTGCGCGGCACCATCACCTCACGCAGCGAGCGCTCGCCCGCGTCGAACACGTCGTCGAGGATCTGCCGTTCCTCGGCGCCCAGGGTCTGGGAGTTGACCACCATCGCCCGCAACTCCTCGTCGCTGACCTGCTCCCTGGAGGCCTTCGGATCGCCGCCGAGCAGCCGCACGACGATGTTGGTCGAGCGGCCGAGCAGCCAGATGACCGGGCGTGCGATCGAGGCGACGAAGTCGACGAGCGGCGCGAGGGCCAGCGCGAATCCCTCGACCCGCTGCATGGCCAATCGTTTGGCGGTCAACTCGCCGAGGACGATCGACACGTAGGAGATGACCAGGGTGATGAGCACCAGGGCGATCGTGCGCGCCACCGACGCCGAGAGTCCGAACACCTCCAGGTGGGGTGCGAGCGATTCGGTCAGCGTCGCGCCGCCGAAAGCCGCGGACAGGAAACCGGCCAGGGTGACGCCGATCTGCACGGCGGACAGGAAGCGGTTGGGGTCGCGGGCGAGCTTGGCGATCACCGCGCCCCGGCGCCCGCGATGCTCGAGCGCGGCGACCTGGCTCTCACGCAGCGACACCAGAGCGATCTCGGCGGCGGCGAAGACGCCACTCAGCAGAATCAGCAGCAGAATGACGATCGAGTAGCCCCAGGCGTTCATCGCCGCTCCCCGTGACGCGGGGGTGTCCGGTGGCCGACGCCGGTCGATGGGACGCCCACCGGTGGCACGCCGGCCGGCCGGACGACCTGCCGGGCGCGGGGACTATGGCCCTCCTGATCGCTGCCGGAACCCGTGGACCTGCTCATGGACGTCAAGACTACGGGAGGCGCCGTCACCGGTCGATGCGCCCGGTGGTCAGCGATGCGTTCCCGGGGCGGATGACTCAGGTGCCGACCACCAGGTGGGCGCGTTGCCAGGGGCGCACGCGCTCGGCCCACGCCCGCTCGATCGGCAGCCAGTCGTCGCGCCAGCACGCGAACCGGTGCGGCGCGCGGCGGGCCGAGCGTCGCGCACGTTCGTCATCGTCGGCCTCGACCCACACCACCAGGGGCTCTCCGACCGGCACACGGTCGGCGTCGAGGTCGGACACGGCGATCCCTTCGAGGATCACAGTGCTGCCGGCAGGCACCGACACCCACCCGGTCGGCTCGTCGGAGTCCCAGGGCCACGGCTGGTAGCGCCCGGCCTCCCCCCGGCCGAGTGGCTCGAGCACATCGCGGACGAAGCGCTCACGATCCCACGCGGTGGTTCCACGGCGGATGAAGTCGTCGCCCCGGATGATCGCGGTCGGCGTGTCGGCCTCCGCCACGACGGCGGCGGCGAGGGTCGACTTGCCCGACGCGGACAACCCGTCGACGATCACCAGGCGGCGTCCGGAGCGCAACTCGGCGACGATCCGCGCGACCGCGGCGACCGGGTCGACATGTTGGTGACGGTCACGGAACCGGTCGTCGGAAGGGGGTGTGGGCACGCACCCATTCTGCCCCAGCGCACGACGCCGACCGCCGACGACGACCACCACCACGCCAGGATCCTCCGGGACCGGCGCCGTGACACTAGGGTTCGGTGTCGTGAGCATGTGGGTTCTGACCATCGCCTGCCCCGACCGGCCGGGCATCGTGCACGCCGTGTCGGGCGGCATCGTCGCGGCGGGAGGCAACATCGTCGAGGCGCACCAGTTCTCCAGCCTCGACACCGGGCGGTTCTTCCAACGCATCCAGATCGAGACGGAGCTCGCCGACCTCGACGACGATCGCCGGATCATCGAGTCGGCCCTCGCGCCGGTCATGCAGAGCCTCCGCGCCGAGTGGACGCTGGTTCCCCGCGACCGGCCCACCCGCACGCTGGTGCTCGCCTCCAAGTCCGGGCACGTGCTGAACGACCTGCTCTACCGCCAGCGCAGCGGGTACCTCAACATCGACGTGCCCCTGGTCATCGCGAACCATCCCGACCTCGGTCCGCTGGCAGGCTTCTACGGGGTCGAGTTCCAGCACCATGCGGTGACCCCGCCGACCAAGCCCGAGTTCGAGCGTCGGGTGCGCGACCTGGTCGACGAACTCGACATCGAACTGGTCGTCCTCGCGCGGTACATGCAGATCCTCTCCCCAGACCTGTGCGCGCACCTCGCGGGTCGGGTCATCAACATCCACCACTCGTTCCTGCCCGGCTTCAAGGGCGCCAACCCGTACCGCCAGGCCCACGCGCGCGGGGTCAAGCTCATCGGGGCGACCGCGCATTTCGTGACGCCCGACCTCGACGAGGGGCCGATCATCGAACAGAACGTGGTCCGCGTCGACCACACCAAGTCGCCGCAGCAACTCATGGCGATCGGACAGGACCAGGAGAGCAGCACCTTGCGTGAGGCCGTGCGACTGTTCGCCGAGCACAGGGTGTTCCTCGACGGCGCCCGCACCGTCATCTTCTGACCCCGGGGCCCGCGATGCACACCACGGTCATGGGCGGTAGGTTGGACGCGTCCACTCGAGGTTGAGAAAGGTCATCATCATCGTGAGTCAGTCACCCGTGAAGATCGCCGTCACCGGCGCCGCCGGCCAGATCTGTTACAGCCTGTTGTTCCGTATCGCCAGCGGATCCCTGCTCGGCCCCGACACACCCGTCGAATTGCGCCTGCTCGAGATCACTCCCGCGCTCAAGGCCCTCGAGGGCGTCGTGATGGAACTGGACGATTGCGCGTTCCCGAACCTCGCCGGAGTCGAGATCGGCGACGATCCGGAGAAGGTCTTCGACGGCGTCAACGCCGCCATGCTCGTCGGCTGCCATGCCCCGCAAGGCCGGCATGGAGCGCTCCGATCTGCTCAGCGCCAACGGCGCGATCTTCACCGCCCAGGGCAAGGCCCTCAACAAGGTCGCCGCCGACGACGTCAGGATCCTGGTCACCGGCAACCCGGCCAACACCAACGCGCTGATCGCGATGACCAACGCCCCCGACATCCCGCGTGATCGCTTCCACGCGCTGACCCGGCTCGACCACAACCGGGCCAAGGCCCAGCTTGCCCACAAGCTCGGCACGCCGGTCTCCTCGATCACCCACATGACCATCTGGGGCAACCACTCCTCCACCCAGTACCCCGACCTGTTCAACACCCTCGTCGACGGGAAGAACGCGGCGGAGGCCGTGGGCGACCAGGCGTGGATCGAGAACGACTTCATCCCGACCGTCGCCAAGCGCGGGGCCGCGATCATCGCCGCCCGTGGCCTCTCGTCGGCCGCTTCCGCGGCCAACGCCACCGTCGAGCACATGCACGACTGGCTGCTCGGCACTCCCGAGGGTGACTGGGTGTCGATGTCGGTGCCGTCCGACGGTAGCTACGGCGTGCCCGAGGGGATCATCAGCTCGTTCCCCGTCACGGTCACCGACGGCCGGTACTCGATCGTCCAGGGCCTGGACATCAACGAGTTCTCCCGCGCCCGCATCGACGCTTCGGTCGCCGAACTCCAGGACGAGAAGGCGGCGGTCACCGACCTCGGTCTCATCTGAGCCGCCCAACACGCACGACTGCCGGTGGCCGCCCCCGCGGGGGTGGCCACCGGCAGTTCGTCGTCAGTGCTCGGGTGGCACGATGAGCGACAGCACCATGATCGACACGCCGGCGCCGAGCGTGACGAGCACGTCGAACCAGCGTTTGCGCACGGCCAGCAGCCCGGCCAACCGGGGCGGTAGCACGGCCCGGAGCAGGCCCGCGCCCACCACGGCGGCACCGAAGGCGAACGAGCCGCGACGCCAGTGCCCGGTGGACATGATGATCACCCCGGTGCCGGCGGCGATGAGCACCAGCACGAGTGGCCACTCCAACCATGGGCGGGGCGGCGCGGCCGATGTCCTCGGCCGTCGGCCGGTGCGGCGGGTCATCGACGCCCGCTCAGACGGCTCGGGCAAGGTGCTCGGCGCGCTCGACGACGTGCACGAGCAACATGGCCCGGGTCATCAACCCGACCCCTCCGGGAACGGGCGAGACCATCGACGCGACGTCCCACACGTCGGGTGCCACGTCGCCGACGAGCCCGGCGTCGGTACGGGAGATCGACACGTCGACCACCACCGCGCCCGGCTTCACCATGTCGCCGGTGAGGATTCCGGGAACGCCCGGCGGCGCAGATGACGATGTCGGCTTCGCGGGTGTGCTTGCCGAGGTCCTTCGTGCCGGTGTGGCACTGGGTGACGGTGGCGTTCTCGCTCCGACGGCTGAGCAGCAGGGCGAGCGGCCGACCGACCGTCGTGCCGCGACCCAGAACGCAGACCTCGGCGCCCTTGATCGGCACGTCGTAGCGGCGCAGCAACTCGACGACCCCCTGCGGGGTGCAGGGCAGGTGCCCCGTTCGCCCGGTCACGAGGCGCCCGAGGTTGGCCTCGGTCAGCCCGTCGATGTCCTTGTCCGGGTCGACGAGGTTGAGCGCCCAGTTGTCGTCGAGGTGGGCGGGCAGCGGCATCTGCACGAGGAATCCCGTGACGGCCGGGTCGGCGTTCATCTCCTCGATGAGCCGGCGCAGATCCTCCGCGCTGGTGTCGGCCGGCAGGTCGTGTCGGATCGAGGTGATGCCGACCTCCTGGCAGTCCTTGTGCTTCCCGTTGACATACGCATGGCTGGCCGGGTCGTCGCCGACCAGGATCGTCCCGAGGCCGGGGACGATGCCGCGCTCGGTGAGAGCGGCGACGCGACCGGCCAGTTCGGCCTTGATCTGCTTGGCGACCGGGCCACCGGCCATTCTCGTTGCGGTCATCGAATCCGTCCGTTCCGGCGCCCGCCGGCGCCTGCGCTGTCGATTGGTGGTGCTGGGGTCCGGCTCAGTGGAAGAAGTGCCGGGTACCGGTGAAGTAGAGGGAGACCCCGGCGGCGTTCGCCGCGTCGATCGTGTCCTGGTCGCGCACCGACCCGCCGGGCTGGACGATGGCGCGGATGCCGGCCTCGATGAGGATCGTCGGACCGTCGTTGAACGGGAAGAACGCGTCGGACGCGGCGACCGAGCCGACGGCGCGGTCGCCGGCACGGTCGACGGCGAGCTTGCACGAGTCGACCCGGTTGACCTGACCCATGCCGACGCCCACGGAGGCGCCGTCCTTGGCCAGCAGGATCGCGTTCGACTTCACCGCGCGCACCGCACGCCAGGCGAACGCAAGGTCGGTGAGGGTCTGATCGTCGGCGGCGGGCCCGGCGGCGAGCGTCCAGTCCGACGGTTCGTCGCCGGCGGCGTCGATCCGGTCGGGCTGCATGACCAGTGCTCCGCCGGAGATCGAGGTGAGATGCAGGTCGCGGTGCCGGTAGGGCCCCTGCACGCAGGATCCGGATGTTCTTCTTCCCTTGCAGGATCTCGAGCGCACCGTCGTCGTAGGCGGGCGCGATGATCACCTCGGTGAAGATCCCCGCCACCTGCTCGGCCATCTCGACGCTGACGGGACGGTTCGTGGCGATGACACCGCCGAACGCCGACACGGGGTCGCACGCGTGCGCCTTGCGGTGGGCCTCGGCGACGTCGGCGCCCACGGCGATGCCGCAGGGGTTGGCGTGCTTGATCACCGCGACGGCGGTTTCGGAGAAGTCGTACGCGGCCCGGTAGGCGGCATCACCGTCGGTGTAGTTGTTGTAGCTCATCTCCTTGCCGTGCAGCTGCTCGGCCTGGGTGATACCACCGGGCGCACCGGGTTGGGAGTACAGCGCGGCGGCCTGATGGGAGTTCTCGCCGTAGCGCAGCGTGCCGATCTTGTCGTAAGCGTTCAGCACGTGGGCCGGGAACCCGTCGCCCCCGGAGTCGTCGGTGAGCACCGAGCCCATCCAGGTGGCCACGGCCATGTCGTAGGTGGCGGTGTGCTGGAACGCGGCCGCCGCCAGTTGCCGCCGCTCGGCCAGGGTGAAGCCGCCGGCGTCCAGTGCGGCCACCAGCAGGTCGTACTGGTCGGCCGCGGTGATGATCGCCACGCTCGGGTGGTTCTTGGCCGCGGCCCGCACCATCGACGGCCCACCGATGTCGATCTGTTCGACGCACTCATCGGCGTCGGCGCCAGAGGTCACCGTCTGGCTGAACGGATAGAGGTTGCTCACCACGAGGTCGAACGGGGCGATGTCGAGGTCGGCCAGCTGGTCGCGGTGGGACGGGAGACGACGATCGGCGAGGATCCCGGCGTGGATGCGCGGGTGCAGCGTCTTCACCCGCCCGTCGAGGCATTCGGGAAACCCGGTGACCTGCTCGACCGGCACCACGGCGACACCGGCGTCGGAGAGGGTGCGGGCGGTCGAACCGGTCGAGACGATCTCGACCCCGTGGGCGCTGAGGGCCCGTCCGAGATCGGCGAGGCCGGTCTTGTCGTAGACCGAGACGATCGCCCGGCGGATGGGCAGGCGGTCGCCCCCGACGTTCTGGGGGGTGGGGGCTGCGGTGGCATCGGTCACGGGCGGGTCTCCTTCAGGTTGTCTCTCACGCGGGCTGGACGATCGGACGGGTGCGGGGTGCGACGCTCACGGAGCGGGCGTTCGGGCGGTGCCGTCTCGGCTGGACGCCGAGGCCCGACGGCCGGTCGCCTCGGCCGGTGGCCAGGTCGCGACTGTCTCGATGAGCAGACGCCGCTCTTCGACCTTGATGCGTTCGTGCAGTGTCTCGACCGTGTCGTCGGGCAGCACCGGCACGGCGACCTGGCCGAGGATGCGGCCGGTGTCGACGCCGTCGTCGACGAGGATGATCGTGGCGCCGGTCACCTTGACGCCGTACTCGAGGGCGTCCCGTGGCCCGTGCATGCCGGGGAACGCCGGCAGCAGCGCAGGGTGGGTGTTCACCATCCGCCCGCCGAAGGCGGCGAGGAACGCCGGGCCGACGAGCTTCATGAAGCCGGCAGAGACGACGAGGTCGGGCTCGTGGGCCGCGACCGCGTCGCGGAGCGCCTCGTCCCACGCGGCCCGGGTGGAGAACTGCGACACCGGCAGGACGAACGTCGGAACCGACGCCGAACGGGCCCGGTCGAGCGCTTGGACGCCGTCGCGGTCGGTGCCCACGGCCACGACCGTCGCGTCGACCTTGCCGTCGGCGCAGGAATCGAGCAGCGCCTGCAGCAGGGTGCCTGAACCGGACGCGAGAACGACGATGCGGTGGGCCACGACAGAAACCCTACAAGGTGACGCCCCCGACCCCGCGCACCTCCGCCGCGGGCGCGGACCCTCCCGGCCCCTCGCCCGGAAGCCCTCGAACGACCCGGCGCCGCCCCGATCCCGTCACGACGGGTGGGGCTCGTCGCCCGGCACGACGTCGAGGGCACCCGACGCCGACCGGCGCACCAGTCCGATGATCAGCCCGGTGACCAGACCTGACAGCCCGAGGGTGGTCACCGCCATGACCGCCAGCGGCACCATCCGGGGACCGAAGCCGCTGAGCCGACCGGTTCCGAGGTCGCCACCCGTCAGCCAGACCAGCGCCAGGTAGCAGCCGGCCGACAGGATTCCCGCGAGCCCTCCCACGAGCGCGACCTCGTCGAACCGCGCCGTGCGTCTCGCCCGGGCGACGACGAGCGCGGCCATGCCGCCCGCGGCGACCCCGGCGAGCAGCCACCACAGCCCGGCTCCCCCCGCTCCGTCGGGCGGCACCGCACCGAGCACCGGCACCCCGGGGAGCAGCCCGGACCGGGTCTCGACGGGAGTGATGATCGAACCCCGGCCGAGCGTGAAACCGGCGCCGAGCACCCACGACGACGACCAGCCGATGAGGTTGGGAAGGTAGAACACCTGGAGCAGCAGCAGGATCAGCCCGCCGAGCACGCCGGCCTGAAGCGACTGTGTGAGGTGCGCCACCCGACGCCACTGTACGGTGAGTGCGATCCCCGTGAGCAGTGCGGCGCCGGCGAGGAGCACGAGCAACGCGGCGCTGACCGCGAGAGGGACGGCCCGCAGCCACGCCGGCCAGTCGCGGGTGACCGGCAGGCCGAACCCGCGGGCGACTCCGATGAGTGAGCTGACCAGTGCCAGTCCGAGCGCGCCGAGCCCGGCGCGGCTGGCCTGGTTGGTGGCGAGAACGGCGGCAGCGGGAACCGAGACCGCCACGACGTATCCGAGCGTGAACAATGCGACGACCTGCGCCCCCCGGCGGTACATGTGCTGGTCCGACGGGGTCGGCCGGTCCCACAGGGTGGCGGATCCGTCGTCGGCCTCGGCGAGCAGTGCGGCTCGCGCCTGACTCGCCGCGAACCCGGCGACCCCGATCGCGATGAACGCCATGAGCACCGTGTAACCGAGGGGCGCGACCGACAGGGTGACCGGGCCGACGGACACCGGCGCCCCATGGGCGAGCAGCCAGAACCGCGCGGCCACCGTGGCCACACCGCCGTAGCCGATGTCGGTGGCGGCGAGCCAGGCGAGGGTGCTGCCCCCCAGTGCGACGAGATATCCGGCCAGGGCCGCCACGATGCCCCCGGCCAGGGCGGCGAGCATCCAGGGCACGAGCGGCCGCTCCCGATTCCTCGACGGGTCACGGCGCAGCACCCGGAGTCCGACGCGGCGGCGACGCGAGGTGGACGGTGTCGGGGCCACGGCGACCTCACTCCCTGCTCGATGCTCTCCCGTCGTCGGGGTCCGACGCGGTCAGACGGGGCCCCGACCATAGCGCGGCTCCCGGTCCCGCCGTCGGAGACGGGGCCGGGAGTGCCGGATCCTCAGGACGCCCCGACCGCCTGCATGACCTCGAGCATCAACGCCGCCGTCTCGCTCGGCGTGCTGCCGACCTGGACGCCGGCGGCCTCCAGGGCCGCCTTCTTGGCCCGGGCGGTGCCCGACGAGCCCGAGACGATGGCGCCGGCGTGGCCCATGGTGCGCCCCTCGGGGGCCGTGAACCCCGCGACATAGCCGATGACGGGCTTGCTGACATGCCCCTTGACGTATTCGGCCGCACGCTCCTCGGCGTCACCGCCGATCTCGCCGATCATGATGATCGCGTCGGTGTCGGGGTCGTTCTCGAACGCCTCGAGGCAGTCGATGTGCGTGGTGCCGATGATCGGGTCGCCCCCGATGCCGACCGCGGTCGAGAACCCGAATCCTCGCAGTTCGTACATCATCTGGTAGGTGAGCGTGCCCGACTTGCTGACGAGGCCGATGCGTCCGGGCCCGGCGATGTTGGCGGGGATGATCCCCGCGTTCGAGCGCCCGGGGGAGATGAGCCCCGGGCAGTTGGGGCCGATGAGGCGGCTCTCGGTGCCCTTGGTGAGGGAGTAGAACTCGGCGGCGTCGGCCACCGGGATGCCCTCGGTGATGCAGACGATGAGACCGATGCCCGCCTCGACCGCCTCGATGACGGCCTTCTTCGCGTAGGGGGCGGGGACGAACACGACCGAGACATTCGCGCCGGTCTCGGCCACGGCGCCCTGAACCGAGTTGAACACCGGCACAGGGTCCTCCTCGAAGAGGACCGACTGGCCGCCCTTGCCGGGGGTCACGCCGCCGACGATGCGCGAGCCGGACATGATCATCCGTTGGGTGTGCTTGCGCCCCTCGGACCCGGTCATGCCCTGGACGATGATCTTGGAGTGGTGATCGAGAAAGATCGACATGCTCAGGCCTCCTCTGCCGCTGCGGCCAGTTCGGCGGCCTTGCGCGCCGCTTCGTCCATGGTGTCGACCACGGTGACCAGGGGATGGTTCGCTTCGGCCAGGATCTCCCGGCCGACGGTGACGGCGTTGCCGTCGAGACGCACGACGATCGGCTTGGTGGCCTTGTCGCCGAGCATGGTCAGGGCGTGCACGATGCCGCTGGCGACCTCGTTGCAGGCCGTGATTCCGCCGAAGACGTTGACGAACACCGAGCGCACCTGCGGGTCGCCGAGGATGATGCCGAGTCCGTTGGCCATCACCTGGGCCGAGGCGCCGCCGCCGATGTCGAGGAAGTTCGCCGGCCGCGGGCTTCCGGGAAGGTCGTGCCCCGCCCGGGCGACGACGTCGAGGGTGCTCATGACCAGCCCTGCCCCGTTGCCGATGATTCCGACGCTTCCGTCGAGCTTGACGTAGTTGAGATGCTTCTCGGCGGCCTCCCGCTCGAGTGGATCGGTCGACATGTTGTCGACGTACTCGGCGTGCTCGGGATGCCGGAAGCGGGCGTTGTCGTCGAGGGTCATCTTCCCGTCGAGGGCGATGATCCGACCGTCGCCGGTACGCACCAGCGGGTTCACCTCGACCAGGGTGGCGTCCTCGCCGTGATAGACCTCGCCGAGCTTCACGAGCACCCGCGACACCTCGTCGGCGATCTCGGGGGCGAAACCGGCGGCGTGAACGACCTCGTCGGCCTTGGCCCGGGTGAAGCCGACACGGGGGTCGACACGTCACCCGATGCAGCGCCTCGGGGCGTTCCTCGGCGAGCGTCTCGATCTCGACGCCACCCTCGACGCTGGCCATGGCGAGGTAGGCGCGGTTGGTGCGGTCGAGCAGCAGCGAGAAGTAGAACTCCTCGGCGATGTCGGCACCCTCGGTGATCATGACCCGGTGCACGGTGTGCCCCTTGATGTCCATGCCCAGAATCTCCCGGGCACGGTCTTCAGCCTCCTGGGGACTGCGGGCGAGTTTCACACCCCCGGCCTTGCCGCGGCCACCGGTCTTCACCTGGGCCTTGACCACGACGACCGACGTGCCGAGCGTCTCGGCGGCGGCTCGGGCCTCTTCGGGTGTGGTGGCGACGAGCCCGCGAAGCACCGGAACACCGTGTGCCTCGAACAGGTCGCGCGCCTGGTACTCGTACAGATCCACAGTGCATCACTCCCACGAGCAGGCGGGACGACCACGTCCCGCTCGGGTCACGCTGCTGTCGGCAGCCTGGTCGAGATTACCCCGACTCGACCGATGGCAGGAATTCCCGCCGGCTGGCGTCCGATCACAGATCGGCCGGTGCCGCGGCGGCCCCGCCGCGGGTCAGAGCTTCTCCATCGGAGCGTACTTGAGCGCGAGCCGCTTGAGGCCGCCCGATCCGAAGTCGACGTCGGCCTTCGCGTTGTCACCGCTGCCGGACACAGCGACGACCGTGCCCAGGCCGAAACTCGAATGCAGCACGCGGTCTCCGACGGCGACGGCGGCGACCCGGGCCGGCGGCGCGGATCCCCCACCGGTGGATGGCGACAGCCGCGAGCGGGTCTGGTGGTCGCGCGTGGCCGAATTCGTCGTCCACGACGTGATGGCGGCGTCGGTACGCCTCCAGTCGAGCAGCCTGACCGGAATCTCCTCGACGAACCTGCTGGGCGGGTTGTACTGCGGTGATCCCCACTGGGTTCGGGTTGCGGCGCGGGTGAGGTAGAGCCTGCGGCGGGCCCGGGTGATGCCCACGTAGGCGAGGCGGCGCTCCTCCTCGAGTTCGGCACGGTCGAGCAAGGCCCGCATGTGGGGGAACACGCCGTCCTCGAAGCCGGTCAGGAACACGGTGTCGAACTCGAGGCCCTTGGCCGTGTGCAGGGTCATGAGCGTCACAACGCCGCCGCCCCCGTCGTGGTCGGGGATCTGGTCGGAATCGGCGACCAGCGCGATCCGCTCGAGGAAGGCCGCCAGCGAGTCGTCGGGTTCGGGCATGCCTGCGAGCAGCGCCGTGCCGGTCTCGTCGTCGGCCCGGGCGGCCTCGGCCGCGAGCATCTCCGCGTCCAGGTCGACCGAGTGCGCGGCGGCGACGAATTCGGCGGCGACGCTGACCAGTTCGACGAGGTTCTCGTGGCGTGACTCGTCCTGCGGGTCGCTGCTGTGCTCGAGTTCTGACAGGTAGCCCGAATCCCTGAGGATCGAGGTGAGGATCTCGTCGGCGGGACGCCCCGCCTCGACCATCGCCCGATGCCGGCGCATGAGGTCGGCGAAGGCCGTCACCTGGTTGCGTCCGCGGGCCGGCAGGCCGGCCTCGTCGGCCCGGTCGAGCGCGTCCGAGAACGGGATCCGGTTGGCCGCTGCCAGGTGCTCGATCGCCGCCTCGGCACGGTCGCCGATGCCGCGCTTGGGCACGTTGAGGATCCGGCGCACCGACACGTCGTCGGCGGGGTTGGCGATCGCCCTGAGGTAGGCGATGGCGTCGCGCACCTCGCGCCGCTCGTAGAAGCGGACGCCGCCCACCACCTTGTACGGCAGGCCCACCCGGATGAACACCTCTTCGAACGCCCGCGACTGGGCGTTGGTGCGGTAGAACACGGCCGTGTCGCCGTACCGGACGAGGTCTTCGTCGTGCAGCCGGTCGATCTCGGTGGCGACGAACTGCGCCTCATCGTGCTCGGTGTCGGCGACGTAGCCCGTGATCAGCGGACCGTCACCGGCGTCGCTCCACAGGGCCTTGTCGGGTCGCCCGGGGTTGTTGCGGATCACCGAGTTGGCCGCGGTGAGGATGTTCTGGGTGGAGCGGTAGTTCTGCTCCAGCAGGATCGTGCGCGCGCCGGGGAAATCCGACTCGAAGTCGAGGATGTTGCGGATCGTGGCGCCCCGGAAGGCGTAGATCGACTGGTCGGAGTCGCCGACCACCATGAGCTCGGGGGGCTCGATGAGCCGGCTCCCCTCGGTGAGTTCCCCGCCGGCTTCCGGTGCGGGCGCGGAGCACAACTCACGGATGAGGGCGTACTGGGCGTGGTTGGTGTCCTGGTACTCGTCGACGAGCACCTGCCGGAACCGCCGGCGGTAGCTCTCGCGCACATCGGGGAACGCCTGCAGCAGATGGACGGTGGTCATGATGAGGTCGTCGAAGTCGAGCGCGTTGGCCGCCACCAGCCGGCGCTGGTACTCGCGGTACGCCTCGGCGAACACCTGGTCGTTCGCCGACTCCGACCGGGCGCGGGCGCTCTCGAAGTCGACGAGTTCGTTCTTGCAGTTCGACACCCAGGTCATCAGGGCCCGCACGGGATACCGCTTGGGGTCGAGTTGCTGGTCGCGGGCCACCAGCGTCATGAGCCGCTTCGAGTCGGCGTCGTCGTAGATCGAGAACGACTTGGTGAGCCCGAACCGGTCGATGTCCTGGCGCAGGATCCGCACGCACGCTGAGTGAAAAGTCGAGACCCACATGAGCCGCGCCCGATTGCCAACGAGTTCGGTGACCCTGGCGCGCATCTCGGCGGCCGCCTTATTGGTGAAGGTGATCGCCAGGATCGACCCCGGATGGACGTGGCGCTGCGACACCAACCAGGCGATGCGGCGGGTCAGCACCCGCGTCTTGCCCGAGCCGGCACCGGCGACGACGAGAACCGGCCCGCCCGCATGGGCGACGGCTTCGCACTGCGGCGGGTTCAACCCCTCGAGGAGCACCTCACCGCGCGCCTGCGGATGCTGACGCTGACCGGCCGATCCGGACGGTGCGGCGGTGTGCGCGGAGGGGTCGAAGGCGCCGAACAGGTCGGGCGTGGCGGCGTCGGGCTGATTCATCGCAGCCCCACCTTAGTGCCTGGCCCCGGGGCGTCCGCGGCGCTCCACGGCCTCCATGAGGCGCGTGCGCGGCACCATTGGCTAGATTTCGTGCATGAGCAAGGCGCCAGTCCCCCGCCGACGGGCCGCGATGCCGCAAATACGGCGTTGGGTCGGCCCGATCGCGTCCTCGATCCTGGCCGCCCAGACCGCCGCCGCGATCGGTGTGACCATCGCCGGCTATGTGCGTCGCCGGCATCGTCGCCCGCATCGCTTCCCCATCTCCGCCCCGCTGCCCGCCGAGGTCGGCGACAACACGGTGACGATCTACACCTTCGGCAGAGACCTCTACGCCGAGATGCTGCGCGCCATCGACGGGGCCACCACGAGCGTGCGGCTCGAAACCTTCATCTGGAAGAGCGACGAGGTCGGCCGCCGCTTCAAGGACGCCGTCGAGCGTGCCGCCGCCCGGGGCGTCGCGGTACACCTCATCATCGACCAGTTCGCCAACCTCGTCGTGCCTCAGTCGTTCTTCCACTTCTCCCCCGAGGTCCACGTGCGCTGGCACCCGATCATCGGGCCGCTCGGGCGTCTCGACCACCGCAACGGCGGGCGCGACCACCGCAAGCTGCTCGTCGTCGACGGCACTGTGGCGTTCCTGGGCGGCTACAACATCGGCAGCCTGTACGCGGACAGGTGGCGCGACACGCACGCCCGCTTCACCGGGCCGATCGTGACCGAGGTCGACAACGCCTTCGTCGACCAGTGGAACATCACCCCCCGCGGCCTGTGGCACCGTTCCAACCGGTCGGTGCCGCTCGAATCGTCCTCGGGCCGCGAGTGGACCACTGACATCCGGATCCACCGCAACACGCCCCGCACGGCCGTCTACCCCATCCGCAACATGTACCTCGAGGCGATCGACAGGGCATCGAAGAGCATCCACATCACCCAGGCCTACTTCGTGCCCGACGACGACTTCCTGGCCGCCCTGTTCGCCGCGGCGCGGCGGGGTGTCGACATCAAGATCATCATTCCGGCGGAGTCGAACCACGTGCTGGCCGACTGGCTCTCCCGTGGCTTCTACGACGAACTGCTGGCCGACGGCATCCGGATCTTCCTCTACCGCGGGGCGATGGTGCACGCCAAGACCGGCACCATCGACGGCATCTGGTCGACGATCGGCACGGCCAATCTCGACCGGCTGAGCCTGCTCGGCAACTACGAGATCAACGCCGAGATCACCAGCGAGGCCGTCGCCGACCGGATGGAGGAGATCTTCGCCGTCGACCTCGCCAACTGCGTCGAGGTCACCCTCGACCGGTGGCGCGCGCGGTCGTGGGGCGCCAAGTTCACCGAAGCCCTGCTGTCACCGTGGCGGCCGCTCGTGTGAGCGTACCCGCGTCCCTGACGGGCGTGCGCCGGTCCGAAGGTCCACACCCACAGGGGTGTGACGCCCCGCCCATCCTCACGGCCACCACCGCGGTCACTGTTCGCGCGGAGCACAACCGGTGCCGTTCGCCGACCGGATGGACGGGTTCGGCCCTAGCCTGGGAAGAGAGCACGCGTTCCCGGAGCGCGAATCGACTCGACAGGAGGATCCCATGGTCGGCGACATCATCGGTCTCATCATCGTGGGCGCCGATCTTCGGCGCCCTGGCGCGACTGTTCCTCCGGGGACGCCAGAACATCGGCATCCTCTGGACGATCCTCCTCGGCATCCTCGGCGCGATAGTCGGGTACTGGATCGCGGCCACGCTCGGCGTCGCCTCGACGCAGAGGTATCGACTGGATCCGGGACATCATCTCGGTCATCGCCTCGATGATCTTCATCAGCGCGCTACGTGTCGATCCGCGCACGCAGCCGGGTCTGAGTCCCCCGGAACTCGCGGAGTCGGCGTTCCTCGGAACCCGGCTACACCAGTTTGCGGTCGGTCGCCCACTTGGTCAGTTGGTGCCGGTTCGACAGTTGGAGCTTGCGCAGGACGCTCGACACGTGCGTCTCGACGGTCTTGATCGAGATGAACAGTTCGCGGGCGATCTCCTTGTAGGAGTAGCCGCGGGCGATGAGCTTGAGCACCTCCCGTTCCCGCTGGCTCAGCCGGTCGAGGTCCTCGTCGATGCTGGCGACCTCGATCGAGCCCGAGAACGCGTCGAGGACGAACCCGGCCAGACGCGGCGAGAACACGGCGTCGCCGGTGGCCACCCGCTGAATCGCCTCGAGCAGGTCGTCGCTGGAGATCGACTTCGTGACGTAGCCGCGCGCGCCGGCGCGGATCACGCCGATGACGTCCTCGGCCGCATCCGACACCGACAGCGCCAGGAACCGGGTGTCGGCGGCCCGGGATCCGACCTGCTTGATCACCTCGCCGCCGCCGCCGCCGGGCAGGTGCACGTCGAGCAGCACGACGTCGGGCTGCAGTTCGACGATCGCCCGCACGGCCGATGCCGACGTCTTCGCCCTCACCGACGATGCGGACCCCGGGGAATCCCTCGGGTCCGGGCCCCGCCTGGCCGATCTCGTGGCGGACGCCGGCGCGGAACATGGCATGGTCGTCGACGAGCACGACCGACCAGGGTTCGGTTCGAACAGGGCCGGGTTCTTCGGAAGGGGCTTCAACGGGGGGGATCTGATCTGTCATGTCTCCACATCCTGGCTGGTCGACGGTGCACGGTGGAAGCCGACAGCGCCCGGTCGGGCGGTGCCGACGGCGTCCGGGGGTCTCAGGTGACGATGCTCATCCGGAGCGCGATCTCGGTGCCCTCGCCGGGCGCGGAACGGATCCGGGCCGTCCCGCCGTGACGCTCCATCCGGTCGATGATCGAGCGTCTCACCCCGAGCCGGTCGGTGTCGACGCCGTCGAGTTCGAAGCCGGCACGCCGCGGTCGCGGACGAACACCTCGATGACGCCGTCGTCGACCTCCGCGTAGACGTCGACGCGCTCGCAGCCGGAATGCTTGGCGGCGTTGACCATCGCCTCGCGGGCGGCGGCCACGAGCGCCTCCGTGGCGTCGGTGAGCGGCGCGTCGCCCACCCCCACGACCTCGATGGCGACACCCCGGTCGGCCTCGATCCGCTGCGCGTCGTCGGCGAGCGCGGCGCCGCACCGTCGCGGGCGGAGGCTCGGTGCCGCCTCGACCACTCGCCGTAGAGCCATTGGCGCAGTTCGCGCTCCTGGCGCCGGGCGATGGCCGTCACCGCCTTCGGGTCGCCCGAGCGGCGCTGGATCAGGGCCAGCGACTGCAGCACGGAGTCGTGAAGGTGGGCCGCCATGTCGGCCCGCGCGTCGGCGACCAGCTTCTCCTCCCGGGCGCGCGTCAGGTTGCGGCGCAACCGGTACATCCACGGCGCGCCGGCGATCAGCACCCCGAGGATCATCAGGGCACTCATCGCGAGCACCATCGGCAGTTCGTCGACGCCGATCCGGGACGCCGCCACGAGCGACACCGACAGTCCGACCAGCCCGAGACCGACGACCAGGCGGGTCAGCCGAGCCAGCCCCCGGTGCGCAGGAACGGACGCAGCCACCCGGCGGTGTCGTCGTCGTGGGCCGCCCCGGCGTCGACATGTCGGCCTGTCGCCATACCAGTGCCACCCCGGCGACCGCGAACAGTGCGGGCCACAGCATCGCCGCCGACAGGCCCCAGCCGAGGGTCGAGGTCAGCCAGACGATCCCGGTGGCCAGCAGGGCCAGCGCCGCGAGAGGCGCGGCGTCCCGCTGCCAGCCGGGGTGCTGGCCGCGCAGTCCCCTGGCGCCGCGCCGCCTCCAGGCCCGGGCGCCTCGGGCTCGGGGCTCCGCTCGGGCAGCAGCACCCACAACAGTCCGTAGATCGCCACTCCGAGGAAATGCACCAGTGCCAGCAGGACGAATCCCGACCCGCACGAGCCCGAGGGGCAGGTCGAGATGCACGGCCACGCCCGGCCGCGACCCCGGCGAGCCAGCGCCGGTCGACATCACGGGCCAAGCGGGCGTCGCTGGGCAACGACCGGGGCCGACTCGGCTCCCGCGGCCTGTCGGGCGACGCCGGGCTCGGACTCATCGGGGTCCGGGCGCGCCGGGGCTCGGCGGAGTCGGCCGGGCGGCGTCCGCTCCACCGCTCGGGGCCCGGATCGATGGTCATGGTGCCTCTAGCCTCACACGCCCGCGCGTGAGGTGCCAGTCCGGCCGGTTCGCCCTCGGCCGAATGCGGGACACTTCAGGGCTCATCCGCATGGTCTTGGACCCGGGACGACGGACGATGGGGATCATGCCTCTTCCCGACCTCGTCGACACCGCCTCGCAGGCGTTGGGGTCGTTGCGCCGCGAGCCCGACGGTGCGCGACTCGGCGGGGTGTGCCAGGCGGTGTCCCGGCGTACGGGCATCGATGTCAACCTGGTTCGTGTCGTCACCGTCGTGCTGGCCCTCTGCTCCGGCATCGGCATCGCCCTCTACGCCAGTGCGTGGCTGCTGCTGCCGACGTCCGGGAGCGACGACGTACCGCTGGCCCGGATCCTTCCCCCGGCCCAGCACTGGGACGCCCGGGCCAAGATCGTCATCTCGGCGGTCGCAGCCGCCGTCGCATGGGCCGTGCTCGGGAGTTGGACGCCGTACGGCATCACCCCGGTGCTCGTCGTCGTGGTGCTGCTGATCATCAACCGGCGCCGGCGGGCGCGTCCCGATCGCTCTCCCGCACCGCACCCGTGACACCGGAGCGGTGTCGTCGCCGCAGTTCAGTTCGGCGGTGTCAGCGTGGCAACAGCGGCTCACCGACGTCTCCACCACCACACCATCGCCCGACCTCACGGCCGCGGCACCCGAGCCGGGCCCGATCGCCCGCACTCCGGCCTTCGCCCCATCGTCGCCGACACCGCCGGTGGGGGTCGACGGACGCCCGCGCGAGCGCGCCCGTCCGGCCGGTCAGCCCTGCGTCATCGTCTCCGTGACGATTCTGCTGCTCGCCCTGGTCGCGGCGCTGGTGGCCCACCAGGTGCCCGGTGCCCTCGGCCCCCGCCACCGGATGATGGTCGCCGTCGCCGCGGGACTGCTCGTGATCGGCTGCGGCCTCGTCGTGCTCGCGGTCGCCGGATTGCGGTCCGGGCTCCTGATCCCCGCCGGCGTCCTCCTCTGCGTCTGGCTGGCCGCGCTGCAGACCGGGCTCGTCTCCGCCCACGGCACCTGGTCGCCCGTGCAGAGTGGCACCGGCAGTGCCGACTCGCCGTTCATCTTCTCCGGAACCCGGGCGGGGATCGGGATCACACCCGCCCAGTCCGGGTCGACGGTCTACGTGCAGGCGAAGGCCTCCGACGTCACCATCACCGTCCCCGACACCATGACCGCGACGATCGACTATTCCCTGCGATACTCCGACCTCACCGTGCAGGGCCGCCGCATCGCGGGCTTCGCCCGCGACCGTGTCGTCTTGTCGGCCAGCGCAGCCCCAACGAGCACCACAGCGGGTGGCGCGGTCACCATCGTGCTCGGCGCCACCATGTCACGGGTCGTGATCCTCCATGACTGAATACACCCGAGACCGGCACGACCCGACGGCAGCCGTCCCGCCGCAGCGGCGCCGCCGGCGCACGAACCCCGCCGTGTTCATCATCGGCGTGGTGTTCGTGCTCGCCGCCGCACTCGGGCTCGTCTACGGGCTCGGGCGGCCACTGCCCTCCGCGGCCATCCGCTTCGGCCTGCCGGTCGCGCTCATCGCGCTCGGCCTGCTCGGCCTGCTGATCTCCCGCCCGCCCGCCAGTTCCCGCTCGGCACGCAGGCACCGCCCCCCACGATCACCCCGCGAGTGACACCCACCCGCGGGTAACCCCACACACAGATACAAGGAGCCCACAATGCCCCAGGGAGAACTGGTCCGGATTCCAGAAGGACAGATCATCGGCGGCGTCTGCACCGGACTGGCCCGCTACTTCAACGCCGACGTCACGCTCGTGCGCCTCATCACGGCCGCGGCGGTGGTGTTCACCGGCGTCGGACCCTTCGCCTACCTCATCGCCTGGCTGGCGATCCCCAAGCAGGGTGAGGACACCAGTGCACTCGCGTCGCTCGTGGGCCAGGCCAAGCAGTGGAACGGCCAACGGACCATCCCGGGCTCCGGCCCGGCGACACCCCCGCGGGACCGACCGCGCCGGAGCACGAGGGCCAGCAGCCCCCCGAGACGTTCAACCTCTACGACGACCGCAACTGAGCGGGCGGGTCACTCCCACTCGATGGTGGCCGGCGGCTTGCTGGTCACGTCGAGCACCACTCGGTTGATCTCACGGACCTCGTTGGTGATGCGGGTCGAGATCCGCTCGACCACGTCGTAGGGCAACCGGCCCCAGTCGGCGGTCATGGCGTCCTCGCTGGTGACGGGTCGCAGTACGACCGGGTGGCCGTAGGTGCGCCCGTCACCCTGGACGCCGACCGACCGCACGTCGGCCAGCAGCACGACCGGGAACTGCCAGATGTCGCGGTCGAGGCCCGCGGCGGTGAGTTCCTCGCGCGCGATCGCGTCGGCCTCACGCAACAGGTCGAGCCGGTGCTGCGTCGACCGCGCCGATGATCCGGATCGCCAGGCCGGGGCCCGGGAACGGGTGCCGCCACACCATCTCGTCGGGCAGGCCGAGTTCGGCGCCCACGGCCCGCACCTCGTCCTTGAACAGGGTCCGCAGCGGTTCGATGAGCTGGAACTGCAGGTCGTCGGGCAGCCCGCCGACGTTGTGGTGGCTCTTGATGTTCGCCGCACCCTCACCGCCCCCCGACTCGACGACGTCGGGGTACAGGGTGCCCTGCACGAGGAAGTCGATGTCGCGGTCGTCGTTGATCCGGCGGGCGGTCGACTCGAAGGTGCGGATGAACTCGCGGCCGATGATCTTGCGCTTGGTCTCGGGATCGGTGACCCCGGCGAGGGCGGAGAGGAACCGGTCCTTCTCGTCGGCGACGACGAGCTCGACCCCCGTGGCGGCGACGAAGTCGCGGGTGACCTGCTCGGCCTCGCCCTTGCGCAGCAGCCCATGGTCGACGAACACGCAGGTGAGCTGGTCGCCGATCGCGCGCTGCACGAGCGCCGCGGCCACCGCCGAGTCGACCCCGCCCGACAGCGCGCACAGCACCTTGCGGTCGCCGACCTGCGTCGCGGATCGCGCGCGACCTGATCCTCGACGATCGTCGCGCTCGTCCAGTCGGGCCGGCAGCCGGCGACGTCGAGAAGGAACCGCGTGAGCACCTCCTGACCGTGCTCGGAGTGCAGCACCTCCGGATGCCACTGCACACCGGCCAGTGCCCGCTCGGTGTCCTCGAAGGCCGCCACCGGGGCGCCGGTCGTGCTGGCCAGGGCCGTGAACCCGTCGGGCGCCTGGGACACCGAGTCGCCGTGACTCATCCACACGTTCCACGACGACGGAAGTCCGGCCAACAGGCGTCCGGTCTCGGCGACCCGCACCGGCGTGCGGCCGAACTCGCTCAACCCAGTGCGGGCCACGATGCCGCCGAGCGCGCGGGCCATCGCCTGGAATCCGTAGCAGATGCCGAACACGGGAATGCCCGCCTCGAACAACGCGCGGTCGACCTGGGGTGCCCCCTCGGCGTAGACCGAACTCGGCCCGCCCGACAGAATGACGGCTTTCGGCCCGCGGGCCACGATCTCATCGACGCCGGCACTGTGCGGCATGATCTCGGAATAGACGTGCGCCTCACGGACGCGGCGGGCGATGAGCTGGGCATACTGGGCCCCGTAGTCGATGACGATGACGAGATCGTGGTCAGCGGTGGGCGCGGTGGCTGGCGCGGGGCTCACGGACATGGCCGAGAGTCTAGCCATCCGCCACCGGATCGACCGTCTCCGCTGGTCAGCGCGATATACCCCGGGGGCTATCGGCAATTTCCATGATCCGGACGCGGGGAATGACGGGGGGCCCGACGGTGTTCGCTGAAGCATGACTTTCTTCACAGACATCACCGGTGCGGTCGGTCGCACCCCCCTCGTGCGCATCAACCGACTGGTCGGCGATTCTCCGAACCACGGCACCGTCCTCGGCAAGGCCGAGTTCTACGGCCCCGCGAACTCGGTGAAGGACCGCATCGGCGTCGCCATCGTCGACGCCGCCGAAGCGTCGGGCGAGCTGAAGCCGGGCGGCACCATCGTCGAGGGCACCTCGGGCAACACCGGCATCGCCCTCGCCATGGTCGGCGCGGCACGCGGCTACAAGGTGGTGCTGTGCATGCCCGAATCGATGAGCCTCGAACGTCGCGCGCTGCTGCGCGCCTACGGCGCCGAGTTGATCCTCACGCCCCCCGGTGAGGGCATGAAGGGCGCGGTGAGTCGGGCCGAGCAGGTCGCTCAGGAGCGGGGCGGAATCCTGGCCCGTCAGTTCGAGAACCCGGCCAACCCCGACATCCACCGCAGCACCACGGGCCCAGAGATCTGGGACGACACCGATGGCAAGGTCGACATCCTCGTCGCCGGAGTCGGCACCGGTGGCACCTTGACCGGTGCGGGCCAGTACCTCAAGAGCCGCAACCCCGACATCAAGGTCATCGCGGTCGAGCCCACCGAGTCGGCCATCCTGTCCGGCAACGCGCCCGGCCCACACAAGATCCAGGGCATCGGAGCCAACTTCGTACCCGAGATCCTCGACCGCTCGATCATCGACGAGGTCATCACCCGTGACATCGAGCAGTCGCTCACCTTCTCCCGCCGCGCGGCGAGTGAGGAGGGCCTGCTGGTGGGCATCTCGGCCGGAGCCAACCTCTCCGCGGCGGTCGAGGTCGCGAACCGTCCCGAGAACGCCGGCAAGACCATCGTGACGATCCTGTGCGACTTCGGCGAACGCTACCTGTCGACGCTGCTGTACGCAGACCTCATGAACTGAGCACCATCGGCGCGTGCGTCGAGGCGGCGCCGGCCGGCCACCTTCGCGGTGCGCCGGCCGGTCGTGCGTCGGCGAGCGACACCCACCCGGCGCAACACCTCGTCAGCCCAGATCGCGGGCGATCGCCTCGTGGTTGCGCACGACGCGTCCGACGATGAAGTTGAGCAGTTCCTCGGCGAACTGCGGGTCGAGTTGTGCCTCCTCGGCGAGCGAGCGCAGCCGATGGATCTGCGCGGCTTCCCGCGCGGGATCGGCCGGGGGAAGGCCGAGATCGGCTTTGAGTTCGCCGACCCGCTGGGTGCACTTGAATCGCTCCGCCATGAGATGGATCAGCGCGGCGTCGAGATTGTCGATGCTGGATCTCAGGCGCGACAGTTCCACGGGGATCTCAGACGTCATGGCCGACAGGCTAGTCGAGCGAGGCCCATCGTGGCCCCGCGGTGGTCCACACATTGGGACGAGCTGTCCGCGGCCGCAACAGGCCCGGGACGACACCGCGACGCCGGGCTCCAGGGCCAGAACCACCGGGCGGGGCGGGGCCGGCCTCAGTCGAGAATGACGAGTTCGATCCGCTGGAATTCCTTGACCTCCGAGTAGCCCGTCGAGGCGAGCGCCCGGCGCAGGCCACCGACGAGGTTCATCGTGCCGTCGGGGACGTGCGAGGGGCCGACCAGCACCTCTTCGAGGCTGCCCACGGGATCGAAGTGGACGCGCTGGCCGCGTGGCAGCGTCTCGTGCCATGCCTCGGCCCCCCAGTGCCAGCCGCGACCGGGAGCCTCGACCGCCCGCGCCAGCGGCGAACCGACCATGACGGCGTCGGCCCCACAGGCGATCGCCTTGGCGATGTCACCCGAGCGGCCCACCGACCCGTCAGCGATCACGTGCACGTACCGGCCGCCCGATTCGTCCATGTAGTCGCGGCGCGCCTCGGCGACATCGGCGAGCGCCGAAGCCATGGGCACCGCCACGCCGAGCACCCGCTGGGTGCTGCGGGTGGCCGCACCGCCGAAGCCGACGAGCACACCCGCGGCCCCGGCCCGCATGAGGTGGAGCGCCATCTGGTAGCTGGCGCAGCCACCGACGATGACCGGCACCTCGAGGTCATAGATGAATCGCTTGAGGTTGAGTGGCTCGGCGATGCCCGACACGTGCTCGGCGCTCACGGTGGTGCCGCGGATGACGAAGAAGTCGACCCCCGCCTGTTCGACGACCGAGGCGAACTCCTGGGTGTTCTGCGGGCTGAGCGAGCCTGCCACCGGCACCCCCGCCTCGCGGATCTCCCGCATCCGCTCGGTGATGAGCTCGGCCTTGATCGGTTCGGCGTACACCTGCTGCATGCGACGGGTGGCCTCGACCCCGTCGGTGATCTCGGTGATCTCGTCGAGGATCGGCTCGGGGTTCTCATACCGGGTCCACAGGCCCTCGAGGTTCAGCACGCCCAAACCGCCGAGGCGTCCGACCTGGATCGCGGTCTTCGGGCTCATGATCGAGTCCATCGGCGCCGCGATGATCGGGAACTCGAAGTCGACGGCATCGATCCGCCAGGCGAGATTCACCTGGTCGATCCCCCGCGTGCGCCGCGACGGGACGATCGCGACGTCGTCGAGGCTGTAGGCACGCTGGGCCCGCTTGCTGCGTCCGATGTCGTACATGGTGCTTGGCATGCCTTCCTGATGGGGTCAGCCGCGTTGGCTGTAGTTGGGTGCCTCCGCGACGTTCTGCACGTCGTGGGGATGGGATTCCTTGAGTCCGGCGGAGGTGATCCGCACGAACCGGCCACGATCCTGCAGCTCGCGGATGGTGCCCCCACCGACGTAGAACATCGACTGGTGCAGCCCACCGACGAGTTGATGTACCACGGCCTTGACCGGACCGCGGTAGAGCACCTGGCCCTCGATGCCCTCAGGGATGAGCTGCGCGTCCGACGACACGTCGGCCTGGAAGTAGCGGTCTTTGGAGTAGGACTTCTTGCCCCGGGAACTCATCGCGGCCAACGAGCCCATGCCGCGGTACTGCTTGTACTGCTTGCCGGCCACGAACACCGTCTCGCCGGGGCTCTCTTCGCATCCCGCGAGCAGCGATCCGATCATCACCGTCGACGCGCCGGCCACCAGCGCCTTGGCGATGTCGCCCGAGTACTGCAGCCCGCCGTCGGCGATCACCGGCACCCCGGACGCGGCGCACGCCTGGGCGGCCTCGAACACCGCGGTGATCTGGGGGACGCCGACACCGGCGACCACCCGGGTGGTGCAGATCGAACCGGGGCCGACGCCGACCTTCACCGCGTCGGCACCCGCATCGACGAGCGCCTGCGCCCCGGCGCGGGTGGCGATGTTGCCGCCGATGACCTGCACGTGCCGGGTCGCGGAGTCGGCCTTGAGCCTACGGATCATGTCGAGCAGGAGGCGGGCATGACCGTGGGCGGTGTCGACGACCAGGACGTCGACCCCCGCCTCGGTCAGGGTCGTCGCGCGCTCCCAGGCGTCGCCGAAGTAGCCGACGGCGGCGCCGACGAGGAGTCGTCCGGCGGAGTCCTTGCTCGCATCCGGGAACTGCTCGGACTTCACGAAGTCCTTGACCGTGATCAGCCCGGTGAGGCGCCCGTCGGCGTCGACCAGCGGCAATCGCTCGCGCTTGTGCTGACGCAGTAGGGCAGTGGCCTCGTCACGGGAAATGTCGTCACGGCCGGTGATGAGCGGCATCGGCGTCATGACGTCGCGCACGCGGGTGCTTCCCCACTCGGCCACGGGGGTGAAGCGTAGGTCACGGTTCGGTGCAGATGCCCAGGAGGTGTCGGGTGGCGTCGACCACGGGCAGTCCGGAGACCCGGTATTCCCCGCACACCCGGTCGAGGTCTTCGAGGGTGGCGTCGGGACCGATCGTCACTGGGTTGGAGATCCGACCGGTCTGGGTACGCTTCACGAGATCGACCTGGTACGCCTGGTCCTGAATCGACAGGTTGCGGTGCAGGATCCCGAGTCCGCCCTCGCGCGCCATCGCGATCGCCATCCGCGATTCGGTCACGGTATCCATCGCCGCGGAGATCAGCGGGATGCGCAGCCTCAGGTCGCGGGTCAGGGCGGCCGTCGTGTCGACCTCGGAGGGGATGACATCTGTCTCTCCCGGCAGGAGGAGCACGTCGTCGTAGGTGAGACCCAGCATCGCGAACTTGTCGGGAACCCCCGAACCTGTGAGAGCGGGTTGTTCGGTCACGACACACCTTTCGGTCTACGGCTCCGGGCGAGCCCCCATGGTACGCCACCGGCGATGTGCCACGTCTCCGCGCGGGCGGCGGCAGACCCTCCCCACACGCCGCCGGCAACGCCGGCCCACGCGCGTCCGCTGGGCGGGCGGCCAGGTGGTGCCCCTGTGCGCGGTGCCCCTGTGCGCGGTGGCCCTGTGCGCGGGAATGGGCGCCGAGGGGTGGCACGAAGGGTGGGCGCTGAGGGGGCGCGCGAGGGGGCGAGCTGCAGTGCCGGCGGACGCCGCACCGAACTCGCACGCCCCACACGGACGACGACCGTGGGGTCACCGCCGCGGTTGCGGCGGTGACCCCACGGGTCTACCGGTTCGGATGGGTCGGACGCTCAGTGAGAGTCGTCGTCGTCCTCTTCGGGCTTCTCGACGACCAGCGTTTCGGTCGTGAGCAGCAGCGAGGCGATCGAGGCCGCGTTGGCCAGTGCCGAGCGGGTGACCTTCACCGGGTCGATGACACCCGAGTCGAGCAGGTTCTCGTAGACACCGGTGCGGGCGTTGTACCCCTCACCCGGCTTCATCTCCTGCACCTTGCTGACGATGACGTAGCCCGGCTCGCCGCCGTTCTCCGCGATCCAGCGCAGCGGCTCCACGATGGCCTTCGCGCACGATGTTGACGCCGACCTTCTCGTCACCCGTCAGACCGAGACCGCCGTCGAGCACCCGGGCGGCGTGCACGAGGGCCGAGCCGCCACCGGCGACGATGCCCTCCTCGATCGCCGCGCGGGTGGCCGAGACGGCGTCCTCGATGCGGTGCTTCTTCTCCTTGAGTTCGACCTCGGTGGCCGCACCGACGCTGGATGACGCACACGCCGCCGGCGAGCTTGGCGACCCGCTCCTGCAGCTTCTCGCGATCCCAGTCGGAGTCGCTGCGCTCGATCTCGGCCTGCAGCTGCTGCACCCGGCCCTGGACGGCGGCGCGAGTCACCGGCACCGTCGACGATCGTCGTGTTGTCCTTGGTGACGACCACGCGACGGGCGCGGCCGAGCACCTCGAGGCCCACCTGGTCGAGCTTCAGCCCGACCTCGGGGGCGACGACCTGGCCGCCGGTGAGGGTCGCGATGTCCTCGAGCATGGCCTTGCGGCGATCGCCGAACGCCGGCGCCTTGACGCCCACCGAGGTGAACGTGCCGCGGATCTTGTTGACGACCAGGGTCGACAGGGCCTCGCCGTCGACGTCCTCGGCCACGATGAACAGCGTGCCCTTGGCCGCGATGACCTTCTCGAGCAGCGGCAGCAGCTCGTTCATCGAGCTGATCTTGCCCGAGTTGATGAGGATGTAGGGGTCGTCGAGGACGGCCTCCATGCGGTCGGCGTCGGTGACGAAGTACGGCGACAGGTAGCCCTTGTCGAACTGCATGCCCTCGGTGAACTCGAGTTCGGTGCCGAAGGTCTGCGACTCGTCGACGGTGATCACGCCGTCCTTGCCGACCTTGTCGAACGCGTCGGCGATGAGCGCACCGATCTGCTCGTCGCGCGAGGAGATCGTCGCGACGTTGGCCATGTCGGAGGTGGTCTCGATCTGCTTGGCGATCGACTTGAGCTCGGCCTCGAGAGCCGTCACGGCCTTGTCGATGCCCCGCTTCAGGGCGATCGGGTTCGTCCCGGAGGCCACGGCGCGCAGTCCCTCGTGCACGAGCGCCTGGGCGAGCACGGTGGCGGTGGTGGTTCCGTCGCCGGCGACATCGTTGGTCTTGGTGGCGACTTCCTTGGCCAGCTGGGCGCCGAGGTTCTCGTACGGGTCGCTCAGCTCGACCTCACGGGCCACGGTGACGCCGTCGTTGGTGATGGTCGGGGCGCCCCACTGCTTGTCGAGGACCACGTAGCGGCCCTTGGGGCCGAGGGTGACCTTCACGGTGTTGGCGAGGATGTCGACGCCACGCTCGAGCGAGCGGCGCGCCTCCTCGTCGAACTGGAGAATCTTGGGCATCGGATCGGTTCCTTCTGCTTCTATGTCGTGTGTGCACTTGTCGACAGGTGTCGCGGGTGACCCACAGGCGAGCGACGACGCCGCCGCCCTGGCCGGGTCGCGCGGTTCGGGGGAACCGCGCCGGCCGGCCGGGCGGGGTGCGGGGTGGATCGGCCCGCACCCCGCCGTCGACTACTTGGTGACGACCGCGAGGATGTCGCGGGCGTTGAGCAGCAGGTATTCCTGGCCGTCGTACTTGACCTCGGTGCCGCCGTACTTGCTGAAGATCACGACGTCGCCCACGGCCACATCGAGGGGAACCCGAGCTCCGTTGTCGTCGAAGCGGCCGGGCCCGGTCGCGATGACCTTGCCCTCCTGCGGCTTCTCCTTGGCGGTGTCGGGGATGACCAGGCCCGAGGCGGTCGTCTGCTCGGCTTCGAGAGGCTGAACGAGGACGCGGTCCTCGAGCGGCTTGATCGTGGTTGCCACGTCAAAACCCTTTCTGACTAGTTCGTCATCGTGCGCCTTGAGGGCGTCCGATGGTGATGTGCAGGTCTTGCCGGTATCCCGGCGGGTTCGGATCCCGGTCGGGGCGTCGTCGCGGTGCCGTCCCGTCCGTTGGCACACTCCACAGGAGAGTGCCAACGCTGAATCTATACCGCCGTTAGCACTCGTTCAAGCCGAGTGCCAGTCGGGCGAGTCCGACCACCCCAGCAGTTCCAGTTCGCGAAGCGCATGGACGCTGTCGACGCCGTCGGCCCGCAGGTCGTCGAGCAGGTCGCGTTGCAGGCGCCGGGCCTCGTCGAGTCGTCCGACCAGGCGCAGCGCCCACCCGACCATCCAGCGGGCGGCCTGCGTGGCCCGGCGGTCGTCGCGCCGACGCCGGAGATCCAGCGCCTCGAAGAAGACCGCCAGCGCCTCGTCGGGCCGGCCGGCGTCCACGAGGGCGCAGCCGAGGTTGTTGAGCAGTGACGGGATCCAGGCCCCCGCGGTCGGATCGCCGCTCGACCGGGCGACGGCCAGCACATCCCTCGTCGCGGTCACTCGCCGTTCCGGATCGAGGAGGGTGAGCGCGAGCATGTGCAGCGCGTCGACGTGCAGCCCCCCGAAGGGACACGAGTCGAGCCGTTCGGCCGACAGGGCCGCGGCGCGGGTGAACAGCGGCACGGCGGCGTCCGGGTCACCTGCGGTGCGGAGCAACCGGCCACGCTCCAACTCCACCCGCACGGCGACCTCGGGGTCGTCGTCGTGCCGGGCCGCATCGGCCAGCAGCCCGGACGCCGCCGCGCCGTCGCCGACGAGACCAGCGGCCCGAGCGGCCTGGGTCAGGATCACGGCCCGCGTCACGACGTCGGGTGCCGATGCGGCCATGCCCAGGAGGCGATCACGGGAGGCGTCGGGTCGGTCCATGTCCCAGGCGGCCGCAAGCCTCCCGGCGAGGGCGACCCGGTCAGGACTCACGTCGAACCTCCGTGGCCTCGGCCGGGTCGAGTCGCCGCACGACCAGCGCGCGGGTGCCCCGACTGGTCGGGGAGATGATGAAGGTCGCCGACGCCGCACCGGAGGGCTTCAGCCTGCGCCGCAGCACCGCCGGGTCGAGGTCGACCGCACGCTTCTTGATCTCGAGCGTGCCGACGTGGTGGTCGCGCACCCAGCGGCGCAGGGCCTTCTCACCGGGATCGAGCACCTCTATCACCTCGAACACGCTCCCCCACCGGCCCACCGGGGCCACATCACACGTGAGGTAGCCGACGCCGGGAGCGATGCGTCGGCAGCGGGGGTAGGCCAGCGCGACCAGCCCCGCGCGCAGCAGTGCGCCGTCCGGCTCGACGACGAAACGACCGAGTTCGCCGGTCGGCAGGTCGGACGCTTCGGCGGGTCCCAGGTCGACGTCCTCGGGTAGCAGCGTGACGGCCCGCCCGCCCGCGACACCCGGACGCCGCCACAGCCCCACCTCGACCGGGTCGCCGCGGTGGCTCACCCACCGCGCCTCGACCCCGGCGGGAATGAGATCGAACGGCAGGCCCGGGCCGAGTTTGACGCAGGAGACCTCGAAGCGCTCGAGAAGCGACGCGACGAAGTCCCACGGCGGGCTGAACTGGTCGACCCGCCAGGTGCGGCCCCGGTCGGTGCGTCGCGCCGGATCGCAGAACATCGCGACCGCACCCGCCGACCCGTCGAGCAGGCCGGGCAGCACGGCCTCGGCGTCGCCGACGATCACGGCGGCGTCCCGGCCGGCCAGGTTGTGGCGGGCGAGGGTGGCCGTCGTCGGGTCCTGTTCGACGGCCACGACCTCCAGTCCGGCGTCGCAGAGGGCGACGGCATCGGCACCGAGCCCGCAGCCGAGGTCGATGACCCGCCGGACGCCGGTCTCGGCGAACCGTGCCGCGCGCCAGGCGGCGACATCGGGCCGGGTGGCCTGCTCGAGTCCGTCGGGGGTGAACAACATCGTGTCGGCGACCGCACCGAACTTCGACCGGGCCCGGCGACGCAGCGCCGCCTGGGACAGTGCCGCGGCGGCGAGATCGGGGGCGACCTCGCGGCGCAGCGCGGTGGCCGCCGCCAGCGATGCGGGGTCCGGCTGCCCCGCGGCGAGTTCCAGCGCCCGCCGCCCTTCCGCCGTGGTGAGTCGAGCGGCGTCCATGGCGCGCCGATCAGCCCAGCAGCAGGGTGACGCCGTGGATGAGCAACCCGACCAGGCAGCCGACCACGGTGCCGTTGATGCGGATGAACTGCAGGTCGCGCCCGACGTGCAGTTCGATCCGCCGGGACGCCTCCTGCCCGTCCCACCGCTGGATGGTGTGGGTGATGATGCTCGACACCTCACCGCCGTAGGTGTTGACGAAGAAGGCGACGATGTCGGCCACCCGGGATTCGAGTCGCCCGCGCTGGGCCTCGTCGTGCACGAGCGTCGAGCCGACATCGGTGAGCATCCGCCTGAATCGGGCGTGCAGCCGTGAATCGGGATCGTCGAGGGCGGCGGTGAGGCCCTCGCGGACGCTGCGCCACAGGCTCAGCGCCGACTCTCCGATCTGCGGATGGGTGAGCAGGCGGGACTTGAGCGCCTCGGCACGCTGCTGCACGTCGGGGTCGTGCTGCAGGTCGCCGGCGACCCGCAGCAGCAGGTCGTCGATGGAGGCCCTGGTGGGATGCTCGGGGTCGTCGAGGATCGATTGGGCCCAGTCGATCGCCTGGGTGTAGGTCCAGTCGACGACCCGGGTGCTCACGGCACCCGGCGCCCACCACGGGGCTCGGTTCGACACCATCCGCTTGAAGCTCTCGGGGTGTCGCAGCAGCCAGCCGTGCACCTCCCGGACGACGAGGTCGACGAAGCCGCGGTGGGCCCCGTCGGCAACGATCCCGGTGAGCAGGTCGCCGGCCAGCCCGGCCACCGGTTCACGGACGAGTCGCGGCATGATGACGTCGTCGACGAGCGCGCGGACGTCGTCGTCACCGACCCGGACCACCCCGGCCCGGGCCACGCGGGCGAACTCGGTGGCCACGCGGGAGGCGTGTCCCTCGTCCTCGAGCCAGCGCCCGATCCGCAGCCCCAGGTGGGCGGCGGCGAGCCGGTCGCGCGCGACCTCCTCGGTGAGGAAGTTCTCGGCGAAGAACGCCTGCAGGCTCACCGCGATCTCGTCCTTCTTGGTGGGGACGATCGCCGTGTGCGGAATCCGCAGCCCGAGGGGGTAACGGAACAGCGCGGTGACCGCGAACCAGTCGGCCATGGCGCCGACCATCGCCGCCTCGGCCCCGGTGTTGACCCATCCCCACCCGCCCGCGTGGTCGAGCCGCAGGGTAGCCAGGTAGACGATGGCCGCCAGGATCAGCAGGCTCAGGGCCAGTGCCTTCATCCGGCGCAGGTGCCGGAGCCGCTGCCGGTCGGCCGGGTTGAGTTCGTTCGCGCGCATCCCCCCCATTCAAGCGCAATCACCCACCCGGCCACGATTCCGTCGGGGTCGATTCAGGGCCGCGGAGTCGACGGGCGCTCAGATGTCGTCGCGGCGCACCTCGCGCTCGACGTGCTCGTCCCGCGCCGGGGTCGTGCCCTGCACGGTGGTCGACTCACGGGTGACGTCGGCTCCGGGGGCGGTTGACGAGCAGTTCCAGCAGCAGCCACAGCACGCCGGCGCCGATCGCGATGAGCCCGATCATCTGCAGGTTGACACCGCTCAGGCGGTCTGCGATCGCGTACCTGAGGATGAGACCGAGAACGACGAGGGCGATGGGCCCTCCGATGCGTGCCGTCATGGTGGTTCCTGCCTTCCGCTCGGGAGCGCGGACCGCGACGGCGACCCGCGTTCGACTGGCCGAGGCCCGCAGTGGGCGGCCCCTGCATCGCCATCGTGTGCACGAAGCCGCCGGGGACGCGAGGGCGTCCCGCTCGCCGCAGGTGCAATTCCACCCTCCGGGGTGGTCGATTCAGCGGCGAATCACCTCGAGGTGGTGACCCACCAGCCGGCGTCCCTCATAACGCAGGACGCCGTGGAACTGGCGCACCGCGGGGTCGAACACCAGCGGGAGGAAGAGCCGGTCACCCTCGTATATCGGCAGCGCCGCCATCTGGTCGAGGTCGACCCAGGCGAGGTCGCCCTCGGCACTGCGCGCCGCGGGCTCGCCCTCGAACCCGGTGACGAGGAAGACGAAGCCGAACCAGTCACGACCCTGCGAGTCGAACCCCGGCCAGTTGAGGGTGCCGCGGAGTGTCAGCTCCGTGGCCTCGACGCCGGCCTCCTCGCGGATTTCCCGGCGCAGGCCCGAGACGATGTCCTCGCCGGGCTCCAGCTTGCCGCCGAGCCCGTTGTAGAGGCCGTACTGCTCGTCGTGGTCGCGGGCCGTGCGGTGCACGAGCAACACCCGGCGCCGGTCGGCGTCCAGAAGGTAGCCGAGGGTGGCCAGGATCGGGGTGTAGGGCATCCGCGGAGGTGGATCAGACGAGGACCGTCGAGACCGGCAGGCCGGAGTCGGCTCCGATCTCCATGCTCGACGCACGGCCTCCGGCCAGCACCACCTGGGTGGTGAGCGCGGCGATCATCGCGCCGTTGTCGGTGCACAACCCGGGACGCGGCCGGCGCAGCACGATGCCCGCCGCCGAGGCGCGTTCCTCGAGCAGGGTCCGCAACCGCGAGTTCGCCGCGACTCCGCCGCCGATGAGCATGTTGGTGACGCCGTAGTGCTGGGCCGCGTCGACGGCCTTGGCCGTGAGCACGTCGCAGACGGCCTCCTGGAACGAGGCGGCGACGTCGTTGACCGGAATGTCGAGCCCGTCGCGCTGGCGGGCCTCGACCCACCGCGACACGGCCGTCTTGAGCCCGGAGAACGAGAAGTCGAACCTGTGCTGTTCGAGGTCGTGGCGGGCGGTGAGGCCGCGGGGGAAGTGGATCGCCGTCGGGTCGCCGAGGGCGGCGGCCCTGTCGATGACCGGGCCTCCCGGGTAGGGCAGGCCGAGGACGCGGGCGACCTTGTCGTACGCCTCCCCCGCGGCGTCGTCGATGGTCGAGCCGATCTCGACGATCGTGGTCGCCATGTCCTCGACGAGCAGCAGCGAGGTGTGCCCGCCCGACACCAGCAGGGCGATACAGGGGGTGGGAAGGTCACCGTGGTCGAGGAGGTCGACGGCGACGTGTCCGGCGAGGTGGTTGACGCCGTAGAGCGGCTTGTTGAGATAGCTGGCGATGGTCTTGGCGCTCGAGAGCCCCACGACCAGGGCCCCCATGAGCCCCGGCCCGGCGGTGACGCCGATGCCGTCGATCTCGGACAGGTCGATGTCGGCCTTCTGTACCGCTCGCTGCAGCGCGGGCACCATCGCCTCGAGGTGCGCGCGGGAGGCGACCTCGGGCACCACCCCACCGAAGCGCACGTGCTGATCGACCGAGGAGGCCACCTCGTTGGCCAGCAGGGTGTTGCCCCGGACGATGCCGACCCCGGTCTCGTCACAACTCGACTCGATGCCGAGAATCAGCGGTTCAGTCATGGCGTCCTACCCGTCAGCGTCGTGCCCCGTGCGGTCAGCGGTGGAGTCTACCCGGCACTCCCCCGGCGGTGTCCCGCCGAGGGTGGGCGAGCTGCCCTCGCGTCGGCGGCGTACGACCTGGCGCCCCCGGCGTACGACCTGGCGGAAAAGCGGCGACAAGTCGTACGCCGTCAGCGATGTCGTACGCCGCCCGCGCACCCAGGCCCCCCGGCCGGATGCCGGGAGGTCGCGTCTCACCCGACGAGGGTGGCCCGCTGGCGGATGATCCGGCGCCGCAGCCAGGCGTCCCTGACGCCACTGCGGTAGCGACGCAGCCGCATGAGTTCCCAGCCCCCGTACTCGGCCTCGTCGACGAGCAGACGGCGGACGGCGTTGCGTCCGGCGTCATATGGCAGGCGGATCTGTTGCACCTCGAAATCGGAGTTGCCCATGTGCTCGATCGAGGTCCATCGACCGATCACTCGGGCCCTCTCCGCGCTCATGGGCCCATCCTGACACGACCCCGGAACGGGGCGCACGGGGTGCGTCCGCGGCGGGCGCGCTCGGCGTGCATGCCCGGGTGGCGTGGTGCTAAGCTTCTCAAGCCGTTGGGACGACCGGTCGCCGCAAGGCAATGCATGGCAATGGAAGAGCACTCGTCCGGGTGGCGGAATAGGTAGACGCGCTAGCTTGAGGTGCTAGTGCCCGATAAGGGCATGGAGGTTCAAGTCCTCTCTCGGACACTCAGCGGAACCCCGATTTGACAAGGTTGGATAACTAGTCAGATCGGGGTTCTCCCGTTCCCGGCCCAGTGGCTCGCCCCCCGACACCGACAGCTTCGGACCGCCCCACCTCAGAGGTCCCGCAATCGCACGGACAGCGGCTCATGCTCGAGATCCGACGGCTCGACACCACATGGCTCGCAACCCCCGCCAACGCCGGTTCCCTCGGATCGAGCCACGACCCCGCGTGGCTGTGGCGAGCCCCCCGGCACCGGGCCCGTTACGAGGCAGCGTTCGCGGTCGACACGATCGGAGATGCCGACGGATGGCCGATCCGGGTCGAGCGCGACCTCCCGATCGGCATCTCGACACTCCGACAGCCCCTGCAAGACGTCGGCGACGCGACGTTACCTGCGCATGATGGGCGGGTGCAGGCCGAGGGCCGATCCTGCACGGTAGACCTTCGCGGGACGCCCGCGCCCGCGGATGATTTCCCCGGTCTCCTCGACGAATCCGCCAGCGCTGAGCACCTTGCGCTGGAAGTTCCGCGGGTCGAGTTGCTGCTCCCAGACGGCCTCGTAGACGCGTCGCAACTCTGGCAGGGTGAACGTGGCGTCGCAGAAGGCGGTGGCGACGGTCGTGTACTCGAGTTTGGAGCGGGCGCGCTCGATGCCGTCGCGCAGGATCTCATCGTGGTCGAACGCCAGTTCGCGGGCCGATGCCTCCCCCACGGGAACCCACTCGGCCCTGTCGGCGTCGGTACCCGGTATGGGCTCGGGAAGGTCGGCACCCAGCGCCAGCCACGCCACGGACACGACCCGTTCGGGCCGCGGGTCTCGGCCGGGATTGCCGTACGTGCGCAACTGCTCGAGCCGCACGGCTTCCGTGCCGAATCCTGCCTCCTCGCGCAGTTCCCGGTAGGCGGCCTGCTCCAGCGGCTCGTCCTGTCGGACGAATCCCCCGGGCAACGCCCACCGACCCGTATGCACGGAGCCGGACCGCCGGATCAAGCAGGACGCATAGTCGAGCGTGCCGCAAGGTCAGCACGACGACGTCCGCCGTCACAGCGAAGATCGGGAACCTGGACTGGTGGAGCACCTACCCCACGTTACATGTTTGATTGACATTTAAGAACAGCCCGCGCCTACTCTTTACATGTCACTATGACATATCCGCGGAGGTGGTTGACATGCTTCTCACTCCCCTTCAGAAGAATCGGGCGGCCGGCGTCCTGCTCGGTCAGGCGATTGGAGACGCCCTCGGCGTCCCCTACGAGTTCGGCGCGGCGATCCCCCCTGGCTCGGCTCGCATGATCGGCGGTGGGCTCGGCCCCTACGCCCCCGGGGAGTGGTCCGACGACACGCAGATGGCCGCCTGCATCGCCCGGGTCGGCAGCCACAGGTGTCGACCTCACCTCCGACGGGGCGCTGGACGCGATCGCCGACGGCTTCCTCGAGTGGCGGGCCGACGGTGCCAGCGACATCGGTTCTCAGACCGCCGACCGTTCTGCGTGCGGGACGCCGTGGGCCCGGGGCGGCCGCTCGCCTCGCCGCTGCGGCCGGGCGGATCGCGGCATCGGGCGAGCCGGCAATGGAGCCCTGATGCGAACCGTCGATCGTGGGGGTGGCATCGCTCGATGATGCGGACTGCAACCGCACGGGCCGCCGCCCGGTCGCGGCGCTCACCCATGCCGACCCACGGTGCGTGGACTCGTCGGTGCTGTGGTCGGAGGCGGTCAGGCTCGCGGTCCTCGACGGGCGCCTCGACGTCCGTTCCGGTCTGCTCTTGATCCCCGCCGACCGCCGCGGCCAATGGGAGTCGTGGATCGACGAGGCCGAGTCGCTGCCGCCTTCGTCCTTCGCGCACAACGGCTTCACCGTGACGGCTCTGCAGGCCGCATGGGCCTCCATCTGGTCGACCCGCGACGTGGCCGGCCCCGACCATGTGCTCGCGGCCCTGCAGACCGCTATCGCCATCGGCCACGACACAGATACCGTGGCCTCCATCGCGGGAGGACTGCTGGGTGCTCGCTACGGGGCGTCCGGGCTTGCGACTGACCTCGCTCGCCGGGTCCACGGCTGGCCCGGGCTGCGTGGACGCGACCTCGTCGGCTTGGCCCTGGCGATCGCCACCCACGATCCTGCCGCCTGGCACTCCGGGCCCTCGAGGCTCAGCGGCCTCGGCCCGCCCGCTCGCGGTGCCGCATCCCCACGACCCGGATCTGCTACTCGGCACCGAGGCCGACCTCGCACGAATGGCGAGCTCGGCGTCACCGCCGTCGTCTCCCTGTCCCGTGTCGGCGACCCGGAGGTCGCCAGCACCTCACTGGCACCCGGCAGCCACGTTGAGGTGTGGCTGATCGACTCGGACGAACCAGCCGACAACGCGCACCTGGCATGGACCCTCGCCGACGCGGCACGCACCATCGCTCGCCTACGTGACGAGGGCGACCGGGTGCTTCTGCACTGTGTGCACGCCCACCATCGAACCCCGGCGGTCGCCCTCGCCTATAGCCTGCTGCGGGGGGTCGACACCGACGACAGCGGTCAACGCCATCGGGGACATCTTCGGCCGCCGCGCCGACGGCCTGCTCTGGCAGACCGCGGCCGCTCTCCACTTCACCATCGAAAGTCCGGAGGAGTCCTTATGACTCCGTTCGATGCACTGGTGACCGCATCACCACCCAGCTCACCGCCTGCGCGGCACGCTTGAGACGCCTGACAGTCGAGATGGGTCCCGTACTACTACCAACTCGCGTCCTACGACGAGCAGGGCCAGCTGCTCATCGAGGTCGTGTCGAACCAGTTCCTCCCCGACGCCCTGCACCTGGACGCCGTCGCGGAAGCCAGGCTATCCGCCCTTGGACTGCTGCCCCCCGACCATTCTCGCCCAACTGGTCGATCCGGATGGACAACGCCAACGATGCCCAGTCGCCGAGGCCGCGCTCGTCGTCGCCACCGCGCTCACCGAGGTCTATCTGGTACCTCCGCCCCGCACCCAGGCACTGCTCCGCGGCGTCGCAGACGGTGAGGGAAACACGTTTCACCTGGCGGCACGGCTCCGCGACGACGGATCGCTCGAATTCGCTGCCCACGACATCGGCCCGATCACCGCGAGTGTGTCCGACGACGGCGACTATGAGTATTGGCGGATCGTCGACCCCGAACACATCGCGCGATTTCACCGGCTGGCTCGGCGGACAGCCCGGGGACGATGTGATCGACCTGCTCGACCGCGACTGGTCCGGGCCGGCGTCCTTCAACCTCGAGCGAGCCCTGCACGACCCGCCGTTCCCGATCCAACTCCACATCCGCTGACACCCACCAGGAGGTTCCCGATGGACCTGACCACACGCCTCGCCGCCCGACTCACCCACGAACTGGTGACACTGCGCGGTACCCAGAACTCGCTCACCCTGAACCTGGGCAGACTGTTCCTCCAGGCCGCCTCCTACCAGGCGAGGCCGTGCTCGTCGAGATCCCCTCCAACCAGTACCTTCCCCTGGAGGGTCGCTCACGACCGATGCTGAGCAGGAGTTGCTGCGTCTCGGCTTCACCCGCCCCACCGACCACATGCCGAACTGGTGGATCGGCGTCGAGGACGGCAACGAACGACGACTGTTCGCCGCGGCACGAGCCACCGTGACCGCGCTGCTCGACATCTACCACGTTGACGCCGAAACCCTCACGTCAGCCCTTCCCCTCTACCCCGACTCCCACCCGAGCGACGCCGGCCCCGCAAAGCCGACTCCGACGGCCGGGGAGGGCGAACCCATCGGCGTCCGGTCGAACTACGGGCAGGTACTGCTGTATCCCAACGGGTTCGCCACCCTGAACGGCGAACCCTGGGACCAGCAGCCCGTGCACAGCTGGACGCGCTCTCGGCGATGGCCGGCTGTCGATCACCCTGGCCACACCGAGCAACGACTACTTCCCCCATGCCGGATACATCACGGATGCACCCGCCCACGTCGGCCTGCTGCGCGCGTTCCTGCCCAGCCGCGACGACCTGGAATCCCTGGCCCTGCGACTGGCCCTCGCCGAGCACTACAGCCTTACCTGCATCACCACCGGCACCCTTGATCACGAGGATCTGGCGGCTGCCTGCCGCCAACTCGAGAACGCCGACGGGGCTTGCACGGCGTCAGACGTCGTCGGATGGGATGAGGCAGCACGCCTCGCTGCAGCCGTGAACGCCGTCTATGCCTTCTACTGGTCGCACAGCGCCGACAGCGCCAGAGAACTGCACGACGACCAGGAGGAGACGTGGCAGGCGGTCCAGACCTGGGTACGCACCTCGCCCTGGCACGACGACTTCGACTTCGAGATCATCCCCAGCGACGCGGGCAGGGGACTGACCGGTCCTGCCGCGCAGATCCAGCGCGTGTACTGACCAACCCACCGTGGCGTTCCCGGAGGCGAGGAGCATGCGCAATGCTGAGCCGACCAGTGGTCTAGCGTCGCTGCATGCCCCGCTCCGGTCACCTCTTCATTGTGCAAGCCGATCTCACCAGACTCGCCGCCGACGCATTCCTCATCCCATGCGATGACAAGCTCCGGGTCACCGGCACCTGGCGTCCGTTCGTGGAGCCGGGCAAGCCCATTCAGAGCAAACAGGAGTGGTTCATCCCCGAAGGAGTTCGACTCCGAAAAGGACTCGCGGTCCTGGACGATCCCACCCCGGCACCAGCCACGTCACCCGACCAGGTTGTTGGTCTGCGCGTGCTCGTCGACACCGTGGGTGTCCACAGCATCCCCGCGATGGTCAAGCGCTCGCTCGCCGGCGTGCGGCTCGCGGCGACCGCCACCCCCCACGGGGGTAGAGACCTCCCCCTTGTCGCGATGCCCATCCTCGGCGTCGGTCAGGGCAAGTTCCCCGGCCGCCGGGCCGAAGTCGTCCGCGAACTCATCCGACAGCTGCTCCGGTTCGTGTCGACCAACCCCGTCGACGTGGTCCTCACGCTCCGCCGCAGCTCAGACTTCGCAGCGGCCGAATGGGAACGCCACCGCGCCCAGGAGTTGGGGGCGAAGTTCTGGCCGGAACTCACCACTGCCCACATCGAACTCGCCGATCGTCTCGGGACCCTGGCCGCCGATGGCCAGCTCTCGATATTCGCCGGTGCCGGCGTGAGCCGACCGGTGGGACTTCCCGGTTGGCAGGATCTCCTGCAGCGACTCTCCCCGAAAGAACTGACGTTCACTGAGGAGACGGACTACCCACAGGTCGCCCAGGACCTCAACATCGCTGATCTGAATGAGAGGGTCGCCGAGAGCCTCACCACGTCGAAGCATGCACTGGGTCACGCGCTGCTCGTCGACCTGCGCACTCCCTCGCTCGTCACGACCAACTACGACCCGTGTCTCGAGAACGCGGCGGAAGCCGTGCTTCCCAACCAGCCGTTGCGCGTCCTCGCACGTCAACTTGCCGTCGGCGGCAACCCCTGGCTGCTCAAGCTGCACGGAGATGTCGCGGCCCCCGACACCATCGTCCTCACCGCCGACCAGTACAAGACGCTCAATGAGGACTTGGCAGCCCTTCCGGGCGTTGTCCAAACCCTCATGCTCACCAGTCATCTCCTGTTCGTCGGCTTCAGCTTCGCCGACGACGACTTCCTCGCCATGTCGAAAGCCGTGCAGAACGTCCGAAGCCTGGCCAAGGACCCGCTCGCCACCCGGAAGGTCGGCACAGCGATCGAACTGTGCAAGTCCGACAAGCGTCGGTACGAGGAACTCGACTACCACCACATGCGCACGGACGACGACACGAAGACCGCGGCCAGGGAACTGGAGATCTTTCTCGACCGACTCGCATGGCGCTGTCAGGTCGCCGGACGCGGACGCGCCACATACCTGCTGGACCCGGACTACCAGAGGGACGCGACTGGACCGGACCGAATCCTCGCCAAGGCGCTCACGACCCTCCACCAAAGGGAGAAGGGTTGGCACGACAGCGCTGGAGCTCAAGCGCTCCGCGACCTGATGGACGACCTCGGCTGGACTCCGCCGGCGCCGTGACATCCGGAACTCCGGTGACGGAGCGAACAAGCCCGGTGAGCCGGTGGTGACGACCACGCACCCCGCCAGGGTGACGGAGTTCGCCAGAGTGAACCCCCTCTGCGTCCACAAGTCCAGCATCCGCACTGGACTCAAGGCTTACCTTCCTCGAACGCCGGCCACACCAAGACCCTCCGCAGCCAACGGTGTTTCCAGTGGGTCGTCTCCAATCGAGCACGCGACGAGTTGGTTTTCGCCTCGAGGCCGCCCCAACAAGGCGCCCCCTGCCGGAAACGTGCCGGGCAGGACGATGACGTCCAGTTCCCGTGAGAGCCGCCGAACCAGGGCACCGTCACACCCGGCCGGGAACCTCCCGCAGCCTGGCCTCGTACCGTTCCGACGTGACGAGCCCTTGATCCCGCATCGCCTTGAGTCGGCCGACACGACGATGGGGTCGGCCTGCGCCGCAAGAAACGGATGACAGGAAGGTACCCGCCTGAGTCAGACCGGCGACGGTGCCGCCGAAGGCACCCAACCCGGTGGCGAGCCAGTGATCCCGATGCCTCCCGACCCACTCTCCGTCTCCAGCGCGGCCGCGCCCCTGAGCCGTGGGCCGCCTCTGGCGTCGCGACCCCTGTCATGGCCGAGAGTGTCTGTCGGTCCACTTGGTACCCGGCGATGAACTCCTGCGACTGTTGGGCGGCCCCTGAGCAGTCATCCAGGGTGCATGTGCTGACGTTCGCGGGCAGGAATGCGATGAAAAGCCGCATCGGATCGACGGCTTTCACCGGATGGAGGCCACCTCCCCCGAAGCGCAGTGCCGATGCCCGAAGCTAACCACCTGGCACGCGGGAGAAATCTCCGTAGGGCAATGCAACGGGACGGGCATGGCGAAGCCAACACTGCGAATCTCGCGGAGGGCCACGTCGTAGAGGAATTGCTGTTGCCCGGCACACCTCCGAATCTGAACCGTTCCCAGGAGTGCTGGATCAGTCCGGAGTTCGGATCGGCTTCGACGAACAGAGACGCAGGCCCGTCGTTGCGGAAGACGCAGTAACCCGGCTCGATCGACACGCTTGCGGCGACGCCACCATCAGCGATGGGGACGGCAGCGGTGTTCCCGAGGGGCGGCGAGCGCGGTGGCTGAAGCGACCAGCCGTGGTGATCGCTCGCCGCACAGGCCTTGGCGGTCTCCTTGCATCAGAGATCAGCAGACGCCTGCTCCGTCTCCGGAAACACCGCGGGGAACAAGGGCCCACGCACGGCGACGCATCCCGCTGCGCCGACCCGACCGCGGGCGATCAAACTCTGCGTGGTGGCTGGGATCCGTGGAATGACGCCGAGCATGCCTGCTTGACTCGCACTGGCTCGTGGCTCTGGGGTAGACCGAGTTCGAGTCCCGTGAGGGCACGAGCCATCACTTCTGGAACTTCGCGGGCTGTTCCATGCGGACCACCGTGGGCGCCTCCGGCAGCGACTTGCCTGCCGACTGCTGCCCCCGCTCCCCTACCGTGGTCTGGTGAGCGAGTTGCGGATTGCCCCGGGGCCCGGCATGCCGGCGGGTTTGATCATCCCCGACGGGGAATTGGTCGAGCGCTACTCGCATGCGTCCGGCCCGGGCGGCCAAGGGGTGAACACAGCCGACTCCAGGGTCCGATTGACCTTCGACGTGGCCGCGTCGGCGGCCTTCGACGACGTGCAGCGCGAGCGTGTCCTGCGCGGGCTGAGATCGCGGTCGGTGGGCACCGTCATCACCGTCGTGGCCGCCGAGTTCCGCTCGCAGCGGCAGAACCGGGGCGCGGCTCGGGAACGCCTGGCAGCGTTGATCCGGGAAGCGATGGCTCCTCCCCCACCTCCGCGTCGCGCTACTCATCCCACGCGTGGCTCGATCAAGCGTCGACTCTCGGCCAAGCGACGGCGTAGTGAGATCAAACGCAACCGAGCCCGTCCCGATGACACGTAGCGGGCCCCGTGCCCCGAGAGGCGCCGAACCGCCGCTGGCGGCCCGGAAAGGCACCTCGCCAACCCACCGAACGCGAATCGCCTGAGCCCGCTTCCCTCCGAGGCCTCGGGCGGCAGGGAGAGCGGGAGTCAGCGCGCCTGCAACACCGGCCACAGCGCGGAGACCATGCGCTGCGGCCAATCGGCGCGCACATCACCTTGCAATACGCCTTCCATGATCAGGCCGCCCAGGATGAGCTCGCGCATGAGGTCCTGGTCGAGGCCCGCCGCCAGGGTCCCCTCGTGGACGCCGCGGGCGAAGTACCGCTGCAGCGCGTCGGTGTAGGGGGCGATGACCTTCTCCCGCCATTCGCGCACGTACTCCTCGTCACCGGTCAGCAGGCTGCCGATCATCGCGAGCCCCATCCGCTGGTGGAAGGCCTCCTGGATGCACCTCAGCAGATCGACCAGCCCCTGCTGGGTGATCTCGGGCTCCTCGGGCGGCGCGAGCGGGAGTTGATTCAGCACGCCGGACAGCATCTCGAGGTAATTCTTGTAGCGACGGTAGATGGTGGTCTTCGCGACCCCCGCGTATTCGGCGACGGCCTCGATGGTGACCGCACGGATACCCTCGGCGCGCGAGATCTTCAACACCGCGTCGGCGATCTTCTCGTCGGTGCGCGAGCGGCGCGCGGCGTGCCGGGGCGATGCGGCGCGACGGGGAGACAGTGGCGCATTCAAGGTCATTTCTCTGCCCGTCCTTTCGAGTCCAGAAGCGACGCGGCATAACCCCCGGCGCCGGAGCCGCCGTTTCGGTGCGGTCACGTCAGCAAGTGTCCCGCACGTCAGTTCCCTTCAGTATCGCGCGAGGTCGCGCGAGTGGATACGACAGAAGGACCGACCCGTTCGGTCGGCCCTTCTGTGATGTCATCAGACGTCTCGTCTCCGGAGGGATCTACCACGCGGTCGATATCCGGCGTGACGCCGATACCTCGGCGCCCCCCGAACGACCGTCAGACGCCCTTCTTCGCCTGACCCATGCCGGCGAAGGCGAACACGATGAGGAGGATGCCGGCGATCCAGGCTGTCCAGTCACCACCGGTCATGCCGGCGAAGCCGGCGAACCACGGCGACAGGAACAGCACAATGCCGATCACCACCTGCCCCCACTCCGACGCGGCGGAGGATGCGGTGCCCAGTGCCCACAGCGCGTCCACAATGGCCAGAATGCCGAGCACGATGAACCAGCCGGTCGAGACGCCGGACGTCCAGATCGGGGCGAGGAGGACGTAGGCGCCGACCACGAGGTTGATCCAGTCGGGCCACGTCTTCCACGGTTCCTGACGGGTGCGCACCACGGTGCCGCCGTGAGCCTGCTCCATCGGTTGGGGCTGTGTAGTCATAACTACTTCTTCCTTCCCGAACTCGAAGCTCTTAGATACACCTACCGTAGCGCAACTTTTTAGTTGCGCAACATCTTGGTAGCGAAATCCTGGCGATCCTCGCCGACCCGCACGACTCGGTCGCCGACCCGCCACGGGGTGAACGCTCGGACACAGTTCGGATCCGGCGTGGGCATCGCCCGTCCGGCTGACATGATCGAGGAGAAGACCCGAGCCCGAACAGTGGACGACCACACCCGGAGGTGCGACAAGATGGCGGAATCCCCGATCCAACACGCGGTGGCGTCGGCCGGCCAAACCCGGGCGGTCGTGCTCGGCGAGGCGGCTCTCGACGACACCGGCCGCGTGTTCACCGACCAGTTCCCCGGATCGCGCGTGCTGGTCGTCGCCGACGAGAACACGTTCGCGGCGGCCGGCGAGGCGGTGGTCGCCTCGCTGGTGGACGCCGGCGTGCGGTTCGCCGAGCAGCCGTTCCTGTTCCCCGGTGTCCCGACGCTCTACGCCGGCTACGAGAACGTCGCCCTGTTGCGCGAGCACCTGCGTCCGCTGGCCGACACCGTCGTGTGCTCGATCGCGTCCGGCAGCCTCAACGACATCGCGAAGCTCGCCAGCAGTGAACTCGACCGGCCCTACATGAATGTCTGCACCGCCGCCTCGGTCGACGGCTACACCTCGTTCGGCGCCTCGATCTCGAAGGACGGCTTCAAGATCACCAGGAACTGTCCCGCCCCGGTCGCGGTCGTGGCCGATGTCGACGTGATGGCCGCCGCCCCGGCCCGGCTCACCGCCACCGGCTACGGCGACCTGGTCGAGAAGGTGCCGGCCGGCGCCGACTGGATCCTCGCCGACGAACTCGGCATCGAACCGATCGACCCCGAGGTGTGGCGCCTGGTGCAAGCGCCGCTGCGCGAGGCTCTGGCCCACCCCGAGCGGATCGGCAACGGAGACCGGGATGAGATCGCCAAGCTGGCCGAGGCCAACCTCATGTCGGGCCTCGCGATGCAGGCGATGGAGTCGTCCCGCCCGTCGTCCGGCGCCGGTCACCAGTTCTCCCACGTCTGGGAGATGGAGGGCCACGGGCTCGAGTGGGAGCCGCCGCTGTCGCACGGGTTCAAGGTCGGAATCGGCACGATCGCGTCGTGCGCCATCTGGGAGGCCGCCCTCGCCCTGGACGTCGAGCGGATCGACGTCGACAAGGTGGTGGCCACCGCCCCGTCGAGCGACGAGATCCGGCGCCGGTGCCGCCAGTTGCTGCGGCCGCGCATCGCCGAAGCGTCGCTGCCGCAGGCCCTGGCCAAGCACCTGACCGGCGACGACCTGCGGGCCCGGATCGAGTTGATCATCGAGCGCTGGCCCGAGATCCGCCGCCGCTGCGCCCCCCAACTCCTGGCGCCGCAGGAGGTGACAGACCGACTGCGAGCCGTGGGGGCACCGCACCACCCATCACTGATCGCCATGGACTGGGAGAGGTTCCGGATGAGCCACTACAAGGTGCCCCTCATCCGGTCGCGGTACACGGTGGTCGACGCACTCAGCGACCTGGGTGCGCTGGAGGACGTCGTCGACGGCCTGTTCTCCCCCGACGGCTTCTGGGGGCGGCACACCACCCCGGACGCCTGACAGGCTCGGGATGTCGAACGATCGCGGTACAGCGGAAGGGGTTGGGGATGAGCGAACGCGGTGGTGAGCGGTTCACGGTCGGGGTCGACTTCGGGACCCTTTCGGGACGGGCCGTGATCGTCAGGGCCAGCGACGGCGAGATCGTCGGCGAAGCGGTTCACGAGTACGAGCACGGGGTGATGGACCGGGTGCTCACCGCCGGTGACGGCCGGGCACTGTCGTCCGATGTGGCGTTGCAGGTTCCCGACGACTATCTGCAGGTGCTGCGCACGGCGGTTCCCGACGCGGTCACCGCGTCCGGTGTGGCACCCGGCGCCATTGTCGGCATCGGGATCGACTTCACCTCGGCGACGGTGATCGTCGCCGACGACGACGGCGTGCCCCTGTGCGACATGGCCCCCTTCCGCAACAACCCGCACGCCTACGCCAAGCTCTGGAAGCACCATGCCGCCCAGGAGCAGGCGCACCGCATCGTCGCCCTGGCCAAGGAACGCCGCGAGCCGTGGCTCAGCCGCTACGGCGGCGACCTGTCATCGGAGCTGCTACTGCCCAAGGCCCTGGAAACCCTGGAGAAGGCGCCGGAGGTGTACGCGCGGACGAGCCACATCGTCGACGCGGTCGACTGGATCACCTGGCGGCTCGCCGGCACCCTCACCTACGCGGCCGGCGATTCGGGATACAAGCGCATGTATCAGGACGGTCACTACCCCGACCCCGACTTCCTCACCGCCCTGCACCCCGGCTTCGGCACCGTCTTCACCGACAAGATGCCGGCCCGCGTGCTGCCGCTCGGCGCGCGCGTGGGCGGGCTGAGCGCACCGGCCGCCGCCTGGACAGGGCTGAGCGAGGGCATCGCGGTCGCCAGCGGCAACATCGATGCGCACGTGCACGCGGCCAGCGTGAACGCGGTGCGGGCCGGCCAACTCACCGGCATCCTCGGCACCTCGACCTGTTGGGTGCTGCCCGCGGACGAGTACCGCGACGTCCCGGGCATCTTCGGTGCCGTCGACGGCGGAATCGTCGCCGGGGCCTGGGGGTACGAGGCCGGCCAGTCGGCGGTCGGGGACATGTTCGACTGGTTCAGCGCCAACGCGGTTCCGCAGCAGTACCTCGACGCCGCGAAGGCAACCGGCGCGCACCTCAACGACTATCTGATGTCGCTCACCAACCAGCGGGAGGTGGGCGAGAGCGGGTTGGTGGCGCTCGACTGGTTCAACGGCAACCGATCGATCCTCATCGACTCCGACCTCTCCGGCCTCGTGGTCGGGCAGACGCTGCGCACCACCGCGCCGGAGGTGTTCCGGGCGCTCGTCGAGGCCACGGCCTTCGGCGCCCGGACGATCATCGAGAACTTCGAGGCCCACGGTGTGCCGATCACCGACGTGACACTGGCCGGCGGCCTCATCAACAGCGCAACCATCATGCAGGTCTACGCCGACGCCCTGAAGCGTCCGCTGGCGGTGGCGGGCGTGTCCCAGGCGGGCGCTCACGGCTCGGCCATCCATGCCGCCGTGGCAGCCGGCGCCCACGCCGACATCGCCGCCGCGGCGGCGGCCATGGGCCGGGTGCGGCACGACGCCTACCGTCCCGACCCCCACCGCGCGGCCCAGTACGACCGGCTCTACGCCCACTACCGCGAGCTGTACGACCTCTTCGGCCGAGGCAGCGACCTCATGCACAGCCTCCGGGCCCTGGCCAGGGACGCCGCCGCGCGGCACGACAGCGCCTGATCCCGCCCGAAGGGCGGTTTGGTAAGGCATTCCTTGATGGCTGCCGCACCCGGGTGAGGTCATCATGGAGGCATGAAGCCGGTCCAGTGGGTCAGGCGTTATCCCGCGGTCGCGACCACCGTCGTGGTCGGCCTGGCCGGCCTGTCGCTGCTGGTCGCCGGGCAGCACACCGCCTCCTCGTGGTTGGTCGGGGGGTATTCGCTGGCCATCGCCGCCTGGCAGGCATGGTCGATGCTTCGCGAGTTGCTCCACGGCCACTTCGGCCTCGACGTGCTCGCGGTCACCGCCATCACGGCGACCGTGCTCGTGGGTGATCACTGGGCGGCCCTGATCGTCGTGCTCATGCTCACCGGAGGCGTGGCCCTCGAGGACTACGCGAACGCTCGGGCCCACCGCGAAATCTCGGCCCTGCTGGCCCGGGCGCCCCGGTTCGCGCACCGGATCACCGTCGACGGCGCAGCCGAAGAGATCCCCATCGACGAGGTGAGCGTCGGAGACCTGGTGCTGGTGCGCCCCGGTGAGGTGGTGCCGGTCGACGGCCTGCTCGAGGGGGACGCCGTCTGGTTCGACGAGTCGTCGATCACCGGCGAGTCGCTCCCGGTCGAGCACGCCGCCGGCACCCAGGTCCTGTCGGGATCGGTGGCCCACCAGCGGGCCGCGAGAGTTCGCGCCACACTGCCCGCCGGCGAGAGCCAGTACCAGCAGATCATCGCGCTGGTCCGCTCGGCCGCCGAGAGCAAGTCGCCGATCGTCCGGCTGGCCGACCGGTACGCCGTGCCGTTCACGATGGCGTCGCTGGTGCTGGCGGGGATCGCGTGGTGGATGGCGGGCGACCCGGTGCGCTTCGCCGAGGTGCTGGTCGTGGCCACACCGTGCCCGCTGCTCATCGCGGCACCGGTCGCCTTCCTGGCGGGGATGAGCCGGGCCGCGAGCAGCGGGGTGATCATCAAGTCCGGAGGCGTCCTGGAGACCCTGGCCCGGGCCCGCACGGTCGCGATCGACAAGACCGGCACGATCACCCACGGACATCCGGTGGTGGCGGCGATCGAAGCCGCCGGCGACGCCGACCCCGACGATGTGCTCGGCATCGCCGCCGCCGCGGAGATGTTCTCGGCCCACGTGCTCGCGAAGACCATCGTGCACGCCGCGCACCGGCGCGGACTTCGCGTTCCCGCGGCCGATGGCGTCGAGGAGACGACCGCCGCCGGGATGACCGGCGTGATCCACGGTCGCCTCAGCGCCGTGGGCAACGCGGCCCACGTCGCCCGCGTGACCACTCACCAGCCACCCGAGTTGCCGGTGCCACCGGGGCACATCGCGATCCACGTCGGAACCGAAGACCGCTACCTCGGTCGCATCCTGCTCGCCGACGACGTGCGCACCAACGCCGCCGCGACCCTGCGCGCCCTGCGGGTCCTCGGCGTCGGAACGCTCACCATGCTCACCGGGGATGCCGCCGGAACCGCCCGCCACGTCGCCGAGCGGATCGGCATCGACGACGTCCGGGCAAGCCTGCTGCCCGCCGACAAGGTCGCTCACGTCGCCGGGCTGGTTTCGCGTCCGGTCGCGATGGTCGGCGACGGGGTCAACGACGCGCCGGTGCTCGCCGCCGCCGACGTCGGCATCGCGATGGGGGCCAAGGGGGCGACGGCCGCCAGTGAGTCCGCCGACGTCGTGATCATGCTCGACGATCTCGGCCGGGTCGCGACCAGCATCGCGATCGCCCAGCGCACCGTGCGGGTGGCACTGCAGGCCATCTGGTTGGGCATCGTGGTCAGCGTCGGCCTCATGCTCGTCGCGATGTGGGGGTTCCTTCCCGCGATCGTCGGCGCTTCGTTGCAGGAGCTGGTCGACTTGGCGGCGATCCTCATGGCGCTTCGGGCGGTGAAACCCGGACGCTCCGAGCGCGCTCTCGCCGACCAGCTGCACGCCGTCGTCGACGGACTCGACCAGACATCCGACCTCGTCCCCGCCACCGCCACCGCCACCGCCACCGCCACCGCCTGAGCGTGCCGGCGTCCCGGATCGGGTGCGCGGCCGGGCGCGGCTGTCTACCATCGCAGGAGTAGCCACAGCGCTGTGGTGACCGGACGTGGTTCGGTCGGCCGGTGCGGGCGTCGACGCGAGAGGAGTCGGCATGGTCGAACCGCGAGGCGGCGTCCAGGCCAGGGACGGGTCACAGACGTCCGCGGGGCACTCCTATCCGGTGGGCGCCACGGTGACCGACGACGGCATCAACTTCTGCGTCTATTCCCGGGACGCGACGGGCATCACGCTGGCGCTGTTCGACGCTCCCGACGCCCGGTCGCCCAGCCGGATCATCCGCCTCGACCCCGTCACGAACCGCACCTACCACTACTGGCATGTGTTCGTGCCCGGGCTTCGAGCCGGTCAGCTCTACGGCTTCTACGCCGACGGGCCCCACCTGCCGGGATCGGGCCTGGCGTTCGACCCGGAGAAGCTGTTGATCGACCCCTACGCGCGGGCGGTGCTGCTGCCGGACGGATATTCCCGTGAGACCGCGGCCCGGGCCGGGGACGACACCGCGCGCGCCGCGCGCAGCGTCGCCACCGACCCAGACGCCTACGACTGGCGGGGAGACCGCCCACTGAGGCGAGACTTCGACGACAGCATCATCTACGAGATGCACGTGCGCGGTTTCACCGCGCGAGCGAATTCCGGGGTCGCCCCCGCCGTGCGGGGAACCTACGCGGGCCTCATCGAGAAGATCCCCTTCCTGCAGCGTCTGGGCATCACCACCGTGGAGCTGATGCCGGTGCAGCAGTTCGACCCCCTCGACGCCCCACCCGGGGTGGTCAACTACTGGGGATACCAGCCGATGGCGATGTTCGCCCCGCACGCCGGCTACGGCTCCCGCCCCGGCCCGCTCGCGCCCCTCGACGAGTTCCGCGACCTGATCAGGGCCATGCACCGGGCCGGCATCGAGGTGATCCTCGACGTCGTGTTCAACCACACCGCCGAGGGAGGCATCGGCGGGCCCACCCAGTCGTTGCGCGGGCTGGACAACCTCACGTACTACCTGGTCGATCAGGGATCACCCGGCACCTACGACGACTTCACCGGCACCGGGAACACGATCAACGCCAACGAGACGATCGTGCGACGTCTCATCCTCGACTGCCTCCGGCACTGGGTTCAGCACCTGCACGTCGACGGCTTCCGGTTCGACCTGGCCGCCGTACTGTCCCGGGGCGAGGATGGTGCTCCGCTGAAGAACCCGCCGATCCTGTGGGACATCGACACCGATCCCGTGCTCGCCGGCACGAAGATCATCGCCGAGGCGTGGGACGCCGCCGGGCTCTACGAAGTGACGACCTTCGCGGGGGATCGCTGGGCCGTCTGGAACGGGCGCTATCGCGACACGGTCCGGCGCTTCCTCAAGGGCGACCGGGGACAGGTGGGTGCCTTCGCCGACTGCCTGATGGGCAGCGCGCAACTGTTCCGCCAGCCCCACCGTGACCCCACCCGCAGCATCAACTTCGTCACCACCCACGACGGGTTCACCCTCAACGACCTCGTCAGCTACAACACGAAGCACAATCTGGCCAACGGGGAGAACAACAGGGACGGTGCCGACGGCAACGACAGCTGGAACTGCGGCGCGGAGGGCCCCACCGACGATCCGGAGATCAACCGGCTGCGGTCGCGCCAGGTCAAGAACTTCCTGGCCGTGCTCATGGTGTCCCAGGGCCGGCCCATGCTGCTCATGGGTGACGAGGTCCGCCGCACCCAGGGCGGCAACAACAACGCCTACTGCCAGGACAACGAGACGAGTTGGTACGACTGGGATCAGGTCGAGCGCGAAAGCGACGTGCTGCGATTCACGCGGAAGTTCCTGGAGTTCCGGTCGGGGGCGCGCCTGTTCACCGATCGCGCGTTCTGGGGCCAGCCGGGCAGCGCCAGCGTCACATGGCACGGTGTGCAGTTGCACACCCCCGATTTCGGGGACGATTCGCATTCGCTCGCCCTCGAACTCGACCAGCCGGCGGGCGAACACCTGCACATCATCGTCAACGCATTCTGGCAGCCTCTCGACTTCGCACTGCCCGGGCTGCCCGACGGGCAGGTGTGGAGGATCCTCGTCGACACCGACCGGCCCTCGCCCGACGACTTCTGCAGCCCCCCGGCGCCCCTTCTCTCGTCCACGACCAGGTACCGTGCGGAACCGCGATCGACCGTGATCCTCACGGCGGGATCGGCGAACTGAATCCCCGCTCGCGCCCTGACCGGGAATTCGCTCGACAATGGCGGCCACCTGCGAGGGTGCGGGCGAGTCGCCATGTTCCGCCGCATGCCATCTCGCCCAGCCAGATGCTGATTCCGGCTTTCCCCCTCAATCAATGAGCGTTAGCCTGAGCACGGCGATCAGCCGATGATGTCAAGGAGGTCTTCATGAGGCACCGTATTCTTCCCATTCTCAGTTCCGTGGTCCTGGGGCTGGCCACCGCCCTGGTTCCCGCCGCGTCGGCCCATGCCGCGTCCTACGACCGGGACGCCCGCACCGAAGCCTCGGCCGACATGCACCGGGCAGACTGGACCCGCCCGGCCGGCTATGTCGCATTGGGCGATTCCTATGCCGCTGGCTACGGGCTTCCCAGCCTGCCCGGAATGGCGTCGCAATTGTGCGCCCGCTCGTCGGAGGCCTACCCCGAGTTGGTCGCCAAAGCTGAGCACACCGCCCGCTCCTTCGACTTCGCCGCATGCTCGGGAGCCATCACCACCGACATCGTCAAGCCGCAGATGCTCACGGGCGGCGCGACGGCAGCCCCGCAGGAGGTTGCGTTGTCGCGAAGGACCCACGTGGTCACGCTGACGATCGGCGGCAACGACGTCGGCTTCGGTGACGCCGCCACCTGCCTGCAGGCGCCCGGGACACCCGGCTGCACCGAGCTCGGCACGCGCATCCAGACCGCCCTGTACGTCCTCTCGCTGCCCGACACCAACTCGCCGGGCGTCTCGATCCCCGATCCGATCTCCGGCACCACCGTGGTCGTGACACCGCTCGCCACGATCCTCGCCGACATCCACCGGAAGTCGCCCGAGGCGCAGATCTTCGTGTCGAACTACCCGGTTCTTCTGGCCAACTGCGGCCCGAGCGTCGCCTCCGACAACGCCGTGAACATGGCGCTGAACTCCGTCATCGCGGGCGTCGTGCACGCGTCCGGCCCGAAGGTCCACCTCGTCGACGCCGCGGCGGCCTTCAACGGCCACGACGTGTGCTCGGGTGCTTCCTGGATCAACCCGCTGAACCTGCACCCAACGGCCACCGGGCAGAAAGCCTTCGCAACGGCCTTCGAGCAGCAGATCCGAGCGGTGGAGCATCAGCGCCCGGAACACGACTGATCACCAGGCATCACGACGGCGGGCCGGTTGACAACCGGCCCGCCGTCGTCGCGTCCGGGACGGGCTCAGGCGTGGGTGTCGAATTCGTGCTCGGCGTGCCGGGGGGATTCGAACTGGATCGTCGAGTGGATGACGTCGAAGTCGCTGTCGAGACACGACTGCACCTCGTCGAGCAACGCGGTGAGGTGACCGTCGCCGAAACACGACTCGTCGACGACCACGTGCACGGTGACCACGGGCAGTCCGGTGGCCACCAGGCTCGCATGCAGATCGTGCACGTCGTGGACGTGCCTCACGGCGAGGATCCGCCGCCGCACCTCGCCGAGGTCGAGACCCCGTGGGGTCGACTCCAGCAGCACGTCGACGGCCTCGCGCAGCAGCCGCACGGTACGCGGGATGATCAGCACCCCGATCACCAGTGATGCGACCGCGTCGGCCCGTTGCCAGCCGGTGGTGGCGATCAGCACCGCGGCGATCAGTACCGCGATCGATCCCAGGGCGTCGTTGAGCACCTCGAGGAACGCCGCGCGCAGATTCATGCTGGCCCCCCGGCCTCCGACCAGCACGATGAGGCCGATGATGTTGCCGACGAGCCCGACCACACCGAACACCAGCATGATGCCCGAGGTCACCTCGGGCGGTGAGAGCAGTCGGCGGACGCCCTCGACGAGCACGAACACGCCCACGGCCAGCAGCACCGAGGCCTGGGCCGCGGCTCCGAGCACCTCGGCACGCCGGTAGCCCCAGGTGCGCGACGCGGTCGCCGGGCGCTGCGACAGCACGGTTGCGACCAGGCCGAGGATCAGCCCGGCCACGTCGGTGAGCATGTGACCGGCGTCGGCGAGCAGCGCGAGACTGCCCGACATCAGCGCGCCGACCACCTCGACCACGAGCACCACCACCGTGATGCCCAGCACAATGGCCAAGCGTCCCCGATGACCGGCCAACTCGGCGGCTCCGTGGGAATGATCGTGCTCACCGCTCACGCTGCACCACCGATCCGGATCGGGCACCGAGCCGCGGACACGCGACCACGGCGTCGCCGGTGAGCCCCAGCAGACGCTCGGCGGCCGCAAGCAGGTGCAGGGTCGGCTCCGGATGCGCGAGCGCGTAGACCGAGGCCCTCCCCTCGGCCCGCACCGTGACGATGCCGCAGTCGAGCAGGCAGGCGAGATGCCGGCTCACGGTCGACTGCGCCAGCCCGACGTGCCGGGTGAGGTCGACGACCCGGTGCTCCCCGAGCGCCAGATGCTGCACGATCGTCAACCGCGAGCGGTCGCCGAAGCCGCGGAACAAGCAGGCCGCCGCGTCGACGGCGCGCGCCTCATCAGCGACCGCCTCATCGACGACTGGTTCATCCAGTTTGATCGTTGTCATCGCCATTCATCGATCATATCGAGCATCGGGCGCCGCGGCTCGGGGGACCAATGCTCCCGGACGCGCGCTGCGTTCACTGGTGCGGGCGTGGAAGGGTTCCGGTGCTCAGCGCCCCGGCGTCGTCGGGGATGCCACCGCCGGCAGTGCCGTGAGTACGCCGTGGGCGCCCCTCTCGGCGTCGGCCATGATGTGGGTGACGAACGGGTAGTGGCCGGCTTCGGGCAGAGTGAGTTCGACGAAGCCACCCTGGCCCGGCTCCAGCGCGAGCGCCTGGCTGCCGCCCGAGCTGTCGCCGAAGCCGTCGCGGCCGTTCTTCAGCAGGTAGCCGCCCTCTTTGTAGACGGTGTCGAACTGTCCGCCGACCACGTGGAAATCCATGACGCCGTCCGGACCGGCGTTGATCACCCACACCCGGATCCGCTCCCCCGCGCGCACCACAAGAGGCCGGTGATCGTACTGGAACGCCACACCGTTGAACGTGTAGAACGTCGGCCGCTGGTCACGGACCGCGTCCGCGTCGACCTCCCGGATGTCGGTTCTGCCGGTGCCGGCGACGTAGACGGCGTCCTGCTGGATCACGAAGGACGCCGACACCGGTGAGAGGCCCGGAGGATCGATGATCACCGCGCCGTGCATGCCGGCGGCGATGTGGACGCTGATCGGGGCGGTCGAGCAGTGGTACAGCCAGATCCCTGCCCGGTGGGCCGTGAAGGTGTAGGTGAGTGAGTGGCCGGGTGCGACCGTGCGCATGGGCGTGTCGGGGGCCAGCGTGCCCGCGTGGAAGTCGATGGAATGGCCCATCGTCGTGTGGTTGACCAGGCTGACGACGAATGTGTCACCCACCCGCCCGTGCAGGGTCGGTCCGGGCACGGTGCCGTTGTAGGTCCATCGCTTCTGCCACACTCCCGGCGCGACCTCGAGCACCTTCTCTTCGACCGCTATCGTCACGCGGTGAACGGTGCCGGTCCCGATGCGGGGCAGGCTCGCGTCGGCCGCCGCGAAGGACGCCGGCACGTCCGGATCGGCGCTGGCCGTCGCCGGTGTCGTCGCCGGGTCTCCCGCGGAGGTCGCGGACACCGCCGGCCTCGGTGCCCCGAGGGCCACGATCGTCAGGGTCATGCCCATCTGCCGGTGCCCCGGCACCGAGCACCAGCCGCCGATGTTTCCGGTGACGACGCCGACGTCGAGACTCGTGTGCTGCCCCGGCGACAGTCGGCCGCTGTCCGCGCCGGTGTCCAGCACCAGATCGTGCGTCGTCGACGGGTCGGTGTTGCGCAGATCGATGACGAGCCTGTTCCCGACAGGCACGCTGATCCGGTTCGGGCTGAACCGCATGTCGGCCGCCTCGACGGTGACGGTCGTCGTGCGCCCGGTGGGCGCCACCCCCACCACAGCCGCAGCAGCACCACGGGCGTCGGAGACGCCGACGGCGGCGGGATTCCAGGCGACCCCCAGCGAGGCCCCGACCACCGCGACGGTGAGGGCCGCGACGAACTGCCCGGCCGACCAGATCCCCTGCTCGGACGGCGGTGGCGTCACGTCGTCGTCGGCGAGCCCCACCCGCTTGGCCCGCACGGCCGCGTGGATGGCCAGCATCATGATCGGCAGGAACGCACCCAGGGCGACGAGACAGATCACCGCGCCGACCACGTGCACGGCCGGAGCCGACGGCACGAGCCACATCATCAGCCCGAGGTTGGCGGCGCTGATCCGGGCCACGGCGAAGCGATCAAGGTGAACCTGCGCCGCACGCCACGCACCCGTGCCACCACCGAGCACGACCGGCACGAGGTGCGACAGGGCTCCGATGAGGATCTGCGCGGCGAATCCGGCGGTGATCGCGATCGCGATCCGGCCGTAGCCACGGTCCATGCGGGTCCAGCTGGAAGTGGCCGCCAGGTGGACGCCGACCACGATGAGCGTCGCCGCGAACCAGCCCAGGGCGGCCACCGCCGACCACGCCGACGCGTGCCAGACGGACGTCGCGCGGGCGGGCCGCAGGAGCGCGCGTCCCCACCAGGCCAGGGCGACGGCGTAGGCGACCAGGCCGACCAGGGTCCACCACCGCGATCCCAACAGGGCCGCGGTGACGAGCCCCGCGAGCGCGATGCCGAACGCTGGTAGCGCCTGGCGGGCCAGCCGTTCCGCGCGGTCGTCGAGGGGCGAGCTCAGCATCGTGGGCCACAGGGTGAGCAGCGTCCCCCAGACCGTCAGCCCGGCCCAGCCGAGCACCATGGTCAGCGAGTGCGCCAGCAGCAGCCGCCCTTCGACGTCGCCGTCGGATCCCCTCGCGAGCAGCACTCCGAAGGTGGCGCCGACGGGCAGGCAGGCGGACGCGGCGAGGTAGTAGTGGACGGCGATCCGGAACCGTCCGGGGAGCGCGTGTCGCAGGCGTCGCCACAGGGCCACCCCGTGCCAGATGACGGCGAGCCCGACGAGGGTGGCGCCGACCAGCGTGAGCGGCCACAGCGCCCACGTCACCCCCACGATCACGAGGCTGGTGCCGACGATGTGTCCGATGATCCGCTGATCCTGGCGCCTCCGGCGGGCATCGGAGGGGGTCTCGCGGAGCAGCGCCTCGGCGAAGTAACTCGACCACACGAGGATCGAATGGGTGAGGGCGCCGAGCAGCACGGCGTGGATGGCGGCCCATCCCAGTCCGGGGAACCAGGGGTGCAGCAGGGCGAGCACCAGGCCGAGGAGCAGCCACACGACGGGGGGCCGGTCACGCAACGCCCCCGAACGGCGGCGTGCCGACGCCGCGGGACGTGCTGTCGGTGCACCCGGACTGGGCATGATCACGGGAGGGTCCTTTCGACTGCGATCGGATCGGGGGTCACCCCGTACGGGGTGGGGGCGCTGTTGGTCGCGGCGGCCATCGCCCGCCTCCGACGGGGAGAACGTCCGGGGGTACCGCGGCGCGGCCGGGGCGCGGCCACGACCAGCACCACCGAGATGGCGGGCAGGAGCAGGAGTGCGGTCACGGTGAGCCAGATGCCGGCGCGCCAGGCCGGGGCGAGGCCCAGGCCGTCGCCGGCGAGGACGCGCAGCACCAGGCCGACGTGCAACATCGCCAGCGGAAGCCACAGCACCCCGTGGTAGGGCAACGGCCGGCGAATGACGGCGGGCAGGATGATCGGCGCGTGCCCCATGACCATCGACATGGCGAAGCCGAGGAACACCGCGTGCACGACCGTGTCGTAGGACGCCACCGACCCGGGCCGGCCGCCGGCGATCCACGTGAGTGCCGCCACACCCAGCCACCCGTAGCCGAGCAGCATCGCGGTTCCCGAGAACCGGGGCAGGCCGGAAAGCCGCACACCCCGCCTGGCCACGTCGCCTCCCGCCGTCCACACCGTCAGCGCGAGCAGGGCCAGGCCGAACACGCGCTCGCCCCAGCCGCCGGGCGCCGGTGTCGAGGCGGCGGCGACGACGACCACGACCCCGAGCAGCAGCAGTACCCGTTCGCTGCCCGTCGGACGGTGCAACCGGGCGAGCTCGACACGCTCGGCGGCGATGACCAGGACGATGTAGGTGACCAGCCACGGCAGGAGGGTGAAGACGTCGACCCGTAGCCACAGGATCGACGCGGCCAGGGCGGCTGCCACCCCCAGGATCTCGACCGCGGTGGCCTCGTCGTGCTGGCGGGCGAACAGTGCTCCGTAGACCGCGAGCAGGGCGACGCAGCCGTCGACGAGCAGCACCGCCCCGACCCGCTGTTCGAGCCCCACCGACAGGGCGACACCACCGGCCCCGAGCAGGCCGGGCGCGACGTAGGCCCACGGCCGGCGCAACGCCACGGCACGCTCGAGTGCGATCAGGGTTCCGAGGAAGCCGAGCACCATGACCATGCCGTGGCGCTCGCCGAGACCGGAACCGGTCACCGGGGCGGGCATCCCGGCCAACACCAGCGCCGCGTCGAGGCCGGCGAGCAGTGACAGTCCCGCCGGCAGCAACAGGAGGGCGGGTGGGAATCCCGACCGTCGCCGCACCCCGCCCGGGCGGATCGTCGTGCCGCTCACCGTCCGACCCGACACCGGATCAGCGGCGGGCCAGCTGAAGCCGCCAGGCCTCGGGGCCACGCTCGAGGTAGGTGACCTCGATGGCGTCGCCTTCGCGCTCGGCGATCTGGGCGAGCAGCGGCTTGGGGTCGTGGGGGGCGACGAGCACCATCGCCGCGCCGGGCTTCACCGCGGACAGCGCACCGAAGATCGTCGCGTGCCGGATGGCGTGGGGGATGGTGCGGGCGTCGAGTTCGGGGATGCCGTGCTCCTCTCCGCACGCGCAGCCGGAGTGCGCCTCGGTCAGGGGAATCTCAGTCATGAACTTTCCTTCCGATATTTTCCAACATTGCATTGTTAGTTAACAGCGCGTTGGGCTAAAATTGCAAGCGCCCACCACGACCGGAAGAGGAGCCGCGATGACGCACCCTGCCGAACCCGACGGACACTCCTCCGCCGGCGGCCGTGGCACCCGCGGACGCGTGCTCGGAGCGATTCGCGTCGCGTCCACCCCACCGACGGTCGACGAACTCGCCGAACGACTGGGCCTGCACGCGAACACGGTGCGCGCCCACGTCGAGGCCCTGACGGCGGCGGGTCTCGTGCACCGGGGTCGCCGACCGACGGGGGGCCGGGGGCGCCCGCACACCGTCTACCGACCGACCGCCGACGCCGCATGGACGGGAGACCGCAACTACCAGGTGCTGGCCGGCATCCTCATGCACCACCTGGTCGACACCTCACCCGATGCGACGGCAGCGGCGAGGGACGCCGGACGTGGCTGGGGCCGTGACCTCACGACGGCGCCGGGCGCCGAGGGCTCGGGAACCGGAGTTCCCGCCGAGGTCGTCGTCGACCTTCTCGACGACCTGGGCTTCGAGCCCGAAGCACCGGCCACGGGAGGACCGCACCGAGCTGGTGCTGCACAACTGCCCGTTCCGCGAACTCGTCGACCGCTATCACGAGGTCGCCTGCGCGGTGCACCGCGGGCTGATCGAGGGCGTGATCACACCGCCCGGCAGCGCTGACCCGGTGCTGCGCGTGGAACTCACCCCGTTCGTGTCCCCGGGACAATGCCTGGTCGGTCTGTCCGAGTGACGACCGGTCGACCACGAGACCGAGGTCACGCCGCACGGACCGGCGATCACTCCGGCTCGCGCGGTTCAGCGGGGTTCGAGGTCACCGACCAGGTGCGGACGCCCGTCGAGTCCGACGACGGCGAACCGGGTGGTCGCGGCATGCGGCGTCGCGATGAACCCGACCCGGCCCGGCAGTCGCAGCGGCGCCGCGAACTGCACCCGAACCCCGTACCGCTCGGGCAGCGCACCCCCCATCGCGGCCAGGGCCCGGGCGTGCGTCCACATCCCGTGGATGATCGGACGCGCCAGCCCGAAGGGCCGGGCGGTGAGCGGGTGCAGGTGGATCGGGTTCGTGTCACCCGAGACCGCGGCGTAACGGCGTCCCAGATCGGCCGGCAGCCGCCACTGCTGGGAGGGTGCGCCGGAAGGCATCGGCAGATGCGGAACCGGCTCCGGGTCGCCGCCCAGGGTCCGGGCGGTCGACAGGTAGGTCGACACCCCTCGCCACACGGTGTCGCCCGCCAGGGAGGCCTCGGCGACGAGGTCGAAGACCACCCCCTTGCGATGCGGACGGGGATCGGCGGCGTGCACGCGCAGGTCGAGCACGGCCGTCACGGGCACCGGCCGCTCGAGGCTCATCCGGTTCGCGACGTGCAGCAGACCCGCCAGCGGGAACGGGAAGTCCCGGCGGGCCATCAGCCAGGCCTGCAGCGGGAAGCTCAGCACGTGCACCCAACTGGCGGGCACCTGATCGCGCAGCGCGAACCCGCAGAGCCGGTCGTACCGGGCCAGCCGCTCGACGGGCGTGCCGACCCCGCGCACGATCACCTCGAGGTCGGGCAGGCCCTCGTGCGCGGGCGCCCGGTTCCGGGTGACCGTCGCCCGCCAGAGCGCGGCCGGCACACCCGGCAGCTGCGCGAGCTCGACGATCGTCATGCGCCCACCAGGTTCTGGCCACAGACCCGCACGACCTGGCCGTCGACACCCCCGGAGGCCGGATCGCACAGCCAGGTGATCGTCTCGGCCACGTCGACGGGTCGTCCCCCCTGCGACAGCGAGTTGCTGCGCCGGAAGACCTCGCGCTGGACGAACGGGATGGCTGCGGTCATGTCGGTCTCGATGAATCCGGGGGCGACCGCGTTGACCGTGACCGGCCGGTCGCGCAGGTCGTCGGCCATCGCCCGGACGAGGCCCACGACGCCGGCCTTCGATGCCGCATAGTTCGCCTGCCCCCGGTTACCGGCGATCCCCGAGGTGGAGGCGATGCCGACGATGCGTCCCGGGTCGGCCAGCCCGCCGGGTACGCCGGGGTCGAGCAGCACCTCGTTGATGGCGATCTCGGCCCCGAGGTTCACCCGGAGCACCTGGGCCCATCGGTTCTCGTCGAGGTTGGCCAGCAGCTTGTCCCTCGTGATGCCCGCGTTGTGCACCACGGCCCACAGGCGGGTACCGGCCCCGTGCCGTTCCACCACGTGCGCGGCGATCCGCCGTCCGGCGTCGGACGCGGTGACGTCGAGCTGCAGCGCCGAACCGTGCACGGCGTTGGCGACCCGGGCCAGTGCCTCCCCCGCCTGCGGCACGTCGACACAGACGACGCGGGCGCCGTCGCGGGCCATCGTGTGCGCGATCGCCGCGCCGATGCCCCGGGCGGCGCCGGTGACGGCGACCACTCGGCCGGCCAGCGGCAGGGTGGGGTCGTATCCGTCGCCGCTCTCGTCCCCGTGCTTGCGCGGCCGCACCCTGATGGGCTGGCCGTCGACGAAGGCCGAGCGCCCCTCGAGCAGGAACGACAGGGTGGAGGCGAGATCGTCGGGCCCGACGTCCGCGCCGCACACGACGAGATTCGCCGTGGCACCGCCGCGCAGCTCCTTGCCGACGGTGCGGGTGATTCCGTCGAGCGCCTGGGCCACGGCCTTGGCCTCGAGACCCTCGACGCACCCGGCGTCGTCGGCGACGACGACCACCCGCCCCGAGGGCTCCAGCCCGCGCATGGCCGGGCGCAGCAACGCCCGCACCCGTTCGAGCTCGGCGATCGCGCTCACACCGGTCGCGTCGACCACCAGCGCACCGAGACGTGCGTGGTAGCCGGGTGGCCGCAGGCGACCATCGGCATCCCGGGCGCGCTGGTCGGGCTCGTCGCGCAGGGGCTCGGTGCGGGCGAGGCCGAGCAGATCGAGCGTCCGCCCCGCGAGGTCGCCGCCGACCACCGAGCCGAGCCCGATCGGCCCGGTCGGAAGCACCCGTCCGCGTCGCAGCAGGGGCGGGTCCGCCAGGCCGGCGCGCCGGGCCAGCGCGTGCCCGGCGGGAGTCGCGTAGAGACGTTCGAGGAAGCTGGGGCCGGCCATCACATACCCTCCAGAATCGCGACCACGCCCTGACCTCCGGCCGCGCAGATCGAGACCAGTCCGAGCGAGCCCGGTCCCCGCTCGGCGAGCATCTTCGCCAGGGTCGCCACGATCCGTGCCCCGGTGGCGGCGAACGGATGCCCTGCGGCGAGCGAGGAACCGTTGACGTTCAGCCGCGACCGGTCGATCTCGCCGACACCGGCGCGCTTCCACGCGTCGAGGGTGGCCAGCACGGTCGCGGCGAACGCCTCGTGCACCTCGATGAGGTCGAAGTCGGCGAGCGTCAGGCCGGTGCGGTCGAGCAGCGCCGGCAGGGCGCGCACGGGGGCCAGCAGCAGGTCGTCGTGGCCGGTGACGTAGTCGGACGCCGCGACCTGCGCGTCGACGACCCTCGCCAGCGCCGGCCACCCCAGCTCGGCGGCGCTCGCCGCCTCGGCGACGAGCACGACCGCCGCGCCGTCGGTGAGCGGGGTGGAGTTGCCGGCGGTCATCGTGGCATCGGGGCCACGGCCGAACACGGGTTCGAGTCGGGACAGCTTCTCGAGGCTGGTGTCGGGGCGCAGCGTGCCGTCGCGGGTGACCCCGAGGTACGGCGTGACCAGGTCGTCGAAGAAGCCGCGATCCCAGGCGGCGGCGAGATGCTGGTGGGACGCCAGGGCCAGTCGGTCCTGGGCCTCGCGGGTGATCCCCCACCGGGTGGTCGTGATGGCCTGTGACTCACCCATCGACAACCCGGTGCGCGCCTCGCTGACCGTGGGGGGCACGGGTGCCAGATCGCTGGGCCGCAATCCGAGGAACGCCGTGGCCCGCCGTCGCGGCGTCCGGGCCCGCCGGGCGACGAGCAGCGCCCGTCGCAGCCGCTCGGACACGACGAGCGGTGCGTCGGAGGCGGAGTCGACCCCTCCCGCGATCGCCGTCTCGGCCTGCCCCAGCCGGATCTTGTTCGACACGTAGATCAGCGTCTCGAGACCGGTGCCGCACGCCTGCTGCAGGTCGACGGCGGGTGTGTGCGGCGACAGGGCCGACCCGAGCACCGCCTCGCGGGTGAGGTTGATGTCCCTGCTGTGCTTGAGCACCGCTCCCGCGGCCACCTCGCCGACGCTGCGGCCGGCGAGACCGAACCGGGCCACCAGTCCGTCGAGCGCGGCCGTGAGCAGATCCTGGGACGACGCCTCGGCGAACGCCGTACCCGCCTTGACGAACGGGGTGCGGTTGCCACCCACGATCACGGCCTGACGGCCGGCACGGTCTGGGGCCATGGCTCCTCCTCGAGCACCTGCGGATCCGAACGGCCCCGCGTCGTCGCACGCGGACCGGCGAAACCGAACTTAGCAGATACCAACAGTAGCGGGTACTTGCGGTATCCGGTAGATTCGATGACATGCACGACGAAGCAGCGCCCCGGACGACGCCCGACGACGACGAACAGGTCGCACGAGCCGGCGAGTCGTCTCCGCCGCCCGACGGGCGAAGCACGCGCTGGGACGAGCACCGCGTCCAGAAGCGCCGCGAACTGGTCGAGGCGACCCTGCGGGCGGTCCGCTCCGGCGGTCCGAAAGTGGGCCTCGACGAGATCGCCGCCCAGGCCGGCACGTCGAAGACCGTGATCTACCGACACTTCGGTGACCGCACCGGGTTGTGGACGGCTGTCGTCGAGAGCGTCCACGACTACATCCTCAGCAACCTCGACGTGCCACTCACCTTGCGCCGGCCGAGTCCCGCCGATCTGGTCACCCAACTCGCCGACGCCTACCTCGCGGTCGTCGAGCGGGACCCGGAGATCTACCGATTCGTCGTGGCCCGCCCCGGCGGAGACGTCAGTGATCCGGTCGGTTCACTCACCAGCCGGATCGGCGCGCTCGTCGCCGACAACCTCCGCCCGCACCTGCGCGCCGCCGGGCTCAACGACCTCATGGCCGACACCTGGGGGCAGGGGGTGGTCGGGTTCATCTGGGCGGTCGCCGACACCTGGCTCGCCAGCGGCATGCAACGACCCCGGCAGGCCGTCGTCGCCGACGTGGCCGCCCTGTTCGACCCCGCGTTCACGCCCCTGACAAGGAACGGACGATGACCCTCACCCGGCACGAAGCCACCTCGCGCACCCGCCACGATCCCACCGCGAGCCTGCTGCCGCCCACCGCCGGCGCGGCGCTCCGCGAGGCCCTCGACGGGCCGTTCCACACCCTGAAACAGCGATGGCGCGACGAGGTGGCCGCGTCCGACATGGTGCGCGACCCCTCGTGGGACATGCATCGGGCACGGGAATGGACACTCGACCGACTGGTCGACCTGTCGCAGAGAGGGCTGGTCACGGCCGGGTTCCCCGACGCCGTGGGAGGCACCGGCGACATGGCCGCCTCGGTGGCCAACTTCGAGATGCTCGGCATGGGCGACCTGTCACTGACGATCAAGTCGGGCGTCCAGCACGGCCTGTTCGGCGGAGCCATCGTCAACCTCGGCACGGGCTGGCACCACGAGACCTTCCTGCCCGATGCCGTCACCTGTCGGCTGCTCGGCTGCTTCGCGATGACCGAACTCGGACACGGCTCCGATGTGCAGTCGATCAAGACCACCATCACCTGGCTTCCCGGCGAGGACGCCTACGAGATCACCTCGCCGACGCCCGGATCGCGGAAGGCCTACATCGGAAACGCCGCGCGCGACGGCCGGATGGCCGTCGTGTTCGGCCAACTGTCGGTCGGCGGCGCGCACCAGGGCGTGCATGCGATCCTCGTGCCGATCCGCGACGAGGCCGGACACGACCTGCCCGGAGTCACAACCGGCGACCAGGGCCACAAGGGTGGGCTGCTCGGTGTCGACAACGGGACCCTGTGGTTCGATCACGTGCGCGTTCCGCGTCGCATGCTGCTCGATCGTTACGGGGGCGTCGACGCGTCGGGGGTCTACCACTCGCCGATCGAGAACCCTTCGGCGCGCTTCTTCACGATGCTCGCCACACTGGTGCGCGGCCGCATCTGCGTCGGTGGCGGCGCCGCGTCGGCCACCCGCCGGGCGCTGAGCATCGCCACCCGGTACGCGCTGCGCCGCACCCAGTTCCACCAGCCCGGCACCGACGCCGAGGTGCCCCTGCTCGACTACCGCGCGCACCAGCGCAAACTCCTGCCCGCCATCGCCCAGGCCTATGCCTACGGGTTCGCCCAGAATGAGCTCACGGCCGAACTGCAGAAGGTGTCCGACGCCACGGCCTCCGGCGACCCCGACCCCCGCCGGGCCCGCGCGCTCGAGACTCGGGCCGCCGGCATGAAGGCGGTGCTCAGCCGGTGGGCGAACGACACCGTACAGGTGTGCCGTGAGGCGTGCGGCGGCGCGGGATACCTGTCCGAGAACCAGCTGACCCTGACCCGCGCCGACGTCGACGTGTTCGCCACCTTCGAGGGCGACAACACCGTGCTCCTGCAGTTGGTGTCGAAGGCGCTGCTGCTCGACTACCAGCGGAGCTGGGGCGAGATGGACCTTCGGGGAACCGCGCAAGCGACCGCGCGGCTCATGCGGGGAGCCTTCTCTGAACGCACGGCCGCGTTGACCCTCATCAACAGGCTCGTCGAGACCGCCCAGCGCACTCCCGAGTCGGAGCTTCTCTCGTCGCGCGGCTGGCACATCCAGATGTTCGAAGACCGGGAGCGCCACGGCGTCGAAAGCCTGGCCCGGCGCATGCGGGCCGCCGGGCGGCTGTCCAAGGCAGACTCGTTCTCGGCCATCAACACCCTGCAGCCGCACATGCTGAGCGTGGCCCGCGCCCACATCGAACGCCAGGTGCTCGAGGCGTTCGTCGACGGCATCGACCATTGCCTCGACGCCGGCGCCGCCGATGTGCTCTCGCAGGTGTGTGACCTGTACGCACTCGCGAGCATCGAGACCGACCGGGCGTGGTTCCTCGAGCACAACCGCCTCACACCCGCCCGCGCCAAGGCGGTCACCGCGGCCGTCGACGACCTGTGCGACCGCCTACGACCGCACGCCCTCACCCTGGTCGAGGGGCTCGGCGTCCCGGCCGGATGGCTCGAGGCCGCGTTCCTCGAGGGGTAGGCGAGGTCGGCTCATCGTGAGGTGGCACGCCCCGGCGCCCCGCTGGTGGGACGCACCAGTCGCCACAGCCCCTCGTCGGTCATCGTCACCAGCCCGAGGTCTTCGAGCTCCGCCAGGCCGGTGAGGCACTGCACCACCGGCAGCCCCGACTTGCCCGCGATGTCGGCGACGGTCACGCTACCCCGACCGGGAAGCACCTCTCGCAGCGCCATCAGGTGCCGGGGTACTGCATCGAGGAGGCGGGCGTTGCCGCCGGTGGGCAGCTCGGGGCCGGCCAGCAGGGGTTCGACGACCGCGAGCACGTCGTCGGCGTCGGCCACCAGGGTGGCCTCACCGTCGCGGATCAGCCGGTGCGGGGTGACCGACATGGCCGACCCCACCGGACCCGGCACCGCCAGGGCGGGGCGATTGCAGGCATGCGCCCAGGCGATCGTGTTGCGTGCCCCGCTGCGGGCCGCGGCCTCGACGATGACGGTGGCGGTGGCCGACGCGGCGATCAGCCTGTTGCGGGCGAGGAACGCGCGTTTGGTCGGGGCGCATCCCGGCACGAACTCGCTGATCAGCAGGCCGTCGCCGGCGAGGACGTGAGCGAACAACGACTCGTTGCCGGTGGGATAGGGCCGGTCGAGCCCGCACGCGAGGAATGCGACGGTCGGCTGCTGGGCCGCCAGCGCGCCTCGGTGGGCGTGGGCGTCGATGCCGTAGGCGCCGCCGGAGACCACCCGGCGTCGACCCCGGCTGAGATCGTAGGCGAGTGTCGTGGCGACCTCGTCTCCGTAGCTTGTGGAGGCACGGGCCCCGACGATGGCCACGGATCCGTCGAGCAGTTCCCGCACGTGACCGCGCCCGCGCACCCACAGTCCCACCGGAGACCCGCCGAAGCCGCCCACGCGGGCGGTGCTGAGGTCGTCGAGTGTCACCGGCCATTCGTCGTCGCCGGGGACGATGAACCGGATGTCCCACCGCCGCGCCTCTGCGAGCAGGCCGGCCACGTCGACGGACGCGGCCCGACGGCTCCAGGCGGACTGGTGCCCACCGCGCCGGAGCGCCTGCCACACCTCGTCGGCGCCCATCCGGGTGATGAGGTCGACCAGCTCCGGGGCTCCCGGGTCGCAGGCGGCCGTGATCGCCGCTCTGGCGGTGCGCCCGGCATCCCACTCGCCGGTCATGACGCCGCCGCCCATTCGCCACGCCGAAGCATGAGGGCCGCGCGCACATCGTCGCGGCCGGGGCGCTCGTGCCCTTCGAGATCGGCCAGGGTCCACGCGATCCGCAGGCATTTGTCTCCGCCGCGGGAGCTCAGCTGCCCCCGCACGAGAGCGTCGTCGAGCAGCTCGATCCCGTCGGGGGCCGGCAATGTCTTGCGCAGATGGGCACCGGGCACCTCCGCATTGGTCGACCACGGCGTGTCGCGCAGCCGGCACCGCTGCCGCTCACGGGCCTCCCGGACGCGGCCCGCGACCGTGGCCGACGTCTCCTCCGGCGCACCGTGCAGCAGGTAGGCCTTGCGGACCGGTGCCATCGACACCTGCACGTCGACCCGGTCGAGGATCGGACCGCTCAGCCGCTCGCGATAGCGGCGCACCGCCATCGGGGGGCATTCGCAGACCAGCCCTGGAGTGCCCGCCCGCCCGCAGGGGCACGGGTTGGCGGCCAGCACGAGCTGGAACCGCGCGGGGAAGGTCGTGTGCCGGTCGGCTCGCCCGATCGTCACGGCGCCGCGTTCGAGCGGTGTGCGCAGGGCCTCCAGCAGACGCGGGCCGAACTCGGGAGCCTCGTCGAGGAACAGCACCCCGCGGTGGGCCAGCGAGATCGCACCCGGCTTGGCCATTCGCGGCCCACCTCCGACCAGGCCTGCCATCGAGACGTTGTGGTGGGGATCACTGTAGGGCGGACGCGAGACGAGCCCACACGACAGGTCGATGCCTGCCAGGGAATGGATCGCCGACACCTCGAGGGCCTGGTCGGGCGTCAGATCGGGCAGGATCCCGGGCAGTCGCTCGGCGAGCATGGTCTTGCCGACCCCCGGAGAGCCGTGCAGGTACAGGTGGTGACCGCCCGCGGCGGCCACCTCGAGGGCCCACTTCGCGGTCGCCTGGCCGGCGACGTCGGCGAGATCGCCCACCCGGCGCGCGTCGGGCGCCGACGGTGATTCGGGGGCGGGGTCGTGGTCGATCGTCACCGGGCGTCCGTTGAGCACCTCGACGAGGTCGGCGAGATCGCGGACACCCCAGATCGTCAGCCCGTCGACCAGGTTCGCCTCGCGCGCCTGCTGCGCGGCCACGATCACGCGGGGAAAGCCGTTCTCGCGGGCCGCGAGAACGGCGGGCAGAACTCCTCGGGCCACCCGGGTGCGTCCGTCGAGTCCCAGCTCACCGAACATCGCGGTGCTGCCGAGAAGCTCGCGCGGCACGACACCCGCCGCGGCGAGGACGGCCGAGACGATCGCCAGGTCGAAGTGGCTGCCGGCCTTGGGCAGTGCCGCCGGCGTGAGGTTGATCGTCACCAGTTGCGAGGGCCACGACAGTCCCACGCCCGGCGACGGCCGCCCGGCACCGGTCGCGGGCCTCGTACAGGGCGGTGTCGGGCAGGCCCACCATGATGGTTCGGGGCAACCCGCCGCCGATGGCCGCCTCGACCTCGACCATCTGACCGTCCATGCCAAGCAGGGCCACCGACCAGGCGGAGGCGCTGGTCATGCGAGTCCCCGGGCGTGCACGATCTCGGGTTCGCTCCCAGCGCGCCACAGCACTCCGATGCCGTCGATGCGCACCTGTGCCGCCCTCGGTTCGTGCTCACGCAACCACCGCCACGCGAGATCGCGCAGCCGTTGCTGCTTCGCCGCCGTGATCGCCTCGAGCGGGTGCCCGTATCCCAGCCCGGCCCGCGCCTTGACCTCGACGAACACCAGGGTGGGGCGTGGCGACGGGTCGAGGGCCACCAGATCGAGTTCGCCGATGTCGCACCGCCAGTTGCGCTCGATGATCCGCCAACCGTGCCGTTCGAGATAGGCGGCGGCAGTCTGCTCACCCCAGCGCCCCAGCGCCCCAGCGTGGGGGCCGGAGCGTGCGTCGCGAGCCGGATTCGTCGATGTCATGTCGGTCACCTCCGACACAACTGTGCGGACACCCGCCCTCAGCGACCGGGTTATCCCCAGCGCGACAGCGTCGGGGGCCGCTCGTCCACAGGACGGGGGGTGATGGGGCTACTTATCGTCTGGCACCTGGAGGTCGGAGTGGGAGATCTCCTCGATCGACACGTCGCGGAAGGTGAGGACCTTGGCCGACTTGACGAAACGCGCCGGCCGGTACATGTCCCAGACCCAGGCGTCGCCCATGGACACCTCGTAGTAGACGTCACCGCCCTCGGTGCGCACCTTGAGGTCGACGGCGTTGCACAGGTAGAACCGGCGCTCGGTCTCGACGGCGTAGGTGAAGATGCCGACGACGTCCTTGTACTCGCGGTAGAGATCCAGTTCGAGCTTGCTCTCGTACTGCTCCAGGTCATCCGTGCTCATGGTGCTGCCACTCTACTGGCCGCACGCACGACATTGTCGAAGCACCAACGATGAATGCCGCTAGGGCCCGAGGGCATCCAGCCTGGTCTGGTGCAGCGTGGTGCAGTAACCCTTGTGCACGGCGAACTCGTAGCCCGGGTACGTGCTCGTCGTAGTCGGTCATGATCCGGTCGCGGGTGACCTTCGCGACGATCGACGCGGCGGCCACGCAGGCGGCCACCTGGTCACCCTTCCACATGGCCAGTCCGGGCACTCCGAGGCCGGTCACGGCGAAGCCGTCGGTGATGACGAACTGCGCGGGGGTGTCGAGGCGCAGCAGCGCGCGGCGCAGTGCCTGAGGTTCGCCTGGTGCATGCCCAACCGGTCGCACTCGGCCGGTTCGACCCGCACCCAGGCCACCGATCGGCCTTGTCAAGGATCTCGTCGTACAGCCGCTCCCGAGCGGCTGCCGTGAGCTGCTTGGAATCGCGCAGCCCGTCGATCCGCCGCGACCGAGCATCCGAGAGGATCACCGCCGCCGCCACGAGGGGTCCCGCGCACGCGCCGCGTCCGGCCTCGTCGGCCCCCGCGATCGGGGCGAGACCGGCGCGGGCCAGGGCGCGTTCGTAACCGAACATCCCCCGTCCGGGCCGAATGCCACTCACTAGCAGCCGACCCCCTTGGGGATGATGACCGGGTTCTTCGGGGGCGCACGGGTCGGGTTGGGGATGTCCTTGAACGTACTCGGCTGGCTCAGCAACCGGATCCGATCGAGGGGCGCGACGATGGCGACCGCCGGCCCGACGACGTCGGAGATGGGGACGAACGCGTTCATCCCCTGAGGTTCGCCGTTGGTGCTGATGTCGGCGAGGTGGCACCGGCTGTCGCCGGAGGCGTTGCGATGATCGCCCAGCACGAAGATCCGACCCGCCGGCACGACGACCTCGAACGGCACGGCGGCGGGCGCCACAGTCACCCCGTTCGACGAATACAGGTAGGATTTCTCGTTGAGCGGCACGCCGTTGACGGTGATCCGACCCTGCACGTCGCAGCACTTCACGTCGTCGCCCGGAAGACCGATGACCCGCTTGATGAGATGGTTGGTGGCCGTGGAGGGCAGCAGGCCGATCTCCTCGAGAACCTTCTTGTAGCCGGTTCGCGGCTGCGGCGGAGTCTCCAGCCAATTGCCGGGGTCGGTGAACACGACGATGTCACCGCGCTTGAACTGGGTGAACTTCGATACCACGACACGGTCGTTGATCTTCAGCGTGTTCTCCATCGACCCCGAGGGGATGATGAACATCTGTCCGACCCAGGTGCGCAGGGCGGCCGAGATGAGCAGTGCACCGAGGAAGATGATGAGCACCTCAAGCGCACCGCTGGCGATCCGGTGACCGACGGACCGGTGAGGGGCGGCCCGACGCGGCCCGCTCTCGCTGTCACCGGCCACGTCTGCCTTCGACCGGGTGGCGTCACGGGTCACGGGAATGTCCTTCCGGTTCGTCGCGGGACCGGCATCCTCACCCCGCTGATGCGCATCGAGTCGCCATTCTAGGCGGCACACCGAGGGGCACCGGTCGCCACACGCAGACGACGGCGGGTCCCGGGGACCCGCCGTCGTCTGGTGCACGACTCAGATGTCGCGCTTCTCCTTGATCTTGGCCGCCTTGCCGCGCAGTCCGCGGAGGTAGTAGAGCTTGGCCCGGCGGACGTCGCCGCGGCGCTCCACCTCGATCTTCTCGATGATCGGGCTGTGCAGCGGGAAGGTGCGCTCGACGCCGGTGCCGAAGCTGACCTTGCGCACGGTGAAGGACTCGGTGATGCCACCGCCCGTGCGGGAGATCACCACGCCGGCGAAGACCTGCACGCGCGACCGGTTGCCTTCGACGACGCGCACGTGGACGCGTACCGAGTCGCCGGGACGGAAGGCGGGCAGGTCGTCGCGCAGTGACGCCGCGTCAACGGCCTCGATGAGCTTGCTCATGATGCATCCTCGCCAGTGCCACAGGTCACCTCGATCGGTGATGAACTCGGGGCTCCGCACGCCCGGACGATTCCCCCTGTGGCAGGAGCCGGTACGGCGGAGCAACAGCGCACCAGTCTGCCATGCCACGGCCCGGCGGCGAAATCGGATCCGCCGGGCACTCGCACCCGGGTCACGATGCCACGATGGGGACATGCGCGCCACCCGGTTCCCACGCCGCTCCTGCACACCCATGACGGCTCCACCCACGTGCACACATCGGAGCATCCCCGGTTCCCCGCGGCACCCTCGCCGCGGCTCTGGCACGTGCACGGCACGGTCCTGCCCGGCCGGGCGCCCTCCGACCTGTGGATCAGTGCCGGTCACGTCCACACGCATCCGGTCGCCGGCGCCACGACCATCGCCCGCGACGCCTGGATCGTGCCGGGACTCGTCGATGCGCACTGCCACATCGGCCTGGGGCCCGATGGGCCGGTCGATGCGGACACCGCCGAACGGCAGGCGCTCACCGACAGGGACGCCGGAACGCTGCTGATCCGCGACGCCGGGTCGCCCAGCGACACCCGCTGGATCGACCACCGCGACGACCTGCCCGACATCATCCGGGCCGGCCGCCACATCGCCCGGCCCAAGCGCTACATCCGTCACTACGCCGACGAGGTCGATCCGGGCGATCTCGTCGGCACGGTCGAGCGCCAGGTGGCTCGCGGCGACGGGTGGGTGAAGCTCGTCGGCGACTGGATCGACCGCCAGGTGGGTGACCTCACGCCGCTGTGGCCCGACGACGTCGTCGCGTCGGCGATCGCCCGGGCGCACGAACTCGGCGCCCGGGTCACCGCTCACTGCTTCGGCGAGGAGTCGGTCGCGCAACTGGTGCGGGCGGGCATCGACGGCATCGAACACGGCACGGGTCTGGACGCCGACACCATCGCACTGATGGCCGACAAGGGCGTGTCCCTGGTCCCAACCATGGTGAACCTCGAGAACTTCCCGGGCATCGCCGACCAGGCGGAGGCCCGCTTCCCCCGCTACGCCTCGCACATGCGTGCGCTGCACTCGCGGCGGAGGGAGACCATCGGGTCGGCGATCGAGGCGGGGGTGCCGGTCTACGCCGGCACCGATGCCGGAGGCTCGGTGCCGCACGGCCTCATCGCTCGCGAAATCGTCCTCCTCGCGAGCCTGGGCGGGGTCGAATTCGGGCTCGGCGCCGCATCGTGGCGGGCCCGCAGCTGGCTCGGACGGCCCGCACTCGTCGACGGCGCACCCGCCGACCTCATCATCTATGACGACGACCCCAGGCGGGATGCCGCGGCGGTCGCGCACCCCCGGATGGTCATCCTCAAGGGCAGGGCACTGCCTGGATCGACACCCCGTGGGGCATAGACTCCCGCTGTGAACAAGCGTGACTTCATCCTTGCCGATCTCGTCCCGCCGGAGCCCTACAAGCTGTTGACCTCGGGGATCGTCCCGCGTCCGATCGCGTGGGTGTCGACCCGCTCGTCGGCCGGCGTCGACAATCTCGCCCCCCACAGCTTCTTCAGCGTCGCATCTGTCAATCCCCCGGTGATCATGTTCACCTCCATCGGGGTCAAGGACACGCTGCGCAACGCGCGCGAGACCGGCGAGTTCGTCGTCAACGTCAGCCCGGAACGCCTCGTCGAGCAGATCAACCAGACCTCGGGACCCTACCCGCCCGAGGCGAGCGAGTTCGACGCCGCCGGCCTCACCCGCGAGCCGAGTCGTCTCGTCGGGCCGATGCGGGTCGCCGAATCGCCGGTGTCGTTCGAGTGCCGGCTCCGCGACGTCGTCTCCGTGGGCAACTGCTTCGTGGTGATGGGTGATGTCGTGTGTGTCGCGGCAGACCCGGTGGTGCTCACCGGATCCGATCCGCACATCGACTTCGACGCGCTCGCCCCCATGGCCAAGCTCGGCCGCGACGAGTGGGCTCACCCCGGCCCGGTCTCGAGTCGACCGCGTCCGACGGCGGCAGACGTCGCATCGTCGACGCACACCGACACCCGACGCTGACGTCGCCGACGTCGTGCAGTTCACCGGGCGGTTCGCGACCAGACACCCACGACGGATCAATCGACGATGAGGTGGCAGCCCCCGTCGCAGCAGACATCGAGCAGCACCTCGTGCCCACCGGTCGCCCACCGGTGCACCCGCCGCCTACAGGTGGCGATTTCGGTGCCGTGACCGAAGTGATCCCGCAGGGCGCCGACGTACACGTTCTCATGATCGGGCAGCACCACGATGACTTCGTCGATTCGGTTGCCCGACATGATGGATTGCACGCACAGCCCGCGCGGCGTCGGCCCGATCGGGGTGGCGCCCGCATCCCAGTCGAGACGCAGAATCTCGTCTACCAGTGTGAGCAGTTCGGCCTGCTCCCGCTCAAGCGCGCTCATCCGGGTGGGCATCGCGCACCTCCTCTGCCGAAATCCAGGGCCGCTGGACGGCTCGGGATGCACCCCCGCAGGTTCACCCGCCCGAGTGCGGACCAACAGCGGACCCGACCGGTCGTGGTCACCGGCGATCCTGTCGGCGGAACCCGTTCCACAGAGGCGACGCGCAGCCTCCCGAGTCGTGTGTTCACCGCCTGATTCCAGTTTGACACGCGCGCCCAGCGGGGCGAAGGGCTCCCAGCCGTCGGGGTGGGGAACTTCGCCCGGTTCGACTCTCCCCGAGCGGTCATGGCAGAATGAGCGGTGCATCTGTGCCGTCGGTGCCCTCTCACCCCGTCGGCTGGGTCCATCCGGCTCGCCGGCGCGTGTCCCCACACGCACCCGACGAACCATCCACCAATCCGGACGCTGTCTGACGCACGCCCGGACGTCCAACAGGAGACTCCACCCACGTGGCAACCAAGATTCGTCTGAAGCGGCTCGGCAAGATCCGCTCGCCGCACTACCGCATCGTCGTCATGGACTCGCGCGCCAAGCGCGACGGCCGTGCCATCGAAGAGATCGGGCTCTACCACCCGAAGAACGACCCCTCGGTCATCCAGGTGAACTCCGAGCGGGCCCAATACTGGCTCGGGGTGGGCGCCCAGCCCACCGAGGCGGTCGTCGCGTTGTTCAAGCGCTCGGGTGACTGGCAGAAGTTCACCGGTGACAGCACGATTCCTTCGGGCATCGATCCGCAGCCCGAGAAGAGGGACAAGCTCGCCGCGTTCAACGCCGCGCTCGCCGATGCCAAGGACGAGCCCGGGAGCACCGCGATCAGCGGGTCGGCCCGCAAGCCCGCCGGCCGAGCCGGCCAGCGCCGAGGCCGCGGCCACCGACGCCGCCGACGAGGCGTGACCATGCTGGCGGAGGCCCTCGAGCACCTGGTGCGCGGCGTGGTCGCCCACCCGGATGATGTGCATGTGAAAGACCTCGACCTTCGCCGAGGACGGATGCTCGAGGTGCGGGTCAACCCCGAGGACATCGGCAAGGTCATCGGGCGTCAGGGTCGCACCGCCTCCGCGTTGCGCACGGTCGTCGGCGCGCTCGCCGGGTCCGAGTCGATCAGGGTCGATTTCGTCGACGTCGACCAGCGCGGCGCACGTCGACGCTGACCTGTCGGTCGCCCGGCCGTCGTCGCAAGCGTCATCAGACGGTGCCCCGTACCTTCTCGGTGCGGGGCACCGTCGTCATCAGCAGCGGTGACCTCACGGCGCCGCCCGTGACCTCCGGGAGGATCAGGTGAGCGAGTTCGTCGAGGTCGTGGTGGGCGTGATCGGTCGACCCCACGGCATCCGTGGAGATGTGGCCATCGAGGTGCGCACCGACGAGCCCGATCGACGCCTCGCGCCTGGCACGGTGTTGCGGAGCGAGCAGGACGCCCGCCCCTTCACCGTCGCGCGGACAGCGTGGCACGGCAACCGGCTGGTCGCCCACTTCGAGGAACTGCCCGACCGCCTCGCGGTCGAACAGGCTCGCGGAACGGTGCTCGTGGCACGCGTTCCCGCGGACGAGCGACCCGACGACGACGATGAGTACTACGACCATCAGCTCATCGGCCTGCGGGCCGAAAGCGACGGCGACTCCGATCGGAACGGTGACGGGGGTCCTACACCTCGAGGCCCAGGACCTGCTGGTTCTCGACACCGATCACGGCGAGCGACTGGTGCCGTTCGTCGGGGCCCTCGTGCCCCGGGTCGATCTGGACGCCGGCACGGTGACGATCGTCGACCTGCCGGGCCTGCTCACCGATCCGGCCGATGCCGCGGCCGCCGACGATCAGGAGCAGTGATGCGCCTCGACGTCGTCTCGATCTTTCCCGACTATTTCGCTCCCCTGGCGCTCTCGCTCGTGGGCAAGGCCGCCACGTCCGGCATCATCTCCGTCGCCGTCCACGACCTGCGCTCCTGGACGCACGATCGGCATCGCACCGTCGACGACACCCCCTACGGCGGGGGTGCGGGAATGGTGATGAAGCCCGAACCATGGGGAGAGTGCCTCGACGAGTTGCTGTCGGACGAGGATCGGCCCGGATCGAGCGTTCTCATCGTGCCGACGCCGTCCGGTGTGGCGTTCACCCAACGGATGGCGGCCGACCTCGCGACCCACGACCGGCTGATCTTCGCCTGCGGGCGCTACGAGGGGATCGATCACCGGGTCGTCGAGCATGCCTCGACGCGGGTCGAGGTGCGGGAGGTCAGCATCGGCGACTACGTGCTCAACGGCGGCGAGGTCGCCGCGCTCGCGATGATCGAGGCGATCGTCCGGCTCATCCCGGGCGTGCTGGGCAACCCCGAATCCCTGGTCGAGGAGTCGCACAGCCCCGACCACGAGGGGCTTCTGGAGTACCCCGTGTACACGAAGCCCCCCACTTGGCGCGGACTCGACGTGCCCGACATCCTGTTGTCGGGGCACCACGAGCGCGTCGCCCAATGGCGTCGAGAGCGGGCGCTCGAACTCACCCGACTACGGCGTCCGGATCTCCTGCTGCCCGGACAACGGCCCGACACCGCATAGCGACGCCCGGTGGGCGACAACACACGTCCGACCCACGCTCGTCGGGGGTGGCATGGTTGGCTAGGGTGCTGTCTGTGACAATTACCACTCTCACCCCGCACCAACGGGCGGTCCGGTCCACTGTCGCGATGAAGGCCGTGATGGCAGTCACCGGGCTGATCCTCGTCGCCTTCCTCCTCATGCACATGTTCGGCAACCTCAAGTTGCTGCTCAACGACGGCGGCGTCGAGTTCAACGCCTACGCCGCCATCCTGAAGAACCTGTTCTATCCGGTGCTGCCGCACATGTTCTTCCTGTGGTGCTTCCGGATCTTCCTCACCGTGTCGGTCGTGCTGCACATCTGGTCGGCCGTCAAGCTGGCCGGGCGTCGGCGCCGCAACGTGGGCTCCAATCGGTACACCACCCGTCGCTACATGGAGCAGTCGTACGCCGCCCGCACGATGCTCTGGGGCGGCATCATCATCGTGCTGTTCGTGGTCATGCACCTGCTGCAGTTCACCGCGCAGGTGCTGAAGTTCGGCTACAAGAACGGCTTGACCCTCGACCCCTACCACGCCGTGCTGGCGGGCTTCGGCCAATGGTGGGTCGTGCTGATCTACTTCGTGTCACTGCTCGCCGTGTGCGTCCACATCTCACACGGCTTCTACAGCGCGTTCACCACCCTGGGCGCCAACACGAGCCCCAACGCACGCTCGGTGCTTCTGATCCTGTCGTGGATCGTCGCCGGCCTGCTGTTCGTGGGCTTCATGCTCCCGCCCTTCCTCATCCTGTTTGGAGTGATTGGCTGATGTCCGCCACCACCGTGACCGAGCCCGAGACCCTTCCCGAGAGCTCCGATTCCGACCAGGCCACCTACTGGCGGGTCGGCGACGAGATCGCCGACACGAAAGCCCCCACCGGGCTGCCGATCGACAAGGTGTGGCCCGAACGGCAGTTCACCGCGAAACTGGTCAACCCCGCCAACCGGCGCAAGATGACCGTCATCATCGTCGGCACCGGCCTGGCCGGCAGCGCCGCGGCCGCGACCCTCGGCGAGGCCGGCTACAACGTCGAGAACTTCTGCTACCAGGACTCCCCACGCCGGGCGCACTCGATCGCCGCCCAGGGCGGCATCAACGCCGCGAAGAACTACCGCAACGACGGCGACTCCACCTATCGCCTCTTCTACGACACGGTCAAGGGGGGCGACTACCGCTCACGGGAGACCAACGTCTACCGGTTGGCCGCGGTGAGCGCCAACATCATCGACCAGTGCGTGGCCCAGGGCGTGCCCTTCGCCCGCGAATACGGGGGCCTGCTCGACACCCGGTCCTTCGGCGGCGTCCAGGTGCAGCGCACCTTCTACGCGCGGGGCCAGACCGGCCAGCAGCTGCTGATCGGCGCCTACCAGGCGCTCGAGCGTCAGGTGAAGGCCGGCACCGTGCACATGCACACCCGCCACGAGATGATCGAGGTCATCACCGTCGACGGCGTCGCGCGCGGCATCGTCACCCGCGACATGGTCACCGGTGAGATCAAGCCCTGGACGGCCGACGTCGTCGTCCTGGCCACCGGCGGGTACGGCAACGTGTTCTTCCTGTCGACCAACGCGATGGGTTGCAACGTCACCGCCAGCTGGCGGGCCCACCGCAAGGGCGCCCACTTCGCCAACCCCTGCTACACGCAGATCCACCCGACCTGCATCCCCGTTCACGGCGAGAACCAGAGCAAGCTCACCCTGATGAGCGAGTCGCTGCGCAACGACGGTCGCATCTGGGTGCCGAAGAAGGCCGAGGACTGCACCAAGGATCCCCGGCAGATCCCCGAGGACGACCGCGACTACTACCTCGAGCGCATCTACCCGGCCTTCGGCAACCTCGTGCCCCGCGACATCGCGTCGCGCCAGGCGAAGAACATGTGCGACGAGGGTCGCGGTGTCGGCCCGCTGGTCAAGGAGACCGACGCCCACGGCAACGAGCGCACGATGCGCCGCGGTGTCTACCTCGACTTCAGCGAGGCGATCCAGCGGTTGGGCAAGAAGGCTGTCGAGGCGAAGTACGGCAACCTGTTCGACATGTACAAGCAGATCACCGCGGAGGATCCCTACGAGGTTCCGATGCGCATCTACCCCGCCGTCCATTACACGATGGGGGGCCTGTGGGTCGACTACGACCTGCAGAGTTCGCTGCGGGGCCTCTACGTGGCCGGTGAGGCGAACTTCTCCGACCACGGCGCGAACCGGCTCGGTGCCTCCGCACTCATGCAGGGGCTGGCCGACGGCTACTTCGTGCTGCCCAACACGATCACCGACTACCTCGCCAACGCGCCGTTCGAGAAGCTCGATGCCTCGCACCCCGCGGTCGTCGAGGCCGTCGAATCGGCGAAGGCCCGGATCGCGAAGCTGCTGAGCATCAACGGCACCCGCACGGTCGATTCGATCCACAAGGAACTCGGCGCGATCATGTGGGAGTACTGCGGCATGGAGCGCAGTGACGAGGGTCTGCGGACCGCCATCGACAAGATCCGCGCGCTCCGCGAGGAGTTCTGGACCAACGTCAAGGTCACCGGCATCAACGAGGACTTCAACCAGACGCTCGAGCGCGCCGGTCGGGTCGCCGACTTCCTCGAACTGGGTGAGCTGATGTGCGTCGACGCCCTGCACCGCCGCGAATCGTGCGGCGGTCACTTCCGGGTCGAGAGCCAGACCGAGGACGGCGAGGCACTGCGCCACGACGACCGGTTCCTCTACGTGGCGGCCTGGGAGTTCACCGGAGACGGTCAGAAGCCGACACTGCACAAGGAACCCCTCGACTACCACGCCATCGAGCTGAAGCAACGGAGTTACAAGTGAAGCTGACACTGAACATCTGGCGTCAGGCCCAGGGCGCCGCCGAAGGCGGGCTGAAGGCCTACACCCTCGACAGCGTGTCCGAGGACATGTCCTTCCTCGAGATGCTCGACCTGCTGAACGAGCAACTCACCGAGCGGAACGAGGAGCCGGTGGCCTTCGACCACGACTGCCGCGAGGGCATCTGCGGCATGTGTGGCGTCGTGATCAACGGCATCCCGCACGGCGGCCAGCACACGACCACATGTCAGTTGCACATGCGCTCGTTCGCCGATGGGGCCACGATCACGATCGAACCCTGGAAGTCGGGATCGTTCCCGATCATCAAGGACCTCGTCGTCGACAGGTCCGCGTTCGACCGCATCATCCAGGCGGGTGGCTACATCTCGGCGAACACCGGGTCGGCACCCGACGCCCACTCCACGCCCGCCCCGAAACTGCAGGCCGACAAGGCGTTCGACAACGCGACCTGCATCGGCTGCGGGGCCTGTGTGGCGGCGTGTCCCAACGGCTCGGCGATGCTGTTCACGTCGGCCAAGATCACCCACCTGGCGATGCTGCCGCAGGGCCAGCCGGAGCGCTACTCGCGGGTGAAGTCGATGGTGGCCCAGCACGACGCCGAGGGCTTCGGCGGATGCACCAACATCGGCGAGTGCCACGAGGTGTGCCCCAAGGGCATTCCGCTCGAGGCGATCAGCCAACTGAACCGCGATCTCATCGCGTCATTGTTCAAGGGCGACGGCAAGGCCTGAGCGCCACGGCGTGCGTGCCGAGGGGCCCCGGGGATCGTTCCCCGGGGCCCCTCGCCACGTCCGCGCCGCCGACCGGGAACCCCGGGCCGGACGGGGCGCGCGTCACGCGATCAGCCCCCGAACGGCGACTTGCCCTGCTTCTTGAACATGTCCTGCAGTTCGGGGGGCAGCTGGAAGTCCTTCATGGCCCCCTGCACGTCACCGTCGTCGGCGGGCAGGCCGAACGCGGCGCCCGGTTGTGCCGGCGGCTGGCTCCGCGCCTGGTTGCGGGCCGCGAGCCGAGCGGGGTTGCCCTGCTTCTTCTTCTTCTTCGCCTGCTGCTTGGGCCGACGGGCACCACCTCCCGGCATCCCGGGAATCGAGCCGGCCATCGACTGCATCATCTTGCGTGCCTCGACGAAGCGGTTGACGAGGCTGTTCACGTCGGTGACCGTGACGCCCGACCCCTTGGCGATGCGCGCGCGTCGGGACCCGTTGAGGATCGACACGTCGGCGCGTTCGGCCGGGGTCATGGAGTAGATGATCGCCTCGATGCGGTCGATCTCCTTCTCGTCGATGGAGTTGATCTGGTCCTTGAACTGGCCCATGCCCGGCAGCATGCCGAAGATCTTGCTCATGGGACCGAGCTTGCGCATCTGCTGCATCTGGGCGAGGAAGTCGTCGAGCCCGAACTGATTGGCGCGTCCCCCCGACATAGCTTCTCGGCGGCCTGGCGTGATTGTTCCGCGTCGAAGGTCTTCTCGGCCTGCTCGATGAGGGTGAGCACGTCGCCCATCCCGAGGATGCGGCTCGCCATCCGGTCGGGATGGAAGACGTCGAAGTCGTTGAGCGCCTCGCCGTTGGAGGCGAACATGATCGGTCGCCCGATGACGCGCGCGATCGACAACGCCGCACCACCGCGGGCGTCGCCGTCGAGTTTGGTGAGCACGACGCCGTCGAACCCGACGCCCTCCTGGAACGCCAGCGCGGTGTTGACCGCGTCCTGGCCGATCATCGCGTCGACGACGAACAGCACCTCGTCGGGGCTCACCGCCGCCTTGATGTCGGCCGCCTGCTGCATCAGCTCCTGGTCGATGCCGAGGCGTCCGGCGGTGTCGACGATCACGACGTCGTAGAGCTTGCGTCGAGCCTCGACGATCGAATCCCGGGCCACCTGGATCGGGTCGCCCACCCCGTTTCCGGGCTCCGGTGCGAAGACGTGGGCCCCGGCCCGCTCGCCGACGATCTGCAGCTGGTTCACCGCGTTGGGTCGCTGAAGATCGGCGGCAACCAGCAGCGGGCTGTGCCCTTCGCTCTTCAGCCAGCGCGCCAGCTTGCCCGCGAGGGTCGTCTTGCCCGAGCCCTGGAGACCGGCGAGCATGATCACCGTCGGTGGGTTCTTCGCGAAACGCACCGTGCGGGTATCACCGCCCAGGATCGAGACGAGTTCCTCGTCGACGATCTTGATGATCTGCTGAGCCGGGTTGAGCGCCTGGGACAGTTCGAGCCTGACGCGCGCGGTCCCTGATGGCCGCGATGAAGTCCTTGACGACCGCCAGGTTGACATCGGCCTCGAGCAGGGCGATGCGGATCTCGCGGGCCGTCGCGTCGATGTCGGCCTCGGTGAGGCGGGACTTGCCACGCAACGAGGTGAAGGTGGCGGCCAGACGATCTTGCAGGGTGTCGAACACGTGAATCCTCGCAGGTTGGGGTGCCGTCACAGTCTAGGCGAGTTGCCGCCCCGGGCCACGCCGCGCCGGGCAGCACCGGCGTCCGGGGCGGTCGATCACTCCCCCAGCAGCCCGTCGACGAACTGTGCGGCGTCGAAGGGGGCGAGGTCGTCGACCCCCTCGCCGAGCCCGATGAGCTTGACCGGGACGCCGAGCTCCCGCTGCACCTGCACGACGATGCCACCCTTGGCGGAGCCGTCGAGCTTGGTGAGCACAATGCCGGTGACGTCGACGACATCGCGGAAGATCCGCGCCTGAACCAGGCCGTTCTGCCCGGTGGTGGCGTCGAGCACCAGCAGCACCTCGCTGACCGGCGCCTTCTTCTCGATCACCCGCTTGACCTTGCCCAGTTCGTCCATGAGGCCCGTCTTGGTGTGCAGGCGCCCGGCGGTGTCGACCAGCACCACGTCGACTCCGTCGCGCATGCCCCGGGTCACCGCCTCGTGGGCGATGGACGCGGGGTCGGCCCCCTCGGGGCCGCGCACGGTCTCGACGCCGACCCGCTCGCCCCAGGTGGCGAGCTGCTCGGTCGCGGCGGCCCGGAACGTGTCGGCGGCGCCGAGCAGCACGGAGCGGTGCTCGGCCACCAGCACCCGCGCCAGTTTGCCGCAGGTGGTGGTCTTGCCGGTGCCGTTGACCCCCACCATCAGCACGACGGCGGGCAAACCGTCGAGGCCGCGCAGGGCGAGGCCCCGGTCCATCGTCGGATCGACCAGGCGGAGCAGTTCTTCGCGCAGCACCGCGCGAGCCTGGGCCGGATCGGCGACACCGTCGATGGCGAGGCGCGTGCGCAGGTTCTCGACGAGTTCGGTGGAGGGTCCGACCCCGAGGTCGGACGAGATGAGGGTCGCCTCGAAGTCGTCCCAGGTGTCCGCGTCGATCCGGTCGCGCGCGAGCAGGTCGGCAAGTCCACGGGCGAGGACGTTGTTGCTTCCGGCGAGCCGACGGCGCAGCCGCGCCATCCGGGTGCCGGCCGCCTCGGGAACCTCGAGACCCGACCTCGGGTTCGACGACCGCGGGCCGGGTCTCGGTCTCACCCTGGGGGATCTCGGTCGGCGCCGGTGGCGCCTCGATCTCACCCCTGTTGCTGCGCCAGACGATGACCGAGGCGATCCCGATGCAGATGACGACCCCGGTGAGGATGATCCAGAAGATGATGTTGTCCCACGGCACGGGGCAAGGCTACCGGGCGCAGGTCACCCGCCGGTGCCGGGCTGGGTAAAGCCCGTCCGGCCGGCGGGGGGATCAGGCCGACTGGTGCCGCCGAGCCAACCGACGTAGAAGGTGTGCGGCGACCAGCAGCCCGTTGCGGAAGGCGGCCTCGATCCGAACCGGCGGATGGGCGGCCCGGCCATCAAGGTGCCGGGCTGCGAGAGCGGCCTCGCGGGCGAAGCGGGGGAGCCGATCGACGAACAGTCTCTGCTGTCCCACCACGACCACGCCGATGGCGGCCACGGCCACGGCGAGCACGATCAGGCTGGCGACGACGGAAGCAATCATGGGAAAACTCCTGCACGACCAGAGGGGGAAGTTGGACCCTGGGGGTGTTGTCCAGTATCACTCCGCCGCACGAACGCGCCGAGGCGCGCCGCGCAGGGTTTGGCAAAAGCTCAGCAAGTCGTTACCCCGGAGGCCTCATCGGTCGTGCAGCCGCTGGGAGATGACGGTCGACACGCCGTCTCCCCTCATGGTCACGCCGTAGAGCGCATCGGCGATCTCCATGGTGCGCTTCTGATGGGTGATGACGAGCAGCTGTGACGTTCGCCCGCAGTTCCTCGTAGATGTCGAGCAACCGCCCGAGGTTCGTGTCGTCGAGAGCCGCCTCCACCTCGTCGAGGATGTAGAACGGGCTCGGCCGGGCGATGAACAGGCTGACGAGGAACGCGACCGCGACCAGCGAACGTTCACCACCCGACAGCAGCGACAGCCTCTTGACCTTCTTACCGGCGGGCGCGCCTCGACGTCGACGCCCGTGGTGAGCCACTCCCCCGGCTCGGTCAGCACGAGCCGTCCCTCACCGCCCGGGAACAGCCTGGCGAACACGGTCTCGAACGCCGCGGCGACGTCGGCGTAAGCGGAGGCGAACACCTCCTCGACCCGCTGGTCGACCTCGGCGACGATGTCGAGAAGGTCCTTGCGCGTGCGACGCAGGTCGTCGAGCTGTTCGGCCAGGAACCGGTGACGTTCCTGCATCGCGTCGAACTCCTCCAGTGCCAGTGGGTTCACCCGCCCGAGCACCTGGAGGTTCCGTTCGGCGGCCTGCAGCCGCTTGACCTGCTGCTCGCGGACGTACGGCACCGGCTCGGAGTCGTCGTCGTCGCCGATCGGCGACCCGTCGGCGACGGTGAGGACCGGAACGAACTGGTCGGGACCGTACTCGGCCATCAACACCCCGGGCTCCAGGCCCAACTCGGCTGAGCGCGCGATCCCCCAGCTGCTCGATCCGCATGCGCTGTTCGATGCGCGCCAGCTCGTCGCGGTGGGCGCCCTCGAGGATCCGCTGAAGCTCCTGCGTCCGCTCCCGCACCTCCCGCCGAGCCTCCTGCAGCGCGTGCTCCGCCTGCGTCACGCCGCGCCTCCGCGGCCGCGCGCTCCTGCGTCGCGAGCTCACGCGACCGGTCGAGAACCCGCATCAGCCACAGGGCCGCCTCGTGCACGCCCCGAGCCGCCTGGCCCTCCCGCCGCAGCTGCGCGGCCCGGGCGATCGCCCTGTCACGTGACTCCGCTCCGCGGCGGCCGCCCGTCGCAAGCGCGTCGGCGCGCCCGCTCATCGAGCGCACCCGCTCCTCGGCGGTGCGCAGCCCCAGCCGCGCCTCCATCTCGGCCTGGCGTGCCTGGCGGGCGAGCACCGACGAGTCGGTCGCGTTCCGCGGAATCGGGCTCGTCGTCGTCGGTGCTCGGCCGCCGCCCGGTCGAGACGCTCGAGAGTTCCCGGTGGGCCGAGCCCGTTGCGTTCGCGCGACAGCGGCGGCCTCGTCGAGCGCCTGGCGCAGCCTGTTCGGCCTCGTCGCGGGCCGAGCGGGCCCGACGCGACAGCTGGCCGAGTTGCTCACTGAGCGCGGCCAGTTGGGCATCCGACTCGTGCAGCCTCTCCAGTGCCGCCTCGGCGGCGCCCGCCGCCTCGTCCCGCTCGTGCTGGCGCTGGGCGCTCTCGAAACGGATCCGTTCCACCTGGTGCTCGGCCTCGGCGGCGTCGGCGGCCGCGGCGTCCAGAGCCGCCTGGATCTCGATCGCCGACTGCGCCCCCGACGACGCCGCCGACGGCCAGCCACCCCGACAGGACCTCGCCGGTGCGGGTGACCGCGGTGATCCGGTCGTCGCCCTGCGACCACGCGCCGGGCCGCAGAGAGGTCCTCGACGAACACGACTCCCCGCAGCGCCCGGTGCAAGGCGGTTCTGAGCACGTCGTCGCAGGTCACCGTGTCGCGGGCGGCAACCGTGCCGGCCGGCGCGTCGACCGGGTCGGGGTCGGCCGGGTCGGACGATCCGATCAGCAGGGTGGCACGTCCGCGATCCCCCGCGGCGAGGTGCCGCATCGCGGCCACGGCCGAGTCGTGATCGCTGGCGGCGACCGCCTCGGCGGCCGGCCCGAGCGCTGCGGCGACCGCGCCTCCCACCCGGGCTGCACGGTGACCAGCGACGGGACCGCGCCGAGCAGCCCGTCGAGACTCTCGCCCGGCGTCAGCAAGGCGGCGGCACCGTCGCGGCGCTCCAGCGCGAGCCGCAGCGCGTCTCGACGCGCGAGTTGTGACGCCCGGTGCTGCGCGGCGTCGGACTCGCGCCGCCGCAGTCCCTCAGCGCCTCCTCGAGCGCCTCGACCCGAACCCTGGCGCCCCTCGTACTGCCTCGTCGAGTCCGGACTCCCCGGCGTCCAGGCTGGCCAGCCCCTGCTCGAGGCGCGCGAACGCCGATTCGGCCTCGTCGGCTCGCCGCTCGGCGTCGGCGAGCCGTTGCCCCAGACGGGTGGCTCTCCTCCTCGCGACGCGCCCAGCCGGGATTCGAGGGACGCCACCTGCCCGCGCAGTTTGGCCAGCCCCTCCCGCCGGTCGGCGGCGGCCCGGAGCTTGGCACCGTACTCGGCGTCGGCGGAGGCGTGCTCCTGCTCGACCTCGGCGCGCCGGGCGGTGGCCTCCTCGAGCGCGGCACCCAGCGTCTCGACGTGTTCGGCCAGCTCTTGCTCCTGGGCCCGGGCCTCCTCGGCCTCCCGCTCGAGCGACTCGGGATCGCGGCCGGCGCGGTCGAGTTCCGGCTGGGCGTCGGCGTGCCGCATCCTCTCGGCGCTGATCGACACCGTGGTCGTGAGACGTTCTCGCAGTGCCGCCAGCGAATACCACGTGTCCTGGGCCCGGGTGAGCCGGGGCACGGCCTCCGCCGCCAGCCGCTCGGCCCTGGTCTCGGCGGCACGGGCCTCGTCGAGGGCCTGTTCGGCCCGCCGCCGTGCCTCGTTCAGCGCGGCCTCGTCGGCCAGATCCGCCTCCAGCGCCAGGCTCGCCCGGGTGAGGTCGTCGGCGAGCACGCGGGCCAGCGCGTCGCGGCGCTCGGCCTGGATCAGGGCCGCTCTACGCGCCACCTCGGCCTGGCGGCCCAGCGGTTTCAGCTGGCGGCGGATCTCTCCGACGAGATCCTGCAACCGGTCGAGGTTGGCCTGGGTCGAGTCGAGCTTCCGCAGCGCCTTCTCCTTGCGCTTGCGGTGCTTGAGTACCCCGGCCGCCTCCTCGATGAACCCGCGGCGGACCTCGGGGGTCGCGCCGAGGATCGCGTCGAGTTGACCCTGGCCGACGATGACGTGCATCTCGCGACCGATGCCGGAGTCGCTCAACAGTTCCTGGACGTCGAGCAACCGGGCCGCGTGCCCGTTGATCGAGTATTCGCTGCCGCCGGTGCGGAACATCGTCCGCGAGATCGTCACCTCGGTGTACTCGACCGGCAGTGCGCCGTCGGTATTGTCGATGGTGAGGGTGACCTCGGCGCGCCCGAGCGGGTGGCCTGCCGGCCGTGCCGGCGAAGATGACGTCCTCCATCTTCCCGCCGCGCAGGCTCTTGGCGCCCTGCTCCCCCATCACCCAGCTGAGGGCGTCGACGACGTTCGACTTGCCCGAGCCGTTGGGCCCGACGACGCACGTGATGCCCGGCTCGAACACCAGCGTGGTGGCCGAGGCGAAGCTCTTGAAGCCCCGCAGCGTCAGCGACTTGAGATACACCGGCGATCAGCTCCCCGACGGGGGCCCTGCTCATCGAGGAAGGGGTGCACGAGGTCGCCGAGGTGCTCGTCGCCGGGTCGGGAACCGGCACCGAGGGCACCCGATGGCGCACGGCGCGGAACGTCCAGACCTTGTTGATGACGTAGTTGACCGGCGTCACGATGGCGATCTGGATGAGGTTCGCCCAGTACAGCTTGTTCCGCAGGCCGGAGGAGTCGTTGAACACGCTGTCGGGCAGCGCCGAGCGGCGAGTTCGGATGCATCAGCAGCGTCGAGATGACGAGCCCGAGGCCGAGCCCGAACAGACCCGTACCGAGGAAGGGGAAGTACTCGGAGACCCATGTCGCGTGCTTGGGAGCGGAACGTCCAGCGTGCGGTTCAGTTCGAAGTTGAACAGGTTCGCGACGAGGAAGGCGAGGGCGATGTACACGTGGTACCAGCGGACGTTGAAGCCCGGCGAGCAACGGGAAGGCGGCGTCCTGCGGCAGGACCCCGCCGACGCCGCGGCCAACCTTGTTGACGATGACGACGACGACCTGGTTGACCACGACCCCGGCCGCCCCGACCATCGCGAACTTCACGAACTGCCGGATGGTGTGACGATGCCGCGCGATCAGTCCCCGGCGGGAACCCTCACTCATGGCTGTCCTCTCTCGCCTCGCGGCCGATCGTCGCCCACACAACCTACCGTGTCCCGCGCGAGCGGCCCATCAGGCGTGCGCCGTTCCCCGCGGCCGCCGCTGGCAGCGGGGGCACCGGTAGGAGGATCGGTTCATGAAGGGCTCCCGCACGATCGGCGTCGCCGCAGCGGTCGCACGGCTCGCCCTCCCGCCCGTACGCGTGCAGGGACCGGTCGAAATACCCCGAGGAGCCGTTCGACCCGCACGTAGAGGGAGTCGAACGACGTGCCCCCCTGGCCGAGTGCCTCGGACATGACCTGCGCGCACCGCCTCGAGCACCCGGCGGGCCCGGGGCGCACCCAGCCGGTTGCCGGGGGTGTCACCGTGCACCCGGGCACGCCACAGTGCCTCGTCGGCGTAGATGTTGCCGATGCCGCTGACCAGGCCCTGGTCGAGCAGTTGCCGCTTGAGTCCGACGGTCCGCGACCGCAGGCGGGCCAGCACGGCCGACTCGTCGTAGCCGGACTCGAACGGGTCCGGCGCGATGTGCGCTATCTCCGGCGGGAGCACCGCGCCGCCGACGGCTGACCGACAGCCCGCCGAACATCCGCTGGTCGACGAAGCGCACGTCCGGCGCGCCGTCGGTGAACCGGAGGATCAGCCGTGTGTTCGGCCAGCAAGGGTCGGTGGCCCCGTTCACCCGGAACTGGCCGCTCATGCCGAGGTGCACCAGCAACGCGTCCCCGTCGTCGAACGGCAGCCACAGGTACTTGCCCCGCCGCCGGGGTAGGGCGAACCGGCGTCCGGGGAGGGTCGCGACGAAGTCGTCGGGGCCACCGAGATGGCGTCGCACGGGCCGGGGGTGCAGCAGCCCCACCCCGGCGACGGTGCGCCCGGCGATGAAGGGTTCCAGGCCGCGGCGAACGGTCTCGACCTCCGGCAGTTCGGGCACCCGCGGGCCTCAGTCGCCGGCGACGAATTCTGGATGCTCGCGCAGCCAGTGGAACGCGTGCGCCGCCGCCTCCTGCTCGGCCTGCTTCTTGTTCCGGCCGAAACCCTCGTCGAATCGGCGACCCTCGATGACCGCGCGGGCCGTGAACCGCTTGTCGTGGTCGGGACCGGTCTCGGCGATGTCGTAGCACGGCATCCTCATGCCGCGCTCGGCGCAGATCTCCTGCAGCGAGGTCTTCCAGTCGAGCCCTGCACCCGATCGAGTCGGCCTCGACGACCAGCGGGTCGAACAGTCGATGGATGAACACGCCGACGGCCCCTTCGCCGCCGGTGAGGAAGATCGCTCCGATGAGCGCCTCCATCGTGTCGGCCAGGATCGACGTCTTGTCGCTGGCCCCCACTCATCGTCTCGCCCCGGCCCAACCGGAGCATGGTGCCGATCTCGAGCCCGCGTGCCACGTCGGCCAGCGTGATCGCGTTGACCACAGCGGCCCGCAGCTTGGCCAGACGCCCTTCGCTGTGCTCGGGGAACGTGCGGTAGAGGTGCTCGGTGACCACCACGCCGAGCACCGCGTCGCCGAGGAACTCGAGCCGCTCGTTGGTGGGGATCCCGCCGTTCTCGTACGCGAAGGAGCGATGCGTGAGGGCAAGCTCGTGAAGCTCGGCGTCCATCGGGGACACCGAGCTCAGCGAGCAGGTCATCGAAGCGGCTCATGGCCGCCCCGTCATGCGTCGAGGACCTGGCGGCGAGCACCGCGAGGGCCGTACTGGCCGCAGGCGGGGCAGGCGGTGTGCGGCAGGTGCTTGGCGCGGCAGGCCGGGTTGGCGCAGGTCACCAGGGTGGCCACGGAGGCCTTCCACTGCGACCGACGGTGCCGGGTGTTGCTGCGCGAGAGTCGACGCTTGGGAACTGCCACGATTACTCCTTGACTGGCTGCATCCGGGGGTCCGGATGTCGGCTGGTGGCTCCGGGGAGCCGGTGGTCTGGTCTGCTCAGGCGAGCGGGTCGGCGTCCTCGGATCCGGCGAGCCGGGTGAGATCGCTCCACCGCGAGTCGACCTCGGCGTCGTGGTGATGCTCGGGGTCGTTGTTGAGCAGTGCGCCGCAGATCGAGCACAGGCCTGCACAATCTTCGCGGCACAACGGGGGCGAAGGGCAACTCGAGCACCACCGCGTCCCGCAGGGCCAGGGTCGAGATCGATGAGGTCGCCCTCGATGCGGTTGGCGTCTTCCTCGGCGTCCCGCCCCGGATAGAAGTACAGCTCCTGCACCTCGTACGAGGAGGTGTCCTCGATGGGTTCGAGGCAGCGGGTGCATTCTCCGGTGAGGCGGACCTCGGCAGAGCCGGTGACCAGAACGCCCTCGACGACGGCCTCGAGCATGATATCGAGGGAGATGTCGGAGCCCTCCGGCACACCGATCATGTCGATGCCGAGATCGGCGGGAGCCGGCACGACGCGGCGGATCCGCTTCATCGTTCCGGCCCGTCGCTCCAGATCGTGGAGGTCGATCACCAGCGGCGAGCGGGGGTCGAGATGTTCGACGAAGCGACATGCCGGCGCTCCCCCTCTCACGATCCCGCGACTCCGACGCCTGTGGTGATCGGCCCTCACGACCCCAGCTGGGCCGCGGCAGGGTCATGACCGAGGGTACACTCTACCGGTTGTGGCCGAGCCGACCAAAACCAGTGCCGGGTCACGTGTTTCCGGCACCCGCGCGGTCACCGCACGCAGCACTTCGGGTGTCACGAACGGGGAGATGTCGCCCCCGTTGTGGGCGATCGTGCGCAACAGCGAACTGGAGACGGTGCCGAACGCGCGCCCCGCGGGCAGGAACACCGTCTCGACCGCGGGCTGCAGGTGGCTGTTGAGGTGAGCCATCTGCAGTTCGTAGTCGAAGTCGCCGGCGAAACGCAGCCCCTTGACGATCATCGACGCCCCGTGAGCGCGGCGAAGTCGACGAGCAGGCCGGTGAGCGGCTCGACGACTGACACCCGGCAGGTCGGCGACCGATGCGCGGGCGAACTGCACCCGCTCGTCCTGGGTGAACAGGTAGTTCTTGGTCGTGTTGTCGCCGACGGCGACGATCACCCGGCCGGCCAGCAGGCATGCCCGCCGGACGATGTCGAGGTGCCCGCGCGTGATCGGGTCGAACGACCCGGGGACGACGGCGATCAGCGGCTCATCGCTCATGGGTCTCCTCGACCGGGTTCGCGGGCATCCACCTGGGCGTGGTGGAACACTGTCTCACCGTAGCGCCGCTGCCAGGAGTCGATGCCGGCCGGAAAGCGCGGTGGGCGGGAGCGGGACGAGCGTTCGATCGACGATGAACGCCGTGGGGACGCAGCCAGCGACGGGACACGAGTTGGTCGACCATCCGGTCGATGTCGTCGTCGGGAAGCGGATAGGGCGGGTCGAGCCAGACGACGTCGAAGCCGTCGGCGGTGGTGGCCGGCGAGCCTGTCGACCAGATAGCGCTCGGCGCGATCGCGCACGATGTCGGCCCTCAACCCGGAGGCGCGGGAGTTCGCCGCGGATCACCTCACAGGCGCGCGGGTCGGACTCGACGCACACGACCCGATCGGCCCCCCTGGCTGGACGCCTCCAGCCCGATGGCGCCCGAGCCGGCGAACAGGTCGAGGAACGCGACGCCCCCGCAATTGCTCGGCGGCGGGTTGGTCGGATGTGCCGAGCCAGGCGGCGAGGGATGAGAAGAACGCCTCGCGCACCCGGTCGGTCGTGGGCCGGGTCGACTCCCCCACGGGCATGGTAAGGCGCCGGCCGCCGGCGGACCCGGCGATGATCCGGCTCATCTGTGCTGACGCTCAGGCCGCCGGCTCGGGACCGAACTCGAACTTGCGTCCGGTCATCTGGTCGGCGCTGAGCCGCACCCAGTTGACCTTGATCGTCGGGATCCACGGGCGCAACGGCATCTTGGTGAAGCGGGCCAGATCCTCGGGGTCGTCGACGAGTTCGGCGCGGCCGTGCAGGACGACGCTCCAGCCGATCTCCTCGTCCCATCCGTCGACCTCGAACGCGACGTGCTCGTTGACGACGAGGTTGTGCAGCTTGGTGCCCTCGGCGGTGCGGAATACCACCGACTCGCCGTCGAGCACGAAGTTGACGGGGAAGACCTCCGGCAGGCCGTCGATGGCCGTGACGAGGCGACCGACCTCCTGGCTGGCGAGATAGCCCCAGCAGGCATCCTCGGTGACCTCGCTGATCGGATTCGTGGCTGTCGACCATGGCACATTCCTACCACGAGCGCCCCGCCACGACCCGGGGCCCCGGCCGCTATCCGCCGTGGTTCAGGGGCGGTTCACCCATCCACGAGGGCGCAGGGGATCGCGGCCCGCCAGCGAGGCAGCACCGGCACCGCCCACACCTCGACCGTCGAGTCGGGATGGGCGGCGCACCGGGATCGGTCGTCGTGCACCTGGGTGGCCCAGACCGGTCCACCGTCGCGGCGGTGCGGCACCTGCAGGTTCGTTGCGCCGGCGACCAGAACGGCGACGATCAGCACCGCTCCGACACCTCGGTGCACGAGGGTCCCGCGCACGATGAGCGCGTCGGCGGCGATCACGGCCGCCGCGAGCAGGAACATCGACGCCGCCGCCGCGTAGCGGTTCGGACCGACCGCCCTGAACTGTTCGAGGGTGAACGTCGCCCAGTTCTGGTTCGAGCTCGCGTTGAGTGTGAGCGCTGCGAACCAGACGATGACGGAGCCCCCGAGCGAGGCGACGAGCAGCCAGCGTTGCGTTCCCCGAGCCCGGAGGATCCCGAGGGCGAGCGCCGCGAGGAACACCAGCCCGGGGAACAACGGCGACCCACCATCCGTGCGTGTGGATCGCGGCGCCGACCTCCTGGACGTTCGCGTCCCAACTGCCGGCGACCGGCTGGGCGAAGTAGCCGAGAAGCATGTCGGCAGGCGAGTCGCTGCCCCGTCCCATCGGCCGCGGATGGGTCAGGGCCGTGGCCACCTGGGCTCCGATCCCGAGCACCGCGACGACCGCGACGGGGCAGCACCCGCCGGTCGCGCCGGTTCACCAGGAACAGGGGGAGGAAGATCACGGTCTGGATTTCGGTCCCGGTGGCGATCGCGGCCACGGCGGCGGCCGCCCCGGCCGCCCACCACGATCGGGGGCGGAACGCGAACAACCAGGGCGCCAGGAACAGCAGGTACCAGTGCAGGTTGGCGGTGTTTCCGGCGATCTCGACCGGCCCCATCGGCGTGATGGCGGGCACCGCCGCCAGGATCACGCGCATCGCCCAGGACGTGATGTGGGGGCGGGAGAGGATGAAGACGAGCCCGCTGACGACCCCGACGCAGAGACAGGACAGCGCGTTGATCGTGGTCGCGTACTGGTCGATCGGACGTGCCGAGACCACCCCGTCCACCAGCAGCCGAGGCAGCAGATGCAGGTAGCCCGCGTACGGCTGCCAGATGCTCCGGATCGGGCCGAGGGCGAGGCGGTCGACGAGGAACTGTCCCGAGTCTTCGGCCCAGGCGATCCCGTGCACGCGCGGGCCGAGGCGAAGCCACAGCACACCCGTGGTCACGACGCCGATCAGGGCCGCGGCGCACCATCGAACGGCCGTGCGTCGCCGGTCCACGACGCCGGCCGGCGCCCGTCCTGGAGTCACCGTCGGACGATAGCAGCGCCGCCACACTCGGCGGAGAGCGACGCGGGGGCATCCTGGTCAGACGCAGTCGACGCACAGGTCGGGCCGCACCCAGCCGCGCCGGGCCAGCAGACCGTAGATCGTGCAGCCGACGCAGTAGCCGAACACCGCCTCGAGCGCCGGGAAGACCACCATCACCGCCGCGATCACCCACACGGCCACCAGCGCGGCGTGGAGTCCCGTGACCAGGCCGACGACCCACGCGACCGCCGCCAGCGACGTCATCACGGCCCCGATGACGGCCGCGAATCGCTTGGGAGCCCCGGAGGTCGACCTCGGCGGCACCGGGACGTGCCGGCGGACGAACCTCAGCACGCCGGTGGCGAGGAAGCTGCGCGACGGTCCCCAGATGGCACGCGGCACGAAGTCGGCGGCGAGGACGGCGTAAAGCCACCACTGCTGGGTGCCGATGGCCACCAGCCCGATGACGAGCACGGTGGCCGCGACCAGGCGCACGGTCACGCCGTCGACGACCGACGGGAAGCGCCGGGGGATTCGGATGGCGCCGGCGGGGAGGGCCAGCGCGGGGGGAGACGTCGGAGAGTTGGTCATGGATCGGTTCCTCGGGTGTGTGATGCGACGGATCAGGTGGCGGGGCGGGCAGTGCTCGCGGCCACCGGCGGGCTGGATCCGTGGAACACGGACACACACGGGGTGAGGTGGAATACGTTGCTCATGGGGAGTCCCTGGTCGTGGAGTGCCCTGCGATGCGGGCGGCCCCTGGCTGGTCGGATGGGCTTCAGCGCGGCATTCGACAACAGCAGGTCACCAGGGCGAGGCGCATGCGCGGGGCGCACGTACCGACGGTGACCGGACTCATGGGCCTATGATGCCAGCCCGTCGCCGTCCCTCCAATGTGCCTGTCCGGATTCCGGACGCGGCCACCCCGGCGCCTAGGCTCGTCGTGTGCCCACCAGACCAGCCACCACCACCCTCCATCGCCTGTCGGCGCTGCTGCGCCGAACACCCCTGGTGCCGTCGCGACCCGACCGGGTCATCCTCGAGATCGACCTCGACCGGGGGGTGCTCAGCCAGGCGCCCGACAATCCGCTGGCCGCGATGCGCAGCCTCAATTCGGCGAGCATGCGCGCGTTGCGGGACGGGTTGCGCGATGCCGCGTCCGACGACCGCGTGCGCGGTCTGATCGTGCACATCGGCACCTGCCCGCTCACGCCCGCCCAGCACGACGAACTCGGCGATCTCATCGAGGCGTTCGGCGACCGCAAGCCGACCATCGCCTACAGCGAGTCGTTCGGGGAACTCGGCAACGCGCTGCTGGCCTACCGGCTCGCCAGCCGCGCCCGCAGGTCTGGCTGCAGCCCACCGGCGGGCTCGGACTGTTCGGCGTCCACCTCGAGATCGTGCTGCTGCGGGGCGGGCTGGAGAAGCTCGGCGTCGAGATGCAGATGAGCCAGCGTCACGAGTTCAAGACCGCGGCCGACCAGTTCGCGGCCGTCGATGTCAGCCCGGCCAATCGGGAGATGACCGCCCGGATCGCCGACTCGATCGTCGACGAGTCGGTACGGGTGATCGCGCGCCGCCGCGGGATCACCGCGGACGCCGTGCGCGAGGCGATGGCCGATTCCCCGCTGACCGCCGCCGACGCGCTCGATCGTCACCTCGTGGACGGGCTGGGCTACCGCGACGAGGTGTACGCGTCCGCGCGTTCCGCCTGGACGTGCCGGCCCCCGAGGACGCCGAGCACGACGACACGCTGCGGTTCGTCCACCGCTA
>CAWCUX010000012.1:0-78264 GCA_963798885.1 uncultured Actinomycetota bacterium | reverse complement strand
TCAGCGCCGCCGACGTCATCTACGAACTGTGGAAACTCGCCCAGGAGATCGCCCACGAAGCCGACCGCGGCGCCCGCTTCACCCCACCCCTCGACCACGACGAACTTGCCTTCTACGACGCAGTGAGTCAAAATGACTCGGCCGTCCTCGAACAGGGCGACGACGTGCTCGCCCAGATCGCCCGCGACCTCGTCCGGATCATGCAACGCGACATCCGCACCGACTGGACCCGCCGCGCCGACGTCCGCGCCAAGCTCCGGGCCGAGGTGAAACGGCTGCTGCGCAAGTACCACTACCCGCCCGACAAGCAGGCCGGCGCGGTGAAGCTCGTGCTCGAACAGATGGAGGTGCTCGCCACCGAGCACGCGGGCGCCGGCACCACGCGCCACACGGCCCGCTCGGCCTGAGCCGAGCCCACCCTAGACTGGGAGCGCCGCTTTCCCGCCCCAGTCTTCGGAGCCGCGATGAGCAACGAGATTCAGCTGCTCAGTGACGGCGATGGCTTGGCGGTCATCGGCGACTCGACCGCCGTCGAGCGCTTCCTCGACCACGGAGGAACTCACCGTCGAAGGATCTCGACCTCGCCTCGCCTCCGGGCGCGCTGCAGCACCGGTGCACCGCGGCCGCACAGGTCGGCTCGGAAGTCGCCGCGAACTCCGGCCGCTGGGTGAAGCTGACCGCGGAATCCGCGGAGCAGGTCAAGCAAGTACGGCCTGATGCCGACCAAGACTCCCGGCGTCAGCCTACGCGATGATCGGCAAGGGTCAGCATCAGGCACATCAAGCTCGTGGCTCCAGATCGCCAGGACGACAGGTCGCCGGCGGCCCTGCTCACGCCAACCCGGCGATGCTGGCGGGTGTCGGCCGGGATCATGACGCAGCTCGCCATGCAGCAGCAGATGGACGAGATCGTCGAGTACCTGGAGAAAATCAACGAGAAGGTCGACGACATTCTCCGCAGCCAGAAGGATGCCGTGCTGGCGGACATGATCGGAGTGGACCTGATCATCGAGGACGGCCTTGACCGTCCGTGATCAGGTCGGGCGAGTCTCGGAGGTCACCTGGTCGAAGGTTCAAGCGAGCCTCGATGACGATCGCGCGCACCCAGGCATACGCACTCCTCCAGCTCGACGCCATCGCGGAGAAGTTGGAGAAGAAGGCGAATCTCGGCGAGATCGCCGAGGCGACCAAGGACGCCGAACCGAGGTCCGGGAATGGCTCGCAGTCCTCGCACGTTGCTTCCAACTTCAGGACGCGATCTCAGTGCTCGAACTCGACCGAGTGCTCGACGCCTCGCCCGACGAACTCGACCGGCACCGCCTCGGGCTGACCACCGCCGCGGCAGAACCGGCTCGAACTCATCGCCACGGAGCACCGCCCGCTTGCTGGCGCAGATGGACGAGACCGTCCAAAGGCGAACTCGAAGGTGTTGCTTCATCCGAAGCCGTCCCACGCCGTGGTGAACTCGAGCAATCTGGTGGCGGCCGCGGTCGTCGAGTTTCATGAACGACTGGGGATCGACCGGGATCGACAGGCGCTCGACGCGAAGCGATGGCGGGACGCCGTGGCCGAGGCTCAGGAGAAGCTCGTGCTCGAACAGATGGAAGTGCTGGCCGCCGAGTACGCGGCGGTTGGGTGAGAGGCGACTTCGCAGGTCAATCGGCTCTTCACGAAAGAGAGTCGATGGGGGTCGGTAGCCGCCGCCTTCGAGGAGTGGCCGGAGCCGGTAGTTGACGAGGCCGCAGAAGCCCAGCGCGATGCCCCCTAGGTGTTCGAGGCGGCCATTGATCGCTTCGGTGGGCCCCTTCGAGCTGCCGGGGGCGGTCGAACCAGGCGAGGATGTCGCCGCGACGGGCGTGCGGAGAGCGTCGACGCCGCCGGACGGCTCAGGGACCAGACCGCCAACCGTGCCGGGTTGGCGACCGGCCGGTTCGCCGGCGGGATCGCCGAGCGATCGCTGCGCCCACGCAAGGATTCCGACCAGGACTGAGCAGGGCTCCGAAAGTTGTTGGAGCACGGGTGGGCCGGTGCACACCGATGGCAACCCCACGCCCACCCGGTCGAACACTCAGCCACACCACGGATTCGGGTTTAGGGTGAGGTCGAACCAATGGCCTGGACAAGGACTCCTATGCCTCGATTCGACTTCGAACCCGACGTGCTGCGCAGCTACCGTCCGGACGTGGCCGAACCGGCCGACTTCGACACCTTCTGGGCCCGAACGTTGGAGGAGTCGCGGGGCCAGATCCGGCCCCCCACCTTGAGCAGGGTCGAATCACCCCTCAGGCTGGTTGAGGTGTACGACCTCGCGTACTCCGGTTTCGGCGGCGACCGGGTACACGCCTGGATGCTCGTCCCGACAGGCACCGCGGGGCCGCTGCCCGCCGTCGTCGAGTTCCTGGGCTACGGCGGTGGCCGCGGGCGGCCGCACGAACACCTCAACTGGGCCACCGCCGGCTATGTGCACATCATCATGGACACGCGAGGTCAGGGCAGCGCGGGCGGAACTGGTGGCGCCACGCCCGATCCGCACGGCTCGGAGCCGGCCTTCCCAGGGTTCATGACCCGCGGTATCACCGGCCCGGACGACTACTACTACCGCCGGGTCTTCACCGATGGGGTACTTCTGATCGACGCTGTGCGCGAGGTCGCGGCGGTCGACCCCGACCGGGTCGCGGTCACCGGCGTCAGCCAGGGTGGCGGAATCACCATCGCCGTGGCCGGCCTCGTCGACGGCCTGGTGGGAGCCATGCCAGAAGTGCCGTTCCTGTGTCACTTCGAGCGGGCCGTCGGGCTCACCGACAAGATGCCCTACGGCGAGATCGTCAAGTACCTGTCCGTGCACCCCGACCGCGTCGAGCAGGCCTTCACGACCTTGTCGTACTTCGACGGTGTGAACTTCACCCGTCGCGCCACGGCACCGGCCCTCTTCTCGGTCGGTCTCATCGACCCGGTGTGCCCGCCATCGACGGTCTACGCGGCCCGTAACCATTGGGGCGCTGGCGCCGTAACTGCCGACATCGTCGAGTACGCCTTCAACGAGCACGAGGCGGGGCAGGGTCACCAGTGGGAGCGCCAAGCGGCCTGGCTGGCCGAACGGTTGTCGGAGTGAGAGGCGAGGGGGCGGCGTCACGTGTTGGAAGCCTCACGCACCAGTCCCAACACCTGGGTGAGGTGGATGTACATGGCGGCGCGGGCGGCCACGGGCTCATGGCGGCGCAGTGCGTCGAGGATTGCCCGGTGTTCATGACGGGCGGATTCGAGCCGTCCCGCGCGGTTCACCGATTGCCACAGCCGGGAGCGCACGGTGGGTTGCCCGAGCGCGTCGAGCAGGGCGGCGAGGATGGGGTTACCCGTCTCCTCGGCGATCGCCTGGTGGAACGCGTGGTCGAGCTTGAGCGCGGCTTCGTGATCGTGCCCGGTGATGTGCGGATCCGCCTCCGCGAGCAGGCCCGACAGCCGTTCGAGTCCCTCCGGGCCGATCACGGTGGCCGCTTGGCCCGCGGATTCGACCTCCAGCGCACGACGCACCAAGTGGACGTTGATGGCGCTCGGGCCGCCCTGGATGGAGGCCCAGAAGACGAGCGGCTGAAGCAAAAGCTCCGGGTCGAGCGACGTCACGGTCGTGCCCGACCCTTGTCGGGTTTCGAGCACTCCCATCGCGACGAGGGCCCTGACTCCTTCTCGCAGCGAGCCGCGAGACACGCCGAACCGGGCCGCGAGGTCGGCCTCGACCGGGAGGCGGTCGCCGGGGGCGAGTTCCCCGCGACTGACGAGGTCCTGGATGGCGTTGACGACTACCTGGTGCTGAGACACCTCGTTGGGCATCGCGGTCCTCTTCCATACTGAACGGGTCGGGCACGGGTCCAGATTCATCAGATGAAATCCTTGCGCTCGCCGCACCCCCCGGCTAGCATAGGGGAATCATCCGATGACTCATGGAGAACAGTGTGCCAGTGATTACGTCGTTGGAACTGGTCGATGTCCGGTTCCCCACATCGCTGAGCGTCGACGGCTCGGACGCCATGAACGCGGATCCGGATTACTCCGCTGCCTATGTGAGGATGAACACCGACAACCCCGAAGTGTACGGATGCGGATTCACCTTCACCATCGGGCGGGGCAACGAAGTGGTCCTCGCGGCGATTCGGGCGATCGCCGACCGACTGATCACACGTCCGGTGGAGACCCTCTGTGACGCTCCGGGGATCGTGTACAGGGAATTGGCGGCCGACTCCCAATTGCGTTGGCTCGGCCCGGAGAAGGGCGTGATGCAACTGGCCATGGCCGCGGTCATGAATGCGGTGTGGGACATGGCCGCCCGCCGGGCCGGCAAGCCCTTGTGGCGACTGGTCACAGAGATGACCCCCGAGCAGATCGTGGACGCCGCCGACCTGAGCTACCTCGAGGACGCCCTCACCCGCGACGAGGCACTGGCCATCCTCAGGACCTCGGAACCCTTCCGGGTCGACCGGATCGCCCGAATGGAGGCGACCGGCTACCCCTGCTACACCACCTCCCCCGGCTGGCTCGGGTATTCGGAGGAAAAGATGGTGCGCCTCGCCCGCCAAGCCGTGGCCGACGGCTATCGGCACGTCAAACTCAAGGTGGGGGTCGACCTCGAGCGCGACCGGCGCCGACTGAAGCTGGCGCGCGACGCTGTTGGACCCGAAACACATCTGATGATTGACGCCAACCAGGTGTGGTCGGTCCCCCAAGCGATCACCTGGATCAACGAACTCGCCGAGTTCGATCTGCACTGGGTGGAAGAACCGACGAGCCCCGACGACGTGCTCGGCCACGCGGCCATCCGGCGGGGGGTGAAGCCCCCCATCGCTACCGGCGAGCACGGAATGAACCGGGTGCTGTTCAAGCAACTCCTGCAGGCAGGGGCCGTCGACGTCGTCCAGCTCGACTCCTGTCGGCTCGCCAGCATCAACGAGATCCTCGCCGTCTACCTCCTGGCCGCCAAGTTCGGGGTTCCGGTGTGTCCTCACGCCGGCGGTGTCGGCCTGTGTGAGCTGGTCAACCATCTCGTCATGATCGACTTCGTCGCGATCTCGGGGTCGACGGAGAATCGGGTGGCTGAGTACGTCGACCACCTGCACGAGCACTTCGTGGTCCCCTGCGAGGTGCGTGACGCGGCCTACACCGTCCCTCACCAACCGGGGTATTCGGCGGAGATGAAGCCGCAGAGTCTCGAGACTTTCGCGTTTCCCGGGGGCACATACTGGTCTGGACTCGCCGTGACCGGGACGCTCGGAGACGGGCGGGAGCCGCAGGGGCTGGGGCTGCCATGATGCGTTCCGGGCTGCTGCACCCACCCCTCCTCGCGGCACTGGCGGGCGCGGGCCACGGGTCTCAGGTGCTCATCGCGGACGCGATGTATCCCCATGACACGGGCGCGAACCCCCGTGCCGCGCGGATCCACCTCAACCTTCGTCCCGGCCTCGTAGCCGCACACGACGTCCTCGAACTCGTGGCCGCCAGCTGCTATCTGGAGGCGGCTTTGTTCATGGAGAATGACGCTGGGATGGCGTCCGAGGCGGTGCGCGAATATCAGGACGCGCTCGTGGGGCACCGGCACTGGGGTGGGCAGACGGTTCGCTGGAGTAGTTCCGAGCGCTTCGCCTTCTACGACGCGTGCATGGCGCCCACCGTTTCCGCGGTGATCGTCACCGGGGAGGTCCGGCCGTACTCGAACCTGCTGCTGACAGTGGGTATCCCGTGACCCACGCGTATCTCCACGTGGGTGACACCCGACGACTCGGTTGCCCGTGGCTCACGACGGATCCTCGGCTCGATCGGCACGATGTTCGAGTGATCGACCGCATATCGGCGCAGCACCGCGCCGCCATGGCGAAAGACACCGCCCTCACCACCTACCGGAGGCTGACATGAACGTCCTTGACCACCCGGCCCTGCGAGGCCTGGGATTCGGCGCCGCGCAACTCGGCAACCTCTACCGGGCCGTCGACGACGAGACTGCGGCCGATGCCGTGGCGGCCGCCTGGGAGGAGGGGATCCGGTATTTCGACACCGCTCCCCATTACGGCCTCGGACTGTCGGAGCGGCGGGTGGGGGCCGCCCTCGCCGGCATGCCGCGTGACGAGTACGTGTTGTCGACCAAGGTGGGCCGACTGGTCGTGCCCAACCCGGAACCCACGCCGACCGACATGGACAACGGCTTCGAGGTGCCCGGCGACCACACTCGTGTCAGGGACTACACCCGCGACGGCGTGCTGCGCAGCCTCGAGGAGTCGCTTGGCCGGCTCGGCACCGATCGTGTCGACATCGTCTACATCCACGATCCCGAGGAACCCACCGACCGCTTCGACGAGGCGCTGGCCGGCGCGGTTCCCGCCCTGCGCCAGCTCAAGGACGAGGGCGTCATCGGCGCTTGGGGCGTCGGCTCCAAAGACGTCCCCATCCTCCGGCGATTCGTCACGGAAGCCGAACCCGATGTCCTCATGGTCGCGGGCCGCTACACCCTGCTCGAACAGGATCCGGGACTCATGCGTGACTGCGTCGACCACGGGGTGAGGATCGTGGCTGTGGGGGTCTTCAACTCCGGGATCCTGTCGAATCCGCACGCCGAAGCGGGGGCGAAGTATGACTACGCCGACGCGCCTGCTGCTCTCATCGACAGGGCGAACGCGATCGCAGGAGTGTGCGAGGAATACGGCGTGAGCCTGCCGCAGGCGGCCCTGGCCTTCCCGTTGCGGCATGAGGCGGTCGTCAACGTGTGTGTCGGCATGCGCAGCCGCGATCACGTGCAGCGCAACGCAGATCTCACCAGGGATCCAGTGCCCGAGGAATTGTGGAGCGAGTTGGTGCGGCGTGGGTTGCTGGAGGAGGAGCGATGAAACTGTTGCGTGTCGGTACGCCCGGGGATGAACGTCCGGTCGTTGAAGTCGAGGGGGCGTTCTACGACGCCACCCCGGTGGGTGACTTCACCCCCGAGTTCTGGACGGCCGGGGGGCCCGCCCGGCTGGCGACCGGCGTCCGCGATGGCAGCTTGACGAGGATCGATGTCGGAAGCGAACGGATCGGGGCGCCGGTGGTTCGCCCGTCCGCGGTCATCTGCATCGGGCAGAACTACGCGGCGCACGCCGCGGAGTCGGGCAACGAACCCCCGACCCGCCCGATCATCTTCCTCAAGACCCCGAACACGGTCGCCGGGCCCGACGACGACGTGGTGATCCCCACCGGCTCCGAGAAGTCCGACTGGGAGGTGGAACTCGCCGTCGTCATCGGGAGTCCCGCCTGGCGCTGCGCCGACGAGCAGGCCGCTGCGGCGTGCATCGGCGGGTACGTGCTCGCCAACGACCTGTCGGAGCGGGAGTGGCAGTTTGAGATCTCCGGCGGCCAGTGGAGCAAGGGCAAGTGCGCCCCGGGTTATCTACCCATCGGGCCCTTCGTGGTGACTCCCGACGAATTCGACCCGGCAGACGTCCGGTTGCGGTCCTGGGTCAACGGGGAGCCCCGACAGGACTCCCGCACGGCGGACATGATCTTCAGCCCGGCCGAGCTCGTGCGTGACCTCTCCCAGGTGATGCGACTCGAACCCGGCGACATCATCAGCACCGGCACACCCCAGGGTGTCGCCCTGTCCGGCCGATTCCCCTACCTCTCCCCCGGCGACGTCGTCGACCTGGAGATCGAGGGCCTCGGCCACCAGCGCCAGAAATACATCGCAGAGGAGCACTGACATGGGACGTTTTGATGGCACGGTCGCCGTGGTGACCGGCGGGGCATCCGGGATCGGTGCTGCGACAGCCGACTCTTCTTGCCGAGGAGGGTGCCGAGGTCGCCGTGCTCGACCTCGTCGACTCCGACAGGCACGCGTCGTTCCGCTGCGACGTCGGCGACAGTTCGAGTGTGGACGCCGCCATCGCAGCGGTGGTGTCCCGATTCGGACAACTCGACATCGTGATCAACAATGCGGGCGTCGGTGCCCAGGGCGACGTGACCGGGAACGACGACGCCGAATGGGCCCGCGTGTGGAACATCAACGTCGTCGGCATGGTCCGAGTGGCGCGCGCGGCCCTGCCGCACCTGCGCAGGTCCACGAGCGCCTCGATCACCAACACCGCCTCGATCGCCTCGACCGCCGGCCTGCCGCAGCGAGCTCTGTACTCGGCCACCAAGGGAGCGGTGCTGGCCATGACCCGGGCGATGGCGGCCGACCACGTCCGGGAGGGAATCCGGGTCAACTGTGTCGCGCCCGGAACCGCCGACACGCCCTGGATCGGACGCCTCCTCGACTCCGCCGACGACCCGGCCGCCGAGCGCGCCGCGCTCGAAGCCCGGCAACCCCACGGGCGCCTCGTCGCGCCCGACGAGGTCGCCCGGGCCATCGCCTATCTCGCCGACCCGGCCAACCGCTCCACCGTCGGCACCTGCCTCGCCGTCGACGGCGGCATGGACGCCCTACGGCTGAGGCCCCAGTAAAGAGTGTGAGAAGACCCACTTTCGGTGCCGGCCACTGTGGGCTGGACCGTCCTCAACGAAAGGTCACCCGAATGCCTATGAGCGATTTCGCCCATTTCGCCTCCCGTCCCATCCCCGAGTGGTTCGACCGAACCAAATTCGGGATCTTCATCCACTGGGGCGCCTACTCGGTGCCGGCCTGGGCCGAGCCGACCGGTGCCCTGGGGGCAGTGCCTGACGACGAGTGGTTCGCCCACAATCCATACGCCGAGTGGTACTACAACACCATCCGGATCCAAGGGTCCCCGGCCGCCCAGCATCACCTTGAGACGTGGGGCGGGCGCCCCTACGACGAGTTCCTCGACGGGTGGACGGCCGAGAGTTTCGATCCCGACGCCTGGTGTGAGCTGTTCCGGGCCGCGGGCGCCGGCTACGTCGTGCCGACGAGCAAGCACCACGACGGGATCGCCCTATGGGACGCGCCGGGAACCGACGGACGCAACACCGTCGCGCGCGGTCCGAAGCGGGATCTCATCGGCGACATCGTCGCCGCGACGAGGTCGGCGGGGATGCGCGCCGGGCTCTACTACTCCGGTGGGCTCGATTGGCACGTGCGGCCGTTCCCCCCACACACCACCTCCGCGTCCGTCCACGACACGGCACGCCCCAAGGATCGGGAGTACGGCGAGTACGCGTCGGTGCACTGCCACGACCTCATCGAGCGCTTCAAGCCCGACGTGCTGTGGAACGACATCGAGTGGCCCGACGACGCCAAGGACTTCGAGCCCGGCGGCCTGGGGGAGTTGTTCACCGACTATTACCGGGCCGTGCCGGAAGGGCTGGTGAACGACCGATGGGGCAACACCCACCGCGACTACTACACCAGCGAATACGAGTCGGGGCTCGGCAACGAGAGCCACGCCCAATGGGAGAACTGCCGCGGGATCGGATTCTCCTTCGGCTACAACCAGGTCGAGGACGAATCGGTCTCACTGTCCGGCGCGGCCGCGGCCCGGCACCTCGTCGACGTGGTCTCGCGCGGCGGACACTTCCTCCTCAACGTGGGCCCCAAGGCCGACGGCACCCTCGCCGACGTGCAGGTGCGCACGCTGCGGGGACTGGCCGCCTGGATGGGCACCGGCGGCGACGTCGTGCCGTCCGGGGGGCGGTCGTCGTTGGAGGTGAGCGCCGCCGACGGGGCTTGGGCACGAGCAGTGACCGACGGCGACGGGCGCGACTGGCTGTTCGTTGACGGCGATGCGCCGCAGGCGCGGGTGAACGTCGCAGGACGAACTCTCACAGTCGACCTGCCCGGCGATCGTCCCGGACCGGTGCGGGTCGACCTCGACGCCTGAGTCGTCCTCGATCGGTGACCTTCTCATCGCGGACGACGACGGCGTCGTCGTCATCCCGAGGCAACGGGAGGACGAAGTGCTGATGCGTGCTCGTCGCCGGATCGCTGCTGAATCCACCGTGCTGTCGGAGCTCTTGGCAGGGGAAACCCTGCGGACCGTCTGGGACCGGCACGGGGTCCTCTAACCCTCACGTCTCGAAGGAGCAGCATGGCCAGTTTCGTCATCGACGCACATCAACATGTCTGGGACCTCGATCGCGCAAGGTACGACTGGTTGGGCCCGGAGTTGGCGCCCATCGATCGCACCATCGACTTCGACGAACTGGTTCCATCCCTCCGTCGAGCAGGAGTCGACGGCACCGTCCTGGTGCAGTCGGCCGACAATCCGGAGGACACCTCACTCATGCGGGACGTCGCGGCCGCGCATGCAGAGGTGGTCGCTGTGGTCGGTTACCTACCCCTGGACCGTCCCGCTGACGTCGCGAAGCAGATCGAGAGCTTCCGCCGAGACCCGCTCATGGTTGGGGTACGCAACCTCATCCACAACATTCCCGACCCCGAGTGGCTCCTGCGTCCTGATGTGGACGAGAGCCTGGGACTCCTCGAGAGCGCCGGCCTCACGTTCGACCTGGTCTCCGTGCTCCCCGCGCACCTGGCGCTCGTTCCCACCCTGGCCGAGCGCCATCCCGATCTGCGGATCGTCATCGACCACCTCTCGACTCCCCCGATCGGCCTCGACGACCGGGAGCCCTGGTGGACGCTCATCGGGCAGGCGGCGCAGCCACCGCACGTCTACGCGAAGGTGAGCGGGCTGTACTCCGCCACCCCCGATTCGGGAGCCTGGACTCCCCAACTGATCCGACCCTACTTCCATCGCGCCCTGGAAGTATTCGGTCCTTCCCGGCTGATGTTCGGTGGGGACTGGCCCATTTCGATCCTGTCGGGTGGGTACGACCGGGTGTGGGAAGGCCTCAGCTCGCTCTTCGCCGAACTGGATGAACCCGACCGGGATCGGATACTTTCCGGCACGGCGATCGCGTTCTACGGCATCGACCCTGTGCGCCTGTCGGCACTCCGACACGAACATGAGTAGTCATCGGACCTGCTCGGCGCTCGACCCGCTGACCGCTGGCAGCCCCATCTCTCGCCCAGTGGTCCGACCTACCCGCGCGGGCGGCCGTGCCGGCGCTGTGCCCGGCCCGCCGAGCGGCCCTGCGGTCGCGAGGAGTTGAGCCATGACTGTTCCTGAGTTCTTGCCGGCGATGGCCTACACCGTGAAGAACCCACGCCGACCCCGGCCGATCGTCATCCTCGGGGCGGGCGGAATAGTCCGAGACGCGCACCTTCCGGCCTATTCGAAAGCGGGGTTCCCGGTCGCGGGCATTTGTGACCGCAACGAAGCACGAGCGCGCGCGCTCGCCGAGCAGTATGGCATCCGACAGGTATTCGCCTCCGTTCCCGACGCGGTCGCCGGCGCTCCAGCGAACGCCGTCTACGACATGGCACTGGTTCCGGACCAGTTCCCGGCCGCGCTGGAAGCCCTGCCGGACGGCTCAGCGGTCCTCATTCAGAAGCCTCTGGGCAACACCCTCGCCGAGGCCGCCGAGTTGGTCGAGCTGTGCCGAAGAAAGCGGCTGGTCGCAGCCGTGAACACACAACTGCGTTTCGCCCCGCAGGTGGCGGCGGCGAGAGAACTGATCGCATCCGGTGCGCTCGGTGAGTTGATCGACCTCGAAGTGAGGGTGTCGGTGAAGACGCCGTGGGAGATGTTCCCGTTCGTCTTCGACATGGACCGGCTCGAACTCACGATGCACAGCGTGCACTACATCGACCTCGTCCGGTCGTTCCTCGGCAACCCTTCGAGGGTGGACGCCGTGACCGTCGCGCACCCTCTGAAGGAGCTCGCGAGCACGAGGTCTGCGATCCTGTTCCGATATCTGGGGCGGCCGGTGCACGTGATCATCTCGACCAACCACGATCACGACTACGGCCCGACCTTCGAGGAGAGCTTCGTGAAGTGGGAAGGCACCCGGGGCGCCGTCCGAGCGCAACTCGGGCTGCTGCTCGACTATCCCTCGGGAGGCTCGGACGCTCTCGACTACGTCTTGCGGGACGAGATGGAGGCAGGCTGGCGGCCCCTCCCGTTCGAAGGGTCCTGGTTCCCCGATGCCTTCATCGGGTCGATGGGCGCCCTTCAGCGCTTCCTCGACGGCTCGGTCCCCACGCTGCCCACCAGCGTAGAGGACGTGTTCGACACCATGGCGGTCGTGGAAGCAGCGTACGAGTCCAACGACCGTGGTGGCATCGAGCCCGACTACGGCTCCTTCCCCGCAGAAGGGAGCTGAGACGTGGTGCGGGTCATCCGACTCGGCGACCCGACCTCGATCGTCCTGGTCGGGCCGGCAGCTGCCGAGTGCTACGACCGGCGGTCCCTGACATCCGACAACACGGGGCCGTTTCCGGCCGGTGAGCGCGGCCGGCGCGGGTCGGTGGTGCCATCGATTCCGCCTTCGCACCGCATCGAATGCGACGGTGGGCACAAACCCGCACGTCGACGGCGGCGCCCAGAACCTGCGCGTGTGCTCCTCACGAAAGGCAAGGTAACTCGATGATCAGGATTGCATCAGTGATTGGTGTCCTCCCCGAGAAGGTGGAGGAGTATGAGCGACTCCACGCGGCTGTTTGGCCCGAGGTGCTCGACCGCCTACGGCAAAGCCACATGACCAACTACTCGATCTTCCGAATGGGAGACCTGCTCATCTCGTACCTGGAATATACGGGCACGGATCTGCAGGCGGATGAGGCGGCGATCGCAGCCGACCCCGCGACGCAGGAATGGTGGGCGTTGTGCATGCCGTTGCAGCGACCACTTCCCGGGCGCGCCGAGGGGGAATGGTGGATGGCCATACCCGAGGTTTTCCACCTCGACTAGACGGTATGTCGTGACCGGTTTGGTGGGACGGCTGGTTGCGGGCCGGGGCCTCACTCACAAGATTCGTGGGTTATCGGGCGGGGTCTCCAGTAGTTGAGGTCCTGGGTGAGGGATTGTCGGGGGGCATTTTGCGTTTCCAGGTCCTGACCGATGCCCAGTGGGCTCGGATCCTGCCGTTGCTGCCGACCTCGGACGGGAAGCGGGGCACGCGGTTACACGATCACCGGCCGTTGGTGAAGGGCATCATCTACCGGTACCGCTGCGGGATCGCGTGGCGGGATGTCCCGGCTGAGTTCGGGCCCTGGCAGACGGTGTGGAAGCGGCACCGCCGGTTCGCCGGGGACGGGACCTGGGACCGGGTCTTGGCGGTGCTGCTGGCTGAGGCGGACTCGCGGGGCCTGGTCGACTGGAACGTGTCGGTGGACTCCACGATCAACCGTGCGCACCAGCATGGGACGAACCTGACCCGACCTGCCCAGGTCACGGGTGCAGGATCGAATGACACGAATCTGCGGGACGAGCCGGCTGACCACGCGGTCGGCCGTTCCCGCGGTGGGCTGTCGACGAAGATCCACCAGCTGTGTGACGGGACCGGGTTGCCGTTGCTGATGCTGGTCGGGCCTGGACAGTCCGGAGACTCCCCGATGCTGACGCATCTGTTGGCGGCGTCGAGGATCCAGCGTCTCGGGCCGCACGGGCAGCTCGGGCCGGGACGGCCCCGCACCACCCCGGACGCGCTGCTGGGGGACAAGGCGTACTCCTCGCGCGGGACCCGGACCCTGCTGCGGTCACGCGGGATCAAAGCGGTCATCCCCGAGCGATCGGATCAGATCGGGCACCGGAAACGCCGTGGCCGGGCCGGTGGCCGCCCGCCCGCGCTCGACACCGCCGCGTACAAGGGCCGCAACGTCGTCGAGCGCGGGTTCAACACCTTCAAGCAGTGACGTGCCCTGGCCACTCGCTACGACAGGCTCGCTCTGACCTACCGGGCCGACGTCGTCCTACGCGCCGTCGTCCTGTGGCTCAACTCAACTGGGGACACGCTCTAGATCCATGTTCCATCTCCTCAACACTGAGAGTGTGGTTGAGCACACATCCGATCTATCTCCGCGTTGCAGGGCGCGTCTCGCAGTTCGGGCGCCATTCTGGGTTGATGGGTCCGATGTATGGGCGCCAAGGGAGTGGGGCCCGAGTTGCGCCACGCTAGTGATTGCCCTCCCCGGGGAGGAGGTCGAGGATGTCCTGGGGCTCGGGTGGGATGGCTGGTGGGATCGTCCGTGCCATGGCGAGTGCGGCGAACACGAGGGTGCGATGTGCCTCGATCGAATCCCGGGGGCCGTGGAAGATCGATCATGCCGATGTCTGGATGCGGCTGACCGGAATGTGCCTTGGCCGATCCCGGCTCAGCGAACGCCGACTGTCACCTGCAGGCCTTCCGTTCGAGGATCCGGCGGGTCGCGGGTGTCCCACGGCGGCCCTGAGAACGGGTGCCTGGATCTTGGGGCGACCACCTCGAGGGCCTCACCCGATCGCGCCTGACATGGACGAGTGACAACCTCTACCCCCGCGTGGCCGCAGAATCACCCCTCGCTAGGGTCGTCCCGACGGCCCGATCGGGGGGAGGACGGCCCATGCAGGGGTACACGGTCATCGACCTCGAGACGACAGGGTTCTCGCCACTGAAGGGCGACCGGATCGTCGAGATCGGCGTCGTCTACGTCTCGCCCACGGGCGAGATCCAGAACGGGTGGACGACACTGGTCAACCCGCATCGCGATGTCGGCGCCACCCGCATCCACGGGATCACGGCCAGTGATGTCACCGCCGCGCCCGGCTTCGGTGACATCGCTCCCTACGTGCTGCAGTCCATCTCGGGACGGATGGTGGCAGCCCACAACGCGCAGTTCGATCTGCGGTTCCTCACCTACGAGCTTCAACAGGCGGGCGTCCCGATCACGCAGCTGCCGCTGCCACACGTCTGCACGATGACGTGGTCATCCAGCTTCGTGCGCAGCCCCACCCGGCGCCTGCACGACGTCTGTCACGCGTGCGGCATCGACATCCACCACGCCCACTCCGCGTACGGCGACGCCATGGCGACCGCCCAGCTGCTCAGCCACTATCTGAGGGCCGCCGGCCACCGGCCGCCCTGGCGCGACGCCCTCACGGCGGCGGACGCCTACGCCTGGCCGACCTTCACCGGGACATACCCAGCGTGGCGAGGAATCCACAGGGAGCAGGCGCGGGCACAGCGGGAAACCACCGGGGCCATGCCCACCAAGGCGGCACGCATCACCCTCTCGCCAGGCGATCGCGTGGTGTTCACCGGCCAGATGCGACGTCATCGCGAGGAGTGGGAAGCCGTGGCCCACGAGCACGGGTTCACCACGGGTGGAGTCACCCGGACGACGCGCGTGGTCGTTGCGGCCGACGTCAATTCGCGCAGCGTCAAGGCGACCATGGCTCGCGACTACGGGATACCGATCGTCACCGAGGAGGCGTTCGAGCGACTGTTGGGCAAGCCGGCCAAGCACTCCTCCTGGCTCAGCTAGAGCGTTGGCGCGCCTTGCGGCGGATGAGGTCGAGCGCGATGGCCGAGCCGATCACCGCGCGGTGGATGTCCTCGTGTTGTCCGGGCCGGAACTCGACGGCGTACCGGCCGTACCCCAGGAACTGTTCCAGGCTGGCCAGCTTGCGGGTGATCCGGGCGACCGACGCGCCGTTGCGCGTCACCTCGAACTCCGTGCTGAGCCAACTGCCCTGGACGCTCAGTTCGCCGGCTGAGTACAGGTTGACCGTGAGGTTCGTGTGCACGAGGGCGAGTTGCTTCACCAGTTCGGCCACGGGGAGTCCGTCGGCGTCGACGACCTCCATCCGGTCGCGACCGAGGAACTGCGGCGGGTCGATGACGGTGAGTAGGGCCGTGCCATCGAGCTCGGTCACGGTGATCTGTCGGGGGCCGAGGAACATCCGCGACAGCATCGACCCGCCGGTATGCCCCAACCCGACGATCTGTCCGGACGCATCCAGGACGTCGAAGTCGTTGCTCATGAACTGGGTCACCTGCTTCATGACAAGCAGATCTGTGGAAAGAAGCGCCATGGGGCCAGCACATCACACCGAGGCCGGGCTGGGGGGCGCCGCGCGGAGCCGACCTGCTACGGGGCCTCGAGCGGCGGACTGTCGTAGTGGTGTCCGGTGGGTGTGGTGATGCGCACGTGGTGGGTGGGGTCGGCGAGGCGCCGTCGACCAGATGTCTGATCGGCCGGGTGGCCTACTCCCGGTCCGGGTGGGTCCTCCACCACCCCGCCATCGGCCCCTCGTGCGGTCCATCCGGGTGTTTGTTTGGTGTGGTTGCAGCGTTCGCACAGCCCTTGCCCGTTGGCGGCGGAGGTCACGCCGCCGTCGGCCTTCGGAATGATGTGGTCGAGGTGTCGGATCGGCGCGTCGCAGAACGGGGTGCGGCACAAGTCGTCACGGATCGTCACGAACTCGCCCAAATCCTGCGGGAACAGGCGGCGCCTGGACTCCATCGCGATCAGCCCGCCTGAGGGGGCGGCCCACAGGCGGCGGATCCAGGATCCGAGTCGGGGTGCGACACCGACGAGTCGTCGGGCGACGGGTGCGGGGATGGGTCCGTGGCCGAGGATCCGTCCCGGCAGGTCACCGTCTCCGTCGCCCCCGGCAAGGAGGGTGTCGGCCGGCATGACCAGGTGCAGCGCGATCGGGATCGCGTCCGGCGATGTCTGTCCGGTGGTGCGGACCACGAGTTCGTCGGCCATCACCTGACCCCGGGTCCGGGGATCACCACCGGCCCGGGCGGTGTCGGCGGCACGGGTGAGCGCCGCGTACACCGACACCCCCTGCGCAACCGGCAACAATGCGGTGAGTCGGGTCATGCAGTCCGGCGCGGGGCGCAGGCTCACGAACCGGTCGGAGGCGGCGTGGCTCAACCGGGCCGCGACCCCGGCCGGGTCCCGGCGGGCTGCCTCACCCCGGACCAGGTTCCCCAACCGTCTGCTGCCCAACGTCTCCAACCGAGCCAGGTCACCACCCACCACCCGATCGATCTCCGAACGCGCCTCCCGGGCCAGACAGGAAGTTCCCTGAACGAGGATCCGCGCCCGATACTCCGACAACACCCCCGAGGTCATCGCGTGCAGGGTGTGCGGCATCTCCGACACCAGGATCGTGGCCAGGCCGAGGAAGATGGCCCCGGCATGCGGGGACTCCCGCCGCGCCAACGCCACCTGCTCCGCGACTCCCCGACCGACCCGCTCGGCGGGGACGCCGCGTTGGGCCTGCTCCGCTTTCTGGGAGCGGGCGAACCGGACCGCCGCGACGGCTTGGGCGGCGCAGGCGGCGTTCTTGAGGTCTTCCAGGGCCCGGATCAGGTCGATGTCATGACCACCATCGGCGCCGCCTGGACCGGCGGGGTCGCCGGCGAGAGCCCGCTCGAGCGAGGCCAGCGCGGACCCGAGTCCGGCAGGGGCCAGGACCCCGTGGAAGCCACCCTCAACATCTTCGCTCATGTGTTCTATTCTAGTAGCCCGGTGGCTCATCCACAAGGACGAATGCCATCGGACAACACCAGATATCGATCGGACGACAACCTCATGCCGATCCCGTCGCGCGGCGTTCCCGGCGGGCCCATTTCACCCCAGCCGCGCCACCGCGTCCCGGACATTCTCCATGGAGAACTCGGGGTAGGCGTCCCGCAGCGACCGCAGCGTCGCGTCGAGGTCGACGTCGGCCGGGCAGGCCCGATTCAGTCGGCCAGCACGACCGGATCGATCGCCGGCCGCGCTCGCCACCGTCCGCAGACTCGACTGCCCCGTGACCTCCCCGCCTCGGCGACCCGGGCTCCCCGGGCGCCGCGCCGGTCGGCGTGTGGGACGCCGTCGGGCCGGAAGCAGCGTCGTCGCCGAGGCATCACCAGCGCTCGTCGAGACGCCCGACACCGTGGAACCCGGAACCGACGGTCCTCGCTCCGGCGAGGGCGTCGACCCCGTCCAGCCGGGCGCGCAGCACCTCGCTGAACGTGGTGAGTTCGAATCCGGGCACCAGCGACTTCGAGATCCTTGAAGGCGGTGCCGGGCGTGACAGCCACCCCGGCGGGCGCGCCGAGCAACCCGATCAGTTCGTCTATCGGAACGCCCAGCCCGTCCGCCGCCTGCTGCAGGGTCATCCACCCCTTGAGGTCGTCGACCGTGAGCGTGGTGCCGGCGGTGATCACCTGCCGTCCCGATGTCGACCCAGTCCCCGTCGCCTCCGACACTCCAATCGTCGCCGCCATGATCGCCAGCGAGGCGACCGGCGCGATCCAGACCCTCGACAGTGCCATCACGACTCCTTCCCGACCTTGACCCGGCTCACCCGGGCGAGGTCACGCCGAACCGGGACGCCCAGCAGAACCGGACCGTCGACCCCGAGCGCGCCCTTCACCGGGCAGGCCGTCACGCAGTCCATGCAGCCGATGCAGTCCGTCGACACGAACGGTCTTGCCTTGCTGGGCTCGATCCCGACGGGACACGTGCGGTTGCACAGCGTGCAGTCGGTGCAGGTGTTCGGCGTTCGCCGGATCCGCAGGAACGAGAGATGACCCACCAGAGAGAACACCGCTCCGAGCGGGCACAGGTAGCGGCACCAGAACCGCTCGACGAGCAGGGACGCCGTGAGCACCAGCACGGTGATCGACCAGCGCCGGCCACATGGCCGCGAGGTCGAACTCGAACACCCACCCCAGACCGAACGTGTGCGTACGGGTCGTAGTCGGCGAACCACAGCCGAACGGTATGCACGCTGAAGTAGATCGACCACGCCGAGGACGACGAACCGGCCGTACCGCAGCACCCGGTCGCGACGCCGGGCAGGTTCCGCAGCGTGCGGCAGCCTCAGCCGGCGGCGCACCCAGGCCAGGGCGTCCTGCAGCGCCCCGAACGGGCAGATCCAGCCGCAGAACGCGTTGCCGACCAGCAGCGCGGCCAGCAGGACGGCCAGACCCAGCAGCAGGTTCGACGAATGGGTCCGGGAAATGAGGTCACCCGTGGTCAGCCAGGTGATGAGCGTCTCGACCCCGCCGAAGGGGCACACGGCGTCGATCGACGGCTGTGGTGCCCCGACGCGCTCGTGTGATGCCGGATGGCGATGACCAGGATCAACCCGGCGACGCCGAGCTGGACGAGATGCCGGGCGCGCTTCACGCGGGAGATGTCGCGGAGACGCCGCTGGGCCCGGGAGAGCCGCCCCTGCCGGACCCGGGGGTCGGGGCCTTCGGCTTCGTCGGAATCTCTGACGTCTTCGTGGGGGACTTCGTGATGCCTGGTGCGGGTTGCATGTGCGCTCCATCGACGCCTCGGCCGTCGGTCGACCGATGAGGTCAGCCTGTCGCCGCCGTGTGAAGCCCGTGTGAAGCGCTCGTTCAGTATCTGTGGCACGACCCAACTAGCCTGGCTGTATGGACAAACGAGCGCCCGCCACCCCGGATCCCCCGGTGGGCCGAGACGCTGAGAGAGCCCCCGTTCCACGTCCTGCGCGCATGGACCGACGCCGACGCCGACCCCGGTGATCCCGACTGGGTCGCTGCGCCCCGGGCGGTCTGGGAGTGGTTGGCGTCGGTGCTGCCCCGCACACTGCAGATCGACACCCGCACGGCCCGTTCGGTCGTGCACCTCGGCTCGATCCAGCTGAGCCTCCAGCCCGAGCCCGATCCCGTGCCGGCATCGGCGGGATGGCCCGAGGGCTCTCACCTGTCCTGCGCGCCCCCGGTCTCACCGCCGCCGTCCTTCCCGGACGCCGATGAGCGTGGCTGGGTGATCAGCCGCAGCGACGATCCCGAGGTGCCCACGCTTGTGGCCCTCGCCCCGACCGTTCCGACACTGCACCGCGAACTGGCCCACCGCGTGTGGCACCGTGCCGTCGACCTGCTCGTCGACGCCGGCGACGCACCGCTCGACCCGTTCGCGGTCGCCGCGGCGGTGCACGAAGACCTCACCACCGCTCTGGCCCGGGGCTGGCGGCTCCAGGTTCCCTGGGTGCCGGCGATCGTCGAGGGGCGCCGGAATGGAGCGCCGAACTAGCCGGCATCCCCACCGGCTCGTGGCTCAACGCCGACGGAGCTGCCTCGACCCTACCGTCTCGAGGGCTCAGGGTCGGTGCTGAGGGCGCTGGCCGTCGGCTGAGCGCTTCGTCGAGCGTCGCGGCGTCGGCCCGGTAACCGGCTGCGTGACGGGCCAGGTCGGGGTTGGCGAGCGTGCGCGCCATGGCGTCGCTGAACTCCGCCAGCTCGCGCAACCGTCGCACCAGCATGTCGGCGACCTCGCGCCGGGACGCGTCCGACCCGTAGGCCTCGAGCAGCAGGTCGCAGCGGCGCCATCGCTGCTCATCGCTGAAGCCGTCGGCGTGATCCGCCCCGAGGAACGGCACGATCCGGTACGCGAGGTAGCACAGGTCCCACAGCCGCGGGCCGGGTGAGGCATAGTCCCAGTCGATGAGCCCGACGGCGACACCGTGTCGGAAGACGAGGTTGTAGGTGGCGGCGTCGTTGTGGCACACCACCTCGACGGGCTCGTGCGACGGGCTGCGCCACGGCCCGGTGAGATCGGCGGACGCCGACGCGTCGTGGATCCTCCTCAGGAGGCGGGCGCTGCTGACGAGGGCTGCCTCGTCCCACACCCACGCGGGCACCGGATCGTTCGGCACCTCGCCGTGCAGGAATTCGAGACGCTCGCGCCCGTCGGCTGTGAGCCCACGCGGTTCGGGGACGCCGTCGACGCCACAGTGGCGCAGGTGTCGCAGCAACCGGTGCACGCCCGGGGTCCACGCTCCGGCCGGGCGCAGCACGTCACCGCCGTCGTGGTGAACCGGACCCATGTTGCCGCCGCTCAACAGCTCCATCACGCCCCCATCATCGCCCGACGCGGGTCGGCCCCGACCCCCTCGTAGGGAATCGGGGCCGACCACGTGCCTGTCAGTTCATGGCATGTAGGCGTACAACGCGGCGTGCTCGGACCCGACGTGGAGGATCGCCTGGGTTTGCCCGGGCGCCGGCACGCGGGTGAACGTCAGCGTGACGGTGGCCGTGTAACCGGCCGGGATCGTCACGGAGTCGGTCGAGACCCCGAATTGGCCACCACCGGTCGCGTCCTGCACCGACACCGGCACAGTGAGCGATCCGTCGGTGAGGTTGGTGATGCTGAGCGTGCTCGACTGGGTGGGCTGGCCCTTGGCGACCCGACCGAACGACACGCTCACATCGCTGAGGGCGACCTTGGCCCGCACCGCCGCCTGCAGGTCTGCCAGGCCGGCCCCGACCTTCTGCACGTCGGTCTCGATGCCCGACCCGTCGGTCGTCAGCACGCCCTTCTCGTTGGCCGTGTTGACGATCGCCGACCGCACCTCCCAGGCGTCCCAGCCGGGATGGGCGGCCTCGACCACCGCGGCCATGCCCGCAAGATGCGGGGTGGCCATCGACGTGCCCTGGAAGAACGCCCAGCAGCCGTACTGCGCGACCCATGAGGTGTCCTTGCAGTACTGCAGCGGGATCGACGAGAGCACGTTGACCCCCGGCGCCACGACATCGGGCTTGACCAGGTACGACACCCGGGTGGGGCCCCATGAGGAGAAGCCGGCGAACCAGTTGTCGTTGCCCGTGCGCACGTACGTGGGCGTCGCGCCGATGGTGACGGTGCCGCCGCCGGCGTCCACGAGCGCCTGCTTGTCGCTGAGCGCGGCCATGACTGCCGGGATGGTCGTGTCGTAGCCCGCGGAGGTCGCCATCGCGATGGGATCACCGGCCGCATTGTTGACGACGATCACCGCGATCGCGCCGGCCTGTTCCGCGTTGTAGACCTTCTGGCTGAAGCTGCAGTCGCCGCGGGAGATCAGCGCGATATCGTCCTTGAGCGAGTCGGCGGGAAGCGCCGAGCACGCGGTGCCGAGACCCGTGCCGCCATCGCTGACGACGCCGAGGGTGGCGGTGAGGTCGCTCGTGGGGACGGGGAAGTCGCCGGTGGCCGCGCTGGCGATCCGCTGGCCATCCGGGGAGAGGATCGGCAGGCCGATGTACTGCCCCACCGACGAGGCGCCGGCGGTGAGTGCGCGCTGCGCCGACCCGGGGGACTCGACCGTCTGGTAGCCGGGGCCGCTGTTGCCCGCGGCGACGGCGACGACGATGCCCGCCCGGTCGAGGTTGTCGACGGCCATGGTGCCGAGGTCCTGGACGCCGTGATAGCCGCCGCCGAGCGACATGTTGATGACGTTCATGCCGTCGTAGGCCGCGGCCTGCAGGGCATTGAGGATGTCCTCGGTGCGGGCGCTCTGCACGTCACCGGGGAAGATGTTGTAGCTGCCGAGTTGCGCGCCGGGAGCGACGCCGCTCGGGTCGTAGGGGATGTTCACGCCCTGCACGACGGCTGGGGTCATGAGGTCGCAGGCCACCGTGCCGGCCACGTGGGTGCCGTGCTCCTGCACCGCGCTGGCGTCGAAGTGAGACTGGTGCAGCTTGTTGTTGAACACCTTCGCGACGATCACCTTGTTGTTGGTGAGTTTCGGATCTCCGAGCTGCTTCGTCTTGGGGAAGCCCGTGTCATTGAAGCAGGGGTGGTTCACGTCGATACCGGTGTCGACGATGCCGACCTTGACGCCGTACCCGGCCCAGGTGCTCGGGTCGCCCGGCGTCGATGACGCCTCGGCCGCCGACCATCCCTCGACCGCCTTGATCTGCGCCAGATCGGGATCGGGATCGGAGGCTGGGGTGTAGCTGTCCTGATACCCCACGGAGACCACGCCCGGCCCCTGCCGCAGTTGGTCGAGCGGGGTTCCGTTGAGACGCACCGCCACGGCGTTGAGGGCGAAGTCGTACTGGCCGGTGACCTTCACCTGTGGCGCGTTGGCGCGCAGCCAGGCGACGAACGCGTTGCGCTGGTGGGCGAGGTCGGCGCGCACGGCGCGGCTGTGCACTCCTGACGGATTCACCTTGCCCTTCGACCGGTCGGACCCGGCGTTGGTGGCGAGGGGGTCGAGGCTGAGCCGCACGATGGCGCTGCTCGTGTCGACGCCCGGAGACGCGGACGCGTCGCTGTTGGGGTTCGTCTGGGCACGGTGAGGATTGGGAGCGCTCTGCGCCGTGCCGAGTCCGGGGCCGGCCGCGAACGCCACTGCCATGGTGGCCGCCGCGACGATCCCGGATGCCTTGCGGATGAATACATGTCGACTCACGACATGCCCCTCCATTCCTGGTCACACGGCCGTGTGGGGTGGGCCGTTGGGATTGGACGCACGCTATCCACCGGCCGGGGGCCGGGGGAAGACCTCCGCGGGACTCGATCATCCGTGCACGACCACCCCTGAACATCCGTGCATCCACGCCCGTCGCCGAGGCGGCCGGACACCGGTCGGGACCCCTCACGCCGTTACCCTCAGGGGGATGAACCTTGAGAAGGTCATCTTCGGCTTCTTCGTGCTCCTGGCCGCGACCCTGAATTTCGGGTTCTTCATCGGTGATCTCGGCAACCCTCACCTGCACAACATCTACGAACTGTTCACCGCCGTCGTGGTGAATCTCATCGCGACCGTGCTCAAGTTCGGCGACCGCACCCAGATCGGCGCGGTGCACATGGCCACCAGCCTGGTGGCCGACATCCAGCTCATCGCCGCCTCGGTGGTCTACGTGTGGGCCACCCAGATCTCGACGTCCGGACTCGACACGGCCGCCACCTCCAGCATGGTGTCGCTCTCGGGAGGGGCCCTGTTCGCCAATGTGGTCTCGGTTGTTCTGCTGGTCATCGAGACCGTCTCCTACCGTCGTCGCTGACCCGCCATGCCCAGCCCCCTGATCGCCTGGACCAACCGCCCGTTCCGTCGCCGGAGGCGGCGAGATCCGCTGCGCCGGGTGCATGTCGAGGTTCCGACCCCCGAAGACACGACCGACGCGATCTTCCTCATGCTGCGCCGGATGCGCGGTCCACTGATCACGCTCACCGTGATCTTCGCCGTCACCGTGGTCGGGCTCGCGCTGCTGCCCGGCGTCGAGGTCGACGGCCGGGCCAGCCGCATGACGCTCTTCGACGCGTTCTACGTCATGAGCTACACGGCCACCACGATCGGCTTCGGCGAACTGCCCGTGCCCTTCTCCACCGCCCAGCGGTTGTGGATGACCTTCTCGATCTACCTGACGGTCACCGGTTGGGCCTACTCGGTCGGATCGGTGTTCGCCCTCGTGCAGGACGCCCCGTTCCGGCGCGCCCTGACCCTGCAGCACTTCCGGCGTAAGGTCCAGCACCTGCGCGAACCGTTCTTCCTCATCGTCGGCTACGGCCAGGCCGGCCGCTCGCTCGCCCTGTCACTCGACCGCAGCGGGCAACGCCTGGTGATCGTCGACGAGGATCCGGCGCGCATCGACATCGTCACGACCGATCAGTTGGTGTCCGATGTGCCGGCGATCACCGCCGACCCCCGCAACCCGTCCGTGCTGGGCCTGGCCGGTCTCGGGCACCCGCAGCTCCGGGGCGTCATGGTGATGACCGACAAGGACGAGATGAACCTCGCGGTCGTCATGGCCGCCCACCTGTTCCGTCCGGAGGTGACGGTCATCACCCGATGCTCGGAACGGGCCAACATCGCGCGGCTCGCGGATTTCCGGCCGGACGCCATCATCAACCCGTTCGACCGCTACGGCAGCTACCTCGTGCTGGCGCTGGAGCACCCCGTCACCTACCGACTGGCATCCTGGCTGCTCCGGGAGCCGGGCTCCGACCTGCCGCCGCCGGTGCAGCCGCACCTCGCCCACGGACGGTGGCTCGTGGTCACCGACGGCGGGTTCGGCGCCGAAGTGGCCGCCGACCTCGAAGCGGCGGGCCTCGACGTCGCGGTCGAACCGCCCGCGACCGCGCTCGACCGTCTTGACGACGCGGTGGGCCTGGTGGCCGGGGCCGAGGCCGACACGACCAATCTGTCGATCGCCGCCTCGGCCCGGCTCAAGAACCCCGACATCTACCTCAGCGTGCGCCAGAAGTCGGTGCACACCTCACCGCTGGTGCGCTCGCTGGGGCCCGACTCGGTGTTCGTCGCCACCGACCTCGTCGCGTCGGAGGCCCTGGCACGGGTGGAGGCGCCACGCTTCTGGAGCTTCATCGAACACGTCATGGACCAGGACGACACGTGGTCGACCACCGTGCTCGAGCGCCTCGTCGAGCGCGTCGGCAGCCGGACGCCCTCGGCCGCGGTGGTCACCCTCGACGAGCGCACGGCGCCCGCGGTGTGCCGCTGGCTGTCCGGCGGCCACGACCTCACGCTGGGTCGCCTGGTGAGCGATCCCGAAGACCGCGACCGGCCGATCCGCGTCTTCCCCACCGCGCTGGTGCGCGACAACACCACGACCTTCGCCCCCGACCCCGACACACTGCTGCTCCCCGGAGACACCATCGCCCTGCTCGTGCGCAGCGCCGGCATGGCGCTGCTGCGGGGCAACCTGTCGAGCGACGCCGACGTCGAGTACCTCGCGACCGGGCGCCAGGTTCCCTCGACCTGGGTCGGTCGCGCGCTCACCGGTCATCGGGGCCGCCCGCCCGGATGACCGGGGCCGGTCGGCTCAGGCCCGCTTCGGCGGCAGCGGGAAGAAGCCGCTGGTGCGCGACACGTACTCCGCGTAGCCCGGCCGACCCGTCATCCGCTGCTCGGTCAGCGCCTTGCCGGTCCGGGCGACCAGGGCCCAGGTCATGAGCACCGGTGAGAGCACGGTGAGGACACCCGGCCAACTGCTGGCCGCCACGAGGAACAATCCCCACCACACGGTCGAGTCGCCGAAGTAGTTGGGATGGCGCGTCCACCGCCACACACCGGTGTCGAGAATCGTGCCCTTACGGCTGGGATCGGCCCGGAACTGCGCCAACTGCCAGTCACCGGCGGTCTCGAAATACATGCCCACGAGCCAGACGATCACGCCGAGCCAAGCGATCCACGTGAGTGGCCCGGTCTCATACATGCCGACCTGCTGCACCATCGACACGAGGAAGAGCACGACCGCCTGCGGCAGGTAGACCCGGCGGATCGCGAACAGGTTGCGGGCACGAGTCCCCCGGGCACCCGCGGGCGACAACATGTCGTCGTAGCGCGGGTCTTCGTGACCGTCGCGCATCCGCCAGGCGAGATAACCGCCGAGCCTGAGGCCCCACACCGCGGTGAGCGCGAGCAGCAGCACCCGGCGGGCCGGGTCGCCGTCACCGGCCGACTGCAGGAAAGCGGCGACGCTGACCACGACGAACCCCAGCCCCCAGGCGGCGTCGATGACGACATGACGCTGCTGTCGGACGCCGATGAGGTAGGTGATCGCCAGCAGGGCCAGCAGGCAGAGCAGGCTCAGCGGCATGCTCGCGAGCCACGACGACACGGAGAAGTGGGGCATGACGACACAATACTTCAAAAGTATTGAATAATGGTCGAGTGAGTTCCGAGAAGTCCCTCACCCGTTCGGCCCTCGGCCGCGAGCCGCAGCCGGCGACCCGCCTGCTGCGACGGGTCGTCGTCGCCAACCGGCTGATCGAATCCGCCCTCGCGGAGCATCTCGGGGTGAACGCCACCGACTACCGCACGATGGGCCTGCTGCTGAACCGGGGCCCGATGACTCCCGGACAGTTGGCGAAGGCCCTGGAGGTGAGCCCAGCCCTGGTCTCGCTCTCGCTCGACCGGCTCGAGGGCATGGGGCACGTCGAACGGCGTCCGCACAACGCCGATCGCCGCCGCCGCACGGTTCTACCGGCCCGACGCTCGGCCGGTGAGGTGCGCGACCGGCTGATGCCGGTGGTCTCGGCGTCGGAGGAGTGCCTCGCCGGTTTCGACGCGGCGCAGGTGGAGGCTGTCGAGATCTACCTCGCACGGGTGCTCGGCGCCCTCGACTCGTGCCTCGCCGACCTCAGCGGCGGCGACCCGCCAGGTGGGAGCCGCCATGCGTGAGTCCTTCACCCCGACCCTCGTGCTCGTCGACAGCGGCGTGAGCGCCTACGACCTGCTCGCCCGCCGGGTGGCCACGGCACCCGAGCACCAGGCGTTCCTGCGACCCTCCGGGTCGGGGTGGGCGCCGGTCACCACCGCCGAATTCTCCCGGCAGGTCGACGCCACGGCCGCCGAACTGGTGCGCCGCGGCGTCGACGCCGGCGACCCGGTGCTCGTGATGGCGGCGACCAGCTACGAGTGGGCGGTCACCGACTTCGCCGTCTGGCGCTGTGGGGCGGTGACAGTGCCGGTCTATCCCACGGCCTCACCAGCCCAGGTGGCCACCATCGTCGCCGCGACCGGCGCCCGGGTCGGGGTCGTCGACGACGATCGCCGCACGCGACTGACGGTGGCCGGCATCACCGAGTTGGGGTTCGCCGACCTCGACGCACCCGAGCCGAGCCCCGGGGAAGTGCGCGAACTCGGACGCCGCTCGCAGGGCCTGAGCGGCGCCGACGTCGCGAGCATCGTCTTCACGAGCGGCAGCACCGGTGAACCTCGCGGCGTCGAGATCACCCACACCAATCTCGTGTCGCAGGCCTGGAACGTCGAGGCCGCCTACCCGTCGCTCATCCACGACCGTGCCACCACGGTCATCTTCCTTCCCCTGGCCCACATCCTCGCCCGGGGACTGCAGGTCGCCGCGGTGTCCGCCGGGATGTCGGTGGCCCATGTCGGCGATCCGGCGCGCGCCGTCGCCGCGCTGGCCGAGGTGCGCCCGAGCTTCCTCGTGGTCGCTCCGCGGGTGCTCGACAAGATCCTCGAACGGGTGCGGGCCACGGCGGCGGAGAAGCACCTCGCGGCGGTGTTCACGGCCGCCGAACGGGTGGCCGTGCGCCGGGGACGCCTGCTGGAAGCCACCGACGCAGGCCACCGGGCCCCCTGGACCCTGTGGGACCGGCTGACCTATGCGGCGTCCGACAAGGCGTTCTTCGCCCGGATCAGGGAACTGCTCGGAGATCGGCTGGAGTGCCTGCTGTCGGGATCCGCGCCCCTCTCCCCCACGACCGGACTGTTCTTCCGTGGCATCGGCATCCCGGTGGTCGAGGGCTACGGGCTCACCGAGACCACCGCGCCGGCAACGGGCAACCTGCCGGGCGCGATCCGCTCGGGCAGCGTTGGGGTTCCCATCCCGGGCACGACGGTGCGGGTCGCCGATGACGGCGAGGTGCAGGTGAAGGGTCCCGGGGTGTGCCGCGGCTACCTCGGCGAACCCGAGGGAAGCGGATTCACCCCCGACGGCTTCCTGCGCACCGGAGACCTCGGCCGGCTCGACGCCGAGGGCCATCTGTGGCTCACCGGGCGCGCGAAGGACGTCGTCGTCACGTCGTCCGGCAAGAACATCGCCCCGGCGGGCTGGGAACGGCTGATCGAGGGGTACGGCCCCGTCGAGCATGCGGTCGTGGTCGGCGACCAGCGTCCCTACGCCGCGGCGCTGCTGTTCGTGGCCGACGTCGGCCCCGACCAGGCCCGCGCGTGGTCGGAGGCCATCGTTGACGACCCCGTCCGGCTGGCCGTGCTGCAGAAGGCGGTGGACGCCGCGAACGCCACGGTGTCGCGGGCGGAGCAGGTCAAGCGTTGGCTCGCCCTGCGGGTGCCGCTCACCGAGGACGCGGGCCTTCTCACCCCCACCGGCAAGGTGCGACGCGCCACCGTGATGAGCCGGGCCGGTGAACTCATCGATCGGCTCTACTCCTGGGAGCGTCCCGCCTGATCACCCGACGCCAGATTTTAACCAAATTCTTTGCTGAAAAATCTGTGTAGCGGCACGGCATCCGGGTGCCGGACGTGTACGGTTTCGCTCCGAAGGTGCACGCGCCACAGCGCAACCGCCACCAGGGGGCCGGCCTTCACGAGTCGCCGGCACGCCGCGTGCGGGCCGCATGATCACCGGGGAGACGCGATGGCCGGCGAGGGCGCGTGCATCGATCGCTTCATCTTTCATGACCGCTACACGAACCACCATGCGGAGAAGATCGAGGCCCGCGTCGAACGCCTCATGACGATGGGTTTCCATGGCGACCCGCAGGCCGACCCGGACTGTCGCCGGGCGGGAATTCTCGACCACGCCAACCCGCCGACCGCCTGGCTCATCGCCCAGGTGCCGACGATGGCCGCGTGGCTCCATCTCCTGCCGACCTCGGCTGCCCTCGAGCCGCTCTACCGCCCCGATATCCCCACGCTGTCGGACGGCACGAGGATCGACTCGCTCACCCGCGAATGGTTCAAGAACCTGGGTGTCGCCCGGGGGATCCGCAGCAGGGCCGCCGCCCTCACCCGGGCGATCCTCGACAACAGTGCCGACGACGACCGCTGGCTGTCCCTGTGCTGCCGCACCGCACGCCCGGTGCTCCACGCCGCGGCCGCACGACAGCCCCGGGCCCTGACCCTCGTCGACGGCGATCCCGACGCGCTCATCGGGGCGCGTCGCACGGCCGATCAACTCGGGGTCGGAAGCGTCCGGACCGTCCGCACGACCGTCCTCGCCGCCGAGGGCGTCGAGGGCCGCCGGCGGCGGCGTGTGATCGGCGGCGACTACGGGATCGTCGACGCGGCCGGTGTCCTGGAGTACCTGCCGAGCGACGATCCCCCGGAGCCACCCGGGGGCGGTACGACGAGGTGGCGACCGAGCGCCGGCGCGCTCACCTTCCTCCGCAACGCCTTCGCGCTGGTACGCCCCGGCGGGCACCTGATCGTCGCCAACATGCTCGACACCCATCCGCACCTGGGGTTCACCCTCAACGTGCTCCAGTGGCCCCAGGTGCGGCCGCGGTCGGTGGACGAGACCGTCGACCTGCTCGAGCGGGCCGGCGCATCCTCCGACATCGGTGTCGTGCTACCCGAGGACGGGGTGTACGCGGTCTACGTCGCCCGCAAGCCCGAGGCCTGATCCGGGTCCGGGATCCCCGTCGGGGCCGACGGCCGGCCTCAGCCCGACAACAGGCCGGCGAGCCACGCGGCCTGACGCTGCCACTGGTAGCCCTGACCGCCCTCGTGCTCGTTGAAGGCGTACTCGACGATCTCGGCCGTCCCGGCGCCCCGGGCCCAGTGGTTGCGGGCCGCGTAGACGGTGGACGGGGGGCAGATCGGATCGATGAGCCCCACCGAGAACAGCGCCGGGGCGCTCGCGCGCTTGGCGAAGTTCACCCCGTCGAAGTACGCCAGGGTCGCGAAGGCCTGCTGCACGCTGTCGCGGTGCACCGAGAGGTACTTGACGATCTCTGCATAGGGCATCTCGTCGGTGAGACCGACGGCGCGCTCGAAGTGGCAGAGGAACGGCACCTCGGGCATGGCGCCGACAAGGCCGTCGACGAGTCCGGCGGCCGCGATGGTGATTCCGCCCCCCTGGCTGCCGCCGGTGACCGACACCCGTGCCGGATCGACGTCGGGAAGCTCGCGCACCGCCTCGACGAGGAGCACGGCGTCGGTGAACACGCGCCGGTAGTAGTAGTCGGCGGGGTCTGAGATACCGCGGGTCATGAACCCCGGCGTCGCCGGCGCTGACCCGTGCGGGTCGGGCGTCACGCCGCCCGTACCCCAGGCGCTGCCCTGACCTCGGGTGTCCATGATGACGTGGACGTACCCGGCAGCGGCCCATGCGAGGTGCTCGTGCGGAAGCCCGCGCCCTCCTCCGTAGCCGAGGAACTCGACGACCGCCGGCAGTCGTCCGGACAGTCCGGCCGGCCTGAGTACCCATCCACGCACCCGGTCGCCGCCGAAGCCCGAGAATTCGAGGTCGAAGACATCGACCAGAGTCAACGACGAGTCGGCCTCGGTGAGAGTGGGGGGCTCGACGAGCGCGCGCGACTCGTCGAGGGTGCGCGCCCAGAATGCGTCGAAGTCGGCGGGTTCGGCGACATCGGGACGGTAGGAGCGCAGGACATCGGGTTCGAAGTCGAAACGGGCCATGGGATTTCCTTGTCAGGGCGGAGCGGAGGATGGATTCGACCCCACCCTAAACGCACCCGCGGCGAGTCGGTACGCCGGTTCATTCCGGGCCGCGACGCAGCCCCATCGCGATGTTCACTCCGACGATGCCCACCCAGCAGATGATCATCGCGAGGAGCGATCCGGTGCCGAGGGTGATCGCGGTGAGCGGTATGCCCATGACGACGCTGACGATCGCGACGGCGACCCGTCCGCCGGGAGGGGTCGCGGAGCTGGGCACCGGCTGGGGGGCGTGTGCCGGTTGCAGCTGCTGCCTCGGCTGGCCGCGGGCCACGAGAGCGGCCTCGACCTTCTCCACGAACGAATCGACCAGGGCCGGTTCGTATTCGGGCCCCAGTTCCTTGCGGGCCGCCAGGGCGGCCTCGAAGTCCTCACGCGGGAGCGGCGACGTGCTCATGAGAAGATCAAAACACGCCGGTGGCCCAACCGCTGCCGCGAGCACCCCTGGGCGCACCACGCCCCAACCGATCGGAGCATTCGTGATGACCCACCCGATCCGTGTCAGCGAGGAGGTCTCCGACGCGGTCATGGCCGGACGCCCCGTCGTGGCCCTCGAGTCGACGATCGTCACGCACGGGCTGCCCCGCCCGCGCAACGTGCAGGTGGCCGCCCAGGGCGAGCGGGCCGCCCGCGAGCTCGGCGTCGTGCCGGCCACGATCGGGGTCGTCGACGGCGTGGGGGTCGTCGGCCTGTCGAGCGACGAGATCGAGCGCCTCGCCAGCGACGACCAGGTGAGCAAGGCCTCGGTGCGCGACCTTCCGGTGTGCGCGGCGCTGCGCCTGAATGCGGGCACCACGATCGCCGCGACCACGGTGCTGGCCCGCCGCGCGGGCATCTCGGTGTTCTCCACGGGCGGACTGGGTGGCGTCCACCACAACGCATCCGCCACCTTCGACGAGTCCGCCGATCTCGTGACCCTTGCCCACGAGCCGATCGTGCTGGTGAGCTCGGGGGCCAAGGCGATCCTCGACATCCCCGCCACCCTCGAACGCTTCGAGACGCTGAGCGTGCCGGTCGTGGGCTATCAGACCCTCGACTACCCCGGCTTCTACGTCCGCTCATCGGGCCACCGGCTGACCTCGCGGATCGACACGCCCGAGCAGGCCGCCGAGATCTACCGCGCCTCCCGGGCACTGGACCTACCGGCGTCCCTGCTCGTCGCGAACCCGATTCCCGAGGCCGACTCGCTCGATCCCGGCGAGCTCGATGCGGTCATCGAACAGGCCTGGGCGGCCGCGGAGGCCGACCACATCAGCGGGCAGGCCACCACCCCGTACCTGCTCGACCACATCCGCCGTGCCACCGGTGACCGCAGCCTGGAGGCCAACGTGGCGCTCTATCTCAACAACGTGCGGCTCGGCGCGCGGATCGCCATCGCGCTCGCCTCGGCGTGAGTGGCCCTCGATGACCACGCCGGTGTTCGCCGTGGCCGGCGACCTGGTGCAGGACGTCGTGGTCTGGCAGCTCGAACCGGTACGACGCGGCAGCGACACCCGCTCGAGCGTGTCGATCCAGCGCGGGGGCTCGGCGGCGAACGTCGCCGCCTTCGCCGGCCCACTGCACCCCACCCGGTTCATCGGCTGCGTGGGACCCGACCTGGGCGGCCACGTGTTGCAGCAGGAGCTGCAGGGCCACGGCGTCGACGTACGCCTGCAGTGGCGCGGCGTCACCGGGACCATCGTCGTGATGATCGACCCCGCAGGGGAACGCACGATGTTCCCGAGCCGTGGCGCGTCCGCCCTCCTCGCACCGGTCGACCCGTCGTGGCTCGACGGCGTCGGACTGCTGCACGTGCCGATGTATGCGTTCGAGTCGGGCACGACACCCGCGTCGATGCACCGGCTCGTCGACGACGCGCACCGCCGGGGCGTCGCCGTGAGCATCGACGTGTCGTCGCTCGCGCTCATCGACGCGATGGGCCGGCAGCGGTTCACCCGGATGGTGGCCGAGTTGTCGCCGCGGTTCATCAGCGCGAACGCCGACGAGACCCGGGCACTCGGACTCCGCGCGGAAACCCTGCCGCCCGGATCCACGATGCTCGCCCGCCACGGCGGCGAGCCGACCCGCATCGTGAGGCCCGGGTGCGAGCCGGTCGTCGTGCCGGTGCCGCCGCTGAACCTGCCGCCCCGTGATCTCACCGGCGCCGGCGACGCGTTCAACGCGGGGTTCCTCACCCACCTGCTGCGCCACCCCGAGTTGCTCGACTCCTCACCCCGCGACCTCGTCGCGGCCGTCGAGGCGGGTCACGCGCTGGCGTCCACCGTGCTGATGGCACCGGGGGCGAGCAGCTGAGCGGAGGCCAGGGACGCATCGGCGGGTCGTGACCGGCCGCCGACCGTGGTGAGGAACGCCCGGGCGGGAGTCCCGCCCGACCCCACGACGAGCTCGGGTCCGGCCGCCTGGAACACCGACTGCCCACGTTCGACGACGATCTCCTCATCACCGGAGCGCACCACGAGCGAGCCCTCGGTGACGATGAGCATCGACGGGCCCGTGAGTCCGTCGAGCCGCCGCGGGCCGCCGCGGACGTCGATGGCGTGCACCGAGAATTCCAGAGCCGGCGGATGGTAACTGGTGAGCGACACCCCGTCGCGGTCGGAGCGCACCCCTGGCACGCGGTGCGGGGTGACCGGCGTGAAGGCGACGATCTCGAGCAGGCCGTCGACGTCGACGTGCTTGGTCGTCAACCCACCCCGCAGCACGTTGTCGGAGGGCGCCATCGCCTCGATGCCGAGGCCGGACAGGTAGGCGTGGATGTTGCCGGCGTCGAGATACAGCGCCTCGCCGGGGGCCAGGTCTACCCGGTTGAGGAGGGCCGCACCCAGCACGCCGGGGTCGTCGCCGAAGTGCGACCCGACGATCCGGAGTGTGTCGGCGAGGCCGCCGCGTGACCCGTCGGCGGCCACGGAGGCCTCCGCCGCGAGAGTGCGCACCTCACGACGGCCCGACAGGATCAGCCGCAGGGCTCCCCGAAGTGCTCCCCGTGCATCCGAACCGGCGAGCACGGCCGCGAGTTCGGCCCCGACGCCGCGGCGCATCGACGCGCCCAGCAGGTCGGCCAGATCGGCTCCGGCGGTGGCGGGTTCCCGGAAGCCGCACAGCGCCCGGAAGTCGGAGATGGCCACGATGATCTCCGGCTTGTGCTGGTCGTCGCGGTAGCTGCGCCGGGGGTCGTCACGACCGAGGCCGGCGGCCTCGTCGCGGGCGAAGCCGGCCCTCGCCTGGTCGGCGGTGGGATGCACCTGCAGCGATAGGGGCATCGCCGCGGCCAGCACCTTCATGAGGAACGGTAGCCGCGCGGGGGCACTCGCCGAGGCGCCGAGCAGACCCGGATGGTCGCTCAGGTGCGCGTCGAGGCGGACGCCGGCGGGCACGAGCATCGAGGGGTCGGCAGGGTGGGCGCCCAGCCACATCTCCGCCTGCGGCTCACCACTGGCCGGGGTGCCCAGCAGGTCGGGGATCGCCGTCGGCGACCCCCAGGCGTATCCCTTCACGGGGTTCGCCACCCGGATCAGGAACTCACCACGTGGCTCATTCATGCCGACCCCTGCGCGCGATCGTCACCGCCGCGGCGAGCGAGTCGTCGCGCGACACGGCCAGCAGCAACTCGGCTCCCGCGAGCCCGTCACCCCCGCCACTCACGACGGTGGCCGCCGGCAGGGCACGACGGATTCCGGCCTCGCAGGCGGCCCTGACGACCGGCGACAGCATGATGTTGCCGATGAGCGCCACCCGGGGCGCCGGATCGTCCTCGAGCCCGGCACGGGCGAGTGCGGTGATCCCCGAGAGGGCGAGCTCGGCACCCGCGGCCCGGCAGATCTCACCGGCGACGGGGTCGGACGCCGCCAGCGCGGCGGTCGGCTTCGCGAAGGACGCCACGGTCCGCACCCAGTCGGGGTCGGCCTGGATCTCGATGTACGCCGATTCCAGGCGCGGGTAGCGCTCGCGCACGACCTCGGTCAGCGCCGTGCGGGGCCCGCGTCCATCAAAGGCCCTCATCACCGCCGACAACGCCTCGCGGCCGATCCACAAACCACTGCCGGCGTCGCCCATGACGTGACCCCAGCCGTCGACACGCACGATCCCGGCCGGACCCACCCCGAGGGTGACGACACCCGTCCCGGCCGCCACCACCGCCCCGTGCCGCAGGCCCAGCGCACCGAGATACGAGGTGATCGAGTCGTGAGCCAGCCGGACCTCGACGACGCCGTCGTCGCGGCACAGGCCGAGCAGGCGATCGGGATCGTTGTCGACATCGGTCAGCCCGGACGTACCGATCGCGACCACCGGGAAGGTGCGCCCTGCCGCCCGGGTGGCGGCCCCGATCACCGCGGCCAGCTGCGGCAGGAGGGCCGCGTTGGTGCGCACCCCGGGATAGCTCGCGGCGAAACCCTCACCGCCGTAGGCCCGGACCCTGATGTCGGTCTGGCCTGAGTCGACGACAAGCGCCGGGCCACTCGATTCACGCATCGCACTCCTTCGTCGATCCCACCGGTTCGTCGAACCCACCGTCGCGGCGTCCGAGCGCACGTCGTGGGTGGTCGGCCGATCACCACCCGTGGAGCGTATGCGGGCGACACAATGGTGTCAACGCTGTCATCTCGCTGGCGAGACCGACGGTAAATCGCTGACGAGGTGCAATATCCCGTCCAAGTCGGGCGGGATTGCCCCAAACAGTAGCGAATGTCTATCGTTGTCATCGATCGAACCGGGACATCGGGTCCCGGTGGCGGCCTGAGGGGGAGTCATGTCTCAACCGCGACCGCGGGCCACCATGTCCGACGTGGCCCGTCTCGCCGGGGTCAGCATCAAGACGGTGTCACGGGTCTACGCCGAACCGGGGGCGGTGGCCCCCTCGACGGCCGCACGGGTGCTGGACGCCGCCCGGAGCCTGCACTTCAGTGCCAACAGGCTGGCCCGCGACCTGCGCCGGGGGGCCGTGTCGCACACCGTCGGGTTCGTCACACCGGAACCCACCAATCCGTTCTACGTCCATGTCGCCGCCGGGATCGGGCAAGTGTGCGCGGAGCAGGGGCTCACGATGATGATCGCGTCATCCGCCGGCAGCGGCGGCGAGACCGAGGTCATCGACGCCCTCGTCGCCCAGCGGGTCCGCGCCGTGCTGCTCGTGCCCTCGCTCGACGACTACTCCCATCTCGACCAGGAGCGCCATCTCGGCACGGCGGTGGTCGCGATCGACCGGCCCACCCCGAACCTGCTCGCCGATTCGGTGCTACTCGACAACGCGCAGGGGGGCCGGGACGCCGCACGCATCCTGCTCGAGCACGGGCACACCAAGATCGGTTACCTCTGCAACCCCCGCTCGGTGTTCACCCAGGAGCAGCGCATCACGGCCTACCGGCAGGCGGTGCGGGAGGCGACCGGCGAGTCGACCGACCGGTGGGAGCGCTCGTCCGACGACCCGCGCGCCCCACTCGACGCCCTGGTGGCCTCGCTGCTCGATTCCGACGACCCGCCCACGGCGGTCATCGGCGGCAACAACCGCGCCACGGCGGCGATCCTGCGTCACCTCACCCGTCGGCGTCTCGACCTGGCTGTCATCGGCATCGACGACTTCGAGTTCGCCGACCTGTTCGACGTGTCGGTGATCACCCACGACGCCGAGGAGATGGGCAGGGTGGCGGCACGGTTGGCGATCGCCCGGATGGCCGATCCCACCGGTCCCCCCGAACACCGGTTGCTGCCGCTCACCTACATTCCGCGCGGATCGGGCGAACGGCCGGTGGTGGGCACGCCGGCTACCGCCACCCGCTGAGTGCCGCCCGGGCGTCCACCCGGATACTGGAGCCATGGCGACATCGACGCTGAGCGCAGCCATCAACCTCCGCCTCGCCCTGCTGGGCCTGGCCCGGGCCGATCCCGACAGCCTCGTCGGGCCCCTGGTCGCTCGGCAGCAGGAGTTCAATCGGCGGCTCGAGTACCGGCCCTGCGCGGTCGACCAGCGCATCCAGGACTTCCTCGACGACTACCTCGAGGGTGCGGCCGCGCGTCCGCAGTTGCCGCGGCGCACGCTGATCCTCGACCTGCCCGGCCTCGCCCGCGAGCTGAGCCTTCCGCGGGACGCCGACGAGTTCGACTCCGATCTGGTGTCGAGCTACCGGCTGGCGAACGGCGTCCTGCACAACCCGGCGAACGACCGGCGCACCACGGCGGGGGTCTTCCACATCGCCGAGGGCGGCATGGCGATCCCTGACGACAAGATCGCGGTGCCGCGGGATGTGTTCGCCCGGCTGCTCGACCTCGCCTTCCAACCGCCCGACGAGGCTCTCGCCCTGCCCTACACGAGCGCGGAACCCGACCCGGCGCGCTGCTTCGTGTCGATGCTGCTGCGCCCGCTCGTGCTGCCCGAGGTCTCCGGTGTCACACCCGAGAAGCGGCTGGAGGTGCGCTTCATCGTGCCCGGTGGCCTGGTCGCCAACCTCGACTTCGTCGAAGAGGTGTTCGGCAACGCGGGCGACCCCTACCTCACCGAGAACGACGCGGCGCTCGACCCCGTCGGCTGGAGCGGTCACACCGGCTGCGTGGTACTCGCCCCGCACCTCATCGGGGTGACGAAGAAGTCACTCGGCCTGCCGCACTGGCACGACGCCACCGAGCGCCAACGCCGCGACGGCATGTGTTACCGCGACGAGTCGGAGCTGTACAACGACGGCAGGGCGTTCAAGGCCTGCGCCCGCGACGAGCGGGGCGTGATCGTCACCGTCATCGCCGACAACTACTTCGGCTACTGCAAGAAGGAGGTAAAGGCCCAGATCAGCTATTCGGCCAACCTGCTCGGCGACGCCGAGGAGGAGCACTCCGGCGGCGCTCGGGTGTTCCCCAGCTACGCGCTGGGCAGCACCTTCGTCGACACCTACTCCGAGGCCGGCCACGGCCTCGACGACGTGCTCGCCCGCGATCCCGACCGGTTCACCCGCCAGCCTGAGGGGCACGCGCTCGACACCCTGCACCCCGAGTTCGTGCTCGTCCCGGCGGCGTCGCGGTTCAGCCTCGACGACCGCACGATCGCCTGGACCGACGCCCGGGGCGGGGATCGCGGCGTCCGGTTGCTCGCCGGGCGCACCTACTTCGCGCCGGACGGATACCGGGTGAGCATGCAGCCGCTGGCCGCCGACCCGAGCCAGTGGACGCTGGTCGGGGTCGCTCCGACCTCGACGACGTGCCACAAGCCGTCGACCGTGTCGGGGGGCGGCAAGAGCGAGATCAGCAAGGCCCTCGCCGACGCCTTCATCTTCGGCAACCTCTACTCCCCGGATTTCGACCACGACATGGATCTGGTCACCGAGTTGCTCGACCGCGACTACTCGGGGCGCTTCGCCACCGGTGACGACAGCGACCACCGCTCGATCCTCAGCCGTGAGCGCAGCATGGGCTCGGTCATCAAGTTGCTCACCCCCGCGCCCGACTTCACCGACGAGTACAACGCGTTCCTCGACGCGATCCCCCAATACGTCAAGGAACTCGTCTTCACCGTCAAGCGGTTCGCCCGGCCCGAGTGGGGTGGCAACTGGCGCGAGCACTTCAGCGTCGCCCGGATCAACGACCGGCTCGGCAACTTCGTCCGACTCGACGGCAACAAGGTCACGACGACCATGCTGCGGGTGGGGTTCGAGCCCGACGGATCGTGGCGGCTGTTCACCCTGCGCCCCGATTTCATGCCGGCGGTCAAGGTGCAGACCGAGGACGACATCACCGCGAGCGTCGTTCTCCCCGGCTCCGACGGGCCGTCGCGCAAGTTCGTGCAGAACTGCGAGACGCTGCTGTTCCAGCGTCCCGACGACGCCATCCACCGTGGCTACGACCACCAGGCCGAACGCGACATCGCCGAGCCGGGCACCTTCTTGTCGAACTTCGAACCACTCACCCGCGCCGACGCCCGCGACATGTGCGACGACGCCGTGGCGTTCAGCGCGTTCACCCCGCCGATGCGCGGGCTGATCGACCGCTTCGCCGGTGAACCCGACGGCACCTCTCCTCGCTACTTCGTCTCGTCGGCCGATCCCCGCATCGTCGACGGGCAGCGGTCGAAGAATCCGCGCTATCTGCAACGGCGTCCCGACCTCGCCAACCCGTTGGCCACGGCGGCGTCCGACCTCGCGGCGCACCTCAAGGCGAGGCGCCCCAGCCTCACCCCCCTGCCGCTTCCGGTCGACGTCGTCGCCGCCGGACGCCGCAACAACCCTCCCGAGCCGGGGGTGCCGGCCCTGTGCCCGTTCAACCCGTTGCACTACCTGGAACTGCCCGAGCTGTTCATGGAGTTCATCAGCTCGATGACCGGCAAGTCCCCGTCGACCACGGGTGCGGGCTCCGAGGGCGCCCTCACGAAAGGGCCCTTCAACGCGCTACCGGCGATCATCGACCTCAACGCCGCGTTCCTGTCGTACGTGCTCACCGGCTACGACGGCTGGGTGTCGTGCGCGGGCTACGTCGGGCCCCGGGTGCGGGTCGACCACGACATCAGCCTGCTCGTGCCCGAGGTCTTCTCGCGGATGACGCCCGCCGAGCGGGACGCCGGTGCCCTGCTCGCCGAGGGGTCGCTCGAGCGGCTCACCGACTTCGAGCACCACGGACGCCGCGTGCTCGCGAGCCGGCTCGGCCATCGGATCACCCGGAAATTCGCCACCGCCTACTTCGGTCGCATCTTCATGCATCCGCACGCCGTGTTCGACGAGGCGATGCTGCGTCCCGAGACCCAGGACATGGACGTGTTCGCCGATTCCCTCGACACCATCGTCACCACCCACGAGCGGGTGGCCAGGGCGTACTTCGCCGACGGCACGGTCTCGCTGGCGATTCCACCACTGCGCGCGCTGCTCGAGGTCATGGCCGACGGGCGAACCCGCGAGGGCTGGACGCTCGACACCCCGCAGTTGCGGGCGATGTTCACCCGCGAGTCGGTGCTGAGCTCCCAGTGGTACGCCGCGCGCCTCACCGCCAAGCGGGACGCCGATCTGCGCCGGCTCGACCGGGCGATCGCCGACCTCGACACCTTCGGCGCCGTCGAGAGCAACGGTGCGACCGTCGAGCGACTCGGCCTCACCGAGCGACTCACCCGGGCGCGTGCCGACCGTGAGCGCACGGCGTCCACCGAGCACCTCGCCTCGCTGCGGGGCACGCTCGGGCTCCAGGTGCTGTAGATCCCACCACTCGAGCCCGCCGGCCGCTCGGCCCTCGGCGCGCCCGCGCAAACCCCCGGCGCCCCGCGGCGTACGACCCGGCGCCCCCGGCGTACGACCTGGTCGAAAACCGTCGCCAACTCGTACGCCGTCAGCCAACTCGTACGCCGCCGGAACACCGGCGGCGCCGAGCGCGCGAGTGGCAGGATCGGGTGCACGCCGCCGCACCGGCGCAATCACCCAGCCGAAGGGATTGAGCGTGTCAGCGTCCTCGAGCACGGAGCCGCCCGCATCCACCGGGCCCGCCGGAGCGGACACCCGTGCCGGAGGCTCCGACCAGCATCCCGCCGACAGCCACGACCGGATCCGGGTGCACGGGGCCCGGGAGAACAACCTCAAGAATGTGTCGGTCGAGCTGCCGAAGCGCCGGTTGACGGTGATCACCGGTGTGTCCGGGTCGGGCAAGAGTTCGCTGGTGTTCGGCACCATCGCCGCCGAATCGCAGCGGATGATCAACGAGACCTACAGCGCGTTCGTCCAGGGGTTCATGCCGACGCTGTCGCGTCCCGACGTCGACGTGCTCGACGGGCTCACCACCGCGATCATCGTCGACCAGGAGCCGATGCGGGCGAACATCCGTTCCACGGTGGGCACGGCGACCGACGCGAACGCGTTGCTGAGGATCCTGTTCAGTCGACTGGCCCAGCCGCACATCGGCTCGCCCCAGGCCTACGCGTTCAACGTGCCAACGGTGCACGGCGGCGGCGCGATCACCGTCGAGCGTGGTGAGGGCCGCACGATGGCGACGAAGAAGACGTACACGGTCACCGGGGGCATGTGCCCGCGGTGCGACGGCACCGGATCGGTCAAGGACATCGACCTCGACGAGCTGATCGACGAGAACCTCTCGCTCGCCGACGGCGCGCTGAAGGTGCCCGGATACCTCGCCGGCGGATGGAACTACCGGCTCTACGCCTCGTCCGGATTCTTCCCGGCCGACAAGCCGATCAAGCGGTTCACCGCGCGCCAGCGCCACGACCTTCTCTACCGGGAGGCCACCCGGATGAAGATCGAGAACATCAACATGACCTACGAGGGGCTGATCCCCCGGATCCAGAAATCGATGCTCTCCAAGGACGTCGAGGCGATGCAACCCCACATCCGGGCGTTCGTCGAACGGGCGGTCACCTTCAGCGTCTGCCCCGACTGCGGCGGCACGCGCCTCAGCGAAGCCGCCCGCTCGTCGACGATCGCGGGAGTCAGCATCGCCGACGCCGGCGCGATGCAGATCAGCGACCTCGCCGCGTGGGTGCGCACGCTCGACGAACCGGGCGTCGCCCCACTGCTCACGTCCCTGCGCGATCATCTCGACGCGTTCGTGCAGATCGGCCTCGGTTACCTGTCGCTCGACCGCTCGTCAGGCACCCTGTCCGGCGGCGAGGCGCAACGCGTGCGGATGATCCGTCACCTCGGCTCGTCGCTCACCGATGTCACCTACGTCTTCGACGAGCCGACGATCGGGCTGCACCCCCACGACATCCAGCGCATGAACGCCCTCCTGCTGCGGCTGCGCGACAAGGGCAACACCGTGCTGGTGGTCGAGCACAAGCCCGAGACCATCGCGATCGCCGACCACGCGGTCGACATGGGTCCCGGCGCCGGTGCCGCGGGCGGCGACATCGTGTTCGAAGGCACCGTCGACGACCTCCGGCGCAGCGGCACGCTCACCGGACGCCACCTCGACGACCATGCCCGGGTCAAGAGCACCGTGCGGACGCCCGCCGGCGTCCTCGAAGTGCGCGGTGCGCACACCCACAACCTGTGCGACGTCGATGTCGACATCCCCCTGGGAGTGCTCACCGTCGTCACGGGGGTCGCCGGATCGGGCAAGAGTTCCCTCGTCGAGGGGTCGGTGTCACGCCGCGAGGGGGTGACCACCATCGATCAGGCCCCGATCAAGGGGTCTCGGCGCAGCAACCCCGCCACCTACACCGGATTGCTCGACCCCCTCCGGAAGGCCTTCGCGAAGGCGAACGGCGTCAAGGCCTCGCTGTTCAGCGCGAACTCCGAGGGCGCGTGTCCCACCTGCAAGGGAGCGGGGGTCATCTTCACCGAACTCGGGTTCATGGACACCGTCACGACGGTCTGCGAGGAGTGCGACGGCAAGGGCTTCCAGCCGGCGGTGCTCGAGCATCTCCTCGGCGGACGCAACATCCACGACGTGCTGTCGATGACGGCGTCCGAGGCGCTCGACTTCGTGGACGCCGGCGACTCCCGCATCCCCGCGGCCCGCACCATCCTCGAACGGCTCGTCGCGGTCGGCCTCGGCTATCTCACCCTGGGCCAGCCGCTCACCACGCTCTCGGGAGGCGAACGTCAGCGGCTGAAGCTGGCCACTCACCTCGGCGGGCGGGGTGGCATCTTCGTTCTCGACGAACCCACGACGGGCCTGCATCTGGCCGACGTCGGGCAGCTCCTCGATCTGCTCGACCTGCTGGTCGACGAGGGACGCTCCGTGATCGTCATCGAGCATCACCAAGCCGTGATGGCGCACGCCGACTGGATCATCGATCTCGGGCCCGGCGCGGGGCACGACGGCGGACGCGTGGTCTTCACCGGCACACCGGCGCGAACTCATCTCCGACGCCTCGACGCTCACCGGACAGCACCTGGCGCGCTATTGCGCCGCGGACACCGACTGAGTCGACGCCGAACGCTCAGCGGGGAGCCCCCGTCGGTCCGACCGGGATGGTGTGCGCCGCGATGGCGGCGACCAGACGGGCGTGCACCGCCTGGTTCGCCTCCGCCCCCGCCTGGCGCAGCGCCAGCAGCGCGGCCCCGGCGAGCCCGTCGGTGGCGTTGAGGCAGCGGCGTCCGGACAGGCGGGCGACGACGATGTCGTGGAGGGGACTGGCGGGACTCATGAGCCCGCCCGCCAGCACCAACGGCACGTCGTCGGCACCCAGGAGCGAGGTGACCGTGTTCGTCAACGCCGTCGCCGCGCCCTCGAGGATCAGGGCGGCTACCGGGTCGTCGGGGTGCCGCAGCACGATCGGCGCCAGCCGGGCCAGTTCGACGGGACGCCCCGCGTAGATCTCGTGCACCAGCGAGGCGACGGCCTCCGGACGGCCCAGCCGCTCGCGGCGCCCGCGGGTGAGGCCGTACTCGCCCAGCACTTCGGCGGTGAGCGCGGTGGCCCGGCCCCGACCGTCGAGGTCGGCGGCGGCGGCGATCGCGGCCCTCCGCCCGATCCAGAATCCCGAGCCGGCGTCGCCCAGCAACCACCCCAACCCGTCGGCAACCCGCACGAGCAGGCTGTCGGACACCCGACCGGCGACCGCACCCGTCCCGACGATCAGCACGGCACCCTCCGAGGCCGCCGTGCCCGAGAAGTATGCGCTCAGCACATCGCTCTCGATGGTGACGGGTGCCGGCACTCCACTGTCCACCAGTCGGGCGACGATCTCGTCGGCCGACGTGGAGCCCGTCGACCCGCCGGCCATCGAGACGAGCGACGCCACGATCCGCGGCTCGCCACCGGCCCGGGCGAGAGCGAGACGACAGGCCTCGGCAACGTTCGCCACCGCCATGTCGATGCCCGACGAAATCGGGTTGCCGGCACCGGTTCGCCCCACGCCGAGGACATCACCGGTGAGCGCGACGACCGCGGCCCGGGTCGAGGTACCACCTGCATCAACCGCCATCACCGCCGGAAGCATGTCTCTCCTGTCGGTCGCCGCCCGCCACCACGCGGGCGGATGGCCAGCACCCTAACGGGTGGACGGGCCGGACCCGGCGGTGTCCGCCCCGCACCGGCCAGCGGGCGTGTCGTGGCCGGCAGGTCAGGCCTCGATCCGCAGCCGGCCGGCGTACTTGTCGGTGAGTTCGCGGTTGTGCTCGTCACCACCGGGAATGTTCGCCGAGATGTACATCGGCGGCCGGATCCCCCGGGCCGCGAGTCTCTCCGCGGTGCCCAGTGTCAGCAGTTGCGCGATGAACGCTCCCGTGATCGACGAGATCGCCCCGCCCACCATGCCCTCGGTCAACTCGCCGGCGCCGAGCGGCACGGTCGTGTCACCGAACGGAGCCAGGTTGTCGATGACCACGTCGGCGAGGTCGCTGAGCCGCTTGCCCGAGGGATGCTTGGGCTGAACGGCCATGGTGTGCAGCATGCTGGTGACCGCGATGAGGGGGTGGCCGGCGTCCTTGGCCGCCTGGGCGACGCCGATGATCGACCCGTTGACCCCGGAATTGGACGCGATGACCCACACGTCGGCCGGGTGGTCGGACTGCAGTCCGTACAGTTCGGTGGCGACGCTGGGATCCCGCTCGAGGTCGGACCCGTTGAGCGACGCACGATCCCGCGAGCCCCAGATGACGACATCACGCAGGGCCGCCTTCGACGTGGGGATGAGGCCGCCCGCGCGGCCCGCCACTTCCATCGCGAACGCTTCGGAGTGCCCGCTCCCGAAGGCATGCACCACGCCTCCCGCGGCGATCGATTCGGCCATCAGGTCACATGCCCGGGCGATCGGCCCGTCGGCGGCGGACGCCACCAGCAGCGGCAACCTCGATGTGACCTCAAGCTGGAATTGTTCGGCTGTAGTCATGTCGCGAACTCTAGGGCTTACGCGGTGAATGCTGCACGGATGCCCCGGCTCGCGCGATCCGACTGAGCGAAATGCCACGCATCGCCGTGTGAGTGCAGACAGACCACTCACACCGGACTACGTTGTCAGCAACCACACATCGGCTACCGGGCAAGGGTGCTCGGAACGCTTCGGCTCAGGAGATGGTTCATGCAAAATTCGTCATTCGGTCAGGCCCGTCTCGGGCGTCGCAATCTGCTCGCCTCAGCTGCTCTGATCCCCCTCGCGGGGACGCTCGCCTCGTGCGCAGGCAGCGGTGCCGGCACCACCACGTCGACGAGCGGCTCCGGTGCGAGCAGCGCGGCGTCCACCTCCCCCGACAACCCGTTCGGCGTCGCTCAGGGTTCCAGTGTCGATGCCGTGATCTTCAACGGCGGCTACGGCGTCGACTACGCCGAATACGCAGCCAAACTGATGGGACAGCAGCCGTACGCCGCCAAGTGCACGGTCACCCCCACCACCACGATCGCCACCACGCTGCAGCCGCGGTTCAACGCCGGCAACCCGCCGGACGTCATCGACGACTCGGGCGCCAACCTCATCGGTATCCAGACGATCCTCAGCGAGATCGAAGATCTCAGCGACGTGTTCGCCGCCAACAACCTCGAGGGGACGCCGATCAAGGACACCCTCTACGGTGGCGTCACCGCCCCCGGCACCTACAACGGCAAGTTCGCGGTCATCAACTACGTCATGACTGTGTACGCCCTCTGGTACTCCCAGTCGTTGTTCGACGCCAACGGCTGGACCGCTCCCACCACGTGGGACGAGGCCTACGCGCTCGGCAAGGAGGCCAAGGCCAAGAACAAGTACCTGTTCCTGTGGGGCAAGGAAGCCGCGACGTACTACCAGACCACCGCGATCGGCTCGGCCATCAAGGAGGGCGGCAACGACGTCAGGCTGGCGCTCGAGAACCTCAAGCCCAAGTGCTGGAGCCTCGACCCCATCCAGCAGGTCTTCACGGCGATGAAGAAGATCATCGACGCCGGCATGGTCAAGCCGGGCGGCTCGGGCACCCAGTTCACCCAGGCGCAGGCCCAGTGGTCGAGCAAGGAGGAGGCGCTGCTGTACCCGTCGGGCTCGTGGATCGAGAACGAGATGAAGACGCAGACCAAGAGCGGCTTCAAGATGACCGGTACCCCCGAACTCACCGTCACCAAGAACTCCAAGATGCCGCAGAACGCCCTGCACGCCACGGCCGGTGAGGGATACATCGTCCCCAGCCAGGCCAAGAACGTCGCCGGGGGCAAGGAGTTCATGCGGGTGATGCTGAGCAAGGACGCCGCCACCAACTTCGCCAAGACGAAGCTGGCGCCGACGATCGTCAAGGGCACCGTGCCCGCCGATGGTTTCGGGTCCACCGCGCTGGTGAGCCAGATCAAGATGCTCGACAACGCCGGCGACAACGTCTTCAGCTGGCAGTTCGTCGACTACTACGGCATGAACGCCGATCAGTTGGTGCTGTGGAACACCTTCCTCGGTGGTGGCTCGTCGGTGAAGCAGCTGACCGACGGCCTCCAGCAGATCACCGACAAGATCGCCAAGGATCCCTCGATCAAGAAGATCACGGTCTCGTGACGGTTCGAGCTCTCACCCGGCGCGACGCCTCGGGGCTGGCTGGAGCAGCCAGCCCCGAGCGCCGCCGCCGTCGGCGAAACTGGAGTTTCGACCGGGTGACCTTCTTCCTCGCGTTTCTCGGGTTGCCCCTCTCGGTCTACCTGATCTTCGTGGTGAGCCCTTTCATCCAGGCCTTCTACTACTCCCTCACCGACTGGACCGGCTTCAACCCGCACATGAACTACATCGGGTTCAGCAACTACACGAAGGCGTTCACCGACAGCATCTTCGTCAAGTCGGTCCGCAACAGTGTCGAACTCGCGATCGTGGTGCCGTTCGTCACGATCGCGCTGTCGCTGACGCTGGCCACGCTGATCACGGTCGGCGGTTCCAGCCACGGCCAGATCCGTGGGCTCAAGGCGGCCGGCTTCTACCGGGTGATCTCGTTCTTCCCCTACACCATCCCCGCCATCATCATCGGCATCATGTGGAGCCAGGTGTTCGACCCGTCGAACGGCCTGGTCAACGGAATCCTCACCGCCGTCGGGTTCAAGCAGTTCAATTCGTTCCCCTGGCTGGGCAACATCGACACGGCAATGCCGGTGTCGATGTTCGTCATCATCTGGGGCCTGGTCGGGTTCTACATGGTGTTGTTCATCGCCGCGATCAAGGGGATTCCGAGCGAGATCTATGAGTCCGCCCGCATCGACGGCGCGGGACGCTTCCGCACCGCGCTGACGATCACCCTGCCGCTGATCCGCGAGAACGTGCAAACGGCCTACATCTACCTGGGCATCGCCGCCCTCGACGCGTTCGTGTACATGCAGGCCCTCAACTCCAACGGCGGACCCTCCAACTCCACGCTGGTGATGAGCCAATATCTCTACCGCACGGCGTTCACCAAGGGGCAGTGGGGCCTCGCCTGCGCCATGGGCGTCGTGCTCGCCGCGGTGACCATGTCGTTCGCCGGCGTGGTGTTCCTCGTCAACCGCTTCACCGGAGGGAAGGATTCGGTGACGCTGGCATGAGCACCTCGACGACCAATTCCCCGGTTTCCATGTCCAACAGCGAACGCCGGGTGCACAACAACCCCGGCGATCGCACCGTCGCCTCGGTCGCGCACGGGGTGCTCGTGCTGTGGGTGGTGCTCGTGGTCGGCCCACTGCTGTGGACGCTCGTCACCTCGTTCAAGACGACCAGTCAGATCTTCGACTCGCCGTTCAAGCTGCCGTCCAAACCGGCCCTCATCAACTACGTGCACGCGTGGACCACGGCGGGGATCGGACGATACTTCCTCAACACGATCATCGTGGTCGGCTCCGCCCTGGTGATAGTCATGCTGCTGGGTGCCATGTGCGCCTACATCCTCGCCCGCTTCAGGTTCTTCGGATCGCGGATCATCTACTACCTGATGCTCGCCGGGCTCACGTTCCCCGTGTTCCTCGCGATCGTGCCGTTGTTCTTCGTGCTGCGCGGTTTCGGCCTGCTCAACACCCTGCCGGGCCTCATCATCACCTACGTGGCGTTCGCGCTCCCGTTCACGGTGTTCTTCCTCTACGCGTTCTTCAGGGCGCTTCCCTACGAGATCAGCGAGGCCGCCGCGATCGACGGGGCCGGCGACTGGCGCACCTTCTTCAGCGTCATGCTGCCGATGGCCCGACCCGGCCTCGCCTCGGTCGCGATCTTCAATTTCCTCGGCTTGTGGAACCAATACCTCATCCCGGTGGCGTTGAACACCAACCAGGAGAACTACGTGCTCTCGCAGGGGCTCGGCGCGTTCGCGAGCCAGGCCGGCTACTCGGTCGACTTCGGAGCGCTGTTCGCCGCCGTGGTTATCACCGTCGCCCCGGTGCTGGTGGTGTACGTCATCTTCCAGCGCCAGCTCCAGGGATCCGTGAGCCAGGGCACCATGAAGTAGGCCAACCGCATCACCGGTGTTCCGGCGGACGTCTCAGTGCAACGAGACGTCCGCCGGTCCCGTCTCCCACGAGACGAAGGTGACCTCGAGACCCGCGCGCGTCGGCGCGCAGCAGAATGGGCCGGCCTCGAGCGCTTCTCCGGGATGCAGGGGTGCCAGGCGCACGAGTTGCCAGGCCCCGTCGTCGCGGCGCGCCCGCACCGTCACCGCGTCCCCCGTGCGGGACGCACGGATCGTCGCCCGGTGGTGGTTCCAGTCGGGCACCGGTGCCACGGACCAGTCGGAGTGGCCGTCGGTGACCACGGCTCCCAGCTGGGGGACGCCGTCGGCGAACTCGATGCCGGCCTTGATCCAGCGCTGCTCACCGCCCCGGATGAACAGGCCCGCCTGGTCGAACTGCCCGCTCAGGTCGACCTCGAAACTCACCTCGACGGCACTGTCGTCGGGGAACGTGGCCACGAGTGCGTGTTCGTTGTCGTGGACGAACCCGTAGCTCGTGATCCGCCACGCGTCGCTGCCCTCGGCACAGGTGACCCTCAGGCGTCCGTCATCCTCGGAGACAGCCACCGGCGGGGTGGTCCATCGTCCCTCTGACCAGGCATGTCGTGTCATATCGCGATCCTTTCACCAGATGGGGTCTGTCACCGGGGTGACGAGGAGAGGTCGAACGTCTCGACGATCTCGTACCGGGGGGTTCCCCGCGGCCCCTCCCCGAGGTGCGATTCCACCAGCACGTACCGGGTGCCGACCCAGGGCGCCGACGAGAAGGTGTCGAGCAGGTCGAGCCAGCGGGCGGCGGGCTGCGGGCGGGAACTGCGGGCGAGGGTGACGTGAGCCCGGAACCGGGCTCCGTCGACTTCGGCCCCGGCACGGTTGCAGGCACGCCGGACCCTGCCCGCCAGCCTGGCGATCCGTTCGGCGTCGGGCCCCACCCGCAGCCCGAGCACTCGAGCGCGCAGGGCGTCGGGAAAGGCGAGGCCCCCCTCGAGTGCGAGCGGCACCGTCTCCGAGCGGATGCCGGACAGACTCTCCACGAGCGGGTCGAGGCGCGCGTCGGCGACTCCCGAGAGGAACGCCAGGGTGATGTGCCACGTCTCGGGACGGGTCCAGCGCCAGGGTGTCTCGGCCTCCCAGCGCGGCTCCAGGAACCGGGAGAGCTCGTCCCGGACGGCATCGGGCGGCAGCAGTGCCACGAACATCCTGTGGGTCACGGGTCACCGCCTGCACGCGGAGTCGAACAGCGACCTCACGATCTCGCGACCCGCGGAACGCGCGAACCGCTCGAAGGCCGACGGGGCGATGGCCGGTTCGTCGACGGTGTACCCCGCGGTGGTGCCTGCGACGACGCTGTCAGCTGGGGTCATGCGGCACACAATAGTGCTGGGGCCGCGTCGGGCCGGGGTTCGCTTCGGGGAGCCCGCGCCGGCCCCGCTAGAATTCGGGTGTGATCTTCAAGCGCGTCGGAGACTCCCGCCCCTACCCCGACCACGGCTACGTGCAGAAGCAGTGGGCGGCGATCGCCCCGCAGCAGGTTCGCCTCAGCGACCTGGTCACCACCAAGCGCACCCTCGATCTCGACGCCCTGCTCGAAGACGACTCGACGTTCTACGGCGACCTGTTCGCCCATGTCGTGAGCTATCGCGGCGACCTCTACCTCGAGGACGGGCTGCATCGGGCCCTGCGGGCGGCGCTGCAACAACGCCAGACGATGCACGCCAGGGTTCTCGAACTCCGGTAACCTCACCGATGACCCGGTGAGTGGATCACCAGCCGCCGGGCCGCGACGACCCGACGGAAGGGGACAGTGTGCAGCGCTACGTACGGTTGGTCGGCACCCCGGTCACCCTGCTGCTGCTCCTGGGCATTCTCATCTACGGCGGGTGGTGGGGGTACCGGAACGTCATGGCTCCCCTCCCCAGCGCGACACCCGATCCCTGCGTCACGCAGAACGTCGGCAAGCACCTCACGTCGAGCCACGTCAGCGTCCGAGTGCTCAACGGCGGCACCCAGGTGGGGCTGGCCGGCCGGGTCGGGGCGCAGCTGTCGACCGCCGGATTCAAGGTGATCGACGTGGGCAACACCACCGAGGTGGTCACCTCGACGGTCGTGGTCGGGGCGAGCAAGAACGCCCCCGAGGTGAAGCTCGTGCTCGGGTTCCTCAAGGGTGCGACCGCACGTGCCGACCACCGCACCGACGGCACGGTCGACGTGCTGGTCGGCAACAAGTTCGGCGGCTTCAACCCCAAGGCATCCCGGCAGATCGCCGTTCCGGGAGGCGTCGTGTGCCTGCCGGCCAGCGCGACACCGTCGGCCGGTTCGTCGTCGACCCCCTCGGCGTCACACAGCTGAGAGCGCCGATCGTCCTACGTCCGGCGCGGCGCCGGCCCGGCAGCCCTGACGCCGTTCCAGTGGGCGAGGCGTCCCGCCGCGTCCGATCTCGGTGAGCCGGGTCTCGATGAGGCCGCGCTGGCTCGAGGGCGCGACGATCAGCAGTTCGTCGCCGACCCGCAGCACGTCGCGACCACTCGGTGAGAACGAGTGTCGGTCGCGGATCACCAGTGACACGACCGCGTTGGTTGGCATCCGCAGTTCGGCGACGGTGACACCGGCGAGATGTGATCCCTCGGGCACCCGCACCTGCAGCAGGTCGGCGCTGATCCGGTCGAGGGGCGCGGCCTCGATATCGACGTCCCGGGCGCTGTCGGGGTCGACCAGGCCGAGCCGGCGTCCGACCCACGGCAGGCTGGGCCCCTGCAACGCGGTGAACACGATGACGAAGACGAGCACGACGTCGAACAGCACGTCGGCGTTGGCCATGTGCTGCGACATCGGAACCGTCGCCAGGATGATCGGGACGGCTCCCCGCAGTCCCGCCCAGGACAGGAACGCCTGGTGGCGCCACGGCGGTCGGAACCACACGGTGGACAGGAACACCGCGAGCGGACGGGCCACGGCGGTGAGGAACAACCCGGCCCCGACGCCGACCGCGATCGTGCGCACGGTGAGCCGGCTCGGCGAGGCCAGCAGGCCGAGCATGACGAACAACCCGATCTGGGAGATCCAGCCGATACCTTCGGCGAACGACCGTACCGCCTGGCGGTGGGGCAACTTGCCGTTGCCGATCATCACCGAGCACACATAGACCGCGGCGAACCCCGAGACGTGCACGAAGACGCCCGTGCCGTAGGCCATCACCGCCCAGGAGATCGCCGCCAGCGGGTAGAGCCCGGACGCGGGCAACGCCACCCGGGGCATGAAATAGACCGCGATCGCCCCCAGCGCGAGCCCGAGCAGCGCCCCGCCGACCAGTTCGAGCACGACGAGCAGCGCGACCAGCATCGGCCCGCCGGGCAGCTGCGTGACCGGTGGCGATGCCGGTGAATGTCGCGACGAGCAACACCACCGGCGCGTCGTTGATGCCCGACTCGGCCTCGAGGGTGGCCCGCAGGCTCGCGGGCAACGGAACGCCGCGCAGCACCGAGAACACCGCGGCCGAGTCGGTGGGCGCGGTGACCGCACCGAGCAACGCCGCAACGGGAACGAGAGCCCCAGCACCCAATGACCGAACGCCGGTCATCACGGCGATGCTCACCATGTGCCGACGGTGGCCAGCATGGCCGCCGGCCCGATCGACGGCCGGATCTCGGACCATTTCGTCGTGAGTCCGCCCTCGGCGAGGATCAGCACCAGCGCCGCGAAGCCCAATTGGTGGGCCAGCGCGGCATCGGTGAAGTGGAAGCCCGAGCCCGGAATCGCCCATGCCCATGCCGACGAACAGGAACAGCAACAGTGCCGGGCAGCCCGACCCGCGTGCCCAGAAACGCGGCGAACACGGCGACCAGAGCCACGATCGACCCCACCAGCATGGCGAGGTCGAGATTCGGCATGTCCTCATTGTCACAGACGCGTGTGACGGGCATGTGACGCAGAGGAACGGGAAAACTCCCGGCCGGGGCAATGCCCGGTCGGGAGTTCTCACATGGCGGTGACGGAGGGATTTGAACCCTCGGTGGCTTGCACCACACTCGCTTTCGAGGCGAGCTCTTTCGGCCGCTCAGACACGTCACCGGGGACGACTTTACCGGGTTGCCGCCGGACCGCGCCAATCGGGCGGACGCCGCCGACAGGCTCATCGGCGACCCGAGAAGAAGCCGTCGAGCACCGCCGAACACTCCCCGGCGCGGACGCCGGACACCACCTGGGGCGGTGGTTGAGCCGGGAATCGCGAACGACGTCGAACAGGGAGACGACCGCCCCCGCCTTGGGGTCGAAGGCGCCGAACACCAGCCGCCCGACGCGAGCGGCGACCGCCCCGCCGGCGCACATCGTGCAGGGTTCGAGGGTGACGACGAGCGTGCACCCGTCGAGCCGCCAGGATCCCAGCGCGCGTGCGGCGCGGCGCAAGGCCACGATCTCGGCGTGGGCGGTGGGATCGGTCGTGCACCTCCCGCTCGTTGCCGGCCGATGACAGCGTGCGCCGGCGGGCCCGAGCACCACGGCACCGATCGGCACGTCGCCGAGCGTCTCGGCCAACCGGGCCTGCCGCAGCGCAAGGCCCATGCCGGCGTCCCAGCGCGAGGTCACGGGGTATCCCGCGAACCTCAGCGGTGCGGGTGCGACACCGCGTGGCGGAACTGCGAACCGAGCTTCATCCGGTCGGCGATCCGGGCGAGCAACTCGTCGGAATCCTCGTCGAGGTCGGTGGCGTAGCCCTTCGAGATCGAAGTCGCTGATCCCCTGGTCGGCGAGCAACCCCAGGTCACCCATCGGCTCGGAATCGTCGTCGGGGTCGGGGATGTCGATGCCGAGATAGTCGGCGACATCGCGGGCGATGGGCCAGTCGTTCGCCGACACGGCGTCGCTGAGCAACACCTGGACATTGCGTCCACGGGCGCGGCAGATCACGAAGAACTCGCTGGCGATCGAGACCATGTCCGATCGCCCCGCCGTCGGCGGGAAGGCGGCGCAGCTGGGTGATGAGTTCGTCGAGGTCGTTCGCGAGGCCCTTGGGCATCGACACGACCACCGGCTCGCCGTCTTCGCGGTACATGGCGACCACCAGGTCGATCTCGTCGTCGGAGGCATCGTCGAGATCGTCGTACTCGTCGTCGGAATCGTCATCGTCGTCGTCCGACTCGTCGTCGGAATCGTCGTCGTCGGAGTCGTCGCGCGGTGTCGCGAGTCGTCGCGTGTCGTCGAGCGGATCGGTGTCGTCGAGGTCGTCGACCGTCTTCGATGTCGAGCGCCTCCGGGTCGAGTTCGCTGGGTCGTCGCCGTCGAGTTCGTCGTCGAGCTGCTCGACGTCGCTGTCGGCGTCGTTCGGGCCCATGACCTACCTCCTTGCCACCGCGGGACCACACCCACCCTTGCAGAGTAGTGCCCCGCCCACCAGCGATATCCATCGGGAGCGACAAGCATGCCACGGACTCCGGGTCGGCCGTCGCCACCGCCGCGCGAGTGCCATCGTCCGTGGTCAGGGTGGGGTGGGCCGGCGGGACGCACCATGGGATAGTGATCGCCGTGGAACTGCGCGACATCGATCACCCGCTGGTCTCCCACAAGCTCGGCCTGCTGCGTGACGCACGCACGCCCAGCCCCCTGTTCCGGCAATTGGTCGACGAGCTCGTCACCCTGCTCGCCTACGAGGCGACCCGCGAGGTGCGCGTCGAGCCGCGCGAGATCCAGACGCCGGTGGCCTCGCGCACGGCGTGCACCTCGCCCGCCCACGCCCGCTGGTGGTGCCCATCCTGCGGGCCGGGCCTCGGCATGCTCGAGGGCATGACCCGGCTCATCCCCAGCGCCGAGGTCGGGTTCGTCGGCATGGCACGCGACGAGCAGACGCTGCAGCCGGTCACCTACGCCGAACGGCTGCCCCACGACCTGTCCGGCCGCCAGTGCTATGTGCTCGATCCGATGCTCGCCACCGGCGGGCTCGCTCGGCGGCACCGTCCAGTTCCTCGTCGACCGGGGCGCCGACCACATCACCTGCATCTGCGTGCTGGCCGCCCCCGAGGGGATCACCCGGTTCCGGGACCTGATCGACGGTCTCGGCGTCCCCTGCACCCTCGTGGTCGCCGCGGTCGACGACCACCTCAACGAGCACGGCTACATCATCCCCGGCCTCGGCGACGCCGGCGACCGCCTCTACGGCCTCGCCGAGTAACCCCGTCGGCGACGACACGGCCGCCGACGCGACATTCACTCGGCGGGTCAGGCGCCCGGCCGGAGCATCGTGCCCCCCAGGCTGAAGCTCGGCGCACCGTCGCGGGGATGATGGTCTCCTCGCCGTAGAGCGGCGACCACTGCACGTCAGCGTGCTCGCGGCCACCGGCGCCCTGAGCTGGCTCAGCTGGTCAGTGACCTCGGCGATCACCGTGCCTGACGTTCGCCATCGTCAGCGACTGCTGCGGCAGGTAGCCGTCGTCGAGCGTCACCGTGGTCACGTCGGCGCACGTGAGCGTCGTGCGCAGCTGCAGCAGCCCGCCCGAGCCGCACGCGTAGTCGGCGGTGAGTGGCAGGGGCACCCGGCCGACAAGGTCGCTCGATCGACAGTTTCGACACGTCGTTCGGCATCAACGAGGTGAGCACCGACAGCTGCTTGGGAAGCAGGGTCGGCCGCGTCGCTGCCGCTGGGCAACGCCTGGCCGTTGACCTCCACGGCCGTCAACGCCCCGCACGTCCCGTGGGTGATGATGGTGCCGCTCCAGCCCGCCGTCGCCACGATGTTCCACGCGCTCCCCTTGCAGCCCAGCTCGCTGCAGCTTCTTCCACATCGGCAGGATCTGGGTATCGCCGAACGTGCCGAGACTCATGTTGCCGTAGGTGTTGTCGACCTGCACCGAGCTGAGGGGCTTCGCCGGCGCGCTCGGCAGGGGAAGTCTCGGCAGGCCCGGCTGGTCGCCGACCACCGGCGGTGGCGACGACGGTCGGGCGTCGGCGAGGGCGTGCGACGGATCGGGGCGCCCGGCGTCGACGGCGAGGGCGACGGGGTGGGCGTCGGCGACATCGTGGGTCCGGGCTGCGGCGACGAGCCGACACGCCGACGAACCACGACCGCTGCTCGCGGCTGTCGGCGCGACGGGTGACGACCGTGGCGCCGACCGGCGTGATCGTGACCGTGATCACGGGGTCGTGGTCGGACGCCTGCCCCACCAGTGCGACGGCGGAGTCGACCCAGGCGGGATCGTGCGATGTGACCGCCGGCGAGGGTGGGGGTTGCGGGCGTGCACCCGGACACGAGGACCAATCCCAGTCCCGCGGCGAGGGCGAGTCATCCCCCGCAGCCGCGCGGAGTACGTCTCGGCATCTGTCCAGATTAGGGGCACCCGGCCGGGCTTCTACTTGGGCCCCGGCGGCCGCAGTGCCCCGGCCCGCCCGGTCACCCCGCCAAACCTGGCGACCACGTCGGCGTTCGGCAGTCGGAGCAGGTCGGTCGGCGGGCAGCACCAGCTTGGAGCCGCGCACGCCCGAGCCGACGCACACCCACCCGGCGTCGGCGACGGCAGCGTCCACCCACACGGGCCAGTCGGTGGGCAGCCCCACGGGCGTGATGCCCCCGTACTCCATGCCGGAGTTCTCCACCGCGAAGTCCATCGGCGCGAAGGATGCCTTCCTCGCGTCCAGGCGCTTGCGGACCGTCGTGTTGACATCGACGCGAGTGGTCGCGAGCGCCATGCAGGCCACGTGTCGCACCGTGTCGCCACGGCGTCCGGTGACGATGACGCAGTTCGCACACGACTCCAGAGGCAGGTCGTACGCCTCGCACAGCGCGGCGGTGTCGGCGAAGCCCGGGTCGATCGTGAACACCATCGCGCTCGGCACGTGGTCGAGCGCGGCGGCCACCGGCGGCGCCACCAGGTCGGGGCGCTCGACAGCGGGCAGGAGGTCGAGATGGTCGAAAACCAGTCGGTCGCTCATCCGGCCAGACTAACGAGTGAGAGCCGCCTTGCCGCGGGGTGGCCTGGTCGTGGGGGTGCAGGATCTCATGGGCCGCGACTTCCTGCAGACCAGAAGCCTCGAAACCGGCTCGTGGCTGGGGCATGAGCACCATCGACAGGGCACCGGCACGCTGATGCGTCAGATGGCGGCGACGTTCGGCTTCGACCATCTGGACGCCGAGCAGTTCACCAGCAGCTACTACGACGGCAACCTCGCCTCCGAGGGCGTCAGTCGCAGGATCGGCCATGCCGAGACCGGACGCCGCCGCATGCCGCGTCCGGAGGGCTGGGCCTGGCGCCACGACGTCACGCTCACCCCGGACCGATTCGTCCGGCCCGACCAGCCTGTCGTCGTCGAGGGGGTCGAGGCGTTCCGACGCTTCATCGGCCTCGGGTGAACCGGGCAGCGCCCCCCATCCCTCGCAGCCGCGGGTGCGGACGTCGACGGGCGCGACGGACGCGACGGACCCGGCGGCCGGCCGGCGGCCGGTCAGTAGTAGTAGGGGAAGTTCGACCAATCGGGACGCCGCTTCTCGAGGAAGCTGTCGCGACCCTCGACCGCCTCGTCGGTCATGTAGGCGAGCCGGGTGGTCTCTCCGGCGAACACCTGCTGCCCGATCAGCCCGTCGTCGATCGCATTGAACGCGAACTTGAGCATCCGCTGGGCCGTGGGCGACTTCGCGCAGATCTTCGCGGCCCATTCGAGCCCGATGTCTTCGAGATCCGCGTGCGGAACCACCTTGTTCACCGTGCCCATCTCGTAGGCACGCTGCGCGTCGTAGGTGTCTCCGAGGAAGAAGATCTCCCGGGCCACCTTCTGCCCCACCTGCCGGGCGAGGTAGGCCGAGCCGAAACCGGCGTCGAAGCTGCCGACATCGGCGTCGGTCTGCTTGAACCGGGCCTGCTCGGCCGAGGCGAGCGTGAGGTCGCAGACGACGTGCAGCGAGTGGCCCCCACCCGCCGCCCAGCCGTTGACCAGGGCGATCACGGGCTTGGGCATGAACCGGATCAGCCGTTGCACCTCGAGGATGTGCAGGCGCCCGAGCCGGGCACGATCGATCGGGCTCGGCGGCTCGGCCCCGGTGTTCGGGCCGTCGGAGCCCTGCTCGTACTGGTAGCCGGCCCGTCCGCGGATCCGTTGGTCTCCGCCGGAGCAGAACGCCCACCCGCCGTCCTTGGCCGAGGGCCCGTTGCCCGTGAGCAGCACGCAGCCGACGTCCGCCGACATCCGGGCATGGTCGAGCGCCGTGTACAGCTCGTCGACGGTGTGCGGCCGGAACGCATTGCGCACCTCCGGTCGGTTGAACGCGATCCGCACCGCGGGCACATCCTTGGCCCGGTGATAGGTGATGTCGGTGAAGTCGAGGCCCTCGACGGCGTCCCACTGGTCTGGCTTGAACGGCTGGTCCATGCCCCTGAATCTATTGGACGCCGACGCGCCCGGCCCAGTGCCCGGACGCCGGATGCCCCCGTCGGCTGCGGCGAGATCCCCACCCCACAGCCCCAGCACAGCGATGGGGTGCACACTGGGTCCATGACGACGGCCATGAGCCCGTACGACACGGGACGCAGCAGTCTGGCCCGGCGGGCGTCCAGCCTGCCCGGCGCAGTGACGATCATGGGCACATTGCTCGCGCTGCTGTGGGTACTCGAGGGCATCGACCAGCTCAGCAACAACTCCCTCGACGCGCTCGGGATCCGCACGCGCGATGTCGGCGACCTGTGGTCGATTTTCACGGCTCCGTTCGTGCACTTCGGCTGGGGGCACCTGGAGGCAAACTCGATCCCGTTCCTCGTGCTCGGGGTCGTGGTGCTGCTCGGCGGGCTGTGGCGGTGGATCACCGCGACGGCGATCCCCACGATCACGTCGGGTCTCAGCGCCTGGCTGCTCAGCGCCCCGCACACCATCACGGCCGGTGCCAGCGGGCTGATCTTCGGCTGGCTCACCTACGTGCTGGCCCGCGGGATCTTCTCCCGCAGTTGGCGCCACATCCTCGTCGGCCTGGTCGTGCTGCTGATCTACGGCGGCGTCCTGTGGGGGGTGCTTCCCCAGAACTCCGGCATCAGCTGGCAGGCTCACCTGGGCGGCGCCGTGGGTGGCGTCCTGGCCGCCTGGCTTGTCGAAACGAGGACCCGCCGCCGCGTAATCTGACCGCGCATGCGACCCGCGCAACTCGACCTCATCGTCCGTCCCTTCCGGCCTGCGCGTCCACCCCGACGGCACCTGGGCCGTGGTCGCCACCAGCAGACCGAGTTTCGCCGCCGACGCCTATGTCGGACAACTCTGGCGGGTTCCGCTCACCGGTCACGCAGCACCCCGACGCCTCACCCGGGGACGCTCCGACAGCTCGCCGCGGTTCTCGCCCGACGGGCGCCTCATCGGGTTCCTGCGCCCCGACGCCGACGGCACGCCGCAACTGCACGTGGTCGAGGCCTCGGGAGGCGAGCCGCTGGTGCTCACCGATCAGAAGCTGGGAGTCGGCGAGTTCGTCTTCTCGCCCGACTCGCGCTCGGTCGCGTTCATCGCCCGGGTCGCCGACGACGGGCGCTACGGCACGCTCGAGGGAGTCGGCCGCCAAGCAGGAGGATCCCCGCCACTTCTCCGCCGTGCAGATCCGCATGAACGGTGTCGGATACACCACCGACAAGCGCAAACAGGTCTTCCTCGTGCACCTGCCCGATCTCGACGGCGGAGCCGCCCGTCAAGCCCGTGGGCCGGGTGGCCAAGCAACTCGCCGACGCGGCGAAGGGTTCCGACGCCCCGCGCCCCGACGACTCGTGCCGCACCCCGCCCAGCTCACCGCCGGCGATTACGACGCCTCCGACCTCACCTACAGCCCCGACGGCCGGCACCTGCTGTTCACCTCGGCCCGCCACGACACCCGAGACCGCGATCTCATCAACGACATCTACGAAGTGCCGCTGAGCGGAGGCGAGCCGGTGTCGATCACGCCGGGCGCACCGTTGGCGTGCGGCCACCCCGTGGTCACCGGCGAGACGCTCTTCTCGCTCGGCGAAGACCTCGGCGACAGCCGACTTGGTTTCGTCGGTGCGCTGACCGGCGTACACGTGCTCGCCGGCGAGAAGGCCACCCGGCTCACCGACGCCGACACCTCGGTGCTCGACCTCCGTCCCGGAGAGGGGGGCACGGCGCTCGCCATCGTCGACGCGCGCGGTATGGGTGTCGTGCATCGGGTGTACGCCGACGGCCGGGTCGACGAGATCCCCGCCCCGGGGTCGGTGCTCGAGGTCGCCGAGATTCCGGGCACGCCAGACGTCGCGGTGATCCTCGCCGACGAGACGGGGGTCGGTGAGGTGGCGCGGCTGGGGCCGCTCGGCGACATCACCGTGATCACCGACTTCTCCCGCCGGCTGCGCGACGACACCGCACCGGTACGCCCTCAGGAACTTGTCAGCAGCGGACGCCGACGGGTACCCGGTGCACGGTTGGGTGTTCGTTCCCGATGGCGAGGGCCCGCACCCGGTGCTGCTGAACATCCATGGCGGGCCCGCGGCGTCGTACGGTCCGGCCTGGTTCGACGAGGCCCAGATCTACGTGTCGGCCGGCTACGCGGTGGTGCTGTGCAACCCGCGCGGCTCCGACGGCTACGGTGCCGACCACGTGCGGGCGATCCAGGGCGACTTCGGCGACCGCGACATGGCCGACATCCTCGGCTTCCTCGACCACGCGGTGGCCACGGTCCCCGGACTCGACGGCAGCAGGGTCGGCGTCATGGGTGGGTCGTACGGCGGCTACATGACGGCGTGGATCATCGCCCACGACCACCGGTGGGCGGGCGCCATCGTCGAACGCGGCTACCTCGACCCCTGGTCGTTCGTGGGCTCGTCCGACATCGGCTGGTTCTTCCCGTTCGAATACAACGGCACCGACAAGGCCCGGCTCGACGCGCAGAGTCCGATGCTGCTCACCGGGCAGGTGACCACGCCGACGCTGGTGCTCCACAGCGAGGACGACCTGCGCTGCCCGATCAGTCAGGGGTTGCAGTACTACACCCAGCTCAAGCTGGGCGGCGTCGAGAGCGAGTTGCTGGTGTTTCCCGGCGAGACGCACGAACTGTCCCGCTCGGGCACCCCCTGGCACCGCCGCCAGCGGTTCGAGGCGATCCTCGACTGGTGGAAGCGGCACCTGCCCGTCGAGGCCTGACCCGCGTCACCGCCCGCCCCGGCAGCGACCCGCGGAGTCAGGGGCGTCGGAGGTCGGCGATGTTGGTGATCACCGCGTCGACGCCCCGCCGGGTCATCTCGGCCAGGTCGTCGGCGGTGTCGACCGTCCAGACGTTCACCTGCATGCCGGCGGCGTGACACCGCTCGACGACGTCGGGCATCAACCGCAGCGAGCGGACGTAGGGGTGGATCGCCCGGGCCCCGACCCAGCGGGCGTAGCGCCAGATGTCGACCATCGGTTCGACGACGAGGACGCCGGTGGCCGCGGACGGGTCGGATTCATGGATCGCGAGCAGCGTCTGGTGGTTGAACGACGACCACAGCACCCGCTCGGTCATGCCCATCGACGCCGCCAGCGTCCGCGCCTCGCCGGCCATCCCCGGGTAGGGCTCCTCGGAGTCCTTGAGTTCGACGTTCACCATCAGTCCGGCCGGGCGGGCGAGTTCGAACACCTCGGCGAGCAGGGGAATCCGGACGCCCTCGAAGCCGGTCATCCCCGCCGAGAAGTCGAGGCGTCGGAGCGCGTCGAGGGCGAGGTGGGCGATCGGCCCGTGTCCGTCGCTCGTGCGGTCGACGGTCTCGTCGTGACACACGACGAGGTGCCCGTCGGCGGTGCGCTGCACGTCGAGTTCGATGCCGGACACGCCCAGAGCGATCGCCCGCTCGAACGCGGGCAGGGTGTTCTCGGGCGCGCGGTCGCTCGCGCCGCGGTGCGCCCAGAGTGCGGGGGTCATGCCCGACCCGCGTCCGTGGGCGGGGTCACGGGCGGGTAGAGCGCCGCCTCGCCGGCCCAGTCGGCATCGGTGAACGGGCCCGCCCACGGCAACGGATCGGCTGACGGCACCGACTGGTACCGGCCGTCGGGGTGGGTGACCAGCCGCAGCGAACGCCACGGGCTGCCCGTGGCGGCGTAGTAGAGATCCTTGTGCACGCCGAGGTTCTGGCCCAGTTCGCTCGGCAGCGGAGTGTCGGACTCGCGGGGCTCGCCGGTGACCGGGTCGACGAGGTGCACCCCGAACTCGCGGTGGGTTCCGACCTGGGCGGCCCAGAGCAGGACGCCGGCCGACTCGCCGCCCAGCGGGGCGATCAGATCGGCGATGGCCCGCTCGACCACCACCACCCGGTGCGCCGGGCGAGGACGCCAGAACAGCCGGATGTCGTACTCCGCCCAGACGGTATCGGCCCGCGGCGAGCGGGCCGCTGGCCGCCTCCGGCTCACGGTCGTCGGACAGCACGACCACGTCGAAGCCGGCGTAGTCACTGCCCTCTCCCCAGCTGTCGGCCTGACCAGAGCGCACCGCCCACAACGCGGAGTCGACCAACCGGTCGACCCAGGCGGCGACGTCGGTCTCGGCAGCGGGCGGATCGAAGGCGAGCACCAGTCGACGCTCGGGGCTCGCGGCCACCGCATCGGGAATCAGCAGGTGCACGGTTTCGGCTGTCACCCCGCCACCCTAGCGAGCCGGCGGACGCGGACCCGCGGCGGCCCGCAGCAGGTCGGCCCGAGGCCCGGTCAACGCCCGCGGGCCCGCCCACACCGCCCGAATGGGCCGACCGAGGTCGAGGTCGACCTCGACCCGGCGCAGCGAACCCGACGCGAGGGCATCCGCGACGGCGAGCCTGCTGAGCACCGCAGGGGCGGTGCCGGCGAGAGTCGCCACCCGCACCGCGGCGTTGCTCGTGAGCTCGAGCGCCGGGGTGACGATCTCGAGGTCGGGCCCCACCGCCCGCCGCAGCGCCTGCTCGAGCACGCCGCGGGTGCCCGACCCGGGCTCGCGCACGACGAGCGGGGTGGCGGCAAGTTCCGCCGGGGCCACCGGACGCCGCCGCCGGGCCCACGGGTGGGTGGGCGCCACCACCGCCACCAGTTCGTCGTGGTCGACCACCCGACCGTGCAGCCCCCGGGTGGTGCCGGCGGTCTCGACGAAGCCCAGGCCCAGATCACCCGAGCGGACGCCGTCGAGCACCGCCGCGCTGTTGAGCACCCGGATATCGATCTGCACGTGGTGACCCGCACCATGCAGTCCGGCGAGCCAGCCCGGCAGCAGGTATTCGGCGACGGTCTGGCTGGCCGCGACGACCAGCCGGTGCGCCGACTCGCCGGCCAGGGCGGCGGCGCCGCGCTGCAGATCGTCCATCGCGGTGAGCACGGTCCGCGCCCAACCGGCCACCGCCAGTCCGGCCGGCGTGAGCGTCGACCCCTGGGGACGCCGCACGAGCAGCGCGAGCCCGAGGGTGCGTTCGAGGCGGGCGAGGGATCGCGACGCGTTGGGCTGGGCGACCCCCAGCTTCCGGGCCGCGGCGCCGAGACCACCCTGGTCGGCGACCGCGACCAACAGGGCGAGGGCCCCCACTTCCGGCGTTGACATGTGCACAGGATATGTCCTGGTAGCCATACCGGGGCTGGTACCAGGATCACGGCGCGGCCAGGGTGGAACCATGACGACCACCGCCACCCCGTCCGACGTCCTCGACCCGAGCGATGACCCTGGCGTGCCGACGTCCCCGCGGCCACGGCATCACCTGCCCGGGCTGATCGCCGCCCTCGCGCTGGCGGGCGTCGCGACACTGCTCGGCACCTGGGTGCCGGTGATCGGAGGGCCGGTGTTCGGGCTCGTGCTCGGCGCCGTCATCGGCCACCTCGTGCTGCACACCGCTCCCGGTGACCGCTCGCGGCTCGCTCGCCGCCTCGACCCGGGGCTCCGCTTCGCGGCGAAACCGCTGCTGCAACTCGCGATCGTCGTCCTCGGCACCGGACTGTCACTGCACCAGGTGGCGCAGGTGGGCGGCAGTTCGTTCCCGGTGATGATCGGCACCCTCACGGTCGCCCTCGTGGGTGCCGCGGTCATCGGCCGCCTGCTGCACATCGACGGCGACGCGACGACGCTCATCGGCGTGGGCACCGGCATCTGCGGGGCGTCCGCGATCGCCGCCACCACCGCGGTGATCAAGCCGAAGGAGCGTGACGTCGCCTACGCCATCGGCACGATCTTCACGTTCAACATCGCGGCCGTCCTGATCTTCCCGGCGCTCGGGCATCTCATGCACATGGACGGCCGCTCGTTCGGGTTGTGGGCCGGCACCGCGGTCAACGACACGAGTTCGGTGGTGGCCACCGCCTACAGCTTCGGCGGCGGGTCGGGGCCCTACGCGATCGTGGTGAAGCTCACCCGATCACTCATGATCGTGCCGATCGTGGTCGTGCTGTCGATCCTGCACAACCGTCGCCGCCGGGCGGCGGGCGACCACACGACGGTGCCGTGGCGCAAGGTGGTGCCCGCGTTCATCATCGGTTTCGTGGCGGCGGCCGCGCTGAACTCCCTCGGTTTCATCCCGTCCGGATGGCACGGCGGGCTCGGCTGGCTCGGGGCGTTCCTCATCACCACGGCGCTGGCCGCGATCGGGCTCACGCTCGACCTGGGGGAGATGCGCAAGGCGGGAGTGCGTCCCCTGGCTGATGGGGGCGATCCTGTGGGCTCTGGTCGCCGGGTCGAGCCTGGGCCTGCAGGCCCTCACCGGCACCTTCCACTGAGTTCCACAGCCCTCGCGACGACCCCGCGCCGTCAGGACGCTCAGCAGCTGTAATCGCCGTCGGGCTGGGCGAACCACTGCGTGAGGGTGCCGGCGTCCGCGTCTGCCGTCGGCCGGGACGCGCCGACAGGCAGGCGCGCCCGCGCCTCGACCTACTCTGGGCGCATGGCACCGCGCAGATCCACGCTCTGGCTCGTCGGCCTCTACGCGATCGCGATGGCCTATCTCGAGTCGGCGGTCGTCGTCTACCTCCGCCGCATCTACGGGATCACCGACCTCACGACGAGCCTCGTTCGATTCGACCCGCGGATCTCGGTCATCGAGGTCGGGCGTGAGGCCGCGACCCTGGTCATGCTGTCACCGTCGGGTGGATCGCCGGACGCACGCGCCAGGCACGGGTCGGCTATCTGCTGTTGCTTTCGGCGTCTGGGACATCTTCTACTACCTGTGGCTGGCGGTGTTCATCGGCTGGCCGACCTCGCTGTTCGATCGCGACCTGCTGTTCCTCATCCCGCTCCCCTGGTGGGGCCCCGTCCTGTCACCCGTGCTGATTGCCGTGGTGATGATCGTCGGCGGCGCCCGGGCGGTCCGGCTGGCCGAGCGCGGCGTCCGGGTGCGCGGCCACGGCCGCGGACGCCGCCCTGCTCGGCGGGGGGCGCTGCTGATGCTCGTCGCGTTCATGTGGGACTCACTGCGTGCGCTGCCCGCGTCGCCGCAACAACTGGCCCGGGTCGCGCCGACCCCGTTCCTGTGGCCCCTCTACCTGGTGGGCCTCGTGCCTCGACCACCTCGGTGTGGCGGATGACCTTCGCCCGGTCGCGTCGCGGCCGCGGCCGCCGCGGCGGTTCAGCCGGCGTCGTCCGGTTCGCTCATCCCGATCGACGAGTAGGTGAGCAGGAACGGGCCCAGGTCGAATGAGCCGCGGTCCAGACTGCCCGCCGAGCGCTGGAAATTGAGTGACCCGTCCCACGCGTCGGGGAACGCGCTCATGTTGGCCGCGAAGTTGAGGTCGTCGACCGCGATGCTCGAGCCACTCGACGAACCCGGCGTCGTCGCGATCGGCGGGCGCTCGGGCGATCTCGGCGTCGAAGCCGTCGTCGCGCGGTGCCGCCCGCATACGCCCACGGCTGGCCGAGCGTGTCGCGGATCTGGGCGGCGGCGTCGGCGTACCCCTCGCCGGTTCGCAGGACCCGCTCGTCCGTCGGCGTCCCGGAAGGCCCCGACGCCCCGCGGTCGCGAGGTCATCGGGACAGCCGCCAGGCTCACGACGTTGGGCAGGCTCCCGTCGCACAGGCGTCTCCATACCCTCGCTCAACGCGCGGCGAGTTCCTCGTCGGTTTCGCACGGCCCGAGGTCGACGTACCGCGGCAGGAACGGATGCCGCATGGAGCCACAGGAAGCGGACCTGCCCGGTCGTGGGATCACGGCGAAGTTCGAGGGTCGACAGGGTCGGGCCCATCGGGTTGAACCACCCGGCCATGATGAGCACGGCTCAGTTGCGGCCACCACAACCGCCGCCTGTCGGCGGCTCCCTCGCCGGGACGCCACACCTCGGCGAGCACCCGGCCGCCCTGCAGCATGGGCGCAGCACCGACCCGAGTGCCGCCTCGAGGTCGTCGGGGGACCTGTGGCGCCCACGCCAGCCAGTCGGCGTCCGTCGCCCAGGCTCAACGCATCGGTCGAACTCGCCGACACGCTCCACAGCAGGTCGGCGGTGTGGCCCTCGAACGAGCGCAGTTGCTCGTAGCTGCGCAGTTCGTTGGTGGTAGGCCCACTGCCGGTAGACCAGCGATTCCCGTCGCCGACCCAGGCTCCCATGAGGTTGCTGATCGGGCGCGTCGAACATCTGCCACGCCCCGCTGTCGCCGCCGCCACGTCCTCCGGCCGCGCCCAGGGCAGCACGACGTCGGTACGCCACGCCGCCCCGAACACCGGATGGGTGTCGAACGACGCGCGCAACTCGCTCGAGACGTGTCGCCCGTCGGGCTGCAGGGTGTCGACGCTGAACCCGTCGTCGTCCACCTCGCTGCGGTCGGCGACGACCCCCATCCTGCCTCGAGAACGACCGGCGATGTCATCGAGCGACCCGAACCGGTACGGGGTCGGGTCGAAGACCCATTCGGGCCTTCCCGGAAGGCGGTGGGCAGGTAGGCCAGCGCGTCCGGGACGCGCGGGTTCGCCGCCGCCCCGGCGGCACCGACAGCGCCGGCGTCCCCACCGAGCGCCACGGCGAGCCCATCGACGATCATGTCGCACAACCAGCCCGCGAGCTTCGCCCCACTCGCGAAACTCAGCAGGTAGCGGTCCCAGATGATCGGAGCCGACATCGCGGCGATGGCACTGATGCTCGCCTCCCGCGGCGTCGTAGGCGAACGACCACCCGCAGGCGAACCCGTTGAGCCGCAGGCACAGCCACCGGGCCAGGTCGGGCCGGGTGACGCCGCGACCATCGGCATCCGCCAGCGCCACGTGAGGTGGCCCCCGACGATCTCCTCGACGGAGAAATGCTGGGCCAGCCGTCCCGGCCAGTAGGTAGAAGCCGTCATCCTGTCCCGCAGCCATTCGGCGTCCGGCCACAGGAAACCCTCGCGGAAATAACGTTCCCAGTCGCGCCGCTGGGTCAGTTGCCGATCGCCCGATTCGTCCACCCGTGTGAGATTAGCGCCGTGGGGCGGGCGGGGCGACGCACCCGATCACGCGGGCTCTCGACCGGGGCCGGGCCGCCGGGCGCGGATGGACTCCGGCTCCGAGCGCGGGGATCCCCACTGCCACCCGCCCTGGCGCGACGGGGTGAACAGGTCGGTGCCGCCGAGCGGGGCGCCCACGGTCACCGGGCCGCCCTCGCACACCTGGCAGCCCAGGGCGTCGACCAGCATCGCCCGGTGGGTCTCCCACACGAGGACGCCGTGATCGATCCGCTGGTCCAGGGGCCGCCCTGCTGCACGCACCAGTCGTCGATCCCGCCCCGCATCGGACACCCCCTTCGGGCCGGCCCGACCCGCACCGGAACCGGCACTCCGTTCGCGGGCAGGTCGACGCCCGGCCTGGTCACCACCGGAGCCAGTCCGTCGGCGTCCCAGCGCAGCACGAGATCCTGGCCGTGGCGTCGCGCCAGATCGCGCACCGCCTCGGTGTCCGCGTCGCGGATCACCACGCCCTCCTCCACCCACTGGCGTCGCGGATCGAACGTCGTGGCCGGGCTCCACACCCACCCCTGGACGTCGAGCCGGGCGATCAGCCGGCGCAGGGTCTCGGCGTTATCGGCCCGCGTACTCGGACGCCCGAACGCGTGCTGCCCCGACACCACGAACACGGTGTCGGCCCCAGCGCCGAACACCGTCACCGGGGTATCCGAGACGGCGCCCACCGCGGGCGCGACGTCGACGGGTGCCCCGGCCGGTCCCTCGGGCCACACCCGAACCACGTTCGACCGGTACGACTCGGCTATCGGGACACTCGGCGGATGCCGTAGCAGCCCCGACCCGTCACCGCGCGCGGGCGGCGGCTCCACGGCGACCTGGTCGTCCGACCGCCGACGCGGCCCTGCAGGAAATGTGTGCGCAGACATGCGACGTCTCCTCGTCCGGGGCCCCGCCCAGAACGAGGCCGCTTGACCCCGGCGCCACGCCGGAAGCCAGGTCTTCCTCGGAAGGCACCGGAGCGGCCCCGGTTGCCGCGCGACCACTCCGAGGGGTTGCGGCCGCGACTCTTGACCTGACCCCAGATTGGCACAGCCACCGACGCCGCGTCCACACCGTTGTCAACGGCGTTCCTCGGGCCCACACCCCGGGATTGCGCCGCGCGGCGTACGACCTGGTCGAAGTCGCCGACAAGTCGTACGCCCTCGACCAGGTCGTACGCCGGACGCGCCGGTTCGTACGCCGTCAGCGCGCCGCTGGCGCCGCGGAGTCGGCGGTCCGAGCCTTCCGTTCGGGGAACTTCCCTTCGGCCCGGATGCGCTTGTTCAGCTCGTCGAGGTAGAGGTCCTCGTCGAAGTCGAGCGGCACCTCCCGGCCGAGCCAGCTCGACAGGTGGATCGCGTTCGCGAGGCGCACACCGTTGATGCCGTCGATGCCGGGGGCGAGCAGCGGGGTGCCGTCGAGGATGTTCGCCGCGAAGTTCTCCAGCACGCCGGCGTGCTGGGAGCCCCACGCCGAGTCGAACTCGATGACTCTCCTGCGAGTAGTAGTCGCTGGGATCCAGCTCGCCCTTGAACAGCCTGCGCACGTCCTCCATCGCCATCGAGTCGGACAGCTCGCGCTCGTCGGCTCGACCAGACCGGGTGACGGTGGCGGTCTTCGAGCCGTCGACGACGATCTTGCCCCTGTCACCGAGGATCTCGAAGCGGTCGGTGCCGACGAGGTCGTGGGTGGCGGTGACGAAGGTTCCGGTGGCACCGTCGCCGTAGTCGACCACCGCGGTCACCTCGTCCTCGACGGCGATGTCGCGGCGGAACCCGTAGCGCCACCTTGGAGTACACCGACGTCGGGACGCCGCAGATCCACTGCCACAGGTCGAGCTGGTGCGGGGCCTGGTTGACGAGCACGCCGCCCCCCTCGCCGCCCCAGGTGGCGCGCCAGGCGGACTGCTCGTAGTAGCCCTGCGGCCGCCACCATGTGGTGATGATCCAGTTCGTGCGGCGGATGCGTACCGATCTCGCCTGCGTCGACGATCTGCTTGATGCGCTGGTAGAGGGGGTTGTTGCGCTGGTTGAACATGATGGCGAACCTCACGCTCGGGGTGCCGGGCGGCGACCTCGTTGAGCTCCTTGACCTGCGACGTGTAGACCCCGGCGGGTTTCTCGACCAACGCGTGGATGCCGGCGGTGAGCGCGGCGATGCCGATCTCGGGGTGCAGATAGTGGGGAACCGTCGTGACGACGGCGTCCACATCACCGCCGGCGAGCAGCGCCCGGTAATCGTCGTAGACGGGCACGCCGTACCGGGCGCTCGCCACGTCGCGCCGCACGGGGTCGATGTCGGCGATGGCGCCGACCCGCATGTTGGGCACCATGCCGTCAGTGATGAACTTCGCGTACATCGAGCCCTGCGTTCCGAGGCCGATGATGCCGAGCCGGACCACCTTGTCAGCCACTGGCCGTTCTCCGTTCGTTCGTGGACTCGGCCACCGAGCCCGTCCGCTGCTGGGTCTGTCGATCTGTGGTCGGTCGATGCCGTCGCCCGCCTCCCCCACCTTCGGCCGAGCGGCCCCGCCGGCCAAACAGTTTCCAGAAGTTGCCCGACGGCGGCGACCGGTCGCGTGGCCGCCACGGTCCGCGCCCAAGCGTGGGGCCGGCCAAGACAACAGCTGGCAACCGGTGGCGGCGCGGCGCCGATCCGAGCCAGGGCGAATCACGCGACACCGACCGCCACGCTCAGCGGGGAGCCAGACCCGTGTGGACACTTTCGGGACTCTCCGACGAGAGCTCGCCCGACCTCGAGGAACAGGCCTCGCTGCTCACGACACTGGGGTCGAGTGCCACAGAGCCTGGGGCGCCAATGTGCTCGACCTCGACGACTCGCACGACGAGGTGATCCGCCGGATGCGCGGGCCGGCCGATGTGGCCGAGGAGGGTGGCGTCGTCTTCCTGCACGAGAACGAGAAGGAGATCGACCGCGACATCCCCCGACGCTGCCTCGACATTCTCGAGTGGGTGGGTTCGCCGAACCTGCGCGCCGGCGGCACGGTCATGCTCACCCCAGAGAGAACCACCCATGACCACAGCAGCGATCGTCGGACGCGGAGACGTCGCAGTCGTCCACGTGTGCACACCCCACCACGAACACGCGTCGGTGGCGCGGGGCTGCCTGGCCGTCGGAGTGCACGTCCTGACCGAGAAGCCATGAAGTCGCTGCGTATCCCAAGGACGTCTGCTTGCAGAGCGCCGTCGACCCCGCACCGTCCAGCGTCGGAGGGTGAACGCGGCCCATGCGGCGCCGACTTCGGCGCCCTCTCGGCCGGCCTGGGTGGCGGCCCGAACGACTCCCTGGTGGAGAGCTTCGACAAGGTGGTCGACGACGCCCGGACGCTGGAGGCCTCCCGGGTGCGCATCGGCATGATGCCGTTCTCGGCGATGGAATCGCAGGAGGCGCTGCTGGAAATCTGCCGTCAGGCCGAGAACATCTCCACCCGGCTCGCCGACGAGGGCATCACCCTCTACGACCACAACCACCACCTCGAGTTCGCCAAGCGCGGGGCAGCACCCTGCTCGACATCGTCCGCGCCGAGGCCCCGACGATGCGCCTGGAGATCGACGTGCACTGGGTGCAGCGGGGCGGCAAGGACCCCGTCCGGACGCTGGCGAAGTGCGCCGGGCTGGTGGACCTGGTGCACGTGGAGGACTACCGCATCGGCGAGCTGGACCTGTGCGTCTTCGAGGCCCTCCGCAACGGTGACCATGCCCGGTTCACGGAGGCGTTCGCCGGGGTGGTGCAGTTCGGCGAGGTCGGTGAGGGGAGCCTCGAGTGGGCGAGATCATCGCGCTGGGCTACCAGCATCTGCCCTGATCGGCGCGGTCCGGCGTTCCCGAAGGGTTGCTCGAACGACGGAACCCACTCCTGGGCGCCGCGCGTGGGTCGTCCGACGATGTAGCGTCGAGGGGTGCCCCTCAATGCCAGCGGCGCCCGACGCTTCTACGACCGGCTCGGCCGATTTCAGGACACCCAGCGCTTCTACGAAGACCCGGCCGTCCGACGGATGATCGAACTCGGGCGGTTCGACCGCAGCCGGGCGGTGTACGAACTCGGCTGCGGAACCGGCCGGCTGGCCGCCGACCTGCTCACCGACTGGCTCGCACCGACCGCGCGGTACGTCGCCGTCGACGTCAGCCCCACGATGACGCGCCTGGCCGACCAGTGCCTGTCGGCCTGGTCGTCGCGGGCGAGCGTGCATCTTCTCGAGCCACCGGCCACGACCCTGCCGGGCGACGACGGCGCATTCGACCGCTTCGTATCGACCTACGTCTTCGACCTGCTCGCACCCGACCACGCCCGGGCGCTCATCGCCGAGGCGGCCCGCCTTCTCGCCCCGGGCGGGTTGCTGGCATTGGTGTCGCTGACCCACGGCACGACGCGGGCCAGCCGCGCCGTCTGCTCCGCCTGGGACGCCGTGGCATCCCGCTGGCCGTCGCTCGTGGGCGGTTGTCGACCCATCGAGTTGCGCGACCTGATCGACAGCGCGCCATGGCGGCTCCGGCAGGCGCAGGTCATCGTCAGGTTCGGAGTGGCATCCGAGGTCGTCGTCGCGAGCAGAACCTGAGGCGCATCCCGGGATGATCTCCAACCTACCCGACCGGCGTCATCCCTAGCGATGCGGCCCACAGCGGAGCGCACGGCGCAGGGAGACGAACGATGTCCGAGCAGGAACACCACGCCGGGCGATCTTCGCGCCCCTCAGCGTCAGCGGGTTGCGCGTCAGCTACGGACCCGTGGTCGCCGTCAGGGGGCTCGACCTCGACCTCGCACCCGGTGAGGTGTTCGGACTCCTGGGGCCGAACGGTGCGGGCAAGACCAGCGCATTGAGCGCGGTCGAGGGCCCGCTCCGGCCGGACGCCGGCACGGTGACGATCGCGGGCATCGATGCCGTGCGGGAGCCGGCCCGGGCGCGAGCACACATCGACGGCCAACTGCAGGCCACGAGTTTCAGCCCTGAGTTGCGTCTGGTCGAGATCGTGCAGTTGTTCGCGGGACTGCACGGGCTGCGGCTCGGCAGCGACGATGTCGTCCGGCGCCTCGGCGCGATGGACCTGGCCGGGAAGGCGCGGCGGGCCTTCCGGCAGCGCTCCGGAGGCCAACAGCAGCGGCTGTCCCTGTTGGTCGCCACCGTGCACCAGCCCACACTGTTGCTGTTGGACGAGGTTGCTGTTGGACGAGCCCACCTCCGGGCTGGCCCCCCAACCCAGACGCCAGTCGTGGGACCGTATCGGCGAAGTCGGTGGCAGCGGCGGGACCGTGCTGCTGACCACCCACTCGATGGAGGAGGCGGCGGCGGTGTGCGATCGGGAAACCCGGTGACCAGCCTGGCCGCCTGCATCGCCTACACGGCCGCGTTCACGGTCATCGGCGTCCGCTGGTTCCGCTGGACGCGGCCCTGACCTCGCGTCGCACGCGGCACGCCTCGGGCCCGGATCGCACCGCGTCGCACGTCGAATCACGAGAAGATCGTGAGCAGATCGGCGACCTGATGGCCGGCCTCGGCGGGATGCCGGAACGGCCGGTCGGGATGCACGACGTAGGTGTTGCGACGCCCGACACGCTGCCGGGTGACATAGCCGGCGTCCTCGAGGTCGCCGACGATCGAGCCGGCCGCGCGCTCGGTGATACCGGCCCGCTCGGCGAGATCGCGGAGACGGGAGTCGGGGTGCGCGGCGATGAGCAACAGCAGCCGACCGTGGTTGGTGAGCAGGGTCCACGAGCGCGACGGAGTGGATGAGGACGAGGAACTGCCGACGCTGTTCACCCACCCATCGTCTCGCACCCACAGCGGAGAGCCAACACCGGAAAGTCAATTCGTGTATTGTCCATCCCATGTCGAGTCTCCGCCTGGTCCGGACCCTGCTGATCCTGCTCGCCCTCACGGCGCTCGCCGTCCTTCCGGTCGCCCTGCGCGAACCCCTTCGCCTGATCCTGGGGGTGCTCGACCTCGGGCCCCTCGGCCCGGCCCCGATCGGCGTCGCCGTCGGGGCCATCCCGGCGTTCCTCCTGGTGCTCGTCACCGGCGTCGGAGCCCTCGTCGCGGCATACTCGGCCCGCAACCTCGCGGGCCAGCACCGACTGCCCCGCTTCGCCGCACTCGAGCTCGCCGCCGTGCTGGGGCTCGCCACCGCCGTGATCGCGCCGAGCCTGCCGCAACTCGCGTTCGGCTGGACCGTTGGAGGGCTCTCGGTCGCCGCCCTGGTCGCCCACGCCGGCACACCGGCCGCCCGGTCGTCGCGGCGGCTGATGACCGGCCGCCTGCTGATCGGGGACGCCGCGCTGTGGGCCGCCGTCGCCGTCGGCGGCCTCGGACTGGGCACTCTCGATCTCGATGGCCTCGCCCCCGCCACCGCCACGGCGTCCCCGGTCGCGGTCGCGGCGATGGCCCTGCTCGTGGTGGTGGCCGGGGTCAGCCGCAGCGCCCTGGTGCCACTGCACCGTTGGCTTCCGGAGACGGCCGAGGCACCCTCACCGGTCAGCGCGCTCCTCCACGCCGGGCTGGTCAACGGGGTGGGCGTGCTCGCCCTGCTGCTGTGGCCCGTGCTCGCCGCCTCGGTCCCCGCGCGCGGGATCCTGCTGGTGCTCGCTGTCGCGACCGCGCTGCTCGGAACCGCCCAGATGCGCACCCGACCGGATGTCAAGGGCCGCCTCGCCGCGTCGACGAACGCCCAGATGGGCTACCTCGGCGTCCAGGTCGCGCTCGGCATCCCCGCCGCGGTGCTCGCCCACCTCGTCGGGCACGGCATGTGGAAGGCCGTGCAGTTCCTCGGTGCGGGCGGCGCGGTCGAGCGGGCGCGCCGATACGTGGCGCACACGACGCCCCGTGGTCATGCCCGGCCGGTGCGCGCCGCCCTCGTCGCCGCCGCCGTCGTGGCGCTCGCGTCGGTGCTACCCGGCCCGTGGGGCGCCCCGCTGGTCGTGGGCCCGGCGTCACTCCTGCCCGCACTGCTCGCGGCGTTGGCCCTCACGGTGGCAACGCTGGGCAGTTGGCGACTCGCGGACGCGGGCGCACGCGGTGGCGCTGTCCGTCAGCGCTCTCGCCGTCGTGGCCTACCTGCTCTTCCTGCGGGCACTCACGACCCTCACCGACTCGATCCTCGTGCCGGCGACCCCCGGACTGGGGCGATCCGGGCGCTCTCGGCGTCACCGGGCTGATGGCGCTGCTGGTCGCCGTCGGCGCCGGCTTCTGGTACATCGATCGCCGCGCGAGGGCGGGAGGGCTCCGCCGACTGGTCACGTGGGTGGCACGCACCTCGCTGCCGCCGGCGTCCCCGGCCGGCACCGTCGCGGTCGGGCCCGAGCTGGACACCCGGCTGCTTGCCGACGCCGCGGCGCCGCCCGACGAGGCTGAGGTGTCGACCACGGGCGCGGTGCTCCGCGTGACGAGCGACCTCGTCGCGCCGCTGTGGCCGCTCGAGTCGTTCGTCGCGTCGAACCCGTTGGCACCCCTGGAACAGTTCGGCTTCCACGACGCCCTGCAGATCGGGGCGACGACCCGCGGCAGCGCGACCGGCCCGACCGCGGAACTGTTCCGGCTCGCCTGGGCAGAGGGTCGGGTGGACGAGGCGGCGCTCGCCCGTGCCGTCGCCGGTCTGCTCGAGGGCAGGAGGGCGTCGGTCGCGGGCGTGGCCCGACTCGACGTGGTGCGTGAGACCCTCATGTACGACGCCGGGCCGACGCGGCACTCGCCGCACACCCGATCCACCTACGTCGGGCTCACCTGCGGCCGGGTCTACGGCGCGACCGCCTGGGGGCCCGCCCCCGGAGGGGTGTGGGCCGCCGTGCGGGGCGATGCGGGACTCGACCGTGCGCTCGGCGTCCGTGGAGCCCGCCGGCTCGCGGCGGCGCTGCCGGCCGAGGCCGAGCGGGCCGTGGCCGTGCTGCTGCGCCTGGTGACCGCCGACCCGGCCGAGCACGTGCGCATCCTCGGGCGGACTCCTCGTCGTCGTACGCGGGGTGGGCCTCGCACCTGTCGTGGCGACTGCGGCAGGGGGTACCGGTGCCTGGCGTCGACGTCGAGAACGCCGATGCCGACCGGCGCCGGGTGCTGGCGTTCTCGGACCTCGCCGCCGCGCTGCTGCTCGAAGCCGTCGTGCGCGATCGGGGCCCGGCCGCGACCGCGGAACCGGTGCCCACGCCGGTGGTGTCGGCGGCCGTCGCCGAGGCGCTCGGCGTCCCGGAGCCCGCGGCACACGAATTGCAGGGCGTGGTGTCGGAGGTGCGGGAGGCGGGCGTGGAGCGGCTGCGTCTCGCGGCCTGGGAGAGCGCCGTGCACGCTCCGATCGTCTCGGAAATAGCCGCCGGCGCCCGCGGCATGCTCTCGACGTCCCGTCCGACCGCGTCCGGGGCGCACGCGCAGGTCGTGACCTGCATCGACGTGCGCTCGGAGCGCCTGCGCCGCCGCCTCGAGGAGGTGGGCCCGTGGGAGACGTTCGGCGCCGCCGGGTTCTTCGGCCTACCGTTGCGCCACGTCTCCCCCACCGGAGTCGTCACCGAGCGGTGCCCCGCGCTCATCCGCCCGGGCCACACGGTGACCGAGACGGGCCGGCCGGGACCGTGGTCGTGGTCGACGGCCGAGGGCGGAGCGGCCCTGCATGAGGTGGAGGGCCGGCCGTTCGCGGCATTCCCGCTCGCCGAGGCCTCGGGCTGGCTCCTGGGACCGCTGGCCGCGCTGCGCACCGCGGCGCCGGCCCGGTGGACATCGGCGAGCGCCGCCGTGCGCCGCCGCGCGGGGGCACCCCTGCGCGGGACGCTCGCCACCGTCGCAGACGGCCACGCGGGTGACGCGGTGCCCGCAACCGGCGACGGATTCGCCGTGGCCGAGCTCGTCGACCTCGCCGAAGGGTTCCTGCGTGGAACCGGCCTGGTCGACCTCGCACCGCTGGTCATGCTCTGCGGCCACGCCGGCTCGGCGACGAACAACCCGCACCTGGCGGCCTACGACTGCGGCGCCTGCGGGGGCCAGTCGGGCGAGGTCAGTGCGCGGGCGATGGTGCAGGTGCTCTCCGATCCGCGGGTGGCGGCCGGGCTGCTCGAGCGCGGCATCGACGTGTCGGGCACCACCTTCGTGGCCGCCCTGCACGACACGACCCGCGACCGGGTCACCGTCGTCGACACCCCCGCGGAGGCGTCACCGGTGCTGGCCCGGCTCGTCGACGACCTCGCCATCGCCACCGATCTGGTGGTGTGCGAGCGCGCGGCCACCCTGCCCCAGGCCCCGAGGGCAGCAGGCGTCGCCCGATTGCGTCACCACCTCGACCGGCGCGCGGCCGACTGGGCCCAGGTGCGGCCCGAATGGGGCCTCGCGGGCAACGCCGCGATGGTGATCGGCCCCCGGGCGCTCACCGCGCGGTGCCACCTCGACGGACGGGTGTTCCTGCACTCCTACCGCCCCGACATCGATCCCGACGGGACGCTGCTCCAGTCGGTGATGGCCGGGCCGATGGTTGTCGGGCAGTGGATCAACATGCAGTACTGGTGCTCAACGGTCGATCCGGATCACTTCGGCGCAGGCGACAAGACGACCCACAACGTGGTCGTCGGGGCCGACGACGCGGAGCACGCCCTGTCCGGCGTCCTCACCGGGGCGCGCGGCGACCTGCGGATCGGGCTGCCCTGGCAAGCCGTCTCCGACACCGCCCCGATCGACGGACGCTGGCCCGGGCTGCCCCACCATGATCCGGTGCGCCTGCTCGTCGTGATCTGCGCGCGGCCCACGGTGATCGACGATGTGCTGTCCCGGCTGCCCCAGGTGGCGAGGCTCGTGAGCGGCGGCGGGGTGGACCTGCGCGCCGTCGAGCCGAGCTCCGGGGAGATGCTGCGCCTGTCGCCCGAGGGCGGCTGGGTGTCGGAGGACCTCGAGTCGCCGCCTGCACGGGTCGACGCGGATTCGCGTGATGAGGAGCATCGCCATGGTCGGTGCTCGGTGATGGTGACCGATTTCCCGGCCTAGGCCTCGGGTGGTGCGCCTCTCGTGAGCCGGAACGGATCAGCCGAGTTCAGCGACGGCATCGACGATGACTCGCACGACTGCCGTCCCCGCGGGGTCGTCGGCCGACGTGACGAACTTGCCGTCGACGATGTCATGGAAGATCAGGTTGAAGTGGCCCGCGCCCTCGATCGCCACGAAGCTGGCGTCGTGACCCGCGGCGCGCAACGCTGTCGCGGCGGCTTCGGACTGCTGCGCCGGGCAGGTCTGGTCGCGGCTCCCACCGATCAACACGATCGGGGTGTCGAGGCTGTCGTAGCCGGTCGCGTCGAAGTCGCTCGAGACCCCCTCGGACTCGTAGATGCACCCGGCGATCGACACCACCAGGTCGGGGTTGCTGTTGGCATCGACAGGCTCGACGCACGAGACGGCGGGCGGGTCATTCAGCGTGGCCAGCGCGATCTCAGCACCAAGCGAGTGGCCCACCACGACGAAGGGCTGATTCGAGTCGGCGCCGTACTCGCTTGCGTGCGCCCGTGCGTAGCCCATCGCACAGGCCAAGTCCTGCTCGACGCTGGCCATGGACCAGTCCGGGACGAAGACGACCATCCCCCGGGCCGCCAGCTCGCCGGCGATGACGTCCCAGTCCTCCTTCGCGCCGCCCAACCCGTGGATGCCGACCACCACCGGCCATGGCCCGTCGGCCACGGGCGCCCACATCTTGATGTCGGCCGTACTGGCATCAGAGCCGATCGTCGTGGTGACTTCGTAGGGCGGGGTCCGCTCCCCCGTTGAGCAGGCGGTGGCGACGATGACCAGCAGCAGGCTCGCCGTCACACTCAGAATCCGGGACAGGATCGTCTTGGTCGTCGACATGAGCCTGCGCAGGTAACTCCCCCTGATGACGGGTCGCCCCGCTGCCCCCGTCGGTCGCTGTCGCCGTCACCGTGACCGTCGCGACGGATGTCGAGACATTCGAACTGCCGCTATTGCCGGGAAGCTCCGATGCCGGCGCCGATGAGCAGCGCCGCGACGTCGATCACCGGCTTCAAGAAGTACCAGCGCCCACTCGCTTACGTGGGTGGCTGCGACTGCATCACCGGGCAGCCCACTCGAAGACTGCCCCCGACAGTACGTCGGAAGCGGTCGCTGCGGCTCACCCTAGGTGCCCGCCGATCGGTCACGCTCCGACCCCAATCGGCGACCGGGGATCACCTCCCGTCACTGCAGAGGGGTGTCACCCGGGTGACTCGCGACTCTCCGAAGATCCTCCGCCGAGCCGCTGCCACGGAATTCACGCCGACCGCGCCGTTACCTTGCTGGTGACCCTGCGGAGCGGGGTTACGGTCGCCGGGCCCGGCATGACTTACTGCCCCTGTCTCTCGAATGATCCGGGGGGTGTTGTCACCGAGCCTGGTGGCGCCAGATGACCGCTGATAGGGACACGGCCCAGGTGAGGTCTCTTCGTAACGTGGGTGCCGGCAGCTGACGCATCACCACCACCGACGACCGTCGCTTCGATGGAAGGATGGTCACCGGCATGGACGAGATCGGCTTCGACATCTGGTGCGGGCTGGACGTGGGTAAACAGGACCACCACGCCTGCGCACTGGATGCTGCCGGCCGGAAGGTCTCCGACAAGCCTCTCCCGCAAGATCAGGCCAAGCTCGAGGACCTGTTCACTCGCCTGCAAACGCATGGTCAGGTGCTGGTGATCGTGGACCAACCGAACACGATCGGCGCACTCCCCATCGCGGTCGCCCGCTCGATGGGCATCCAGGCCGCCTACCTCCCCGGCCTGGCGATGCGACGCATCGCCGACCTTCACCCGCGCAACGCAAAGACCGACGCGAGGGACGCGTCCATCATCGCCGACGCCGCCCGCACCATGCCCCACACCCTGCGCAGCGTCGATCTCGGCGAAGAGTCCCTCGCGGAGTTGAAGGTCCTGGTCGGCTTCGACGACGACCTCGCCGCCAAAGCGACCCGCCTGTCCAACCGCATCCGCGGGCTGCTGACCCAAATCCATCCCGCACTGGAACGCGGTGTCGGACTCCGACCTGAGTTGCGCCAC
>CAWCUX010000011.1:0-9741 GCA_963798885.1 uncultured Actinomycetota bacterium | reverse complement strand
GCGGGCCCGACCTCCCCGGGCGCGAGCCGTTCGCCCGGCCGTCAGCTCGGACGCGCGGCGCCCTTGCGGGAGTACCGCATCCAGGTGATGACCACGCCACCGGCAGCCCACAGGACGCCGATGACGTAGAAGGCCACCGGACCGATGAGGGTGAGTCCGACGCCGAACAGGAACGGGCCGAACGCCGCGATCGCCGAGGTCCAGCCGATGACGCCGCCGGCCTCACGGCCGCTCGAAGATCATCGGCATCTGCTTGAAGGTGGAGGCGTTGCCGATGCCCGAGAACAGGAAGATCGCCATCATGCCCCAGAAGAACCTGAGGAAGCTCGAGTGCAGGCTGGCGGCGCTCGACAGATCGGGCGTCAGCGCGGGGATCGTGTAGGCGATCGAGGCGATGAGACCGACACCGGAGACCAGCGTCCAGATCGCCCCTCCCATCCGGTCGGTGAGCGGCGAGAAGAGCACCCGGGAAGCCGCCCCGACGAGTGCGCCCCAGAACACGAAGGTCACCGGATCGGGCACGGAATAGCCGGCGATGAGCACCGTCGCGGTGGCGCCGCTTCCCTCGACGATCTTCGAGTTGCCCGAGCCGTAGAGGTTGGTGGTGAGCAGCGCGAACTGCGCCGACAGGCCCGAGAAGGTGCCGAAGGTCATGATGTAGAGGTAGGTCATCAGCCAGGTGTCGGTATTGCGGAAGATGTCGAACTGCTGGCGGATGTTGGCCTTCACCGGCACCGACTTGAGGAACCACCACGACAGCACGATCGGCGACCAGCACGAACGGCACCCAGGTGTAGCCGGCGTTCTGGAACCAGACCTGCCGGACCGCCTTGCCCGGCACGCTGAGCATCTGCGGGCCCCCGATCATCGCAAATCCGATGAGCAGCGGGGTGAGCAGTTGCACCAGCGAAACGCCGAAGTTGCCGATGCCGGCCTGGATGCCGAGGGCCGTCCCCGCCATCCGCCGGGGGAAGAAGTAGGAGGTGGAGGGCATGAATCCGGAGAACGCGCCACCGCCGATGCCCGCGAGGAACGCCAGCGCCATCAGCGCCCAGTAGGAGGTGGCGCTGCTCTGGATCGCGACCGCCCAGCCCACGAGCGGAACGAGCAGCATCGCGCTGGTCATGGTGACCATCTTCCGCGTGCCCATGATCGGCGGCAGGATCATCCACAGCACGCGGAGCACGCCGCCGGACAGACCTGGCATGGCGGCCATCCAGTAGAGCTGGTCCTTGGTGAAGCCGAACCCGAGGGCATTCAGCTTGGGCACCAGGGCGCTCGGCAGGAACCAGGCGACGAAGCACATGGTCAGCGAGAACGTCGTGATCCACAGCGTGCGCCAGGCGAGCGACTTGTCCCAGGACGCCTCGTCCTCGGGGTTCCAGCTGGCGAGCCATTCGCGGCCACCGTGAAGGGTCTCGGTCATCGTCGATCCTTGTCGGAAATGGTGGGTGCGGGCTGTCGTGGGCGGATCATGGCCCTGGCAGCCGGACGACGGGCAGCGGAGCGCGCCGCGCACGATGGACGCCCGTGCGATGCGGTGCACCCCGAGAAGGACACACCGACCCCGACGACTTAGCGGATCCTGATCCGCCAATTGTCGCCGACGACGCGCCAGGAAGCCTATTGGCAGTACTCCGCCAGCGTCAACTACAGCGGTGTAGGATTCAGCGAAAAGGACCCCGATCCCGCGCGAAGGCTCGTGAAGTTGGCGCGATCTGGCGGTCCATGCGCTACCGAGCCAGGATCGGTGAATATAGTGAACCGCCATTGCTTCGAATCGCCGCCCCTCATCCGAACGGGCACGCCGCAGTGCTCGCTCCCTCTGACCCCCACGCGCGACCCTCCGAAGGAGCTGCGATGACTGACGTGGTCGAGACACCCGTGCCGGTGCTGCTCACCTCCGCCCCACGCCGGGAGATCGTCGAACTGCTCGACCAACTCCCACACGTCGCCACCGCCGACCAGCCGCAGACCCGCGAGCGGGGCCTCACCGCCGCCCACCTGGCCGAGCGCCTCGAACGCCACGTCACGACGATCCGCTTCCACCTCGACCAATTGGTGGCGGGTGGCCTCGTCGACTACCACGACGAGCGGGCAGGGGTCGGCCGACCGAGCCGCTACTACACCGTCGCCCGGTCGGCGATCGACCGGCCGCGACCAGCTCGACGCCTACCGGGTCACGGCCAAGCTGCTGCTCGAGATGCTGGCCACCGGCGACGACCCCGATGTGGTCGCCTCGGCGTGGATGATCCACCGTGCCGACTCGCTGTTGCCGTCGCAGGCCGATCGGTCGCCCGCCACCAGCCCCGGCCAGTGGCTCGCCAAGGTCGGGTCCGGTCGTCGACCTCATGCAGCGGTGGGGATTCGACCCGACGATCACCTCCACCGACGCCGGTCACACCGCCGAGATGACCCTCGGCCACTGCCCGATCAGCGACCTGTCGTCCGTGCGGCCGGGGGTCGTGTGCGCCCTGCACCGGGGCCTGATCCGCGAGGCGCTGCAGCTGCCTGGGTGAGCCCGACACCGAGGTGCAGCTCCACGCCTCCGCCGACGGCGACCACTGCCGAGTGATCGATGACGACCGGCACCAGTTTCCCCGCCTACGAAAGGCAGCGCGCATGACAGAGACCCGGACGCCCGCGACGGCACACGACATGGACCGGACGGACCGTCGGCGACGCGCTGGTGCGAACCCGCCGGTTCTTCACGCGGGCCTCGGTGTCCGACGACAACCGGGCGATCTTCCGCGAGGGCGGACGTAGCGACTGGTTCTACCGTGACCGCTGGGCCTACGACAAGGTCGTCCGCTCCACCCATGGCGTCAACTGCACCGGATCGTGCAGTTGGAAGGTCTACGTCAAGGACGGCATCATCACCTGGGAGGCCCAGCAGACCGACTACCCCTCGCCGGGCCCCGACCGCCCCGACTACGAGCCCCGTGGCTGTCCGCGCGGGGCTTCCTTTTCGTGGTACACGTACTCGCCCACCCGGGTTCGCTACCCCTACATCCGCGGCGTCCTGCTCGACCTGTACCGTGCGGCGAAGGCCGAGCACGGCGACCCGGTCGTCGCCTGGGCGTCGATCGTGCAGGACCCGGAGAAGTCCCGCGCCTACAAGCAGGCCCGCGGCAAGGGGGGCCTGGTGCGCGCCACCTGGCCCGAGGCCGTCGAGATGGTCGCCGCCGCGCACACCTACATCATCAAGCGCTGGGGTCCCGACCGGATCGCCGGATTCTCACCGATCCCCGCGATGAGCATGGTGTCGCACGCGTCCGGCGCCCGATACACGAGCCTCATCGGCGGCTCGATGCTCTCGTTCTACGACTGGTACGCCGACCTGCCGGTGGCCAGTCCCGCAGGTGTTCGGCGACCAGACCGACGTGCCCGAGTCGGGCGACTGGTGGGACGCCGGATACCTCATCATGTGGGGCTCGAACATCCCCCTCACCCGCACGCCCGACGCGCACTGGATGACCGAGGCCCGTTACCGCGGCCAGAAGGTCGTGGTGATGAGCCCCGACTACGCCGAGAACGTCAAGTTCGCCGACGAGTGGCTGCCGGTCGCCCCCGGCAGTGACGCGGCGCTCGGCATGGCGATGGGCCACGTGGTGTTGCGGGAGTTCTTCGTCGAGCACAGCGTCGACTACTTCGACGACTACGTCAAGCACTACACCGATCTGCCGTTCCTGGTGAGCCTCGACGCCCAGCCCGACGGCAGCTACAAGCCCGGCAAGTTCCTCGTCGCGGGCGATTTCGACAATCCCCAGCACGGGTCCGAGAACGCGATGTTCAAGCCGGCGATGTGGAACACCGCCACCGACGCGCCCGACATCCCCGGCGGCACGCTCGGGCACCGATTCGGCGACGCGGGCCTGGGCCACTGGAACCTCGAGCTCGGCGACATCACACCGGCGCTCACCCTCGCCGGCGACGCGGCCGACTCCGTCGAACTGGTGCTGCCCGCGTTCGACAACCCCGACGGCTCGGTGCGCGAGCTGCGTCGCGGCGTCCCGGTGCGCCGGGTCGGCGACCGGTTGGTCACGACCGTGTTCGACCTGATGCTCGCGCAGTACGGCGTCGGCCGGGAAGGACTGCCCGGCGCAGTGGCCCACCGGCTACGACGACGCCGACGGCGCCTACACCCCCGCCTGGCAGGAGGCGATCACCAACGTGCCGGCCGACAAGGTCGCGCGCGATCGCCCGCGAGTTCGCCCGCAACGCCGAACAGACGCGGGGCCGCTCGATGATCGTCATGGGCGCCGGCACCAACCACTGGTACCACTCCGACGTCATCTACCGCACGATGCTGATGCTCACCACGATCACCGGTTGTCAGGGACGCAACGGGGGTGGCTGGGCGCATTACGTCGGCCAGGAGAAGGCCCGCCCGATCACCGGCTGGGCGCAGATGGCGTTCGGCCTCGACTGGGAGCGCCCGCCGCGGCAGATGATCCAGACAGGCTTCTGGTACATCAACTCCGACCAGTGGCGCTACGACACGTTCGCCGCCGACATCTTGTCTGCGGGCGATGTCGGCAACGACGCGTTCCGGGGCCGCACCACCGCCGACCTCTACGCGCAGTCGGTCAGGTCGGGTTGGATGCCGTCGTATCCGACGTTCGACAGGAGCCCGCTCCAGCTGGCCGACGACGCGGAGGCGTCCGGACGGCCGGTGGGCGAGTACGTCGCCGACCAGCTCACCTCCGGCGCGCTGCGGTTCGCCGTAGAAGACCCCGACGCCGAAGAGAACTGGCCCCGCGCCCTCACCTTGTGGCGGGCCAACCTGTTCGGCAACTCCGCCAAGGGCGACGAGTACTTCCTCAAGCACGTCCTCGGAACCGACCACGCGGTGCTCGCCGACGAGGCACCCGAAGAACTGCGACCGCGTGACATCACCTGGCGAGACGTCGCACCCGAGGGCAAGCTCGACATCGTCTGCACCCTCGACTTCCGGATGACCAGTTCGACGCTCATGTCCGACGTCATCCTGCCTGCGGCCACCTGGTACGAGAAGCACGACCTCAACACCACCGACATGCACCCGTTCGTGCACCCGTTCACTCCGGCGATCAACCCCCCGTGGCAGGCGAAGACCGACTGGGAGATCTTCCAGTTGCTCAGCGACAAGGTCGCCGAGTTCGCCCACACCCACCTGGGCACGCGCAAGGATGTCGTCGCCGTGCCCATGCTGCACGACACGCCCGACGCGATGGCCACGGTGCACGGTGTCGTCCGCGACTGGAAGAGCGGCGAGGTGCCCCCGGTTCCGGGCGTCACCATGCCGAAGCTGGTCGTCGTCGAACGCGACTACACCCTGCTCGGCGAGCAGTATGGCTCGGTCGGGCCGCTGCTCGACACCCTCGGCACCACCACCAAGGGCGTGACGGTCGACGTCACCAGCGCGATCGACTACCTCAAGGGCAAGAACGGCGTGCGCCAAGGCGACGGGGTGGCGTCCGGGCGGCCGAGACTCGACCACGGCGTCAACGTGTCCGAGACGATCATGGCGCTGGCGGGAACCACCAACGGCCACCTCGCCACCCAGGGGTTCAAGAACCTCGAGAAGCGCACCGGCACGCAACTGCACGACCTCGCGGCCGAGCACGAGGGCAAGATCATCACCTTCGCCGACATCGTCGGCCAGCCCACCCCGGTGATCACCTCGCCGGAGTGGTCCGGCTCCGAGGCCGGTGGACGCCGGTACAGCCCGTTCACGATCAACGTGGAACGGATGAAGCCCTGGCACACCCTCACCGGACGCCAGCACTTCTATCTCGACCACGACTGGATGATCGCGCTCGGCGAGGGCCTGCCCACCTACCGCGGGCCTCTCAACATGCATCAGCTGTTCGGCGAGGCCGAGATCGGCGAGGAGAACGCGCTGGGCGTCAGCGTCCGCTACCTCACCCCGCACTTCAAGTGGGCGATCCACAGCCAGTACCAGGACAACTGGTACATGCAGACGTTGTCACGCGGGGGCCAGCAGGTGTGGATGAGCGTGCAGGACGCCGAGAAGGTGGGCATCAGCGACAACGACTGGGTCGAACTGGTCAACCGCAACGGGGTGGTCAACGCCCGGGCGATCGTGTCGCACCGGATGCCCGAGGGCACGGTGTACATGTACCACGCCCAGGATCGGCTGATCAACGTGCCGCTCACCGAGACCAACGGTCGCCGCGGCGGCATCCACAACTCCCTCACCCGGATCCTGGTCAAGCCGACCCATCTCATCGGCGGCTACGGCCAGTTGTCGTTCGCGTTCAACTACCTCGGTCCCACCGGTAACAACCGAGACGAGGTCACCATGATCCGCAGGCGTTCCCAGAACGTCGCCTACTGACCCGAAAGGCACCCTCAGCATGCGCATCATGGCCCAGATGTCGATGGTGATGAACCTCGACAAGTGCATCGGCTGCCACACCTGTTCGGTGACGTGCAAGCAGGCATGGACCAACCGCACGGGCACCGAGTACGTCTGGTTCAACAACGTCGAGACCCGGCCCGGGCTCGGCTACCCGCGCCGCTACGAAGACCAGGAGAAGTGGCAGGGCGGCTGGGAACTCAAAAAGAACGGGCGGCTCAAGCTCAAGGCGGGCGGCCGGTTCACCAAGCTGCTGACCATCTTCGGCAACCCCAAGCTGCCGAGCATGGACGACTACTACGAGCCGTGGACCTACGACTACGAAACGCTGCTCAATTCGCCCGCCCAGGAGCATTTCCCGGTGGCCCAGCCGCACTCGATGATCACCGGCAAGCCGATGCAGCCGAAGTGGGGCGCCAACTGGGACGACGACCTCGGCGGCACCTACGTCACCGGCAAGGACGACGTCATGCTCAAGGACATCTCCGAGAAGGTGAAGTTCGAGTTCGAGCAGACGTTCATGTTCTACCTGCCGCGCATCTGCGAACACTGCCTGAACCCGTCGTGCGTGGCCTCGTGCCCGTCCGGGGCGATCTACAAGCGCAGCGAGGACGGCATCGTCCTCGTCGACCAGGAGCGCTGCCGCGGGTGGCGGATGTGCATCTCCGGCTGCCCTTACAAGAAGATCTACTTCAACCACTCCACCGGCAAGGCCGAGAAGTGCACCTTCTGCTACCCGCGGATCGAGGTGGGCATCCCCACGGTGTGCGCCGAGACCTGCGTGGGCCGGCTGCGCTACATCGGCATCATGCTCTATGACGCCGACGCCGTCCTGGAGGCCGCGTCCACCACCGATGAGCACGGGCTGTACGAGGCCCAGCGGGGCGTGTTCCTCGACCCGTTCGACCCCGACATCATCGCCGAGGCCGAGCGCCAGGGCATCCCGGCCGACTGGATGGAGGCCGCCCGCAAGTCACCGGTGCGCCGCCTCATCATGGACTACAGGGTTGCCCTGCCACTGCACCCCGAGTACCGCACGATGCCGATGGTCTGGTACATCCCTCCGCTGTCGCCGGTGGTCGACGCGTTGAGCAACTCCGGACACGACGCCGAGGACGCCGGCAACCTGTTCGGCGCGATCGACGCCCTGCGGATCCCGATGGAGTATCTGGCGAACCTGTTCACCGCCGGTGAGGTGGAGCCGGTGCGTCAGGTGCTCGACAAGCTCGCCGCGATGCGCTCCTACATGCGTGACCTCAACCTCGGCAACGAGCCCCAGGAACCGATCGCCCGGGCCGTGGGCATGACCGGCGCGGAGGTGCAGGAGATGTTCCGGCTGCTCGCCATCGCCAAGTACGAGGAGCGCTACGTCATCCCCACCGCGCACCAGGAGCAGGCACACGGGCTCGAGGAGTTGGCGACCGAGTGTCCCGTCGGCGAGGGCAAGGCCGCACACTTCGGGTCGGGATCGGGCGGGCCCATCCCGATCGCACTGCAGACGTTCAAGGAGGCGAAGGCGAGGATGCAGGCCGACGACTGGTCGCAGGTGCCCGGCAGCCTCAGCTACATGGAGTGGGACGGTCGCGGCATGCCCGGCAAGGCCTCTCCCGATGAGGTCGCACAGCGTCCCGGCATCCCCGGCTCCGACCACACGCAGGACGCCCCGTGAGGGGCTGGCTGGGTTCACCCGCCCGCCGCGCCGACCGGCCCGGGCCGACGTTGGACGACGGCGACCTGCGCCTGGCCTGGCAGGTGATCTCGCTGCTGCTCGACTATCCCGGCGACGAGGTCATCGGCGTCCTGCCCGCGATACGGGACGCCGCCAGCCGGCTGCCACCGCCGGTCGGTGGGCCGCTGCTGCGATTGGTCGACGACATCACGGCGACCGACGTCGTGCGGTTGCGCTCCGACTACGTCGCCACGTTCGACACCACCCGGCGGTGCGCCCTGCACCTCACCTACTATTCCTACGGCGACACCCGCAAGCGTGGCATCGCCCTGGTGCAGTTCAAGCAGGCCTACCGCCGCGGCGGGCTCGAGGTCACCGACGAGGAGTTGCCCGACCACCTCAGCGTGGTGCTCGAGTTCGGTGCCGGTGCCGACGTGGCGATCGCCTGGAAGTTGCTCAACGACCACCGGGCCGGGATCGAATTGTTGCGGCTCGCCCTGGCAGAGCGTGGATCGCGCTGGCTGGCAGCCGTCGACGCGCTGTCGGCCACCCTGCCGCCGCTGCGCGGTGACCAGCAGCAGGCGGTCGCGACCCTGCTGGCCGAGGGTCCCCCGAGCGAAGACGTCGGCCTCGACGCGTATTCGCTCGACCCGCGTCTCAATCCCCACCCGGACGCCGACGAGGCGGCCTTCGAAGGAGCCAACCGATGACCACCTTCCTCTGGGTCGTCTACCCCTACATCTGCCTCGCCGTGTTCGTCGTCGGCCTGATCTGGCGCTATCGCTACGACAAGTTCGGCTGGACGACCCGCAGTTCCCAGATCTATGAGGGACGGCTGCTGCGGATCGGCAGCCCGCTGTTCCACTTCGGCATCATCTTCGCGTTCTTCGGTCACGTGATGGGCCTGGTGATCCCCAAGTCGTTCACCGATGCGATCGGCCTGCCGAACTCCGCCTACCACGTCATCGCGGTGACCGGCGGCCTGGTGGCCGGCGCGATGGTCGCGGTCGGGTTCGCCATCCTGGTGTTCCGTCGTCGCACGGTCAAGGCCGTGTTCTACGCCACCACCGTCAACGACAAGGTGATGTACCTCATCCTCGGCCTGGTCATCTTCTTCGGGCTGTTCAATACAGTGAGCAGCGCTCTGAGCGAGGACTACAACTACCGGCTCGGCGTGTCGCCGTGGTTCCGCAGCATCTTCATGTTCCAGCCGAAACCCGAGCTGATCGCAAGCGCGCCGTTCCAGTTCCAGTTGCACGCGGTGCTCGCCTTCCTGCTGTTCCTCATCTGGCCGTTCACCCGGTTGGTGCACGTGTTCAGCGCACCCGTCGGTTACCTCACCCGTCCCTACATCGTCTACCGCTCGGCCGGCCACCGGCGCCGGGCCAACGTGCACGCGCCGTCGAAGACGTGGGAGCGCCCGACCCTCACCAAGCAGGGACGCCGGTGAGCGGCGATCTCGACGCCTTCCGCTGGCGGGCCTGGGTCGAAGAGGTGTGCGGGGCCATGCGGGTCGACCCCTCATTGGTCGATGTCGACGACATCCACCGCCTCAGCGGCACCGTCGCCCGCGACGTCGTGCGTCCGATGGCGCCGGTGAGCGCGTTCATCTGGGGGGTCGCCTGCACGCGTCATCCCGAGGCCGACCCGGCGCGGCTCCGCGAGGCGATCGTCGCGGCGATCCCGCGGGAAGTTGCCTCCTGATGCG
>CAWCUX010000010.1:0-179450 GCA_963798885.1 uncultured Actinomycetota bacterium | reverse complement strand
TCGGTTTAGGGTACGGGCGGCTCACAACTCGCTACGACAGCTTTTCTAGGCAGCATAGGATCACTCACTTAGGCCTCACGGCTTTATCGGCATCATGTCTCAGGCACAAGAGTGGCGGATTTGCCTACCACTCGCCCTACACACTTACCCCAGGACAACCATCGCACTGGGCTGAGCTACCTTCCTGCGTCCCTCCGCAGCTTACCTAATACAAGATCGGGTCACAGACTCAGCACCCACAGATCCGAAGACCCACAGACATCTCGCATGCTTAGCATCACTCGCCTCGGCAGGATCGTTGTTTCACCGGTACGGGAATATGAACCCGTTGTCCATCGACTACGCCTGTCGGCCTCGCCTTAGGTCCCGACTTACCCAGGGCAGATTAGCTTGACCACTGGAACCCTTGGATATTCGGCGGACGGGTTTCTCACCCGTCATTCGCTACTCATGCCTGCATTCTCACTCGTGTGCCCTCCACGACTGGGTCACCCCGCCGCTTCACTGGACACACGACGCTCCCCTACCCATCCGCGCACCTGGACCGAAGTCAGGTCAACACGCGAATGCCACAGCTTCGGCGGATAACTTGAGCCCCGCTAAATTGTCGGCGCAGAATCACTTGACCAGTGAGCTATTACGCACTCTTTCAAGGGTGGCTGCTTCCAAGCCAACCTCCTGGTTGTCTCCGCAACTCCACATCCTTTTCCACTTAGTTATCGCTTAGGGGCCTTAGCTGGTGATCTGGGCTGTTTCCCTCTCGACTATGAACCTTATCGCCCACAGTCTCACTGCCGCGCTCTCACTTACCGGCATTCGGAGTTTGGCTGATTTCGGTAAGCTTGTAGGCCCCCTAGACCATCCAGTGCTCTACCTCCGGTAAGAAACACGCGACGCTGCACCTATATGCATTTCGGGGAGAACCAGCTATCACGAAGTTTGATTGGCCTTTCACCCCTATCCACAGCTCATCCCCTCGGTTTTCAACCCAAGTGGGTTCGGGCCTCCACGACGTCTTACCGTCGCTTCACCCTGGCCATGGATAGATCACTTCGCTTCGGGTCTAGAGCATGCGACTCAAACGCCCTATTAGGACTCGCTTTCGCTACGGCTACCCCACACGGGTTAACCTCGCCACACACCACTAACTCGCAGGCTCATTCTTCAAAAGGCACGCCGTCACCCCGCAGGGCTCCGACGGATTGTATGCGATCGGTTTCAGGTACTATTTCACTCCCCTCCCGGGGTACTTTTCACCTTTCCCTCACGGTACTTGTCCGCTATCGGTCACCAAGGAGTATTTAGGCTTGACGGATGGTCCCGCCGGATTCACGCGGAATTTCAAGGGTTCCGCGTTACTTGGGGTAACGCTCGGGAGTGATCAACTTACGTCTACAGGGGTCTCACCTTCTACGCCACGACTTCCCAGACGTTTCCACTTCATTGATCATTTCTTACTCCCCGACTGGTCGACAGCCCAGCCAGAACGGCCCCACAACACCGCATGTGCAACACCTGTCAGCTATCACACACATACGGTTTGGCCTCATCCGCGTTCGCTCGCCACTACTAACGGAATCACAATTGTTTTCTCTTCCTGTGGGTACTGAGATGTTTCACTTCCCCACGTTCCCTCCAACTACCCTATGTGTTCAGGTAGAGGTCGCCGGACATGACTCCGGAAATTCGAGGTTTCCCTATTCGGACATCCCAGGATCACAGCTCGTTTACCAGCTCCCCAGGGCTTATCGCAGGTTACAACGTCCTTCATCGGCTCTTGGTGCCAAGGCATCCACCGATCGCACTTAGTAGCTTGTCATCAACTACAAAGATGCTCGCGTCCACTGTGTAGTTCTCAACATACGAGCGGGACCACCACCCAACCAACCAACCAGCCGGCCAGACCATGATCCGCACAAGAAACCGGCCACAACAGCAACCGACCCCTCAGGACCCAACAGCGTGCTCCTCAACGCCGCACCAGCACCCAAACTTTCCACACCCCCCACAAAGGAAGCAGTACTCACCCAGACACCAGCACGACGCCTAATGGCCAATGTTCCACAAACCAGATGCCCGTCCGACCGGGAACAAACGCCCCGGAACCAGACCGAACTGAACCAACAGAAAAACCGTCGGCCAGAAGGCTCCTTAGAAAGGAGGTGATCCAGCCGCACCTTCCGGTACGGCTACCTTGTTACGACTTAGTCCTAATCACCAGTCCCACCTTCGACAGCTCCCTCCACAAGGGTTGGGCCACCGGCTTCGGGTGTTACCGACTTTCATGACTTGACGGGCGGTGTGTACAAGCCCCGGGAACGTATTCACCGCAGCGTTGCTGATCTGCGATTACTAGCGACTCCGACTTCATGGGGTCGAGTTGCAGACCCCAATCCGAACTGAGACCGGCTTTTTGGGATTCGCTCACCCTTACAGGTTCGCAGCCCTCTGTACCGGCCATTGTAGCATGCGTGAAGCCCTGGACATAAGGGGCATGATGACTTGACCTCATCCCCACCTTCCTCCGAGTTGACCCCGGCGGTCTCCAATGAGTCCCCGGCATTACCCGCTGGCAACATTGGACGAGGGTTGCGCTCGTTGCGGGACTTAACCCAACATCTCACGACACGAGCTGACGACAGCCATGCACCACCTGTATACCGACCAAAAAGGGGCACCCATCTCTGAGTGTTACCGGCATATGTCAAACCCAGGTAAGGTTCTTCGCGTTGCATCGAATTAATCCGCATGCTCCGCCGCTTGTGCGGGGCCCCGTCAATTCCTTTGAGTTTTAGCCTTGCGGCCGTACTCCCCAGGCGGGGTACTTAATGCGTTAGCTACGGCACGGAGAACGTGGAATGTCCCCCACACCTAGTACCCACCGTTTACGGCGTGGACTACCAGGGTATCTAAGCCTGTTTGCTCCCCACGCTTTCGCTCCTCAGCGTCAGGAAAGTCCCAGAGAACTGCCTTCGCCATCGGTGTTCCTCCTGATATCTGCGCATTCCACCGCTCCACCAGGAATTCCGTTCTCCCCTAACTTCCTCTAGTCAACCCGTATCGGAAGCAGACTCAGAGTTAAGCCCTGAGATTTCACTTCCGACGCAATCAACCGCCTACGAGCTCTTTACGCCCAATAATTCCGGACAACGCTCGCACCCTACGTATCACCGCGGCTGCTGGCACGTAGTTGGCCGGTGCTTCTTCTGCAGGTACCGTCACAAAAAGCTTCGTCCCTGCTGAAAGCGGTTTACAACCCGAAGGCCGTCATCCCGCACGCGGCGTTGCTGCGTCAGGCTTCCGCCCATTGCGCAATATTCCCCACTGCTGCCTCCCGTAGGAGTCTGGGCCGTATCTCAGTCCCAGTGTGGCCGGTCGCCCTCTCAGGCCGGCTACCCGTCGACGCCTTGGTAGGCCATCACCCCACCAACAAGCTGATAGGCCGCGAGCCCATCCCCAACCGAAAAACTTTCCAACCCACCGCATGCGCAGCAGGCTCATATCCAGTATTAGCAGCTGTTTCCAACTGTTATCCCAGAGTCAGGGGCAGGTTACTCACGTGTTACTCACCCGTTCGCCACTCGTGTACCCCGAAGGGCCTTACCGTTCGACTTGCATGTGTTAAGCACGCCGCCAGCGTTCGTCCTGAGCCAGGATCAAACTCTCCGTTGAAACCTCAACAAAAAGAGATCAACCTGACAAACCCCACAAAAAACACGGGGCATCAACAATCAATCAAAGGAATCCAAACCCACAAAGGGTCGGGACAGCACAAAAAAGTGCATAAAACTTGGCATTGACTTTCAAAGCACGCTGTTGAGTTCTCAAGAAACGGGTACCAACCTCGCATCAACCCAAAAGGCATCAACTCGGCGTAACCGGTGTGACTTTATTCGGCCCTTTATGGGCTGTCAAATCCGCTGTAGAAGCGAATTGCCATCCCATCGACAATCACGTTGAAGTACGAATCATCGGGTCGAGCCATGCTGTTCTGTCGTCTTGCGACAACCAGATCAACGTTAGTGCCTCACCCACCCCGAGTCAAACCAGGAACCGGGAGCCCCTGGCCACCCTCAGCGGGAAGGGTCCTATACGCGAACAGTATGCACCAGGCATGGATCGCGGGCGCCCGGAGGCAAGTCGGGCAGCCGCGGTCGAGCCACGCCCGCCGAGGCCCTTGTCAGACCGCGGTCAGCGAGCCGACCGTTCGGCGTCCGCGCCGCACCAGGACATGGCCGCCCTCGAGGAGGTCCGCGCGCGCGAGCATCCTGTCGGGATCGGTGACCTTCTCGTTGTTGAGGTAGGCGCCACCCTCCTCGATCGCCCGCCGTGCCGCCGACTTCGACGCCACGACCCCCGCGGTGACCAGAGCATCGACGAACGACGGCAGGGAACCCGCCGGCACCTCATGGCGTCCGAGTTCGCTCACCACCCCGTCGAGGGTGCCGCGACGCAGTTCGCGCAACTCCCCCCGACCGAAGATCGCCGACGCCGCCGCGACCGCCGCCCGGCGCTCGTCGACCGAGTGCACCAGGTCGGTGACGTCGTCCGCCAGGGCACGCTGGGCCGCCCGTCGTTGCGGTTCGGTGCGGGTGAGCTCGGCGAGGTGGTCGATCTCGTCACGGTCACGCTCGCTGAACACCTTGAGGTAGTCGACGACCTTGGCATCCTCGGCGTTGAGGAAGAACTGGTGGAACGCGTAGGCGGAGGTCATCTCCGGGTCGAGCCACACCGTGCCCGATTCGGTCTTCCCGAACTTGGTGCCGTCGGCCTTGGTGAGCAGTGGGGTCGCGAGGGCGTGCACGCGCTCGCCCTCGCTGCGGCGGATGAGTTCGACCCCCGCGGTGATGTTGCCCCACTGGTCGGACCCGCCCGTCTGCAGTGTGCACCCGTAGCTGCGGAACAGCTCCCGGTAGTCGAGGGATTGCAGCAGCACATAGCTGAACTCGGTGTAGCTGATGCCCGACTCGAGCCGGTTCGCGACGACGTCGCGGGCCAGCATCCTGTTCACGGGGAAGTGCTTGCCGACGTCGCGCAGGAAGTCGATCGTCGACAGTGGGGCCGTCCAGTCATAGTTGTTGACGATGCGGGCCGGGTTGTCCCCCTCGAAGCTCACGAACCGGCTGACCTGGTCTCGGATCCGGTCGACCCACTGGCCGACGAGGTCCTTCGGGTTGAGGGTGCGCTCAGAGGAATCCTTGGGATCACCGATGAGTCCGGTCGACCCGCCCACCAGCAGCAGCGGGCGGTGACCGGCCCGCTGCAGAGCGCGCACGACCATGAGTTGCACGAGGTTGCCCATGTGGATGCTCGGTGCGGTGGGGTCGAATCCGACGTAGAACGTGACCGGCCCGTCGTCGAGGTGCGCGGCCAGCGCTTGCGGATCGGTCGAGTTGGCGATCAGTCCACGCCAGGTGAGTTCATCGAGTACGGCGTTCACGCGCGGCAGCCTATCGGGTCAGCCGCGGGCCCAGTCGCGAAGCCGAGCCGCCTCGGACGACGCCTCAGTGAGTTGAGCGGCCACGGCGGCCGGCGCCGTGCCACCCCTGCCGTCGCGGGAGGCCACCGATCCCGCGACGCTCAACACGTCGCGCACCTCACCATTGAGCCGGTGGTCGATGGCCGACAGCTGGTCGTCGCCGAGGTCGGCCAGGTCGATACCGTGCGCCTCGCAGAACGCCACCGCCCTCCCCGTGATCTCGTGTGCCTGGGCGAACGGGACGCGCCGGCGCACCAGCCAATCGGCCATGTCGGTGGCCAGCGAGAAGCCCTTGGGTGCCAGGTCAGCCAGCCGTTCCCGGTCGAACGTCAGGGTACCCACCATGCCCGCGATCGCCGGCAGCAGCACGTGCAGCTGATCGATCCCGTCGAAGATGGGCTCCTTGTCCTCCTGCAGGTCGCGGTTGTAGGCGAGCGGCAGCCCCTTGAGCGTGGCCAGCAGACCCGTGAGGTTCCCGATGAGCCGTCCCGCCTTCCCCCGGGCCAGCTCGGCGACATCGGGGTTCTTCTTCTGCGGCATGATGCTCGACCCGGTCGACCACGCGTCGTCGAGGCGGGCGAACCCGAACTCGTGGGTGCACCAGATGATGACATCTTCGCTGAGCCGCGACAGGTCGACCCCGATCTGGGCGAGAACGTAGGCGGCCTCCGCGACGAGGTCGCGCGCCGCGGTGCCGTCGATCGAATTGGGGACGCTCCCGGCGAATCCGAGGGCGGTGGCGACCGATTCAGGTGACAGGCCGAGGGACGTGCCCGCCAGCGCACCCGAACCGTAGGGCGAGACTGCCAGTCGCGCGTCGAGATCGGTGAGTCGGTCGACATCGCGCAGCAGCGGCCACGCGTGGGCCAGCAGATGGTGGCTGAGCAGCACCGGCTGGGCCGACTGCATGTGCGTGCGCCCCGGCATCACCGCCCCGAGATGGCGTTCGGCCTGGGACCGCAGGGCGTCAACCACGTCGATCACGTCGAGCGCGATGAGGCGGGCCTCCTCCCTGAGGTAGAGCCGGATCAGGGTCGCGATCTGGTCGTTGCGGGAGCGCCCGGCGCGCAACCGCCCGCCGAGCTCGGGCCCGACCCGCTCGATGAGTCCGCGTTCCAGCGCCCCGTGCACGTCTTCGTCGGACGGGCGCGGGGCGAATCGCCCGGCGACCACATCGTCGAGCAGGTCCCGCAGGGCCTGGGTGAGGCGTTGATGCTCGTCGTCGGTGAGCAGCCCGGCGTCCTGCAGCGCCCGCGCGTGCGCGAGCGACCCCGCCAGGTCGTGCGGGGCCAGGCGCCAGTCGAACCGGGTGCTCTGGGACAGGGCGAACATGGCCTCGGTGGGGCCCCCGGCGAACCGGCCGCCCCACAGCCGACCGCCCGTGCCGTCGGCGGCCTGCGGGTGACTCTCATCGGGATGGCTCACGGCGCTCCTTGACGAAGGGATCATGTCGGGCTGCACTCCCCCGCTGAGGTCGAGGAAGTACGAGGCGACGTCGGCTCCGGTGGCCGGATCGCGGGCGATGACCAGGATGGTGTCGTCGCCGGCGATCGTACCGACGACCGAATCGGGTCGGGCCCGGTCGATGGCCGAGGCGAAGTACTGCGCGGCCCCCGGCGGCGTGCGCAGCACGGCGAGATTCCCCGACGAATCGGCGCCGATGAGCACCTCGGCGCAGAGCCTGGCGAGGCGGGCGCGGTCGGCCGTGTCGTCGGACGCGGCGACCGCGGCGGTCGTGTAGACCAGCCGGCCGTCGCTGCCCCGCACCCGCACGGCGCCGAGGTCGAGCAGGTCACGGCTCACCGTGCCCTGACTGACGGCGAGCCCCTCCTGGGCCAGCAGCTCGGCGAGTTCGGCCTGGCTGCCCACCTCACGGCTCTCGATGATCGCCGCGATCCGCGCCTGACGGGCACCGCGCGACGTGCGCTCAGCGGACATCGACGTCACCGGCCGGCAGGGCGTCGAGCACCGCCCGGACGAATCCGTCGATGTCGGCCTCCGTGACGATCAGCGGCGGTGCGACCCGGATGACGTTCGGGCGGGGGGCGTTGGCGACCCACCCCGCATCGAGCAGACGCTCGACCGTGGCGGGCGCGACGTCGTCACGGAGCACGATCCCCCGCAGCAGCCCGCGGCCGCGGACCCCGGCCACCAGCGGATGGCCGGCGTCGATGAGCCGCTCGGCGAGCCGGTCGCCGAGGCGTCGGGACGCGGCCAGCAGGCCGTCACGCTCGATCACCCCGATCACCGCGAGCCCGGCCACCGCCGCCACGGGGTTGCCGCCGAAGGTCGTGCCGTGGTTGCCGGGCCGCAGCAGTTCGCGCGGCGGGACCCGTGGCGACGCAGGCACCGATCGGGAACCCGTTGCCGAGCCCCTTGGCGAAGGTGACGATGTCGGCGGTGACCCCGGAGCCGCTGCTCGCGAGCCAGTCGCCGCACCGGCCCATGCCGGTCTGCACCTCGTCGAGCCACAACAGCGCCGCGTGCGCCGAGGTGATGCGCGCGGGCCGCGCGGAGGAATTCGTCCCCGGGATCGACGACCCCGTTCTCGCCCTGGATCGGCTCGATGACGACGGCCGCGACCGTGTCGTCGACGGCCCGGGCGAGGGCGTCGGCGTCGCCGTACGGCACGAAGATCACCTCGCCGGGCAACGGCTCGAACGGCTCGCGGTAGGCGGGGTTGTGCGTGATCGCCAACGCCCCCATGGTGCGCCCGTGGAAGCTGCCCTCCATCGCGATGATCCGAGTGCGGCCGGTGCGACGGGTGAGCTTGAACGCGGCCTCGTTGGCCTCGGTGCCCGAGTTCGCGAAGAACACCCGGGCGGGGGTGCTCCGGCTGGTTCGCGGTGACGAACCCGCTGAGACGCTCGGCCAGCGAGATCTGGGCGGGAGTCGCGAAGAAGTTGCTGACGTGGCCGAGCGTCGACAGCTGCCCGGTGATCGCCGCCAGCACCGCCGGGTGGGCGTGGCCGAGCGCGTTGACGGCGATGCCGGCGAGGAAGTCGGTGTAGCGGTTGCCGTCGGCGTCCCACAGGTGCGCGCCCTCGCCGCGCACGAAGACCCGCTTGGGCGGGCCGAAGGTGTTCATCAGCGCGTTGCGGTAGCGGGTCGTCCAGGCCGCCTGGGACGGCCGGCGCGGCGGCCGCGGTCGCCGGTCGGCCACCTCGTGTCTGGTCAGTCATGGTGACGCCTCCTGGGTGCCGGGATCGCGGATGAGCCGATGACCATCGTGCCGATGCCCGTCATCGGTGAAGATCTCGAGCAGCAGCGAGTGGCGCACCCGGCCGTCGATGACGGTGGCCCGCGGCACGCCGGACTCGACCGCGAACAGGCAACCCTCCATCTTCGGCCGCATGCCCGACTCCAGGGTGGGCAGCATCGGCCCGCAGATCGTCGGCGGTGATCTGGGTGACGACCTCGTCGGAGTTGGGCCAGTCGGCGTACAGGCCGGCCACGTCGGTGAGCATGACCAGCCGCTGCGCACCGAGGGCCGCGGCCAACGCGGCCGCGGCGGTGTCGGCGTTGACGTTGTGCACCTGCCCCGCGACGTCGGGGGCGACCGAGGCGACCACGGGAATCCGGCCGCTGTCGATGAGGTCGAGGATGGCCTCCGGGTCGCACCTCGACGACGTCGCCGACCAGCCCGAGGTCGACGTGCTCGCCGTCGAGCTGGATGCCCTTGCGGGCGGCGGTGAACAGGCCGAAGTCCTCACCGGACATGCCGACGGCGAGCGGGCCGTGGTGGTTGACGAGGTTGACCAGTTCGCGGCCGACCTGACCGACGAGCACCATCCGCACGACGTCCATCGCCTCGGGCGTGGTGACCCGCAGCCCGCCGCGGAACTCCGAGGCGATGTCGAGGCGTTTGAGCATTCGTGAGATCTGCGGTCCGCCACCGTGGACGACGACCGGGCGCACGCCGCAGCGGCGCAGGAACACGATGTCCTCGGCGAAGGCCCGCTTCAATTCGTCGTCGACCATCGCGTTGCCGCCGTACTTGATGACGACGATCTTGCCGGCGTAGGCGGTGAGCCACGGCAGCGCCTCGATCAGCGTGTTGGCCTTCGCCATCGCCATCGCCTGGTCGATGCTGCGGCGCTTGATCACCGCGCGACCGGGAAGGAGGCTGGACGGGTGGGTGGCCGTGCCACCGTCGGGCGGAGGCGTCGTGGAGGCCGTCATGAGGAGTACTCCGCGTTCTCCTTGACGTAGTCGTAGGTGAGGTCGTTGGTCCACACCGTCGCGGACGCGGGCCCCGGCGTGCAGATCGACCTCGACGAGGCACCGGCGAGGCGTGAGGTCGACCAGCCCACGGTCGTCGCCGATCCCTCCCGAGCGGCACACCTGGACGCCGTTGAAGCTCACGTCGAGGGCGTCCGGGTCGAACGCGGCGCTCGTCGTGCCGATCGCCGCGAGCACCCGGCCCCAGTTGGGGTCGTTGCCGAAGATCGCGCACTTGACCAGGTTGTTGCGGGCGATGCTGCGGGCGACCTCGAGGGCGTCGTCGTCGCCGGCCGCGTTGCTGACCACGATCGAGATGTCGTGGCTCGAGCCCTCGGCGTCGCCCAGCAGTTGGCCGCCGAGGTCGAGCAGCAATTCGGTGAGGGCGGCCCGAATTCGGCGGTGTCGGGCGTGAGGCCCGACGCGCCACTGGCCATGAGGATCACGCTGTCGTTCGTGCTCATGCAGCCGTCGGAGTCGAGCCGGTCGAGGCTCACCCTGGTGGCCGCCCGCAGCGCGGCGTCGAGGTCGGACGCCGGCAGGTCGGCGTCGGTGGTGAGCACCACGAGCATCGTCGCGAGGGCCGGGGCGAGCATGCCCGCCCCCTTGGCCATGCCGCCGATGCTCCACCCGTCGCGCGCGACGACCGCGGTCTTGGGCACCGTGTCGGTGGTCATGATCGCCTCGGCGGCGTGCCCTCCCCCGGACGGCGACAGCTTCCCGGCGGCCTCGGCGACGCCGCAGGCGAGCTTCTCCATCGGCAGCCGGACGCCGATGAGCCCGGTCGAGCACACCGCGACCTCGTTGGACGGGACGCCGAGGGTTGCCGCGACGAGCCCGGCGGTGGCGACCGCGTCGTGGTACCCCTCGACGCCGGTGCAGGCGTTGGCCCCGCCCGAGTTCAGCACGACCGCCGCGAGGGAGCCGTCCTCGACGGCGTAGCGGGACCACTTGACGGGCGCCGCGAACACCCGGTTCGCACGTGAACACGGCGGCGGCGGCGCTGCTCGGGCCGAGATTGCGCACCAGCGCGAGGTCGCGGCGTCCGGATGCCTTGAGGCCGGCGGCCACGCCGGCCGCGGTGAATCCCTGGGGATGGGTGACGCTCACGGGGCGACTCCGACCGTGGTGAGGCCCGTGGTCTCGGGGAGACCCAGGGCGAGGTTCATGGACTGCACGGCCCCACCGGCAGTGCCCTTGCAGAGGTTGTCGAGGGTGGCGACCGCGACGAGGCGTCCGGCGGCGTCGTCACGGGCGACCTGCACGTGCACCGCGTTGCTGCCGACGACGTGCTGACTCTGCGGCCACTGCCCGGCGGGCAGCACGTGGATGAACGGCTCGTGGACATAGGCCTGCTCGTAGGCGGTGCGCATCGCGGTCTCGGACGCCGTGCTGGGAGCGGTGACCACGGCGAGGATGCCCCGGGCCATCGGCACGAGCAGTGGCGTGAAGCTCACCGTCGGGTCGCTCGCCGCCGAGACGGGCGAAGTTCTGCACGATCTCGGGCACGTGCCGGTGCACCCCGCCGACCCCGTAGGCCGAGGCGGATCCGAACAGTTCGGCGCCGAGCAGGTTCGGTCGCAGCGACTTGCCGGCGCCCGAGCTTCCGGACGCGGCGGCCACGACGACGTCGCGGCCGGTGACCAGGCCGGCGGTGATGGCCGGGCAGCAGCCCGAGGGTGACGGTGGTCGGATAGCAGCCCGGCACGGCGATCCGCCTCGTCGAGCGGAGGATCTCCCGGTTGCCGGGCAGTTCCGGCAGTCCGTACGGCCAGGTGCCCGCGTGCGCGGTGCCGTAGAACTTCTGCCACTGGGCGGGATCGGCGAGCCGGAAGTCGGCGCCGGCATCGATGACCAGCACATCGGGTCCGAGTTGCCCGGCCACCTCGGCCGAGGCACCGTGCGGCAGCGCGAGCACGACGATGTCGTGTCCGGCGAGCACGTCCGCGGTGGTGGGCAGCACTTCCCGGTCGGCGAGGGGCACCAGGTGGGGGTGGTGCGCGCCCAGCAGTGAACCCGCGCTGGCGTTCGCCGTGAGGGCACCGATCTCGATGTCGGGGTGCCCGAGGAGCAGGCGGAGCATCTCCCCACCCGCGTACCCCGTGCAGCCCGCGACCGCAACTGACCACGTCATGGAATAACTATGTCATGTTCTGCATAACTATTCCATTCGGCACCCGCTCAGCGCGAGGAGAAGCCGACCATGCGGGTGAGGCCCTCGTCGAGTTCGGCGGTCGTGCCGCACAGGCTCACCCGGATGTACCGGTCACCGTCGAGGCGCGGCGCACCGGTGCCGCGGGTGGCGAAGTCGATGCCGGGCGCGACGGCGACCCCGGTGGCGTCGAGCAGCCGGGCGCTCCACGCCGAGGAGTCGCTGGTGAGGTGTGACACGTCGAGCCAGGCGTAGAAGGCGCCGTCGGGTGGCGCGAACGCCGTGACGCCGAGTTCGGGCAGCCGGCCCAACAGCAGGTCGCGGTTGGCGGCGTAGCGGCGCACGTGGCCGCGCAGTTCGACCAGCGCCTCGTCCCCGAACGCCGCGGACGCCGCGGCCTGCGACAGGGCCGGCGGGCAGAGGTTGAGGTTGCCGAGAAGCAGTTCCACGGGACGCACGAGCGGCTTCGGGCAGCACCACCCAGCCGAGGCGCCAGCCGGTCATCGAGAAGAACTTGCTGAACGAGCCGACCACCGCGGCGTCGGGCCGCGACTCGAGGGCACTGCGCGCCGGCGTCTCTGCGAAGGTGATCCCGTGGTAGATCTCATCGCTGATGAGCAGGCAGCCGACGTCGGTGCACCACGCCGCGATCCGGTCGAGTTCACCGGGGTCGATGACGGTTCCGGTCGGGTTCGCGGGACTGGCGATGACCAGCCCCCTGGGCGGGGCACCGAGTCGGGACGCCACGCGGTCGAGTTGGGCGAGCGTCGGCTGGTAGCGCACCTCGGGGCCGCAGTCGAGTTCGATCACCTCGCATCCGAGCGCCGCGAGGGTGTTCCGGTATGCGGGATAGCCGGGACGGGTCACCACGACGGGATCGCCCGCGTCGAAGGCGGCGAGGAACACCGCGGTGAAGGCCGCCGACGAACCGGTGGTCACCGCGACGCGGCCGGGGTCGAGGTCGAGGCCGTACCACGACCTGTAGTGCGCGGCGATGGCCACCCGGAGCGGGGCGAGTCCGAGTGCCTCGGTGTACCCGAGGGAGCCACCCTCGAGGGCGAGGTGCGCGGCGTCCAGCACGGCGCGGGGGGCCGGGGTGGCCGGTTGTCCGACGTTGAGCGCGATGACGTCCCCGTGGGTCTCGGCGCGGCGCGCGGCCGCCTTGACGAGTTCCATGACGTAGAAGGGGGGAACCGACCCCCGCGCGGAAACCGGCGTTCCCGGGGTGAGGGAATCCATGGGGGGAACTATCTCACGCGACGGACGGGTGTCCCCGGACCCGATAGCGTTCTTGAACAATGTTCAATATGATCGACGCCATGATTGAGACCCCTGCCCGGCGGACGTCGGCCCGCGACGTCGCGATCATCGCGGTGTTCGCCGCGATCACCGCGGCCCTCGGCCTGTTGCCCGCCGTCTACCTGCCGATCTCCCCGGTGCCGGTGACCGCGCAGACCTTCGGCGTCATTCTCGCGGGGGCGGTCATCGGGGGTCGGCGTGCAGCGGCCAGCCAGCTGCTGTTCCTCGCGCTCGTGGCGCTCGGACTCCCGCTGCTGGCGGGGGGCCGGGGCGGGATCGGCGTGTTCGTCTCCCCCACGGTGGGCTTCCTCATCGCCTTCCCGGTCGTCGCCGGGCTCATCGGGTGGACCACCGAGCGGGTCGGCGCGCCTTACCGCCTCGTGGCGGGGCTGGTGGTCAACACCGCCTTCGGGATCGGCGTCATGTATCTGTTCGGGTGGGTCGGGCTGATGACGGCCACCCACCTCGCCCCGTGGGCCGCGGTCGTCGCGCTCGCACCGTTCCTCATCGGCGACTCCGTCAAGGTCGTGGTCGCCACCGTCACCGCCAGGGGCGTGCACGCGAGCTACCCCGGACTGCTCCGCCGCCGCACCGCGCCGTCTCCAGAGCGGGCACTCGCCCATCGGGCGTGAGCCTCGTCGGCGGGTCTGCGTCAGGATGGTGCCGTGAGGATCGAACTGGAACGCGTGAGCCACACCTTCGGTGACGGCCCCACGGCCCGCACCGTGCTGCGCGACATCACCCTCACCCTCGACGAACGCCGGATCGGCGTGATCGGACACAACGGCTCGGGCAAGTCGACCTTCCTCCGGCTGCTCAACGCCCTGGTGCTGCCCACCAGCGGCCGGGTACTCGTCGACGGCCTCGACACCGCGCACGACGCCCGGGAACTGCGGCGGCGGATCGGCTTCCTGTTCACCGATCCCGACGCGCAGATCATCATGCCGACCGTCGCCGAGGACATCGCCTTCGGGCTGCGCCGCTCCGGCCTGCGTCGCGAGCAGATCGACGCCAGGGTCGCCACCCTGCTCGCCCGCTTCGGCCTCGACGGCCACGCCGAGCATCCCGCCCATCTACTGTCCGGCGGTCAGAAGCAGTTGCTCGCCCTCGCGGCGGTGCTCATCACCGAGCCGCTCGCCCTGGTGATGGACGAACCGACGACCCTGCTCGACCTGCGCAACGCGGCCATGATCGGGCGCGTCGTCGCCGAACTCGACCAGACGGTGATCCTGGCCACCCATCACCTCGACCTGCTGGCCGGGTTCGACCGGGTGCTCGTGTTCGACGACGGGCGGGTGATCGCCGACGCCGCCCCGGATGAGGCGATCGCCGCGTACCGTGACGTGATGGCCCGGGAGCCGTGATGCGCGCGTCGGCGCTCGGCCTCTTCCGCCCGGGTGATTCCCCCCTGCACCGGCTCGGCCCGGGAGCGAAGCTGCTCGTGCTGCTCGTCGTGGGTGCGGCGTCGGTGGTGACCCACCGGTGGTGGTGGGTGGTCGCCGCCCTGGTCGTCGGGTCGATGCTCGCCTACCGGCTCGCCGGCTTCGGCGTCCGCCTCTGGTGGTCGCAGGTGCGACCTCTGTGGATGCTGCTGGCGTTCACCGCCGTGGTGCAGGCGCTGACTTCGGGTTGGCAACGGGCGATCGCCGACACCGGGACGATCGTCGTCCTGGTCGGCGTTGCCGCGCTGGTGACCCTGACCACACCCACGACGGCCCTCGTCGACACTGTCGTCACCGCCACCCGACCGCTGGCCCGGTTCGGTGCCGATCCCGAACGGGTGGGACTGTTCCTCATGGTCGGCATCCGCTGTGTGCCGCTCGTCGCGGGCCTGGCCCGCCAGGTTCGGGAGGCGCAGATCGCCCGCCGGGCCACGACGAGCACCCGGGCGTTCGTCGTGCCGCTGGTGGTGCGCTCGATCCGCGAGGCCGACGCGCTGGGCGAGGCGCTGGTGGCCCGGGGCATCGACGACTGAGGCGTCGACGGGTGCGGCCGTCGGCTGCTCAGACCGCCAGCGGCAACGAACGTTCGAGCCCTGAGAGGATGACCCCGACGCCGAATCCGAATGCCCGTTCGGAGGCGTCGGCGTCCGGCGGGTCGGAGACTCCGAGTTCCGCGAGTTGGGAGCGGGTCTGTTCCTCGTAGGTCTGTCCCAGCACGAAGTGGGTGAGCACCTGCGCCGCGTCGCCGGCGTCCGACGACGGGACGCCCGCTTCCTCGAGCCGACGTCGGGGCGGGGCCAGCCAGTCGAGTTCGCCCAGACCGGTCGCCCTCGTGGTCGACACGAGTTCGGCGGCGTCGCGGTGACGCAGCAACGTCCGGCGCAGTGCCCGCGCCCAGTCAGCCAGCCACGCCCGCCACTCGGCCCCCGGACCGGGGACCTCCACCTGGGCCACGATGACATCGGACACCGCCGCCAGCAGCGACTGCTTGTTCGGCATGTGCCAGTACAACGCGCCGGGTTGGACGCCGAGCCGCTCGGCGAGGCGGCGCATGGTGAGGTCGGCGATCCCGTACTGATCGAGGATCGCCAGCGCCGCCTCGACGACGTCGGCCCGGGTGAGCGCCATGCTGCCGGGTCAGCCCCGCAGCACCGCACCGCAGCGCTCGGCGGCGACGGCGACCGCCGCGTCCCGGGCGGCGGAGGCCTCGGCGTCGGTGAGCGTGCGGTCGGGTGCCCGGAACCGCAGCGCGTAGGCGAGCGACTTGCGGCCAAGGCCGACCTGCGGGCCGGTGTAGATGTCGAACAACGCGATCGACTCGAGCAGATCGCCGGCACCCTCGCGCAGCGCCGCCTCGACCTCGGCCGAGGCCGTGGCTGCTTCGACGACCAGCGCGACATCCTCCTTGGCCAACGGCCACGGTGAGAGTGGTCGAATCTCCCCGGAGGCCGGGGCCAGCGACACCAGCAGATCGAGGTCGAGTTCGACGGCGGCGCAGCGCGGGGGAAGCCCGGCCGCGGCGACGACGCTCGGGTGCAGTTCGCCGGCCCACCCGACGACCCGGCCGTCGACACTGAGTTCGGCGCAGCGTCCGGGGTGCCAGGGGGCTCGCTCGCCGGCGCGGCGCCCGAGTTCGAGCCCGAGCGCCGCCGCGGCGGTCTGCGCCAGCGCGATCGCGTGCGCCCAGCCCGCCGGTTGAGCGGGTCCGGCCCAGCCGGCGGGGAGCCAGTCGCCGGCGACGATCCCGGCCAGCATCCGCGGCTGGTCGGGCAACGCCGCGTCGAGGGCCGCGACCTCGTCGTCGCCCGGACGCCTCGTGACGTCGGGCATGGGGGCGGGTGGCAGCGGAGCCTCCGCGCGGAAGACGCTGCCCACCTCGAACAACGCGAGGTCGTCCTGGCCGCGGGAGGTGTTCCGGTTCACCGCGGTGAACAGCCCGGGCAGCAGGGTCGTGCGCAGGAAGGGTTGGGTGTCGGCGAGCGGGTTGGCGAGGCGCACGGTCGCGCTCCGCTCGTCGCCGGCCGGCAGCGACAGCCTGCTCAGGTCGTCGTCGCCGATGAACGGAAGGGTCAGTACCTCGACGAAACCGGCGCGGGCCAGGGCGCCGGTGATCGAGCGCCGGGAGCGCTGGGCCCGCGTGAGGCCGCGCCCACCGGGCGCCACGGGGACGATCGAGCCGATCACGTCGAATCCGACCTTGCGGCCGACCTCCTCGACGTAGTCGTACGGGTCGACCAGGTCACGGCGCCAGGTGGGCGGGGTGACGGTGACGACGCCGTCGACCAGCGACGCCTCGCACCCCGACGCGCGAAGTACCGCGACGACCCGGTCGGCGGGCACGTCGGCCCCGAGGATCTCGCCGGCCAGCGCGGCGCGGAAACGCTGCGGTGGCATGGCCCGGGGGCCGCCGACGACGGTCTCACCCGGCTGCAGTGTCCCGCCGCCGAGGTCGACCAGCAATCGGGCGGCGCGGCGGGCCGCAGCGTGCGCCAGGCCCGAGTCGACCCCCCGCTCGAACCTCTTGGACGCCTCGCTCGGCAGCTTGTGGGCGCGGAACGCCCGGCCGATCGTCACCGGGTCGAAGCAGGCCGCCTCGAGCACGATCGCGCTGGTTCGGGGGCCGAGCTCGGTGGTCGCCCCGCCCATGACACCGGCCAGGCCGATCGGCCCGGAATCGTCGCAGATCAGCAGGTCTTCGCCCGGACGCACCGTGCGGTGCTGATCGTCGAGGGTGACCAGCGTCTCACCCTCGACGGCGCGCCGCACGACGATCGGCCCCTGGAGGCGCTCGGCATCGTAGGCGTGCATCGGCTGGCCGGACTCGAGCATCACGTAGTTGGTGACGTCGACCGACAGCGAGATCGAGCGCATGCCGGCGAGCGCGAGACGTTGCGCCATCCACCGGGGCGTGGGTGCCTCGGGGTCGATGCCGGTGATCGTCAGCGCCGCGAACAGGGGGCACGCGTCGGCGTCCTCGACCCGTACCGGGTGACCGTCCTGTTGGGGAGTCGGCACCGCACCGGCGTACGGGTCGTCGAACGGGACGCCGAACGCCTGGGCGGTCTCCCGGGCGAGTCCCCGCAGCGACAGGCAGTAGCCGGTGTCGGGGGTGATGTCGGCCTCGATGACCTCGTCACGGGCCTGCAGGACTCCGAGGGCGTCCTCGCCGAGCCGCAGCCGATGCCCGTCGACGACCTCGGGCAGCACGATGATCCCGGTGTGGTCGTCGCCGAGGCCGAGCTCGTCCTCGGCGCAGATCATGCCGTCGGACACGTGGCCGTAGGTCTTGCGCGCCGCGATCGCGAACCCGCCGGGCAACACGGCGCCAGGCAGGGCGACCACGACGTGGTCACCGACCGAGAAGTTGTCCGCCCCGCAGACGATGCCGCGTCCGGCCGGGAGGTCACCGGTGGCGGGCTCGTTGTGCTCGGGGCCGACGTCGACACGGCACCACCGAATGGTCTTGCCGTTCTTCTGCGGCTCCTCGACGAGATCGAGCACCCGGGCGATGACGACCGGCCCGGAGATATCGGAGCCGGTGTGCTCGATCCGCTCGACGTTGAGCCCGGCCGCGGTCCAGCGCTCGGCGATCGCCTCGGTGGTGGTGCCGGCCGGCAGCTGCACGAGCTCGCGCAGCCAGGACATCGGTGCCCTCATCGTGCGTCTCCCTTCAAGGAACGGCTGAACCGCACGTCGCCCTCGACGAAGTCGCGCAGGTCGGTGGCCGAGTTACGGAACATCACGGTGCGGTCGATGCCCATCCCGAACGCGAAGCCCGAGTAGACGTCGGTGTCGATTCCCGCCGAGGCGAGCACCCGCGGGTTGACGACCCCGCACCCGCCCCACTCGATCCATCCCTCGCTGCGGCATGTGCGGCACGGGTGGTCGGGGTCGCCGACGCTGGCGCCGTGACACACGAAGCACTTGAGGTCGATCTCGGCGCTCGGCTCGGTGAACGGGAAGAAGTGCGGACGCAACCGGGTCTCGACCCCGTCGCCGAACAGCGAGCCGGCGAGATGGTCGAGGCTGCCCTTGAGGTGCGCCATCGAAATGCCCTTGTCGACCACGAGCCCCTCGAGTTGGTGGAAGACCGGCAGGTGGGTGGCGTCGTACTCGTCGGCCCGGTAGACCTTGCCCGGGCACACGACGTAGACGGGCAGGTCACGGCTCAGCAACGCGCGCGCCTGCACCGGCGACGTGTGCGTGCGCATCAGCGTGTGGTGTGCGGTGGGCTCGACGAACAGCGTGTCGGACAGCCACCGGGCGGGATGGTCGGGAGTGAAGTTCAACGCGTCGAAGTTCAGCCACTCGGCCTCGAGTTCCGGCCCCTCGGCGATCTCCCACCCGAGGTCGAGGAACACGTCGCACATCATGTCCATCATCGCGGTGATGGGATGAACCGCACCCTGGGGCGCCAACGCCACGGGCAGGGTGACGTCGAGCGTCTCGGCGACCAGCGCCTCCTCGAGTTCGGCGGCGGCCAGTACCTTCTGACGCTCGGCGATCGCCTGGCCGAGTCGGCCGCGGGCGCGGCCCACCCGCTGTCCGGCGTCCTTGCGGGCCTGGGGCGGCAGCGCACCGATCTCGCGGTTGGCGAGCGCCAGCGGTGACCGGTCGCCGGTGTGGGCGATCCGCACCGCCTTGAGGTCGGCGGTGGTGCGGGCCGCCGCGATCGCGGCCAGCGCCTCCTCGACCATCGCCTGGACATGGTCGGCGTCCAGGGGTGTCACCTGCACCGGGTCGTAGTTCGTGTTCGGCCCACTCATGGGGCTCCTCCTGGGGTTCTCGGATCGGCCGCAGCGTGCGTGGGCGAAGCCGGCCACCGCGCCGCAGGCCAGTCTAGGGACGGCACCGTGGCGGGGGCGACCCGGGACGAGGCCCCGGACAGGGCCCCTGTCGGGGTCGACCGCCGCACTCCCCCGGCCGGGACCGCGGGCTCGGCGCGGGAATCGGGTCGATCGCGCTCACACCCCGCGGCCGGTGTCCGGCCGGGGGCGGGGAAATCGACGACCCGCCATCATGGCGACGAGGCTATCAGGCGTCAGCGCGCGGCATTCTGTTCCGCCGCGGTCGTGTAGAGGCAGACGGCCGCGGCCGTCGACAGGTTGAGCGACTCGGCCCGCCCCCACATCGGGATACCGACGACACGCTCGGCCAGGGCGCGCTCGGCGTCGGGCAGCCCCCAGGCCTCGTTGCCCATGACCCAGGCGACGCGTCCGCGCAGTCCACCGGAGGCGGCCAGGTCGTCGAGCCGCTCGCCGCCGCCGGCCGCAGCGAGCACCGCACACCCGTGGGAACGGGCCCAGGCGACCGCGTCGCTCAGCTCGACACCCACGACGACCGGCAGGTGGAACAGGCTGCCGACGCTGGCGCGCACGGTCTTGCCGTTGTGCACGTCGACGGAGCCCTTCGTGAACACCACGGCGTCGGCGCCGAACGCGTCGGCGCAGCGGATCACGGTTCCCGCGTTGCCCGGGTCGCGGATCTGCGAGCAGATCACGACGAGTCGCGGGTCGCCGACCTCGTCGAGGCCCGCGGTTGCGCTCAGGCACACTGCCACCACCCCCTGCGGGGTGACCGCGTCGCTGAGTTGCGCGAGATCGGCGGGGTGCACCTGCCAGCAGCGGGTGGGGTCTGCCAGCGCGAGCAGGTCGGCGTGCCGATCGGGATCATCGACGAGCACTGCCCGCACGATGTCGGGACGCCGCAGCGCCTCGCGCACCGCCTGGACCCCCTCGACGAGGAACTCGCCGGTTTCGTCGCGGCCCTTGCGGGTGGTGAGCTTGCGCGCCGCCCGGAACTGGGTCCTGCTCAGCTGGGACAAGGCCATGCCGACAGGATAGGGGCGCGCGCGGCGCCGATCGCCGGGTTGGCGAACCGGTTGGTTCAGAATCCGGCGAGTCTGGCCGCGCCCCCTCCCGCCCGCTAGGGTGTGCCGATGCGCCGTCGCCGATGGCGTGTCGGTGGGGTCGCGCGACGACTTCTCCGGTGCGGCACCCTTCCGGGCGCCAAATGCTGCCCGAACATCCGGTCCGGGCTGATTGTTTCCGCGTCGATGGGAGACTCAGATGTTCATCACTCGCAGGCAGGCCCTCGGGCTGGCCGCCGGCGCGGCGGTGGTCGCCACGGCCGGTTGCGCCTCCACCAAGACCAACCCCTCGGGCGGCTCGAGCGGCTCGGCGGGCCTGACGGTCGGCACCACCGACAAGGTCACCTCGCTCGACCCGGCCGGCAGCTACGACAACGGTTCGTTCTTCGTCATGAACCAGGTCTACGGGTTCCTGCTCAACACCGCGGCCGGCGCGACCGACCAGACGCCACAGCCCGACCTGGCCGCGTCGGCGTCGTTCACCTCTCCGACCGATTACACGGTGAAGCTCAAGCCGAACCTCAAGTTCGTCAACGGCAACCCGTTGACCAGCGCCGACGTCAAGTTCAGCTTCGACCGCATGCTGAAGCTCAACGACCCGAACGGGCCCGCCTCGCTGCTCGGGAACCTCGATTCGACCGAGGCTCCCGACGACACCACCGTCGTGTTCCACCTCAAGAACGGCAACGACCAGACCTTCCCGTTCATCCTGTCGAGCCCCGCCGGCCCGATCGTCGACCACCAGACATTCCCGGCCGACAAGGTGATGGCCGATGCCGACATCGTCGCCAAGCATCCGTTCAGCGGGCAGTACGACATCTCCAACTACCAGCTCAACCAGCTGGTGTCGTACAAGGCGTGGAGCGGGTACCAGGGCATGCTCGGGCAGGCCAAGAACGCCAGCGTCGACATGAAGTACTACGCCGACGCGAGCAACATGAAGCTCGACGTGCAGCAGGGCAACATCGACGTGGCGCTGCGCAGCCTGTCGGCGACCGACATCGCCTCCCTGCGCGGCGACAGCAAGGTCAAGGTCACCGAAGGACCCGGCGGTGAGATCCGCTACATCGTGTTCAATTTCGACACCATGCCCTTCGGAGCGAAGACCAAGAACGCCGACGCCAAGAAGGCCCAGGCGGTGCGGCAGGCGATGGCCGACCTGCTCGACCGCCAGGCCATCGCCAAGCAGGTGTACAAGGACACCTACAACCCGTTGTACGGGTTCGTGCCGACGGGCATGCTGGCGGCCGGCGAACAGTTCAAGACGATGTACGGCGACGGGACGGGCATGCCCGACACCGCCAAGGCCAAGAAGGTGCTGGCCGACGCCGGCGTCACCACCCCGGTGAGCATCAGCATCCAGTACAACACCGACCACTACGGGCCGAGTTCGGGCGACGAATACGCCATGGTCAAGTCGCAGCTCGAGCGCAGCGGCCTGTTCAAGGTCAATCTGCAGTCGACCGAATGGGTGCAGTACTCGAAGGACCGGATCAACGATGTCTACCCGATCTTCCAACTGGGTTGGTTCCCCGACTACTCCGACCCCGACGACTACCTCACCCCGTTCTTCAGCAAGAACAACTTCCTGGTGAACCACTACGACAACCCGAGCGTCCAGGCCGACCTCGTCAAGGAGGCGACGACCCCCGACCAGACCCAGCGGGCGAAGATCATCACCAGGATCGAAGACCAGGTGGCCACCGACGTGTCGACACTGCCGCTGCTCCAGGGCAAGCAGTTCGCCGTGGCCGGCTCCGCGGTCAGCGGTGTCACACTCGACGCGTCGTTCAAGTTCCGGCTGGGCACGCTCAGCAAGTGATGACCCCGTCCGGCCCCCGCCCGCGCCATCGGGCGGGAGCCGGACCCTGACCCGCCAGGACGGAGCAGCATGCAGCCACCGGCCTCCCCCGAGCCCGTAGCCGAACGGCACACGGGCAGCCTCAGCGAGGACGAACTCCCACTGGGCGCCGCGACCGCGCAGGTCGACGCGGACGAGACCGGCAGCGGGCGGGACGTGCCCGGGCAGAAGCGTCACCGCGGTGGGGGGTTGGCACGGTACCTGCTGATCCGGTTCCTGCTGATCTTCCCGACGATCTTCATCCTGATGACCGTGGTGTTCTTCCTCATGCGGGTCACCGGCGACCCGATCACCGCGGCGATGGGCGGTCGGCTGCCGCCCGACCAGCTAGCCGCCCGGGTGCACGCCGCCGGCTACGACCGACCGCTGCTCGTGCAGTACCTGTCGTACCTCAACGGCGTGGTGCACGGAGATTTCGGCACGACGTTCACCGATCACCGCCCCGTGCTGCAGGTCCTCCAGACCTACGGCACGGCCACGGCCGAGCTGGTCATGGACTCCCTGGTGGTCGCCCTGCTCGTCGGGATCCCGTTGGGCATGCTCGCCGCCTACCGGCGTGACCGGTGGCCGGACGCCGTGCTGCGGGTGTTCGCGATCCTCGGCTACGCCACCCCGGTGTTCTTCATCGGCCTGCTGCTCAAGCTGGTGTTCTCAGTGCAGCTCGGGTGGTTGCCGGTCGCGGGCAGGGTGTCGACCAGTGGCGATGTGGCGATGACGAACATCGCCAACCCGACCGGCATCTACTGGCTCGACGCGCTCCGGCTGGGGAACGGTTCGCTGTTCGTCGACGTCATCCGGCACGCGATCCTGCCATCGATCGCGCTCGGCCTGCTCACGGGTGGCGTGTTCCTCCGGCTCGTGCGCACGAACCTCATCGGCACCCTGGAACAGCCCTACGTCGACGCCGCGAGGTCGCGGGGGGTTCGCGAGTCACGACTCGTCAACCGACACGCGCTGCGCCCGGCGCTGATCCCGGTGATCACCGTCATGGGCATGCAGATCGCGATGAGCCTCGGCGGCGCGGTGCTCACGGAGACGACCTTCGAATGGAAGGGGCTCGGTTTCATGCTGGCCCAGTACATGTCGTCGCGCGACTACGTCGCCGTGCAGGGCATCGTCATGGTGCTCGCCGTGATCGTCGCCGTCGCCAACTTCATCGTCGACGTGCTCGCCGCGCTCATCGATCCTCGAGTGCGGTACTGAGCGGAGTGGGGTGCTGACATGACGCACGATTCCTCCGGCCCGGTCGCCGGTCGCAGGTGGCTCGACCACGTGCCGGTCGTCAACGACCTCCGCCGCAGTCGCGGCCTGCAGCGCGGCATGCTGGTCGCCGGCACGTCGATCACCGCGGTGCTCATCGTGGTGGCGTTGTTCGCGCCGCTCATCGCCCCCTACTCCTGGGCGCAGACCTCGCGCGACGGCGTCTCGTTCAACACCCAGAAGCCGCCGTCGTCGAGTCATATCTGGGGCACCACGGTGAGCGGTTTCGACGTGTTCAGCCGGGTGATCTGGGGCACACGCACCGCCGTCTACGTCATCGTCGCCGCGGTCATCGCCTCGATCTTCATCGGCGTGCTGCTCGGCCTCGTGTCGGGCTACATCGGTGGCTGGCTCGACCGGATCCTGGTGATGATCGCCGATGCGGTCTACGCATTCCCGTCGCTGCTGCTCGCGATCGTCATGTCCATCGTCATCTCCGGCGGACAGTCCAGCAAGTGGGGCGGCATCTGGGCCGCCGCCTTGTCGATCACCGTCGTGTTCGTGCCCCAGTACTTCAGGGTCATCCGTGCCGAGGCGATCCGACTCAAGGCGGAGCCGTTCGTCGAGGCGGCCAAGGCGATGGGCGCCCCGCACCGGCGGGTGATGGTCACCCACCTGCTGCGCAACTCCACCCGCACCCTGCCGTTGATCATGACCCTCAACGCATCCGAGGCCATCCTCACCCTCGCCGGCCTCGGCTTCCTCGGCTTCGGCATCGAGCCGACCGCCGCCGCCGAGTGGGGCTACGACCTCAACCGGTCGATCGCCGACGTCACCAGCGGCATCTGGTGGACCTCGATCTTCCCCGGCGTGGCGATCGTGGTGAGTGTGCTCGGCATCACCTTGATGGGCGAATCCATGAACGACCTCAACGACCCGCGGTTGCGCACCAGGCGTCGGGGCCGGCGCCGCGTCGCCCCCACGACAGCGTCGAACTCGGCCTCGGAGGTGAGGGCATGAGCGAGGCACCCCAGGACACCGATCGGCTCACGATCAACGACCTCACCGTGTCGTTCGTCACCGACCAGGGTGACGTCGACGCCGTCAACGGGGTGGCCCTCACGGTCGCCCCTGGTGAGATCCTCGCCATCGTCGGCGAGTCGGGTTCCGGCAAGACAGTCACCGGCCGCTCGATCCTCGGGTTGCTGCCCGAGACCGCGACCGCCTCGGGGGCCATCCTCGTCAACGGCAGCAACGTCGTCGGACTCGGCGGGCAACGGCTGCGCGACCTCCGGGGCCGCGATGTGTCGATGATCTTCCAGGAGCCGTCGAGTTCGCTCAACCCGGTGTATCCGATCTGGTGGCAGTTCGGGGAGGGGTTGCGCGCGCACGATCCGCGGATCTCCCGCAAGGAGATCAAGCGGCGGGCGGTCGAGGGCCTCACCCGGGTCGGCATCCCCGATCCGGCGCGCCGGGTCAACCACTTCCCGCATGAGTTCTCGGGTGGGCAGAAGCAGCGGATCATGATCGCCATGGCGCTGGAGATGGGCGCGCAGCTCATCATCGCCGATGAGCCGACGACAGCCCTCGACGTCACGGTGCAGGCGGAGATCCTGGAACTGCTCCGTGAGGTGCGCGACCAGTACGGCACGTCGATCGTGCTCATCACCCACAACATGGGGGTCGTCGCCGACCTCGCCGATGCCGTCGCGGTGATGTACGGCGGCCGTATCATCGAACGCAACTCCGCCGTCGAGTTGTTCGCGAATCCCCGAGAGGCCTACACGCGGCAACTGCTCGAGGCGGTTCCGCGGATCGGGCGTGCCTCGGCGTCGGCGGACCTGGCCCCGGAACGCCGAGCCGCCCTCGATGCCGCCGACCGCGTCGTCGACGCCCAGGACCTGGTCATCGAGTACCCCGGACGCCTCGGCGTCCCCCCGTTCCGCGCCGTGCGGGGTGTGACTTTCCACGTCGCAGCGGGTGAGGTGTTCGGCCTGGTCGGTGAATCCGGATCGGGCAAGACGACGATCGGACGGGCCATCGCCGGACTCGAGGACACCACGGGCGGCTCGTTGAGGGTCTTCGGGCACGAGATGCGTGGAACCAGCGAGCGGCGGTTCAAGCCGCTCCGCAGCCGGATCGGTTTCGTGTTCCAGGACCCCGCAACGTCGTTCAACCCGCAACTCAGCATCGGGGAGGCCATCGCGGAACCGCTGGTGATCCACCGACCGCGCATGTCGGCCGCCGAGCGCGACGCCGAGGTGAGGCGCATGCTCGAGGCCGTGCAACTCCCCGGCGACTACTCCCGCCGATTCCCCCACGAGTTGTCCGGCGGCCAACGCCAGCGGGTGTCGCTCGCCCGTTCGCTCGTACTCGGACCCGACCTGCTGGTGGCCGACGAGCCCACGTCGGCACTCGACGTGAGCGTCCAGGCGACCGTGCTCGAGTTGTTCAAGCAGTTGCAGGCGCAGTTCGGCTTCGCGTGCCTGTTCATCAGCCACGACCTCGCGGTCGTCGACATGCTGGCCCACCGGATCGGGGTGCTGTTCCACGGTGAACTGGTCGAGCAGGGTGCGGGATCGCAGGTGCTCGTCGCCCCGCGCCACGACTACACCCGTCGACTCATCGCCTCGCTACCCGTGCCGGATCCGGTCGAGCAGGCCACGCGGCGCACGGAGTTCCTGCGGATCGCCGCCTCGGCGTCGTCGCACTGACAGTCCCCAGCCACGACGGGAACGGATCCGGCCGATGGCGACGGCGAAGGGCGCCGCGACCGGAGTCGCGACGCCCTTCGTGGTGTTGTGGGGTGTTCGGCCGGTGAGCACCGGGCGAACCGGTCGTTCAGGCCGATGCCCCCGCGGTCTCAACCTTCTTGTTCTTGAATCCGACGAAGCCGAAGACACCCAGCCCGACGCCGGCGACGATGAGGATGATGCCGACCCACAGGGCGATGGTGCCGATGGTCCACCAGGCGTAGGCGGTGAGCAGCATGCTGCGCAGCGCGTCGCCCTGGAACAGCGTGGCCTTGATGCCCGTGAGCTTGTTGTAGGCGGCCATGTCGGACGCCGAGGCGGTGCCGTCACTGATCTTCGGGTTGGCCTTGGCCATCGCGCTGGCCTCGCTGCCGATCTCGGCGTAGCTCTTGCCACCGCTGGCGGCCATCTCGTGCTCGTGGATGTAGTACTGGGCGTACGCGAAGGCCTGCGGGCCGGTGGTCATCTGCTCACCGGCGTACTGGGTCAGGTGATCCTTCATGACCTGCTCGCTGAGCGCGGGACCACTCGGCATCGTGATCTTCTCGCTGCTGAGCTGGTCGCTCACGAATCCGTGCGCCCACGTGCCGGCGTAGGTGATCGCGATCCCGGCCACGAGCGCCACGACGCCGACGATCTTCAGCAGCGTGCTGTAGACGGACTTTTGCATATCAGGTTCCCCCCTGGGAATCGGGGCCGGACCAGCTGTTTCGACCGTCCGGCCGTGTTGACAGCTTCACCATACGACGCCCCGAAATGAGCACTGCAGGGGGGTCCCTTTATTCCATCGACGCGAACTCGGCAAGGGGTTTCGGGTCGCGGTGAGACGCTCAGTCGCCCTCGCCCCAGCTGGACGAGGGTTCGCTCTCGGCACCCCCGTCACCGGTCGGGGCCGCACTGGCCGAGGATGCCGACCATTCGGCGCGGTCAGGGGTCTCAGAGGTCCACGAGTGGTCAGGGGTCTCCGCACTCCACGCGTGCTCGGGGGTCTCCGAACTCCACGCGTGCTCGGGGGTCTCCGAACTCCACGCGTGCTCGGGAGTCTCCGGCGCCTCCGACTCCGAGGTCTCCACGGCCTCGGAGGTCTCCGAGTGCTCGCCAGGCTCGGGGCTCAGGGTGATCGAGGGGCGCACGCGGCTGTGCTCCGGTTGCTCCGGCGTCTCCGAGGCCGAGGGGCTGTCGGCGCTGCGCGTCGGCGACTCACCGGTCTCGGACGCGCTGTTCGCATCGCCGGGGTCTGGGGAACTCACCTCGGCGCTCGAGCTGTCGGGCGACGAGTCGGACGGCGTCGAGGACGTGATGGATTGGCTGCTCAACGCGCCGTTGAGGAATCCGTGCGGCGAGGCGCCGGCGTAGACGATCGCGACGCCCGCGGCGAGCGGGATGACACCGGCGATCTTGAGCAGGGTGTTGGTGCTGGGCTTGAGCATCTGGGTTCCTTGTGGGAGTGGGCGCGGGAACGAGTGCTCGACCGTCGAGCGGCCGACACGCGGCTACCCTAGGGGGTAGTAATTGAACAGCACAAGAGGGTGATTTATTGTTCACCCAGGGTTCTCACCTGCGCAGACGCACATCGCCCGCGCGCCGAAGGAATCGGCTCGCGGGCGATGTGAAAGTGGGCCGGGGTCAGGCGGCGGCCACCTGGTTCGCGCGGGCCACCTCGACCAGCGCTGTGAACGCGTTCGGGTCGGTGACGGCGAGATCGGCGAGGATCTTGCGGTCGACCTCGACGCCGGCGTTCTTCAGGCCGTTGATGAACCGGTTGTAGGTCATGCCCTCGGCGCGGCAGGCCGCGTTGATGCGCTGGATCCACAGGCTCCGGAAGTCACCCTTGCGGTTACGGCGGTGGTCGTAGGCGTAGGTCATCGAGTGGAGCATCTGCTCCTTGGCCTTGCGGTACAGGCGCGAGCGCTGACCACGGTAGCCGGACGCGAGCTCGAGAACCTCGCGGCGCTTCTTCTGCGCATTCACAGAACGCTTGACGCGTGCCATGTTCTATCTCCTTGAACTTGACGGGACGACGGCATCCGTCGTTCCGGGACTGGCTGGCCGGGTTCGGCTACGGATCACTTGCCCTTGTACTTGCCGAGCAGCTTGCGCACCTTGCGGGCGTCCCCACCGGTGAGGGTCTCGACTCCTTGGAGGCGGCGCATGCGCTTGGTGGGCTTGTGCTCGTTGAGGTGCGTGGTGCCGGCCTGCTTGTGCACGAGCTTGCCGCTGCCGGTGCGGGTGACTCGCTTCTTCATCCCGGAGTGGGTCTTCATCTTCGGCATGCTGCCGCTCCTTTTTTCGTTGACTCCCCGAGGGTGCCCGTGGGAGGTGCTGGTGACAGCCGGTGGACTGCGGGCGATCGTGGCGCGATCATCCCTAGTCACCGGCGGGAAGGGCCCGCCGGATCAGCCCCAGTGCCGATCACACGTCGGCGTCGGGATCGATGTTGTCGGCGGGACCGCGCTTCTTCTTCGGCGTCGGCTGGTGGGTCGCGCGGTATTCGGCCTCGAACTCGCGCTCGGACTGTTGCGCGGCCGCGCGTTCGGCCATGCGACGCTCGCGTTCGGCCTTCTCGTCGGCGCGCGCCTCGGTCTTCTTGCGCGTGGGCCCGAGAACCATGAGCATGTTGCGCCCGTCGAGCTTGGGCGCCGACTCGATGAACCCGAATTCTTCGACGTCGTCGGCCAGCCGCTTCAGCAGGTTGGCTCCCAGTTCGGGCTTCGACTGCTCGCGGCCACGGAACATGATGGTGATCTTCACCTTGTCGCCGCCCTTGAGGAAGCGCACGACGTGACCCTTCTTGGTCTCGTAGTCGTGCTCATCGATCTTGGGCCGCAGCTTCATCTCCTTGATGACCGTGTTGGTCTGGTTGCGACGCGACTCGCGGGCCTTCTGGGCGTTCTCGTACTTGAACTTGCCGTAGTCCATGAGCTTGACCACCGGCGGGCGTGCCGCAGCGGCCACCTCGACGAGGTCGAGGTCGTGTTCGCGGGCCAACTGCAGGGCCTGTTCGATGCGGACGATGCCGACCTGCTCGCCGTTGGGACCGACGAGCCGAACCTCCGGTACGCGGATCCGCTCGTTGATGCGCGGTTCAGTGCTGATGTGTCCTCCCGGGACTCGTGTGGATGGGTGCTGCTGACCGGGGGCACCGAAAAAGGCCTCCGCCGTGGGGCGAAGGCCTGACCGTCGATTGCGCGCACGCCACCCGGAGGCGCCACGCCGCACGGCGTGGAATCATCGACCCGGCAGGCACCCACGACGCGTCGTGGCCCCGCTCGGGTGGGAGGCCAGGACCTCCACTTCAGCGGATCGGAATCTTCGATGTCCGATCGATCCCCACCAGTCTAGGCGACGGCGGCCGATCGGACCAATCGGGAGGGCGTCCGCCCCGATCGGCCGGTCACTTGATGCCGCGTCGACGCAGGATCTCCTCGATCTCGTCGTCGTCGTCGGAGCCCGATCCCTTCTCCTTGGCGGGCGCCGCGGGCGAACTCGCGGGCGCGGCCACCGCTCGGGTGCCGCTCTCGGGTGCCGTGCCCGCCGCTGCGGGCGCGGACGGCGCGTGCGCGGCCCGGAGCTTCTCCCGGCGATCGAGCCGGCGTTGGCGTGCCTCGGCCCGTGACACGGGGCTGATGGTGCTGCCGATGATCACCATGAGCAGGCCGAGCCCGCCGACGCACGCGCCGATCACCCGCACCGTGTCGAACGGTGTCTGGCGCACCCAGTGCACCGTCGCCCGCACCCAGGTGAGCACGAGGTCGAGAAAGCCGACGATCCACAGCGCGCCGACGATGAGGGCGATTCCGATTCCGTGCAGCGTCGCCCGGACGCTGCGGCTGCGGCTCCACCTGATCGCGGTCACGCCGAGCACCACTAGAATCAGGCCGATGGCCCCCAGGACGACGATCAACTGGTCGCTCATGCGCCCCACTGTGCCACACCGGTGGCCGGCACCGGTGGCGACGCCGTGAACGACACCCCACGCCCCCTCGCCGATGTCGGCCGCCGATGGGCGGGCGACACCGGCCGGCCCGACCCGGCGGTTCGCGCGGCACTCGCCGGTGTCCGCGACGCCGACACCTACCTGCGGGCGGTGGCGGCGCTGTGCACCGGCCGCCTCCTGCTGCCCATCGTCGCCGGCGGCGACGACGACGCCCAGGCCCCCGATCCCGACCGGCGCGCTGAGACTGCCGCGGTCAGCCTGCGTGGCGCCGACGGACGCCTGGCGCTGCTCGCGTTCAGCGGACTCGACGCGGTCACGGCGTGGCACCCGCGGGCACGCCCGGTGCCGGGAACCCTCGACGATGTGGCCGCCACGGTCGCCGAGGCCGGCTCCGACGTGCTGGTCATCGACGTGGCCGGCCCGTATCCGCTCGAGATCGGTCCAGATCTGCTCGAGCACCTCGCGGCCGGACGCCGACTCGTCGAACTGTCACCCGGAGACTTCGGCTGGCTCGAGGTGCCCCGCTGAGGGGTTGGCCCCCGTCGCGTCAGGGCCGCTTGTAGCGCCGCGCGACGGCCCGCAACTGGGCCAGATGCTCGTCGGCACGCTCGCCCTCGGCACGCTGCACCGCCAGCACCATGTGCACGCCCCCGTCGTCGTCTTCGTCGTGGAGTTGCAGGTGTACCCAGGGGTCGCCGGAGTTCATCACGAAATCGTCGATCTCGTCCCAGGCATAGTGGCGGGTGCGCACCGCATTCCGGATGGTCACACCGTCGGGGCCCGCGCTGACCTTGCTCAAGCCGATGCTCATCATCGCCGCGACGAACACGACCAGGAAGACGACGATCGTCAGCAGCTGTGACCACGTCCATTCGGATCGGGCGACGGGGTCCATCCCGATCCACAGCACGACCGATCCGCCCACGAGCACCAGCGACAGCACGATTCCGGTGATCAGGGCAGGTTTCGATCGCAGCGTCAGCCTCTCGGGGATGGCCTCGGTCGTCATCGGGTACTCCGCGCCATGGTGTTCCTCCAGCGGTCGGTGTCGGCGGGGTGCGGGGTCGGGTTCAGATCCGACATGCGGCGATGTCGGTGACCAGGATGGCCCGGGCGCCCGCCTCCCACAGGTCGTCCATGAGCTGCTGAGCGCTGCGCCGGGGCACCATCGCCCGCACCGCGTGCCATCCCTGCTTGGCGAGACCCGACACCGTCGGCCCCTCGAGCCCGGGGGTGAGCCGGGTGGTCGCCTCGAGGTTCGACTCGTGCACGTCGTAGTCGATCATCACGTAGTTGCGGGCGACGAGGACGCCGTCGAGGCGGTGCCTCAACTGGCCCAGCCCGGGCAGGTCGTCGCTGCCCCGGCGGCGGATCAGGATGCCCTCGGATTCGAGGATCGGCTCGCCGAACAGCTCCAGCCCGGCGCGGCGCAGGGTGGTGCCGGTCTCGACCACGTCGGCGATCGCGTCGGCGACCCCGAGCCGGATCGACGACTCGACGGCACCGTCGAGCCTGATGAGCCGCGCAGTGACCCCGTGCGCCGCGAGGTAGCCCTGGAGCAACCCGGGGTACGAGGTGGCGATGCGGCGTCCGTCGAGATCGGCGAGGCTCATCGAGGCCCCGCCCGGCGCGGCGAACCGGAACCGGGTGGCTCCGAACCCGAGAGCCATCAACTCGTCGGCCTGCGCGCCGGAGTCGATGAGCATGTCGCGGCCGGTGATGCCGAGGTCGAGGGTGCCTTCGCCGACGTAGACGGCGATGTCGCGCGGACGCAGGTAGTAGAACTCGACGCCGTTGGCCTCGTCGTACAACACGAGGTCCTTGAGATCGGTGCGCTGGCGGTAGCCCGCCTCGCGCAGCATCGTGCTGGCGTGGTCGGCGAGCGACCCCTTGTTGGGAACCGCGACCTTCAGCGGTGTGCGATCAGCTGCCATGGTGGATCCGTTTCGGGTGTCGGGCGAGTGGATGCGGACTCCGGACGCCGGAGGCGTCGCTCACAGATGCCGGTAGACGTCGTCGAGGCCGAGGTCGAGGGAGAGCATCAACACCTGAAGGTGATAGAGCAACTGGCTGATCTCGAGCGCCGCGTCGTCACGGGTCTCGTGCTCGGCCGCCATCCAGACCTCGGCGGCCTCCTCGACGATCTTCTTGCCGATCGCATGGACACCGGCGTCGAGCCGGGCGACGGTCCCCGAGCCGACGGGCCGGGTGCGGGCGATCTCACCGAGTTCGGCGAACAGGTCTTCGAAGCTCTTGCTCACCGGGCAGAGCCTACCGTCACCGGCTCGGCGTGCCGATCACCGCCAGTGCCCGCGAACGCCTCGCCGCCCGCTCACAGGACGATGCCGAGCAGAGCGTCGATCACCTCGGCCATCAGGGCGGCCGAGCGCGGATCGTGTCCGCGGGCCGACCGGGAGTCTGCGGCCCAGGCGTCGATCGCGGCGAGCGCCGTGGACGTGTCGAGGTCGTCGCGCAGGGCCGCCCGGACGCGGTCGACCACCGGTTCGGCGTCCACCGCGCCCGAGGCCGCGACCCCCGCCCGCCACGCGTCGAGGCGGGATTCGGCTGCGGCGAGTTCCTCGGAGGTCCAGTCCCAACTCTCCCGGTAGTGGTGCGCGACGAGCGCCAGGCGCACAGCCATCGGATCTGTTCCCACGGCGCGCAGGCGGGACACGAACTCGAGGTTTCCGAGCGACTTGCTCATCTTCTGGCCGTCGAGACCGACCATGCCGACGTGCACGAAGGTCTCGGCGAACCGCTGGTGGGTGGCGGCGACCGCCTCGGCGGCGCACATCTCGTGGTGGGGGAAGACGAGGTCGGACCCGCCGCCCTGGACGTCGATCGATGATCCGAGGAAGGCCAGCGCGATCGCGGTGCACTCGATGTGCCAGCCGGGGCGGCCGCGGCCGAGCGGGGAGTCCCACGCGGGTTCCCCGGGCCGCTCCAGCCGCCACACCAGACAGTCGAGCGGGTCGCGCTTGCCCGGTCGCTCGGGGTCTCCACCGTTCTCGCCGAACACGCGGCGCATGGTGTCTGGATCGAGGTGCGAGACGTCGCCGAACCCGCTGGTGCGCGTCGAACTGAAGTACCAGTCGGGATGGTCGGGGTCGTCGATCCGGTAGACCGCACCCCGCTCCCGCAGCGACCCGACGAGGTCGGAGACCCGCCCGACGCTCTCGACCGCGCCGACGTAGTGCTGCGGCGGGATGATCCTCAGGGCCCGCATGTCCTCGCGGAACAGCTCGATCTGTTCGGCGGCCAGCTCCCGCCAGTCCCGCCCGGTCTGCTCGGCCCGCTCGAGCAGCGGCTCGTCGACGTCGGTGACGTTCTGGGCGAACAGCACGTCCAGGCCGAGGTCACGCCACTGCCGGTTGACCAGGTCGAAGGTCACGTACGTGAAGGCATGACCGAGGTGGGTCGCGTCGTAGGGCGTGATGCCGCACACGTACATGCGGGCGGTGCCGTCGGAGGGCCCCGCCGCACGCAGGGCGCCGGTCGCCGTGTCGTGCAGCAGGAGTGACTCCTGCACGCCCGGCGAGCGGTATCCGACTGCGGGCACCTCGGGGGCGTCCCATGACTTCATCGTGACTCCTCGTGTGTGGCGGACGCAGACGCGGCGAGCTCCGGGGCCCTGGCCGCGTCCACCCGGGCACGGAGCCCGTCGCGGACCAACGGCCAGTCGTCGGCAATGACTGAGAACACGACCGCGTCGCGCCATGTTCCGTCGGCCCGGCGCTTGTCGCGGCGGACGACGCCCTCCCGGATGGCACCCAGTCGGGCGATCGCGGCGATCGAGCGCGCGTTGAGCACGTCGGCCTGGATTCTCACCCGTCCCCAGCCGTGGCCGAAGACGTGTGCGAGCAGCAGCAGTTTGCACTCGGCGTTGACCACCGATCCCCACACCCGGGGGTCGTAGGCGGTCCACCCGAGATGGACCCGTTCGTGGGCGGGTTCCCACTCGCCGAGCGAGGTGGTGCCTACCACCATCCCGGCGTCGGGACCGGCCAGCAGCCGGACCGCGAAGGGACGTTCGGCGCCGAGGTAACCCCGGAGGAAGTCGGCGAACCCGTCGGTACGGGGATCGTAGGCGGCCGCACCCCCTCCCCAGCCCCCGGCGAAGACCTCCGGATGGTGCAGCGCGGCGGTCAGCGCCCCGAGATGCCCCTCGTGGAGCGGCTCCAGCTCGACGAACCGCCCGCGCAGCGTCACGGGCAACGGGATCCTCGGGCTCACCCGCCGATCCTAGTCGGGAGGCGCCACCGCGACCGAATGGCCACATGACGGCGGATTCCGCGGTGGACCTGGGAGCACCCTAGGGTTCAGGCATGACTGAGCTCTTCCTCGTCCGCCACGGCGCCACCGAGTGGAGCCGTTCCGGGCAGCACACATCGGTGACCGACCTGCCCCTGCTGCCCGACGGCGAGGAGCAGGCACAGCGCGTGCGGTCCAAGCTCGCCGACATCGGACTCACACCCGACGACTTCGGCCTCGTCCTGTCCAGCCCACGTCTGCGGGCCCACCGCACCGCCGAACTCGCCGGGTTCACACCCGAGATCGACGAGCGGCTCGCCGAGTGGTACTACGGCGACTACGAGGGACGCACCAGCCGGGAGATCCGCCGCGATGTTCCCGGCTGGCGGATCTGGACCCACCCGCTGCCGGGCGGCGAGACCAGAACCCAGATCATCAACCGGCTCACTGAGGTGGTGCGCCGGGTGCAGGCCTCCGGGGTGGAGCGGGCGATCTGCTTCGGTCACGGTCACAGCTCCCGGGTCCTGGCGCTGTGCTGGCTCGGCATCGACATCGCCAGGGGCCAGAGCTTCCCCCTGGAGACCGGCGCGGTGTGCGTGCTCGGCCATGAGAAGGAATCCCCGGCGATCGTGCGCTGGAACGCCTGAGGACGCCCGCCCCGGGTCACCCGCCCCGGGTCAGACCGGCGGCCAGGGAATGACCGGCCAGCGCTCCCCCGGTTCGGGCAGGTTGCCCGCCGCGAGCAGGTCGACGGCCCGCCCACGCGTCGCCTCGATCTCGTCCGGCGCCAGCCACGGGTCGAGCACTCCGGCGTCGATGGCGGCGACCGCGGCCTCGACGAGCGCGACGTCGACGGCGTTCAGCGGGTCGCCCGACCATCCCCACAGCACGGTGCGCAGCTTGGGATCGGTGTGGAACGACACGCCGTGATCGACGCCGACGACCCGGCCGTCGCGGGCCTGCAGGATGTGGCCGGCCTTCCGGTCGGCGTTGTTGATGATGACGTCGAACAGGGCGAGTCGCCGCAACCGCGGATCGTCGGCATGCACGAGCGCGACGTCGCGGTCGTGGGAGTCGACACCGATGACCACGCCGAACCAGCCCTCGGGCACCTCGTCGGCCGGCACCAGGGCGACGAGATCGTCACGGTCGGGCTGGTCGACGAAGTCCTGGAGGGCACCCCGGCCGAGGGGAGCCCGCTCGACCAGCACGGTGCGGGGAACGACCTCGAACCCGCTCGCCCGCGACAGGTCGTAGGCGGCGATCTCACGGTGGGCGAGTGTGCCGTCGGGGAAATCCCACAGCGGCGCCTCCCCGGCACGGGGCTTGTACACGAAGCGCCGCCCGTCGGCGTCGGCGAGCAGGAAGGTGGCGTTGGAGGCGTCGACGAGGCGCCCCAGCACCTGCCACGCCGTCTCGGCGCTCCCGGCGGGATGTCCGGTCATTCGAACAGCGGACGCCGGTAGCCGTTGGACCGCGGGCAGATGTGACCCTCCGGATTGATCGGCTGGCCGCAGAACGGGCAGGCGGGGCGCCCGGCTGCCACCAGCCCGCGGGCCCGGGCGACGAAGTCGCGGGCCTGGTCGGGCGTGATCTTGACCGACAGCGACTCGTTGTCGGGCCGTTCGCCGGTGAAGGGGAAATCTCCCTCCTCCTCGTCGTCGTCGGCCACGGTGAACATCTCGACCTGCACCGCCGAGAGTTCCGCGTCCCACGCGATGGTCATCGTGCCCGCCCGGAAGTCTTCGGCGAGCGGCGCGTCGAGGGGCTCGAGATCACGCGCGGTGGCGCGGGCGTCGGGAATCTCGAGCAGGCCGTCACTGAGGCGGGCCAACTCGTCGAGCACCCGCTCGAGGTGGTCGGCCAGCACCTGCACCTGCTGCTTCTCGCAGACGACACTGGTGAGGCGGCTGCCCTGGCGGGCCTGGACGAAGAAGGTCCGTTCGCCCGGCCGGCCGACGGTGCCGGCCACGAACCTGTCGGGGAACTCGTAGCGGTGGACCAGGGCCATGGAACATCTCCTTCAACAGCGGTTCGGCTCGTCGGCCGGCCGATAGCTGGTTCACGCGCCGGGTCGGCGCGGTTCGCGACTGCTGGTCTCGGCGGCGCCAGCCTACGCCGCCTCCACCCGGGGTCCGCGCCGACGCCATCCTCGGTCGGGGTGGCCGGCGCCCCCGCCGGGCTCGGGGCCGCTGGCGGGCCCGGTGAACCGATCGACGAAGCGCGGACCTGCCCCGACAGCGAGTTGACCGTGACGACGAACGGGGCGGCCGTCGCCGGTCGGATAGTGCACGACGCTCACCGATCCTGGGTCGACGCCGATGCGCTGGAACCGGTCGAACGGCTGGCCGAGAGCCTCTGACAGGATCGCCTTGATCGGATCGGCGTGGGCAACCAGCAGCCAGGCGTCCCGCTCGCCGAGACCGGCGTTCCAGGCGCGTGACCGCCCCGACCACGCGTTCGTGCATCGCGATCCATCGACTTCCCCGCCGGGGAAGGCCACCGCGGAGGGGCGAGGTCTGGATCGTCGCCCAGAGCTCTTCGCGCCCGAGGTCGCTCAGCGGCCGGCCGGTCCAGGCTCCGTAGTCGCATTCGATGACCCGCTCGTCGGGGTGCACCGGGGGGCCGTCACCGGCCCACGAATCGAGCGCCAGGTCGAGCGTCTGGTGGCATCGCAACAGCGGCGAATGGACGGCGAGGGCGAGGCCGATCCCCCGCAGTCGCTCGCCGATCCCCATGGCCTGCGACGTGCCCGTGTCGTCGAGTGCCACTCCCGGACGCCGGCCGGCGAGGATGCCTTCGGTGTTCGCGGTACTGCGCCCGTGCCGGGCGAGGATGAGTGTTGGCATACGGCCAGCCTAGGCGGGCGGCCCGCGTGCGCCGGCCGGTCACGGCCGCGGGTGTCCGACTGGCTAAGCTCACCCGGGTGAGTCAAGCGATCAGACGCGTCGGCGGGTCGGGCCTGTCGGTGTCCCGGCTGGGACTGGGCACCATGACGTGGGGGGCCGACGTGTCACCGGCGACGGCACGCGACCTCGTGCGCCGGTTCAGCGACTCGGGGGGCAACCTCATCGACACCGCCCCCGCCTACGGCAACGGGGCCGCCGAGAGCATCATCGGCAAGCTCATCCACACCGAGGTGCGCCGCGACGATCTCGTGATCGCGACCAAGGGCGGCTTCGGCCTGCACGGCGGGCAACGGGTCGTCGACACGTCGCGCCGGGCGCTGCTCGACGACCTGGCCGGCTCGCTGCGACGGCTGCACACCGACCACGTCGACCTGTGGCAGGTGCACGCGTGGGGGCCGGCGCCGCTCGAAGAGACCCTCGCCGCGCTCGACCACGCGGTGACCAGCGGGATGACCCGCTATGTCGGCGTGAGCAACTTCGTCGGCTGGCAGACGGCGCGCGCCGCGACCTGGCAGCAGGCCGTCCCCGGACGCGGGCACCTCGTGAGCACCCAGGTGGAGTATTCGCTGGTGGCCAGGAGGGTGGAACTCGAGGTGGTGCCGGCGGCACTCGCGCACGCCATGGGCGTGTTCCCATGGTCGCCGATCGGACGCGGGGTGCTCACCGGCAAGTACCGCGCCGGCACCCCCCGCGACTCGCGGGGCGGATCGGACCACCTGTCGTGGTTCGTCGACCCCTACCTGGAGCCGAAGTACCGGGCCGTCGTCGACGCGGTCTGCACCGCCGCCGACGGGCTCGGGATCTCCGCCCGCTCAGGTGCCACTGCTGTGGGTGCGCGACGCCCCGGGTGTCACGGCGCCCCTGCTGGGGGCCCGCACCGTGGGCCAACTCGACGAGTTCCTCGCCGTCGACGACCGGGTGCTGCCCGACTCGATCGTCTCGGCCCTCGACGACGTGACGGGCGGGCCCGAACCTGCTGCGCTGAGGTCGTGAGCGCACACGGCGCTCTCCCGGGATGCCGTCAGGACGGGGACGTCCCGGCGGCCCCGGCTCAAAAGATCGAAAAGCCGGGGTCGAGGGAGCGTCGTCCGGCCAGCGCCAGGCGCCAACTCGCCTCCACGGCCGTCGAGGACGGCGACGTCGCTCTCGATCTGGAGCGTGATCCGCAGCGCGTCGGCCGGCAGTTCCACCGGGACGCCGGTGGCCGCGGCGAGGTCGAGGGTGTGCACGGTGAGTTCGAGGACGCGGACCCTGAGGTAGGTACACAGGCGCATCCCGCCGGCCAGCGTCGTGATGATCGGCGACTGGCCGTCGTCGTCGACCTCGCACCCCCTCGAGGGTCTCGGTGACCAGGGCGAGCAGGTCCGGCCATCGCCCCCGCGGCGCCGTCGCGGAGCCCCTCCGCCGCCTCGATCGCCCGCTGAGCGACGCCGTCGGCGGAGGCCGCCTGCTCGATGGCGTGGAAGTACTCCGACGCCGTGGCCTGGTCGACCGCTCGGCGGGCCGGGCAGGTATTCGAGCACCGTCTGTATCGACCGGCCGGTGTGCGCGATGAGGTGACGCACGTTCCACACGCCGAGGGCCGGCTGCTCGTAGGCCTCGAGCGGGATCCGTGAGACCTGGTCGACGAAGGCAGCCGCCGTGTCGAGATAGATCTGCGAGTTCTGTTCGAGCGTGTTCATGCAAGTCCTCCCCCGGGTTCGAAACCCAGCCTGTCATATCGAGGTGACCGGACGGCCACCGGGTCAGGTGATGTCGCCGGGCCCGTGGGTTCCTGTGGGAGCGGGCCGAGTCGCCCGCTCCATCACCTGCGCGTGCGCCCCCGGCCCGTAGTAGTCGCGACGGGTGGCGATCACCGTGAAACCGAACGCGCGGTAGAGGCGAGCGCCGCCGGTTGTCGTGGCGCACCTCGAGCACCATCCGTGGCCCCCTCGGCCGGCCCGCCCGCAGCATCTCCTCGAGCAGCCCGTGCGCGATCGCCCCGGCCCCGATGGCTCGGGATCAACCATGATCCGGTGCAGGTCCGCGACCCCGGCGACGACCCGCACGCTCGCGGCGGCCACCAGCGTCCGACCGTCGCGCCGGAACCCGAGCAGCCGGTCGACGGCCCGCAGCTCCCCGGCCCAGGCGCCGCGCCCCACCGCTCGGGCCGGGAAGCACGCCTCGTCGAGCCGTGCCAGCTCCTCGAGCGTGGGCCCGGCTGCCGGCTGCGTCACCGGCGGCGCAGCCGGGGCGTGACCAGCGTCGACTTGCGTGTCGACGGCACCGTGGCATCGGGCTTGCGCAGGTAGAGGGGTTCGATGCCGGCGTCGGCCAACACGTCGATGGAGGCGGCGAGCACCCCCGCGTCGAGGCGGCGGGCCCGCCGACGCCCGGGCACCGAGCACTTCCGGGTAGAGGTCGGCGCCGGGACCGACGACCGGCAGGTCGGGCAGGGTTGCCGCCGACGCCCACCTGCGGCTCACCGATGCGGGTGCCGTCGGAGGCGAAGCCGCGCCCAGTAGAGCTCGCGGCGGCGGGCATCGGAGGCCACGACGAACTCGCTGTGCGGATCGTGGCCGAGCACCGCCTGCCGGGCGACGATGTCGAGACTGCAGACGCCCTTGGGCTCGGCGATGGACGCCGGAAAGTCGCCGCCGAGCGCGGCGACGGTGCGGGCGGTGACGATGCCGACACGCAGGCCGGTGAACGGCCCGGGTCCGAGGCCCACGACGACCCGGCCGATGTCACTGATCGCGATGTCCTGCTCGGAGCAGGCACGGTTGATGAGCCGCTGCAGGTGCTCGGCGTGTGCGCGGCGGTCGTCGACGCGCGCCGAAACCACGGCGACCCCGTCGCGGGCCAGGCCGACGCACACGTCGGTGGAGGTGTCGATGCCCAGCACCCATTCGCTCATGCCGTGTCCCTTCGTCGAGAGTCGAGGCGGTGTCGTCGGCGAGCCGGGCGAGATCGACGCCCTCCCAGCGGGCACCGGTGCCGACGATGTAGACGATCCGGGTCTCGTCGTCGGGATCGCCGCTGCGCCGGATGTCGACGTCGAGCCACGAACTGGACAGTCCCTCGGCCAGACCCGCACCCCACTCGACGAGGGTCACCGAGTCGGCCAGCGATGTGTCGAGGTCGATGTCCTCGAGCTCTGCCGGCGACGAGAGCCGATAGGCGTCGACGTGCACGAGCGCGGGACCCGACCTCAGCGGTCGATGCATCCGCGACAGCACGAACGTCGGTGAGATGACCGGTGAGGCGACCCCGAGTTCGGCCCCCAGACCCTGAGTGAGGGTGGTCTTGCCGGCACCCAGGTCACCGCTGGCGATGACGACGTCTCCGGCGCGCACGACCCGGGCCAGCCGGCGTCCGAGGCGTCGCATGGCGTCGGCATCGGGCACCTCGACCCGCACCGGCAGTCCCCGTTGCATGACGTACCCGGTGGCGGTCTCGGCCACGGCCCGGAAACCATGCCGCTCCCACCACCGACGGGTCGCCGGGAACTCACGCCGGCTCGACAGCTCGAGGCGGCGGGCTCCCAGGTCGGTGGCCAGTTCGACGGCGCCCCGCACCATCGCCTCGGCGATCCCCTCCAACCGGAAGTCAGGCAACACGCTCACCCGGTGCAACCCGGCCAGGTCGTCGGCAAGGCTCATGAGCAGGCAACCGACCATCCGCCGCGCGCCGTCGGCGTCGAAGACCTCGGCGACCACGCCGGGAGCCGTGGCGAGCGACTGCTCCACCGTCTCGACCGTGTCGCGGAGGTAGTCGGCCGGGGGTTCGACGGGCGCCCGCGCATCGAAGGCCGCCCGGATCACCGCCAGCATCGTGGCCGCGTCGGACGGATCGGCCACGCGCAGGCTGAGGTTGCCGGCCTCGGCACCGTCGACGGGGCCATCTGGCCCCGTCGACGACGCGGGTGACAGTCGTTCGCTGGACAAGCTCGGCTCCCGGAGAATTGATCGGTCAGTCGTGGCGTTCGGCCCGACGATACCCACCGCGGCGGGCGGCATCATCCCGGCCACCGCGCTGGCCACCACGGCCGAACCCATTCTCACCCGACCCGCCGTAACCGCGGCCACCGCCGTCCCACCGCGGACGCCGGCCCTTGGGCCCGCGCTGGCGCACCGGCTGCTTGGGGGCGACGAGGGCGTCGAAGCGCTCCTGCGGGATCGGCTCGCCCGACACCGGTCGGGCCCCGGTGCGCTCGGCCAGCGCGGCGTCACCGGGGGTCGCGGGCGTGGGCCGCACGGTGACGCCCGCATGCTCGGTGAGACGGGCGGTGAAGCGCCGCTGATGCGGAAGCACGAGCGTCACGACCACACCCTGTTCGCCGGCCCGCGCCGTGCGGCCGGCCCTGTGCAGGTAGTCCTTCGAGTTCATCGGCGGGTCGGCCTGCAGCACGAGCGACACGTCGTCGACGTGGATGCCGCGGGCGGCGACGTCGGTGGCGACCAGCACCGGCACGGCGCCGTCACGGAAGGCCTGCAGCATGCGCGCCCGGGCCCCCTGGGTGAGGCCGCCGTGCAGGGCCCCGGCCATGACACCCGCCCCGCGGAGGTCGTTGGCCACCCGGTCGGCGGCCATCTGGGTGCGCACGAACACCACGGTGCGTCCGGGGCGGTTGGCGATCTCGGCGGTCACCGCCAGCTTCTCATCGGGTTTCACCAGCGCCAGCACGTGCTCCATGGTGCTCACCGACGCGCGGTCGCTGTCGATCTCGTGGGTGACGGGGTCGTGCAGGTAGCGCCGCACGAGTCGATCGACCGCGTGGTCGAGGGTCGCGGAGAACAGCAGCCGCTGCCCACCTCCCGGGACGGCGTCGAGGATCGCGCTCACCGCGGGCATGAACCCGAGGTCGGCCATGTGGTCGGCCTCGTCGAGCACCGTCACCAGCACCTGGGACAGGTCGGCCGCCCCCTGGTCCATGAGGTCGATGAGCCGGCCGGGCGTCGCGACCACGACGTCGACCCCGCGCTCGAATGCCTTGAGCTGGGGGCCGTACGACATCCCGCCCGCCACCAGGGACAGGTCGAGTTGCATGCTGCGTGCCAGCGGCGCCAGCACATCGGCCACCTGCAACGCGAGTTCGCGGGTGGGCACGAGCACGACGGCCCGGGGGGCACCGCCCGAGGGGTCGGCGCCGGCGACCCGGGTGAGCAGCGGCAGGCCGAACCCGAGGGTCTTGCCCGACCCGGTCTGGGCCCGGCCCAGCACATCACGCCCGGCCATCGCGTCGGGAATGGTCGCCACCTGAACCGGGAACGGTTCGTTGATGCCCTGCGCGGCGAGAGCGGCGACGAGTTGCGCCGGCACGCCGAGCACCGAGAACGGGGCGCCGGCGTCGACCGTGCGCGCGTCGAAGTCGCCGGACTGGACGTTCGACACTTCGGCACCACGCCAATCCATGGTGTCCGCGTGCCGCTCGTCGGTCTCGGCTGCGAACGAGTCGTCGGGGCGACGCACCGGACGCCGCGCGCCACGACGATCGTCGTCACGGCGGCGTGGGTGGGTCTCACCGCCCCAATGAGGGGTCGCGGGTCGGACCCGCCCGCCCCGGCGTCCCTGGGGAGCGGATCCGCCGCGGTCGCCCCGATCTTCACCGCGGGATTGCCACCTGCGGTCGTCGCCGCGCGATTCCGGGGAGCGGTCGTCGCGACCACCCTCCGAGCGACGGTCGCCTCCTCGCGCCTGCCAGGGACGGTCGTCTCCGCGGCTCTGCCAGGGGCGGTCGCCGCCCCGGGCGCCGACGTCACTGCGCGGTTCGGCCGGTCCGCGATCGGAACGGCCCCCGGATCGCTCGGGGCGGTAGCCCCCGCCGTCGCGACGCCCGGACGACGGCCGGTCGGCGGAACGACTGTCGGATGCCCACCGCGACGAGCCGCGTGTGTCAGCACCCCGGTCGGGAGCACCCCACCGCTCGGTACGTTCGTAGCGGCGCGGGCCGGCATCACGATCCGAACGTTCGTAGCGGCGCGGGGCGGCATCACGATCCGAGCGCTCGTAGCGGCGCGGGGCGGCATCACGATCCGAACGTTCGTAGCGGCGCGGGGCGGCATCACGATCCGAGCGCTCGTAGCGGCGCGGGGCGGCATCACGATCCGAACGCTCGTAGCGGCGCGAGCCGGCATCACGATCCGAACGCTCGTAGCGGCGCGAGCCGGCGTCGCGATCCGAGCGCTCGTCGCGACCGGGAGCGGCGTCGCGGTCTCGAGGTGCCCACTGCTCGGGACTCCGCGCGGGGCCCTGCTCGTCGCGCCGATCACCGCTGGGGCGACCACGGCCACCCGGCGGGACCCGCCGCGAGTCGCCGGCGCGCTCGGCTACGCTCGCGCGCCTGGCGCTGGGCCTTCTTCTCCGACGTCCAGCGCGGCTTCTTGCGGTGTGCGTCGCCCGATGAGGGGGACGAACCGGAGCGGGGGATACGAGCCATAGGTGACACTCTGCTTTCGCTGATGGGCGCGGACGGCACACACGGGCGGGGCGCATCGGCGCCTCCGCGGGCAGAGCAACACCGCGATGGAATGGTTCTGGTGGGCGGCGTCCGGGCGGATGTCGCATCCGGCGGACGCCGACGGGCGGCCCCCACCTCGGATCGACCGGGCGGGCGGATCGACCGCAGCCGACAGACAATCCTACCAGCGCCGCGACGTGGGGCCGACCGTCACCGCGACGTCACCCGATGGCCTCCCGCGCGCCACCTGGCGTCCACGGTGCGGACAGGCGTCCACGCTACACTCGGGATGTGCGAGTGGCCATGGTCGCGGAATCCTTCCTCCCGCAGATCAACGGGGTGACCAACACCGTGCTGCGGATGCTCGAGCACCTGCGCGACACCGGTCACGAGGCGATCGTGCTGGCTCCCGAGGACGCCGGTCGCACCCCCCACCAGTACGCCGGGTTCCCGGTGATCCCGGTGATCAGCATCGGCCTGCCCGGATATCCCGACGTGCGGATCACCACGGTCTCCCGCGGCACGATCGAGCGCGAGTTGGCCGACTTCCGCCCCGACGTCGTGCACCTCGCCGCACCCTTCGCGATCGGTTACAAGGCGGCCCTGGCGGCCGCCAGCCTGCATATCCCGACGGTCGCGATCTACCAGACCGAGATCGCCACGTATGCCGGGCGCTATGGGGTCCCCCAGATCGAGACGCTGCTGTGGCACCGCCTGCGCCAGGCCCACGAGCTCGCCACCTTGAACTTCGCTCCCTCCACCTATGCCCGCGACCAACTGCTCGCCCAGGGGGTGCCCCGGGTCGGCATCTGGGCCCGGGGCGTCGACTCGGAGCGTTTCCGACCCGACCGGCGCGACGACGACCTGCGCCGTGAGTGGGCCCCCGGCGGAGAACGGATCATCGGATACATGGGGCGGCTGGCCAGCGAGAAACGGGTCGAAGACCTCGCGGCGGTCGCCGACATCCCCGGGACGAGGCTCGTCGTCGTCGGCGACGGGCCCCAGCGTCGCGCGGTCGAGCGACTGCTGCCCCGGGCGATCTTCACCGGCCGCAAGACCGGCGACGATCTTCCCCGGCATCTCGCGAGCTTCGACCTGTTCGTGCACACCGGCGACATGGAGACGTTCTGCCAGGCGATCCAGGAGGCGCAGGCGAGCGGACTGCCCGTGATCGCCCCCCGCCGCGGCGGTCCGATCGACCTGGTCGATCCGTCGCACACCGGGTGGCTCTATCCGCCCGGGCACCTCGACCAGTTGCGCGACCACACCGTCGACCTCGTCGGCGACGACGCCAAACGGGCGGCCTTCGGACGCGAGGCCCGGGCGCGCGTCGAGCAACGCACCTGGCCCGCCCTGTGCGCCGAACTCGTCGAGCACTACGACGAGGCGATCCGCATCGGCGTCCGGATCCCCCGGCTCACCTCAGCGACCCGCTGATCCGCTCGCCAGCCGCTCGAGCCGGGCGAGTGTGTCGGGCAGCAGCCGGGCCAGCGCGTCCGGCGGCCGAGGCCCCGGATGCTCGGCCGCGGTCATCGCCTGCACCGAGGCAGCGAGCAATCCCGCGGAGGCGGCGTCGAGTCCGGCGGCGAGCAGTGTTCCCGCGATCCCGGCCAGGGTGTCACCCGAACCCGCCTGCGCCGTCCAGGCCGGCCCGCCGATGGCGAGCCCGACCGTCCCCTCTGGTGTGACGACGTACTGGGTGGCCCCCTTGAGTAGCACGGTGGCCCGGTGCCGGCCCGCGGCCTCGCGTGCCGCCCCGATCGGATCGTCCTCGACCTCGGATCGATCGGCCGACAGCAGGCGGGCGAGTTCTCCCGCGTGCGGCGTGAGCAGGCTGCCGGGCGGAAGCAGCACGTCGTCGAGCACCCCGAGCGCGTCGGCGTCGACGACCATCGGCACGCCGTCGGCGACCCGGTCGACGAGCCGCCGGGCGTTGGCGGCGTCCCGACCCCAGCCCGACCCGCACACCCAGGCCTGCACCCGACCGGCCCCGTGGACGACGCTGGGGAGCAGCGGGCGCATCAGGTCTCCCGCCCGTGACGCTCCCGCGAAGCGCACCATGCCGGCACCCGAATGGACCGCACCCAGCGCGCCCAGCAGCGCCGCGCCCGTGTACTCGTCGGAGCCGGTGTCGATCCCGACGACACCGCGCGAGTACTTGTCGCTGGTGGAGTCGGGCCAGGGCCACATCCGGGCGACATCGGCGGCCTCGACGAGGTGTGCGAGCGGGGTAGGCACACCGACCCCGATGTCGACGACCTCGACCTCGCCGCACCACGACGCGGCGGGTTGGGTGACGTGGCAGGGTTTCTCGGCGATGAAGGTCACGGTGTGGCCGGCGCGGAACGCGGCGCCTCGCACCGTCGCGGAGTCGGCGTCCAGGCCCGACGGCAGGTCGACGGCGAGTACCGGCACGCCCAGCGCCTCGATCTCGGCGGCCACACTCGCCACGGGCTCTCGCAGTCCGCCCCGCCCACCGATTCCGAGCACGGCGTCGATCACGAGGTCGCAGTCGGCCAGCCGGGCGACGACTTCCGGGGTGTCGACGACCTGGCAGCCGGCGTCACGCGCAGCCTCGGCGCCCTCGGTGTGGATGCGCCCCGAAGTCGGCCACACCGAGACGTCGACACCGTCGCGGGCCAACTCGGCCGCCGCGAACAGTCCGTCCCCCCCATTGTTCCCGGGGCCGACGACCACGAGCACCTGCCACGGCTCGGCGACATCGGCGAGCATCCGGCGGGCGGCGGCCGCCACGGCCGCCGCGGCCACCGCCATGAGATCGGCGCCGGAATGCGAGACGAAGAACCGCTGCTCCGCCGCCCGCACCGCGTCGGCGGTCACGACCGCGCGCATCAGGCACGCTCCACGACGACGAACGCGGTGGCGACACCGGCGTCGTGCGACAGGGACAGATGCAGTGCGGACGCACCGAGACTGTCGACCAGGTCGGCGACCGTGCCCCGCACCTGGAACGAGGGCCTGCCGAGCGGGTCGCTCACCACCTCGGCGTCGTGCCAGGCGAGCCCGCCCGGCGAGCCGAGCGCCTTGGCCAGCGCCTCCTTCGCGGCGAACCGCGCGGCCTGGGAGTGCGGCGCCAGCCGCGCCTCCGCCGGCGTCAACACCTTCTCGACGAGCCCGGGCCGCCGATCCACCGCCTGCTGCCAGCGGTCGAGCCCGCACACATCGATGCCGATCCCCACGATGCCCATGGCGCCCAGTCTGTCAGGCCACGACCGCGGTGGCACCCGCATCGCCTGCGTGCCGAACGCGGCCGGCTCACTCGACGGTGACCGACTTGGCCAGGTTGCGGGGCTGGTCGACGTCGTGGCCGAGCCGGGTGGCGAGTTCGCATGCGAACAGCTGCAGCGGCACCGTGGCGACGAGCGGCTGCAGCAGTGTCGAGACCCGCGGGTGGCGGATCACGACGTCGCTGTAGGGCAGCACCTCGTCGTCACCGTCCTCGACGATGACGATCGTGCGCGCACCACGGGCCCGCACCTCCTGAATGTTGGAGATCACCTTGTCGTGCAGCTGGTCGCGGCCCCGGGGAGGCACGACGACGAACACCGGCAGGCCCTGCTCGACCAAGGCGATCGGCCCGTGCTTGAGTTCGCCGGCCGGGAAACCCTCGGCGTGCTTGTAGGCGATCTCCTTGAGCTTGAGGGCGCCCTCGAGGCTCACCGGGTATCCGACGTGACGGCCGAGAAACAGGAACGAGTGCTGGTCCTTGAGTTGATCGGCGAGTTCGAGCACTCCCTGCGAGTCGTCGAGCACCCGCTGGATCTTCTCGGGCATCGTCTCGAGCTCCGCCATCACCGCGGCGATCTCGTCGCGATACTTCATGCCGCGCACCTGTGCCAGGTACAGCCCGAGCAGGTAGCACGCGACCACCTGGGTGAGGAATCCCTTCGTCGAGGCGACACCGCGCTCCGGCCCGGCGTGGGTGTAGATGACGGCGTCCGACTCCCGAGGGATGGTCGCGCCGTTGGTGTTGCAGATCGCGATGACCTTGGCGTGTTGCTCGCGGGCGTGTCGGATGGCCATCAGCGTGTCGGCCGTCTCCCCCGACTGCGAGATCGTGACGACCAGGGTCATCGGGTCGATGATCGGGTCGCGGTAGCGGAACTCGGAGGCGATCTCGACCTCGCACGGCACCCGGGTCCAGTGCTCGATGGCGTATTTGGCGACGAGACCGGCGTAGAACGCCGTGCCGCAGGCGACGATGACGATCTTGTCGATCCGGCGCAGTTCCTCGGGGCTGATCCGCACCTCGTCGAGCACCAACTCGCCCGTGGCCGAGTAGCGCCCGAGCAACGTGTCGGCGACCGCCCGCGGCTGTTCGTGAATCTCCTTGCGCATGAACCAGTCGAAGCCACCCTTCTCGGCGGCGTCGATGTCCCAGTCGACGTGGTAGGGCGTCACCGCGGTGGCCGGGGTGCCGTCGAGGTTGGTGATGGTGACGCCCTCACGGGTGATCTCGACCACCTGGTCCTGGCCGAGTTCGATGGCGTCCCGGGTGAACTCGAGGAACGCGGCGACGTCGGAGCCGAGGAAGTTCTCACCCTGCCCGACCCCGACCACCAGCGGGCTGTTCCGGCGTGCCGCGACGACCCTGTCGGGATCGTGCCCGTCGATCGCGACCAGGGTGAAGGCCCCCTCGAGACGCGCCGCCACCGAGCGCATGGCGGCCGCCAGCGGCGCACCCGCGTCGACCAGGTGTCCCAGCAGTTGGGCCGCCGTCTCGGTGTCGGTTTCGGAGGCGAACCGCACCCCCTCGCCCTCGAGCTCGCAGCGCAGCGCGGCGAAGTTCTCGATGATCCCGTTGTGCACGAGCGCGACCCGGCCCGACTGGCTGAGGTGGGGATGCGCGTTGGTGTCGCTCGGGCCGCCGTGGGTGGCCCACCGGGTGTGTCCGATGCCCTGGTGCGACGCCGGTAGCGGACTCTCGTCGAGGTGGTTGTCGAGGTTGGAGATCTTGCCGGACTTCTTGCGGGCCTCCAGAACCCCCTCGTGGCCCACGGCGATACCGGCGGAGTCGTAGCCCCGGTATTCGAGCCGGCGGAGACCGGAGATCACGACATCCTGGGCACTTCGGGGGCCGATATAGCCGACGATTCCACACATGGCAAGAAGTGTACAAACGAATTGCGCGTTTCCCGAATCGGAGCCAGGATGCCCTCGTCGGAGGTGGATCGGAGTCAGTCCATCCCGATCGAGAACATCGCCTCGAGGTCGTGACGCGAGTAGGTGCGGAACGCGACATGCGTCTCGGTCGAGCGCACGCCGGGCACCTTGTTGATGCCCTCGGGCACCACCTGGGCAAGGTCGTCGTGGTTGCGCACCCGGACCAGCGCGATGAGGTCGATCTTGCCGGTCACCGAGAACACCTCACTGACCGCCTCGATGCCGGCGATCTTCTCGGCCACCTCGGGGATACGGTCGACGTCGGCCTTGATGAAGACGATCGCGGTGATCATGCTGGGGCTCCTCTCTCGGATGGGGCCAGCCTAGTGCCGCCGCGATCGGCAGCGCGGAACCGGTGCCGGCCGGGGGCCGGGTCGGCTAGGCCGTGGGCCCCGGGCGACACGACGAGGGCTCCCAGCCCCACAGGCTCGACACCGCGAGGGGCAGGCCGATCGTCGCGCAGTCCTGCGGCGTCGAGAGCCCGACCGCCCACACCGTCCAGGTGCCGGTGCCGCCGCGCTGTCGCAACAGCAGGTAGGAGCCGTTGTCCTGCACCGACACCTGCGCCGGGATCGACGTCGACGACGGTTCGAGCGAGGTGCCGACCCACAGATCGCCTGCGCTGTCGCGGGCGAGGTAGGTCAGTGTGGGCATGAGCCCGCTGTAGGCGGTGACCGGAAGCTTGTTGAAGGCCGCCGCCGCGACGAGGATCTCGTGCTGAAGCTCGGCGGTGAGGCTCACATTCTCGGCGCCGGCACCCGACGAGGACGCGGATGCCGAACCCGACGACGCCGGGAAGGTCGCGGACACCGCCCCCGAGCTCGGTGCCGCGGCGGAGGTCGCGGCCGAGCCGGAACCGGAGACGCCGACGCCCGGCGACGGGCTCGCCGACCCGGCCGCCGTGGACACCGGGCTCTCGAGCTGCGAGGGGGCCACGCGGGCGCATCCGCTCGCCAGGGAGATCGATCCCGCCAGGGCGAATGCCACCAGCGTTCGAACCACCACCGTCTGCATCGACCCCACGGAACCCCCTCATCTCACGACCGGACACCGCGCGGCCACCCTATGCGAGGGCGGTGAGCGGTGTGCCTGATGGACAGATCGTCGCACACATGTGACGCTGGCCAGCGGAGGCACCGGCTCCCACACGCCGGTGGACGACAGTGACCGAGCCAGCGCCGACCATCTCCGCCCGCGACGACGACGACCCCCGTGGACCCTACATCGAGTTGTCCCGCGCCGAGTGGACCGACCTCGCCGACCACACCGACATCGATCTCGACGACGAGACACTGTCGAGGTTGCGCGGACTGGGCGACCCCACCAGCCGGGAGGAGGTCGCCGCGATCTACACGCCGCTCACCCAGATGATCCACCTGCACATGCGCCACACCGGGCACCTCTACCGCGCCAGCAATGCGTTCCTCGGCCTGTCGGTGCGCCGCACCCCGTTCGTCATCGGCGTGGCCGGGTCGGTGGCGGTGGGCAAGTCGACCACCGCCAGACTTCTGGGGGAGCTGTTGTCCCGCTCTCCCGGCAGGCCGAGTGTCGAACTCATCACCACCGACGGCTTCCTGTATCCCAACGCCGAACTCGAGCGGCGCGGACTGCTCGCGCGCAAGGGGTTCCCCGAGTCCTACGACCGGAGGGCCCTGCTGTCGTTCGTCATCGACGTGAAGTCGGGTCTCCCCGAGGTGAGCGCCCCGGTCTATTCACACATGATCTACGACATCGTTCCGGGAGAGAGGGTCATCGTCACCCACCCCGACATCCTGATCGTCGAGGGACTCAACGTGCTCCAGCCGGCTCGGGTGCGATCCGACGGCACGACCGGCCTGGCCCTGTCGGACTTCTTCGACTTCAGCATCTACGTCGACGCCGAGGAGACGATCATCCGACAGTGGTTCCTCGACCGGTTCCTGCAACTGCGCGAGACCGCGTTCAGCGATCCCCGCTCCTACTTCGCCCGCTACGCACGGTTGTCCGACAGCGAGGCCATCGCGACCGCGAACAGCGTGTGGGACGGGATCAACGGCCCCAACCTCCGGGTGAACATCGCACCCACTCGGGCGCGGGCCACCGCGATCCTGCACAAGGGCCAGAACCACGCCGTGCAGCGGGTGCGGATCCGCAAGATCTGAGGACCGGCCCCGCGCCCCGGGGCGCCGCCACGGCTCACGGGCCTTACCCTTGGGGCCATGATCCCCCACCAGGCACGCGCGACGATCTATGATGTCGCCGCTCGGGCCGGGGTGAGCCACCAGACGGTGGCCCGCATGCTGCGTGGCGAGATCGTGCGCCCCGCGAACCGCGAGCGGATCGAGGCGGCCCTGCGGGAACTGAACTACCGGCCCAACGAGGAGGCCCGGGCGCTGGCCCGCAACCGGACGAACCGCATCGGCCTCCTCGGCGGCCACATCGCCGACGGAGCACCCGCGAAGATCGTGGCCGGCGCCACCCGGACCGCCCGTGCCGCCGGGTTGGTCGTCGACGCGATCTCCTTCGACCCCGACGACGAGGAGTCGACCCGACAGGCGGTCGCGGCGGCCGAGCGCTCGAACCTGGCCGGGCTGCTCGTCGTCGCCCCCACCGACGTCGTCGTGGGCGCGCTCGACCTCACCCGGCTCGGCGTCCCCGTCGTGGTCGAGTCCGAGGTCGTCGACGACCGGCGACCGGAGTTCAACGCGTCGATCGCACTGGCCGTCGACCACCTGTGCGCTCTCGGCCATCGGAACTTCCTGCAGATCGCCGGGCCACAGAACTGGCCCTCCTCGCGCAACCGCCGCCGGGCCGTCGACGACGCGCTCGCCCGGCACGGCGCCCGATGCACCACCACCTTCGGCGACTGGAGTGCCGAGTCCGGTGCGCGGGCCGTCGACCACCTTCCCCCCGACGTCACCGCCGTGCTGTCGGCCAACGATCTCATGGCCCTGGGGGCGATGAGCGCGCTGTTCTCTCGTGGGCTCGACGTTCCCCACGACATCAGCGTCACCGGCTTCGACGGTGATCCGGACGCGGCGTTCTGGCGTCCGCCGTTGACCACCGTGGCCGTCGACTACGCCACGATCGGACAGTACGCCGCGACCTACCTCCTGCGACTGATCGACGGCGGCCCTGAACCGGCTCCTCTCGAACCGGCGCGGTTCATCGTGCGTGGCAGCACCGCACCGGCGCGGACCGCGCTGACCCCGGCCGTATAACGATCCGGTCAAGCGCTGCCCGATCGGCGGATCACCTCTTGACAGAAGTGTTCGCGTCCGGGAGTGTTACCGGTAACAGTTAGCGGTAACACTTCACGGAGACTCAATGACGAGCACATGGGACGACGGCCGGATCCGCTTCGGAGCCGCCTATTACTACGAATACCAACCGAGCCGGTCGCTTGAGCGCGACCTCGACCTCATGCAGCGAGCGGGGTTCACGGTCATCCGCGTCGGGGAGTCGGTCTGGTCGACCTGGGAGCCCCGCAACGGGGAGTTCGACCTCGACTGGATGCAGGAGATCCTCGACGGCGCCCACGCCCACGGCATCGACGTCATCCTGGGCACGCCGACCTATGCGGTGCCGCCGTGGCTGTTCACCCAGTACCCCGAGATCGCGGGACAGCCCGCCACCGGAGTCCGGCATCCGTGGGGGGCGCGACAGGAGGTCGACATCACCCACCCGGCGTTCCGGTTCCACGCCGAGCGGGTGATCCGTCGCATCGTCGGGCGCTATGCCGATCATCCCGCCGTCGTCGGATACCAGGTCGACAACGAGCCCGGCGTGCTGCTGCTGCACAACCCGGCGACGTTCGCCCGGTTCGTCGAGTGGTTGCGGGAGCGCTACGGCGACGCGGAGACGCTCAACCGCGAGTGGGGACTCACCTACTGGTCGCACCGCATCGCGGACTTCTCCGAGCTGTGGACCCCCGACGGCAACGCCCAGCCGCAGTACGACCTCGCCTGGCGTCGCTTCCAGGACGAGTTGGTCACCGAGTTCATCGGCTGGCAGGCCGACCTGGTGCGCGAGTATTCCCGGCCCGACCAGTTCGTCACGACCTGCATCGCGTTCGACCGCCCGGCCCTCAACGAGGCGAGACTGGCCGAACGCCTCGACCGCACGGCGTCCAACCCCTATTACGCCATGCAGGACCACCTCGATCTCACCAAGGATCTCGAACGGCCCACCCCGTGGATCCGCACGGGCGTGCAGGGGCTGCTCGAACTCGCCGACCGCAGCTACGGGGTGCGGGCAGAACGGTTCCTCGTCACCGAGACCAACGCGCAGTCGATCGGAGGCAGTTCGCACCACCTGCCCCCCTACCCCGGTCAACTCGTCCAGGCCGGGCTCGCGCTCGTCGCCCGGGGTGCGGCGATGGTCGAATACTGGCACTGGCACACCCTGCACCACGGCACCGAGACCTACTGGATGGGCGTTCTCCCTCACAGCCAACAGCCCGGACGCATCTACCGCGAAGTGGCCCGGCTCGGCGAGATCCTCGGGCGGATCGGCCCCGCGCTGCAGGGGTACGTGCCCGACGCCGACGTCGCGATCCTCTGGTCCACCGACTCGAAGCACGCGCTGGAGTTCCAGCCGCCGATCGTCGGACAGGAGGCCGCCCAGGGCTACGTGCAGCCGAACCCGATGGCCTACGCGACGATCGTCAACGCGTTCCACCGCGGCGTCCTCGACGCCGGCGCGCAGGCGCGCATCGTCAATGTCGAGCACCTCGCGGGCCTCAGCGCCGACGACCTCGTCGCCCGGCACCCGGTGCTGGTCGCCGCCGGACTCTACGTGGCCTCCGACGAGTTGCTGCAGTTGCTCGCCGACTACGCCGCGGCGGGCGGCCACCTGATTCTCGGCATCCGCACCGGGTACGGCGACGAGGAGGCCCGGGCGCGCTTCGCCGTGGCCCCGGACAGGCTCGCCGAGGCCGCCGGGATCACCTACGAGGAGTTCTCCACGGTGCAGCGGCCGGTGGGCGTCCTCGGCGACGCCGGCTTCGAGCCGGACGCCGGCGCGTCCGGCCGGCACTGGGTCGACGGCATTCAGCCCCACGGGGCCGAGACTCTCGCCCGCTACGACCATCCGTGGTTCTCCACCTTCCCGGCGATCACCCGGAACCGCCACGGCAGGGGCCTGGTCACCACGGTCGGCACGGTGCCCGATCCCTCGTTGGCACGCGCGCTCATCGCCGACGTCGTCACCCCGCTCGCACAGGACTGGACGCGCGACCCGTCGGTCACGGTGCTGTCCGGGTCGAGCGCCGACGGCCGGGTCGTGTTCCTCCACAACTGGTCGGCGGCCGAGGTGTCGGCCGTCGTCCCCGCTGCGGCGCTCGACCTCGTGAGCGGCGAGCGGATCACCCCCCAGTCACGCATCACCCTCCCCCCGTGGGGAGTTGTGGTGCTGCGCGTCAACGACTGACGCGCCCGCAGGACAACACTCATCCACAAGGAGCAACCCATGACGAATTTCTCCCGCCGCAACCTCCTGTTCGCCGGTGCGGGGGCCCTGTCCGCCGCCGCGCTCAGCGCCTGCTCGCCCACCGCCGGGCAGTCTCCCCAGGGTGGTGGAGGCGGCTCCACGCCGAGCGCCACCCCGTCGGTGATCAGCGACTCCGAACGCCAGAAGGCGCTGAACACCCCGACGAACCTCACCTTCTGGACCTGGGTTCCGAACATCAAGGACGAGGTCGCCCTGTTCATGAAGGCCTACCCGAACATCAAGGTCGACGTGCAGAACGTCGGCCAGGGCGCCGCCCACTACCAGAAGATGCGCACGGCCCTCAAGGCGGGCAAGGGCGCGCCCGACGTCAGCCAGGTCGAGTTCCAGTACATCAACTCGTTCACCCTCACCAAGGACCTTCTCGACCTCACGCCCTACGGCGCGGCGTCGCTGCAGTCGAAGTTCGTGCCCTGGACCTGGGGCCAGGTGGCGATCCAACGGTGGCATCTGGTCGGTGCCGCAGGACTCGGGCCCCATGGGCAACCTGTTCCGCACCGACATCATGTCCAAGGCGGGCATCACGACCGGGGCGGCGACGTGGGACGAGTACATGTCCCAGGCCCAGACCGTCCGCAGCAAGACGTCCTCCTACATCTCCAACTTCGCGCCCACCCAGGCCGGCGTCATGATCGGTCTGCTCTGGCAGGCCGGTTCCAAGCCGTTCGGCTATGACGGCAAGAAGTCGGTGAAGATCAACCTCACCGACGCCAACGCCAACAAGATCGCCACCTACTGGCAGAACATGATCAAGAAGGACCTCGTCTCGGTCGACCCCGACTTCAACGACGCGTGGTACCAGGGCCTGGCCAAGGGCAAGTACGCCGGCTGGCTCACCGCGGCGTGGGGACCGGTCTTCCTCCAGGGGACGGTCGCGAAGACGTCCGGCAAGTGGCACGCGGCGAAGCTCCCCCAGTGGTCGGCCGGCGACGACGTCACGGGCAACTGGGGCGGATCGACCAACGCGGTCCTCACCCCGACGCAGAACCCGATCGCCGCCTACGAGTTGGCGGCGTGGATCAACACCAACCTGCAGTCGACGCTGATGTTCGCCAACAAGCAGTCGCTGTTCCCGACCACGAAGGACACCCTGAACGACCCGAGCTTCGTCGACAACAAGTCGGCCTTCTTCGGCGGCCAGCAGGTCAACAAGCTGTTCAGCCAGATCAGCTCGACGGTCGACCCCCAGTTCCCCTGGCTGCCGTTCATGGACTACGCCTACTCGAGCTACAACGACACGGTGGGCAAGGCGATCACGGCCAAGGGCGACCTGGTGTCGGGCATGGCGGCGTGGGAGAAGTCGCTCACCACCTACGCCAAGTCCCAGGGCTTCACCGTCACCCAGTGAGTCGGTGACCGCATGTCTGCCTCCCACCAAGCCACCCGGCGACAGGCGAGAGCGGGGCTGTTCTTCACCCTGCCCTTCATGGTCGTCTTCACGGTGATGCTGTTGATCCCGCTGATCTATGCCGCCTACGTCAGCCTCTACCAGAGCACCCTGGTCGGTGGAGTCCACTTCAGTGGGCTCGCCAACTACGCCAAGGCGTTCACCGACCCGCTGTTCCTCGTCGGGGCTGGCGCGGATGGGGCTGTTCCTCGTCATCCAGGTGCCGATCATGCTGGGGCTCGCCCTGTTCATCGCGCTGGCACTGGACAGCGGACGGGTCAAGGGGGCGAAGGCCGTCAGGCTGCTCGCCTTCATGCCCTACGCGGTACCCGGGCGTGGTCGCCACGCTGATGTGGGGCTACCTCTACGGTAACGACTTCGGGCCGATCGCCCAGGTCACCCGGGCGGTGGGCTTCGGAAGCCCCCACCTGTTGAGTTCGGGAACATGCTCGGGTCGATCATGAACGTGGTCACCTGGGAATTCGTCGGCTACAACATGGTGATCATGTACTCCGCGCTGCGGGCCATCCCGACGGAGCTGTACGAGGCGGCCGCGATCGACGGGGCCGGTGCCATCCGCACCGCCCTGTCGATCAAGGTTCCCAACATCCGCAACGCGATCATGCTGACGGTGATCTTCTCGATCATCGGCACGTTCCAGCTGTTCAACGAGCCGAGCCTGATGCGGAACCTCAACCCGTCGGCGATCGACAACGCGTACACGCCGAACTTCTACGCCTACAACCTGGCGTTCGTGAACCAGGACGTGAACTACGCGGCGGCCATCGCCTTCGCCCTGGGGCTGTTCATCGCGATCATCAGCTACATCGTGCAACTCAGCACGTCCCGGAAGGGGGGAATCCTATGAGCACCTCCGTGGCCCGCGATGAGCACACATCCTCGGCCACTCAGGCACCGCCCCGCGCGACGTCGAACGGTCTGGTCGGAGCGCAAGTCTCCGGTGCTGTCGATCATCTTGTGGATGCTGGCGCTGTACTTCGCCATCCCGATCGTCTGGCTGATCATCTCCTCGACCAAGAACAACGCGGATCTGTTCAGCACCTTCGGACTGTGGTTCGGCAAGGGCTTCCACCTGCTGCAGAACATCCGTGACGTGTTCACCAGCCAGAACGGGCTGTACGGGCGGTGGGTCTTCAACACCGTCCTGTACTCGGTGGTCAGCGCCCTCGGCGCGACGATGCTGGCCACGATGGCGGGCTACGGGTTCGCGAAGTACCGTTTCCCGTTCAAGAGGGCCATGTTCTCGGTGGTGCTCGGCTCGATCATGATCCCGCTGACCGCCCTGGCGATCCCCACCTATCTGCTGTTCGCCAACGCCGGGCTCACCGACACCATGTGGGCGGTGATCATCCCGTCGTTGGTCAGTCCCTTCGGTGTCTACCTCATGCAGGTGTACGCGGCCGACGCCATCCCCGACCAGCTGCTCGAGGCCGGTCGTGTCGACGGCGCGGGAGAGATCACGATCTTCTTCCGGATCGGACTGCGGATGCTCGGCCCGGGATTGGTCACGGTGCTGCTGTTCACGCTGGTGGCCACCTGGAACAACTACTTCCTGCCGCTCATCATGCTCAGCACCAACACGTTGTATCCGTTGACCGTCGGCCTCGCCCAGGAGCAGGCCGCGGCGTCCGCCGGAGGGAGCGCCCAGGCACTGTTCTCGACGGTGATCACCGGGTCACTGCTCGCGATCATCCCGCTCATCGTCGCCTTCTTGTTCCTGCAGCGCTACTGGCAGAGCGGGTTGGCCACAGGCGGCGTCAAGGAGTAGTGGGCTCCGACGACGCACGGGGGCCGGGAGGATCGCGATGATCCTCCCGGCCCCTGATACGTTCACGGGCACCGCATGCCCGCTAGAACTGCAGGCGTCGCTTGACCACCTCGGCCAGCGTTCCGCTGATCCGTTCGGCCAGTTCGATCGACCCGGCCTCCACCATCACCCGCACCACCGGCTCGGTGCCCGACGGACGCAGCACCACGCGACCATTGCCGCCGAGTTCGCGGTTCCAGTGGGCCACGGCCGCGGTGATCTCGGTGTCGATGCCGGCTCGCGTCTTGTCGACGTCGCGCACGTTGATCATCACCTGCGGCAGCCGGGTCATGATCGAGGCGAGGTCGTGCAGGCTGCGACCGGTCTAGACCATCCGGGCCGCCAGGTGCAGCCCGGTGAGCACCCCGTCGCCGGTCGTGGCGAACTCGCTCATGATGACGTGCCCGGACTGCTCTCCGCCGAGGGTGAAGCCGTTGGCGTTCATCGATTCGAGCACGTACCTGTCGCCCACCTTCGTGAGGTCGACCCGGATTCCGTGGTCGCGCATCGCATTGATGAAGCCGAGATTGCTCATCACCGTGGCCACCACCGTGTCGGAGGCGAGCGTTCCCTGCTCGCGCATGGCCAACGCGAGGATCGCCAGGATCTGGTCGCCGTCGACGAGGTCACCCTCGGCGTCGACGGCCAGGCACCGGTCGGCGTCACCGTCGAACGCCAGCCCGAGATCGGCCCCATGCGCGAGCACGGCCGCCTGCACGCCCCCCATGTGGGTGGACCCACAGTTGTCGTTGATGTTCAGGCCGGTGGGCGTGGGTGGATCGGGACGACACGGGCACCCTGGGCCTCGAACGCCGCCACGGCCGTCATCGAGGACGCGCCGTTGGCGCAATCGAGCACCACGGTCAGCCCGTCAAGACTCGCCTCGTCGGATCCCAGGCTGGACACGAGGTGCGCCACATAGGCCTCGATCGCCCCCGGATCGTCGCTGACCCGCCCGACGGCGGCGCCCACCGGACGCTGCCAGTCCTCCCCCATGCGGGCCTCGATGGCCTCCTCGAGGGCGTCGTCGAGCTTCACGCCCCCCTGGCTGAAGAACTTGATGCCGTTGTCGGGCATCGGGTTGTGCGACGCCGACAACATCACGCCGAGATCGGTTCCGTGCTGGCTCACGAGATAGGCGACCCCGGGTGTGGGCACGACCCCGACGCGCACGACATCGACCCCGGCCGAGGCGAGTCCGGCCACCACGGCCGCCTCAAGGAACTCACCGCTCGCCCGGCTGTCGCGGCCCACCAGGGCCCGCGGGCGGTGCCCGCGCTCGAAGACACCGGCCTCTCCCAGCACGTGCGCCGCGGCGACGGACAGGTCGAGGGCGAGTTCGGCGGTCAGGTCGACGTTCGCCTGGCCCCGCACCCCGTCAGTTCCAAAGAGTCGGCCCATGGCGCGAAACTATACCGGCGGCGTACGACCCCCCGCCCCGCTCCTACGGCTGGCGATCTCGACGCTCCGGCTGGCGATCTCTGCCTTCCCCGTGTCCACCACTTCACAACGAGCACACCGTTCGGTCATCGCCGCCGCGCCGCCCGTCCCGGAAACGCCGGTGGCCGCCGCCCCTGTCAGGGACGACGGCCACCGGAGGAACTCGGACCGGACGAGCCGGTACGGGTCAGCGCTTGGAGTACTGCGGCGCCTTGCGGGCCTTCTTGAGACCGGCCTTCTTGCGCTCCTTGATCCGGGCGTCGCGGGTGAGCAGCCCCGCCTTCTTCAGCCCCGGACGGCTCGCCTCGGTGTCGATCGCGTTGAGCGCACGGGCGATGCCGAGCCGCAGCGCGCCGGCCTGACCGGTGACGCCGCCGCCGTCGATGCGGGCGATGACGTCGTAGGAGCCCAGCACGTTCGCGGTGACGAACGGCTCGTTGATGCTCTGCTGGTGCAACTTGTTCGGGAAGTAGTCCTCGAGCGGGCGGCCGTTGATCTTCCACTGTCCCGAACCCGGGCACGAGCCGGACGCGAGCGACCGCCTCCTTGCGGCGGCCGGTGGCGGCACCCGCCGACGACCACCGCCGGACGGTTCGCCGATCCGCCCGCCTGCTGCGGGGCGGAGTCGCTGCGATAGGCGATCTCCCGATTGCTCTCGTCGGTGAAGGGCACGACCTCGTCGCCGATGGTCTCGTCAAGCTCTACGGTCTCAGACACAGTCAATCCTTGATCCACGAATTCCGAAAGTCACTGGGCGATCTGGGTGATCTCGAACGGCTGCGGCTTCTGCGCAGCGTGGGGGTGCTCGGGGCCGGAGTAGACCTTGAGCTTGCCGATCAGCTGACGGCTGAGCTTGTTCTTCGGCAGCATGCCCCACACGGCGAGTTCGACAGCCTTACGGGGATCCCTCTTCAGCAGCTCGCCGACCGGGGTCGGCGGTGAGACCGCCGGGACGACCCGAGTGCCGGTAGCGCATCGAGTCGGTGGCCTTGCGGCCGGTGAGCGCGATCTTGGACGCGTTGACGACGATGACGAAGTCGCCGCCGTCGACATGCGGGGCGAAGGTCGCCTTGTGCTTGCCGCGCAGGAGGGTGGCAACCTGCACCGCGAGGCGGCCGAGCACCACGTTCTCGGCATCGATCACGTGCCAGTTCCGAGTGATCTCGCCGGGCTTCGGGCTGTACGTAGACACGGTTAGCTGACCATCTTCCACTAGGTGTTCACAGGTATGCATGCGCCAGGCACCAGGGCGGACGAGGCCTCCGACCGGGTTCACTCACCGCCGGAACAACCGACATCGCATGCCACTGCGCAACAGCGGAACACATTACCTTCCCGCTCACCCGAGGGCAAAACGACCGGAGCCCTCAGGCCAGCGCGCACGACGGCCGCCGAGACAGCCCCCCAAACGCACCACCGGGTCGCCGGTGGACGGGCACTCGGCCGGCCCCGATCGATGTACACCGGTTCGACCCGCTCCTCCATCGGAACCTCGACGGGCTCGGGGAGAAGTTCACGGCGACCGCCATGTCCCGTCCGCGCTCGACCACGAACCACTGCTGACCCGGGCGGTGCCGCGTGGAGGTGTAGTCGAAGCGCGGATCGACGAGGTCGGGGTGCGTGCGGCGCAGCCCGATCAGGTCGCGGTAGGTGCGCCACATGCGGTCATGGCCGCGGACTCGACCTCCGCCCCAGCCGCAGTTGTCGAGCGGCGGAACGTCGCGGGGTCCTGCGGATCGGGAACCGAGGAGACGTCCCAGTCCATCTACGCGAACTCCCGGAGCCGGCCCGCGGTGACGGCCGCCGCGAGATCGGGCTCTGGGTGCGAGCTGAAGAACGCCCAGGGTGTGCTCGCCGGCCCACTCCTGCCCCATGAAGATCATCGGCGTGCCGGCTCCGAGCAGAGTGAGCGCGGCGGCGATCTGTAGCTGCTGCGACGCTGAGTCGGCTGGACAGGCGCGACCCGTCGGCCCGGTTGCCGATCTGGTCGTGATTGTCGGAGTAGACCACCAGCCGGGACGCGGGCACGGTGCGGGTGTCGAGCCGGCGGCCGTGGCGGCGTCCACGGAAGGACGATCGGGTGCCGTCGTGGAAGAACCCCTGGTCGAACACCTTCGCCAGCGCGTCGAGCCCGGCGAAATCCGCGTAGTAGCCCGCTGTCGTCGCCGGTGAGGTTGGCGACCAGCGCGTGGTGGAAGTCGTCGCTCCACTGGGCGGTGAGCCCGTAGCCGCCGGCGTCCCGGGAGGTGATGATCCGCGGATCGTTCTGGTCCGATTCGGCGATCAGCGACAGCGGTCGCCGCTCGAACGCCGACAGCGCCGATCACCTCGTCGGCGAGTTCCTCGAGCAGGTGCATGGCGCGGATGTCGACCAGGGCGTGCACCGCGTCGAGTCGCAGGCCGTCGACATGGTAGTCGTGCAGCCACATCAGGGCGTTGTCGATGATGAACCGCCGCACGACGTCGGATCCCGGACGCCCGAGGTTGATCGCGGTGCCCCATGGCGACGACGTCGTCTCGTCGAGGTAGGGACCGAAGCGGGGCGCGTAGTTGCCGCTCGGCCCGAAGTGGTTGTAGACGACGTCCTGGATGACCGCCAGCCCCTTGGCGTGGCACGCGTCGACGAACCGCTGGTAGGCGTCCGCGGCCCACCGTAGGCGTGATGCACGGCGTACCAGCCGACCCCGTCGTAGCCCCAGCCGTGCTCGCCGTTGAAGGCGTTGACCGGCATCACCTCGACGAAGTCGACGCCGAGTTCGACCAGATGGTCGAGCCGCCCGATCGCGGCGTCCAGGGTGCCCTCGGGGGTGAACGTGCCGACGTGCAGTTCGTAGATCACTCCCCCGGCGAGTTGCCGGCCGGTCCAGTGCCGGTCGGTCCAGGCGAAGTCGATCGGGGTCGACCGCCCGTGACAGCCCGTGGACACCGTGCGGTTGGAAGCGCGAGCGGGGATCGGGCAACCGGCGCGTCGTCGTCGTCGATGAGGTAGCCGTAGTCGACGCCCGCACCGATGCCTGCGGCGACGTCGGAGGCGAGTCGCCACCATCCGGCGTCATCGGGTTCGGAGGTCGACCGGGCGGCTCGGGCCCCGCGCCGGAATCGACGACCAGGCGCACGCGCTCGCAACGCGGGCGCCCAGACGTCGAACGACACGCTCACGATCCCACCCCCGGTCTCCGGCCGCCTACCCGCCCACCCCACCACGAACCCGTGCCGGGACAACCGCCACCGGCGTCGCTGGCAGAATCGACGGGTGCCACGTCCGTTCACCCGCCGGCCCCGTCGCCTCCGGCCCGGCCCCGCCCCGCGCGTCGCGGCCCGCCCGGGCCGGCGGCGACCCTGGCCGGACGCGCCGCCGGCCTCGTCCTGCTCGCCCGCCGGCGCCTGTGCCCCGACCGGCGCCGACCGGTCACCCACCCGGCACCCGCGGCGCTGCGGCGGCTTCTCCGCGAGCGGGCGCGCACGATCGGACGCGACCTCGGCGACCCGCGGCTCGCGACGATGTTCGAGCGGCAGATGCTCGACACCTGGCAGACCACGCTGCGCCCGCTCGGTGGGGGCCGCACGTTCGTCATCACGGGCGACATCCCGGCGATGTGGCTGCGGGACTCATCGGCCCAACTGCGTCCGTTCGTCATGCTCCTCGGGCACTCGGACACGATCCGCGCGACGGTCGCCGAGGTGATCGCGGAGCAATGGGACCTCATCACGATCGACCCGTACGCGAACGCGTTCAACGCGACCGACTCCGCCGCCACCTGGCACATGTTCGACCTGCCCGCCCATCCCCGTGTCTGGGAGCGCAAGTACGAGATCGACTCCCTGGCCTTCCCCGTGCTGCTCGCGTGGCAGTACTGGCGGGCCACGCGCAGCCTCGACCACCTCACGCCGACGGTGCACGAGGGGTTCCGGGCGGTCGTCAGCACCTGGCGACGCGAGCAACGGCACGCCGAACTGCTCGGAGTTACCGGTTCCTGCGTCCCGGCACCGACGACAGCCTGCCCGACGACGGCCGCGGGGCCGCCGTGGCCGAGTGCGGGTTGACCTGGTCGGGCTTCAGGCCATCCGACGACCGCTGCCGACACGGCTACAACATCCCGGCCCAGTTGTTCGCCGCGCACGCCTGCGGGCTGCTGGCCGACCTCGCCGAGGCCGGGTTCGGCGACACCGCACTGGCCGACGACGCCCGGGCGCTGGGCGCGGAGATCACCGGTGCCGTGCACCGGTACGGCATCACGCCTGACGGCATCCTCGCCTACGAGGTCGACGGTCTCGGGTCGGTGCTGGTCGGTGACGACGCGAACATGCCGAGCCTGCTGTCGTTACCGTTGTGCTCGGCGATGTCGTGCGACGACCCCCTGTACCTCGCCACCCGTCGGGCCGTGCTCAGCGGTCGCAACCCCTGGTGGTACAGCGGGTCGCGGGCCACGGGCATCGGCAGCCCGCATACTCCCGGTCGCCGCGTGTGGCCGATAGCGCTGGCCGTCCAGGCCCTCACCTCCGGCGACCGCGCCGAGCAGGTCGATCTCGCGCGGCTGCTGGCGGCGACCGACGCGGGCACCGGGCTGATGCACGAGAGCTTCGCCGTGGACGACCCCGGAGACTATTCCCGGCCGTGGTTCAGCTGGGCGAACTCGATGTTCTGCGAGCTGTTGCTGACCCTCACCGGTGGGTCGCTGGACGAGCGCCTGCGGGCGGGCGGACCGTGACCCGAACCTGGACATCACACAGCATCATGCCACGGCCGCAATCGGCTCCCACTAGCGGGGTCACCCTTCCGCCGGGATGTCGCCCGACCCGCTGTGACACCCGGCGTGACACCTTGAAACCGGTCCCCGATGGGTGCACTGTTGGGCCATGAGTTCAAAGGTGAGCACATCCAACACGGTGTCCAGTCCCGCAGACCTACGCAACGTGGTCCTCGTCGGATCGTCAGGGTCCGGGAAGACCACGCTGTTCGAGGCCCTGCTCAAGGCACGGATCACCGGCTACCGCGGCGAGCGCGACGACGCCGAGCGTGCGGCGTCCCTGACGCTCGCCTCGGTTGCCACCGGCGAGGTCGTCGTCAACCTGCTGGACGCCCCCGGACACCCCGACTTCGTCGGTGAGTTGCGCGCCGGGCTGCGCGCCGCCGACGCGGCCGTGTTCGTCGTGAGCGCCGCCGACGGCATCGACAACGCGACCGCCACGCTGTGGCACGAATGCCGGGCGGTGGGACTGCCCCGCGCGATCGTCATCACCAAGCTCGACGCCGAGGGCAGCGACTACGACGCCGCCGTCGACGCCTGCCGCGCGCTCGGCGGCAACGTCGTGCCGGCCTACCTGCCGTTGCGCGACGCGTCGGGCGCGATCACCGGAAACATGTCGCTGGTCACCAAGCGGGTGCACGACTACTCCTCGGGCGACGAAGAGGTTCGCGACCCGAGCGCAGACGAGAACTCGCAGATGGACTCCTACCGCAGCGACTTCCTCGAGGGCGTGATCACCGAGAGCGAGGACGACGATCTCATGGAGCGCTACCTCGAGGGTCAAGACCTCGCGATCGAGTCGGTGCGCGCCGACCTGCTCAAGGCCATCGCCCACGGCACGTTCTACCCTGTCGTGCCGGTGCAACCGGCCAACGGCGTGGGCGTCGAGGAACTGTTCAGCATCGTCGAGAACGGATTCCCCCACCCCGCCCTGCACCCGCTTCCCACGGTCACCTCCGTCGACGGCGGCGAGATCCTCACCGTCTCCTGCGATCCCGACGAGCCGCTCGTCGCCGAGATCGTGCGCACCACCTCCGACCCGTTCGCCGGGCCGGCAGAGCATGGTGCGGATCTTCTCCGGCACGCTGCGCACCGACGACATCGTGCACGTCGCCGGGCACCGCGACGTGTTCACCGGCAGCGAGGACTCCGCGCACCCCGGCCACGACGAGGACGAGAAGATCGGTCCCCTGTCGTTCCCGGTGGGTGTCGAGATGAAGCAGAAGAATGCCGCGATCGCCGGCGACATCGTGCTGGTGTCGAAGCTCACCCGGGCCGAGACCTCCGACACCTTGTCGGCCAAGGACCGTCCGGCGCTCGTCGAGCCCTGGCAGCAGCCCGAGCCGCTGCTGCCCGTCGCTCTCACGCGGCCAGCCGCCACGACGACGACAAGCTCGCCGGGGCCCTGGCGCGACTCGTCGTCGAGGACACCACCGTGCACCTCGAGCGCACCACCGAAACCGACCAACTACTGCTGTGGACGATGGGACAGACCCACACCGACCTGCTGCTGACCCGCCTCAGCGACCGTTACGGCGTCCACGTCGAGAGCGAGCCCGTGCGGGTCGCGGTGCGCGAGACGTTCGTCACGCCGGTGAAGGCCCACGGTCGCCACGTCAAGCAGTCGGGTGGCCACGGGCAGTACGCCGTGTGCGACCTCGAGATCGAACCCCTCGAGCGGGGTGCGGGTTCGAGTTCGTCGACAAGGTCGTGGGCGGGGCCGTGCCCCGGCAGTTCATCCCCTCCGTCGAGAAGGGGGTGCGCAGCCAACTCGAGAAGGGGACGATCTCTGGTCATCCGGTGGTCGACGTGCGCGTCACCCTGTACGACGGCAAGTCGCACTCGGTCGACTCGTCCGACATGGCCTTCCAGACCGCCGCGGCCCTCGCCGTGAAGGAGGCGGCCACGCCCAAGACCGTCACGCTGCTCGAACCGATCGACGAGGTCGCCGTCAGTATCGGCGACGAATACCTGGGCGGGGTGATGAACGACCTGTCGAACCGTCGCGGGCAACTGCTCGGCACCGACTCCGACGGCGGCGGCAACTCGGTGATCCGGGCGCTCGTGCCGGCCAGCGAGCTGTCCCGGTACGCGATCGACCTGCGGGGCCTCGCCCACGGCAGCGGCAGCTTCACCCGGCAATTCCACGGCTACGAGCCGATGCCCACCAACCTCGCCGTCGGCTATCTCGGCAAGGAGTGATCGACCCGGCCGCACTCGCATTAGGCTGGCGGGCCGTGGCCACCACCGAACCCGACCCCTCCAACCGGTCGCTCACCGTACCCGACGCGACCCCGCGCGGGTCCGATCGGCGACGACACACCCACCGCGACGTCGTCTCGTTCGTGCGCCGCAGCAGCCGGATGAACACCAGCCAGCAACGCAACTGGGACGCCTGGCACGACCACTACGTCATCGACGTGCCACGGGGCGAGCGGCACACGTCGGTGCATCCGGACGCCGCCGTCGACTGGGCCTCGGCGTTCGGCCGCGAGCGCCCGGTGATCGTCGAGATCGGCTCGGGCATCGGCGACTCGCTCGTCCCGATGTCCGAGGCCCGCCCCGACCACAACCTCGTTGCGTTCGAGGTGTTCGAGCCGGCGGTCGCGAGCACCATCGGCAGACTGGGCCGCGCCGGCGTCGACACGGTCCGGCTGGTCATGGGCGATGCCGTCGAGGGACTCTCCTACTTGTTCGGGCCGGCGTCGGTGGCGGAGATCTGGACCTTCTTCCCCGACCCGTGGCACAAGAAGAAGCACCACAAGCGCCGCCTGGTCGAGCCCCGACTTCGCGCGGGTGGCCCAGCGGGTCGTCGCGCCCGGAGGGCGGCTGCGGCTGGCCACCGACTGGCCCGACTACGCCGAGTGGATGCGCGAGGTGCTCGACGACGCCCCCGGCTGGGTCAACGAGCACCTCGCCGACGGCGGATGGGCGCCCCGTTTCGCGGAGCGTCCGATCACGAAGTACGAGCAGCGGGGAATCGACGCCGGACGCCGGGTGCACGATCTCACCTACCGGAGGCTGCCGTGACCGCGTCGCGGTGGCGCCTCGACGTCGGCTACGACGGCGCCGCCTTCTCGGGGTGGGCCACCCAACCCGGGCTGCGCACCGTACAGGGGGTGCTCACCGGGGAGATCACCAGGGTGCTTCGACTCGGCGATCCGGTGCAACTGGTCGTCGCGGGACGCACCGACGCCGGCGTCCACGCCCGCGGGCAGGTCGCCCACGTTGACCTGCCCGCCGAACTGCCCGACATCACCGACATCGCCCGGACGCTGCAGCACCGGCTGTCACGGGTGCTGCCCGACGACCTCGTCGTGCACCGCGTGAGCCCGGCGCCCCCAGGCTTCGACGCCCGCTTCTCGGCCGTGTGGCGCCGCTACACCTACCGGCTCTGGGACGACGACTCGTGGCCCGATCCGCTGCTGCGCCGCCACGTCACCCGCGCCCGGGGACGCCTCGACACCCGACGCATGCAACGGGCGGCGACGGGCACCCTGCTCGGGCTGCACGACTTCGCCGCGTTCTGCAAACCCCGGGAGGGCGCCACCACCATCCGCACGGTGCACGACATCGGGGTCTCCCGGATCAGGGGTCACGCGGGCACGATCGAGGTCGGACTACGCGCCGACGCGTTCTGCCACTCGATGGTGCGCGCGCTCGTCGGCGCCCTGGTGGCGGTCGGAACCGGCCGGCGCGACGACGCGTGGCTGGCCGACGTGCTCACCTCCCCCGTGCGCCACTCGCAGGTGAACGTGCTGCCCGCCCACGGCCTGTGCCTCGAGGAGGTCGGGTACCCGGCCGACGACCTCCTCGGCCTGCGCGCGGTCGAGGCGCGGGCCGTGCGCACCCTACCCGCGCCACCCCGCCCCGCCGAGCGACGAGGACCCACGATGAGCCACTACTTCCACACACCCGAGGGTCCCGACCGGCGCCGGGAGGTGCACGTGCATGCGTGGGGGCTCGACCTCACCATGGTCTCGGGCGACGGGGTGTTCTCCGGCAGCCGACTCGACCCAGGCACCGCGGTGCTGTTCCGTGAGACGGAACCACCCCACGACGCGGCCAGGCTGCTCGACCTCGGCTGCGGCTTCGGGCCGATCGCCCTCGCCCTGGCACTCGGGGTGCCGGGCGCACAGGTGGACGCCGTCGACGTCAACGAGCGGGCCCTCGACCTCACCCGCCTCAACGCGCAACGCTACGCAGTGGCCGACCGGGTACGGGTGGGTACCCCGACCGACCTCGACCCCGACACGCGCTACGACCAGATCTGGAGCAACCCGCCGATCCGCATCGGCAAGCCCGCGCTGCACGAGTTGCTCGACACCTGGCTCGCGCGCCTCACCCCGACCGGGGTGGCCCGGTTGGTGGTCGGGAAAGAACCTCGGGGCCGACTCGCTGGCACGGTGGCTCTCGGGCGCCGGCTGGGATGTCAACCGCACGGCCTCGGCCAAGGGCTACCGGGTGTTCGAGGTGCGCCCCGGTGGAAGCGCCCGACGACTGATCGCGCTCACCACACCGATGGCCGATGGAACCCCGAGTGGGATAGGTTGCTGTCAACAATCGCATGTCAGGGGAATCTGGTGACACTCCAGAGCTGACCCGCAACCGTGAGGGCGTGAGCCCGCAGCCGGAATGCCTGCGTCGATTGGACTCAACTACCCGTCGAGGTCAGCGGGGAGTCGGCTCCTTCGCGTCGGCTTTCCCGATGCGAAAGGACCCCTCCCATGACACTTCGTCGACGCCTCGCGGCTGCCGGGTTTGCGGCCGCTGTCGCCCTCACCCCGGTCACCGTGCTCACCAGCGGCTATCTGTCGGCCGCGCCCGCAGTCGCCGCCCCCGCCGCCTCGGCCGCCGCCGCGGCCACCAGCGCCGGCACCTGGCTGGCCGCTCAGTTCACCGCCGGCCAGTACTACACGAGCCCCTACACGAACAAGCCCGATGTGAGCGGAACGGCCGACCTGCTGCTGGGCCTGCTGGCCAGCCGCACCGGCCAGCCCACGGCGGCCGCCGTCGACACGTGGCTGCAGGGCCAGACGCCGACCGTCACCTCCGACGGACAGCTGGCCAAACTCGCGATCGTGGCCTCGGCCATGGGCGACGACCCGGCGTCCTACGGTGGCGTCGACCTCATCACCAAGATCACCGACGCCGTCAGCGCGTCGTCCACCGGCGACCTCGGCGATCCCTACACCGACGCGCTCGCCATCATCGCGCTGCACCGTGCCGGCGCCAGCGTTCCCGCGTCGCTCGTCACCGGTCTCACCAATCGCCAGGACACCAACGGCGAGTTCTACTTCGGCACCTCCGGCACGTCCAGCTACTTCGCCGATCCCGACAGCACCGGTGTGGCGATCGTGGCCCTCGGGCTCATGCCGTCAGACCCGACGGCCGCCACGGCGCTGAACAAGGCCGTCGATTGGGCCGTCGCCGAGCGCACCCCCACCGGCTACTGGTCGAGCTACTCGCCGGTCAACACCACCGGGCTCATCGGCTCCGCACTGCGCGACCAGGGCACCGACGTCACCTCGGCCGTTGCCTGGATGCAGGCCCAGCAGGCCGACGCCGGCGGTTCCGGACTGCCGGCCGAGCTCAACGGCACCCACCCCGACGCCTACGCGACGGCTCAGGGCCTGCTGCTGCTCGGCGGAGTCTCCCTCGCGACCGACGTGCTCGCTCCCGCGGCCACCCTGACGCCGACGCCCACCCCGTCGGCGAGCCCGACCCCCTCGCTGAGCGCCACCGCGTCACCCGTGACCGGCAGCGGCTCGAGCGCCAACCCGTTGCCCGCCACCGGTGACCACGGGATTCCCACCACGGCGGGCGCCGGCGGCGTCGGGCCGATCGCTCCGGCGATCATCGGCGCCGCCTCGGTGGTGCTCATCGCGGCCGGGGCCGCCCGCTCACGCCGACGCTCATGACCCGGGCCCGAGCTGCCCGTGCCCTGACGCGCGGGCTGGTCCTCGCACTGCTCGCCGCCGTCGCCCTGCTCGGATGGCGCCCGTCCCCGGCCTTCGCCGAGGACGCCGCGTCGTGCCAGTCGTCGGGCGGGGTGTATGTGTACATCCAGCCGGGCGGCGGGGGGTGCAGTCATACCGACGGCAACGGCATGACCATCCTGCGCGGCCTCACCAGCGTCAACACCAACTCGACCGGCATGATCTGCCAGATCGGCGGATACCCGGACAGCTGCCCCGACCCGGTGCCGACGAACGACTACTGGGCCTACTGGTCGTGGAGCGGCACCGCGTGGACCTACGCGAACGTCGGGGCCGCGGCCGACTGGCCGAAGCCCGGTGAAGTGCGGGCGTGGACCTTCGGCGACCGCGCCCGTCCCAGCGTGACGCCGCCGAAGCCACTCGCCCCGAGCACCGTCGCGGCGACCACGTCGAGTGCGACCACCACCAGCACGACCACCGGGGGCACCGCCTCGTCGGACACCACGACGCGGGCGCCGACGACCCGGGCCACCAGCACCGGCACGACCACCCACGTCTCGACGGCCACCGCGACCCACGCGGCGTCGGCTCGCACGCCGTCGCCGAGCGCCTCGGCGTCCGGCGCCACCCCCACCGGATCCCCGACCCCTGCCGCCGCGTGGGCCACACCGCCGGGCCCAGGGGAGACCGGCACGGCGACCCCGATCGCCGTCATCGCCACCACCCCGACATCGGCCACGCCCAGGGGCACGCCGTGGGGAGTGGTGGCCACGGTGGGGTTGCTGCTGCTCGCCGGCGCGGGGATCCTCGTCGCCCGGCGACGAGGCCGATCGTGACACCGATGCCCACCGCGTTCTCGTACGACCAGCCGTCGGGGTGCCGACCCCGGAGCGAAGGACCACCATGAGCCGTTCCGTGACGGCCTTCCAGGGAGGCCACCAGGCGCTGCGGGTCGCCCCCGGACGCCCGCGGCGCGACCTGCACCCGGGGGCGTGGTGGGGCTGGGCGGTCGGCGCCGCCGTCGTCGCGTCACTGACGCGCAACCCCCTGGTGCTGGCCCTGGTGGTCGCGGCCCTGTCCTACGTCGTGGTCGCCCGCCGCACCGACGCCGCCTGGGCCCGCTCGGCGCGGCTCTACCTGCTGCTCGCCGCGACCATCATCGGCATCCGGCTGGTCTTCCAGATGCTGGTCGGCGGACTGCGCGAGGGCCATGTGCTGTTCCGCCTGCCCCGGATCGATCTTCCCGCGTGGGCGGCGGGGATCCAGATCGGGGGCCCGGTCACCGCGGAGGGACTCTGGTTCACCGTGTGCGACGCCGGACGCCTCGCCGTGCTCGTGTGGTGTGTCGGCGCCGCGAACACCCTCGCCAACCCCCGCCGGCTGCTGCGCACCCTGCCGCATGCGGCACACCGGCTGGCCACGGCCGTCGCGATCGCCGTGTCGTCGGCCCCCCAGCTGGTCGAGTCGACGCAGCGGGTGGCCGCGCCCGGCGCCTGCGCGGGGGTCACGCCACCCGGACGCATGCGGTGCGGGGCATCGTCGTCCCGGTGCTCGAGGACGCCCTCGACCGGTCGATGTCGCTGGCCGCGTCGATGGAGTCCCGCGGATTCGGCTCGGATCACCGACCCAGTCGCTACCGCGCGGAGTGGTGGGGGGTGGCGGAAACCCTGACGGTCGGCTGCGGCGCCACCGCCGCCGCGCTCGGCCTGTGGCTGCGGGTGAGCGTCCCCGACGCGCTGTGGCCGCCGGCGAGCCCGCTCGCCTGGCCGGTGCTCGATCCGGCGATGGTGGCGATCGCTGTGCTGCTGGCGTTGCCCGCACTGATCGCGCCTCGCCCCACCGAGGACGCCGGATGACCCCCCCGGCCTCCGCGGTGATCTTCGACGACGTCACCGTCACCTATCCGGGCCGCGACCGGCCGACCCTGCGGCACACCGACCTCGTGATCCCCGAGGGCGACCTCACGGTCGTGGTCGGGCGCACCGGCACCGGCAAGTCGACCCTGCTCGGCGCGATCAACGGCCTGGTCCCGCACTTCTCCGGCGGCGAGTTGCGGGGCTCGGTCATGGTGTTCGGTCGCGACACCCGCACGACCCGTCCGCGGGACCTCGCCGACGTCGTGGGCTTCGTCCCCCAGGATCCGGTCTCGTCGTTCGTCACCGACCGGGTCGACGACGAGATCGCCTACGGCATGGAACAGCTGGGCATCGAGCCCCGAGCGATCCGCAAGCGGGTCGAGGAGACCCTCGACCTGCTCGGCATCGCCGAGCTCCGACGCCGGCCGCTGACCACCCTGTCCGGGGGCCAGCAGCAGCGGGTGGCGATCGCCGCCGTGCTCGCCGGCCAGCCGCGGGTGGTCGTCCTCGACGAGCCCACGTCGGCACTCGATCCGACCGCCGCCCACGACGTGCTCGCCGCGATCGCCGCCCTCGTCCACGACCTCGGACTCACCGTGGTGCTCGCCGAACACCGACTGGAACGTGTCACCCAGTTCGCCGACCGCCTGGTCTGGATCCCCGGCGACGGCCGGGTGGTCGCCGGGTCCGCGGAGCGACATGCTCGCCGCGACCGATGTGCGGCCGCCCCTCGTCCGGCTGGCCGATCGGCTGGGCTGGGACCACGTGCCGGTGAGCGTGCGCGCCGCCCGGCGTCGGGCGCAGGCCGAGCACATCCGGGCTCGCGCCCGTGAAAGCCCAGCCCCAGGTCGTCCCGGCCCCGCCCGGGCCCCCGTCGTCAGCGCCCGGCGTCTCGGCGTGCGGTACGGACAGCTCGACGCTGTGCACGCGCTCGACCTTGAGCTCGCCCCGGCGTCGGTCACCGTGGTGATGGGACGCAACGGGTCGGGCAAGTCGTCGCTGTTGTGGGCCCTGGCCGGGGCGCTTCCGAGTTCCGGCACCCTGCTGGTGGCAGGCATCGACCCCCGGGACGCCGACAGCGATCGGGCCCGACGGCTGGTGGCCCTGGTGCCGCAGACGGCGTCCGACCTGCTCTACCTGCCTCGGTGCGTGCCGAATGCGACCAGGCCGACGCCGAGTCGTCGCAACCCCCGGGCACCTGCGCCTCCCGGCTCGCACTGCTCGGCCACGTCGCTCGATCCCGCTCAGCGACCCGCGCGACCTGTCCGAGGGCCAGCGGCTGGGCCTGGTGCTGGCGGTGCAACTCACCGGCGAGCCTCCGGTGGTGCTCCTCGACGAACCGACCCGCGGCCTCGACTACGACGCCAAGGACCACCTGGCCGCGATCATCCGCGATCTGCGGTCGCGGGGCCACTGCCTGGTCATCAGCACCCACGACGTGGAGTTCGCCGCGATGACCGGCGACCGCGTCGTGCTGTTGGCCGGCGGCGAGGTGATCGCCGACGGCCCGACCCGGGAGATCGTCACGTCGTCGCCCGCCTACGCCCCCCAGATCGCCAAGATCTTCCACCCCGCCGCCGTGCTCACCCCCGACGACGTGGTGGCCGGCGATCCTGCGGCGCCGGCGGCCGACGGGAGGTGGCCCCGATGACCAGCGGACCGCTCGCACGTTTGACCCTGCGCTCCGGGCTGTTGCTGGGCCTCACGGCCATCGTGGGGACGCTCGCGTTCACCTGGCCGCTGCTCTGGCCCGCCGACTCGGCGACCCACTGGCTGGCCGTCGTGCTGCTGGTGGCCAGCGTGCCCCTCGGCCTGGGCATCGTCGCCGGCGAACTCGCGAACCACTCCCTCGACGTCAAGGCGCTGGCGATGCTGGGGGTTCTCAGCGCGGTCGGCGCCGTGGTACGCCCCCTGGGCGCGGGCACCGGGGGCATCGAGACCCTGTTCTTCTTGCTGATCGTCGCCGGGCGCGTCTTCGGGGCCGGCTTCGGGTTCGTGCTCGGGACGACGAGCATGGTGGTGTCGGCCCTGCTCACCGGCGGATTCGGCGTGTGGCTCCCCTACCAGATGCTCGCCTCGGCGTTCGTGGGGTTCGGCGCGGGGTTGCTGCCCCGGCTGCGGAGGCTGGAACTGGTGACGCTGTGCGCCTACGGATCCGTGGCGGCGTTCGTGTTCGGATCGCTCATGGACCTGTCCTTCTGGCCGTTCGCACTCGGCGGCGGGGGCGGCCTGAGTTACGAACCGGCGGCTCCGGCCTGGACCAATCTGCGTCGGTTCGTCGTCTACGAGGCGGTGACGGGAATGGGATGGAACCTCGGGCGGGCGATCACCACGGTGGTGCTGCTGGTGATCCTCGGTCGCCCACTCCTGCATGTGCTGCGCCGCGGCGCCCGCCGGGCGAGCTTCGCGGCGTCGGGCACCCTGGTCGACGAGCTTCGCACCCCCGACCGGGCGGGGATTCGGTCGTAACCCTGGGATCGATGGAATAGCGCTCCTAGGATCGAGGTTGACGGGGTATCGGCACCCGGCCGTTGTCAGGTGCCAGGGGCAACCGCCCCGCCTCGCGATCACGAGTCCCCGATCCGGAAGGACGACCATGGCTGTTTACACCCTGCCCGATCTCGACTACGACTACGGCGCGCTCGCTCCGCACATCTCCCCGGAGATCATGGAGCTGCACCACAGCAAGCACCACGCCTCCTACGTGGCCGGAGCCAACACCGCTCTCGAGAAGATGGCCGAGGCCCGCGAGAAGGGCGACCTCGGCGCGATCAACAAGCTCGAGAAGGACCTCGCCTTCAACCTCGGCGGGCATGTGAACCATTCCGTGTTCTGGAAGAACATGTCACCCAACGGCGGAGGTCGCCCCGAGGGCGACGTCGCCGCGGCGATCGACGAGTACTTCGGCTCGTTCGACGGTTTCCAGAAGCACTTCAACGCCAGCGCCACCGGCCTGCAGGGGTCCGGATGGTCGATGCTGGTCTGGGATCTCCTCGGGCAGCGGCTCAACGTCATGCAGCTGTTCGACCAGCAGGGCAACCTGCCGGTCGGCCAGGTACCCGTGCTGCAGCTCGACATGTGGGAGCACGCGTTCTACCTGCAGTACAAGAACGTCAAGGCCGACTACGTCAAGGCCTGGTGGAACGTCGTCAACTGGCAGGACGTCTCGGCCCGGCTGGCCCGCGCGAAGGCGCAGGCCCCTGGTCTGATCTGACCGCCGTCCCACAACCTGAGAAACATTCACTGCCGCCCGGAGCGATCGCTCTGGGCGGCAGTGCCGTTTGACCAGGTATGACACCACGATGACAGGCACGTGACCCGCGAGACGCAGTCGAAAACCTGAGGCCAGGGTTGGAGTTCTCTCAGGAAACTGTTAGCTTGGAGACACGCGGAGACACGACACTGCGGCACCGCGCCGTGGGTGGTTCCGCAGCAGTGTCCCCTAACACCTGGAGCACCGTGAAGAAGCAGACCATCGGCCTCATCGCCTCGGCCACCGCCCTCGCCGGCATTCTCGGTAGCGGAACCGCCATGGCAGTGACCGACAAGTCCGTGACCCTCACCGTCGACGGCGTCAATTCGACCGTGCACACCTTCGGTGGCACCGTGTCCGACGCCCTCGCCAAGAAGGGCATCACGCTCGGCGCACACGATGTCGTCGTACCCTCAGCAAACTCCGCCCTCACCGACGGCGAGCAGGTCGTCGTCCGCTACGGGCGTCCCCTCATCGTCACCATCAACGGTCGCACGCAGACCGTCTGGGTGACCGCGACCACGGTCAGCGGCGCGCTGGCTCAGGCCGGCATCCACGCCGCCGCCAACGCCGACTTCTCCGTCAACAGATCCACGCCGCTCGGACGCCGGGGCCTGGCGCTGACCATCACCACCCCGATGAAGGTCACGCTCAAGGTCGGCGGCACCTCAACCACGCTCACCACGACCGACGCAACGGTCGGCGACGTGCTCGCGAGCCGCCACATCACCCTCGGCAAGCTCGACAAGGTCACGCCCTCGCTCGACACACCCACGTCCCCCGGGCTGAAGGTCACCGTCACCCGGATCACCCGGAAGACCGTGACCCGAACCGAGTCGATCGCCTACTCGACGATCAAGAGCAACGACTCATCGATGCTGCGCGGCACCTCCAAGGTGACCCAGGCCGGGCGCGACGGCCAGAAGAAGGTGGTCGAGACGCTCACCTACACCGACGGCAAGGCGACCTCGACCAAGGTCGTCTCCAGCACCGTGACCAGCCAACCCGTCACCCGCAAGGTACTCGTCGGCACCAAGACCCCCGCGCCGGCCGCACCTCGAGCAGCACCGGCGGCCTCAACCTGGCCAACAGCGCCATGTGGGACCGCATCGCCCAGTGCGAGAGCAGCGGCAACTGGTCGATCAACACCGGCAACGGCTACTACGGTGGCCTGCAGTTCGACATCCGCACCTGGCTCGGGGCCGGCGGCGGCCAGTACGCCCCCCGCGCCGACCTCGCGACGCGGGCCGAACAGATCACGATCGCCAACCGCGTCTACGCGTCTCGTGGGTTGCAGCCCTGGAGCTGCGCCTGGGCCGCCTGATCCGCGCCCAGGCTCCCCCTGGATCACCTCATCGTGGGGTCCGTCGACACATCGGCGGGCCCCACGATCCGTGTCCGGCTGCGACGTCAGCCGGGTTCGGCCCGTCGCGCGGGCGACCGGTTCAGCCGGCGTCGGGGTCGGTGTCGATCGGGCGATACAGCCACTCGGCCGGACGACGGCCCTCGAGGATCGACGCCCACACCTCCCCCACGACGAACGGGGCCAGGCCGGCCGCGACCACCCACGGCGTCCACGAGCGGGCGACCTGCACCTCGGAGACGGCGACGAAGGGGACATGCCCCGCCCGGTTGCCGGTGCGGCCCGCGCAGACGTCACGGGTGTGGCCGTCGTGGGTGACCCGGAGCCACAGGTGCCCGCGCTGGAACCACGGCGGCTGGCCCAGCCCGCGCACCACGGCCGCGTGCACGACCATCACCTCGAATCCCAGCCGGCGCAACACTCGGGCCAGCGCGAGGTTGTACTGCGTGTCACGTCCCTGGCCGTGGCGAACCGCAGCCGTGGGCGTGTACCACAGGTGCCAGGACGATTCGTGGTCGAGGCATCCGTGCACGCGGGCCGTCGCGTCGTCGACCAGGTCCCATCCCGACAGGCCGGTGGCGCGCGACCAGGACACGAGCGTCTGGAGGTCGAGTCCCCGTGCGGGCACCGCGTGGCGCGGCGACGACGACGGGGGTGATGGTAGCGGCCACCAGCGTGGCCCGGGCCATGAGCCTGCGGCCCCTGGTCGTCGTCATGCTCGCTCCTCCCCTTCTCGAGCGGTCCAGCGTCTGCCGCCCCTCCACGACGCCGACCGTCCCGAGCCCGCGACCTCCGTATGCACCGCAAGCATCCGCTCGACGCTCGCCGGCCACGTATAGCGCTCCGCTCGTTGGCTCGCGGCCGCCCGGAGCTGCGGACCGAGCCGGGCGATCAGCCGCTCGGTGGCATCGGCGAGGCTTTCGGCGTCCGGTTCGCCGCTCTCGCCACACTCGGGGGTGACCAGTTCGTGCGCGCCACCGCGGTCGGAGGTCACCACCGGCGTGCCGCACGCGAGGGCCTCGAGAACCGCCAGCCCGAAGGTCTCGGCCGGGCAGATCGAGAACGAGATGTCGTTGGCGGCGAACCTGCGGGCGACCTCGTCGCGCCCGGCGACGAACCCGTGGAAGACCACCGGCGCCGCCCCCGCCTGGGCCCGCATCGCCTCGACGTCGGGGCCGGTGCCGTACATGTTCAGCTGGATGGGCACCCCCCGCCGATGCAGTTCGACGGCGGCGGCCACCCCGAGTTGAGGGCTCTTCTCGTGGCTCATCCGACCCACGTAGCAGATCTGGGTGACGGACTCGGGCCCGGCCGCGTGGTGCGGACCCACGTCGGGACGGAAGGTGACGAGGTCGACCCCCAGCGGCACCTTGCGCAGCCGGGCACCTGTATTGGCGAACTCCCCGGCCGCGTAGTCGGACGTGACGACGACGATGTCGAACTCGCGCGCCAGCCGACGGTTGAGCGCGCCGACCACCGTTTCGACCCCGAATTGGCGCCGCAACCACATGCTGAGCATGTCGTCGAGACGCTCATGGCTGAACAACACCGATCCCACGCCCCGACGTCGGGCCCACCGGGCGGCCGGTGACGAGCGTCCACTTGTCCGACACCTCGATGCTGGTGGGGCGGAACCGGTCGAGCACGTCGAGCGCCCGCCAGGGCTTCGCGATCATCCGGTAGTCGCCGGAGAGTCGCGGCGCCCGCACCCGCACCACGATGCCGTTGTCGGTCTCCTCGGTCGCGTCCTTCTCGCCCGGGATCACCAGGATCCGTTCGTGACCAGCCGCGATGTAGCCCGCCCCGAGATGGTCGATCGCGACCCGCATCCCTCCGGAGACGGGGCCGACGAAGTTGGCCAACTGGGCGATGCGCACGCGGAACTCCTGACCTGGGTGGGCGGCGCGGTGCAGCACACCGGCGTCCCTACCGTAGCGTGACCCCACATCCCGACGAAGACGCCCGGGGGGCCCGCGGAACGATGTCCACGGGCCCCCCGGGCGGTGACGCGATGACGCGGCTCGGCCTCACGCCTGGGTCGCGGGCTCCTCGACGGCGTCGGTCTCGACCCGGTCGGTCTCGACCTCGTCGGTCTCGACCTCGTCGCTCTCCACGGCGTCGGCGTCGACCTCCGGCTCGAAAACCTCGACACCGGGCTGAGCGGGCGTCGCCGCGGCGACGGGACGAGCGGGGCGGTTCTTGCGGCCGTCCTCGACCGATTCACGCACCAACTCGATGACCGCCATCGGCGCGTTGTCGCCCTTGCGGTTGCCCACCTTGGTGATCCGCGTGTAGCCGCCGTCGCGGTCGGCGAACGTCGGGGCGATGTCGGCGAACAGGGTGTGCACGACGCCCTTGTCCCGGATCGTGTTGAGCACGAGACGACGTGCGTGCAGGTCGCCGCGCTTGGCCTTGCTGATCAGCTTCTCGGCGAGCGGCTGCACCCGCTTGGCGCGGGTCTCCGTGGTGGTGATGCGGCCGTGCTCGAACAGCTGGCTGGCCAGGTTGGCCAGCATGATCCGCTCGTGGGCCGGGCTGCCGCCGAGGCGGGGACCCTTGGTAGGTGTTGGCATTGTCGGTTCTCCATTGAGTTGGCCCAAGCATCGCCCGGGCGCCGCGGATCACTCCGCGAGGTGTACGGGGGTCAGAACTGCTCGGTCTCGGCGAAGTCGTCCTCACCGTCGTCGTACCGGTCGGCGGCAGACAGCGGGTCGAACCCGGGTGCGGAGTCCTTGAGGGCGAGACCCATCTCCGACAGCTTCGCCTTGACCTCGTCGATCGACTTGGAGCCGAAGTTGCGGATGTCGAGGAGGTCCTGCTCGCTGCGCGAGACCAGCTCGCCCACCGTGTGGATGCCCTCACGCTTGAGACAGTTGTAGCTGCGCACGGTGAGGTTGAGGTCCTCGACCGGCAGGGCCAGGTCGGCGGCGACCACCTCGTCGACCGGCGACGGGCCGATCTCGACGCCCTCGGCGTCGAGTTGAGCTCACGCGCCAGGCCGAACAGCTCGACCAGGGTGCGCCCGGCCGAGGCGACGGCGTCGCGCGGTCGGATCGACGGCTTGGACTCGACGTCGACGATCAGCCGGTCGAAGTCGGTGCGCTGCTCGACGCGGGTGGCCTCGACCTTGTAGGTGACCTTGAGCACCGGCGAGTAGATCGAGTCGACCGGGATGCGGCCGATCTCGGCGTCCGGGTTGTTGTTGAGGGCGGCCGACACGTAGCCACGTCCCCGCTCGACGACGAGTTCCATCATCGACGCGGCCGTTCTCGTTGAGGGTCGCGATGTGCAGTTCGGGGTTGTGGATCTCGACCCCGGCGGGCGGGGCGATGTCGGCGGCCGTCACGGCACCGGCGCCCGACTTGCGCAGGTACATGGTGACCGGCTCGTCCTCTTCCGACGAGAGCACGAGGCCCTTGAGGTTGAGGATGATCTCGGTGACGTCCTCGACGACACCGTCGATCGTGGAGAACTCGTGCTGCGTGCCATCGATCTTGATGCTGGTGACCGCGGCCCCCGGGATGGACGACAGCAGGGTGCGCCGCAGCGAGTTGCCGAGGGTGTAGCCGAAGCCCGGCTCGAGCGGCTCGATGACGAACCGCGACCGGTAGTCGTTCACGACCTCTTCGGTCAGGGTCGGACGCTGTGCGATGAGCATGTGCTCTTCCTTCCCGCACCCACCGCTATTTGAGGGTGCGATATGAGGTGGCCAACCTCCGGGACCGTCTCCCGGAGGGCAGTCTGTGGGGCCGGGCCGCGGGCACCGTGTGGACGCGGGCGGGCCCGGCCCCGGGGATCACTTCGAGTAGAGCTCGACGATCATCTGTTCGTTGACGTCGAGCGTGATCTGCTCGCGGGTCGGCAGCTGGTGCACGAGGATCCGCATCCGGCTCGGCCGCACGTCGAGCCAGGCCGGCACCGTCGCGCTCACCATGGGTCTCACGGGCGACCACCAGCGGGTGCAGGTTGAGCGACTTCTCCTTGACGTCGATGACGTCGTGGGCGCTCACCCGGTAGCTGGGGATGTTCACCTTGTGGCCGTTGACCAGGAAGTGGCCGTGCACGACCAACTGGCGGGCCTGGCGGCGGGTGTTCGCGAACCCGGCGCGGTAGATCACGTTGTCGAGGCGCGACTCGAGGATCTGCAGCAGGATGTCACCGGTACGACCCTGGAGCCGTGAGGCCTCCTCGTAGTAGCGGCGGAACTGCTTCTCGAGCACCCCGTAGGCGAAGCGGGCCTTCTGCTTCTCCTTGAGCTGCAGGGAGTATTCGGAGTCCTTGGTGCGGCCGCGGCCATGCATGCCGGGCGGGTAGGGGCGACGCTCGAACGACTTGTCGTTGCCCACCAGGTCGGTCCCGAGGCGTCGGGACTTCCTGGTCATGGGACCGGTGTAACGGGCCATATTCTCGTAGTCCTTTTCGTGAGTTCTCGGGCGGGGTCAGACGCGACGGCGCTTGGGCGGGCGGGTGCCGTTGTGCGGCACCGGGGTCACGTCGGCGATCGCTCCGACCTCGAGCCCGACCGCACCTAGCGAGCGGATGGCGGTCTCACGGCCCGATCCGGGCCCCTTGACGAACACGTCGACGCGCTTCATGCCGTGCTCCATGGCACGGCGTCCGGCCGCCTCGGCGGCCATCTGGGCGGCGAACGGGGTCGACTTGCGCGACCCCTTGAAACCGACGGTGCCGGCCGAGGCCCACGAGATCACCGCGCCGGTCGGGTCGGTGATCGAGATGATCGTGTTGTTGAACGTGCTCTTGATGTGCGCCTGACCGGCGACGACGTTCTTCTTCTCCTTGCGGCGCACCTTGGTCTTCGCGCCGGCCTTGCGGCTTGCAGTAGCCATGTGTTGTGTTCTCTCCTGGAATCAGCGGTAGGCACTCACCCGGGGGTCAGCGCGCCTTCTTCTTGCCGGCGACGGCCTTCTTCTTGCCCTTGCGGGTACGCGCGTTGGTCCGGGTGCGCTGTCCGCGGACCGGCAGGCCCATCCGGTGACGACGGCCCTGATAGGTGCCGATCTCGATCTTGCGTCGGATGTCGGCGGCCACCTCGCGGCGAAGGTCGCCTTCGACTTCGTAGTTGGCCTCGATGTGGTCGCGCAGCGCGACGAGCTGCTCGTCGGTCAACTGGTGCACCCGGAGGTCACCACTGATTCCGGTGGCGGCGAGGGTCTCGGCGGCACGGGTCTTGCCGATGCCGAAGATGTAGGTGAGTGCGACCTCCAGGCGCTTTTCGCGCGGAAGGTCGACACCGATGAGACGTGCCATCAGGCGGTTACCTTTCAAACGTATTCGGTCCGGGCTTCCCTGGTTTCCGGGCCAGGTACAGCGGAGTCCTCGTGGACCGCGAAGGTGTGCGGCGTGACGCGTCCCTGCCGCCTTGGGAGCCCGCCCGTCATCGGCGCGGATGCGTCGTGAGGGGCCTGCGCCCGACAGGGCCCTGGCCTTCGTCCAGGGGTGGAGCCGCCGTGAACGGCGGCCGTGCGTGCACGTTGATGCCGGGCTGTGACCCCCGGCCCGTGGCTCTCGGAGGGGCCACGCGTGGTCGGATTGTGCTGTGGAGTTGTCAGACAGGTGATCGGCGGGGCGTACCCCGACCTTGCGCACCTGCGGTGCTCTGCGTGGATCAGCCCTGCCGCTGCTTGTGGCGAGGGTTGTCGCAGATCACCATCACGCGACCGTGCCGGCGGATGACCTTGCACTTGTCGCAGATCTTCTTGACGCTCGGCTGAACCTTCATCGAGCACCTCTCTGATCGGTGACCGTAGTCATGTCGGAGATAAGGGCACAGCTGCGCCCAGATCTGCTTGCGGGTGGTTTGCCCGGGGACGGGTTCCCGGGCCGCAGGTCACCGGTGACGATAGACGATGCGTCCGCGAGTGAGGTCGTAGGGGGACAGCTCGACGACCACCCTGTCGGAGGGAAGGATCCGGATGTAGTGCTGCCGCATCTTCCCACTGATCGTCGCCAGAACCCGGTGTCCGTTGTCGAGCTCGACGCGGAACATGGCGTTCGGCAGGCTCTCGACGACGGTTCCTTCGAGTTCGAGTGCTCCCTCTTTCTTGGCCATCAACTCTCAATCTGTTGGAGAACAGGATCGACGCCCGCGGGCGGGCACGAACGATCGCCTGGACACAGGTGACCGACAGCCAAGTCTAGGCGTTGGGGGTGGCCGCGCCAAATCGGTGGGCGCCTCGTGGGGAGCCTGGCCGTGTGCCGGTGGATCACCCGCACACGTCTTGGACCGGAGGCCGCCGATCCGCCGCATAGGCTGCCGTCATGAGCTTCTTCGCAGTCGAGTACGTCTACTCCCCCGCCGCCGACGCCGACGACGTCCGGCCCGCCCATCGCGCCTATCTGAGGCAGCTCGCCGAGTCGGGCGACCTGGTCGCCTCGGGACCGTTCGTCGGCCCGAAGACCCCGGGAGCCCTGCTCATCATGCGGGCCGACCACCGAGACCGCGTCGCCGACCTGCTCGACCGCGACCCGTTCGTCACGTCGGGCGTGGTCGCCACCCGCACGATCACCGAGTGGGATCCGGTGATCGGGGTCTTCGCCGGCTGATCCGAGGTCGCGCCCTCGGATCCTCACAGGAACAGCAGCAGGGCCGCCACGACCAGCACCACGGCCGCCATTCCCAGGGACACCATCAGCCAGGCGGCGCCACGGGCCCGCACGACTGCGGGCATGTCGGTGCGCACCACGATGGTCGGATCGCCGGTGGTGGCCCCACGGGGCAGCTCTCCGGCGACGATCGCCGGCTCGGCGTAGGTGGTGGCTCGCGGAAGGGCCTCCGCCACCGGGACGAGCTCTCCCATCGCGGAGGCTTCGTAGAGCGTGGACAGCAGTCGCCGGTAGGTGTCGGCGTCGAGGTCACCACGTACGAAGGCCTCGTTGAGTTGGCCGCCGATGTCGTCGCGCAGGCTCGCGGTCACGGGATCGCCAGCATGGAGCTGCAACCTGGCGACGAGCGGCGACGACATGGCCCCACGCTAGCGCCCGCCCCGGGCCAGGGAGCGCGGCATCGACGGCATCAGAACAGGCCGACGATCTCCCCCGACTCGTCGAGATCGATCCGTTCCGCCGCCGGGTGCCTGCCAAGCCCCGGCATGGTGCGCATGTCGCCGCAGATCGCGTAGACGTAGCCCGGCCCCCGCGGCCAGCCGCACCTCACGCACGGGCAGTGTCCAGCCCGTGGGTGCTCCCTTGAGCCGGGGGTCGGAGGAGATCGACAGGTGGGTCTTCGCGATGACGACCGGAAGGTGGCCGTATCCCAACCGTTCGAGACGCTCGAGTTCGCGGGAGGCGTCGGGCAGCAGGTCGATCGCGTCGGCGCCGTAGATCTCCCGGGCCACCGCGGTGATCTTGGCCACCAGCGGCTCCTCGAGGCGGTAGGTGTAGCGCACCTCGCTCGGCTCGTCGCACGCTGCGACCACCGCCCCGGGCGAGGTTCACCGCCCCCGGCCCTCCGTCGACGACGTGGGTCGCCAACTCGCAGCGCGCGCCCGCATCGGTGGCGATGTCGACGATCGCCCGCAACTCCGAGTCGTGGTCCTGGGGGAACACGTTGACGGCCACCACCGGGATGAGGCCGAAGGAGCGCACGATGTCGAGGTGCTTGAGCAGGTTGGCCGCCCCGGCCCGCACGTCGTCGGGGTTCTCGGTGAGCATCTCCTCGGGAAGCGGGCGTCCGGCCACGACCCGGTGCCGTCCCGAATGCAGTTTCATCGCCCGCACCGTGGTGACGACGACCGCCGCGTGGGGTTGCAGTCCCGACAGCCGGCACTTGATGTTGACGAAGCGCTCGGCCCCCATGTCGGAGCCGAAGCCGGCCTCGGTGATGAGGTAGTCGGCACACCGGACGCCGACCTGATCGGCCACGATCGAGGAGTTTCCGGTGGCGATGTTGCCGAACGGGCCCGCATGCACGAGCACGGGCGTGTGGTCGCAGGTCTGCATGAGGTTGGGGCGCAGGGCGTCCTTGAGGATCGCGGCCATCGCGCCGGCCGCCGTGCAGATCCTCGGCGGTCACCGCCCGCCCGTCGCGGGTGAAACCGACGACGATCCGGCCGAGCCGCTGACGCATGTCCCGCAACGATGTCGCCAGGGCCAGGATGACACCCACCTCACTGGCCGCGGTGATGTCGAAGCCCGACTGCCGCGGCACGCCGTCCTGCGCTTGGCCGAGGCCGAGAACGAGGTTTCGCAGGGCCGGTCGTTGACGTCGAGCACCCGCCGCCACGAGATCGAGTGCGGCTCGATACCGAGTTCGTTGCCGTGGTGGAGGTGGTTGTCGACCATCGCCGGAGCAGGTTGTGCGCCGCGGTCACGGCGTGGAAGTCGCCCGTGAGGTGGAGGTTCATCTGTTCCATCGGCAGCACCTGGGCATGCCCCGCTCCCGCCGCGCCACCCTTGACGCCGAACGTCGGGCCCATCGACGGCTGGCGCAGGGTGAGCATCGTGCGGTGTGCCGAGCTGCGCCAGGCCCTGTGCCAGGCCGACCGCGGTCGTCGTCTTGCCCTCCCCCAGGGGGGTGGGTGTCACGGCGGTGACGACGATGTACTTGGCCGGTGGGCGGCCAGCGAGGTCTCCGACGGCCCCCAGATCGATCTTGGCCACATGGCGTCCGTAGGGCTCCACCCGCCCCTCTGGGATGCCGGCGGCCTCAGCGATCCGCCCGATGGGCACAAGCGGTGTCGACCGGGCGATCTCGAGGTCTGAGGCGAGGGCCGGGCTGGTACCGGCGGGTTGCGACGGCGATGGCACGAAGCTCAGTAAACACCACCCCGCACCGGACTCGTGATCGGCCCCGACCCCGGCGCGGAGGCGGGTGCCACCCCCGGGTGTCAGGCGTCGGGGCCGCCGAATGGAACGCCGCGCGCCTCGAGGTCTGCTCGCCCACCGTCTGGTTCGGTGAGCACCCAGATGCCGGCCTGTCGTGATCGCGATGGTGTTCTCCCAGTGGGCGGCCCGCGACGAGTCCGCGGTGACCACGGTCCAGTCGTCGTCGAGGGTGATCGTCTGTTCGGTGCCGAGGGTGAGCATGGGCTCGATCGCCAGGCACATGCCGCGGGACAACCGGGGTCCCCGTCCCGACCGGCCGTAGTTGGGCACGTCGGGCGCCATGTGCATCGCCGTTCCGATCCCGTGCCCCGTGTAGTCGCGCACGATGCCGTAGCCGCGGCTCTGCGACTGGCCGGCGGTCGAGGATGCTGCGTTCGATGGCCGCGGACACGTCACCCACCCGCCGACCGTGATAGGCGGCGGCGATGCCCGTCCCACATCGCCCTGCGCGTGGCCTCGATCAGTGCCGCGTCCACGCCCGGACGGCGTCGCCGACGACGAAGGTGCGGGCGGCGTCCCCGTGCCAGCCCTCGACGATCGCGCCGAAATCGACCGAGACGACGTCACCCGCCCGGAGTTCCCGGGCCCCGGGGATGCCGTGCACGATCTCGTCGTTCACCGACACGCAGGTGACCGCCGGATAGGGCGTGAACCCCCACTCGGCGCCGTAGTCGAGGAACGACGAGGTGGCGGAGTTGTCGGCCAGCACCCGTCGGGCGATCTCGTCGAGATCACCGGTGGTCAGCCCGGGGCGCAGCGCGTCGCCCATGGCGCCGAGCGCCTCGGCGACGACCAGCCCGGCGCGCCGCATCAGGGCGATCTGGTCGGGGCGCTTCAGTTCGATCCGTTCGATGAACGCCACCTCAGCGGTCCGCCATGAACCGGTCGATCGCGGCCGTGATGCGCCGGGTCACAGCGTCGATCTCGCCCTCGCCGTTGACCGACAGCAGGATCCCCCGCCGCGCGAAGATGTCCATGAGTTCGGCCGTCTCGGCCTCGTAAACGCTCATCCGGTGGCGGATCGTCGTCTCGTTGTCGTCGGCGCGGCCTTCGATCTCGGCCCGCTTGAGCAGCCGGGCGACGAGGTCGTCGACATCGGCCTCCAGCGACAGCACGCAGTCGAGGCCGGTGCCGAGGTCGCCGAGCATGATGTCGAGGGCCGTCACCTGCGCCGCGGTGCGCGGATAGCCGTCGAGCAGGAACCCCTCACGGGCGTCGGGTTCGAGCAGACGCTGCGCCACCAGTGCCGTGGTCAACACGTCGGGAACGAAGTCTCCGGCCGAGATGATCTCCTTGACCCGCTTGCCGAGGTCGGTCTCGCTCGGCGATGTGACGTCGGAAGATCTCGCCGGTGGAAATCGCGGGAATGCCGTAGTGATTGCTGATCTGTTTGGCCTGGGTGCCCTTGCCTGCGCCGGGGGCTCCCATGATGAGCATTCTCACCTGAGGAATCCTTCGTAGTTGCGTTGCTGTAGCTGGCTTTCGATCTGCTTCACCGTGTCGAGCGCGACACCGACGATGATGAGGATCGACGTCCCACCGAACGGGAACTTACCCTGAGCCCCGACCACGACGAACGCCAGGGTCGGCAGCAGCGACACGAGTGCCAGGTAGAGCGATCCGGGCGCCGTGAGGCGGCTCAGCACGTATCCGAGGTATTCCTCCGTCTGGCGGCCGGCTCGGATCCCGGGGATGAACCCGCCGTACTTCTTCATGTTGTCGCTCACCTCGACCGGGTCGAAGGTGATCGCCACGTAGAAGTAGCAGAAGAACACGATGAGCAGGAAGTAGAGGAGGTTGTAGCTCCAGTGTGTGCCCGAGACGAGGTTCGCGCCGATCCACTGCGCCCCCCACCCGTTGGGCTGGAAGGTGGCGTACAGCACCGGCAACTGCAGCATCGACGACGCGAAGATCACCGGGATGACGCCCGACTGGTTCACCTTGAGCGGGATGTAGGTGGTGGTGCCCCCGAACATCCTCCGCCCCACCATCCGCTTCGCGTACTGCACCGGAATCCGTCGTTGCGCCTGCTCCATGAACACGACGGCGGCCATGACGAGCAAGCCCACCGCGATCGACCATGCCGAAGACGAACCACGCGTTCGCACCGGTCCGGGCGGTCTTGATCGCCCACAACGACGTCGGGAACTGCGCGGCGATCTGGGTGAAGATCATCACCGACATGCCGTTGCCGATACCCCGGTCGGTGATCAGTTCACCCATCCACATGATGATCGAGGTGCCGGCCGTCATCGTGAGGATCATCACGATCACCGGGAACACGCCCTGCGAGTAGACGACACCGGCGCAGTTCTGGAACAGGGTGCCGTTGACGGCCAGGGTGACGAAGGCGGTCGCCTGAAGCACGGCGAGCACCAGCGTGAGGTACCGCGTGTACTGGGTGATCGTCGCCTGCCCCGAGGAGCCCTCCTTCTTCAGGCTCTCCAGCCGGGGGATCACGACCGTCAGCAACTGCAGGATGATCGAGCTGGTGATGTAGGGCATGATCCCGAGCGCGAAGATCGCCAGCTGGAGCAGCGCGCCGCCCGAGAACAGGTTGATCATCGAGTACAGCCCGGCGTTGTCGCCCGCCTGCGCCTGGATCCGGCACTGGTTGATGCGTGCGATGTTCACATTGGGCACGGGGATCACCGAGCCCAGCCGGAACACCGCGAGGACGAACAAGGTGAACAGCACCTTCTTACGCAGCTCCGGGGTGCGGAACACCGTGGCGACAGCAGAAAGCATCAGGGACTTTCCTTCTCAAAGGACAGGGTGGCAGGTCAGCCGCACAGGGCCCACACTGCGGCCGCTGCAGCTTACCAAAGTGCCGGGGGAAGCCCCCCGCCGACGCTCCCGGCGGCCCCGCTCCTGACCGCCGCGTAACGATCTGGTGACGAGCCTTCGGCCGAACGAGGGTATCGGGCCCGACCGGTGTAGTTTCACCCCAACGACCACGATGGGCAGGATCGATGCCCGCCCCAGGGGCATCCATGGTTTCACCTGGCCATCCGACGATTCCGGGAGGAAGTGTGAGTCACAAGAAGCTAGGGGCGATCGTTGCGCTGGCAGCAGCGTCCGCCCTCGCTCTGAGTGCGTGCGGCAGTTCGTCGCCCACCACGCAGAAGAGTGACACGATCAACAACTCGACGACATTGACCGTCGGGTGGAACCAGCCGTTCTACTCGCTGAACGACAACACCAGCAGCGGCAACAACGTCACGAACGCCAACATCGTCTACCTGACGTCGTCGTCGTTCAACTACTACAACAAAGACCTCAAGCTGGTGCCCGACACCTCGTTCGGCACCTACCAGAAGACCTCCGACTCGCCGCTGACGATCACAGGAGACGCTCAGCGACAAGGCGATGTGGTCCGACGGCCAGCCGGTGGTCAACGCCGACACGATTCTCGCCTACGGCGCGATCAGCGGCCTGTTCAACACCGTCACCGACCCGACCCATATCGAGAAGCTCTACGACGCCAACGGCAACCTCAAGCCGAACTCGGGCGACCAGGTGTACTTCGACGCTTCGAACCCCGCCTGGGACCTCATCAAGGACTTCCCGACCGGTGACGCCAACGGCAAGGTCGCTGACCTACAAGTTCAGCACCCCCTACGCCGACTGGGAGCAGAACATGCTCAACCCCGGCCTGCCCGCGCACATCGTCGGCAAGCTGGCCCTCGGCATCTCCGACCCGACCAAGGCCAACCAGGCCGTCGTCGACGCGTTCAAGAACCACGACAAGGCCGCCCTGTCGAAGATCTCGAACGTGTGGAACTCGACGTACAACTTCGACTCCATGCCGTCCAACAAGGACCTCCTGGTCTCGGACGGCCCGTACATGATCACCGACCTCAAGTCGAAGCAGTACGTGCAGCTCGGGCCTCAACCCGAAGTACCAGGGCGACCACAAGCCGGCGATCTCGCAACTGATCGTCACGTTCAACGAGGACGGCGGCTCGCAGCTCACCGACCTGCAGAACGGCAAGGTGGCGATCATCGAGCCGCAGGCCACCGCCGACCTGCTGAAGAACGCCCAGCAGTCGTCGAACGCCACCGTGCTCAGCGGCAACAACGCGATCTACGAGCACGTCGACCTGGTCATGAACAACAAGGGCCCGTTCGACCCCGCGACCTACGGCGGCGACGCCACCAAGGCCAAGGACGTGCGCAACGCGTTCCTGCTGCTCATCCCACGTCAGGAGATCGTCACCAAGCTGGTCGTGCCGCTGAACCCGAACGCCCAGGTGCGCAACTCGTTCGACGTCGACCCCGGCAACGCCCAGTACTACGCACTCGACCGTCGCTGCCAACGGCATGGACAAGGCCTGGCCGGCCGACGTCCCCGCCGCCTCCAAGACGAAGGCGGCGGCACCTGCTCAAGGCAGGCCGGCGTCAAGACCCCGGTCAACGTGCGCTTCCTCTACGCCAAGTCCAACCCCCGCCGCCAGGGTGAGTACCAGCTCATCAAGGCGTCGGCCGCAGGGCCTGTTCAACGTCGCAGGACAACGGGTCCGACAGCTGGAGCACGCTGCTCGGGTCGGGCAAGTACGACGCCAGCCTGTTCGCGTGGGCGGCCAACAGCACCGGCCTGTCCGGTGACGCGGCCAACTACATCACCGGTGGGCAGAACAACTTCACCGGGTACTCGAACAAGCAGGTCGACGCGCTGTTCAAGCAGCTCTACGGCACGCTCGACATCGCCCAGCAGTACAAGCTCAACGACCAGGTCGAGAAGATCCTGGTCGACGACGCCTTCGGTAACACCATCTTCCAGTTCCCCGACCTGACGATCTACAACAAGACGCCTGGTCGAGAACGTCTCGGTGTCTCCGCTGGTGCCCGAGCTACTTCTGGAACTTCTGGGAGTGGAAGCTGCCGAACAGCTGATCGCCGCGGGCATGCCACTTCGGTAGTCGAGTGACGGTTGGGGCATCCGGATTTCCGGGTGCCCCAACCGTCCCTGTATGTTCCGCACCGTAGACTCACCCACGAGTCCAGCCCAGAAAGTCCGCCATGATCCGATTCCTCACCCGGCGCATCCTGACGCTCCTCGGCATCCTGCTGACGCTGTCGTTCATCATGTACGGCGCCCTCAACCTGGCCCTCGACCCGCTCGTCCGACCTGCGCCAGAGCAATGCGCTGAACAAGCAGCAGCTGATCAACTCCCGGATCGCCATGCTGCACCTCAACCAGCCGTGGACGCGAGCGGTACTGGAACTGGCTGACCAACTTCCTCCAGGGCAACCCCGGCAACGCGTGGGCGATCCAGCAGCCGGTGAGCAAGCTGCTCCCGGGCGCTGTGAGCACCTCGTTCCATCTGGTGATCAACGCGACGGTGCTGGCGCTGGTCATCGGTGTGACGATCGGCGTGATCTCGGCGCTGCGGCAGTACACCGGGTTTCGACTATGCGATCACGTTCGTCGCGTTCGTCATGTACTCACTGCCGGTCTTCTGGGTCGCCGTGCTGCTCAAGCAGTTCCTGGCGATCGACCTCAACAACTTCCTCCAGGAGCCCCACATCAACTGGGGTCTCGTGATCGTGCTCAGCCTCGTGGCCGGCGTCTTCTGGATGGGCGCCCTCGGCGGCACCTGGCGCCGCCGACTGGTGGTGTTCGCGAGCGCGTTCGTGGTGACCTTCGGCGTGCTCGCCTACATCTTCGCGAGCGGCTGGCTGAACGCCCCCACCATCGGCATCCCCGGGGTCGCGGTCATCGGGCTGGCCAGCGCCTACGTGTTCACGGTGCTGTTCGCCGGGCACCAGGAACCGGCGGGCCCTGTACTCCGCCGCTGACGACCGCGGTGCTCGGCGTCGCCCTGTACGTGCCGCTGCAGTACGTGCTGATCCTCCCGGTCGCCGGCACCTACTGGTTCGAACTGCTGCTGCTCGCTCGTCGCCCTGGCGATGGGCGGCCTCGGTCGGCTGGCTGTTCGGCGGCCCCGACCGGATGGTGTCGGTGCGCGGCGGCATCCTCGTGGCGCTGGTCATGTCGGTCACGGTCTTCATCGACCAGTGCCTGCAGTACTGGAGCATCTACCTGAACTCACGCCCGGTCGGCCACCGGCCGATCGCGACCAGCGGAGCCTCCACCCCGGCGCTCGGCGGAGGCTTCTGGATCGGGCAGCTCGACCAGTTCACCCACCTGCTGCTGCCGACCATCGCGCTGGTGCTGATCTCGTTCGCGACGTACACGCGCTATCAGCGTGGGGCCACCCTCGAGGTGCTCAACCAGGACTACATCCGCACGGCGCGGTCGAAGGGCCTTCCCGAGCGGGTGGTCATCGTGCGGCATGCCCTGCGCAACGCGCTGCTGCCGCTCGCCTCGATCGTGCCCGTCGACATCATCTCGCTGTTGGGCGGCGCGGTGATCACCGAGACCATCTTCAACTGGAACGGCATGGGGCGCCTGTTCATCACCGCGCTCGGCGGCAACATGATCGACCCCGCGATGGCCTACATCATGATCACCGGGGCGGCGGCCATGGTCGCGAACATCATCGCCGACTTCCTGTATGCCCTTCTCGATCCTCGAATCCGGGTGGACGCATGAGCAACGACAACGCGCACTCCGCAGCACGGCCGCGACGAGCGGATGGACGACCTCGACGAGTCCCGCGGCCAGGGCGACACCCGTGACGCCGCCACCTCGGGCTCCCTCGACGCGTTCGAGAGCCTCGAGCTCGACGAGGACGCGTTCGGACGCGGCGAGGGCGTCGGTGAGTCGATCGAGACCGAAGGGCTGTCCCAGGGACGCATCGTCATCCAACGGTTCGTCCGGCATCGCGGCGCGGTCTTCGGCATGATCATGTTCGGCCTGACCGCGATCCTGTCGTTCAGCGCGATGGGGGTCGGGCCGATCCCCGGCTGGTGGCCCCACGACGTGAGCACGCCGTACAACGTCGCGATTCCCGGCGGCGCACCGACGATGCACATGCCGACCTGGTTGGGCGGCAGCGGCTGGACCGGCCTCGGCCCGTTCCCGTTCGGGCAGAACCTCATCGGCCAGGACAACTTCGCCCAGGTGATGAAGGGCATCCAGACCTCGATCATGGTGATGTTCGTCATCGTCATCGTGGCCATGCTCTTCGGTGTGCTCATCGGCTCCCTCTCCGGGCTACTACCGGGGCCGGCTCGACAACCTGCTCATGCGCTTCACCGACCTCGTCATCACCCTTCCCGCTCATCGTCATCGGGGCCGTGCTCGGCAAGATGGTCGGCACGATCCCGTTCAAGTTCGACTGGTCGCAAGCACGGTGGCGGCCATCCAGCAGTGGATGCCGGTGGAACTCGCGCTCGTGCTCGGGCTGGTGCTCTGGCCCGGCCTCGCCCGCCTCACCCGCAGCGAGTTCCTGCGGCTGCGCGAATACGAGTTCGTCGACTCGGCACGGGTCGCCGGGCGCCACCGACCGTCGGATCATGTTCAAGCACATCCTGCCGAACGCCATGGGCGTCGTCATCGTCAACGTGACCCTGCTGATGTCGGCCTCGGTCGTGCTCGAGGCGGCGCTGAGCTACCTCGGATTCGGCATCACGCCCGCCGAACGTCTCGCTCGGGCCTGCTCATCTCGCAGAACCAGGCGGCCTTCAACACCCGGCCCTGGCTGTTCTGGTGGCCGGGTCTGTTCATCATCATCCTGGCCCTGTCCGTGAACTTCATCGGCGACGGGCTGCGCGATGCGTTCGACCCCCGCACGAAGCGGATTCCCAGCCAGCGCGCGATGGACAGGGCCGCGGCCCGGGCGAACGCCGACGCCCAGGCGCGGCTGACCTCGACCAACGGCACCGGAGATGCCCTGTGAGCGACAACACCGAGACAGAGAGTGCCATGAGCGACGACGACCCACCACTCCGGCAGGCCACGTCACCGACGGGGGCCTTCGACCCGGATGGGCACTCCAAGGCGACGCACCGCCGCGATGTGGCCAACAAGGGTGACCTGATCCTCGACGTCAAGGACCTGAGCGTCAACTTCTGGGTCAACAACGGCTGGTTCACCGCCGCCGACGGGCTCACCTACCAGCTGCGGGCCGGCGACGTGCTGGCCATCGTCGGCGAGTCCGGGTCCGGCAAGACGCAGTCGTCGATGTCGCTGGTGGGGCTGCTCCCACCCAACGGGCGCACCTCCGGCTCGGCGAAGCTCGGCAGCACCGAACTGGTCGGCCTCAAGGGATCGAGACTGCGATCGATCCGCGGGCGCGAGATCGCGGTGATCTTCCAGGAGCCGATGACGGCGCTCAACCCGCTGTACACCGTGGGCTTCCAGATCATGGAGACCCTCCGCACCCACTTCGTCATGAGCCCGTCGGAGGCGAAGCGGCAGGCGCTGGAACTCATGCGGCTGGTCGAGATCCCCGACCCCGAGGGCCGCTTCGACGCCTATCCGCACCAGCTGTCCGGTGGCCAGCGTCAGCGGATCATGATCGCCCAGGCCCTGTCGTGCGAGCCGAAGCTGCTCATCGCCGACGAGCCCACCACCGCCCTCGACGTCACCGTCCAGGCCGAGATCCTCAAACTCATGCGGGCGCTGCGGCGCCGGGTGAACGCGGGCATCATTCTCATCACCCACGACATGGGCGTGGTCGCCGACATGGCCGACCACATCATCGTGATGAAGGACGGCCGGGTCGTCGAGTCCGGCACCTCGGCGCAGATCTTCGGTGACCCCCAGCACCCCTACACGAAGCAGTTGCTCGCGGCGGTGCCGCACCTCGGCTCGATGAGCGAGCATGCCGAGAAGCCGAACACCCTCGTCTCGGTCAACGACCGTCCCGTCCCGCTCACTCCCCCGGCCGACCCGTACGTGGCCCCGGCCCTGCTGCTCGAAGACGTCGCGATCGACTACCCCAAGCAGGGACGCCGTCCGGTGTTCCGGGCCGCCGAGCACATCAACCTGCGCATCGACCCGGGCGAAGTCGTGGGGCTGGTGGGCGAGTCGGGCTCCGGCAAGACGACGATCGGCCGGGCCGCCGTGGCCCTGCTCCGGGTGGCGGAGGGCCGGATCACGGTCGCGGGGCGCGACATCACCGGCCTGAAGAACAGGGACCTGCTGCCGTTCCGCAAGGATGTCGGCATCGTGTTCCAGGATCCCGGATCCTCGCTCAACCCGCGGCTGCCGGTCGGTGAGTCGATCGGGGAGCCGCTGCTGCTGCACCACGCCCTCCGGGGCTCGGAGCTGTCCAAACGGGTCGAGGCCCTCCTCGACAGCGTCGAACTCCCCCGCTCGATGCGCAACCGCTACCCGCACGAGCTCTCCGGTGGCCAGCGCCAGCGCATCGGCGTCGCGCGGGCCCTCGCCCTGCAACCGAAGCTGCTCATCGCCGACGAGCCCACCTCGGCACTCGACGTGTCCGTCCAGGCGCGGGTACTCAAGCTGTTCCAGGACCTGCAACAGGAGTACGGGTTCGCCTGCCTGTTCATCAGCCACGACCTGGCCGTCGTCGAGATGCTCAGCAAGCGGATCGCGGTGATGAGTCACGGACGCCTCGTCGAGGTCGGCGACACCGCCGACATCGTCACGAACCCGCAGGACGACTACACGCGGCGCCTGCTGGCCGCGGTACCTGTCCCCGACCCCGAGGAGCAGCGCAAGCGCCGCGAACTCCGGGACGCGATCATCGGCGACCTCGTGAGCTGAGGCCGCCCGGACGCCCCACCGGCCCCGGTCCCCCACCCCCGCAGGATCCGTCCACGGTGCGGGCCCGGGGCCGGTTGCATGTCCGCCGGCCGCGCTCGATCGGAGGCCACCACAGGGGCACAACGCAACGGGTGGGCCGTCCCGAAGGACGACCCACCCGTGGTGTCGACGGGGCGTGGGCCCCGGTCAGGCTGTTCAGGCCTCCAGCACGCTCACCGAGCCGCCGGCTGCCTCGATCTTGCTCTTGGCCGACGCCGAGACGGCGTCCGCGGTCGAGCGTGACCGCCACCGCGATGTCGCCGTTGCCGAGCACCTTGACCGGGTTTCCGGCGCGCACCGCACCCTTGTCGACGAGCTCGTCGACGCCGACCTCACCGCCCTCGGGGAACAGCTCGCCGATCCGGCCCGACATTGACGACCTGGAACTCCACCCGGAACGGGTTCCGGAAGCCGCGCAGCTTCGGCAGCCGCATGTGCAGCGGCATCTGCCCGCCCTCGAAGTTCTCGGGCACCGTGTTCCGTGCCGCCGTACCCTTGGTACCGCGTCCGGCCGTCTTGCCCTTCGAACCCTCACCGCGACCCTTGCGGGTCTTGACGGTCTTGGCTCCGGGCGCCGGACGCAGGTGATGAATCTTCAACGCCATGTCATTCCACCTCTTCCACGGCCACGAGGTGCGCCACGGTCCGGACCATGCCCCGGATCTCGGGGCGGTCCTCCTTGACGACCACATCGCCGATGCGCTTGAGACCGAGCGTACGCAGGGTCTCGCGGTGGTTCTGCTTACCACCGATACCGGACTTGGTCTGGGTCACCTTGAGACGCGCCATCAGTGCGCCACCTCCTCCTTGCGGGCCCTGAGCAGCGCGGCGGGAGCGACATCCTCGACCGCCTTGCCACGACGCTTCGCGACCTGCTCGGGCTCCTCCAGCATCTGCAGCGCGGCCACCGTGGCATGCACCACGTTGATCGCGTTCGCCGAGCCGAGCGACTTCGCCGAGCACGTCGTGCACGCCGGCGCACTCCAGCACCGCGCGTGCCGACCCGCCGGCGATCACACCGGTACCCGGCGACGCCGGACGCAGCATCACCACGCCGGCCGCCCGCTCGCCCTGAACCGGGTGCGGGATCGTGCGCTGGATCATCGGCACCTTGAAGAAGTGCTTCTTGGCCTCCTCGACACCCTTGGCGATCGCCGCGGGCACCTCCTTGGCCTTGCCGTAGCCGATGCCCACGGTGCCTTCGCCGTCGCCTACGACGACCAGCGCCGTGAAGCTGAACCGGCGACCACCCTGGACCACCTTGGCGACGCGGTTGATGGCCACGACCCGCTCGAGGTACTGGCTCTTCTCCCGCTCCTGCTGCTGCGACGGGCCACGACGATCATCACGGCCACGACGCTCGCCTCCCGCACCGCCACCGCGGCGCTGAGTTCCACTCATCGTCAATTACCTTTCGTCGTGTCGTTACAGACCCAGGCCGGCCTCGCGCGCGGCGTCAGCCAACGCGGCGATGCGTCCGTGGTACAGGTTGCCCGGCGCGGTCGAAGACCACCTGGTCGATGCCGGCCGCCTTGGCCCGCTCGGCGATCAGCTTGCCGACCGCCGCGGCCTTGGCCGACTTGTCGCCCGCGGACCCGCGCAGCGGCAGCCTCCATGGTCGACGCCGACGCCAGGGTGCGGCCGACGGTGTCGTCGATCACCTGGACGCCGATGTGGCGCGCCGAACGGGTGACCACCATGCGCGGCCGCTCGCGTCGACCCGAAGATCGTCTTGCGGCCACGGATCTGACGCCGCACGCGCGAGGCCGTCTTCGGAGCGAGGCCCCTGCGCATTCCCAGTGAAATAGCCATGCTCACTTACCAGCCTTTCCGACCTTGCGGCGCACCTGCTCGCCCGCGTACCGCACACCCTTGCCCTTGTAGGGCTCGGGCTTGCGGATCTTGCGGATGTTGGCTGCGACCTCGCCCACCTGCTGCTTCGAGATTCCGTGCACGCTGAACCGCGTGTTGTTCTCGACGGCGAAGGTGATGCCCTCGGGGGCGTTCGACGACCACCGGGTGCGAGAAGCCCAGGCTGAACTCGAGCTGCTGGGGGCCCTTGGAGAGGACGCGGTAGCCGACGCCGACGATCTCGAGCTTCTTCTCGTAACCGGCGGTGACGCCGGTCACCATGTTGGCCACGAGCGTGCGGGTGAGACCGTGCAACGACCTGCTCTCACGCTCGTCGTCGGGACGGGCGACCACGATCTGGCCCTCGTCGTTCTTGCTCACCGTGATGGGCCGGGCGACCACGTGGGACAGGGTGCCCTTCGGGCCCGTGACCTCCACGTTCTGGCCGTCGAGAGTGACTTCGACGCCTGCCGGCACGGCGATGGGGAGCTTGCCAATTCGCGACATGTGATTATCTCCTTGTCTCTCGCCGGGTCACCAGACGTAGGCGAGGACTTCGCCGCCCACGGACTTCTCGTGCGCCTGACGGTCGGTCAGCAGACCCTGCGACGTCGAGATGATCGCGATGCCCATACCGCCGAGCACCTTGGGCAGCGAGGTCGACTTCGCGTAGACGCGCAGTCCCGGCTTGCTGATCCGCTTGATGCCCACGATCGACCGCTGACGGTCGTCACCGTACTTGAGTTGGATGGTGAGGGTCTTGCCCACCTCGCCCTCCGCCGGCTCCGTGACCGAGTAGTCCTGGATGTAGCCCTCGGCCTTGAGGATCTCGGCGATACCCACCTTGATCTTCGAATGCGGCATGGTCGTGGCGTCGTGGTGCGCGCTGTTCGCGTTTCGCACGCGCGTCAACATGTCCGCGATGGGATCAGTCATTGTCATGGCTGGATGTGCTTCTTTCTCGCCACGGTTTCCGTCCCATGCGTGGGCAGGACCTGCGGCGGTGGATGTTCAGGAGTCGGAGGGGTTCACCAGGACGACTTGGTGACGCCGGGGAGTTCGCCCGCGTGCGCCATCTCGCGAAGGCAGACACGGCACAGGCCGAACTTGCGGTACACCGCCTTGGGACGCCCGCACTTCTGGCAGCGGGTGTAGGCCCGGACGCCGAACTTCGGCTTGCGCGCCTGCTTGACCTTCAACGCAGTCTTGGCCATGGCCTGATCACTTCCTCTTCGCGGTCTTCGGGCCGGACACCGCACCGCGCCTGCCGGCAGCCTTCTGGGAGTCGTCGACCTCCTTGAAGGGGAAGCCGAGCTGCTTGAGCAGGTAGCGCCCTTCGGCATCGGTGGTCGCCGTGGTGACGAACGTGATGTCCATGCCCCGCAGTCGGTCGATCCTGTCCTGATCGATCTCGTGGAACATCACCTGCTCGTTGAGACCGAACGTGTAGTTGCCGCGTCCGTCGAACTGGTTGGCGTTGAGCCCCCGGAAGTCACGGATTCGCGGCAGTGCCACGGTGAGCAGCCGATCGGCGAACTCCCACATGCGGTCGCCGCGCAGCGTGACGTGGCAGCCGATCGGCATCCCTTCACGCAGCTTGAACTGGGCGATCGACTTGCGGGCCTTGGTGACCTGCGGCTTCTGGCCGGTGATCGCCGCGAGGTCGCGGATCGCACCGTCGATGATCTTCGAGTCGCGGGCCGCCTCGCCGACACCCATGTTGACCACGATCTTCACCAGACCGGGGATCTGCATGACGTTGTCGTAGGCGAACTCCTGCTGCATCGCGGCGACGATCTGCTCGCGGTACTTCTTCTTCAGCCGGGGCAGTTCCCGGACCGTTGCGGTGGTGGCGCTCACTTCTTGCCGCCCTTCTTCGGAGCATCCTTCTTCAGCACGCGGACGCTGCGCTGCGCGGTGTACTCGGTGCCGTCGGGACGCCGCTTGGTGACGTCTTCGCGGGCGTATCCGACGCGGGTCACCGTGGCGTCCTTGCCGGAGCCGACCACGAGCTGCACGTTCGACGCGTGGATCGGGGCCTCGGAGGCGATGATGCCCCCCTTGGTGACCTGATTCGACTGCGGTTGGCTGGCCGAGTCCTTCAGGTGACGCTTGACGATGTTGACGCCTTCGACGGTGACCTTGTTCTGCGCGGGGTAAACGGCGATCACTTCGCCGATCGCGCCCTTGTCGTCGCCGGAGATGACCTTGACCCGGTCACCCTTCTTGATGTGCAGCGACTTCATTCAGATCACCTCCGGGGCGAGCGACACGATGCGCATGAAGCGCTTCTCGCGGAGCTCTCGGGCCACCGGGCCGAAGATGCGGGTGCCACGGGGCTCCCCGTCGTTCCTCAGGATCACGGCGGCGTTCTCGTCGAACTTGATGTAGGAACCGTCGGCACGACGGTGCTCCTTGCGCGTGCGCACCACCACGGCCTTGACAACGTCGCCCTTCTTGACGTTCCCGCCGGGGATGGCGTCCTTGACACTGCACACGATGGTGTCACCGACGTAGGCATAGCGACGCTTGGATCCGCCGAGAACACGGATGCACAGCAATTCCTTCGCACCCGTGTTGTCGGCGACCTTCAGTCGCGACTCCTGCTGGATCATGTGGTCTCCTCTGCCCCACTGGTTCCCTGGCATGCCAAGGCCTGATGGAACTTGCTGGTTGGCCCCCTGGATTGTGCCAGGAGGCATCCCGAACCTCGACGGTTCGGCGATCAATCTCGCGCCCGGGAAAGGTCCCCTCCACACCAGATGAGGGCACAGTCCCAAGGCAACTGGACTAGGCTACCCCACCCTCCACCCGCTCGCATAATCACCGGGCACGGTGCGCGGGGGACCCCCGCTGAGCCGGGCGGTGCGGCACCACGTCGGGCGCGTGGACCTGGCTAGTCCCGTCGCCGCGGCCCGTGAATGTAGCTGCTCGCCGCCCCCCACAGCGCGCTGGCCACCCCGGCGAGGGCGCCCACCCCCATGAGCTGGAGCAGCGCGTTGTCGCCGGTGATCGCCACGATGGGGCCCAGTGCGAACGAGCACACGAACAGCACCATCGCCACGATGAACGCCGGTCGCCCCGGCTGACGCCGCTCGTCGGGCGGAAGCGAGGAATCGTCGGATGTGGTCACGTTATGCCACGCTACCCGGCGTCTCTGAAGCCACCCTGAGGCCCCCTCACCGCAGCGTGCTCGGCCCGAACGGGTGAAGGGGCCGTCCACGCATGGTGGACGGCCCCTTCACGACAGCTCGGTCGAGCCTTACTTGGCCTTCTCGACGACCTCGATGAGGCGCCAGCGCTTGGTGGCCGACAGGGGTCGGGTCTCCATGATCCGAACCCGGTCGCCGATGCCGGCCTCGTTGTTCTCGTCGTGGGCCTTGAGCCGCGCGGTCTGGGTCATGACCTTGCCGTACAGCGGGTGCTTGGCGCGGTCTTCGACGGCGACGACGATGGTCTTGTTCATCTTGTCGCTCACGACGACGCCCTCGCGCACCTTGCGCGTCGACGTGCGGATCTCGGTGGTGTTCTCGCTCATGGTCAGGCCTTTCCAGGTTCGTCGACGATGCCGAGGTTGCGCTCCTGGATCACGGTGTAGACGCGGGCGATGTCCTTGCGGACCTCGCGCAGGCGACCGTGCGACTCCAGCTGGCCGACAGCCGCCTGGAACCGGAGGTTGAACAACTCCTCCTTGAGCTCAACGACCTTGGCGTTGAGCTCATCGCGGCTCAGACCCCGGAGGTCGGCCGCCGTCAATGACGTGTTTGCCATCAGTTGTCACCTGCCTCGCGTGTGATGAAGCGAGCCTTGAACGGCAGCTTGTGGATGGCCAGACGCATGGCCTCCCGGGCGATCTCTTCGGGCACGCCCGAGAGTTCGAACAGGACTCGGCCTGGCTTGATGTTGGCGACCCACCACTCGGGGGAACCCTTGCCGGAACCCATGCGGGTTTCGGCCGGCTTCTTGGTGAGCGGACGGTCGGGGTAGACGTTGATCCACACCTTGCCGCCACGGCGGATGTGGCGGGTCATCGCGATACGGGCAGCCTCGATCTGGCGGTTCGTGAGGTACGACGACTCCAGTGCCTGGATGCCGTAATCACCGAAGGCGAGCTCAGTGGCCCCCTTCGCCATGCCATCCCGCTGGGGGTGGTGCTGCTTGCGGTACTTGACTCGACGAGGAATCAGCATGGATCAGGCTCCTGCGTTCTCAGTGGTGGGGGCCGACTGCTCGGCCGCAGGTGCGGTCGACTCGGTCGAAGCCTCGGCGCGACGACGTCCCCCGCGCTCGGGGCGCTCGGGGCGCTCACCGCGAGGCCGACGGCTCGGACGCTGGCGGCCCGGTGCCGCGGCGCGAGCGGCCTTCTGCGCGGCGCGCTCGGCCTTGCTGCCGGACACGTCGCCCTTGTAGATCCACACCTTCACGCCGATCCGGCCGAAGCTCGTCTTGGCCTCGTGGAAGCCGTAGTCGATGTCGGCGCGCAGGGTGTGCAGCGGCACGCGACCGTCACGGTAACCCTCGGAGCGGCTCATTTCCGCCCCGCCGAGACGACCCGAGCACTTGATCCGGATGCCCTGGGCACCGGCGCGCATGGCCGTCTGCTGCGCCTTGCGCATGGCTCGCCGGAAGGCGACACGCGCACCGAGCTGCTCGGCGACACCCTGTGCCACCAGCTGTGCGTCGGTCTCGGGGCTCTTCACCTCGAGGATGTTCAGCTGGATCTGCTTGCCGGTGATCTTCTCGAGGGCCCCGCGGATGCGCTCGGCCTCGGCCCCGTTGCGGCCGATCACGATGCCCGGACGCGCGGCGTACAGGAAGATCGTCACGCGCTCGGACCGGCGCTCGATCTCGATCGACGAGATCCCCGCACGTTCCAGGCTCTTGAGGAGGTACTGGCGGATCTTGATGTCTTCGCCCAGCAGCGCCGAGTAGTTCTTCTCGGCGTACCAACGGGTCTTGTGGTCATTGGTCACGCCGAGGCGGAAGCCAATGGGGTTGATCTTCTGGCCCATGCTCAGGCTCCCTTCTTCTTCGACGTGGCCTCCGCCGAGCGGGGCTCGACGACGACCGTGATGTGTGCGGCGCGCTTGAGGATGCGGCTCGCCGACCCCTTCGCCCGGGGGCGGATCCGTCGGAGGGTGACACCCTCGTCGACGAACGCCTGGGAGATGAAGAGGTCGTCGGCCCGCAGTTCCTCGGTGTTCTCGGCGTTGGCGACCGCGGAGGCCACCACCTTGTACACCGGCTCGCTGGCCGCCTGCGGCGCGTACCTCAGGGTGTCGAGGGCGTCGTTGACGTTCATCCCGCGGACGATGTCGACGACCCGACGAACCTTGGTGGGGCTCATCCGGACGTGACGCGCAATCGCGTACGAGCCAGGACGATCCCCGAGCAGGCGAAGGCGACGGCTGGGTCGCTCTGTGTTAGTGCTCATATGAATTGGATTCCTTTTACTCGCGCTGTCAGCGCCGACGGGACTTCTTGTCGTCCTTCACGTGCCCCTTGAAGGTGCGCGTGGGTGCGAACTCTCCGAGCTTGTGGCCGACCATCGCCTCGGTGACGAATACCGGCACATGCTTGCGACCGTCGTGCACGGCGATGGTGTGTCCGATCATGTCGGGCACCACCATGGAACGGCGCGACCAGGTCTTGATGACGTTCTTCGTCCCCTTGTCGTTCTGGGCATCGACCTTCTTGGCCAGGTGCTCGTCGACGAAGGGACCCTTTTTCAGGCTGCGTGGCATTCCTCAGGCTCCCAATCAGCGCTTCTTGCCGGACTTGCGGCGACGGATGATCAACTTGGTGCTCGCCTTGTTCTTGTCACGGGTGCGGCCCTCAGGCTTACCCCACGGCGACACCGGGTGACGACCACCGGACGTGCGACCCTCGCCACCACCGTGCGGGTGGTCGATCGGGTTCATGACGACGCCGCGCACGGTCGGGCGGACGCCCTTCCAGCGGTTGCGGCCCGCCTTGCCCCAGTTGATGTTGCTCTGTTCGGCGTTGCCGACGCTGCCGATCGTGGCGCGGCAGCGCACGTCGACCATGCGCATTTCCCCTGAGGTCATGCGCAGCGTGGCCATCTTGCCCTCGCGGGCGACCAGCTGAATGGCGGCACCGGCCGAACGGCCGAGCTTCGCGCCACCACCCGGACGCATCTCGACGGCGTGCACCGTGGTGCCCACCGGGATGTTGCGCAGCGGCAGGTTGTTGCCCGGACGGATGTCCGAACCCTCACCGCCCTGCACGACAGCGCCCTGGGCGAGCCCCTGCGGAGCGATGATGTAGCGCTTCTCACCGTCGGCGTAGTGCAGCAGCGCGATCCGGGCGGTGCGGTTCGGGTCGTATTCGATCTGCGCAACCTTGGCCGGCACGCCGTCCTTGTCGTAGCGCTTGAAGTCGATCACCCGATAGGCCTGCTTGTGACCGCCGCCGATGTGGCGGGTGGTGATTCGTCCCGTGTTGTTGCGGCCACCGGTCTTCGGCTTCGACCGCAACAGGGACTTCTCGGGGGTCGACCGCGTCACCTCGGCGAAGTCGGACACGCTGGCGCCGCGGCGACCGGGAGTCGTTGGCTTGTACTTACGGATACCCATGAGTCAGTCGTTCCTTGTCTTCCTCGTTCAGGCGACCGGGCCGCTGAAGATGTCGATCCGCTCACCCTCGGCCACCGTGACGATCGCGCGCTTGGTGTCGGGACGCTTCCCGACCCCGTAGCGGGTGCGCCGCACCTTGCCCTTGCGGTTGAGCGTGTTCACGGCGGTGACCGTCACGTTGAAGACCGCCTCGACGGCGATCTTGATCTCGGTCTTGTTCGCCCGGGGATCGACGATGAACGTGTACTTGTTCTCGTCGATCAGGCTGTAGCTCTTCTCGCTGACAACCGGGGCCAGCAGGATGTCGCGGTGATCGCGGATCTTGAGTTCGCTCACTTGTCCGAACCCTCCTTCGGAGCCGTGGCCGAGACGAAGCCCGCGGCCTCGGCCGCCTCAGCGCTGTTGAACCACACTTCGGCGATCGTGCGGCCATACCAGGGCGACTCGGGGGTGTGGTACTTCTTCGACCCCTCGTTGCCCTTGATGTCGTATCCGGCCGGCGGCTCCTGGCCGCGGTAGGACCCCTCACCGAAGGGCGGCTCCGCCGCGGAGGTGGCGGTCGTGGTCGGGCCCTCATCGCTCGGGGCGGCGATCTCGGCGAGCGCGACACCTCGGGGCGCGACACCCACGAAGGTGTCGAGCGCGGCCTTCGTGAAGACCACCACATCGTTGACGACGACGTCGTAGGTGTTGAGCTGGTCGACCGCGAGGGCGTGCGCCGACGGAACGTTGCGCAGGCTCAGCCACGCGATGTCCTCGGCACGATCCAGCACGACCAGCACCTTGGAGATGTCGCCGATCGCCGACAGCGCGCTGAGCGCGGAGCGGGTCGAGGGCGTCTCACCCGCCACGATCGACTCGAGCACGAACACCTTGCCGTCGCGGGCCCGGTCGGACAGCGCTCCACGCAGCGCGGCGGCAATCATCTTCTTGGGAGTGCGCTGGGCGTAGCCGCGGGGCTGCGGCCCGTGGACGATGCCACCACCGGTCCATTGGGGCGCACGACGCGAGCCCTGGCGGGCACGGCCGGTGCCCTTCTGACGCCACGGCTTGGCGCCACCACCGCGAACCTCGCCGCGCGTCTTGGTCGAGTGCGTGCCCTGGCGGGCGGCGGCCTGCTGGGCCACGACGACCTGGTGGATCAACGCGATATTGGTCTGGACGTCGAACAGGTCGCCGGGAAGTTCGGCCTGGCCGGCCGAGCTTCCCGTCGGCCCCCAGGACGTCGATCGTCAGTGAAGCGCTCATGCCGCATCACCCTTCTTGGCTGCGCTGCGGACGACCACGAGCGATCCCTTCGGGCCGGGGATGGCCCCCCGCACGAGGATCAGGCCGCGATCGGCGTCGACAGCGTGGATGGTCAGGTTCTGGATGGTCTTCGTGGTGTTGCCCATCCGGCCGGCCATGTGCAGGCCCTTGAAGACCTTGCCCGGGGTCGAGCAGCCACCGATCGAACCGGGCGAACGGTGCTTACGGTGCACACCGTGGGAGGCGCCGAGCCCCTTGAACCCGTGGCGCTTGACGACACCCGCGGTGCCCTTGCCCTTGGTGACGCCGGTGACGTCGACGACGTCGGCGGCGGCGAACACCTCGGCCGTCAGCTCCTGGCCGAGCGTGTACTCGCTGGCGTCGGCGGTGCGCAGCTCGACGAGGTTCTTGCGCGGGGTGACCCCGGCCCTGTCGAAGTGCCCGGCGGCGGGCTTGGTCACGTGCTTGGCCTTGATCGCGCCGTAGCCGAGCTGAACGGCGGAGTAGCCGTCGACGTCGGGGGTGCGCACCTGGGTGACCACGCAGGGGCCGGCCTGGATCACGGTGACGGGGACGATCCGGTTGTTCTCGTCCCACAGCTGGGTCATGCCGAGCTTGGTGCCCAGCAGTCCCTTGACAGTGCGTTCGGTGTTCATCTGTCTCCACCACCTCACGGAAGCTTGATCTCGATGTCGACACCGGCCGGAAGGTCGAGACGCATCAGCGAATCCACCGTCTTCGGGGTCGGGTCGAGGATGTCGATGAGCCGCTTGTGGGTGCGCATCTCGAAGTGCTCGCGGCTGTCCTTGTACTTGTGGGGCGACCGGATGACGCAGAACACGTTCTTCTCGGTCGGCAGCGGCACGGGGCCTGCCACCTTGGCACCCGTGCGGGTCACCGTGTCGACGATTTTGCGCGCCGACGAGTCGATGACCTCATGGTCGTAGGCCCGGAGCCTGATGCGGATCTTTTGTCCCGCCACAGTTGTTCCTTCTACTCGTCCAACAGATCCGGCTGGTCCGGTTGGCAACTTGGTCCGGCAACACCGGTTGTCCTGGTCGGCGGGCCCGCCGAGCGGGCCTGCCGGTGTCACTCCGCTGGGCCGGACACGGGATCGGATTCCCAGTCCTCCGACCCACGTAGTCGGGCGTGTCGCAATGATGCCGGACGACACAATCGCACATCAGTACTCAACGCACCCTGTGAGCTTGTGACGTCGCTCCCGGCACCGGTGGACACCCGGTGTCCGTGGAGTCGGCGGGGCAGCAGACCTCTTGGCGAGCCGCCGCAACGCACGTACCCCATCGGAGCAACCTGTACATCTTGTCATGCCCGGACCGGGCACTTCAAATCAGGTACGCCCCGGCCCGCCCGGCCACGCGAACCGGGGCCGCCACCTCGTGGGTGACGGCCCGGTTCGATCGTCCCCCTCCCCCACGCCCACGCGGCGGTGGGACGGGTTCGGGTGGCCGATGGGATCAGATCACTCGGCGTCCAGGTCCTTCTCGATCAGGGCCGCGATCTCGGCGACCGCATCCTCGTTGTCGGAGGTGACGGTGACCGTGGCTCCCTTTTCGGCGCCGAGGGTCATGATGAGCAGCGGCGACGCGGCGTCGACGCCCTCATCGTCGCCCTCGACGGACAACAGGATGTCGTCGTCGTACTCACCGGCCGCTTCGGCGATGATCGCCGCAGGGCGAGCGTGCAGTCCGACCGACGATCCGACGGTCACGGTCTTGCTGGCCATGGTGTTCCTTTCGTAAGGCGGGTTGTGGGAATCCTAACCGGCCAGGCTCACGCGGGGCAGTGGCCTCCAACTCGGCCTCGGCCAATCTCGTGCTCGATCCGGTTCGGCTTGATGGTCTTCAGCACCGTCACCGAGACACCCCCGATGATCGCACCGACGACGATCGACAGCAGGAACGCCCAGAACTTGTCGATGGCGAAGAACACGAAGATGCCACCGTGCGGAGCCTTCGACGTGGCACCCAGCCCCATGCTGATCGCACCGGTGACGGCACCACCGAACATCATCGAGGGGATGACGCGAAGGGGTCGGCGGCGGCGAACGGAATCGCACCCTCGGAGATGAACGATGCAGCCCAACAGCCACGCGGCGTTGCCGTTCTCGCGCTCCACCTCGGTGTACAGCTTCGGGCGCAGGCGCGTCGACAGGGCCATCGCGATCGGAGGCACCATGCCGGCGGCCATGACCGCGGCCATGATCTTCATCGAGGCGGGATTGTCGATGCTCAGGCCCGCAGTCGCGAACAGGTACGCGGCCTTGTTCACCGGGCCTCCCAGGTCGAAACACATCATGAGACCGAGGACGATGCCGAGCAGGACTGCCGACGCACCGCTCATGCCGTTGAGGGTGTCGCCCAGCCATGTCGAGAGGTCGGCGAGCGGCCGACCGAGGACGAAGATCATCAATAACCCGGTGATCAGATGTCGCACCCAGCGGGATGATGATGACCGGCATGAGGCCCGGAGCCACCGCGGTGGCGTCTTGATGTGGCCGATCCAGCGGCCGCGAGCCCGGCGATGAGGCCACCGACGAGGCCACCGAGGAAGCCGGCGCCGATGTAGCCGGCCAGCGCGCCCGCGACGAAGCCGGGGGCGATGCCGGGGCGGTCGGCGATGGCGAAGCCGATGTAGCCGGCCAGCGCGGGGACGAGGAACCCGAACGCGAGGCTGCCGAGCTTGAACAACGCGGCACCGAGGTAGAGCAGGAAGCCACTGTGCGGGAGCGAGATTGTCTGGTTCGCGGCGAACAGGAGGTTGCCCGCGGTGTCCTTGGCGCTGCTGACCTCGGTGAACGACGGCAGGTTCAGGATCGAGGAGTTGCCGAGGATGTGGTCGGCGACGAACGGGATCTGATAGCTGCCGAACAGGAAGCCGAGCGCGATGAGGAGTCCACCGGCCGCGACGAACGGGATCATGTACGACACACCGGTCATCAATGCCTGCTGGATGCGCTTGCCCCAGCCGAGCGTCGAGCCGGCCGATCCGCCGGCTGCGCCGGTCGCGGCCGACGCGCTGCCACTCACCCTGCGGGAGTTCGGATCCTTGGCCGCGGCGATGGCCTCCTGGATCATCTTGCGCGGCTCGTCGATCGCCCGTTTGACTCCGGATTCGATGACGGGCTTGCCGGCGAAGCGCTCGCGGCTCTTGACGCCGACATCGGTGGCGAAGATCACGGCCGAGGCAGCCGTGATCTGTTCCGGGGTCACCCATTCGGTGGCAGTGGATCCCTGCGGCTCGGTGACGACATCCACCCCGAGGTCCTTGCCCGCGTTGACGAGGTAATCGGCGGCCATGTAGGTGTGGGCGATACCCGTGGGGCACGCGGTGATGGCGATGATCGACATCCGCTCGCCGGTGGGGGTCGGAGCGGGGCGCCGCGGGGCGTTCGCGGCCGGGGCCTCGGCCGGCTCGACGACGTTGCGCACCAACGTCGACGATCTCGTCGGGCGTCCGGGCGGCCCGCAGCGAATCGAGGAATTCCTGCCTCACCAGGGCCCGGCCAGCTTGGTCAGCAGCTTGAGGTGGTCGGCGCCCCCGGATGCTGCGGCGGCGATGAGGAAGACGATGTCCGCCGCACCGTCCTTGGCGCCGAAATCGACCGGCGCGCTGAGCCGGGCGAAGCCGAGCGAGGCGGTGTTGACCGCCGCGGAGCGGCAATGCGGGATCGCGAAGCCTCCGGGCATCCCGGTCGGGCGCCTTGCCCTCACGTTCCAGAACGTCGGCGGCGAGCCCTTCGGCCTCGGCGCGTCCGGTGGCGGCGACGATCCCGGGCGAGACCACGGATGACCTCGTCCTTCGTACTCCCGAGATCGACGTCCAGGGCGACGAGCCCGGGTTCGATCAATGACGGTGTGGTCATTGGATTGGTTCCTTCCTTGATCCCTGCTGGTGAGGTATTCAGTTGTGGCTCGGGTGAGGTGCCGTGCGGAGGTCGCCGATGGGCGTCACCACGACGGCCTCCGGATCGGTCTGTGCGGGGTCCGGCAATTGGCTTCCGGGCAGCGCCGCGGCACCGGACCCGTAGGCGACTGCCCGGCGGAGCCGGCTCGGCTCGTCGAGCCGCCGACCTCCGCCAGCAGGTATCCCGCGAGCGCCGAATCGCCCGCGCCGACGGTCGAGCGAGAGTGATGGGCGGTGGCGTCGCCAGCCACGCCCCGGCACCGGTGACGAGCAGCGCGCCCGCACCCCCGAGCGTGACGAGCACGGTGGCCACCCCCGCCCGGTGAGTTCGCGGGCGGCGGCGAGCACCGGCGCCCAGTCGCCACGGTCGGCGGCGTCCTCGAGATCGCCCTCCCGTCGCGGCCGATGAGCTGACCGAGTTCCTCGGAGTTGGGCTTGATGAGGTCGGGCGCCGCTCCGGCAAGGCCGCGGCCAGCGCCTGCAGCGGGGCATCGGAGGTGTCGACGGCGATCCGAACGCCGAGCGGACGGAGGCACTGCACCAGCCGCGGATACCAGTCGATCGGGGCGCCGGGCGGCAGCGACCCCGACAGGACGACCCACGAGGCGTCACGCGAGGTGGCGACCAGGGTCTCCATGACCCGATCGACGATGCCGGGCGTCAGTTCCGCACCCAGTTCGTTGAACTTCGACGTCGTGCCGTCGGGTTCGGTCAGCGTGAGGTTCGCGCGCACCGGCCCACCGACGGGGACGGTGACATGCGGGACGCCGATCCGTTCCAGCCCGGCCACGAACGGATCAGTGGGATCGGCCGGGACCACGGCGACGACGTCGACGCCGGCCTGGTGGATCGCCCGGGCCACGTTGACCCCCTTGCCGCCGGGCTCGGTCGTGATGACACCCAGCCGGTGCACGCCCCCGCGGGTCACCCGCCCTCGACGCGTGCGGTGCGGTCGAGACTCGGGTTGGGGGTGAGGGTGACGATCATGCGGCAACCACCTCGATTCCGAAGTCGGTGAGCCGACGCCGGAAGGCGTCGGATATGGCTGAATCAGTGATGAGGACATCGATCTCGTCGAGTCGGGCGAAGGAGCAGGCGGTCTCGACGCCGAGCTTGCGCGAATCGGCCAGCAGAACCACCCTGTTGGCGCACCGGACCATCGCCCGCTTTGACCGAGGCCTCGGCGAGGTCGGGTGTCGACAGCCCGTGGCCGAACGAGACACCGTTGGTGGCGATGAACGCGACATCGATCCGTAGCCGTTCGAACCAGCCGACGGTTTCGGCACCGACGCAGGCCTGGGTGAGACCGCGTACCCTTCCGCCGCTCAATTCCACGTCGCGCTCGCCCGCGCTCGGCCACCAACGCGGCGATGAGCGGGGCGTTGGTGAACACGGCCAGGTCGGCGTCGGTCGGAAGCGCTCGTGGCCAGTCGCCCGGTCGTGGTGCCGGCATCGAGCAGGATCGAACCGTGCGGAGCTTCGGGTAGGTGTTCGAGGGCCGCCTGCGGCGATCCGGTCCTTCTCGGGGCCGGCGGCGGTTTCCGCGCTCGGACAGGGCGAGATCACCGAGTTCGCCGTGCCCGGCCGGGATCGCACCGCCATGAACCCGCCGAAGCAGTCCGTTCCGGTCGAGTTGCTCGAGATCTCGACGAATGGTCTCCGGCGTCACCTCGAACGTCGACCGCGGCCTCGACGACCGAGACCCGACCCTCGTTGCGGGCGAGCTGCACGAGCGCGACTTGTCGTTCCTGCGCGTACAGCCCGCGACCGGCGCGCGTCGGCGACGTTCGCGCGACGCGGGGCCGCTCCCACTCTCTGCATCCGCCTGCTGTCCCATGGCGGCCTCCACCGCTGGACGACGACCGGCCGACGGCCGGAGGGGGTCTTCGGTGACCTCCTGCGTTGATCGTATCCGATCATGTTTGTTTTGGGAAGCCGATTATCTTGTTTTATGTTTGTTTGTGTTGCTCTTTGGACGTGGCATGGGCGCCTCGTCCGCCCGGCCGGCGGGTCGAGATCACGGGATGTCGCTGTGTCACGCTATTCCGGGCGCGTCCGGCGCGCGGGGGAACGACGGAAGACGGCGCGCGGAAACGACCCGGTACTCACCGACGGGAGCGCCGGGACCCGTGCCACCGATGCCGCGGGCCGCCGATGAGGTCGGCGGCCCGCGGTCAGGACGAGCGCTTCTGGATGTTGGCCCACTCGTCGCGCAGGCCCACCGTGCGGTGGAACAGCGTCGGGTCGTCGCCGTCCTTGGCGAAGTAGCCGAGCCGCTCGAACTGCACCACCTCCCCGGGCGCGATCTCGGCGAGCGCGGCCTCCGCCTTCGCATCGCGCGACCACCTCGCGCGATATGGGGTTGAGGTCGTCGAGCGCCTCATCGGTGCGCTCCCCCGGAATGGCGGCGGAGAACAATCGGCCGTAGAGCGCCACCTCGATGTCGATGGCATGAGCGGCCGACACCCAGTGCAGCGTGGCCTTGACCTTGCGTCCGTCGGGCGTCGAGCCTCCACGCGACTGAGGATCGTAGGTCGCGAGCACCTCGACGACCCGCCCCTCGGCATCCCTCACCACGTCGGTGCAGGTGACGAAGTAGCCGCCGCGAAGCCGCACCTCACGCCCGGGCGACGAGGCGGAAGAACTTCGGTGGCGGCACTTCGGCGAAGTCCTCGCTGTTCGATGAACAGCCGACCCGTGAACGCCACCTGGCGTGACCCGGCACCATCGGGATCCTCGGGATTGTTGACGAGGTCGAGGTACTCCACCAGCGCACGTCCGTCGGCGTCGAGCCGGCCAGTTGGTGATCGTGAGCCGAAGCGGACGCAGCACGGCCATCCGCCGCATCGCGGTGCGGTTCAACTCGCGGCGCACGTACGACTCGAGTTCCTCGATGGCCTTGACCGAGTTGTTCCGGGTGTTGCCCGTGGCGGTGCAGAAGTCGCGGATGGCCGCGGCGGGATAGCCGCGGCGGCGCAGCCCGCGCAGTGTGGGCATCCGGGGGTCGTCCCACCCGGACACGACACCGTCCTCGACGAGCTTGCGCAGCCGACGCTTCGAGGTGATGGTGTGGGTGAGTTCCAGCCGGGCGAACTCGCTTCTGCTTCGGCGCGGGGCCCTCGAGCGGCAGGTGGGCGAGGAACCAGTCGTAGAGGGGCCGGTGGCTCTCGAACTCGAGCGAGCACAGGGAGTGGGTGACGCCCTCGATGGCGTCCGACTGCCCGTGGGCCCAGTCGTAGGTCGGGTAGATGCACCACTCGTCACCGGTGTTGTGGTGATGGGCGTGCCGGATCCGGTACATCACCGGGTCGCGCAGCCACATGTTCTCGGCCTGCATGTCGATCCGGGCGCGCAGGCAGCGGCTGCCGTCGGCGAATTCGCCGGCCCGCATGCGCCGCAGCAGGTCGAGATTTTCGGCCGACCGGGCGGTCGCGATAGGGGCTCTCGACGCCCGGACGCCCGAAGCCGCCCTTCTGCTCGGAGATCGTCGCGGCGTCCTGGTCGTCGACGTAGGCCAGGCCCCTGCCCCACCAGATACTCTGCCCATTCGTACAGGCTGAGGAAGTAGTCGGATGCGTGCACGACCACCCCGGGCCGATAGCCGAGCCATGCGATGTCGTCGACGATCGCATCGACGTACTCGGTTTCCTCCGTGCCGGGGTTCGTGTCGTCGAGACGCAGGTTGCAGACACCCCCGAAGTCCTCGGCGATACCGAAGTTGGCGACGACCGCCTTCGCGTGACCGATGTGCAGGTACCCGTTCGGTTCGGGCGGGAACCGCGTCTGCACCCGGCCACCGAATGTGCCCAGCTCGATGTCCCGGCGCACCATGTCGCGGATGAAATCGCTGGCTCCGCCCGTCGCGGCCGTGTCGCTCATACGGCAGAGAGTAGCGGCCCGTCCGCTGGCGGATCACATCGGGCGACCCGGCACGCGCGCGCTCACAGCAGTTCGCGGAAGTCGGGCCAGCCGGGCGAGTGAGGAGTCGCGGCCGAGGATCTCCATCGACTCGAACAGCGGCGGCGAAACCTGGCGGCCGGTGACCCCCACCCGCACCGGACCGAAGGCCACCTTGGGCTTGAGCCCGAGATCGTCGACGAGTTTCGCCCGCAGCACCGCCTGGATCGTCTCGGCGTCCCAGGGCGATCAGCCCCTCGAGAACGCCGACCGTCGGCGTCCACGACCCGGGCGCATCATCGCCGATCCTCACGAGCGCCGGCTCGTCGACCTCCAGCGTGGCGTCGTCGACGAGCAGGAAGTCGAGCTTGTCGGCCGCCTCGCCCAGCAGGGTCAGGCGCTCCTGGATCAGCGGGGTCGCCCGGCGCACCAGCTCATGCCGGGCGGGGTCCGGTTGGGTCCACACGCCACGTTCCACGAGGTGGTCGATGATCCGCTCCGCCAGCTCGTCGGGATGCCATCGCCCGGATGTAGGCGCCGTTGATCCAGTCGAGCTTCTTCACGTCGAAGATCGGCCCGGTGGTGTTGACACGCGACCAGTCGAAGGAATCGATGAACTGGTCGAGCGTGGCGACCTCGCTACCGTCGTCGCCCACCGGCGGGTAGGCCAACAGCTGCAGGAAGTTGCGCAGCGCCTCCGGCAGGTACCCCTGCTCACGGAACCAGAGACAGTCGGGCGGCCGGGTTCCGGCGCTTGCTGATCTTCGATTTGTCGGTGTTGCGCAGCAGCGGCATGTGGGCGAACTGCGGCACCTCCAGCCCGAGCCACCGGTACAGCAGGATGTGCTTCGGCGTCGAGCTGATCCACTCCTCGCCCGCGCACCACGGTGGTGATGCCCATCTCGTGATCGTCGACGACCACCGCGAGGTGGTAGGTGGGGTAGCCCGTCGGCCTTGAGGATCACCTGGTCGTCGGGACGCGGAGCCTTCACCTCGCCCCGGATGAGGTCGTCGAAGCCGAGCGGCGCGTCGTCGGGGATCAGCATCCTCACGACGGGTGTGTCGGTGAACCCGGGCAACTGCGCCCGCTCGTCGCGGGTCTTGCCGTAGCACAGCCGGTCGTAGCCGCTCCCCGACTTGTCCCGCTGCTGCTCGGCGCGCATCTCCGCCAGGCGTTCGGCCGAACACCAGCAGTAGTAGGCATGGCCGTCGTCGATCAACCGCTCGACGTATGGCCGGTAGGTGTCGAGGCGTTCCGACTGACGGTAAGGGGCGTACGGCCCGCCGGATTCGGGGCCCTCGTCGGGGGCGAGGCCCGAGCCACTCGAGGGAATCGTAGATCTGCTGCTCGGATCCCTCGACCAGGCGAACCCGGTCGGTGTCCTCGATCCGCAGCACGAACCGCCCTCCCGTGTGCCGGGCCCACGCGACGTCGAACAATGCCATGTAGGCGGTGCCGACGTGGGGGTCACCGGTCGGCGAGGGGGCGACGCGGGTCCGGGCCGGGCCCGGCTGGTCGCGCGGAGCCGAGGGTTCGCTGGGGGTGCTCATGGTGCAACCCTATCCGCGTCCCACGGCCCCCCGGACGCCCTGGGGACGACGACGGCTCGGCGGCCTCGCCACCACACGGTACCGTCATCGCATGGCACCGAGTTCGACCTACCGGTTGCAGATCACCCCGACCTTCACGCTGTTCGACGCCGCCGCGGTGGTGCCGCGACTGGCCGACCTGGGCGTCGGGGCCGTCTACGTGTCGCCGTTGCTGACCTCGACAAGTGGCTCCGACCACGGGTACGACTGGACCGACCCGCGCGGCGTCGACCCGCAACGCGGGGGCGAACCCGGATGGGCCGCCTTCGTGGACGCCACCCGCGAGCACGGGCTCGGCATCGTCGTCGACATCGTGCCCAACCACATGGGTATCTCCAAACCGTGGGAGAACCCCTACTGGTGGGACGTGCTGACCCACGGACCCGACTCCCCCTACGCGCACTGGTTCGACATCGATTGGAGCCAGGGGCCCCTCGTCAACGGGGTGCTGGCCGCCGATGCGACCCCCGACGACCTGGTCATCAGCGACGACGGCCGGGAACTTCGCTACTACGAGCACCGGTTCCCGGTGGCTCCCGGCACCTGGACTCCCGGGGACACCCCTCGCGATGTCCACGACCGGCAGAACTACGTGCTCGTCCCCGGGGTGAACGCCAATGCATTGCTGACCCATCGCCGATTCTTCGCGGTGAGCACGCTGGCGGCGGTGCGGGTCGAGGATCCCGACGTGTTCATGGCCACCCACGAGCGGATCCTGCGCTTCGTCCACGACGACGGCGTGCTCGGGCTCAGGGTCGATCATCCCGACGGCCTCGCCGATCCACAACAGTACTTCGCCCGGCTCCGGGAGGCCGTCGGCCCCGACACGTGGATCGTGGCGGAGAAGATCCTCGAGACCGGCGAAAGCCTGCAGCCGTGGCCGATCTCGGGCACAACCGGTTACGACGCCATGACCGAGGTCTCACACGTCTTCGTCGATCCGGACGCCGCGACCGACGTCACCGCCGGCTACCTGGCCCGCACCGGCGATTCCATGTCGATCGCCCAGCACGCCGTGGCGGCCAAGCGGATGGTGGCGGCGGAGCTGTTCCCGGCGGAGATGACCCGGCTGATCAACCTTCTCGACCCCTCCGACGATGACTCGACGGTGGCCGCGCTGTCGGAGATCGCCGCGCAGCTACGGGTCTACCGCACCTATCTTCCCGACGGGATGGATGAGCTCGACCGGGCCATCACCGCGGCCCACGTGTCCCAGCCCCGCGTGGCCGACACCATCACCGCCCTCGCGCCCCGCCTGCTCGACCCGACGGAGGAGGCCGCGCACCGCTTCCAGCAGTTCACGGGCGCGGTGATGGCCAAGGGTGTCGAGGACACCGCCTACTACCGGGCGAACCGGTTCATCGCGCTCAATGAGGTCGGCGGCGACCCCGACCGGTTCGGCTGGCACCCCGACGACTTCCACGCCGCGCAACGCGCCCGCGAGCGGCACCTGCCCGAATCGATGACGGCGCTGTCGACCCATGACACCAAGCGCGGTGAGGACGTCCGGGCACGGTTGGCCGTGCTGGCCGAGATGACCGGCGAGCTCGCCGGGTTCACGACCGCTCTCGCCCGGGCGGGGCACGTCAGCAACCCGTCCTTCGTCGAGTTCGTCGCGCAGACACTGCTCGGGGCGGGTGCCATCGACCCGGCGCGGATGCACGAACATGTCACCAAGGCCATGCGCGAGGCGCACGACGGCACCACCTGGATGGACCCCAACCCCGAGTTCGAGGATGCGGTGCACGACCTCGTGCGCCGCGCCTACGACGACGCGGGCCTACGGGCGGAGTGGGACCGACTGGAGTCCGCACTCGACGCCCCCGCACGTGTGACCTCGCTCGGGCAGAAGCTCGTGCAGCTCACCATGCCCGGCGTGCCCGACGTCTACCAGGGCACGGAGACCTGGGACGACTCGCTGTGCGACCCCGACAACCGCCGGCCGGTCGATCACGACGGGCTCTCACGCCTGGCGTCCCAACTCAACCGGACGCCGGACGTCGACGCGTCGGGCACGGCGAAACTGTGGATCACCCGGCACGCCCTGAGACTGCGTCGGCAACGACCCGATCTGTTCACCGCCTATCAGCCGGTCTCGGTGCTGGGAGCGGCGTCGTCCCACTGCCTGGCCTTCAACCGCGGGGGTGCCGTGACCGTGGTCACCCGGCTGCCGGTGACACTGGCGGCCGGGGGCGGGTGGCACGACACGGCGATCCTGCTGGCGGGGCGCTGGCGGGACGTGCTCACCGACCACGAACTCGGCGGAGGCACGGTGCCCGTGGCGCGGGTGTTCGAGCAGCTACCGGTGGCCCTGCTCGTGCAGGTCGATCAGTGAAGCCGGCCGGGGTTGCCCCTCGGTGCGGTCACCCGTCGGCGCCGGACATGACGACAGGGCCCCGTTCCTGGAGAGGAACGGGGCCCTGTCGGGTGACTGATCAGTCGAGGATCACTTGAGGATCTTGGTCACGCGGCCGGCGCCCACGGTGCGTCCACCCTCGCGGATGGCGAACTTGAGGCCTTCCTCCATGGCGATCGGCTTCTGGAGGTGCACGGTCATGTCGGTGGTGTCACCGGGCATCACCATCTCGGTGCCCTCGGGCAGGGCCACCTCACCGGTCACGTCGGTGGTGCGGAAGTAGAACTGCGGGCTGTAGTGGGAGAAGAACGGCTTGTGACGGCCACCCTCTTCCTTGGTCAGCACGTAGACGTTGCCCTCGAAGTCGGTGTGCGGGGTGGTCGAACCCGGCTTGATCACGACCATGCCGCGCTCGACGTCTTCCTTCTTCGTGCCACGCAGCAGCAGACCGACGTTCTCACCGGCGCGACCCTCGTCGAGGATCTTGCGGAACATCTCGACACCGGTGACGGTGGTCGACTGCTTGGTGGGGTGGATGCCGATGATGTCGACGACCTCACCGGTCTTGACGATGCCGCGCTCGATCCGGCCGGTGACAACGGTGCCACGACCGGTGATCGTGAAGACGTCCTCAACGGGCATGAGGAACGGCTTGTCGACCTCGCGCTCGGGCTGCGGGATGTAGTCGTCGACGGCCTCCATGAGGTCGAGGATCGACTGGGTCCACTTCTCCTCGCCGTTCATGGCCGGGAACGCCGCCACGCGGACGACGGGGCAGTTGTCGCCGTCGAACTCCTGTGAGGTCAGCAGCTCGCGGACCTCCATCTCGACGAGCTCGATGAGCTCCTCGTCGTCGACCATGTCGCACTTGTTGAGCGCCACGACGATCGCGGGCACGCCGACCTGGCGGGCGAGCAGCACGTGCTCGTGAGTCTGGGGCATCGGGCCGTCGGTGGCCGCGACCACGAGGATCGCACCGTCCATCTGCGCGGCACCGGTGATCATGTTCTTCACGTAGTCGGCGTGACCGGGGCAGTCGACGTGCGCGTAGTGGCGCTTCTCGGTCTGGTACTCGACGTGCGCGATGGAAATGGTGATACCGCGCTGGCGCTCTTCGGGCGCCTTGTCGATCTGGTCGAACGCCGACACAGCGTTGAGCTCGGGATACTTGTCGTGCAGCACCCGGGTGATCGCCGCGGTGAGCGTGGTCTTGCCGTGGTCGATGTGTCCGATGGTGCCGATGTTGCAGTGCGGCTTGGTCCGCTCGAACTTGGCCTTTGCCACTGGGGCTCCTTCTGGTGTGACGCTTCCGAGGTCTTCGAAGCGCTCGTTTCCTGACTACGCTTTGGGGATTTCCCACAGCGCCGCACTCGGTGCGTGACTTTGGGTCGGACCCCAACCTGGCGGGCGTCGGGGAACCCGTCCAAGTCTAGGGGATGCGCGGTGGCTGTCAAAACAAGCGCGGCGTTTCCCGGCGGTGGACCGGGAAACGCCGCACAGTGCTGTCGCAAGCGACAATCACTCGCCTCCGCGAGCCTTGGCGATGATCTCCTCGGCGATCGCCTTGGGCGTCTCGCCGTAGGAGTGGAACTCCATCGAGTACGACGCCTGACCGGAGGTCTTCGACCGCAGGTCACCCACGTAGCCGAACATCTCCGACAGCGGCACCAACGCCCGCACCACCCGGTTGCCGTGCAGTTCGTCCATCGACTGGATGTGCCCGCGACGGGAGTTGAGGTCGCCGATCACCGTGCCGAGATAGTCGTCGGGGGTGGTCACCTCGACGGCCATGAGGGGTTCGAGGATGGCCGGGTGCGCCCTTCGGGCCGCCTCCTTGAAGGCCATCGAGCCGGCGATCTTGAACGCGAGTTCCGAGGAGTCGACGTCGTGGTAGGCGCCGTCGACCAGGGTGGCGCGCACGTCCTCGACCGGGTAGCCCGCCAGCACGCCGAACTGCATGGCGTCCTGGATGCCGGCGTCGACCGCCGGGATGTACTCGCGTGGGATGCGCCCGCCGGTGACGGCGTTGACGAACTCGTACCCCGAGCCCGGCTCCAGCGGCTCGAGGCTGATGATGACCCGGCCGTACTGCCCGGAGCCACCCGACTGCTTCTTGTGGGTGTACTCCACCTTCTCGACCGGGCGCCGCAGCGTTTCACGGTAGGCCACCTGCGGCTTGCCGATGTTCGCCTCGACCTTGAACTCGCGCTTCATCCGGTCGATGAAGACCTCGAGGTGCAACTCCCCCATACCGGCGATGATCGTCTGGCCGGTCTCCTCGTCGGTGTGCACGCGGAACGTGGGATCCTCTTCGACGAGGCGCTGGATGGCGGCCGACAGCTTCTCCTGGTCGGACTTCGTCTTCGGCTCGATCGCCTGCTCGATGACCGGCGCCGGGAAATCCATCGACTCGAGGATGACCGGGTGGGCCGGGTCGCAGAGGGTCTCGCCGGTGGTGGTGTCCTTGAGGCCCATCACCGCACAGATCATGCCGGCGCCGATCGAGGCGATCTCCTCACGCTTGTTCGCGTGCATCTGGTAGATCTTGCCGATCCGCTCCTTCTTGCCCTTGGTGGCGTTGAGCACCTGGGCGCCCGCCTGCAGCACCCCCGAGTAGACGCGGATGAAGGTGAGCTTGCCGAGGTGCGGGTCGGACGCGATCTTGAACGCGAGCATGGCGAGCGGCTCCTCGGTGCTCGGGTGCCGTTCGAGCACCACCGACTCGTCGCCCGGCTTGAATCCCTGGATCGCGGGGACGTCCATCGGCGAGGGCAGATAGTCGAGCACGGCGTCCAGCAGCGGCTGCACGCCCTTGTTCTTGAACGAGGTGCCGCACACGACCGCGGTGAACTTGTTCTCGAGAACGCCCTTACGGACGGCCGCCTTGAGCTGGGCCGCGCCGATCTCCTCGCCCTCGAGGTACGCCTCCATGAGTTCGTCGTCGGCCTCGGCGGCGATCTCGACGAGTTCGGCGCGCGCCGCCTCGGCGGCGTCGACCATGTCGGCGGGAATCTCCTCGACCTCGTAGTCTTCGCCGATCGTGGTCTCGCCGCGCCAGGTCAGCGCGCGCATGGCCGACGAGGTCGACGACACCGAGGAAGTTGGCCTCCGAGCCGATCGGCAGCTGGAGCACGGCGGGCGTGGCGTTCAAGCGCTCGCGGATCGTGCGCACGCAGAAGTCGAACGACGCGCCCGTGCGGTCGAGCTTGTTGATGTAGCAGATGCGCGGCACGCGGTACCGGGTGGCCTGACGCCACACCGTCTGGCTCTGCGGCTCGACACCGGCCACGCCATCGAACACGGCCACGGCACCGTCGAGCACGCGCAGCGAGCGCTCCACCTCGACGGTGAAGTCGACGTGCCCCGGGGTGTCGATGATGTTGATCTGGTGGTCTTTCCAGAAGCACGTGGTGGCCGCGGAGGTGATGGTGATCCCCCGCTCCTGCTCCTGCTCCATCCAGTCCATGGTCGCGGCGCCGTCGTGCACCTCACCGATCTTGTAGTTGATACCGGTGTAGAACAGGATGCGCTCGGTCGTGGTGGTCTTGCCGGCGTCGATGTGCGCCATGATGCCGATGTTGCGCACCCTGGCGAGGTCGGTCTTCAAGTCGATGGCCACGTGGCTTCAACCTCTATCTCTACAAGTCGTGTCAATGACGGGCGGGCCGGCGGCCCGGAAATGGCCTGCGCAGGTGCGCAGGCCGGTCTGTGAAGCGATGGCGCCCCCTCCGCGCCCGGAGGGGGCGGCGCGTCACCAGCGGTAGTGGGCGAAGGCGCGGTTGGCCTCGGCCATCTTGTGCGTGTCCTCGCGGCGCTTCACCGATGCGCCGAGGCCGTTGCTCGCGTCGAGGATCTCGTTCATCAGCCGCTCGGACATCGTCTTCTCGCGGCGGGCGCGGGAGAAGCTGACGAGCCAGCGCAGCGAGAGGGTGTTGGCGCGGGCGGGCTTGACCTCGACCGGCACCTGGTAGGTGGCGCCACCGACACGGCGCGACTTGACCTCGACCGCGGGCTTGATGTTGTCGAGCGCCTTCTTCAAGGTCACCACGGGGTCGACACCGGTCTTGGTGCGGGTGCCTTCGAGGGCCGAGTAGACGATGTTCTGCGCGACCGTCTTCTTGCCGTCGAGCAGGATCTTGCTCACCAGCTGGCTGACGACCGGCGAGCTGTACACCGGGTCGACGACGACGGGGCGCTTGGGTGCGGGTCCCTTGCGAGGCATTACTTCTCCTTCTTGGCGCCGTAGCGGCTGCGTGCCTGCTTGCGGTTCTTCACACCCTGGGTGTCGAGCGAGCCGCGGATGATCTTGTACCGGACACCAGGAAGGTCCTTCACACGTCCACCGCGCACAAGCACCATCGAGTGCTCCTGGAGGTTGTGTCCGACGCCGGGGATGTAGGCCGTGACCTCGACACCCGACGACAGGCGCACACGCGCCACCTTGCGCAGGGCGGAGTTCGGCTTCTTCGGCGTGGTGGTGTACACCCGCGTGCACACGCCCCGGCGCTGGGGCGAACCCTTGAGCGCGGGCGTCTTGTTCTTGCTGACCTTGTCAGTGCGGCCCTTGCGGACCAACTGCTGGATTGTAGGCACCGGCTGGTATCTCTTTCGTTGTCTCTGATGGTTGACCCTGGCTGTGCGCGCCCCGCGTCCCCGCAACAGGAACCACCGCTGATTCCTGAGGCCGGATCTGGAGCGCCGTGCGTTCTCCGCACCTGCCAACACATCCTCGCAACGTTTAGGACGCAGGCCCGTGCCAGGGATCGCACTGCTTGATTGCACGCGCCCGACACTGCCGGGCACAGGGTACAAATCTAGTCGCCGCGCGAAAACTGGTCAAAACAGCCTCGACCGGACCGGCGAACATGGCCGCTCACGACGGGTGGACGACCTCGCGCCGCTCAAGCTTACCGCGGTCGGCGTCGGTCAGGAACTGGGCCGCCACGAGCACGCGGGCGGCGGACTCCGGATGGATGGTCAGCGCCCAGAACAGGTCTCGCACGCTGACCCCGTGCTCGGGCACCGCGACCACCTCGATCGGGTCACCGGGCCGGATCACCCCCGGCCGCAACACCGCGAGGTAGGCGCCGCACCGTCCGGTGGCGGTGAACTCCCGCACCCAGCCCCGGCGCCCTGCCCACGACTGGAAGGTGTTGCACGGGATCCGGGGGCAGGTGACCTGCAGTTCCGCGGTACCGACCCGCCACCGCTCCCCCACGACCGCCTGCTCGCACGCCAGGCCGTCGACGGTGAGGTTCTCCCCCATCCACCCGTTGGGCAGGGATCGCCCGAGCACCGGCTCGTAGTGGTCGAGGTCGGCGCGGGAGACAGCGTAGACGGCCTGAGCGTCACCGCCGTGATGACGCCGGTCGCCGATGAAGTCACCCCGGACGCCGCTGCCGGCTCCCTCGGCTCGCGGCCCCGGCGCGAAGACCTCGATCGACTGGGCGGGGCGCTTGTCGATCCCGGTGGCACGCCCCGACCCCTGCGGGGTGGGTCGCGATGCGCCCGACGTTGACGCTGATCACTCGCGCGTCGTGGGGTCGCGCGCCGGCCGGAACGGGGTCGTGGGATGTCACGGGTTCACGCTAGCCCAGGGGCCGGCGCGCACCGCACCCCACCCACCCGTGGACGCCCGGGACCCGACCTCGGGGTGAACGGCCACGGCGGGGCGTCCCGAAGGACGCCCCGCCGTGAACGGGTGCTGCGGATACCGAACTCAGCGCATGTCGCCGAAGTCGAGATCCTCGAGCGGCACCGCCGGACCCGTCGTCGACCCGAAGTCGTAATCGTACGGGTCGTAACTCATGGTGAACGCCGTCGCCTTGGCTTCCGCGGTCGGCTCGACCCGGATGTTGCGGTAACGCTCCAGGCCGGTGCCGGCCGGGATCAGCTTGCCGAGGATGACGTTCTCCTTGAGACCGACCAGGGAGTCGGACTTGCCGTGGATCGCCGCGTCGGTGAGCACCCGGGTGGTCTCCTGGAACGACGCCGCCGACAGCCACGATTCGGTGGCCAGCGACGCCTTGGTGATGCCCATCAGCACCGGACGTCCCTCGGCGGGGCGGCCTCCCTCGGCGATCGCCTGACGGTTGGCGGCCTCGTACCCGGCCCGATCGACCAGCTCGCCGGGCATCATCGCGGTGTCGCCCGACTCGATGACCGTCACCCGACGCAGCATCTGGCGGATGATGATCTCGATGTGCTTGTCGTGGATCGGAGCCCCCTGGGTGCGGTAGACCCGCTGAACCTCCTCGACCAGGTGCTCCTGCACCCGGCGGACGCCCCGCACGCGGAGAACGTCCTGCGGGTCGACGGTGCCGGCCATGAGCTGGTCGCCCGCCTCGACGTGACCGCCGTCGCGGATCGAGCGCCGCACGCCGTAGACGTCTTCGAACTCGAGCCGCGCACGACGCGGCAACGGGTACTCGATGTCTTCCTGGCCGTCGTCGCGGACGATCACCAGCTTGCGCGAGCGGTCGCCCTCTTCGATCCGGACGCGACCGGCCGACTCGGCGATCGGAGCCTTGCCCTTGGGCTGGCGCGCCTCGAACAACTCCACGACACGCGGGAGGCCCTGGGTGATATCGTCACCGGCCACACCACCGGTGTGGAAGGTACGCATCGTCAGCTGGGTTCCGGGTTCACCGATCGACTGAGCCGCGACGATGCCGACCGCCTCGCCGACGTCGACGAGCTTGCCGTTGGCCAGCGAGCGGCCGTAGCACATGGAGCACGTTCCGGTGGCGGCCTCGCAGGTGAGCACGGAGCGCACCTTGACCTCCGTGACACCCGCCTCGGCGATCGCGTGGATCTCGAGGTCGCCGAGGTCGGTACCGGCCGGCACGATGACCGTGCCGTCGGCGCTGACCGCATCGACGGCGAGGGTGCGGGCGTAAACCGCCACCTCGTTGTCGTCGGAGTACTCGAGGGTCGCACCCTCGGAGTACGGCGCGACCGTCACCCTGGTGGGACGACCGTCGGCGTCGCGTCCGGGAACCACCCACTGCGCGATGGTCTTGGTGAGGCCACGCTCGGTGCCGCAGTCCTCCTCGCGGATGATGACGTCCTGCGACACGTCGACCAGGCGCCTCGTGAGGTATCCGGAGTCGGCGGTGCGCAGAGCGGTGTCGGCCTGGCCCTTCCGGCCACCGTGGGTGGAGATGAAGTACTCCAGCACGCTCAGGCCCTCACGGAAGTTGGACTTGATCGGCCGGGCGATGATCTCACCCTTCGGGTTGGCCACCAGGCCACGCATGGCCGCGATCTGGCGCATCTGCGTCATGTTTCCACGCGCGCCCGAGTGGACCATCATGAAGATCGGGTTCGTCTCGGTGAAGTTCGCCTCCATCGCCGCGGTGAGTTCGGCCGTGGCCCGGGTCCAGATCTGGATCAGTTCCTGGCGACGCTCCTCGGCGGTGACCTGGCCGCGCTCGTACAGCTTGTCGATCTTGGCGGCCTTCGCCTCGTAGCCGGCGAGAATCTCCGGCTTGTTGGCCGGGGTCTGCACATCACCGATCGACACGGTGACACCGGAGCGACTGCCCCACTTGAACCCGAGGTCCTTCAGCGCGTCGAGGGTCTCGGCGACCTGCACCTTGCTGTACCGCTCGGCGAGTTCGTTGACGATCTCCCCGATCTCCTTCTTGCCGACCCTGAAGTCGACAAAGCCGTAGTCATCGGGGAGCACCTCGTTGAACAGCGCCTGGCCCAGAGTCGTCTCAAGCAGGATCGTGCCGTCGGGACGCAGTGGCTCGCCGTTCGGCGGGATGATGTCGCGCAGCCGGATCTTGACCTTGGCGCCGATCTCGAGTTCTCCCCGGTCGAGTGCCATGAGGGCCTCCGACAGCGAGCTGAACGCGCGACCCTCGCCCTTCGCGCCGGGGCGCTGCATGGTGAGGAAGTAGGCACCGATGATCATCTCGTGTGAGGGGATGGTCACCGGGCGTCCGTCGGCGGGCTTGAGGATGTTGTTCGTCGACAGCATGAGGATGCGGGCCTCGGCCTGTGCCTCGGCCGACAGCGGCAGGTGCACCGCCATCTGGTCGCCGTCGAAGTCGGCGTTGAACGCCGTGCAGACCAGCGGGTGGAGCTGGATCGCCTTGCCCTCGATGAGCTGCGGTTCGAACGCCTGGATGCCGAGGCGGTGCAGGGTCGGCGCGCGGTTGAGCAGCACCGGGTGTTCCTTGATCACCTCTTCGAGGACGTCCCACACCTGCGGCTTCTGCCGCTCGACCATCCGCTTGGCGCTCTTGATGTTCTGCGCGTAGTTGAGGTCGTCGAGACGCTTCATGACGAACGGCTTGAACAACTCGAGGGCCATGACCTTCGGCAGGCCGCACTGGTGCAGCTTGAGCTGCGGGCCCACGACGATCACCGAACGACCGGAGTAGTCGACGCGCTTGCCGAGCAGGTTCTGACGGAACCGGCCCTGCTTGCCCTTGAGCATGTCGGAGATCGACTTGAGCGGCCGGTTGCCGGGACCGGTGACCGGGCGCCCGCGGCGTCCGTTGTCGAACAGGGCGTCGACGGCCTCCTGCAACATCCGCTTCTCGTTGTTCACGATGATCTCGGGTGCACCGAGGTCGAGCAGTCGCTTGAGCCGGCTGTTGCGGTTGATCACCCGACGGTAGAGGTCGTTGAGATCGGAGGTCGCGAACCGGCCACCGTCGAGCTGCACCATCGGACGCAGGTCGGGCGGAATCACCGGAACGGCGTCGAGCACCATGCCGAGCGGCGAATTGCCCGTGTGCAGGAAGGCCGAGACCACCTTGAGACGCTTGAGCGCCCGGGTCTTGCGCTGGCCCTTGCCCGTCTGGATGGTCTGCCGCAGCGAATCGGACTCGGCGGCCAGGTCGAAGGTCTGGAGGCGACGCTTGATCGCCTCGGCACCCATCGATCCCTCGAAGTACTTGCCGAAGCGGTTCTTCATCTCGCGGTAGAGCACCTCGTCGCCCTCGAGGTCTTGCACCTTGAGGCCCTTGAAGCGCGCCCACACGGCGTCGAGGCGGTCGATGTCGCGCTGCGCACGATCGCGCAGGACCTTGACCTCCTTCTCGGCGCTGTCTCGCACGCGCTTCTTGACGTCGCTCTTCGCGCCCTCTTCCTCGAGCTTGGCGAGGTCTTCCTCGAGCTTGCGCAGGCGGGCCTCGATGTCGGCGTCGCGACGCTTCTCGAACTGCTTGCGCTGCACCTCGACCTTCGCCTCCAACGACGGCAGGTCACGGTGGCGGGCCTCCTCATCGACGGCGGTGATCATGTAGGCCGCGAAGTAGATGACCTTCTCGAGGTCCTTCGGCGCGATGTCGAGGAGGTAGCCCAGACGGCTCGGGACACCCTTGAAGTACCAGATGTGGGTGACGGGGGCCGCCAACTCGATGTGGCCCATGCGCTCGCGGCGCACGTTCGAGCGGGTGACCTCGACGCCACAGCGCTCGCAGATGATGCCCTTGAAGCGCACCCGCTTGTACTTGCCGCAGTAGCACTCCCAGTCGCGGGTGGGACCGAAGATCTTCTCCGAGAACAGGCCCTCAGGCTCGGGCTTGAGGGTTCGGTAGTTGATCGTCTCGGGCTTCTTGACCTCGCCGTGCGACCACTCACGAATCTCGTCCGCGGTGGCCAGACCGATGCGCAGCGCGTCGTAGAAGTTCACGTCCAGCACGTTTCTTCTCTTCTCTCCTGCTTGTCAGGATTGTGTCTGAGTGGATGAAGGGACTGAGTGGGTCGCCGCCGCAGCCTGCTGCGGCTCGCGGCGGCGACCCGGGGGAACAATCCCCCGAGACAACTCAGACGTCGTCGACCAGAGCGAACGAGTCGGCTCCGGGGCGCCGCGACAGGTCGATGCCGAAGTCGTCGGAACCGCGGTAGTCGTCGTCGGAGTCACGCAAGTCGACGATCGACCCGTCACTCGACAGCACCTCGACGTTCAGGCACAGCGACTTCATCTCCTTGACGAGAACCTTGAACGACTCGGGGATGCCGGGTTCGGGGATGTTCTCGCCCTTGACAATGGCTTCGTAGACCTTCACGCGGCCGGGAACGTCGTCAGACTTGATGGTGAGCAGTTCCTGGAGCGCCCAGGCCGCACCGTAGGCCTCGAGGGCCCACACCTCCATCTCACCGAACCGCTGCCCGCCGAACTGGGCCTTCCCACCGAGCGGCTGCTGGGTGATCATCGAGTACGGCCCGGTCGAGCGCGCGTGGATCTTGTCGTCGACCAGGTGGTGGAGCTTGAGGATGTACATATAGCCGACACCCACCCGCTCGGGGTAGGGCTCACCACTGCGGCCGTCGAACAGCTGGGCCTTGCCGCCACCGTCGACGAGCTTGATGCCGTCTCGGTTGGGCAGCCCGTGCTCGAGCAGGCCGGAAATCTCCTGCTCGGTGGCACCGTCGAACACCGGGGTCGCGACCCGCGCTCCACCCTCGACCCGGCCGAGACCGACGTCGCACAACCTTGCGGCCCAGGGGGCCTCGACACTCTCGATGTCCCACCCGTTCTGGGCGACCCAGCCGAGGTGGGTTTCGAGCACCTGCCCGATGTTCATCCGGGACGGGACGCCGAGCGGGTTGAGCACGATGTCGACGGGCGTGCCGTCTTCGAGGAACGGCATGTCCTCGACCGGCAGGATCTTGGAGATGACACCCTTGTTGCCGTGACGGCCGGCCAGCTTGTCACCATCGCTGATCTTGCGCTTCTGGGCGACGTAGACCCGCACGAGCTGGTTGACGCCCGGCGGCAGTTCGTCGCCCTCTTCACGGTCGAAGACGCGCACGCCGATGACGGTGCCGCTCTCGCCGTGGGGCACCTTCATCGAGGTGTCTCGAACCTCACGCGCCTTCTCACCGAAGATCGCGCGCAACAGCCGCTCCTCGGGAGTGAGCTCGGTCTCGCCCTTCGGGGTGACCTTGCCGACGAGAATGTCACCGGTGGTGACCTCGGCGCCGATCCGCACGATGCCCCGCTCGTCGAGGTTGGCGAGCATGTCGTCGGACACGTTCGGGATGTCCCGGGTGATCTCCTCGGGCCCGAGCTTCGTGTCGCGGGCGTCGACCTCGTGCTCCTCGATGTGGATCGAGGTGAGGACGTCGTCTTGCGACGAGACGCTGGCTGAAGATGATGGCGTCCTCGTAGTTGTGACCCTCCCACGGCATGAACGCGACGAGCAGGTTGCGCCCGAGGGCCATCTCGCCACGGTCGGTGCAGGGGCCGTCGGCCAGCGGCGTACCGATCTCGACCCGCTGCCCCGGCGTCACCAGCGGGCGCTGGTTGATGCAGGTGCCGGCGTTCGAGCGGCGGAACTTCTCCAGCCGGTAGGTCTGGTAGGTGCCGTCGTCGCAGGCGATGTCGATGAGATCGGCCGTGACGCTCGTGACCACACCGGGCTTGGCCGCCAGCGTGACGTCGCCGACGTCGACCGCCGAGCGGTATTCCATGCCGGTGCCGACCAGCGGGGCCTCGTTGCGGATCAGCGGGACCGCCTGGCGCTGCATGTTGGCGCCCATGAGGGCGCGCGAGGCGTCGTCGTGTTCGAGGAACGGGATGAGGGCGGTGGCCACCGACACCATCTGCCGAGGGGACACGTCCATGTACTGGATCTCGGCGCCCGGCACCGTGTCGACCTCGCCGTGACGCTTGCGCACCAGCACGCGGTCGTCGACGAAACCTCCGTCGTCGCCCACCTTGGCGTTGGCCTGGGCGATGACGAAACGATCTTCGTCATCGGCGCTGAGGTAGTCGATCTGGTCGGTGACCAGCCCGTCGACGACCCGTCGGTAGGGCGTCTCGATGAAGCCGAACGCGTTGACCCGCGCGAACGAGGCGAGCGAGCCGATCAGGCCGATGTTGGGACCTTCGGGGGTCTCGATCGGGCACATGCGGCCGTAGTGCGACGGGTGGACGTCACGGACCTCCATGCCGGCGCGGTCACGGGAGAGACCGCCGGGGCCGAGCGCCGACAGGCGGCGCTTGTGCGTGAGCCCGGCGAGCGGGTTGTTCTGGTCCATGAACTGGCTGAGCTGCGAGGTGCCGAAGAACTCCTTCAGCGCCGCGGTGACCGGCCGGATGTTGATCAGCGTCTGCGGCGTGATCGCCTCGATGTCCTGGGTGGTCATCCGGTCGCGCACGACCCGCTCCATCCGGGACAGGCCCGTGCGGAGCTGGTTCTGGATGAGCTCGCCCACGGTGCGCAGGCGCCGGTTGCCGAAGTGGTCGATGTCGTCGATCTCGATCTGCAACCCGCTGGCGAGTTCGTTCTGACCCTCGTGCAGGGCCACGATGTAGTGGATCGCCGCGACGATGTCGTCGATGGTCAGCACCTGCTGGTCGAACGGCAGCGTCAGCCCGAGCTTCTTGTTGATCTTGTACCGCCCGACCTTGGCCAGGTCGTAGCGCTTCGGGTTGAAGAAGTAGTTGTCGAGCAGCGTCTGGGCAGCCTCACGGGTCGGGGGCTCACCGGGACGCAGCTTGCGGTAGATGTCGAGCAGCGCCTCGTCCTGGGTCGAGACGTGATCCTTCTCGAGGGTGAGACGGATCGACTCGTAGTCGGCGAACTCCTCGAGGATGCGCTCGTCGGTCCAGCCGAGTGCCTTGAGCAGCACGGTGACGTTCTGCTTGCGCTTGCGGTCGAGACGAACCCCCACCAGGTCGCGCTTGTCGATCTCGAACTCGAGCCACGCGCCGCGCGACGGGATCATCTTGCACGTGAAGATGTCCTTGTCGGAGGTCTTGTCGGGGGTCTGCTCGAAGTAGACGCCCGGCGAACGCACCAACTGCGACACGACGACGCGCTCGGTGCCGTTGATGACGAACGTGCCTTGCGGGGTCATGAGCGGGAAGTCGCCGATGAACACCGTCTGGCTCTTGATCTCACCGGTCTCGTTGTTCATGAACTCGGCGGTGACGAACAGCGGAGCCGCGTAGGTGACGTCGCGGTCCTTGCACTCCTCGACGCTGTGCTTGGGCTCCTCGAACCGGTGGTCGCGGAACGACAGGCTCATCGTCTGGCTGAAGTCTTCGATCGGGGAGATCTCTTCGAAGATCTCCTCGAGCCCCGACTTGGTGTTGATGTCGGTGCGTCCGGCCTCCAGGGCGGCCTCGACACCAACCCGCCACTCCTCGTTACCGACGAGCCAGTTGAACGAATCGATCTGAACATCGAGGAGGTTCGGCACCTCCAGCGGTTCATGGATCTTCGCGAAGGAGATGCGTCCACTCTGTGAGATGACGTTGGTGTTCTTTGACGCGTTGCGCGTGGCGGCCAAGATTGGTCCTTCCAAGAACTCAGAATCATGTTCTGTGCATGACGAACGCCCCGCGTCAAGTCACGGGTCGTGCGCGCAGATAGGGCAAGAAATAAGGATACGTCAAGCTCGACACGCTCCGCAAATCGGCTCGACAGGCTCCGCGAATCGGGCTGGACACCGGCGGGAAGCGCACTCCGCGTGACTCGATGAACAGCGACTGCCTCGACCACCAGCCCGAACGCCGCGACGTGAGCAGTGGCGGGGCCGAACCCGAAGGTCGGCCCCGCCACTGGGACGACGGTCGCGCCCCGGCGAACCGGTGGCGCGCTCAGATCACTTGACCGAGACGGAGGCGCCGGCCGACTCGAGCTGCTCCTTGGCCTTCGCGGCAGCGTCCTTGGTGACCTTCTCGACGACGACCTTCGGGGCGGCCTCGACGAGGTCCTTGGCCTCCTTGAGGCCGAGGCTGGTGAGGGCGCGGACCTCCTTGATGACCTGGATCTTCTTGTCACCGGCCGACTCGAGGACGACGTCGAATTCGGTCTGCTCCTCCTCGGCCGACTCGTCGGCGGCGGCGCCACCGGCGGACGGGGCGGCGGCGACGGCGACCGGCGCGGCCGCGGTGACGCCGAAGGTCTCTTCGAACTGCTTGACGAACTCGGAGAGCTCGATCAGGGTCATCTCCTTGAAGGCGTCAAGGAGCTCTTCAGTGCTCAGCTTTGCCATGGTGGGCGTCCTTCCTAATCAATTCGAGGCGGCGTCGGCCGCGTCGTCGGTGGTCACGTCGGCCTGCTCGGCCTGCGTGGAGTCCGCGACAGCGGATGCTGCCTCGGGGTCGGTGTCGTCCGAGGAAGCCTCGGCGACGGTCTCCGTGGTCGTGGCCTCAGCCGCGGGTGCCGAACCGGCACCGGCGATGAGGGAGGGATCGGCCTGGGCGGCCGATTCGAGCGCTCCGAGCGCGCGGGCCGCCTGCGAGAGCGGCGCGGCAAACAGGAACACGGCCTGCTGCAGAGTGCCCAACATGGCGCCGGCGAGCTTGGCGAGGAGCACCTCGCGCGACTCGAGATCGGCAAGCTTCTTGACCTCGTCGGCATCGAGGACGCGACCGTCCATGACGCCACCCTTGATGACCAGGAGGGGGTTGGCCTTTGCGAAATCACGCAGACCCTTCGCGACGGTGGCGACGTCACCGCTGATGAAGGCGATGGCCGTCGGACCGGTGAGTTGCTCTTCGAGCCCCTCGATACCGGCGTCCTTGGCCGCGATCTTGGTCAGAGTGTTCTTCGCAACGGCGTAGGTGGCCTCGTCTCCGAGCGACCTGCGCAGGTCGCGCAGGTTCTTGACGGAGAGTCCGCGATACTCGGTCAGCACAACCGCCGAAGAGCTGCTGAACTGGCCAGCCAACTCGGCGACCGTGGCTGCCTTGTCTGGCCTCGCCATTGGGTCTCCTTCCCATGTGGTCGACGTGCCGGATGGCACTGAGTCGAGTCGTCGACCCCGGCTGTCCCACAACGAGGCGGGACAGCAAAAAAGCCCTGGCGCGCAGGCGCTCAGGGCGAACAAGGGGAACCTTGTCGGACTTCGTCACCTACGCGGGCGCGACGCGTGTCGCTTTGACGTCTCGCGAGCGAGACGACCGGCGGTCTTCGGCGTACGACACACTACCGGGACGCGGTCGGGGCACCAAATCCCCGCCACTGGTCGGCGCCCGGGACGCCGATGGGGGAGCCGACACGTGTCGGCTCCCCCATCGGGACGTGTCGGGGCGCGATCAGGCCGTGGCGCCCTCGGGCTTGGTCGCCGCGGTGTCGACGGGAACCCCGGGACCCATCGTCGAACTCATCGTCACCTTCTTGACGTAGCGGCCCTTGGAGGCGCTCGGCTTGAGACGCATCACCTCGTCGAACGCGGCGAAGTAGTTGTCGGTGAGCTGCTCGGCCGAGAACGACGCCTTGCCGATGATGAAGTGCAGGTTCGCGTGCCGGTCGACCCGGAACTCGATCTTGCCGCCCTTGATGTCGGAGACGGCCTTGGCGACGTCCATCGTCACGGTGCCGGTCTTCGGGTTGGGCATGAGGCCACGGGGGCCCAGGGTGCGGCCCAACCGACCGACCTTGCCCATCATGTCGGGGGTCGCCACGACCGAGTCGAAGTCGAGGTAGCCGCCGGCCACCTTCTCGATCAGTTCGTCGGCGCCCACTTCGTCGGCCCCCGCCGCCAGAGCCTCGGCGGCGCGCTCACCGGTGGCGAAGACGAGGACCCTTGCCGTCTTGCCCGTGCCGTGAGGCAGGTTCACCGTGCCACGGACCATCTGGTCCGCCTTGCGGGGGTCGACACCGAGCCGGATCGCCACATCGACGGTCTCGTCGAACTTGGCGGCGGCACCGCCCTTGACAAGGGCGATCGCCTGCTCGGGCGAATGTAGTTGGGCGGCGTCGATGGTCTCTTCGGCCGCGCGGTATGCCTTGCTGCGCTTCATGGTCTGGTTCCTTTCACCAGGTTCTGGTCACGGGCCGCGCAGGCCCTCCCAGATGTGTTGTTGGGGGTGGTTCAGGCGATCGTGACGCCCATGGACCGGGCGGTACCCTCGACGATCTTCATCGCGGCCTCGATGTCATTGGCATTGAGGTCGGGCAGCTTGGTCTCGGCGATCTCACGGACCTGGTCCTTGGTGATCCGCCCGACCTTGTCGCGGTGCGGGACGGGCGAGCCCTTCGAGAGCCCGGCGGCCTTCTTGATCAGCTCGGCGGCCGGCGGGGTCTTGGTGATGAAGGTGAACGTGCGGTCTTCGTAGATCGTGATCTCGACCGGGATGACGTTGCCGCGCATGGCCTCGGTGGCCGCGTTGTAGGCCTTGACGAACTCCATGATGTTGACGCCGTGCGGGCCGAGGGCGGTACCGACCGGCGGCGCGGGGGTGGCCGACCCTGCGTTGAGGGCCACCTTGACAAGCGCTGCGACCTTCTTCTTGGGAGGCATTGCTGTGGGTCCTTTCTCATCTGGACCGGGCGGGATGCCCGATCCGTTCAGGGGTGGACGCCCCGGGCCTGGCGAGCCGTCGGCGTCCGGCGTGAACGTGCCGGCCGGGGCCTAGATCTTCGTGATCTGGCCGAAGGTCAGGTCGACGGGAGTCTCACGGCCGAGGATCTCGACGAGAGCCTTGAGCCGCTGGCTGTTCACGTTGATTTCAGTGATGGTGGCGTGGACGCCGGCGAACGGCCCATCGACCACCTGGACGGAGTCGCCGACCGCGAAGTCGAGAACCTCGATCTTACGGGTCTTGCGCGTCGAGGTGCCGGCGGTCGCCTGGTTGACCCGGGCCCGCACGGACGGCTCGAGCATCTTCTCGACCTCGTCGAGCGACAGCGCGACGGGGGCGTTCGCGTGGCCGACGAAGCCGGTGACCGACGGGGTGTGCCGCACGGTCGACCACGACTCGTCGGTGAGGTCCATCCGCACGAGGACGTAACCGGGAAGCACGGTGCGGGTGACCGTCTTCTTGGTGCCCTGCCGGATTTCGACGGCTTCCTCGGTGGGAACGATCGTCTCGAAGATGAAGTCCTCCATGTTGAGGGTCTTCACGCGCGAGTCGATGTTCTGCTTGACCCGGTTCTCCATGCCCGAGTAGGTGTGCACGACGTACCAGTCGCCGAACTTGCTGCGCAGCTCGCTGCGCAGTTCCTCCATCGCCTGCTCGTACTCGGGCGACTCGTCCTGGTCGGCGGCGGGCGCCTGGGGCTGCTCCTCCTCGTCGGTGAGGTTGAGCTGGATGCCGTCGTCCTCGGGCTCGTCGTCGCCGAAGTCGAGGTTGATCTCGGTGTCGTCGAGGCGCGGCGAATCGTCGGCGATCGCGTCGAGGTTGATCTCAACCTCCTCGGCGGGTTCGTCGGCCATGTGTGACTGATCGGTCATTTGCGTGTGTCTACCTTCCGGGTCAGTTGCCCAGCAACTTCAGCAGCCCCCACCCGAAGAACAGGTCGAGCAGGCCCACGAACGTGATGATGAACAGGACGAAGATGAGAACGACGACGAAGTACTGCCGCAACTGGTCACCCGTGGGCCAGATGACCTTGCGCAGTTCCGCCGCCGATTGGCGGGAGAATTCCACCGGGCCGGCCCGCCGATGACCGGCCTCGGGTCGTTGGCGTGCACGGGCCGTGCGCCCCGAGCCCCGAGACGGGTGCGCGTTCGCTTGCGGGGCCGGGCGGGGCGGGCCGCCGTTTCCTCGGGCGATTCGTCCTCGAACGCGGTGTCGTCGTCGAACTCCTCGACGTCGCCGCCGGCCGCATCGCCCCGCTTGACCGGCCGCACGGAACGCGCCCGCTCGATGGCGGACTGCTCAGGACCAGACGTCGCCTCGGCATCGTCAAGAGACTTGCTCTGGTCTTCGGTCACTGGTGTTCCTTCGGTGTCTCGCCTTTCGGCTCTGGTGCCCAGCGATCGGCCAGGACGTCCATACAGTGAGCGGCCGGCCCGTCGGTCACCCGGACGGGCCGGCCTTCTCGCAGGGCAAGAGGGACTTGAACCCCCAACCTGCGGTTTTGGAGACCGCTGCTCTGCCAATTGAGCTATTGCCCTACGGCGACCCGTCCACGCACGTGCGCGGGCGCTGTCACCAAAGAGAGAGTGTACGTGAGATGCGTGCCTGCGTCGAACCGGCGCCGCCGCCCCGGGGGCCTCAGATGCCGGCCCTTCCGAGCAGTGCGCGCAGCCCCGCGCCGTAGCCGGAGCGCCCGTAGCGGCGGGCGGCCTCCACCAGGGCGTCGTCGGTGAGCCACCCACGTCGCCAGCCCACCTCCTCGGGGCAGCCGACCAGGAGCCCCTGCCGATCCTGGATCGTGCGCACGTAGTTGGCCGCGTCGATGAGGTCGGGAAAGGTGCCGGTGTCGAGCCACGCGGTGCCCCGCTGCATGATCTCGACCCGCAACGCCCCCTCATCGAGGTAGGTGCGGTTGAGGTCGGTGATCTCGAGTTCACCACGAGCCGACGGGACGAGGCCGGCGGCCCGCCGGACGACCGTGTTGTCGTAGAAGTACAGCCCGGGAACGGCATAGGGGCTGCGAGGATGCTCCGGCTTCTCCTCGAGCGAGAGCACCCGATGGTCGTCGTCGAACTCGACCACGCCGTAGGCGCGCGGATCGGCCACCCGATAGCCGAAGACCACGGCGCCGGCGACGGTCGAGAACCGTTCCAGGCTCGTGCCCATCCCCGGACCGTGGAACAGGTTGTCTCCGAGCACGAGCGCGGCCGTGTCGTCGCCGATGTGGTCGGCACCGAGCAGGAACGCCTGCGCCAACCCGTCGGGGGACGGCTGAACGGTGAACGTCAGCTCGATGCCGAGCTGGGAGCCGTCGCCGAGGAGCCGCCGGAACGACGCGGCGTCCTCGGGGGTCGTGATCACCAGGATTTCGCGGCACCCGGCGAGCATCAGCGTGCTCAACGGGTAGTAGATCATCGGCTTGTCGTAGACCGGCATGAGCTGCTTGCTGGTGCCGAGGGTCAACGGGTGCAGGCGGCTGCCGGTGCCGCCGGCCAGGATGATGCCCTTCATCGTGCGCGTGCCCTCCCTGCGTGGGTGTGCGTCGTCACGGAACCTTAGCCCAGCGGGCGGGACCGCGCGTCGTCGCCGGGTGGCGGTGTGCCCGGTGGGCTGCTCAGAGTTCGACGCCGACGAGCACGGGCTCGGGGTCGAGCAGGACGCCGAAGCGCCGCTGCACGCCGGACCGGATGACACGGGCGAGTTCCACGATGTCGGATGCGGTGGCGTTCCCGGGATTGGTCAGCGCGAGGGCGTGTTTCGTCGACACGCGCGCCGCCCCGACACCGAATCCCTTGTGGAAACCCGCATGGTCGATGAGCCACGCCGCCGACGTCTTGACCTTGCCGTCGGGGGTGGGATAGCGGGGCGCGTCGGCGGGAAGCGCGGCCGCCCGGTCGGCGGCGAGCACGGGATTGGTGAAGAACGACCCGGCGCTCCACGTGTCGTGATCGGCAGCGTCGACCACCATCCCCTTGGACCTGCGGATCTCGAGGACGGCTCGACGGACGGCGCGGCTGTCGACACGTTCCCCCACGGTGGCACCGAGCCGTGCCGCGAGCTCGGCGTAGCGGATCGGGGCCGACAGGGAGCCGAGACTGAACTGAAAACTCACCTGCAACACGACGTAGCGACCTGGCTCGGCCTTGAAGCGGCTCCAGCGGTAACCGAAGCCGCAGTCGGATGCCGCGAAGGTGCGGAACTGCCCGGTGGTGCGGTCGAGGGTGCGCACGGAGGCGATCGTCTGGGCGACCTCGGAGCCGTAAGCCCCGACGTTCTGGATCGGGGTGGCGCCCACGAGCCCGGGGATGCCACTGAGGGCCTCGATGCCGATCCACTCGTTCTCGACCGCGAGCTCGACCACGTCGTCCCACACCTCGCCGGCCTCGAGTCGCACGTAGGCCCCGCCGCAGCCGGACACGTCGGCCTGCACACCGCGGGTCGCCACGTGCACGACCGTGCCGTCGAACCCCGCATCGGAAACCACCAGGTTCGACCCGCCTCCGAGGACCAGGAGCGGCTCACCGGACGCGTCGGCTTCGCGCACGGTGTCGACGAGTTCCGCCTCGGTGCGCGCCACGACGTAGCGGCGGGCCGGTCCCCCGACCCGCAGTGTCGTGTGCTCGCCGAGCAGCGTCGACCCGGTGGCCGGTGCCTCGCCACTGGCGGTCGTATCGACCCTGGTGACCTCGCAGCTCGGAACATCGCCGGTGCCCAGAGAGCCGATGTCACCGAGCAGGGTGCCGAGGTCTGTGTCGGCGTCAGTCAAGGCGCACCTCCGCCTTCGCCGCCCCGAGCACCTTGTCGTCGCCACACGTGGCCTCGAGGCTCACCGTCGCGATGCCGTCGGCCACCGCGGCGACCCGTCCGGCGAAGCGCACGTCCACTCCCTCGTCGGTGTCGGGCACCCGCACGGGTCGGGTGAACCGGACGCCGTAGCTGATCACCCGGGCGGGATCGACACACCAGTCGGTGACGACCCGCAGCGCCGTGCCCATCGTCCACATGCCGTGGGCGATGACACCGTCGAGGCCGATGGCCCGGGCGTGGCGGTCGCTGTAGTGGATCGGGTTGAGGTCGGTGGAGGCACCCGAGTAGCGCACGATGTCGGGACGCGTGAGTCGGACGACCACCTCGGGCAGTTCATCACCGGCGGCCACGGCCGACCCATCGAACGAACGGGCTCCGAAGGCGGTGCCACTCATGCGGCGTCGTCCTGCGGGCGGGTGTGCAACAGCGTCGACGCGGCGGTGCAGAGGTGCTCGCCCTCGATCGTGGACAGGTCGACCCGGACGCCCACCCGATCGGCGGGCCCCAACGCACGCACGGAATCGATCGTGAGCGTCGCCAGCACGGTGTCACCGTCGCGCAGTGGACGCCGCCAGGTGAACTTCTGGTCGGCGTGGATCGTGCGCCGCAACGCGAGACCGAGGTCGGGATCGTCGAACAGCGCGTCCCATGCCTGGGAGGCGATGACCACCGCGAAGGTCGGCGGGGCGATCGGGTGCTCACCGGTGTAGGCGGGGTTGGGATCTCCTCCGGCGACGCCGCCGAGGGCCGCGGCGAACTCGGCGATCTTCGCCGCGCTCACCCGGTAGGGACGGGTCGGCGGGTAACGGCGTCCGACATGCTCGGCAGTGATGGGCATGGCCCCAGGCTACCGGGCGACCGCCGGCAGGTGTCCCGCTCGGCAGGGCCCGCCGAGCCGCCACCGCCCGGGCCGGACATGACACGAGCCGCCACGATCGTGGCGGCTCGGTGCGGGTGCTGAGTGGAGTCAGCGGGTCTCGCGGTGCGCGGTGTGCTTGGAGCAGTTCGGGCAGAACTTCTGCAACTCCAGACGATCGGGGTCGTTGCGACGATTCTTCTTCGTGATGTAGTTGCGGTGCTTGCACTCCGTGCACGCCAGGGTGATCTTCGGACGAATGTCCTGCGCCTTCTTGGCCATGATGTCCTCCGTGCTGGATGAAGTGCCAATGATAATCGGTAGCGGGAGCGGGACTCGAACCCGCGACACAGCGATTATGAGCCGCTTGCTCTACCGCCTGAGCTATCCCGCCGAGGTCCGTTCGCGACGGTGACCCGTGTTCCGCGCGGTGTGCGGATTCGCGAACGATCAGAGCCCCCATGCGGAATCGAACCGCAGACCTTCTCCTTACCATGGAGACGCTCTGCCTACTGAGCTATAGGGGCCAGCCGCCGGACAAACATACAGGCTCGGCGGCCATGGCCTCAAATCGGGTCGGCACCGCCGATCCCCGCGCGCCCGCGCCGGCCGATCGCGGCCCCGCCCCGGATAGGGTGACGCACAGCACGAAAGGATCCCCATGCCCACACCGCACAACACCGCCCAGACCGGCGACATCGCCCCCCTCGTCCTGATGCCCGGCGACCCCCGGCGCGCCGCCCGGATCGCCGAGAAGCTTCCTCGAGGACGCCGTACAGGTGAGCGACGTGCGGAGGCATCGGCGCCTACACCGGCAGCTACCGCGGCACGCACATGAGCGTCATGGCCTCGGGCATGGGCATCCCGTCGATCTCGATCTACGCCACCGAGTTGTTCCGGTTCTACGGCGTGCAACGCATCTGCCGGGTCGGAACCTGCGGCAGCCATCAGCGACAAGGTCGCCGTCCGCGACGTGATCGTCGCGAACAGCGCCCACACGAACTCCAACGTCGCGCGTCTGTTCGTCCCCGACGTGACGCTGTCGCTCGCGGCGTCCTTCGACATGCTGCGGGCCGCCGTCGACGAGGCCCGCACGCTCGACCGTCCGGTGCATGTCGGCCCGGTGTTCAGCTCGGACTTCTTCTACCTCGATCGTCCCGACGTCGTCGCCGGGCTCGACAAGGTCGGCACCCTCGGCGTCGAGATGGAGGCCGCCGCCCTGTACGCCTGCGCCGCGCTCGAGGGCGCCGAGGCCCTCACCGTGCTCACGGTGAGCGACCACCTCAAGAACGGCGGCGGCGACATGTCGGCCGAGGAGCGGGAGACGAACTTCCAGGCGTCCCTGCGCGTGGCCGCCGCCGCCCTGCTCGCCTGACGCCCCAGCACGCAACACAGCGCTCGCCCACCGCCCCGCGGCACCCTCCGCGGCGTACGACCTGTCGGCGTCGGCGTACGACCTGTCGGCGTCGGCGTACGACCTGGCGGCCGCGGCGTACGACCTGCCCAGAAGAGGTGTCAGGTCGTACGCCGTCAGCGATTTCGTACGCCGCAGGGCCTGGCCCCCGCTGCCCCGACCGCCCGGAACAGGCCCGACACGGCGTGAGTGGCGGTGCACCCCACGCGACCGCGTCACGACACCCGGCGGGGTCACCCCACGCGGCCGGATCACCAAACACGACCGGGTCACAACATCAGGCGGGGGTCACAACATCTGGCGAGGGGTCACAACATCAGGCGGGGGTCACAACATCGGACGATGTGTCACAGCATCAGGCGAGTTCACAACACCCGGCGAGTGTCACAGCAGTGTCCGCCGGGTCGCGTCCGGGCCGTTCACCGCCGCCTCCCCTGCGGGCAACTCACCGCCACCGCCTCCGCCGCGGGGGATCACAGTTCCCGGCGCACCAGCATCCGGACGCCGATCAACAGGAAGATCACCATCAGCAGCGACGGTGGTGAGCACCGGCCACAGCACCGAGGCGGGTTGGCCGGCCCCCACCTGGACGACGGTGTTGTTGAGTCCTGCAGGCGTCCATCGGGCGGCCGGACCCCACAGGCTCGAGCAACGACAGCACGATGATGGCGCCGAAACCCAATCCGACCGCCCCGAGGGCCGAGAACCGTGCGGACAGGGCCATCATCAGGCAGATCACCAGGCCGGCCAGGACGAACCAGACCGCGCTCGCGCGCAACAGCGGGGCGGCGTCGACCGCGGGAACAGGGCCACCGTGGTCACCCACGTGACGAGCATACCGATCACCACGGCCACCACGACCAGCACCGCGTTGGCCACCACCTTCGCCAGCACGAAGGCCGCCCGCGACACCGGCTTGGTGAGCACGAGCAGGGCGGTTCCCTGTCGCACCTCGCCCGAGACGGCGCCGCCGAGGGTGCCGAGGAGCACGAACACCCCCAACTGGGAGAGGTTCTTGGTCCACTGCGCCCAGCTGTCGAGGTAGGTGGGCGTCGGAAGGTTCGCGTCGGTGCCGAGAACCGAGCGCAACAACTCCGGGCTCAGCCGAGCGGTGACCGGTCCGGAGACCGCGAAGAACAGTAGGAGGCCCGGCAGCACCAGCCAGCGCCAGGTGCGGCGGATCTCGGTGAATTCCTTGCGCACGAGCGTCCCGAAGCCCGCCAGTGCACCGATCGGCTCAGCTCACCGAACAACCTCCTCAGTCTCGACCGGACGCCGTGCCACATCGTCGGCGGCTGAGCCGTGGGCGACCATCGAAACGAACACGTCCTCGAGGCTCGGCTCACGGACCTCGAACCGCACCAGACCCAGCCCCGAGGTCGGCGACGAGCACCGGTACGCGGCGTCTGGCCCGGGGAATGTCCTCGGTGGCGATCTCGAGCAGCCCGTCGCCCGTCGACGCCGCCTGCGAGCCAACCAGCGTCACAGCCGACACCCATTCCTCGCCGCAAGCCGGTCGGCCAACGCAGACGTCGAGGCGTCGAGTTGCACGACCACCCGTCGCGCCCCGGCGTGGCGGGACACGACCTCCCCGAGGGGGCCGACCGCGCGAACCCGGCCGTGGTCGAGCACCGCGACATGATCGCAGACCCGTTCGACGTCGCCGAGGATGTGGGTGGAGAACAGCACCGTGGTGCGGCCGCGCAGTTCGGCGATCATGTCGAGCACGTCCTTGCGCCCGATGGGGTCGAGCGCCGAGGTGGGTTCGTCGAGCAGGAGCAGGTCGGGTGCGTTGATCAACGCCTGGGCGATGCCGAGCCGCTGGCGCATCCCGCGGGAATAGCCACCGATCCGGGTGCGCACACCCCCGAGCCCCGACATGTCGAGCAGCGCGCCGACACGAGCGTCGAGCGTGGCGGGTTCGAGCGCGAACAGCGAGCCGGCGAAGCGCAGGAACTCGTCGGCGCGCATCCACGGGTAGTAGCCGGGTACGTCGGGCAGGAAGCCGATGCGCCGTCTCATGTCGCCGGGCGAGCCTCCGAACACCCGGACGCTGCCGGCGTCCGACCGGGCGAGCCCGAGCAACACCCTCAGGGTGGTGGTCTTGCCGGCGCCGTTGGGCCCGACGAATCCGAACACCGAGCCGGACTGCACGGTGAGGTCGACACCATCGAGCGCGCGCACCGCGCCGTAGTGCTTGGCCAGCCCACGGATCTCGATCGCAGCGGTGTCGCCACTCATCGAGCATCCCGAGCGTCGCGGTCGGACGGCGCGCCGTACAGGAGGTCGGCGGCGGAGGAACCGGCGCCGGAGTCGGCGCGGCGCATCGCACCAGGCTCGGCCTCGGGCGGACGCCTCCCCGCGACGAGGAACGCGATCGGACCCAGGGTGCTGACGATCACGATGATGACGATCCACACCCACATCGGCAGGGTCAGCCGTGACGGCGGCGTGCGCACGAGCACGACGAGGGCGGTGACGAGCAGGGCCACTTCGATGACCGCCATGACCGCGATCGCGATGAGCGCCCACCCGGGAAGGTTGGACAGTGACACGCTGGATCCCATGACGACTCCTGTGATCTCGTTCCGGTGGTGATGTGGTGGGTGATCAGCGAGCGAGGACGCGGGTGCGCCCCGACCGCACGATCGCCCCGGTGAGCGCTGCGGCGGCCACGACGGCCCCGGCGAGCACCGCCAGTGACCAGATGCCCCGAACGCGACCGAACCACCTTGTCATGATCGCAGCGGACAGGGCCATCGCGGCCCCCACCACCCCGAATCCGACCAGCGCGAGCCGCATCGTCAGGTCGAGCCGGGGCCACATCGCCGCCACCGCCAGCCCCTCGGCGGCCGCCGCGAAGACGAGGGCGGGCGCGAACGCCTCACCCGGGGAGGCCCACCGGTCGGCCGGGCCCAGCAGGGGCCAGTGGGCGGGGGCCGTTGCCATCTCGGCGATGCCCGAGCCGGCCACCCCGGCGGCGACCGCGGCGGACGCTGAGACCGCTCCCGCCGCCCACCGCCACGCCGACGAGGGGATGGCGGCCGCGACGTCGTCGTCGAGGTCGTCGAAGCCGAGCAGGCCGAGACCGCGGGCGAGTCGCCCGAGGTTGAGGTCCCAGCCGATGCCGATCACCCGCGGTACGAACCACGGGCCGGTTGGATCCATGGCCGCCCGGGCCCGCGCGCCGAGCCGTCGGGGCGACAGGCCGAACGGCAACCGCGGACGCCGGAACGGGTCTCGGTATTCGGCGGCAAGTCGCTCGGCGGTCGCCTGTGGCGGCCCGAAACTGTGGATGGCCTCGTCGGCGCCGAGGTCGAGCGCCGCGGCGTACAGGCCGTCGCGCAGGTCGTTCAGGGCCGCGGCCCGGGCCGAACGCGGCAGCGAGAGCAGGCCGGCGACCTCGTCGACGTATGAGTCGATGCTGGTGGTGGTTCCCACGATCAGTGCCTTTCCCCTGCGGACCCGGCGTCGGGTGCCATCGTCGGATCGAGCACGCGATCCATCGCCTGCACGACCTGTCGCCATGCGGCGGCCTGGTGCTCGAGTTCGGCCCGGCCCGCACCGCTCAGCCGGTAGTACTTGCGCGGCGGGCCGTAGGGCGACTCGCGCCACGACGTCTCGACGAGCTTCGACCGGTTGAGCCTCGCCAGCACGGGGTAGACCGTGCCCGCGCCGGCGTCCAGCCCCGGCAGGGAGGCGAGGACGTCGACCACCTCGCCCCCGTAGCGTTCGTCGTCGCTGAGGATCGCCAGAACGGCGAGTTCCAGCGCCCCCTTGCGCAGCTGGGTCTGTCGATCGTCCATGTCACCCACATCCACTAGTTGGCGTCACCAGCTAAAAGGTATCACCCACTACTGGGCAAGGCAATGAAGCTCGGTGAGGGTGGGGAACGGCGTACGAGTGTGCTGACGGCGTACGACTTGTCGCCCCCAGGCGACCAGGTCGTACGCCGCGGATGACAGGTCGTACGCCGGGGCGACCAGGTCGTACGCCACCGGAAGCGGGTCGGAGGCCGGAGGCCGGAGGTCGGAGGCCGGAGGCGGGAGGCCGGAGGCGGGAGGCCGGAGGCGGGAGGCCGGAGGCGGGAGGCCGGAGGCCGGAGGCCGGAGGCGGAGGCCGGAGGCCGGAGGTCGGAGGTCGGGGGCCGGGCAGACGGCGCGGGGCGGAGCGATCAGGTGGCGGACGGATACGGGAAGTCCGCAGCGTGCGGATCGTCGGGCGGTATCGCGGCAGCGGAGCCGATCCAGCCGAGCACCCGCCGGACATACCGGGAGGGGTCCCGGATCGTTCCGACCCGAGGCCCCTCCCGCGGCCCGTCCCTACGGCGACGCGGTTGACGTGCTCCCCTGCGTCGACGGCTCCGGCCCAACGGTCACGGGGTGACCTGCCCCTGTCCGGGCAGCCAGTTGAGGTGGTCGACCATCTGCTGCGCCATCGCGTTCGAACTCTCCGAGGTGAACAGCGGATGACCGGTGCTCACGGTCTCCATCGGATACCTGAAGTGACCGGTGGTGTCGGGGATCTTGATGGTGACCGGCCCCATGCCCGTCTGCACGCCCGTGATGACGAGCCACCCCGTGGCCGTGTTGTCGAACCACGTGGCACCGCCACTGTTGTGCATCGCGCCGGTCATCATCAGATGGTGGGCGTTGTCGGTCTCCTGATACCGAACGCTCCCGTCGCTGTTCAGCGTGGCCGACACCTCGACTCCGGCCCCCGTCCCGTTCCCTGAGAGGCTGTGCCCGTTCACCGAGACGGCGACGTGGAACTCCTGGGTCGGAGCCGGGCCGGCCGCCATCGCCGAACCGGTCGAGGCGACCAGCGAGGCGACCCCGAGGCCTCCGGCGGCGAGCAGCGTGGCCGTCCTCCTGGCGAGCGTGATTCGTGACATGGAACTCCTCCTATCGTGGTGGATCGACGTTCCGGTCGACACCCGGACCGTCCACAAGAGGAAATGCGGGAGAGCGTGCTCGGCGGTCACCCACCATCGGGGACACCTGCGCGGACGTCTCGGATTTCCCACTACGGCGATCCTGCGTCGGGAACCACCCCCGGACAAGACAACCCCGGGGAGTATTCGGCCGGGCCGTGCGAACCCGTTCAGCGGGGGTTCAGGTTCCCGATCGCGGTCGGGTCGATCGGCGATTCCGATGGGGTGACCGTGCCGCCGGGACGCGCCCGGGCCGGGCCGTCCGCCCGGGGCCGGGCATGAGAAGAGGTCCCGGATCCATCCGATCCGGGACCTCACGTGGCAGGTGTAGGGTTCGAACCTACGTAGGCGAAGCCGACGGTTTTACAGACCGCTCCCTTTGGCCACTCGGGCAACCTGCCGTGCTGGTCATCAGCCTCGGTAACGATAGCAGCGCCCGCCGACGACTGTGAAACCGGCTCGGCGACTGCCCGGGTGCGCCTGTCGGCCGCCCACCGACCCCACCCGGCGTCCCTTGGGCGCCCTGACCGTGAGGAGAACCATGGCCGGTGACAGTTCGTTCGACATCGTGAGCAAGGTCGACCGGCAGGAGGTCGACAACGCCCTCAATCAGGCCGCGAAGGAGATCCACCAGCGCTTCGACTTCAAGAACACCGATTCCTCGATCCGCTGGTCGGGTGAGTCGATCGAGATGGAATCCTCGGGCGAGGAGCGGGTCAAGGCCATTCTCGACGTGTTCGAGAGCAAGCTGATCCGCCGCGGTGTGAGCCTCAAGGCGCTGGACGCCTCGGAGCCACGACTGTCGGGGAAGATGTGGAAGATCACCGCCACTACCAAGCAGGGCATCGACCAGGAGATCGCGAAGAAGATCTCCAAGCTGGTTCGCGACGACGGCCCGCGCGGCGTGAAGTGCCTGATCCAGGGCGACGAACTGCGCGTGTCGTCCAAGAGCCGCGACGACCTTCAGTCGGTGCAGCGCCTCATCACCGGCGCCGACTTCGACATCGCGCTCCAGTTCACCAACTACCGCTGACCGGATTCGTACCCGGCACGGGCCGGGCCCGCGGACGCCGATGCGTGCCGAGCCCCGCCCCGAGACCCCTACCCTGGTGCGATGCGCATCGCCACGCACAACGTCAACGGGATCCGTGCCGCCCTGCGTCGGGGTGTGTCCGACTGGCTCGACGGGGTCGCACCCGACGTCGTCGCCCAGCAGGAGGTGCGGTGCCCGATCCCCGCGCTGCCCGTCGAGGCGTTCCGGGGTACTGGGTGGCCTACGACTCCGGAGCCCGGGCCGGTCGCAACGGCGTCTCCGTCCTCACCCGGCATCGGCCGGCCGCGGTCCGCACCTGGGGCACCGACGTCGTGTTGATCGACCCGCTGGGACGCCGGGAGCCGCTGCCGCGACGGCCCTGTTCCACTCGCCCGCGAACTGCGCCACTTCCACACCGAGGGCCGCTACATCGAGGTCGACCTCGCCGACCGGCCGCTGACGGTGGCCTCCCTGTACCTGCCGAAGGGCGGCTCGCCCGACGACGGACCCGAGGGCGTTGCGCGCTTCGAGCGCAAGCTGCGGTTCATGACCGGGTTCGCCCGGCAACTGTCCCGTTCGCGTCGGGCCGCGCTGGCCGCCGGGCGCGAGTTCCTCGTGATGGGCGACTTCAACATCGCCCACGCCGAACTCGACATCAGGAACTGGCGTCGGGCCACCCGCAGCGAGGGGTTCCTGCCCGAGGAACGGGCCTGGATCGACGCCCAGATCTCGCCGCGCACCCTTGTCGACGTCGTCCGGCTGCTGCATCCGGGCGCCGAGGGACCGTACTCGTGGTGGAGTTGGCTCGGCCGGTCGTTCACCAATGACGTCGGATGGCGGATCGACTACCACCTGGCCAGCCCACGCCTCGCCCGCACGGCGTCGGCCGCATGGACCGCACGCGAGGAGTCGTACGAGCGGCGGATGAGCGACCACGCGCCGGTGGTCGTCGACTACACCTGGTGACCGATCCCGGCCAGCAGGTCGTCGCTGGCGGCCAGCGGCCCGCCGGCGAACTTGCCGAGCACCAATTCCCGGGGAACGTCCTCGACCCGGGCGTGCCACCACCGCGGCGCGTGGTCGCGGTCGACCAGTTGGGCACGCACACCCTCGACGAAGTCGGACTCCCAGCAGGAGGTTTCGGGCGAGTGCGAGGTCTTGGGCCAGCACATCGGCCACCGAGTGCAGCGCCTCGGCGCGGCGGATCGCCTCGAGCGTCACGCACACGGCCAGCGGCGAGCGCCGGCGCAGCAGGGCGCCGGCGTCGCGCGCCGCCTCGAACCAGTGGGTCTCGAGCCTGTTCAGGATCATCGCGGGATCGTCTCCGGCGAAGCACTGGTCGATCCACCAGCGGGACGCCGACAAGCCGCAGTGCGCCGGAGTCCGGGGCTGGTCGCCGTCGAGTTGATCGATGAGACCGGCCCACAGGGCCGAGGCGGCGTCGACGCTCGCGCCGGTGAGGGCGAGGTAGGTGCCGATCTCGCCGGGCAGTCGCGAGAGCTCATACAGGACACCGACGTCGGGGAAGAAGCCGATGCTCGTCTCGGGCATGGCCCAGCGGAGGTCGGGCCGACCCACGCGGCGAGTCGCATGTTGGGCCAGCCCGAGCCCGCCGCCCATGCTCACCCCCCACATCTCGGCCGTGACCGGCTTGGGGTATTCGGCGATGAGCCGGTCGAGGGCGTACTCGCGCTCGAAGAAGCGACTCGCCCGCACCGGGTCGGTGAGGACGAGTCGGCGCAGTTCGCGGACGTCGGCCCCGGCGCAGAAACCCCGCTCCCCCGCCCCGGTGAGCCTCACCCTGGTGATCGTCGGGTCGTCGGCCCAGGCGGCCAGGACGAGCTGCATCTGCAACAGCATGTCGTCGGTCAGGGCGTTGATCGACCGGGGGCGGGTGAGCTCCACCTGGCCCACACCCGCGCCGACCTCGAAGCGCACCTCTCGGCGATACATCCTGCCCGACTCCCATCAATGTCCGTCCGGCCGCACGGCTGCGACATCACCCCCGCGGTTTGGTCCACCCGGGCAACCATTCGATATTGAACCAGCCAGGCTCGGATTGTCACCTCGCACCACTCCGATGTGGGCGCCGATCAGCCGATGGTGGGCTGCGGGCCCGCGGGTGGCTCGGTGGTCACGTGATGCTCGTGCACCATCCACAGGTAGGCCACGAGCGCCGCCACACCGAGCGACGACCAAGCCGTTGCGCCAGGACAGGTTGATCGCCGCGTAGCTCAGCAGGGCGATGGTGGTCCACACGGCCGCCTTGACCTGCCGGCGGGTCGGCCGGGTCAGCGGGAACAACAACCCGCCCCACAGCACGTACCACGTGTGCAGCGCGGGGCTGAGGAACGCTACCGCCAGGTAGCCGTAGGCGACGAACGAGATCGGGCGACGCCGCGCGGTGGTGAACGCCATCGCGGCGACGATGAGGCCCGCGACCACCAGGAATGCGGTGCGCGTGTAGCGCACGACCAGGTGCCCCGTGGGGTCGAGGTGCACCAGGTTGACGAGGAACTGCAGCGCCACCCCGATGGTGGTCGAGGGTGACACGGTGACCACGAGGCCTGGAACATTGACCGCGTTGAGCCACCCGTAGCCCAGGCCGGTGAGTTCGGTCACCCCGGCGAACGCCGCGGCGGCCAGCGCCAGACCGACCACGCCCCGGCCCAATGCCACGACGACCTCGCGCGGCCGCCAACTCGCCCACGGTCGGGCGATGAGGGGCGCCGCGTAAGCGGCCAACAGGGCGGGTTGCTTGACGCTCGCCCCGACACCGATGATCAGGGCGGCGAGGATCCACCACCGCCCCCGGCGTCCGGCCAGCCACAGGCCCAGCACGACGAACCCGAGCATCAGCGAGTCGTTGTGCGCACCACCGATGAAGTCGATGACCAGGATCGGGTTCAGCGTGCCGAACCAGGCGGCCAGGGCGGGGTCCATGCCCATCTGCCGGGCGATGCGTGGCAGCAGCAGCCCGATGCAGACGACACCCAGCAAGGCGGGGACCCGCATGAGCAGGGCCGAGAGATACGGGTGGTAGCCGGCGACGGCGTCGAGCAGGTGGGCAATCTGCAGGCTCAGCGGCCCGTACGGCGCCGGGGTATAGCGCCACACCCACGCCACCTGGTCGGCGAACGCGCCGGGCAGCACACCGGGGCCGACCCGATAGGGGTCGATGTGGTTGTGCACCAGCCAGCCCTGGGCGGCGTAGGAGTACGCGTCACCGCTGAGGATGGGCGGCGCCAGCAGGAACGGCGCACCCCAGATCGCGAGGATCGCCCAGTGCCGCAGTTGGTGGTAGACCACCGCGCCGCCGCGGACTCCAGGGACGGGTCGCAACTGGAACCAGGCGTCGACGAGCAGCCCGATGCCGAGCAGCACGAGCAGGGTGCCGCCCACCTGGAAGCCGACGCCGTTGAGGTGAAGCACGGTGAGCGGCTTCCACCAGGGGGAGGACCGCGGCAGGTAGGCCGGAGACAGGGAGCCGAGCGCGATGGCCAGCGTCCCGTAGAAGCCGCGGCGCACGGTCGGCACCCGCCACGCCGTCCGGATGGGACGTGCGCGCCGCGCCAGGTCTGCCCGGGCAGCCGCATTCCGCCGCGGGCCGGGCGTCGTGGCCGTGCTGGGACGGGGGGTCATGACCGTCATCACCGACGCCCGTCCAACTCGTCGATGCCGTGGACGAGGTGGCTGAGCCCGTCGGCCGGGGCGACGTGCGCGCCCGCCCATTCGAGGGCGTCGAACGGGCACTGCTCGACGCAGATACCGCAGTACATGCACAGCGACCAGTCGATCTCGAAGCGGTCGAGCACGTTGCTGCTGCGCTCCCGAGCGCCGGGAGGCAGGTCGGTGAGCGCCTCGGTGTGCGAGTCGATGTGGATGCACCAGGTGGGGCACTCCCGGGCGCAGATCATGCAGGATGTGCACCGCTCGGTGATCAACCGGATCGAGCCGTGCAGGGTGGCGACCTCGCCTTGGCGGTGGGTGGGTGATGGTCATCGTCGTCGCCTCACCCGCCCTCCGGCCAGCGACGCCGCGAGTTCCTCGGGTGTGGGCGTCGGGTCGACCGGGGCACGCCGGCCCCAGAGGCTCGGGTCGGGGACGCCGATGGGCGCCATCCGTCGCCTGCTCGGTGCCGTCGCGCCCTCCCCCGGCTCCTTGGCCCCGGCCACGGCGCGGCGACCCGGGCGGCGAGGACGAAGTCCTTGCGCAACGGGCGGATGGCGTCGTTGTGGTTGAGCAGCGGCAGGTCGGCCCCCGGCCCCCCGGTGTCCGGGTGCTCGAAGCCCGACACCGAAGAAGTCGTGGATCTCCCGCTCATACCAGTCGGCCCCCGCCACCAGGTCGCTCACCGACGACAACCGGCCCGCGGACTCTGAAGAGTCACCCCGGGACACCAGGGTCTCGACCCGTGCACCCTCGACGGAACCCGACGCCACGAAGCGCCACAGTCGGCACACGACGCGGATGACCGGGTCGCGACCCAGTTCGTCAACCGCTCCGAGACTGTGCAGGAACTCGTAGCCGTCGTCGAGAAGACCGGCGATCCGCTCGTGCCACTGCTGCGGCTCGACCCGGAACACGGTGTCGGCGACGACGACTGCCGCGGACCTCATCGCCGGCCTCTGCTCGAGGGCGACAGGTTCGCCGCGGCGGACATCCGGCACGCACCGCTCGACCACCTCGGCGAGTGCGCCGGGGGGCGGCGGGCATCCGGGCACATAGGTGTCGACCCGACACCCACTGGTCGATTCCCTTGGTGACGCAGTAGGCATCCCAATAGGGGCCCCCGGCGCACGCGCAACTGCCGAACGACACGACGTGCGGCTCGGGCAGCCCGGCGATCACCGCGGCGACCTCCGGAGCCAGAACGTCGGTGACCGTGCCGGACACGACCACGACCACCCGCGCCCCGTCGGGGACGTCGCCGCGGCGGAGCGCCCCCGCGGGCACGGCGAACTCCGACTCGATCGCGCAGCAGGCCATGGCGAGATCGACGACCACGACCGACCCGTCACCGAACCAGTCGATCATCGGGCGCGCGCACCGTCGGCGGGCGTCGCTCACCCCCGCGCGGATGCTCATCGTCACACAGCCACCCCTCCACGATAGTTGCCCACCCACCGCCGCGCCCGTCCGGTGTCGTTGGCGGCTCAAGTAGTCTGTGGGGGGCTGCCGATCCGACCGGACGCACGCCGCACCCCCGCGACTCCCCCAGCATCCGCCGGCCGGCCGCCGACCCCCAGCACAGATCCACTCCACGAAAGAAGAGCACAGTGGCACAGGTCCGCACCGATCGATCGCGTGGTCATCCGCTTCGCAGGGGATTCCGGCGATGGTATGCAGCTGACCGGTGACCGGTTCACCCATGACTCGGCCGCCCTGGGCAACGATATCTCCACCCTCCCGAATTTCCCCGCAGAGATCCGCGCACCACAAGGAACCCTCCCGGGGGTGTCCAGTTTCCAGGTGCACTTCGCCGATTTCGACATCGTCACCCCGGGTGACCGGCCCGATGTCCTCGTCGCGATGAATCCCGCTGCGCTCAAGGCGAATCTCGCCGACGTGCGGCGGGGCGCGACGATCGTCGTCGACACGGCCGAATTCACCAAACGAAACCTCGCCAAGGTCGGGCTATGCGGCGAACCCGCTCGACGACGATTCGCTCGCCGACTACCAGGTGGTGGCCCTCGACCTCACCGGTATGACCGTCGCGGCCGTCAAGGAGTTCGGCCTCACCCGCAAGGAGGCCTCGCGGGCGAAGAACATGTTCGCTCTCGGCCTGCTCACCTGGCTGTACAGCAGACCCACCGAGCCGAGCATCGACTTCCTCGCCACGAAGTTCGCCAAGCGTGCCGACATCCGCGACGCCAACATCACCGCGTTCCGCACCGGCTACGCGTACGGCGAAACCACCGAGGTGTTCTCGGTGCGCTACGAAGTGGCGCCGGCCCCGATGAAGCCGGGTCGCTACCGCCAGATCTCGGGCAACCTGGCCACCGCCTACGGTCTCATCGTCGGGGCCCAGAAGGCCGGGCTCGACCTGTTCCTCGGCTCGTACCCGATCACCCCGGCGTCCGACATCCTGCACGAATTCAGCCGCCGCAAGGGCTTCGGCGTCACCACCTTCCAGGCCGAGGACGAGATCGCCGGAGTGGGTGCGGCACTGGGCGCGTCCTTCGCCGGGGCGCTCGGCGTCACCACCACGTCGGGTCCGGGCATCGCGCTGAAGGCCGAGACGATCGGCCTCGCCGTGATGACCGAACTGCCATTGGTCGTCATCGACGTGCAGCGCGCCGGTCCCTCGACCGGCATGCCCACGAAGACCGAACAGGCCGACCTGCTGCAGGTGATGTTCGGGCGTAACGGCGAGGCCCCGCTGCCGGTGTTGGCCGCCCAGTCGCCCTCCGACTGCTTCAAGACCGCGATCGAGGCCTGCCGGATCGCGATCAAGTACCGCACCCCGGTGATCATGCTCTCCGACGGATACCTGGCCAACGGCGCCGAGCCGTGGCGGCTGCCCGACCTCGACGCGATCGAGCCGATCGATCCCCACTTCGCGTCCGCACCGAACGCGACCGCCGCAGACGGCTCACCCCGAGGTTCCTGCCCCTACCAGCGCGATCCCGAGACGCTCGCCCGGGCCTGGGCGGTTCCCGGCATCCCGGGCCTCGAACACCGGATCGGCGGCCTTGAGAAGAGCGCCGGGCTGGGCAACGTGTCGTACGACCCGGCCAACCACGAGGCGATGATCCACACCCGCCGCGACAAGGTCGCCGGTGTCGTGCGTGACATCCCCGACCTCGTCGTCGACGACCCCTCCGGGCGAGGCCCGCTGCTCGTCGTCGGATGGGGCTCCACCTACGGCCCGATCACCGCCGCCGTACGCCGCGTCCGCAACGCCGGTGGCCAGGTCGCGCAGATCCACCTGCGTCACATCAACCCCTTCCCGGCGAACCTCGGCGAGATCCTGCGCCGCTACGAGCGGGTCATCTGCCCGGAGATGAACCTCGGCCAACTGGCCATGCTGCTGCGCGCGAACTACCTGGTCGACGTGCAGAGCTACTCGCGGGTGCGTGGACTGCCGATCTCACTGTCGGAACTCGCCGACGATCTCACCGCCGAGCTGGCGTCACTGCCCCGGCTCGTCGGCACCACTCACGACGACCCGGCCGTCCCGGGTCAGGAGGAACTGCGATGAACGCTCCTGAACTCAAGCAGTTGCTGCACGGGCACGACCTGGAGGCGTCCTCGCTGGCGGGCCTCGCGGGCGTCCCGTTGTCTCTCGAACCGGTCGACCGCAAGGCGTTCGTCAGCGACCAGGAGGTGCGCTGGTGCCCGGGCTGCGGCGACTACGCGATTCTCGCCGCGTTCCAGTCGCTCATGCCCGACCTCGGCATCAAGCGTGAGAACACGGTCATCATCTCGGGTATCGGCTGCTCCAGTCGGTTCCCCTACTATGTCGACTCCTACGGCATGCACTCGATCCACGGCCGCGCGCCGGCCATCGCGACCGGCATCGCGACGATGCGTCCCGACCTCGGGGTGTGGGTGGTCACCGGCGACGGTGACGCGCTGTCGATCGGCGGCAACCACCTCATCCACGCGCTGCGACGGAACATCAACATCACCATCATGGTGTTCAACAACCGGATCTACGGCCTCACCAAGGGTCAGTACTCGCCCACGTCGGAGCCCGGGAAGGTGACCAAGTCGACTCCGCTCGGGTCGGTCGACCAGCCGTTCAACCCGGTGTCACTGGCGCTCGGAGCCGAAGCCAGCTTCGTGGCCCGCACGATCGACTCCGACAGGGCCCACCTCACCAAGGTGCTCCGGGCGGCCGCGAACCACCGGGGGGCCAAGTTCATCGAGATCTATCAGAACTGCCCGATCTTCAACGACGGGGCGTTCGACGCGTTGAAGGGGCCCGACGCCGACGAAGCGGTGATCCCCCTCGAGCACGGCGAACCGGTCGTGTTCGGCCACGACGGGCACCTGTGCGTGGTCAGGGATCTCAACACCGGCGGTTTCACCGTCGCGGAGCGGAGCGCGGTCGACGAGTCGACCATCGTCGTGCACGACGCCCACCGTCCCGACGCCTCCCTGGCGTTCGCGCTGAGCCGGCTCACCGACTCGGGCGTGTTGCACCGCAGCCCGATCGGCATCTTCCGTGACGTCGAGCGGCCCGCCTACGACGACCTCGTGCGCGAGCAGGTGCGACTCGAGGTGTCCCAGCGCGACCCCCATCTCGGGCTCTCCGAGCTCATCGCCGGCAACGACACCTGGGTCGTCAACTGAGCCTGACGGGCACCCGGCACCCCCCATCCACCTCCTGAGGAGCACCGTGGCGCACAGCCTCGACCCGACCACCTTCGACCAGCACGTCCGCATCCAGGACGACCTGTTCCGCCACGTCAACGGGCCGTGGCTGGCCACCGCACCCATCGCCGACGACAAGGCGGCGGCCGGCGCCTTCGACGACCTGCGGGACGCCGCCGAGATCGCGGTGCGCGAAATCCTCGACGACCTCGCGTCGGGCAGGGAACCGGTTGCGGAGGGATCGGAGCTGGTCAAGGTCCGCGACCTGTACGCCGACTTCATGGATGTCGACACCGTTGAGGCGCGCGGCGCCGAGCCGTTGGCGCCCCTGCTCGCCCGGATCGATGCCGTCGTCACGCCCGACGATCTGGCCGGGCACCTCGGGTGGGCGGCCCGGCACGGCATCGCCGGACTCATGTCGATGGGCACCGAGTCCGATCCGGGCGACCCGACCCGCTACGTGCTGTTCGCGGGCCAGTCCGGCCTCGGACTGCCCGACGAGGTGTACTACCGCGATGACCAGTACCGTGACGATCCGCGAGAGCTACCTCGACCACGTCGCCACGATGCTCGAGCTCGCCGGCGTCGCCGACGCCCGGCAGCAGGCCCACACGGTGGTCGCACTGGAGTCGGAGATCGCGGCCTGTCACTGGGACCGGGTGCGCACCCGCGACATGGTGAAGATGTACAACCTGCAGAGTTGGGAGCAGTTCACGGAGTCCTGTCCCCAGTTGCGGTGGGGCGCATTCGTCGAGGGCGCCGGGCTTGCCGGACGCACCCCCGCGGATGTGGTGAACACCCAGCCCTCGTTCTTCTCCGACGTGGCTGCGCTGGTCGTGCCCGAGCGGATGAGTGAGTGGCGCGCGTGGGCCCGCTGGCACGCGATCCGCTCGCTCGCACCGATCCTGTCGTCGGCCTTCGTCGATGCCCGCTTCGACTTCTACGGCCGCACGCTCAACGGCACCCCGACGCTGAGGGAGCGGTGGAAGCGCGGAGTGGCCCTGGTCGAGTCGGTTCTCGGCGAGGCGATCGGCAAGATCTACGTGGCCCGGCACTTCCCGCCCGAGGCCAAGGAGCGGATGGACGAGCTGGTCGGTCACCTCATCGAGGCCTACCGCGAGTCGATCGAATCGCTCGACTGGATGGGGGCCGACACCAGGAGCCAGGCGCTCGACAAGCTGGCGAAGTTCACTCCGAAGATCGGCTACCCCGCCAAGTGGCGCGACTACAGTGCGCTCGAGATCATTCCGGGCGACCTCGTCGGCAACGCGATGCGCGCCGACGAGTTCGAGTTCGAGCGCGACCTGCGCCGCCTCAGCGAACCGATCGACCATGATGAATGGCTGATGTTCCCGCAGACGGTCAACGCCTACTACCATCCACTGCGCAACGAGATCGTGTTCCCCGCGGCCATCCTCCAACCGCCGTTCTTCTCTCCGGAGGCCGACGACGCCGTCAACTACGGCGGCATCGGCGCGGTGATCGGCCATGAGATCGGGCACGGCTTCGACGACCAGGGCTCGACCTGCGACGGCGACGGGGCCCTGCGCAACTGGTGGACCGATGCCGACCGCACCGCCTTCGAGCAGCGCACCCACAACCTCATCGACCAGTACAGCGCCCTGGTGCCCGAACAACTCCGCACCGACGCCGAAGCTCAGCACGTCAACGGCGAGTTGACCATCGGCGAGAACATCGGTGACCTGGGGGGCCTCGGGATCGCCTACCGCGCGTGGCAACTCGCGCAGGCCGGACGATCCGTGCCGCCGGTCGACGGTTTCACCGGACCCCAGCGGCTGTTCCTCAGTTGGGCGCTGATCTGGCGCAGCAAGATGCGCGACGAGGCCCTGCGGCAGCGGCTCACGGTCGACCCGCACTCGCCCAACGAGTTCCGGTGCAACCAGATCGTGAAGAACCTCGACGTGTTCGCCGAGGCCTTCGACGTCAGGCCTGGGGACGGCATGTGGCTCGACCCCGAGGAGCGGGTGCGGATCTGGTGATCGGGACGTCCCGCGGTCGTCGACGCCGACACGCCGGTTCTGCGATTTTGACTTCACCTGCCACACGGGCGCCCGTGTGGCAGGTGAAGCATGTTTCGGCGGTTACCGGGCCGGGGCCCGCACCGGGCGGATGCCCGCACGGCCCTACGCCCCCTGATCCTGTGAGCGGCTCAGACGAAGTCGCGCCACGTCCGCCGCGGGTCGTACCCGAGAAGCCTCCGGGCCTTGTCAATGCTCAACAACGTGGTGTGTTCGCCGATCTCGCCGCGCCTCTCGACGCCGGGGAACACCTCGTCGAGCAGTTCTGAGTTGGGCCGCGACATCACCGTGTCGGCCGAGGCGATGACGAAGTAGTCGAACCCCGGGCGATCGTAGGCCAGCGCCTTCTCGACGGCCTGTGCCCCGTCGACCCCGTCGATGTAGCCCCACAGGTTCCACTTGCGCTTGCGCGCGTCGTCGTCGAACGATGGGAACTGGGCGTAGTCGGCCTCGTCCATGACGTTGCTGAAGCGCAGGCCGATGATCTTGAGGTCTGGGTGCCACCGGCAGAGGTGCCCGGCCATCGCCTCCTCCATCGCCTTGACCAGCGAATACACGCTTTCGGGCCGGGTGCTGCCCTCATCTACGGGCACGTAGTCGGGCGGGACGTCGAACGGCAGGCCCAGCACCGTCTCGCTGCTCGCGTAGACGATGTTGCGGATGCCGAGCCGGATCGCCGCCCAGAACACGCCGAACGTGGCCACCATGTTGTTCCGGAAGGTTTCGATGTCGGTAACCACCCCGGGCGCCGGGTGGGCCGCGAGATGGACGACGGCGTCGAAGCCGCCACCCTTCCCGGCTTCCCCGCGAACACCGGCCAGGGCGTCGAGCACCTGGCCGTAGTCGGTGAGGTCGGTCTGGATGAAGTCGGGCCCACGCTGCCCGTACCGGTCGAGGACGACGACGTCGTGACCGGCCTCCGTCAGCCGTGCGTGGACGTGCCGGCCGAGCTTGCCTGTTCCACCTGTGAGAGCGATACGCATGCACCCAGCCTATGTGACCGATCACATGTCGTGCGGCGCGACCACGGACCGTACAGCCGTTGGCATTCAGGACGCACGCGACACGAGTTCCTGCGCGAGGCGTACGAGCGCCTCCTTGGGAGCTCCGTCGGGCAGCGGCGCCAGGTAGTTCACCGCCAGGTCGGCGCGACGTTGGATCTCGGCCCGCGCCTGGTCGATCACCCAGTGTTCACGCAGTGCCCCCAGCGCCAGGGCGAGATTGTGGTCGTCGGCCAGGTCGGCCGCGAGCAGCGACTTCACCGCCGCGTCGGCCGGGTCGTCGGACTGGGCGAGCAGCAGGGTCGGCAGGGTGCGCACGCCCTCCCGGAGGTCGGTGCCCGGGGTCTTGCCGGTGACATCGGAGGTGATGTCGATGACGTCGTCGCTCAGCTGGAAGCCGATCCCGATCTCTTCCCCATACCCGGCCAGCGCCTCGACGACCGCTGGATCGGCCTCGGCGACCATCGCCCCGAACCGGGCCGAGGTGGAGATGAGCGAACCGGTCTTGTCTGCCAGCACCTTGAGGTAATGGGTCATCGGGTCGTCACCGGGTTGAGGTCCGCGAGTGTCCTCCACCTGACCCTCGACCAGCCTGGCGAAGGTCTCGGCCTGCAGCTTCACGAAGCCGGCGCCCAGCTCGGCGACCGCACGCGACGCGCGGGCGAAGAGGAAGTCGCCGATGAGGATGGCCACCGAGTTGCCCCACCGCGCGTTGGCGCTCGGCGCACCGCGCCGCAACGCGGCCTCGTCCATGACATCGTCGTGGTAGAGGCTGGCGACATGGGTGAACTCGACCGCCAACGCGGCGGCGACCAGTCGCTCCTCATCGGTGACGGGGCCGAACTCGTTGGCGACCGCAACCAGCATCGGACGGAACCGCTTGCCGCCCGCCGAGATGAGATGCCGGGCCGCCTCGGTGGTGAAGGGGTTCTCGGCCACGGCGGCCAGCAACAGCCGTTCCTCGACGGCGGCCAGGCGTCGTTCCAGCGCCTCGTTGAGCGCCTCGGCGTCGTTGATCACGCCAATCCCTTCAAATCCGGCGTCCATGACAGGACGCGCCCGCACAGCCTAGCGGCTGCGAATCGGGCGCGCCCCATCGCACGACCTGTGAACCTAATGCCCGACCGGGTCCGTCGGTTCTCAGCGGAGGAACCCGGCGGCGTCGGAGAGCACCTTGACCAGCGGGCCCGAGTAGATGCCCAGCACCAGCGTGGCCGCGGCGCTCACCGCGAGGACGAGGGTCGTCTGGACACCGGGACGGGCCACGACGACCTCCTGGTCTTCGGCATCGTGGAAGTACATGAGCACGACGAGTCGGAGGTAGAAGTAGGCGGCGATGATGCTGGCCAGCACGGCCACCGCGACCAGCCACGCGTAGCCCCCACGCCAGGCGGCACCGAAAACCAGCAGCTTCCCGACGAAGCCACCGGTGAGCGGAATTCCCGCGAAGCTCAGCAGGAACAGGGTCATCGTCGCCGCGAACACCGGATGCTTCCTGCCCAGACCGCGCCAGGACGCCAGCGAGGTGGCCTCGCCGCCGGCGGAGCGGACGAGCATGACCATCCCGAAGGCCCCGATGTTCGCGAAGCCGTAGGCCGCCATGTAGAACAGGATCGCCCCGGTGGAGCCGACCTGCGAGGCGGCCAGTCCGTTGCTTCCGGTGCTCGCCCCGGCGACCGCGGTGAGCAGGAAGCCGGCGTGCGCGATCGAGGAGTAGGCCAGCATCCGCTTGATGTCGCTCTGCGAGATCGCCACGACCGACCCGACGAGCATGGTCAGCACCGCGATGATCGCGATGAGTGGCTGCCAGTCCCATCGCAGCGCGCCCAGCCCCGCGTACAGCACCCGGAGCAGCGCCACCACGGCGGCGAGCTTGGTGCAGATCGACATGAAACCGGTGACGGGTGTGGGAGCGCCCATGTAAACATCGGGCGTCCACGAGTGGAACGGCACCGCGCCGATCTTGAACAGCAGGCCGATGGCCACCAGCCCGAGGCCGGCGATGAGCATCCCGGTGCTCTGTTGACCGACCGAAATCGCCTTGTCGATGTCCTTGAAGTAGAACGATCCCGAGTACCCGTAGAGCAACGCCGCGCCGTAGAGGAACAACGCGCTCGACAACGCCCCGAGCAGGAAGTACTTCAACGCGGCTTCCTGGCTGAGCAGTCGACGGCGCCGGGCGAGGCCCGACAGCAGGTACAACGGCAGCGAGAAGATCTCGAGGGCGACGAACATCGTCAGCAGGTCGCCGGAGCCGGCGAACAGCATCATGCCGAACACGGCGAGCAGCAACAGCGGGTAGATCTCGGTGTGCTCTGTGCGGGCCAGGGACGCGCGTCGCTCGAGCGGGGTGCCGGGCATCGCGGCCGCCATCGGGGTGAACGCCGACTGCCCGGCGCTCACGCGGCGCTCGGCGAACAGCACGAGCGCCATGCCGCCGAACACCAGCAGGCCCGACCAGGCCGCGAGTGTCGGGCCGTCGACCACGACCGAGCCGAGGGCGGCGACCCGACGGGTTCCGCCGGTCCAGGTGACGAGCACGCTCACGAGCGCCGCCAGCATGGTGAGCCCGGCGATGACCGTCTGCGCGTCACGGCGGTGGTGGCGAGGGATGAACGCCTCGAGCAGCACGCCGACGCAGGCGCCCGCCAGCACGATGATCAGCGGCGCGAGCAGGGAGTACTCGAGTTTCGGGGCCGTCACCTGGAGTGGCAGCAGCAGGCTGGACGTCATCACTTGCCTCCCTGAACGGCGGCCGGCGCGGGATCGGTCATGCCGACGGTGGCCATTGTGGTGTTCGCGGTGTGTTCGACGACCTGGAGCATCGGCTTCGGGTAGAAGCCGAACACCAGGAGCAGAGCGATGAGCGGAACCATGACCAGCCGCTCCCGGCCGGAGAGGTCACGCCCGGTGAAATGCGCCTCGGCGACCTCGGTGGCCGGGCCGGTCATCGTGCGCTGGTAGGCCAGGAGCACGTAGAGGGCCGCCAACACCGTGCCGAGGGTGGAGATGCCCGCCAGCCACGGGTGTCGCTCCCAGGTACCGGCCATCACCATGAACTCGCTGATGAAGCTGCTCATGCCCGGCAGCGCCAGCGTCGACAGCCCGGCGACCAGGAACAGGCCCGCCCCCACCGGGGCGACCTTCTCGACGCCGCCGAAGGCCTTGATGTCGGCCGACCCGCGCCGCTTGACCAGGTATCCGACCGCAAGGAACAGGGCCGCGGTCGAGAAACCGTGGTTGAGCATGTAGAAGATCGACCCAGACAGTGACTGGGTGGTGAGGGCGAAGATACCGAGCACCATGAACCCGAAGTGGCTCACCGAGGTGTAGCTGATGAGCCGCATGAGGTTCCGGGAACCGATCGCCATCAGCGCACCCCAGAAGATCGACACCAGCGCGAGGATCAGGATCGCCGGGGTCGCCCACTTGCTCGCCTCGGGGAACATCCCGAGGCACAGCCGGATCATTCCGAACGTGCCGATCTTGTCGAGGATGCCGACCAGCAGTGTCGACGAACCGGGGGTGGCCTGTTCGGCCGTATCGGGCAGCCAGGTGTGCACGGGCACCATCGGGGCCTTCACCGCGAAGGCGATGAAGAACGCCACGAACAGCCAGCGTCCGGTGGTGCTGCTGATGTGCAGTGCCGCGACATCGGAGATGAGGAAGCTGGCGGTGCCCGCCTGCGCGGTCTGCACCCCGACACCGATGACGCCGAACAGCATGACCAGCCCGCCGGCGAGACTGTAGATGAGGAACTTGACCGCGGCGCGCGTGCGGCGCGGACCTCCCCAGCCACCGATGAGGAAGTACATCGGGATCAGGGTCGCCTCGAACACGAGGTAGAACAGCAGGACGTCGGTGGCCATGAATACGAACAGGGCGAACGACTCCAGCACGAGCGCGAGGCCGAAGAACGCCGACGTACCCCACCGGGCGTCGGCGTCTTCACCGACATGCCACTCGGCGAGCAGCACCGCGGGTACCAGCACCACGGTGAGCAGCACCATGGCCTTGCCCATGCCGTCGAGACCGAGCGCGTAGTGGGCGCCGATGGAACCGATCCAGGTGACGTCCTCGCTGAGCGAGCTGTTGGCGAAGAAGGCCACCAGGCCGAGCACCAGCGTGAGCAGGGAGACACCGAAGCCGAGGAGGCGTCCGGTGGCGCCCTTGACCCAGATCAGGGCCACACCGCCGATCAGCGGGACGACCGCCAGCACGGTGAGAAGCGGGAAACTCATCTCTCTCCTCCCCTCAGCCCAGTTGGCCGAGGATCAGCACGACACCCACGAGGATGGTTCCGAACACCATCGTGAGCGCGTACGAGCGGACGTAACCGTTCTGGACTCGGCGGAGCAGAGCCGAGGTTCCCCCGACGATGCCGGCGGAGTTCATCACACTGCCGTCAACGACCTTCACGTCGAGGGCGTCGATCCCGGCGACCAGCGCCTGCCCGGGCCGCATGAACACGGCCTCGTTGAAGGCGTCACCGTAGAGGTCGTGGCGGCCGGCAACCGTGAACGGGTTGCGGGAGGCGGGCGCGGTGGCGGGCACCTCGTCGCGGAAGAACCACCAGCCGAGGAAGATGCCGACGGCCACCAGGGCCATGGTGATGAGGCCGGTGCCGGTGATGTGCACCAGGCCGGCGTGGTCGACCTCAGCACCCGTCGGCGGCGCGAGCCAGCCCCCGATCCAGTTGTTCATCACCAGACCCGCGATGAGCGACAGGATGCCGAGAATCCACAGGGGCACGGTCATCACGGCGGGCGACTCATGGGGGTGCACTCCCTCCAGCCAACGCTTGCGACCGAGGAAGGTCATCATCATGAGCCGGGTCATGTAGAACGCGGTGACCGCGGCCCCGATCATCGCGAGCAGGCCCAAGGTGAACGACTTGGTGAACGCCGCCTCGATGATCTGGTCCTTCGAGTAGTACCCGGCGGTGAAGGGGAACCCGATGATCGCCAGGTAGCCCATGCCGAAGGTGAGGAACGTGGCGGGCATGGCTCGGCGCAGTGCTCCATAGTGGCGCATGTTGACGTCGTCGTTCATGCCGTGCATGACCGAGCCGGCGCCGAGGAACATGTTGGCCTTGAAGAAGCCGTGCGACAGCAGGTGGAAGATGGCGAACGCCGCACCCAGGGGGCCGAGTCCCGCGGCCAGCATCATGTAGCCGATCTGACTCATGGTCGAGCCGGCGAGCACCTTCTTGATGTCGTCCTTCGCGGTGCCGATCCAGGCCCCGAAGAGCAGGGTGACGGTTCCGACGATGGCGACACCGAGCGTGGCGGCGGGCGTCTGCTCGTAGATGACGTGGCTCCGGACGATGAGGTAGACGCCGGCGGTGACCATGGTGGCGGCGTGAATGAGGGCCGACACCGGAGTGGGGCCCTCCATCGCGTCCAGCAGCCAGGACTGCAGCGGCACCTGCGCGGACTTGCCGCAGGCGGCGAGCAGCAGAAGGAAGCCGAGGAAGGTGGCCCACCCGTGGCTGAGTTGGGCCGCGTTGTTGTTGACGTCGATGAATGACGATGAGCCGAACTGGGCGAGCATCGTGAAGATCGCCATCGTCATGCCGAGGTCACCGACCCGGTTGACGACGAACGCCTTCTTGGCGGCCACGGCCGCGGAGTTGCGATCCTGCCAGAAGCCGATCAGCAGGTAGGACGCCAAGCCGACACCTTCCCAGCCGATGAACAGCACGAGGTAGTTGTTGGCCAGCACCAGGGTGAGCATCGCGGTGATGAACAGGTTGAGGTAGGCGAAGAATCGGCGACGCCGCTCGTCGTGGGCCATGTAGCCGATCGAGTAGATGTGGATCAGCGAGCCGACGCCGGTCACCAGCAGCACGAAGACGATCGACAGCTGGTCGACCAGCAGCCCCACCCGGATGTCCCAGGCGCCCGACGGGATGAGATCCCACAGCGGAACCGACACGGCCCGCTGATCGACCGGCCGTCCGAGCATCTGGATGAACAACGTGGCACCGATGACGAACGAGGCGATCGGGGCGAGCGTGGCCACGATGTGGCCCCACGCATTGCTGGCCCGACCGGCGAGCAGCAGCAGCGCGGCACCGAGCGCCGGAAAGGCGATCATCAGCCAGGCGTAACTGAACAGACCGGTGGCGGCGACCGGGTTGACTGTCTCCAGAAGATTCACCGGGATCCCCTCAGAACTTCAGCAGGTTCGCGTCGTCGACCGAGGCCGAACGTCGGGTACGGAAGATGGTCACGATGATCGCCAGGCCCACCACGACTTCGGCCGCGGCGACGACCATGACGAAGAACGCGCCGATCTGGCCATCGAGGTTGCCGTTGACGTTGGAGAAGGTGACCATCGCGAGATTGGTGGCGTTGAGCATCAGTTCGATCGACATGAACGCGACCAGCGCGTTGCGTCGCAGGAGGAAACCGAGGATTCCGATGCTGAACAGCAGGGCTGACAGTATCAAGTAGCTGTTGGGGTTCATGACAAGGCCTCCTCGGCTTCGGCGGCCGCCTGCTCGATCTCGACGTAGACGGCGTGGGTCGGGGCCCTGAGCTCCCCCGCGTCGACGATCGCGCCGCGCGCCAGGAGTGTCTTCGACACCGAACTCTCGGCGATCGATCCATCTGGCAGCAGAGCCGGAGCGCTGATGGCGTTCGTGCGGGCGAAGACACCCGAGCTCGGCAGCGGGCCGAGATGCGCGCCGTCCGAGACGAAGTCACGCATGCGCTGCTGCAGGGCGTCCTTCTGCCGAACCTTCGGCAGCAGACTCTCGCCGTGGGCGAGCACCATGGCCGCCAGCGCGGCGGTGATCAGCAGGGCCGACGTGGCCTCGAAGGGGAAGACCCAGCGGGTGAAGATGCGTTCGGCCAGCGCGGGGACGTTGCCGCCGGCCGAGCTGGTGGCGCTGTCGAGCCCGGCGCTCGCCCCGACGATCGCCCGGCCCACCCCGACGATGAGCAGGATGACGAGTCCGAGGGCGGCGAACAGCGAGGCGATCCAGTGGTGCTTGATCGTCTCGATGATCGAGTCGGACACGTCGACACCGACGAGCATGACCACGAACAGGAACAGCATGAGGATCGCGCCGGTGTAGACGACGATCTGAGCGGCGAACAGGAACGGCGCGTCCAGCGCGGCGTACTGGATGGCGAGGCACACCATCACCAGTGCCAGCGACAGGGCGGAGTGCACGGCCTTACGGCTGAACACCACTCCGAGCGCGGCCAGCACCATGACGGGGGCCAGCAGCCAGAAGGCGACCTGTTGGGCACCGACGAGTGGCACCAGCAGTGGAATCGGCAAGGCGGTCATCAGTGGTTCGCTCCCGGGTACGTGGCGTCGTGACGCATCTGCTTGGCGAGTTCCTGGGTGGTCTTGGCCTGCGCCACGGCCGCCGGACGCACCTCACCCTCGTAATTGCCGGTACGCGAGTCGACCTGACCGCTGGTGGGCAACCCGAGGAAGTAGTCCTTCTCCTGGTCTCCCAGCCGGCGCGGGTGCGGTGGTTGCTCCATCCCCGGCAGCAGCGGCGCGAGAAGGTCGGATTTCTCGTAGATGAGCTTGGCCCGGGTGGTGTCGGCCAGCTTGAACTCGTTGGTCATGGTCAGCGCCCGGGTGGGGCAGGCCTCGATGCACAGGCCGCAGAGGATGCAGCGCAGATAGTTGATCTGGTAGACCCGCCCGAACCGCTCACCGGGTGAGTAGCGCGCGTCCTCGGTGTTGTCCGCGCCCTCGACGTAGATCGCGTCGGCGGGGCAGGCCCAGGCGCACAGCTCGCAGCCGACGCACTTCTCGAGCCCGTCGGGCCAGCGGTTCAGCTGGTGGCGCCCGTGGAAGCGGGGGGCGGTGATCTTCGCCTTGCCCTTCTGCGGGTAGCCCTGGGTGAAGGTCTTGCGGAACATGGTCTTGAACGTGACGCCGAAACCGGCCCACGGATCAAAGATGCCCATCAGGAATCAGCTCCCGTCTCATCGAGCGATGAATCGGCGGTCGGCGGAGGTGGCTGGTCGACGGTGGAGCGCACCACGCCGGCCATCTCGGGCAGGTGCTGGCCCGGCATCGGCGGAACCGGGTATCCCCCGGCGAAGGCGTCGAACGTCTCCGCCTCGTCGGGCAACTCGAGAGTTCCTCCTGTCGGCCCGGCAGGAACAACGAGGCGACGAGCACCACGATGATGCACGCCCAGGACGCCGAGGAAGATCGGGCTGCGGAACCAGTTGAAGGTCTGTGCGCGACTTCAGGGTCGCGACCAGCAGCAGCCAGACCAGCGAGATCGGGATCAGCCACTTCCATCCGAGGTCCATGAACTGGTCGTAGCGGAAGCGCGGCAGGGTTCCCCGCAGCCACACGAAGACGCTGATCAGCAGCTGCACCTTGATGGGAACCAGAAGATGCCGATCCAGCCGTTGTCGAGGACGTGCACAGGTTGAACGGCCACGGGGCCCGGAAGCCACCGAGGAACAACGTGGTGGCCACTGCCGAGACCGTGGCCATGTTGATGTACTCGGCGAGGAAGTACATGGCGTAGCGGAAGCCGCTGTATTCGGTGATGTAGCCGCTGACCAGCTCGGACTCGCACTCGGGCAGGTCGAACGGCGCGCGGTTGGTCTCACCGACCATGGCGATCGCGTAGATGATGAAGCTCGGGAACAGCAGCAGCGCGTACCACCCGGGAGGTGGGTGTTGAAGCTGCCGATCATCAGCGGGCTCGCCTGCGCGGCGACGATCTGCGAGGTCGACATCGATCCGGCGAACAGGAACACCGCGACGAGCGACAGGCCCATCGCGACCTCGTAGGAGATCATCTGGGCGCTGGAGCGCAGGCCGCCGAGCAGCGGAGTAGGTGGAGTTGGACGCCCACCCGGCCAGCACGATGCCGTAGATGCCGATCGAGGCGCTGGCCAGGATGAACAGCACCGCCACGGGCAGGTCGGTGAGCTGGAGGTGGGTGCGGTGACCGAACATCGTCACCTCACCGCCGAACGGGATCACCGACCACGACGTGAACGCGGCCACACCGGTGAGGATCGGCGCGAGGTTGAACACCACCTTGTCGGTGTTGTCGGGCCGGAAGTCCTCCTTGAGCAGCAGCTTCGCCCCGTCTGCCATCGCCTGCCCCAGGCCACCGGCCCAGGTGGGGTTCATGATCGGACCGAGGCGGTGCTGCATCTTGGCCACCAGGCGCCGTTCGTACCAGACGTTGAAGATCGTCCAGACGAGCAGGATCACGAACAGCAGCACGACCTTGATCAGCACGATCCACCAGGGATCGGCGCCGAACACGGCGTTTTCGAGCGGATTCATTCCTGACCTCCAACCTCGGGGCGCGGCGGCGAGCGCCACGTGGGCACGCCCGGCGCGGGCGACGGGGATCGTCACGTCGAGCGCGAGAGACCGGGAGGGCAGCCACACGACGTCGTCGACGCATGCTCGGGCACGACCTCGACGCGGCAGGGTCACCGACAGGTCGCCGAGTCGCACCTCGCCGAGTCACCGTCGGCCAGACCACGAGCCGGCGGCCGTCGCGAGCGACACCCGGGCCACGGCGGGCCGGGCCGTGGCGACGAGGGTGTCGGCGCCGTCGATGCCGGCCGACCGGTCGATCAGTTCACGCCAGGTGGCCAGGCGCAGGCCCGTCGGGTGGGGCGCGCGCGGGCACCTGCGGGCACCGGCGACCCGTTCGCCCGACCAGGGGCCGAACTCGCGGAGTTCGCCGAGCGCCTGGCCGTTGGTGCGCATGCCGAGCGAGGAGCCGAGGGCGTCGGCGAGCGCCGCGAGGATGCGGGTCTCGGTCATCGGGGCGCGTGTTGGCCCGGTTGACGCACCTTGACGCGGCGGGGCCGGTGCTCCCAGTCGACGAACGTGCCGTTCTGCTCCTCGACGAGCGGCACCGGGAACACGACGTCGGCCCGCTGGGCGACGTCGCTGAGGCGCTGCTCGAAACTGACGAGGAACCCGACATGCTCGAGCGCGGCGAGCGCGGCGGCGGGATCGGCGAGGTCGCCGGGCTGCACGCCCGCGACCACCAGCGCCTTGAGCGAGCCGTCGGACGCCGCACACGCAGCATCGCATCGGTGTCGAGGCCGGGCTCGGTGGGCAACTCGACGCCGTCCCACATGGTCGACACGTCGACGCGGGCGCGGGCTGGTCGACGGGACGCCCGCCGGGCAGCACGCGTCGGAAGGCATCCGGCGTCGATCGCGCCGACCTCGCCGGCACGCCGCGGGATCCAGGCGATCCGGGCGCCGGTGCGCTCGGCCAGGCCGCGCCACCGCGCTCAGGGTGCCGGGCGAGGTGGCCGCCCGCTCCCCGACGAGGACGATGCTCGACCCGTCGAGGTCGCCCTCGAGCGCGGCCAGCGCGGCCGCCTCGTCGCCCTGAGCGGCGGGCGCGAGCGTGGCCCGCAGCTTGCGCGAGCCGGCCGACAGCAGCGGTGCCACCGTGACGACCGAGATGTTGTGCTTGCGCACGGCCTTGCGCAGCCGGAGGAACACGATCGGCGACTCGTCCTCGGGCTCGAAGCTCACGAGCACGACGGTGCCGGCCCGCTGCAGGTCGGCGTAGGTGACCGACTCGGCGAGCCCGCGGCCGGCGACGACCGACGACAGGAACTGGGTCTCCTCCTCGGAGATCGCCCGGGCGCGGCAGTCGATGTTGTTGGTGCCGAGGACGCCGCGGGCGAACCGCGAGAACGAGTACGCCGACTCCTGCAGCAGCCGCCCGCCGGTGAGCACGCCGACCGACGCGGCCGGCCGCGGAAAGTCCGGCCACCGCGGCGTCGATCGCCTCGTACCAGCTGGCCTGCACCAGTTCGTCCGTCACGCCGCACGAGTGGGGTCGTCACCCGGTCGTCGCCACGGCCGTAGTAGAAGCCGAAGCGACCCTTGTCGCAGTTCCACTCCTCGTTGACCTCGGGGTCGTTGCCCGCGAGCCGGCGCTTCACCTGGAAGTGCCGGTGATCGGTGCGCAGCGCGCAGCCGGCGGCGCAGTGCTCGCAGGAGGTCTCGACGCTCACGAGGTCGAACGGACGGCTCTGGAAACGGTAGTCGGAGCTGGTCAGCGCGCCGACCGGGCAGATCTGGATGACGTTGCCCGAGAAGTAGGAGTCGTAGGGATGGTCCTCGTAGAAGCCGACCTGCTGCAGCGCGCCCCGCTCGACGAGGGCGATGAACGGGTCGCCGGAGATCTGCTCGCTGAACCGGGTGCACCGCGCGCACAGCACGCACCGTTCGCGGTCGAGCAGCACCTGCGCGCTGACGTTGATCGGCTTCGGGAAGGTGCGCTTCACGCCGCCGTAGCGGCTCTCGCCGTAACCGTGCGACAGCGACTGGTTCTGCAGGGGGCACTCGCCGCCCTTGTCGCAGATCGGACAGTCGAGCGGGTGGTTGATGAGCAGGAACTCGAGCATGCCCTCCTGCGCCTTGCGCGGCCACCGGCGAGCTGAGCTGGGTGTTCACCTTCATCCCCGGCGCCACCTCGATGGTGCAGGACGCCTGCGGCTTCGGGAACCCACGGCCGTTGCCGGCGTCGGGGATCTCGACCATGCACTGGCGGCAGGCACCGACCGGGTCGAGCAGCGGGTGGTCGCAGAACCGCGGGATCGCGATGCCGAGCTGCTCGGCCGCCCGGATGACCAGGGTGCCCTTGGGCACGCTCACCTCGATGCCGTCGATGGTCAGGGTGACCAGCTCGGGCTTCGGAGCCGACCTCGCTGTCGGTGCTGGACTTGCTCGTGTCGACGCTCATGCGTGTGCCTCCACAGCGGTACGCGGCTCATCGGTGGACGGGGGCGCGGCGAACAGCGCGCTCTTCTCGTAGGGGAACAGCTCCCAGGCCGGCGTGTGGTAGCCCGCCTCGAACTCGTCCCGGAAGTACTTCACGGCACTGGTCACGCAGGCGACGCCACCATCGGCGAGGGCGCAGAAGCTGCGTCCGCCGATGTTCTCGCAGACGTCGAGCATCTTCTCGATGTCGCCCTCCTGGGCGGTGCCGGCCTCGAACTTCTGCAACATCTGCACGAGCCACCAGTTGCCCTCGCGGCAGGGGGTGCACTTGCCGCACGACTCGTGGTTGTAGAACTCGATCCACCGCAGCGTGGTGCGGACCACCGAGGTGGTCTCGTCGAAGCACTGCAGCGCCTTGGTGCCGAGCATGCTGCCCGCAGCGGCCATCGACTCGTAATCGAGGGGCAGGTCGACATGCTCGGAGGTGAGGATCGGGGTGGACGACCCACCGGGGGTGAAGAACTTCAACTCGTGTCCCTCGCGGACGCCACCGGCCAGGTCGAGCAGTTGGCGCAGCGTGATGCCCATCGGCGCCTCGAACTGGCCCGGGTTGCGCACGTGTCCGGACAGCGAATAGAGCGTGTAGCCCTTGCTGCGCTCGGTACCCATCGAGGCGAACCAGGTGGCCCCGTTGAGGATGATCCCCGGACACGGAGCTGATCGATTCGACGTTGTTGATGACCGTGGGACTCGCGTAGAGGCCGGCGACGGCGGGGAACGGCGGACGGAGGCGCGGCTGGCCGCGGCGTCCCTCGAGCGAGTCGAGCAGCGCGGTCTCCTCGCCGCAGATGTAGGCACCGGCACCGGCATGCACGATGATCTCGAGATCGAAACCGGTGCCGAGGATGTTCTTGCCCGCGTAGCCCGCCGAATAGGCCTCGCGGACGGCCTGCTGGAGGCGACGGATGACGTGCAGTACCTCGCCGCGGACATAGATGAAGGCGGTGTGGCAGCCGATCGCATAGGAGCTGATGATGACGCCCTCGACCAGCGTGTGCGGCGAGGCCATCATGAGCGGCATGTCCTTGCAGGTGCCGGGCTCGGACTCGTCGGCGTTGACCACCAGGTACTTCGGATTCGGATTGTCCTTCGGCACGAACGACCACTTCATGCCCGTGGGGAAACCGGCGCCCCCGCGGCCGCGAAGCTGCGAGTCCTTGACCGCGCCCATGACCTCGGCGGGGCTCATCGTGAGCGCCTTGCGTAGCGCCTTGTAGCCGTTCCGCCGCTCGTAGTTGGTGATCTTCCAGGCCCGCTCGTCGGCCCAATTCGCCGACATCACGGGGGTGAGCAGGTCGGTCACTTCGACTCCTCCTCTGTCGGGGCGGGCAGCGCGGCCGGATCGGGCGCGCGCCACCCCTGCTCCTGAGCGATGCGCAGTCCGAGCAGGGAAGCCTCGCCGGCGGCGGGGCCCTCGTCTGCGCGGCCGTCGGGGAAGCCGGCGATGACGCGCTCGGCCTCACGCCAGCTGGTGATCTGGGCGCCACGGGTGGAGTGCACGTCCTGCCCGGCGGCCAGGTGATCGATGAGTTCGTCGGCCTTCTCGGGGGTCATGTTGTCCATGAACTCCCAGTTCACCGTCATGATCGGGGCGAAGTCGCAGGCGGCGTTGCACTCGATGCGTTCGAGCGAGAACGTGCCGTCGGGGGTCGTCCCGCCCTCGTGGACGCCGAGCTTGTGCTCCATGTGGTCGAGCAGGATGTCTCCGCCCATCACCGCGCACAGGGCGGTGGTGCAGACCCCGATGTGGTGCCGCCCGAGCGGACGTCGCTTGTACATGGTGTAGAACGTCGCGACACCGCTCACCTGGGCCGTGGAGATGTCGAGGATCTCGGCGCACAACTCGATGCCGCGCGGCGAGATCCGCCCGTCGACCGACTGCACGAGATGCAGCATCGGCAGCAGCGCCGAACGCGCCTGCGGATAGCGGGAGGCCAGCTGCTGAGCTCTTCGATCGTCTTCGCGTCGATGTTGGTCGACTGGTCGTCGGTGTCGACGCCGCCGGAGTTCGGGAAGTAGCTCGCGAATTCGTGACCGCTCACCGGTCAACACCTCCAAGGACAGGGTCGAGCGAGGCGACGGCCACCACGACGTCGGACATCATGCCGCCCTCGCACAGGACCGGCGCGGACTGCAGGTGGTTGAACCCGGGATCACGGAAGTGCGCCCGGTAGGGACGGGTGCCGCCATCGGAGACGAGATGGACGCCGAGTTCGCCCTTGGGGCTCTCGATCGCCTGGTAGACCTGCCCCGCGGGCACGGTGAACCCCTCGGTGACGATCTTGAAGTGATGGATCAGGGCCTCCATCGACTCGCCCATGATGTGCTTGATGTGCTCGTTGCTGTTGCCCTGCCCATCGGCACCCAGCGACATCTGCGCCGGCCAGCCGATCTTCGGGTCGTCGATCATCACGCGCTGGCCGACCGACTTCTCGAGTCGCTCGGCCACCTGCTTGACGATCTTCAGCGACTCCCACATCTCGTCCAGGCGCACCCGGAAGCGTCCGTAGGCGTCGGCGGTGTCCCACGTGCACACCTCGAAGTCGTAGGTCTCGTAGCCGCAGTAGGGCTGGCTCTTGCGCAGGTCCCACGGGTAGCCGATCGCGCGGAGCGGCGGCCCGGTCACGCCCATCGCCATGGCGCTCGGCAGATCCATGTAGGCGACGTTCTGCAGCCGGCCCTTGAAGATCGGGTTCTCGTTGCAGAACGCCGCGTATTCGGGCAGGTGCTTCTCGAGCCAGCTGATCACCTCGCGCAACCGGTCGAGGCCGTCTCCGGGCAGGTCGTTCGCGACACCGCCGGGACGGATGTAGGCGTGGTTCATGCGCAGCCCGGTGAGAGCCTCGAGGAAGTCGAGGATCATCTCGCGCTCGCGGAACCCGATCGTCATCACCGTGAGCGCGCCGATTTCCATGCCGCCGGTGCCGACTGCCACCAGGTGGGAGGCGATCCGGTTGAGCTCCATCACGAGCACCCGCAGTTCGGTGGCCCGCTGGGGGATCTCGATCGGTGATGCCGAGCAGCTTCTCGACGCCGAGACAGTAGGCGGCCTCGTTGAACAGCGGGGCGACGTAGTCCATCCGGGTGCAGAAGGTGACGCCCTGGGTCCAGGTGCGAACCTCCATGTTCTTCTCGATGCCCGTGTGCAGGAACCCGATACCCGGGCGCAACGAGACGACCGTCTCGCCGTCCATCTCGAGGATCAGCCGCAGCACGCCGTGCGTCGACGGGTGCTGGGGGCCCATGTTGACCACGATGGTCTCGTCACCGCGTTCGGCCTGCTCGGCGACGATGTCGTCCCAGTCGCCGCCCTGGGCGAGGTAGACACGATCCGCCGAATCCTCACCCGGCTGGGCGAAAACGTCTTCAGTCGCTGCGTGCGTCATCAGTTGTAGTTCCTCCGCTGGTCGGGTGGCGGCACGGTGGCGCCCTTGTACTCCACGGGGATGCCGCCGAGCGGGTAATCCTTGCGCTGCGGATGCCCCTGCCAGTCGTCGGGCATCAGGATGCGGGTGAGGCCCGGATGACCGTCGAAGATCACGCCGAACATGTCCCACGTCTCACGCTCGTGCCAGTCGGCCATCGGGTAGGTGGCGACCACCGAGGGCACGTGCGGGTCGGCATCCGGCACCGACACCTCGAGGCGGATCCGCCGGTTGTGGGTGATCGACAGCAGGTCGTAGACGACGTGCAACTCGGCGCCGAGGTCACCCGGATAGTGCACGCCGGACACGCTGACGCACATCTCGAACCGCAGCTGGGGTCGTCGCGCAGCTGGCTGACCAGCGCGGGCAGTTCTTCACGGCGCACGTGGAAGGTGATCTCGCCGCGGTCGATGACGATCCGCCCGGTGCTGAAGTTCGGCACCAGTTCGCCCATCCGCGAGGCGACCAGGTCGTACCACCCACCGAACGGGGGCGGCTGCCGGCGGGCATCTCGACGGTGCGACGGATGCCTCCGTAGCCCGACGTGTCACCGGTGCCGCGCGCTCCACATGCCGTCGCGACGCCCGATCGCCTCGGGGGCGGTGTCGGTGCCGAGCGGCGCGAGTTCCTCCGACGGCTGGGCGTCCTCACGCTCGACGCCGGCTTTGGGCGCCGCCTCGGCGTCGTCGACACGACCCGAAACGGTCTTCTCCTGCCGGCTCACGTCGGTCTCTCCGGGCTTCGGCCCGGAACCCGAGGACTGGTCGCTCATCGCATGAGGCCCTTCATCTCGTGCGTCGCGGGCGCCACCAGGGCGACCTGCTCCGCCTCTTCCTGAACCCGCTTCATGTCGGGACCGATCGGCATGTGCTGCAGTTGCTGGCGCAGCTTGAACATGGCGTCGATCAGCATGTCGGGACGCGGCGGGCAACCGGGGATGTACATGTCGACGGGCAGGAAGTGGTCACATCCCTGGACCACCGCGTAGTTGTTGAACATGCCCCCGGTGCTCGCGCACACGCCCATCGAGATGACGAACTTCGGGTTCGGCATCTGGTCGTAGACCTGACGCACGACCGGCGCCATCTTCTGACTGACCCGGCCCGACACGATCATGAGGTCGGCCTGGCGCGGGGAGGCCCGGAAGACCTCCTGCCCCCAGCGTCCGGCGTCGAAGCGGGGCGCGCCGTACGACATCATCTCGATGGCGCAGCAGGCGAGCCCCATCGTCGCGGGCCAGAACGACGCCTGACGCATCCAGCCCACGATGCCTTCGACCGTGGTGAGCAGCACTCCCGTCGGGAGCTTCTCTTCGATTCCCATACTCGTCAGTCCTTCCGCTCGGTCTCGTCAGTCCCAGTCGAGTCCGCCGCGCTTCAGCACGTACACGTACGCGACGAACACGGTGGCGACGAAGAGCACCATCTCGACCAGGGCGAACGCACCCAGCTTGTTGAAGCTCACCGCCCACGGGATGAGGAAGACGATCTCGATGTCGAAGACGATGAACAGCATCGCCGTGATGTAGTACTTCACCGGGAAGCGGCCGCCACCCACCGGCTGCGGCGTCGGCTGGATGCCGCACTCGTACTTGTCGTACTTCGCCCGGTTGTAGCGCCTGGGCCCCACGTTCAGGCTCAGGGCCACCGAGACGAGGATGAACAGAGCCGACAGGATGATCATCCCGACGATGGGGATGTAGGCGTTGCTCACACCGAACCGCCCTTCCGGATACAGGTTTCATTGCCCGGGTCGTTGTTGCCCATTGTTGTCCCCTCAACCAGGGCCGTCACGCTGGCGGCACGATTCTGGTCAGAGTGTTGATGGACGTATCCATCCAGTCACCCCCACGCCTGTCGGTCAAATTGGCCAGCAGCTTGTGCACCAGTTGCATGAGGGTGCGACGTGGGAGACCGTACTTGACGCAGACGCGCATGATCGTCGGGTTGCCGATGAGTCGCGCGAACACGTGACCCAAGCCGGAAGTATCCCCCGAACGAGCTGGTGAGATGGGTGGCGTAGCCCTCGAGCGCGCGCTCGGCCGCCGGCGTCCCGATGCCGCGGGAGTGCGCCTCGGCGATGGCGTCGGCGGCGATCTCGGCCGCCTCGAGGGCGTAGTCGATGCCTTCGCCGTTGAACGGGTTGACCATGCCACCCGCGTCACCGACCAGCAGCAGGCCGCGACTGTAGGCGGGCTTGCGATCGAAGCCCATCGGCAGCGCCGCGCCTCGGATGTCGCCGATGCGGTTCTCGTCGACGAGCTCCCACTCGGGCGGTGTGGCGGCCAGCCAGCGGCGCAGCATCTCCCGGTAGTCGGTCTTGCCGAACGCGTCGGACGTGCTGAGGATGCCGAGACCGACGTTGACGATGCCGTTGCCCATCGGGAAGATCCAGCCGTAGCCCGGCAGCACGTTCGACCTGCCGGGCTCGCCGTCCCACAACTCGAGCCACGACTCCATGTACTGGTCGTCGCCGCGCGGGCTGCGGTAGTAGGCGCGCACCGCCACGCCCATCGGACGCCGGTCGAGTTTCTGCACCCCCATCGCGATGCCGAGGCGCGACGAGACGCCGTCGGCGGCCACGACGACCGGGGCGCGGTACTCGTCACCCGACTTCGTGCGGACCCCGACGATCCGGTCGCCCTCCAGCATGGGTGCGACGACATTGGCACCCTCGACGAGGGTGACGCCGCACTTCTGCGCGTGGCGGGCCAACAGCTCGTCGAACTGCATGCGGGTGCAGGTGAGTCCGAAGTTGGGGAAGTCGGTGAGATCGGGCCAGGGCATCACCAGGTCGGTCGTGCCGCCCCCGGTCACCTTGAGCCCCTCGTTGCGGTGGAACCCGTTTTCGGGGGTCAGCTCGACACCGAGCTTCGTGAGCGCCCGAACGGCCCTCGGCGTGAGTCCGTCACCACAGATCTTGTCGCGCGGGAACCTCGACTTCTCGAGCAGGATCACCGACAGCCCGCGCCGCGCCGCGTGCGCGGCGGTGGCGGATCCACCGGGGCCAGCACCCACGACGATCACGTCGGCGTCTGGCATGCAAGCTCTCCCGGATAGTCAGGTGGGAACTGATCGGGCTCGCGAACGGGCTCCGAGCAGGTCGTGCCCGGCGATCAGTGGTCTGGCTCGCCCGAGTCTAGGCCCATCTGCGCCGCACGCCCCAACCGGGTATCACACAATCCCCCGGGGCATCGGCGCCACGTGGGTTCGGACCACTTGCGGGGTGTCTATGGACTCTGGGCGCTGGGCGGATAGCATGCCGGGGTGCTGGTGAATCCTGGGGAGACACGTCGGCTGGCCAGAACCGTGCGGATCGACGACCCCGGCCCGCTCGACCGGTATCTGAGTTCGCCCGACGACTCGGCCTTCGTCAGCGCACGTCAGGGGCTGATCGGGCTCGGCATCCTCGCCCGGTTCGACACCGACAGTCTCGACGCCGCCGACATCTGGTGGCAGGAGTTCTGCGCGAGCCTCGAGCACGAGACCGAACTGCCCGACCTGCCCGGCGTCGGCCCCATCGCCTTCGGCACGTTCCTCTTCGACCCCGACAGTTCCGAGGAGCAGTCGACGCTCATCGTGCCCCGGATGGTCATCGGACGCCGCAAGAACGTCAGCTGGATGACCACGATCGGCATCGGCAGCCTGCCGCACAGCGAACCGCCCCATCCCGCGCCGGCCGCGCCCGCGCCGGGGATGATCTCCTGGGCCGACGGCGCCCTGCCCGGCCCGGTGTGGGAGACCATGGTCGGCGAGGCCGTCGGGTACATCCATCGCGGCGTCGTCGAGAAGGTGGTGCTGGCGCGGGACATGTTGGTGCGGGCCGGAGACCCGATCGATCCCGCCTACCTGGTGCGCCGGCTGCGCGCGGACTATCCCCAGACGTGGACGTACCTCGTCGACGGCATGGTCGGCGCCACCCCCGAGCTGCTCGTCGAGCGGCGCAAGGGACTCATCACCTCCCGGGTGCTGGCGGGCACCATCCGTCGCGACAGCAGCGACGACAGCAGCGCCCAGCTCAGTGCCCGGCTCATCGCGTCCGACAAGGACCTGCGCGAACACGCCTACGCGGCGCAGTCGGTCGCCGAATCGCTCAAGCCGTATGTGAGCGCGATGAACGTGCCGCCGGCGCCGTACGTGCTGGAACTGCCCAACGTGCTGCATCTGGCCACCGACATCACGGCCGTCGCCGACCAGGACATCTCGTCACTGTCGCTCGCCCAGGCGATCCACCCGACCGCCGCGGTCTGCGGCACCCCCCGCGAGACGGCCCGCCTGCTCATCGCCGAGCTCGAGTCGATGGATCGCGGACGCTACGCCGGACCGGTCGGCTGGATCGACATGACCGGCGACGGCCAGTGGGCCGTGGCACTGCGGGGCGGCCAGCTCAGCGCGGTCGACTCCCGCGAGATCCGCGTGTTCGCGGGCTGCGGCATCGTGGCCGATTCCGACCCCGAAGAGGAACTCCTCGAGTCGGTGGCCAAACTCATCCCCATGCGCGACGCCCTGTCGTAACCCCCGCCCTCGGCTACCCGCGGCGTACGACCCGGCGGACGCGGCGTACGACCCGGTGCCTGTCCCCCGTCGAGTCGTACGCCCTCAGCACACTCGTACGCCGCCCCCGCACAGGGACGAACCATCCCGCGCACGCAAGTCACCCGCAGGAACGCCCGGTCCCCCAGTCACGCACGGCAACGCACCATCCCCACGCGCGCCGCACACCCGCAGGGACGCCCGACCCTCACGGCGTCGCTCACTTGCGGGGACGTTCGATCCTGATCTTCTCCTTGGGGGCCGACCGCTGCGTCTTGGCCTCGTTGAGCTTGCGCTGGTTCTCCTCCTGCATCTCGAGGAGTTGGTCCTGACCGATGCCCCCGGAACGCAGGAACGCGAACGCGATGGCGGCGAGCGCCAGCGAGAGCCAGGTGGGAGCGCCGAACACAACCGGAAGGCTGATCAGCGCGACCATGTCGAAGCCGCGGAACAGGTTCATCATCATGCCCGGGGGCATGGCGCCGGCGGAGGTGGCGATCATCGGGCCCGAATAGTTGGGGCTGCGGGCGCTCACCCAGCGGATCGCTCCGATGAGACCCGCGACCGCGCTCGTGATCGACACGAGGACGCCCTCGAGGGGTGTCCGCTCGGCGCTGGTCGAGAAGATCCCGATGAAGGCGGGGGCCGCGAGGATGGCCCAGACGAAGGTGAGGATCGCGGGCACCACGGAGGCGGCGGTGCGGATCTCGCTGGTGGTGTACGGCAGGCAGCGCGCGAGGCCCGAGGTGCGGGCCAGGACACGCAGCGAGTTGAAGAACGGGATGAGGGCCGCCATCAGCACGAGCGCGGAGATCCCCACGTTGAGCGATCCGAGCCCGAGGGCCTGCACCGCGTAGGGCACGACGACGGAGACGCCGAGCGTCACCAGCGGGCGCGGGAACCGGAAGAGCCGCTGCACGTCGCGCCACACCAGCGCGCGAAGACCGCTACCGCGTCCGCGGGTGGGACGCACCCGGCCGCGCGCGACGGCGTCCCGTTCGACGACGATGTCGCGCATCAGCCCGAAGTCGAGGGCGAACATGGCGCCCTGCATGCCCGACATCAGCGAGCCACCGCTGGTGAGCCGCGCCCGGCGGATGAGGTCGAGCCTGGCCCGGGCCATCAGCGTGCCGAGGACGCCGATCAGCAGGCCGGCGGCCGCGACCCCGAGGGCGACCGTCTGGGCGAGAGTGTCGGTGATCGTGAAGGTGGCCCGGCCGGCGGCGGTGGCGATGACCATCCCGAGCACGGCCACCCCGGCCAGGACCACCACACTCTGCAGGAACCGCAGCGTCCAGGACCGCTCGTGGGTCTGCTCGGACGCCGAGAACGCGGTGGCTCCCAGGGCGGCCGCGCCGGTGGCCAGTGTCCAGATGACGATGCTGCGGCCCGGCGACCCGGTGAGCGCGGCGATGAGCGCGCCGACGCCGGCACCGATCGCGAAGGAGGCGATCAGCGCCATGACGAGGCGGCGGATGAGCAGCCGGGACCTGCGCAGTGGCGCGTCCATCAGCCAGAAGCCCTCGGCCGCCGACGCGAGCACCGGCCCGAACATGCGGCTGGCCGCGAAGGTCATGGTGAGCACCCCGGACAGCCCCGCCCACGGCAGCAGGCTGCGTCCCGACGTGCAGGCGGCCTGCGCACAGTCGGACACCGAGCGCTGCGCGTGGATGATGACGTTGACGACCATCGCGGTGATCATCGCCGCGCTGAACACGGTGACGTAGCCGTCGCTGATGGCCTGGCGGATGTTGCGGGTCGCACGCCCCTGGCGCCAGTCGCGCATCAGGAGCATGAGCTGGCGTTCGTCGACCTGGTGGGTCTCGAACTCGCTACTGCTGTGGGCACTCATGCGTGGTCGGCCCCCACCCGGACGATCCGCGCGCCGACCGCCTCGACGAGGCTGGGCTCGTGGCTGGCCATGACGATCGCGAGGCCCGCGTTCTTCTCCTCGCGCAGACGCCGGCCGAGCCATTCGACGCCCTCGGTGTCGAGACGCTGCTCGGGTTCGTCGAGCACCAGCAGCTGGCGGGGCCGCACGAAGGCGGTCGCCAACGCCAGTCGGCGCCGCTGGCCCGACGACAGGGTGCCCGGCAGCTGGCCCGATTGTGGCACCAGTTGCACCTGTTCGAGCACCTCGTCGACGAGCGCGTCGGCGTCCTCGAGCCCGTGGGCGCGGGCCAGCAGGTCGAGGTGCTCGACGACGCTCAGGTCGGGGAAGAAGTCGAGGTCGTCGATGACCGTGGCCACGGCTCGGCGCATCTCAGGGTTCGACTCGCGCATCCTCTCGCCGAGCACCTCGACCGTGCCCTCGGTGGGCTTGTCGGCGCCGACGATGCAGCGCAGGATGGTCGACTTGCCGGCGCCGTTGCGTCCGGTGAGGGCGACCGCCTCTCCGGCCGCGACCTCGAGACTGAAGCGTTCGACGATCACCGCGTCGCCGTACTTCTTCGCGAGGTTGGTGACTTTGAGAACCGGGCGGCTGCCCGAACTGCGTTTGGCCATGGCCGCCATTGTTCCTCATCCGCGCCACGGCTCGCGCATCGCATCCGCGGGGGGAACAGCGGCCCGACCCCGCGGGACCGGGCGCCACCGCCCGACGGCGCCCGGCCGCGAGCACGACCGGGGACGCCGCCACTCGCGGTGAACCCCTAGAGTGTCCTGGTGACTTCGCGAGCGACCCTGGCCAAGCGACGCGCCGACGTGTCGCACATGTTCGACTCGGTGGCCCACCGCTACGACCTGATGAACGATGTGCTCACGATGGGCATCGACCGCACCTGGCGGTTCGACGTCGTCGAGGCCGTCGATCCGCGACCGGGTGAACTGGTCCTCGACCTCGCCGCGGGCACCGGCACCTCCTCGGCCGCGTTCGCCGAGGCCGGCGCCGAGGTGTTCCCGACCGATCTCAGCCTCGGCATGCTGCAGGTGGGCAAGCAGCGCATCCCGAGTTGCCGTTCGTCGCGGGTGACGCGCTCGAGCTGCCCTTCGCCGACGACAGCTTCCACGCGGTGACCATCAGCTTCGGGCTGCGCAACGTCGAGAACACCGCCGCCGCACTGCGGGAAATGCTGCGGGTCACCCGCCCGGGCGGACGCCTCGTCGTCTGCGAGTTCTCCACCCCGACGGCGTCGTGGTTCAGAGACGCTCTATCAACGCGGTGCACTGCGGATGTTGCCGCACGTGGCCCGGCTGTCGTCGAACCCGCCCGCTTACCAGTACCTCATCGAGTCGATCATGGCCTGGCCCGACCAGCGCCACCTCGCCGACCTCATGCACGACGTGGGATGGAAGGCGGTCGGGCTGGCGCAACCTGAGCGGTGGCATCGTCGCCCTGCACCGCGGGTGGAAGGGCGGCTCGGCGAGCGGGCGCAGCGTGACTGACGCGGGCGCGGCGTCCGGGAGAACGCCTTCGGGACCCGCGTCCGATCATCCTGGACGCCTACGCCGCCCGCAGCTGTCCGGTGAAGACCCACAACAGGTTCGACGAGACCCTGCCCGACGTCGCCCGGGGGTCGAAGCTCGGCGGGTCCCGCGTCGTCGAGCGACGAGAACACCGCCGACGAACACCTGCTCGAACTGTTCGCCGGTGGCAAGGCGTTCGAGGTCGAGATGCTCGCGCAGATCGCATCCCGGGCCGCCGGGGTGATCGACCTGCGTCGACCCGGTGAGGAGTTCTCCCGCGACCCGCTCGACCTGGCGGGGCGGGTGCGGGCCACCGCATCGGCCATAGCAATGAGT